>NZ_PRKW01000009.1 GCF_002927275.1 Arthrobacter pityocampae | reverse complement strand
CGGTTGTTCCTGTTGTTTGAGAACTCAATAGTGTGCCAAGTTTGTTGATACCGATTGTTTGTTGATTGGTTGAATTGGCTGGTTGCCGCACCCCCGTGTGTGGTGGCTGGTTTTTTTGGCTGGTTTCGAATTTTGTGCAGTGGTGGTGCCCGTTTTCCCGGGTGCTGTCGTTGTGTCTGTAATGCATTTACGGAGAGTTTGATCCTGGCTCAGGATGAACGCTGGCGGCGTGCTTAACACATGCAAGTCGAACGATGAACCTCACTTGTGGGGGGATTAGTGGCGAACGGGTGAGTAACACGTGAGTAACCTGCCCTTGACTCTGGGATAAGCCTGGGAAACCGGGTCTAATACTGGATACGACCTTCCCGCGCATGCGGTGTTGGTGGAAAGCTTTTGTGGTTTTGGATGGACTCGCGGCCTATCAGCTTGTTGGTGGGGTAATGGCCTACCAAGGCGACGACGGGTAGCCGGCCTGAGAGGGTGACCGGCCACACTGGGACTGAGACACGGCCCAGACTCCTACGGGAGGCAGCAGTGGGGAATATTGCACAATGGGCGCAAGCCTGATGCAGCGACGCCGCGTGAGGGATGAAGGCCTTCGGGTTGTAAACCTCTTTCAGTAGGGAAGAAGCCGGCCCTTGGGTTGGTGACGGTACCTGCAGAAGAAGCGCCGGCTAACTACGTGCCAGCAGCCGCGGTAATACGTAGGGCGCAAGCGTTATCCGGAATTATTGGGCGTAAAGAGCTCGTAGGCGGTTTGTCGCGTCTGCCGTGAAAGTCCGGGGCTTAACTCCGGATCTGCGGTGGGTACGGGCAGACTAGAGTGCAGTAGGGGAGACTGGAATTCCTGGTGTAGCGGTGAAATGCGCAGATATCAGGAGGAACACCGATGGCGAAGGCAGGTCTCTGGGCTGTAACTGACGCTGAGGAGCGAAAGCATGGGGAGCGAACAGGATTAGATACCCTGGTAGTCCATGCCGTAAACGTTGGGCACTAGGTGTGGGGGACATTCCACGTTTTCCGCGCCGTAGCTAACGCATTAAGTGCCCCGCCTGGGGAGTACGGCCGCAAGGCTAAAACTCAAAGGAATTGACGGGGGCCCGCACAAGCGGCGGAGCATGCGGATTAATTCGATGCAACGCGAAGAACCTTACCAAGGCTTGACATGAACCGGAATGATGCAGAGATGTGTCAGCCACTTGTGGCCGGTTTACAGGTGGTGCATGGTTGTCGTCAGCTCGTGTCGTGAGATGTTGGGTTAAGTCCCGCAACGAGCGCAACCCTCGTTCCATGTTGCCAGCGGGTTATGCCGGGGACTCATGGGAGACTGCCGGGGTCAACTCGGAGGAAGGTGGGGACGACGTCAAATCATCATGCCCCTTATGTCTTGGGCTTCACGCATGCTACAATGGCCGGTACAAAGGGTTGCGATACTGTGAGGTGGAGCTAATCCCAAAAAGCCGGTCTCAGTTCGGATTGAGGTCTGCAACTCGACCTCATGAAGTTGGAGTCGCTAGTAATCGCAGATCAGCAACGCTGCGGTGAATACGTTCCCGGGCCTTGTACACACCGCCCGTCAAGTCACGAAAGTTGGTAACACCCGAAGCCGGTGGCCTAACCCCTTGTGGGAGGGAGCCGTCGAAGGTGGGACCGGCGATTGGGACTAAGTCGTAACAAGGTAGCCGTACCGGAAGGTGCGGCTGGATCACCTCCTTTCTAAGGAGCGCCTCGAACCGTTCGTCCCTGTCCTGTGTGGTGGGGGTGTGGTTCGCAGGAGTACGGCTCATAGCGCGGGCGTTTGTCCCGCGGTGGGCTGCTCATGGGTGGAATATCAACGGATAGGTGCCTGGTGGTCGTCGTGCCGGTTGTGAGTACGTTCCCTTCTTCGGGGGGGTTCTGGAAAGCGCTGCTGGTGGGGGATGACCGGGTTTACTGTTTGGCACACTGTTGGGTCCTGAGATAACAGGGCCTCATGTTCTGTGCGTGCTGGTTGTGCCGGTTGCGTCGTTTCTGTTCCTCTTCTCTGGTGCGGGTGCCTTCGGGTGTCTGTCCGGTGGGTGGGGTGGGGGTGGTGTGGTCGGTGCCTGGTGGGTGGGGGTGTGGGGTCTGGTTGTTTCTGGTTTTCCTGCGCATGCCGCGCTCGTCCCTTCGGGGGTGGGTGGGGGTGTGTCGGGGTTGTTGGTTGAGAACTGCATAGTGGACGCGAGCATCTTAAAAAGAAGCAATTTCTAAGATAAATCTGGTTTCGGACGTCATGTTCGGGCCTGGTTTTCTCGATATGTTTTTGATCTTAGTGGTCAAGTTTTTAAGGGCACACGGTGGATGCCTTGGCATCAGGAGCCGAAGAAGGACGTGGGAATCTGCGATAAGCCTGGGGGAGTTGATAACCGAACTGTGATCCCAGGATGTCCGAATGGGGAAACCCCGCCCGGCGCGCGAGTGACCGGGTGACCCGTATCTGAACACATAGGGTACGTGGAGGGAACGTGGGGAAGTGAAACATCTCAGTACCCACAGGAAGAGAAAACAATAGTGATTCCGTCAGTAGTGGCGAGCGAACGCGGATCAGGCTAAACCAGTGGTGTGTGATAGCCGGCGGGCGTTGCATCACTGGGGTTGTGGGACTTTCCGTTCCAGTTCTGCCGGACTGGTGAAATGAGTGCGTGCGTATAGGTGAACGGGTTTGAAAGCCCGGCCGGAGAGGGTGTAAGTCCCGTAACCGTAATGCGTGACGCCGTTTGGAGAGGATCCCAAGTAGCACGGGGCCCGAGAAATCCCGTGCGAATCTGCCAGGACCACCTGGTAAGCCTAAATACTCCCTGATGACCGATAGCGGACCAGTACCGTGAGGGAAAGGTGAAAAGTACCCCGGGAGGGGAGTGAAATAGTACCTGAAACCGTGTGCCTACAAACCGTCGGAGCAGACTTAGTTTCTGTGACGGCGTGCCTTTTGAAGAATGAGCCTGCGAGTTAGTGTTACGTCGCGAGGTTAACCCGTGTGGGGAAGCCGTAGCGAAAGCGAGTCTGAATAGGGCGTTGCAGTGGCGTGATCTAGACCCGAAGCGAAGTGATCTACCCATGGCCAGGTTGAAGCGACGGTAAGACGTCGTGGAGGACCGAACCCACTTCAGTTGAAAATGGAGGGGATGAGCTGTGGGTAGGGGTGAAAGGCCAATCAAACTTCGTGATAGCTGGTTCTCCCCGAAATGCATTTAGGTGCAGCGTTGCGTGTTTCTTACCGGAGGTAGAGCTACTGGATGGCTAATGGGCCCTACAAGGTTACTGACGTCAGCCAAACTCCGAATGCCGGTAAGTGAGAGCGCAGCAGTGAGACTGTGGGGGATAAGCTTCATAGTCGAGAGGGAAACAGCCCAGACCACCAACTAAGGCCCCTAAGCGTGTGCTAAGTGGGAAAGGATGTGGAGTTGCCCAGACAACCAGGAGGTTGGCTTAGAAGCAGCCACCCTTGAAAGAGTGCGTAATAGCTCACTGGTCAAGTGATTCCGCGCCGACAATGTAGCGGGGCTCAAGTACACCGCCGAAGTTGTGGCATTCACATAGATCCCAAGCCGGAGACTTGTTCTCCTGAGTTCAGGGGTGTGGATGGGTAGGGGAGCGTCGTGTGGGCAGTGAAGTCGCGGTGTAAACCAGCGGTGGAGCCCACACGAGTGAGAATGCAGGCATGAGTAGCGAAAGACGGGTGAGAAACCCGTCCGCCGAATGATCAAGGGTTCCAGGGTCAAGCTAATCTGCCCTGGGTAAGTCGGGACCTAAGGCGAGGCCGACAGGCGTAGTCGATGGACAACGGGTTGATATTCCCGTACCGGCGAAGAACCGCCAATACTGATCGAGGGATACTAACCGCCAGAAGCATGACCGCCCACCCTTGTGGTGACGTGGTTTTTTGTGGATCGCGGGACCTGATCTCGGGAGGTAAGCGTATTAACAGGTGTGACGCAGGAAGGTAGCCAAGCCGGGCGATGGTTGTCCCGGTCTAAGGATGTAGGGCAGAACGTAGGCAAATCCGCGTTCTTGTGTTCGATCACGGGCCTGAGATCTGATGGGACCCCCGTATGGGGGAATTTGGTGATCCTATGCTGCCGAGAAAAGCATCGGCGCGAGGTTCCAGCCGCCCGTACCCCAAACCGACACAGGTGATCAGGTAGAGAATACTAAGGCGATCGAGAGAATTATGGTTAAGGAACTCGGCAAAATGCCCCCGTAACTTCGGGAGAAGGGGGGCCCCAACCGTGATGGCGACTAGCTCGCCGGAGCGGATCGGGGCCGCAGAGACCAGGGGGAAGCGACTGTTTACTAAAAACACAGGTCCGTGCGAAGTCGCAAGACGATGTATACGGACTGACTCCTGCCCGGTGCTGGAAGGTTAAGAGGACCGGTTAGTTTCACGCTTGCGTGGGACGAAGCTGGGAATTTAAGCCCCAGTAAACGGCGGTGGTAACTATAACCATCCTAAGGTAGCGAAATTCCTTGTCGGGTAAGTTCCGACCTGCACGAATGGAGTAACGACTTCCCCGCTGTCTCAACCATAAACTCGGCGAAATTGCAGTACGAGTAAAGATGCTCGTTACGCGCAGCAGGACGGAAAGACCCCGAGACCTTCACTATAGTTTGGTATTGGTGTTCGGTGTGGCTTGTGTAGGATAGGTGGGAGACTGTGAAGCGTGGACGCCAGTTCACGTGGAGTCATCGTTGAAATACCACTCTGGTCACTCTGGATATCTAACTTCGGCCCGTAATCCGGGTCAGGGACAGTGCCTGATGGGTAGTTTAACTGGGGCGGTTGCCTCCTAAAAAGTAACGGAGGCGCCCAAAGGTTCCCTCAGCCTGGTCGGCAATCAGGTGGCGAGTGTAAGTGCACAAGGGAGCTTGACTGTGAGAGAGACATCTCAAGCAGGGACGAAAGTCGGGACTAGTGATCCGGCGGCACATTGTGGAATGGCCGTCGCTCAACGGATAAAAGGTACCTCGGGGATAACAGGCTGATCTTGCCCAAGAGTCCATATCGACGGCATGGTTTGGCACCTCGATGTCGGCTCGTCGCATCCTGGGGCTGGAGTAGGTCCCAAGGGTTGGGCTGTTCGCCCATTAAAGCGGTACGCGAGCTGGGTTTAGAACGTCGTGAGACAGTTCGGTCCCTATCCGCTGCGCGCGCAGGAAATTTGAGAAGGGCTGTCCTTAGTACGAGAGGACCGGGACGGACGAACCTCTGGTGTGTCAGTTGTACTGCCAAGTGCACCGCTGATTAGCTACGTTCGGATGGGATAACCGCTGAAAGCATCTAAGCGGGAAGCCTGCTTCAAGATGAGATTTCCATACACCTTGTGTGTGAGAGGCCCCCAGCCAGACCACTGGGTTGATAGGCCGGATGTGGAAGCAGGGACTAACGACCTGTGAAGCTGACCGGTACTAATAAGCCGACAACTTACACCACACACCCACCCCCACCCGTTCAACGGTGACAGGGAATCCCGGGCAACCAGGAAACCCCCACCCACGAACCAGTGACCCGGGGAGGGTGAAGATCATATGCTACGCGTCCACTATGCGGTTCCCAACCAACAACAGGAACCACAACCGAATACAGGTACATCCAGCACGATTGATGTAACCCCACAGATTTACCGGCACCCAGCCCCGGCTTCACCAGAAGCCGCGGACACGGGTGTGTCAGGTAGCAAGGGTTACGGCGGTCATAGCGTGGGGGAAACGCCCGGTCCCATTCCGAACCCGGAAGCTAAGACCCACAGCGCCGATGGTACTGCACCCGAGAGAGTGTGGGAGAGTAGGACACCGCCGGACAACCA
>NZ_PRKW01000008.1 GCF_002927275.1 Arthrobacter pityocampae | reverse complement strand
CCGGAAGCTAAGACCCACAGCGCCGATGGTACTGCACCCGAGAGAGTGTGGGAGAGTAGGACACCGCCGGACAACCACTTCCAGGGAAGGCCCCGACACCACGTCGGGGCCTTCCCCCCTTTAACCACAAAACCAGGATGGCCGATATGGCCTGCTGCACTATTCTGCGGGCCTGGATGCTCCCGTATCCTCGTTGCCCTTCGTCATCGTGAAGATCCCGTAGCGCATCGCCCCGGTGCGGTAGGCGAGGATCAGCCGGAGGATGCTCAGACCGAAGATGCGATTGCGTGCGCCGAGGGCGAGGCGGCGGGTCTCGCGGTCGGCGAGTAGTTCCTTCGCAAGCCGGCGGGCGCAGATCATCCACGTGCGGGAGACCCGACGACTGACATCCTCGTAGCCGGTAATCGTGAAGCCTGCTGCCGTCGCCATCGCCTCATAGTCCTCGCGCGTACCCATGGAGGGTAGGCGCCCCTCGCGGCAGATCGGCTCGAGCAGGTGGCGGACCTTCCAGCGGCTGGCGTCGGTCTCGGCGAGCCACGCGCAGATGACGAAGCGGCCGCCGGGCGCCAGCACGCGATGCGTCTCAGCGAAGAACTGCGGTTTGTCGACCATGTGTTCGCTGGATTCGATCGACCACGCGGCATCGGCCGAGGCATCGGGGAGCCCGTTGGCGAGCCAATCGCGGAGCTGGATGTCGACGTCCGGTACCGCATGCGCGGCGGCGTACTGAGCCTGTTCGGCGGACAGGGTGAAGCCTGTGACGGTCGCTCCGCGGGTTGCTGAGAGTCGCCTGGCGGTTGCGCCGTAGCCGCAGCCGATGTCGACACAGGTATCACCGGGCTCGAGACGCAGCCGATCGCCGACGGCGTCCACCAATGCCTCGACAGCCTCCATGGGCGTCTCGACGCCCGTCGTCCACAACCCATGATGGACATGCTCGCCCCACACGCGACGATAGATCGGGTCGAGCTCGTCGTAGTGGTCCGCGACGGCGATGGTGCTCTGGGAGATATCGGGGACGATCACGCCGTCACCCTATATCGCCTGTCCCCGCTATCGGAACCTTCTGCCCGAGGAACATGTGGCTTGCGTCGTCGGTGCTGGCGTCAAGAGCAGGTTGGCACGCGCGTAACGTCACGACGGAGTTGACACATGCCCTCTGTGAACCTCACGCCGGTCTCCCCTCCAGAACTCGGGTCGATCCTCCTGGCCCTGGTCTCGATGAGTGTCGCCCTCTCCACGCTTTTCGTCGCAGGCGTCGCCATGATGATCGTGATGCTCACGGTTGCCGCACTTGTCCTGGCTGCCACCGGAGTGTCCTCATACGACCCCGGCCGTCGCCAGAGCAGTGCACGCTAGGACGCCTATGACTCTGGATCGCGAGAGTCCCGGCACATACCGAGGTCAGGCGGTGAGCTGTACGAGCTTCGCGATGGTGTTGGCGTTACGAGCGGTGCCGTGGACACCCAGGCGCTTCTCGAACCAGGCGGTTTGAAGCCTCGAGCCCCCCACAGCCTCGGCGTAGCGCACGAACACCTCCATACCATCGACGACGAACTGATCGGGTCCGCCCGCCGCCGGATCGAGAGGAATGGGAGGGTGCGGTGTCCCTTCGAGGAACACGGACATCACGAGGCGACTCTCATGCGTGCCGACGAACGGGTTGCGCTGCTCGGCATCGACCAGTTGCTGGTGCGTCCGGACGATGACGGGCAGGTCGTGACCGAATCTCTGGTGCACGGTACGCCGGACAAGAGCGGCACACGTCGACGTCGAACGATCGTCGTGATCGAAGACGATGTTGCCGGCTACCTGTAACGTCACCACTCCTGTGAGTCCGGCGTCTTCGAGCGCTGAGCGCAGATCAGCCATCCGCAGGGCGGTCGGTCCTCCCACACCTCGGATCAGAGCTACCGACTTCGCCATGGTGACAGCATAGCCACGCACTGCACGCACCCTCCCTGGGGGTCGTTGTCCGGAGCCAATCACAGGGTGTTCGAGGATCCGTATTCATTGCCTAATTCGATTGCACACCGGCGTGACCTCGCGCTGGGCGGGGTGGAAAGGGATAGTCAGGGGTTCTCTTATGGGGGTTCAGCGCACGCCTTTTGTCAGTCTTTCGGTCCCGCCATCATCGATCACCGCGTCAGGCTTGTCAGCCGCTCCGGTACCAGCAACACCGGCGGACGGTTCGCCATCAGAACCGTCCTTGGACCCCACCCGAGTCATGCCCGTCTCCGGCGTCGATGCCGGTGAGGTCGTCACCGAGTCATCTGCCAAGTGTCGCCCGTGGTGGCGGTCCTGGACGGGTGGGGTCATGACAACCACCGATACTGCTCTTCCTGATGCGTACGCCTCGACGCTGCAGATTCTGAAGGATCGCGTGCGTCGCGCTCGGCAGCTCGATGGAGCGCACCGGGACGGCGCCGTCGAACTTCACGCGCAGCCTGCCCGCAGCGGACTCCCAGCTGGCGCAGCAGACAGCAAAGGACCCCTATGCCTTCGAGTTCCTCGGACTCTCTGGCGAGGTCGCCGAGCGTAACCTCGAGCAGGCCCTCATGGACCGCATCGTCGACACGCCGCGTGAGCTCGGCCCCGGCTTCGCGTTCGTCGGCCGGCAAGTCCACTTCGAGGTCGAGGGAGATGACTTCTACATCGACCTGCTGTTCTTCCACGTCGAGCAGCTGCGCTACTTCGTCATCGAACTCAAGACCGGCAAGTTCCAGCCTGAATACGCCGGCAAGCTGAACTTCTACGTCGCCCTGGTCGATGACAAGCTCCGCCGCCAGGCACATCACGACACCGTCGGGATCCTGATCTGCGGCAGCAAGAACGACCATACCGCCCGGTACGTCCTCGGCCGGTCCGAGTCGCCGATGGCCGTGTCGACCTACACGTACGAGAGCCTGCCGGCCGCAGAGAAGCGCGACCTGCCGGCGGCCGATGAGCTCACAGCCGCGTCCGATCAGATCAGGGCGAGCGGCGCCGAGCAGAAGAGGGTGGCAACCGCCGGTTGATCTACCAGTAACACCCGGGTCTCAGCCGTACCCCACTGGTCGAACTCTCTAGGCCATTGCTGCCAGAGGCCGGAATCTCACGGTTGTCCCGATCCGAAGGCTATGCCACATGGGTGGGGAACACTGGTGCCGGCGTTTCGTGGGCGGCGGTGCTCTGACCATCCAGTACGCGCAAACCGATGAGGGACCTACTGGCCCTTGAATGAACCGGCTGGTTCGGAGCTACCCGGTCGCGATCATGAAGTCCATCACGAATATCAGTACGACGCCCAGGAAGAAGGACTGGACCATCATGAGCCATGTGGTCCACGTGCGGCGGTAGTAGTACTTATCCCGCGTGGTGAGCCAAGTGCCCAGGTAGATGACCGAGAGGAGGGCGATAGATGGCCAGCCGAAGAACGCCATGTAGATGAAGAACCCGAAGAGTCCATAGTATTCGTCGGCGGTGAACAGCATGTAGAAGACGACAGGCACCACGAAGTGGCTCCAGATGAGAGTTGTCCTCAAGTGGCGGATGGCAGCTGGCGGTTTCCCGAGTCCGGCCCGATCCTCACTCGTCGACTGGATCACGGCCGGGCATACTCGACGCTGGTCGGCTGTACTTGCCGGACGTCCCCGAACAAAGGCTCACCGCTCGGCGTGTGGATCGAATCCAGGATCTCCTGCAAGCCCGCATTCAAGTAGAACGTCGCTTCCGTGGCCTCCCCGCCCATCCTGAATTCCAGCCGCCGAGCCGACGCCGGGCCTTCCGCGTCCTCCATCGTGAGCGTCGCCCCGAGCCCCCGATTCGGGGTGATGAGGAACCCCGGGCGCGCGAGCGACGGCGAGAAGGGAACCAGCAGGCGCCCGTACAGGTACCGCTGACGCTGCTTCACGCCCGCGTTGAACAGCACGTACCGCAGAGCATCGAGCGGGTCCGTGCACACCACATCCGGCCCACCGTCCCGGTCACCCTGATGAATATTGAAGAACACCTTCACCGCGCCCGGCTCACCACTGATCACGATCCCGTCCGTCTTCGCGTCGTAGCAAAGCCACTCACCATGCCGCCACACCGGATTGACGCCCCCGAACCACCGGGCTGCAACCGCCAACAGCTCAGGATCCAACGACTCCTCGAGAGATGTCACCGGTCGCGCTGCGTGATCTGCTCCTGCTACCACGCGGGCACCGACGCCCCCTGCGCCGGAGGTCGGAGGGTCGATCACGCTGGGTCTGTCGGGGGATGCGCCGACAGATGCGGGGAGCCGAGTCAGGCGGTTGGCCACGTCCCGGCGCGCTTCTACTCCTCCGGCGAGGATGTAGGAGAGTTCGGCGGGCCGCAGGGGAGTGATTCCCACGAGGCGGACCGCGCCGTTCGGGACGTCGACGCCGACCGGAACGCCGTGCAGAGGAATGCCAAGAAGCACGCCGAGGGTGCCGTCGTCGTCGAGCCATTCCGCCGGGGCGGAGCTTCCGTGCAGGCTCAGCGACAGGGTTCCGTAGCGTTCCAACTGCGGGCCGAGTTCCACCTGCATGGAGGCGATGTTCTGCGCGGCTTGATAGACGGTCTCGAACTGCCAAAGGCTGCCCAGGTCGCTCACTGGGGTGCTCGCGAACGCGGTCGAGCAGAAGTACAGTTCCGCGCCCAGGCCGGGCCCTGCCGCAGGGTCGTCGAGGTAGGGGTCCGCGAGGCCGTCGGAGGCCACGATCGCCAGACCGTCGGCGCGCGTGATTTTCCTGAAGGACTGGCGAAGGCCCGGCCACTGCGTGCCTCCGACGAACGCGGGGTTGATCAGGTGGGCTACGACGTAGGGATCAACCGATCCGACAGACGACCACGCGACATCCCTGGCCGCGTTGACAGCTCCCAACTCCGGACTCGTTCCAGCATCGGACCGGGTTCCGGCTCCCACCTGAGGTGCAGCGTTCTTCTTCCGGCCAAATCCGAACATCCGATATCCCCTCGACAGAACACACCATGAATTGATCAGTCTATGTGCATGACGGTATTCGCATACGGAGATCGTTCCTGCACGGACCCTCAACGAGCCATGAGGATAAGCGCTCGAAAAACGGCGTAATGCGGGTAATCGAATGATGCGCGGCACCAATACTAGGCATTGAATCGGAAGTACCTCGAGCCTCCGACGGTCCGTCCGGGCCGGTCCAGGTCATTGCAATTCCTGCCCGCGCACCCGTCGCCGGTACTCACCGGCGCACGCGCTCTCGCGGCGTTCGATGAATCCAGGGCAGATGAAACAGTGGAACATGACCGATTCGTCGTTGCCTCACGCTGAGTTCGCTTTCCCCGGTCCCCTGCGCGACGCATTGGTGGCCTCGATTCTTGCTGGTCGCAAGACTACGACGACGTCGTTGCTGGTCGAATACGACGTCGAGGGCGAGGAACTACCCGTCGTGGGCCGGCGGCAGGCAGTGGTCGATTCGAAGAGCTATCTGCACGATCCCGGGTTCACAGTGACAGATGAGACCGTGGTGGTTCTCGAGCGCTTCCGGTTGATCAACCCGGAATTGTCGCCTATCTATTGACATTCAATCGATTGACAATCGATAGTCGGATATGGAGAAATGCTCACCTTGCGTCAGCCCCGTCATGGTCGACGTGACGAGGGCGGCACTCGTCCTGCTCTTCCTAGGAACCATCCTCGGACAGGTGGTCGTCGTAAGGGTCGCGCAGTCGATGGCCGAGGCCTATCCCGAGTTCGTTGACCTCCAGGTGCCGCTCGTCTCGGCTGCCATTTCGTTCGGGGTGTGCATGGAGGTTGTTCTCGTGCTTGGCGGAGTCCTCCTCGGCAGTGCACGGGACGGTTGTATCCTCGAACCCATTCCGCTCAGGCTCACCGGCATCATGGCGGGCACGCTCGCCGTCGCAACGGCCATCGTGATGGTCACCCTGTTCGTCATCCCCGGACCGCCGGCGCTGGGCCTGCTACTGATCGGCGGTGCACTTGTCGGGCTGATATCGACTCTGGTTCTGCTGGCACTTCGATCCCGCTTGCACAGGACGGCCCTCGAGCCCAGCTCGGCGTTCTCAGAAGCAAGGCGTAACAGATAGTTCAATGGTGGTGGTTGTTTCGGCAACGTACTGTTCACCGTCGATTGAGTAGGTCACCCGTATCGCTTCTGCTGTCCCGTTGTCATCGGTGGTGACGGCGACGGTGATGCTCGCTTGGGTGTGTGCGGCCAGTTCATATCCTTGAGGGCGCTGGACTGTTCTCCACGCCGCTTTCTGCCGGGGCTCCTCCGGTCTCGTCGAGGAGGCTCCGATGACGGTACTCCCTGCGAGCACAGTGAGGACTCCGAGCATGGCGGAGAATCTGGAGATGTCAGGCAAAAAGACGATGCCTTTCCGTCAGGGAAGAGGTGCGAGTGCCGTAAGGCTATGCCACACCGGGCCGGACGCAATCGTCTTGGGGAAGCCCAGCTCTTCTGCTGGCGGGTGAAAGGGTGGATCCTGCCAGATGCTCTTGGTTAGCTGGCGGAATGCGTAATGTCCTGGTGCTCGGGGGAACGGCTTGGCTCGGAGCCGAAATCGCCTGTCAGTTCCTGAAGAACGGCGACTCGGTGACGTGTCTGGCACGTGGCGAGTCGGGCCGCGTCCCGAACGGTGCGATTTTCGTGCAGGCCGATCGAAGATCGGCAGACGGATACCGGGTCGTAGCCGATAGGTCCTGGGACGAGGTGGTGGAACTCTCCTGTGAGCCGGCACTGGTACGGGGTGCTTTGGGCGCGCTTGCCGACAGGGCCGGGCACTGGACCTTGGTGTCGTCCGTGTCGGTGTACGCCACGAACAGTGATGCGGACGCAGACGAATCCGCGACCGTGGTGACGCCGACCGATCCGGAGGACTACGGGCAGGCGAAGGTGGCTGCGGAGCAGGCCTCGCAGGACGCGCTGCATCGCCGACTCCTGATCGTTCGACCCGGGCTGATCGCTGGTCCCGGCGACGGGACTGACCGGTTCGGCTACTGGGTGGGCCGGTTCGCGTTGGCGGGCACGGGGCCGGTGCTGTCACCTACACCTGCTGATCGTGCAGTGCAGGTGATCGACGTCGAAGATCTTGCCGTGTTCATCGCGAGGGCAAGCGGTGCCGGTGTTACCGGCGTCATGAATGCCGTGGGGGAGTCACATGCGCTCGCCGACGTCCTCGCGCTGGCCGCGGATGTTGCCGGTTTCAAGGGAGACATCGTGGCAGCGTCCGACGCATGGCTGGTGGAGCACGGTGCCCGGTTCTGGGCCGGTCCTCGATCGCTGCCCCTGTGGCTGCCGAGAACCGAGCTCGGGTTCGCCCGGCGGAACAACACCGCGTTCCGCACCGCGGGCGGTCACCTGAGGGATTTACGCGAGACCGTCCTACGAACCCTGGAGGCCGAGAGAGGGCTGGGTCTTGCGCGTGAGCGCCGGTCCGGCCTGAGCCGGGCCGAGGAGTTGGACTTGCTCGACCAGTGTTCGCGGTGAATGGCTCTCTCAGAGGGAGATCGGATGAGGGATCAGGTCTGGACGGGGGTCGGTTCTCAGGCGCGCATGGGTTTCCACGTCGAACCGTTCGGTCCCGTACTGCAACTTCTGGCGCTCGATCCCTTCTGCGAGGAATCCGGCGCGGGAGGCTACGCCACAGGACGCCGGGTTGTTGATGCGGTGTCCTAGTTCGAGGCGGAAGAGACCGTCCTCGAAAGCAACTCCCGCAACGGTCGCGAGGGCACGCGCTGCGTAGCCATGGCCACGAGCCTCCGAGGTGAGCCAGTAGGACGCCCATGCGGTCCCGTGGCGTCGTTCGATGGCTGATAGCCCCACGTGTCCAACCACCACATCGTCCAGGGCGATGGCCCAAGGGCGGGATGACCCGCTGAACGAAAGTTGCTGGCGGATGTAGCGATGCGCTTGGCCGATCGTGGAAAGGTTCGCGCCCCCGAACTGGATGCGCAGCTCCAGATTTTCCTGGTATGCGGCGGACAGGGCAGGGGCGTCCTCGGCCACCCAGGGCCGCAATTCGATAGTCATCTCTTGCATTCTCGCTTACACGGAAGGCACTCGGGCCTTGCCCAGAAGAGGCATCCGCTCAGGCACGAAAGGCGACGACGACGGGTGCTCCCGTTCCACATCCCACTGGGACGCCCTGCAGGCCGGCGTCCTCGAGCATTCTGCGGACCTGGTCCTGTGACCGGAAATGCAACGGCCCACATTCGACGTGCACAGTCCTGTCCAGTGCTGTCTCATGAGCTGACTGCGCTCCTTGGTCCAGGCCTCCCACCCCGGGGCGTCAGGATCGCGCGCATCGAAAGCAAGACGACCGCCAGACGCGAGGTGGGCCGCGATGTCGCCGAAGGATCGGACGAGTTCGTCGTCATCGATGATTTCCTGAACGACGTTCGAGGACATGATCGCGACCTCGAAGCCCGCATCCGGAGGAATTGAACGAGCCGTCCCATCCACCCACTGGACCCGGTGTGCGCCCGACTTCGCTCGAGCCGCCTGAAGGGATGGCTGATCGGGATCGACGCCCATGAGCCTGCATCCGGCTTCAGCGAGTCTTGCCCGTCCGGGCCCGCAGCCGAGGTCGAGCCCCCGCGCTGCGGGCGTCGGGGTGAGGAACCTCGACCTGCCGGGCACGGACCGGAAGGTATCGCGAGTGGTGGATCCGAGCCGGGGTGTTCGCCGGCGTCGGACTCATCGGGCAGGTTCCTCGTCGGACCAGGAGATCCTCGCCGTCGGCCGAGCATGAATCCCGCAGCAGGAACACGAGGATTCCGGCCTGGGCGGGCTAACCGAAGTCGGCGGTGATCGTTCTGGTGGTTGCGTCGAGTCGGATGAGTCCACCATGGGGGAGGATCCACTGGGGTCTGGTGTGGCCGAAGGGGACCCCGACGCAGATGACGGCGTCGGGGTTGTAGAGGCTGATCTGCCCGGTGATTGCCGCGCGCTGATCCGCGCGTAGCTTGGCGCGCTCGTGAGCTGCTGGAGCGGTTTCGCCCAGGCGGCTGACGGGCGGGCGGGCGACCAGGACGCCCGCGGCGGCTTCGAGGATCCCCCTCTCACCGAGGGCCCGCACCCACCCCATGACGTCGTCGGCGGCCGGCAGATCCTCACTGGTCTCGAGAAGCAGGATCGCCCCGGCAAAATCATCGACCGCCGGCATCCTGCCGGCCATCGCGATCTGGTCGATCACTTCCAGACACCCACCCCAGGACCGGCCTTCAACCATCTTCTGCGGTCCTGACCAAGCCCACGGTTCTGTCGGTTCGCGGGTGCCGAACTCGGTCAGGGCGCGAGGATCGGTCCAGGGGACCCCGTAGTCCTCGGCCTCCCCGGGATCTGTCAGGTCGACGGTTCCACCCTCGAGCAGCGCGGCGCGCAGGGAGATCAGGTGGACGTCGTCGATGTGTGGTCCTGCTCCGAGGTGCACCTGGGTGGAGCCACCGTAATAGCTGGGCATACCAAGGCCCCACAGGAAGTTGTGCAGGTTCGTGTTGTCGCTGTAGCCGAGGAATGGCTTCGGATGAGCGGCGATTACCTGGGCGTCGAGGTGCTTGATGGCAGTGATCTGGTCGTTGCCACCGACCGTCGCCAGAATTGCCCGGATCGTGGGGTCAGCGAAGGCGGCGGTGACGTCCGCCGCGCGATCCTGGGCGGTCGCCCCGAGCCGACGTGTTGTGGGGTACTCGACCGGAATGAGCCCGGTGTACTCCGTCAGACGCTTCATCGCCTGCTCGTGAACGGCCTCCGACACTGCCGGCGCAGCAAATGCTGGGGAAAGAATAGCAACCCGATCACCGGCAGCGGCCTTCGGAAGGGTAGGGAAATTGGGGGGAGTCATCGGGCCATTACACCAGCACGGCAGTTCGGCTCTTCCTGTCCGATGCGCTGCGATGGGCCTACACACCGCCGGCGACCCTCAATACTGCCCCGGTCGTGTACGCGGCATCCGGAGAGACGAGCCATGCGACTGCCCCGGCGATCTCCTCGGGCAGTCCGGCGCGACCCAAGGGAATCGCACCGGCAACCTTGGCGGGACGCTGCGGGTCCTGGTGAAAGTCGGTCCACACCGTGCCCGGCTCGACGCAATTGACCCGAATACCTTGCGGGGCGAGTTCCTTCGACAGGCCCACACCGAGGGCGGCTACCCCCGCTTTCGCAGCAGCGTAATGAACGTACGTACCGGGGCTCCCGAGCGTCGACGCCGCTGATCCGATGAGCACGAGGCTGCCCCGTGCAACAGCGAGATGCCCGATCGCCGCACGGCTCGTCAGAACAGCGCCGAGGAGGTTCACCTCGAGGTCGCGCTGGATATCAGCGGCTGCGAGGTCGACGAGGGGGCCGACGGCGCGCACCGCTCCGGCCGCCGCTACGACACCCGTCAGCTGCCCGAGTACCTGGCCCGCCCGGAAGAAGTCGTCGAGCGACGTCGGATCGGTGACGTCGACGGCAGCGATGACCACACTCCTACCCTGCGCTTCAACACGCCGCGCCGCTTCCTCGGCCGCCGCCCGATTGTTCCGGTAGCCGATCACCACGTCGTGCCCGTCAGCAGCCAACCGATCGACGACGGCCGCCCCGATTCCTCCTGATCCACCGGTCACCGCTGTCACCGTTCGAGAACTTCGCATGGCCTCATTCTCACCACAGCTGAGAGAGAACCGGTACTCCCGCACCCGGCCATGACCGGACGACGCCGATAATTCCGGCCAGTCGGCTGCCGGCCGGGCCCCGGCTCTGCTCGGCCAGGCCGATCATCTCGGCGCCAGTGTCAGGTCCGGCGCAGGTCGGCCCGCTATCGCACTTCTACTGGGTCCGGGCGCAGTCTCATCGACGGGCATCCTCGCCTTGACTCACGCGCAGCAGGTCCCGGGGGCATTAGTAGCGCTGCCGATGATTCTCATGAGTGCCTGGATCGTCATCCTCCTGATGACAGCCCTCCTGTTCAGTCGGACTGCCAAACGCGGCTTGGGCATCCGGTGGCCCATTTACATGGGACCGTGGGGCGCCGTCCGGGTGGTGGAGGTGAACCTATCCGGCTCCGCCTTCGAGGGCGATGTCAGGTTCACGGCTCTGGTCGCCGGCCTGCTGACCGTTTCGACGACCACGTGCGCCTGGTTCGAGGCGTGACGATCAACGCTTCTCCCGCCGCTGCCGCATTCGCGGCTCCAGCTCAGCGACACCCTGGGACATCCCGTGCGATTCTCGCTCACGGCAGCTTCGGCCCGAACCGCGGAGACGGAATTCGCGACTCTGCGCGATCACCTCCAGGTCACGGACTCCGTCCTGAGCAAGCAGGTCACCGTTGTTGAGACGGCCGGCTGGGTGCGGGTCAGGAAGGGCTCCGTCGGCAAGCGGCCCCGAACCTGGCCGAAGCTGACGGAGGAAGGGGGGCCCAGTGTGGCGCGAACACCCCTCCGCTCTGCTGGAGATCGCCTTCCCGGTAGCGCCGGTCGGTCCCTGAAGCGATCGGCTTCGCGCCGGTACCGCCTGCCCTGCTCGGGCGCTCCACGGCGCCGCGGCGTTCCTCACGCAGGCGTCCGAACCATGGGGCACCATCGGATTTGGCAGAGCAAGCACGGCGGCCGTATAGTTATGGAGTTGCCCCGGTGAGGGCGACGAACCCCCCAACTGAATGAAGCGGCTCCACCACGTTATCGTGTACCGGAACCCGCTTCATCCGGTGTCCTCGTAGGGCAGTCTGCTCGAGGGTCGCATCGCTGGTGTGACAACCAGCCAGGACCCCGCAGATTTGCGGTTACGGGGTGGGTGCGGGTAGGCTTGAAAAGTTGCTCCGGAGCGAGGACATGACGGTTTGGTCGTGTGTGGTGCCGGTTGTTCCTGTTGTTTGAGAACTCAATAGTGTGCCAAGTTTGTTGATACCGATTGTTTGTTGATTGGTTGAATTG
>NZ_PRKW01000007.1 GCF_002927275.1 Arthrobacter pityocampae | reverse complement strand
AGGAGGCGGTGGACTCCCGGGATGTCATCGGCCAGGCCAAGGGCATCCTCATGGAACGCCACAAGATCACCGGCGAGGAGGCGTTCATCGTGCTGTCCATGGCCAGCCAGCGCACCCACATGAAGCTTCGGGGCGTCGCCGAGCACCTCGTCAGCAGCGGCGAACTCCCCGGCCGGAAGAGCCCCCGAAGCGCAGGATGACCCGATCGGCGTCCGGGGTGACACACCGGTGGGGTCGCCGGTTCCTGCCGTACGCGTCCTCAGGTTCGGCTTGTCCCGAGGCGCGGCTGCCTTCATGGTCTCGGTTCGTCGGCCCTCACCTCACCTGAGCGGTCAGGGGCGCAGTGAGCAGGACCCGCGTTCCGTCGTCGGGGGTGGTCGAGATCGACAGCGTTCCATCGCAGAGCTCCGCATGGCGTCGCATCTCCGTCAGGCCGCGGCCGAAGGAATCATCGGCAGACCCTGAGCCGTCGTCGGTGATTCCCATCTCGAAGCGATCCGGAAGCGCCTGCAGCGTGATCGAGAGGGCCCGCGGTGAATCGTGTCGGAGTGCGGCGGACATGCCTTCCTTGAGGACGGCCCGCACGTGAACGGCCAACGCCGGGTCCATGGACGCGTCAAGGGGCCCGGAGAGGTGCAGCACGGGCTGCCGTGCGTAGGCTTCGGATGTGGCGGCTACAAGGGCGAAGATGCCGGCGCTGAAGGTCGGTGTGATCTGGGGGACCAATCGCAGCGAGTAGATGGTGTCCCGCAGTTCCCTGATCGTCGCATCCAGTTCCGCCGTCACCAGGGCAACACGGGCAAGGGCTTCACTGTCCACGAGGTGTCTGCGCAGGCTTTGGATGCTCAGGCCCGCCGCGAACAGGCGTTGGATGACCAGATCGTGGAGATCTCGGGCTATCCGGTCCCGATCCCCGAACACGGCGTCCTGTTCCCGTTGCCGATGGGCCCGCAGCAGTTCCAGGGCCAACGACACATGCGAGGTGAACGTCCGGACCATCTCATGGTCGACGTCGATGAACGGGGATTCTTCCCGGCGAACGAAAAGGATGTACTGCCGATCGCCCTGCCCGGCGAGTCGCACACACAGTGCCACGGAGGGGATAGCAGGCGAGGACCCGGGCAGCAGGCGGTCCAGATCCGATGGTGTGAGGAGCAGCGGAGGCTCGATCGCGGTCAGGTTCTCCAGCATCGAGGGAAACTTCCACGATGCTCCGAGGAAGGACCCGGCATCCGGACCGTCGGCTGCCTCGCACACAAGCCCCCGCCCCTTGCCGATCTCGCGGAGAACGATGGTGAGGTCGCTCTGCGATGCCCGCACGCCGTGGTGCACCAGGGCCTCGGCCGTGCTACGGACCGGGTTGGTCTGCTCGAGGATCTCGTGGACCGTGTCGAGGCCGCCCTCGAGCCACCGCGTACGGCGGGTCGAGTCGTCGAACAGGTGGGAGTTCGAGATCGCGACGGCTGCCGCTGCCGCGAGCGCGACGAGAAGTTGCTCATCGGTGTCGGTGAAATGACCTCCTCCGTACTTCTCGGTGAGGTACAGGTTCCCGAAGACCCGATCTCGGACCCGGATCGGCACACCGAGGTACGAGCTCCCACCCGGATGCTGGGCAGAGAACTCCGCCGCGCGCTCACTGGGGGACACGGCCTGCTGCCCAGCGCCCAGCAGGCCCGGCGCCCCGCCGCCCCGGGGCAGTAGCGTGCTGTCCGAGGACTCCCCTCTCTCGAGGGCGACGGTGATGAACGTGCTGAGCAACTGGTCCGGACCGATCACGCCCAGCGCCCCGTACCGCGCATCGACCACTTCGCAGGCCGCCGAGGTGACCTGTTCCAGGACAGCATCCACGTCGATGTCGTCGGCCATCGCGCTGAACGCCCCGACCAGGGCGTTGATCCGAAGAGGCGGCACGGATGCACCATCCGCGTCGACCACAGAGGCTCCGGAACCATGCCCTGTCACTGGTTCCACCCCCCACCGCTCCTGGTCTGCTTCATCCCACGATCGGTCCGCACGCCCTGCGATCCTCGAGCTGATGAGGGCCGAATCACCGAAGACCCGCACCTCGCTCTCGAGGCCACAAGGCAGCAGAGACCTTGGCGCCCCTCCCATGCTTCCAGACCACGACGGTGACCCCACTACCCGGCCGCTACCCGACTTCGCGCTCAGAACGCATCTCCCTGCACCGGGAAGTCACGCCCCGAGTGCACGACGGGCAGCGCCGGAGCGGCGAAGAAGTTGTCACAAGGTACATAGTTAGGCCATGACAAGTCATTACACCCGCGGTGCTTCCTTGAGCAGCGAAGCCTCCCGGGAGCACATCGAACGGGCCCTGATGGACTACGGTGCAACAGATGTCTGCTTCAGTCATGACGGTAGCCGGAGCGCAATCGCCTTCCGGGCCGACGGGCGACAATTCCGACTGCTCGTCTCATTGCCTGAAGCGGACGGGACCGGCCCTTCTGCAGGCGACACGGCTCTGGGCGCTGCTCGCGGAGCGAAGGCGAAAGACTTCGAGCGTGCTACCCGCAGGGTGTGGTATGCCCTCACTCTGGCAATCGATGCCAAACTCGGAGCCGCCGCGGCAGGTATAGCCACTCTGGAATCAGAATTCCTGGCCCACGTGGTTCTCCCCGGCAATCGGACCGTGTTCGACGAAATCGAACCGATCATCGAATCTGCCTACCGGTCCGGCCGCTATTCTTCGTTGGGCGGATCCCCGCCCTCGCCGACCGTGGATCGGTGAACCCAGGTCCCGTAGGGATGTCACCGGCATCGGCAGCCCAGGCAAGACGTCGGAGTTGCAGTGCGACCGGTTCGAGGAGGATCTGGCAACGGGCAACGCCTCGCTGGAGTTGTTCCCCCGTTCCTGATACGACAGAACTCAGTAATCTGTTCCACGACTCATGAAGGCTGTACAGTGAACGACCCCTTACCCGCGAACGAGATCGCCCCCATCATCGGCCGCGCCGATGGACTCCTGCTCACCGAGCAGACCGCGCAGCAGGCCGTCTCTGCCCTGGCCGCGGTTGCCAAGGAAGCCATCCCCCACGCGGTCGGCGCCGGCGTGAGCCTCATCACGAACAACCACCCGACCAGCGTCGGAGCAACTGATCGGCTGGTACGACGGGCCGATGAGCTGCAGTACGACCTCGGCGACGGACCATGCCTGAGCGCATGGTCCGAGGGCAAGCCCATGTACATCCCCGACACGGAATCCGATCAGCGCTGGCACAGCTGGAGCCAAGCAGCATCCGACGCCACCGGGATCCGTTCCTGCTTCAGCGTCCCCCTCCAGGAGGGCCCGCGACGGCTCGGCGCAATGAAGATCTACGCCGCGACCCCGGGCGCTTTCACGGCCCAGGACCAGCACGTCCTGGCTCACCTCGCCCTCTCCGCCGCGGTGCTCCTCGGACACATCCAGGACAACAACACCCCGCAACGCCTCAGCGAGAGATTCAAGCAGACCCTGCGGACCCGGGACACGATAGCCACCGCCCGTGGCATCGTCATGGAGCAGTACGACATCTCCGAGGACGAAGCCCTCGCCCACCTCCTGACCAGGGCCGGGAACGAAGGCGTCTCCCTGCACGACGTCGCGAGCACCGTGCTCCTGCGCGACGGGCGTCCGGAATCATCCACCGAGCCACGATGAGCCTCAATGAACCCTCGACCGCCATCGACGACGAACAGCGCCGCCGGATCGGTGAGGCCATGACGCAGGCCGACCTGGCCCTGCCCCAGGTGTGGCTCCACTACTTCTCGATCACCGGCACCGTCGACGAATACGAGATCGACGCCTACCTCAACCGCATGATCGCCCTGCCCCCCACGGAATGCGACAAACTCGCCCACGCCGTCAACGAACTCATCGACGACATCCCACCAAGACCACGGGCTCCTTTCCGCGACGAGATCAGCCCCTGAGCCAGGGCAACACCTCGGGGGCGTCGAGTTGTTGCTTCCGCGTCGCACCCGGTAGGACATCCGTCGGACCGGGGATGACTGTCATCGTCTAGGATGCACGCATGGACAACCCCCTGGGTTCGCTGAAGGACATCACGCATTCCCTGCACGGGCTGATGCTCTCCGATGACCGTGCGGAGGTCTTCATCCAGGACCTGGCGTATCTCGCCGCCCGGGCCTTCAGCAGCACCGTGCGCGTGGAGTGCGGGGTCACCTATCAGCCGGCGCATGGCGGGGCTCTCACCGTCGCTTCGAGCAGTGCCGCGGTGGTCCTCATGGACGAGGCGCAATACGCCACCGACGACGGCCCGTGCCTGCACGCACTTCGCACCGGCGAGAGTGCGGATGTTCAGGACACCGCGACAGATGCCCGGTGGCCCCGCTTCTTCGGCACTGTCCAGCATCTCGGGTTCCGTTCGGTGCTCGGCACGCGATTGTGGATCGGTGAGCACGGGGCCGCGGCACTGAGCCTCTACGCGGACTGTCCCGGTTTCTTCGACCACCAGGTGCAGGACACCGTGAACGATTTCGCCCGGAACGCCGGGAGCGCTTTGGAAGTGATGCTGCACGGAGAGGACAGACGACAGCAGGCGCTGGATCTGCAGGCCGCGATGGCCTCACGAACCATCATCGATCTCGCCGTCGGCATCATCATGGGGCAGAACCGCTGCTCCCAGGTCGAGGCGTTCGGGATCCTCAAGGACGCCTCGAACCACCGGAACATGAAATTGCGTGTCGTCGCTGAACGGCTCATCGGCACAGTCACCGACGAACCCCCCATCACCCACTTCACCGATGGAGCAGGATCGCCTGCTTCCGCCACCCCGCCCGGCTCCTAGAACGCAGCCCCTTGCGTACCTGCGGTGTCGCTGCGCGGGCGACTGCAGGCAGCGCGGCGTCATGCCGACCGTTGGCCTGCTTCGCGGGCATTGGCCACTACCATGGAAGGCAATCCGGACACCGCCGCGATATAAGGAAGAAGTGGATTTCTACGCCGTCGCGTCCCTGCGCGAGAACCACACTGGGTGGTCACTGCTCCGCTGGAGGACGGAGGCGACAACGTCGCACGCCGGCCTTTCCCACCTCACGGCTGCGGAAGCGGACCTGTACTGCGCGCTGCAGCGAAACGTGCACGGGCCGTCCGTCCGGCTGAAGCAGGAACTGCTGCGCTGGGACTGGGTCGAGTCCCGTCTTCCTGCCTCCGGAGCCACCAAATGAGCGGACCCGCTCCCGCCCACACGCGGGGCTGGTGGCAGGACGCCGTCGTCTACCAGGTCTATCCGCGCTCCTTCGCGGACGGCGACGGCGACGGCGTGGGCGATCTCTCCGGTCTGCTGACCCGCCTGCCGTACATCGCGTCCCTCGGTGTGGACGGCATCTGGCTGACCCCGTTCCAGCCCTCCCCACAGGTGGATCAGGGTTACGACGTCAGCGACTACTGCGGGGTGGACCCCCTGTTCGGGACCATGGCGCAGTTCGACGCCCTGCTCGACGCCGCGCATGCCCTCGGGCTCCGGCTCTTCCTCGACGTGGTGCCCAACCACTGCTCCTCCGAGCATCCGCTGTTCCGGGCCGCCGTGGCGGCGGACCCCGGCTCCCCCGAGCGTGCCCTGTTCCACTTCGCGGACGGGCCCGACGGCGACACTCCCCCGAACAACTGGCAGAGCGTCTTCGGCGGCCCTGCGTGGAGCCGGGTGGACCCCGCCTCGGACACGAACCAGCAGTGGTACCTGCACCTCTTCTCCCCGCAGCAGCCGGACTGGAACTGGCGCAACCCCGCCGTGGGTGACTACTTCGAGGACGTGCTCCGGTTCTGGTTCGACAGGGGCGTCGACGGTCTGCGTATCGACGTCGC
The DNA here is from genome assembly GCF_002927275.1 of Arthrobacter pityocampae. Lineage (GTDB taxonomy): Bacteria > Actinomycetota > Actinomycetes > Actinomycetales > Micrococcaceae > Arthrobacter_D > Arthrobacter_D pityocampae. The sequence continues at coordinate 253,088 of NZ_PRKW01000007.1, read as the reverse complement.
GCACGCGCTGTTCAAGGCCGAGGGCCTGCCCGACAGCGCCAGTAGCCCCGCCGTGGTGGACGGGCTGCGCTCGAACCCCCAGGTCTCCGACCAAGAGGAGGTGCACGAGGTGTACCGGCGGTGGCGCCGCCTCGCCGCGTCCTATTCCTCCGAGCGTGTGCTGGTCGGCGAGGTGAACCTCGACCCCCACCGCGCCGCCCGCTACACCCGGCACGACGAGATGCACCAGGCCTTCGCATTCTCCTTCGCGAAGCTGGGGTGGGACGCCACAGCGTGGGTCGCCGTCGGGACCGAGCTCGAAGCGGCGCGCAGGGAGCACGGGGCTCCGCCCACCTGGGCGCTCGAGAACCACGACATCGTCCGGTCCGCCACACGGTTCGGCGGTGGCGACCGCGGTACCCTGCGCGCCCGGGCCGGCCTGCTCGCCATCCTCGGGCTGCCCGGCGGCGCGTACATCTACCAGGGCCAGGAACTCACCCTGCCCGAGGTCGAGGTACCGCTCGAGGCCCGGGTGGATCCCATGTGGACGCGCGGCGGGGTATCGCGCGACGGCGCTCGGGTACCGCTGCCATGGACGGTCGCGTTGGAGAACACCTTCGGCTTCTCCCTGGCAGGTGCAGCGGAACCGTGGCTGCCGGCGCCGGAGGCGTGGGGCCTGCACTCCGTCGAGGCCCAGGAGGCCGACGACGCGTCGACCCTGCACCTCGTCGGAACCGCCCTCGCACTGCGGAGGCGGCTGACCGAGAAGGAGGTCCTGTCGCCCGGCGATGGCGGCACCTGGCACGTCGAGCACGGCCTGCTGGTCTGCGAGCGGTCGGACCGGTTCCTGGTCGCCGTCGCTATGGGCGATACGCCCGCGCGCCTGCCGGACGGCGACGTCGTGCTGGCCTCCTCGTCGTTGACCGCGGAGGGGCTCCTCCCGCCCGACGCGGCGGCCTGGGTACTCGTGCGGGACACATAGGAAAGGCCCCGGATCGCCATCGCTGGTCCGGGGCCTCCCTGTGCGGCGTCAGCGGTCAGCCGCGGCCACCACCGAGGAGGCCGAGCTCGACGGCTTTGGCGGCACCGTCGGCTTCCGCCTGGGTGAGGGATCCGTCGGCAACGGCTGCGTCCAGCTTCTCCTGCACAGCTGCGGACCGGGCGGCCTGCTCCTCGGCTTCGAGTTCATCGACGGCGGCCTGGACGGTCGCCTCGTCGACTCCCAGAGTGCCGGCGAGCGAGGCGACGACGGCGCTCTCCATCGCCGCATGATCCAGCCTTTCGCCCTCGGTGGTCCCGACGCTGTCCCGTGCTGCGTCGCGGGCCGTCTCCAGTGCGCCGCTGACCGTCGCCTCGTCGAGTCCGAGCTTGGTGGCCAGGTCGGCGGCGTCGAGGCCACCGCGGTGCCCGTGCCCGTGCCCGCCCCGACCGCCGTCGCTGGGTCCCCCATCGGGTGCCGTGGCGTCCACGGCAGTGGCCGAGGACGTGGCGGTGGGGGTTGTCGTCTCCGTCGCGGACGCCAGTCCGCTGGCGCCGAGGCTGAGGCCGAAGGCGACAGCTGTTGCGCTGGCGCCGAGTGCGATCTTCTTGGTGTTGACCATGATGTGAGGTCCTCGCTCTGCCGCTGTGCGGCTGTGGTGGGTGTGGTCCTGGTTGGTGGACTGCTCCCACTCTTGGGCGGCAATGTAGGCGGGTGCTGTCGGACACCTGTTTCCAGGCTGTGAAACCGAGCCGCAGGATCACCGCAGCGTGAGGGCACACGACCTGCCGGTAGCCTGAGGCAATGAAACTCCTGTCAGATCTCCCCCCGTTCATCTACGGCACCACGCGGCTCGGGCACGACGACGTCCCCCGCGACCAGCAGGCACACATGGCCCGCACGGCGATCGACGCCGGCCTGTGGCTCCACACGTCCCGCCAGTACGACCACGCCCTCGAGGTCCTCGGCGCGGCCTTCGAGGAGGACCGCAGCAAGGTCCCAACGGTGATCGTGAAGCTGGGCGGCGGCACGGCCGACGACGTCCGCGCCACCATCGCCGAGAACATCGAGCCCCTGGGCATCAGTTCGATCGACATCGGGCAGCTCACCGGCGTGGGCGCATTTGCGGACGACATGCCGTCGGGTGGACCCACCCTCGCCGACCTGCAGCGCATCAAGGACGAGGGCCTCGTGGGGCGCTTCGTCCTCGAGATCTTCCCGTGGACGTCGGAGGCGCCGCTCAAGGCGCTGCGGGCAGGGCACCTGGACGGGCTGATCGACGGCTACATCTTCTACCTCAACCCGTTGCAGCGCTTCGCGTCGAACGAGCTGTGGGACGAACTATTGGCACAGGACAAGGCCATCGTCTCGATGCGCACGGTGGCCGGCGCCCCGGTCCACACACTGCGCGATGTCCCCGGTGCTGCCTGGAAGCCGTACCTGCAGGAGCGTGCCGTCGAGGTGGCGCCCATCTTCGAGCGCTCGGGCATCAGTAGCTGGGCCGAGTTCTGCATCCGTTTTGCGCACAGCACCCCGCAGGTGGTCTCCACCGTCGGCTCCGCCAGTCGCGAGGAGAACCTGCGCGAACTGATCGCCTTCAGCCAGGACATCGCGCCGCTGCCGCAGGACATCGTGGACGAACTCTTCGCCCTGCACCGGCGCTGGTCCGATGAGACGGACATCCACGCGGAGCTGTGGAGCATGTAGCACGCCCCTGAAGAACGACGGCGGGGCAGCCACCTGAGGTGACTGCCCCGCCGTCGTTGCTGTGATGCTCGCGCTAGCTGTCGCAGCCGATTCCGTCTTTGTCGCGGTCGAACTTCGGCTGGAAGCCGGGCGACCCCGCTGCGATCGGAGCGGCTCCTGCCGCGCGGACGGCATCGCAGTTCTCGTAGTAGACACCGGGAGCGGGAGCCACCGGGGCCGGAGCGACGGGCGCAGGCGCGACCGGAGCGGGAGCCACGGGCGCGGGGGCCGGGGCCACCGGCTCAGGAACCACGGGCGCCGGCTCAGGCACGACGGGCTCGACCGGCGCGGGTGTCGGTGTCTCGACCGGTGCCGCCGGTGCTGCGACCGACGGCGCCACCTGGTTGGTCGGCGCGAGGATGCCGTCGCAGTCGGCGAGGACGGTTGCCATGGCGTCGTGCTCGGCCTGAGTGACCCAGAGGGTGTAGGTCGCCTTCACCGAGATCTGCCGGGCCACGTATTCACACCGGTAGCCCTTGTTCGGCGGCACCCAGGTGGCGGCGTCGCCGTCGCTCTTCTGCTGATTGGTGAGACCGTCCGTGGCCTGCAGGTTCAGCGGGTCGTTCGCCAGCGCGACGCGCTGGTCGGCGGTCAGCTGCTGGGCACCCTTCTGCCACGCATCCGAGAGGGCGACGACGTGGTCGATCTGCACGTCACTGCTGGTCGACTGGCCCCGCAGGAAGGGGATCTCCGTGCCGGTGTAGGGGTCGTCCAGGAGGCCGGACTGCACCTTGCAGGGCACGGAGTTGACGTGGACGATCTCCGTCAGGTCCCGGTTCAGCATGTCGTTGCGGGTGTCGCAGCCGTTGCGGTCGACGTCGGCCCAGGCCTGGCCGAACTCCTCGCGGTCGTATCCGGTCTTCGGTGCGCGGCCCTTGACGGGCAGCGTCTCCAGCACGGCGAGCGCCGTGGCGTCGAAGGCAGGCTGCTTCGACGGCGCGCGGGGCGTGCCGTCCGGGTCGGGTGCGGTGTCCGGGTCGAGCGGGGCAACATCCGACGGCGTCGGGCTGGGAGTGGGCGGCGACGTCGGGCTCGGAGTGGACGACGGCGTCGGGTCGGATGACGGCGTCGCGGACGCCGTCGCCGTGCGTTCGGTCGTCGGCGCGGCAGCCGTCGGAGCCGTGTCCAGGGCGGTGGCACTGGAGCAGCCGGCGAGGAGGGCGACGGCGGCCGCCCCGGCGAGGATCTGCGCGGACCATCGCGCCGTCGGACGCGCGAAGGAATCCTGGACGGATGAGGACGATTTCTGGACAGGTGGAGACGAGAAGAAACGGATGGGAACCCCCGGAAGTGGCGGTGACGTCGGGTGAGCAGACGGCCACCGTGCTGAGACACGTCATCGAAGAATACAGGGCGCCATACCACATCGGCAGGAAACCCGTCATGGAAAAGCCCGTATGTGGACAACCGACTCCGCGGCCTGGACATGGTCCGGACGGGTACCGGGAAACGCTGCAGATGATGCGGCAGCGGACGATCGTGGTGGTGGCTTGGCATTTATCAGTGGATGCAGCAGACTCGTCTGGGGTCGATCCGTCGATTGAGACACCGTTGTCAGAGACTGTCGTCGTGCGGCCCTTGGAAGCTGGGGGTTTCCATTCGATCGCTCCCGGTCATCGCCTCTGCCCGCGCAGGGGTTGGGTTCATGTCGTTCCAGGAGTCAGGTCAAGCGTGGTCCTCACAACGTTCAGGCGGTCCGCCCCGCCGTCGGGCGCCCTTGCCGCGTCCTCCGTCATGCCCGCCCGAAGCCCGCAGCTCCCGGACCTGACCACCCACCTCTTCCCACACACGAATCACCCCTCAACGAACAGGAGCACATCATGGGTTTGAGCCTGCAAAAGGGTCAGTCACTCTCGCTGACGAAGCAGAACGGCGAATCGCTGACGCGGGTCCGCATGGGTCTCGGCTGGGACTCTGCCGCCCCGGCCAAGCGCGGACTGTTCGGCGGCAAGAAGACCACCGAGGTGGATCTCGATGCGTCGGCCATCCTGTTCGACGCGAACAAGCAGGCACTCGACACGGTGTTCTTCAACCAGCTGTCCAGCAAGGACGGCTCCGTCAGGCACGCCGGTGACAACCTCACCGGAGCGGGCGACGGCGACGACGAAGTGATCTCCGTCGATCTCAGCGCCATCTCCCCCGCCATCACGCACATCGTCTTCGTCATCACGAGCTACACCCAGCAGACGTTCGACCTCGTGGCGAACGCCTTCTGCCGCGTCGTGGACGACTCCGTGGCCGGACGGCCCGAGGTGGCCCAGTACAAGCTGACCGAATCGGGACGCCACACCGCCATGGTCATGGCGAAGCTGTCCCGCGTGAACGGAATCTGGAACTTCCAGGCCATCGGCACGCCCGCCAACGGCAAGACGGCGGTCGATCTCTTCGGCGCAGCCGCCGCCGCGCTCTGAGCCCCGCACACTCACAGCGAATCCGGTTTTGGTAACGTCCTGACCGGATCGTCCGAACACCCCGCAGGCACCACATCTCTGACGAAGGAGTACGACCATGGCTGGACTCACGCTCACCAAGGGCAGCAACCTCTCCCTGACGAAGACCGATCCGGGCCTCGAGAAGGTCTACGTCGGGCTGGGCTGGGACCCGCGGTCCACCACCGGTGATGCGTTCGACCTCGACGCCTCGGCGCTGCTGCTGGGCGCGGACGGGAAGGTCCGCTCTGAAGCCGACTTCATCTTCTACAACCAGCCGACCACCCCGGACGGCACCGTCGTCCACAAGGGCGACAACCGGTCCGGCGCCGGCGACGGCGACGACGAGGTCATCGCCGTCGACCTCGCCACGGTCGCGAGCGACGTCGCCCGCATCATCTTCGTCGTCTCGATCGATCAGGCCGACACCCGGCGCCAGAACTTCGGCCAGGTACGGTCGGCGTACTGCCGGGTCATCAACCAGGACACCGACGCCGAGGTGGTCCGGTACGACCTCAGCGAGGATGCAGCACCGGAGACGTGCATGATCTTCTCCGAGCTGTACCGCCACAACGGCGAGTGGAAGTTCAAGGCCGTGGGGCAGGGATACGCTTCGGGTCTCGCCGGCGTGGCCACCGACTTCGGCGTCCAGCTCTCCTGATCCTGCCAAGCGAAAGTCACCCCCATGAGCATCAGCCTCACACCCCCTGACGCCTCCGACGGCGCGCTCGTCCTCCAGGCCCCGGAGCCCGCTCCCGTGGTCAAGGAGGAGGACGCACCGGGCATGGTCCCGGTACCGGCCGACCGCCAGGCCGAGATCAACGCCCAGGCACGGAGCTTCATCGCCGAGGTCTCGGCACTGAATCCCCACAGCCCCGAGTACTCGGCGAAGATCGACGGCATCAACAGCCTGGCCGGTCAGCAGCTGATCGCCTCCTCCTCGACGTCGAGCCGACTCCTCGAGCGGTCGTCGACGTCTCTGGCGGGTGCGAAGAAGTCGGGCAACAACGCGCAGGTGCAGGTGGCGTCCACGCTGGGTGAACTCCGGACGACCGTCGAGGACCTCACGCCCAACCAGGCCGATCTCGGCATGGGGCGGAAGATCCTCGGGGTCATCCCCGGCGGGAACAAGCTGGCGAAGTACTTCCGGAAGTACGAGTCGGCCCAGACCCAGATCAACAACATCATCAAGTCCCTCATGGCCGGCCAGGACGAGCTCCTCAAGGACAACGCGAGCCTCGCGCAGGAGAAGACCCAGCTGTGGGAGACCATGGAGGGCCTCAGCGAGTACGCGGTGTTCGCGAAGGCCCTCGACACGGCGACGTCGGAGAAGATCGACTCCATGAAGGCGCTCGGACGCATCGAGGATGCCGACAAGCTCGGCTCGGACGTCCTCTTCCCCATCCGGCAGCGCCATCAGGACATCCTCACCCAGCTGGCCGTCTCGGTGCAGGGCTATCTCGCCATCGATCTGATCCGGAAGAACAACACGGAGCTCATCAAGGGTGTGGAGCGCGCCCGCACCACGACGATCTCCGCGCTGCGCACCGCCGTCATCGTGGCTCAGGCCCTGGCCAACCAGAAGATGGTGCTGGACCAGATCGATGCCATCAACACGACGACGAACAACATGATCCTGAAGACCAGCGAGATGCTGAAGGACCAGACGGGGCGCATCCACCAGCAGGCGGCGAGCTCCGGCGTCAGCGTCGAGACACTGCAGAAGGCCTTCGACAACGTCTTCCAGACCATGGACGCGATCGACACGTTCCGCGTGCAGGCGAACAAGAACATGGAGGGCACCGTCCACGCCCTCGAGTCCGGACTCGAGCGGGCCCGTCCGTACCTGGACCGGACCCGCCAGCAGGAAGGCAACTGATGACCCTGTGCACTGCGGACCGTCCCCACGATGGTCGGTAAGTTCCTCGGGTCCCTCTTCGGCGGCGCGGAGCCCGCGCGTGGGCTCCAGGCCGGAGAGGGACCACCGCCGTCCTCCGAGCAGGACGATCTCCGGCGCGCGGCCCTGGCCCTGGAGCAGCTCCGGAGGACGGTGCTCCGCAGCGGGGCCCTGCACCCCACGATCGTCCACTCCCAGGTACGGCAGATCCTCGACCTGCTCGGGGCCCTCATCCGCTACATCGGCGAGTTCAAGGCATCGACGGAGCAGCTGGTGCTCCTCGAGGCGATCCTCAGCGACTACCTGCCCGGGGCGCTGCGTGCGTACATGCTCGTGCCCGAGACCTCGCGGCAGGACGAGTCCCCCGAGACCCGCACCCTCCTGGCGCAGCTGAGGACCCTGCACGCCACGGCGACCGACCTGAACCGCCAGGTCCGGACGGGCGCAGTCACGGAACTCGCCGTGCACGGCCGGTTCCTGCAGGACAAATTCGATCTCGGCAGTCTTCACCTGGAAGGACGATAGTGGCGTCGATGGTGCCCGGCAGCAACGCTGCCCTCACCGCGGAGAACCCGCACCTGACCCGTGTCCTCGTCGGGCTGGGCTGGGGCATGACCCCCAGCCGCGGGCCGCAGGCGGAACCCGTGCCCCTGGCCATCATGTGCGGCAAGGACGGCCGGGCGCTCTCCGACGAACACCTGGTGTTCTTCAACCAGATCTCCACGAGCGCGGGTGGCCTCGAGTTCGTCGGCACCGAGGACCAGGAGCAGATCGACGTCGTCTTCTCCCTGATCCCCGAGGCCGTCAGCAAGATCGCTTTCCTGGTCTACGTGGATCCCGAGGTGCGCGGCCCCGGGACCTTCGCGGCGGTCAAGGATTCCTACATCCGCGTGGCGAACGAGCAGGACGCCGAACTGCTCCGCTTCACCATCCCGCCGCAGGACCAGAGCCGGATCAAGGCGATGATGTTCGGCGAGCTCTACCGTCACGGGGCCAACTGGAAGTTCCGCGCCCTCGGCCAGGGCTACCAGGACGGCCTGGCCGGCGTCGCCCGCGACTTCGGTCTGGTGCTCTGACCCCGTGGTCCGTGACCGCTTCTCTCCCCGCCCGGACATCGCCTACCTCAGCCGACGCCGTAAGCCGCAGCCCGCGGCGGTTCCGTCGGACGGTCCCGCGGCGGTGGCGCCCGGCATACCCGCGGCGGCCCGATCGGATGCGCCCGCAGCGGCGGACGTGCCACGGCCGACGGCGGCGTCGGGTGCGTCCGGTGGCCTGACGCTCTCCCGTACGCCTCCCCGTCCGGCGACGTCGTCGTCCGCGCCAGCCGCGCCGTCCGTCGGGCTGAACCTGAGCCGGCCGGGCACGCCCGCGTCATCGTCGCCGTCCGCGCCGTCCGCGCCGTCCGCTGGACTGAATCTCGGCCGGACGCCTGCGCCGTCGCCGTCCGCGCCTCCTCCGCCGTCAGTCGGTCTTGACCTGAGCCGGCCGCCCGCGCCGTCGGCGTCGTCGTCCGCGCCGTCCGTCGGACTGAACCTGGCCCGGCCGGGGACGTCCACGCCGTCGACCCCGGTAGGACCGGCCGCCGGTCTCGCCCTGCACCGCACCTCACCCGTCGAGACGCCCGCGCGGCCCACTGACATCTCCTCGGCGCTCTTCGCCGCACCGTCCCTCGGTGACCTCCGCGAGCTGTCCGAGGAGCAGCCCGTCATCCGGCTGGATCCGCGGCAGTCGGCCATCGGCACGCTCGCGGTCACGGGAGTCGAGGCGATCGCCTGGGAGGACGTCGAGCGGGTCACCGGAGCGGCCAACCGTCACGGCGCGCACATCGGTGTTCCCGTCATGACGTCGGGCAACCGTCCGCTCGTGGGGTTCCACGAGCAGAACGCGGTGGTGGCGCTACGTCATCTCAGGAAGCTCCGGCGCGCCATCTTCATCGCCGGTCAGGTGCCGTTGACCGTGCGCGTGTTCGACGGGAAGACGGTGGCGGTGGTCCCCGCGAACCGGCGGGGCGACAAGGCCGTCCTGTACCTGTCGCGGATCGGCGCGGTCCTGGAACTGCGCGTCGAGTACGTCGCCGCCCAGGCTCCCGACGAAGCCATCTGGGCCGAGTTCGGTTTCACCATGTCCATCCCGCACTCTTGATGCGGCCCACGCGCTACCGGCCCGGGACGGCCGTCGCTCACTCACGGGGGAACCATGCAGCACTTCAGGACGCTTGACCCGGCCGAGCAGGAGCGCCTGTTCTTCCTCGCACCGGAACACTTCGACGCCGGCTCCGATCCCCTGCTGCTCGCCGTCGGGCTCGGCGCGACGCTCTATTCGCCGGCCAATCGGGCCGACCTCGCGAAGGGCGTGCTGAAGCAGACGGCGGCCGGCTGCCTCAGCACGGTGCTCTGCCTCGAGGACGCCGTGCCGGACGACGAGCTGGACGCCGCGGAGGACAATCTCCTCGCCGCGCTGGCCGACCTCGATGCACGGCACCCCGACGAGCTGCCCCTGCTGTTCATCCGGTGCCGCAGTGCCGAGCAGTTGCTCCGGATCGGACGCCGGGCGGGAGAGCACCTCCGCGTGGTCACGGGCTTCGTCCTGCCGAAGTTCGAGAACGAGACTTCCCGCGGGCGGGACTTCCTCGACGCCGTCGCCCAACTGAACACCGAGAGCGGCCGCGACAACGCCGGCGCTCCCCTCCGGGCCATGCCGATCATCGAGGACCCCCTCACCACCCACGTGGAGACCCGGCTCGGCGCCCTGCAGAACATCGCCGCGCTGATCGACGAGTTCCAGGAGATCGTCCTGTGCGTGCGGCTCGGCGCCACGGACATGTCCAGTGCGTTCGGGATCCGACGCTCACGCGACCTGACCATCTACGACGTGCAGGTGGTGGCGAGCGCCATCGGCGACGTCGTCAACGTGCTCGGTCGCGCCGAGCACGCCCGGGTGATCTCCGCGCCGGTGTGGGAGCACTTCACGAACAGCGAGCGCCTCCTGAAGCCGCTCCTGCGGGTGACACCCTTCGACGCCGCCAACGAGAAGGAACTCCGCCAGCGGATCCTCATCGACAATCTCGATGGGCTCCTGCGGGAGATCGAACTCGATCAGGCCAACGGCCTGCAGGGCAAGACGGTCATCCATCCGAGCCACGTGCCGGTGGTCCACGCCATGCTGACGGTCACGCACGAGCAGTACGTGGACGCCCTCGATGTCATGAGCAACGCGGTCGGCGGCGTGATGGCCTCGACCTACGGGAACAAGATGAACGAACTCAAACCCCACCGCTCCTGGGCCGAGCGCACCCTGCTGCGGGCACGGGCCTTTGGGGTGGCCCGCGCCGATGTCAGCTTCGTGGAACTCCTGGAAGCAGGCATGCGATGACGCCGCCCGACCTCGCGACGGATGCACCGCTCTCGGAGAGGCTCGGCATCGTCCTCGCTTCCGACGCCGAGCGGAGCCTGCTGCCGGTGGACCTGCTGGTGAGCCTCGCCCTGCGGCGGAACCCGAAGCGCGCGCATCTCCTGGTCTCCCGGGTCCTCGCAAAGCACGTGCCCACCGAACCCGGCATCGTCATCGCCGCGGGTCACCTGCTCGGCCTCCTCGTCCAGCGGGCACTGCGCCCCGCCGATTCGTCGACCGGAGGCACGGACGACGTCGTCGTGCGCGCTGCCGCCCGCCTACAGGACCTGCTGTCCGACGTCGGCGGTTCCGCCGGGCCGAATCCCACACGCAGGGAGGCGATCGCCGAGCTCGAGGCGATGCTCGCCCCGGCACGGGCGGCCCTGCCCGACGTCGTCACCATCGGGTACGCCGAGACCGCCACCGGGCTGGGCCATCTGGTCGCGGAGATGCTGGGCACCTACTACCTCCACTCCACCCGCCACGCGGCAACCGGCGAGGACGCCGTCCGACCCTACGGCCGCTTCGAGGAGGCGCATTCCCACGCCACCTCCCACCAGCTGATCCCCACCCGCCACAGCGGGGTGCACAGCGCCCGGACCGTCGTCCTCGTCGACGACGAGCTCAGCACCGGAGCCACCGTGATCAACACGATCCGCGAACTCCACGCGGCGAGCGCGCACGAACGGTACGTCGTGGCGTCCCTCATCGACCTGCGAAGCGCCGACGACGACGCCGCACTGGCGGCCCTCGCGGCTGAGCTCGGATGCAGGATCGACGTCGTCGCCCTCGGCACCGGGTCCATCCATCTGCCGGCGGACCTGCCCGACGCCGCTGCCTCGTTCATCGACCAGGTCCAGGACACCCCGGTCCGCGATGCGGCCCCAGGTCGCGTGCGGATCGTGGACGCGACCGGCAGCGTCCCGGCCATCCGCAGCCCCCGCTTCGGGGTCGACGCCGGATCGGCGACGGATGCAGCTGCAGCATTGGCCGCCACGCTCCGTGACGGACTGGCCGGCGCCTCCCGGGTACTCGTGCTGGGCACGGAGGAGTTCATGGCGCTGCCGCTGGCCGTCGCCCACGCACTCGAGGAGCAACTGCCCACCGCGAGCGTGCTGTTCTCGACCAGCACCCGCTCGCCGATCCTCGTGCACGACGAGCCCGGCTACCCCATCCGATCCGCCGTCACCTTCGGGAGTCACGACGCCACCCTCGACGGCCCTGGGCGCCGTTTCGCCTACAACGTCACGCACCCGGGCGCTCTCTTCGACGCCGTCGTGGTCCTGCCCGAACCCGGCACCGCGGCCGACGCCCTGACCGGTCCCGGCAGCATCAGCGATGCAGTCGCCGGGTCCGGGGCCGAGGTCCACCTAGTCCTGCTGCAAGCCGAATCGCCGTACCCCCGGCCGCAGCAGGGCCCGGCCTTCGGGTCCTACTCCCCCGAGGACGTGACCTGGCTGCTGAAGGATCTCAGCGAGGCGCAGCTCGAGGCGCCGGTGGCCGAGCGTGAACTGGCTAACCAGACGGGGACGGCGAGCTACGCGGAGTCCCTGCCCGAGGAGTTCGCACCCTCGGCCGAGTATTCGGCGCTGTTTCGGGACGCGCTGGAGGGGTCGAAGACGCGGGTGGCGCACGCCGTGGGCGTGGTCACCGAGCAGGTCCTCGCACTGCGCGGGCCCGACGTCGTCCTCGTCTCGCTGGCGCGGGCCGGGACGCCGCTCGGCATCCTCATGAAGCGCTGGGCGTTGGCCGTCCATGGGATCGAGCTGCAGCATTACACGGCGAGCATCGTGCGGGGCCTAGGGATCGACACCACAGCCCTGAGCTACCTTGCCTCGCACCACCGGCCGGAGAACGTGATGTTCGTGGACGGGTGGACCGGCAAGGGCGCGATCGCCCGGGAGCTCGCTGCCGCCGTCGAGCGGTTCGAGGAGACCGACGGCGTGCGCTTCCCCGCCGATCTCGCGGTCCTGGCCGACCCGGGGCACTGCGTGAGCATCTTCGGCACCCGTGAGGACTTCCTCATCCCCTCGGCCTGCCTCAATTCCACGGTCTCCGGACTGGTGTCCCGGACCGTGTTCAACCGCTCGCTGATCGGGCCCGAGGATTTCCACGGGGCGAAGTTCTACACCGGCCTCGGGCCCGCGGACGTGTCCAACGCATTCCTGACGGCGATCGAGGAGCAGTTGGGGGACGTCCGCGACGACGTGCTCGCCGCGCAGCAAGGACCGTCGGAGCCTGTTCGTCCGGACTGGTCGGGGTGGGCGGCGGTCGAGCGGATCAGCCGCGAGTTCGGCATCGACAACGTGAACCTCGTGAAACCGGGCGTCGGGGAGACCACGAGGGTGCTGCTGCGGCGGGTCCCGTGGAAGATCCTCATTCGTCCCGGTGCGCAGGGGAACCTGCAGCACATCCTGCTGCTGGCGGCGCAGCGCGGCGTGGACGTGGTGGAGGTGCCGGATCTGCCCTACAGCTGTGTGGGGCTCATCCATCCCGTGCTTCCAGCCGGGGTGGCGGAGGCCGACGCATGAGTACCCTGGCGACGACGACGGCCAGCAGCGTTGCGGAGGACAACACTTCGGGGCAGCGGGTGCTGTTCGCCTCGGACCTGGACCGCACGCTGATCTACTCCGCCAATTCCATGCTGCTGGCGGGGCCGGATGACGCCGCTCCCCCGATGGTGGTCGCGGAGGTCTATCGGGGTGCTCCGTTGTCCTTCATGACGCGGTCGGCCGAGGCGATGCTCGAGGATCTCGCCCAGCGGGGCCAGTTCGTCCCGGTGACCACGCGGACCCGGGAGCAGTTCGAGCGGATCCGTCTGCCCGGTCGGGGCAGGGGCTATGCGATCAGCACCAACGGGGCGGTCCTCATGAAGGACGGCGTGCCCGACGCCGCATGGACGGCGTCGATCCGGAGCAGGATCAGCCGGGAGTGCGTGCCGCTGGCGGAGGTCTTCGAGCAGCTGACGGTCGAGAACCCCGTCCAGGGACTGGTCCGGGCGCGAACCGCGGAGGACACCTTCATCTACTGTCTCGTGGAGCGGGCGTCCCTGTCGCCGGAGTACCTGGCGGACCTGACGGACTGGTGCGGACAGCGCGGCTGGAAAGTGTCACTGCAGGGCCGGAAGCTGTACTGCGTGCCGGTGCCGGTGAGCAAGGAGGCGGCGGTCGCGGAGGTGCGTGAGCGCATGGGAGTGGACACCCTGATCACGGCGGGTGATTCACTGCTCGACGCCGGGATGCTGGAAGTCGCCGATATCGCCTTCAGGCCGGCGCACGGGGAGCTCCACGCCACAGGGTTCGAGCGGCCGCACCTGACCGTGACCGGGGCGCGGGGCATCCTGGCGGGCGAGGAGATGGTGCGGTCGGCGCTGGAGTATGCGCGGGGATCTTCGCGTGTCGCCGGGCATCCGGGGTCACGGCAGGGTTGATCATCACCGCGTGTTGGAGCAGCCGAAGCCCAACTCTGTGCTAAATCTTCTATGTCGTGCTCTGGGGCAATGATCTGCTGGGCATCAACGTCCGGCAGCCTGCCGCCCCCGGGGCGACAGTCCCGTAAGCGGTAGAGGTCGCCGGAGCTTAATTGTCGACCCCGGGCAAAGTCATACTCACACCTGCAGAAGAAGATCGATGAACCATGCTCGTTTCCGCCGGCTCACGCCGGCGTCCCTCCTGACCGTCGCAGTTCTCACCTCGACGCTGACCGCCTGTAACGGCTCCGAACCTGCCACGGAGTCTGCGGTCGAGTACCAGCCCGGCACCGTGGTGCGAGTCATCGACGGCGACACCCTGGTCATCAACTTCGACGGTTATGATCAGACGGTCCGCCTGCTGAACGTGGACACACCGGAGACGAAACATCCCGACAATCCCGTCGAGTGCCTCGGCCCGGAGGCGACCGAGAAGCTCGAATCGCTGACACCACCCGGCACACAGGTCGGCCTCGATTTCGACGTCGAGCGGACGGACAAGTACGACCGCGTGTTGGCCGCAGTGTTCCTCGACGACCAGACGCTGGTCAATGCAGAACTCGCTCGGGTGGGCCTCGGTGTGCCGATGCTCATCGAGCCGAACAGGAAGTACTACGACGAAGTCCAAGCCGCATACGCCGAAGCCTCGGCTCAGGCCATCGGGCTGTTGGACGATTCGGCGGCCTGCACCGTGCCGGCCGAAGTGGTCGACGCCATGGACGCATTGACAGCGGCAACCGAGGCCCCCGTCGGCGCAACAGGATCAGCGGCCGCTGCGACTGCCGCCGGCATCCTCGCCGCCCTCACGACCGCGAAAGCCGTCCGTGAAACGCTCGAAGCAGGCAAGGACACCGTCCGCGTCATCGCTCTCGGAGCCGATCGCACCGCCGCGTACATCAGTGATCTCGACACGCAGATCACGAAGGGTGAGAAGTCACTAACCGCTGCAAATACGAAAGCTACCTCTCTCAAGGAAGCAGAGAAGGCGGCCCAGGCAGAAGCCGCGAAGGCAGAAGCGGCGAAGGCCGCTGAAGCGAAGCGCCTCGAGGCGGAACGCGTCAAGGCGGAAGCAGCCCAAGCCGCCCGCGTTGAGGCAGAACGTCTGGAAGCGGAGGCCGCAGAAGCTGCTCGCATCGAAGCCGCACGCGTCCAGGCCGAAGCCGACGCTCGTGCCGAAGCTGACCGACTGGCGGCTGAAGCAGCAGCCGCTGAGCAGGAGCGGATTCGGAACTTACCGCCCGCACCCGAGCCCTACATCCCGCCCGCGGCGCCGTACGTCCCACCTGCTCCGCCTGCAGCTGCGGATCCCTACCCCGGATACACCGGGCCCCGCTGCTATGCGCCCGGCGGAAAGACCTATCGGCCCTGCTAAGACGAAAACAGCCTCAAGCGTGAGGGCCTTGCGCTACTGCCCGACGGCGGGCCAACCCCGGATAGGGGGCCCTTCGGACATCCGGTAGGGGTCATTGTTTGAGGCCGCCGGCGACCAGGAGCATGCGTAGTCGGTAGTTGTGGCGGTTGCGGTAGCCGCGGGCGAGGCGGCGGTGGAGTTCGATGATGCCGTTAATGGCTTCCGTGCCGCCGTTGTTCGTGCGGTTGGTGGTGAAGTAGGCCAGGAACGCCTGACGCCAGCGCCGCAGGGTCCGCCCCAGGCGGGCTATTTCGGGGATCGGGCAGGTCGCGAAGGTATCGGCGATGTCCTCGGCGATCCTGCGCCCTTCTGTGAGATGCTCCGCGCGGTAGGCCGAGCGTAGCCGCTGGGCGCACTGCCAGGCGATGAAGACCTCGTCGTGGACCGGGTTCGCGTCGATCGCGGCGGTGAGCCGGGCGCGTTGTTTGTCGGTGAGGTTCTCCTCGCCGGCACGCAGGATGGTCTGGATTCCGTAGAGCGGGTCGCCCTTGCGTCCGCGATGGCCGAGGGTGTCCTGCTGGACGCGCCGGCGGACCTCGTCCACAGCATGGGTGCCGAGTTTGACGACATGGAACGCATCGAGCACCGCGACGGCGTCCTCGAGGGTGTCGTCGATCGCGGTCTTGTAGCCGGCGAACGGGTCCAGTGCGGCGACTTCCACGTTGTTGCGGAACGCGTCGCCGCGGGCTTGGAGCCAGTCCCTGTAGGCCTTCCCGGACCGTCCGGGAACCAGGTCCAGTAACCGGGCCCGCGTCTTGCCGTCCTTGTCGCGGGTGAGATCGACCATGCCGGTGAGTTCCTTCGGCCCCCGTCGTCGGGGATCGACGTGATGCCAGATGTGCTCACCCACGCCCAGGGGGGTCACCCCGTGGAAGCGCGATTCATCGGCGGCGAGCCGCGCCAGTTCGGGTTCCACCGCCCGCCACACCGTCTTCCAGGAGGTGCCCAGTTGCCGGGCGATCCCCGCGATCGTGGCATGCTCGCGGCGCAGCTGCCTGATCGCCCAGACGGTCGCGCGCCTGGTGATGGATCCCCGCGCTTTCACGAGTGTTGGGACCTGCTCGAGGAACACACCCCGAACACAGTCAGGATCGGCGCACCGCCACATGCGTTGGCGCCAGATCACCCGCACCCTGGTCGCGCCGGGCACGTCGTGGAGCACCCGCCGGCGGCGGCCCCGACCGACCGCGATCACCCCGCACGCCGGACACCCCATCGGTTGCGGTGACGTCGACACCGTCACCACGAGCACGCCGTCCACGCGCTGGACCTGCTCGACATGCACCCCCTCGAGGCCCACCAGCAGATCGCAGCGCGAACACGCCCGCGAACAAGGACAATCGGCAGGGCGCGCACCGGCGCGCCTCGACCTATGGTGAGACACGTCGAGGTCCTCGGACTAGGAACAGCGGTTGGCGCTACTGATCCTCGGGGACCTCGACCCCTTCCCGCCACCCCTCAACCAGCACGCCCCAGACCCTCACCCCCACCGGATGTCCGAAGAGCCGCTTTAACAGGTAAATCTTTCGGTAGAAGCGATCGATAATTTAGCTAAGGCCAATCGACTGCGTCAGCCGAAGAAGAACTCTTATGATGGACCTTTTGAGTGGCCCTTATTGCCAGCGTGCCTTTCGGTTGTTGACATGGGGTTATTCTTCTTGTGTACCACTTCACAACTTCAAGTTATTCGTAAAGTCCCGTAGCCAAGCCGCTGCCACCTTCAACTCTTTCGAGGGAACTTCTTCAGCCCGTCCGTGGAGAACACGGTTGCGCAAGTCGCGTAGGGAAAGCAGCTTCAGGAACTGCTCCTGAGAAATTTTTTCCTTTTTGCGCAGTTCTTGAAATATTACTCCTAAAGGCCGCGATTTTTCGTTATCGATGCCGTTCGGCTGTTTGAGCATGCCTTCCAGAATGACCCAGTAGGTGATGAACTCCCCCAAAACTAGGGTTTCTGGTGTAGAAGCATTCGCCCCTGTGGTCTCA
Organism: Arthrobacter pityocampae; assembly: GCF_002927275.1. Lineage (GTDB taxonomy): Bacteria > Actinomycetota > Actinomycetes > Actinomycetales > Micrococcaceae > Arthrobacter_D > Arthrobacter_D pityocampae. Next base: position 235,805 of record NZ_PRKW01000007.1, on the reverse strand, counting down.
GGGCGTCCCCGCTTTGACGGATGACGTGAAGCGGACATGGCGCGGAGATAAGACTGATATCTCGATTCATTACCCGACAACATCAGATCGGCAAGCTGCGCTGCGACCGGTCGAACCTCGAAGTCGCGCTTCAACTGATCAAGATACGTTTCCACTGATGAAGCTGTGGCGGAAGTTTGCTCAGCGAGAAAGTCAAACAGTACGTCTACGCGGCCCAAGGTCGCGTCCGTAAGTCCGATGCCCCGCGCGAGTAACCGCGTTCGAAGGAACTCAGCAAGCTCGTAGTGATCGCGGAACTGTGTGTCGCCGCCGGTCACTCTCGCATCACCCGCCTGCTGAAGCTGTTCCAAAGCAATTTCGCCCGCTAGGACTAGACCGTTGAGTTGATCAAGAAGAGCATATTCTGATCGAGATAGCGCACCCTCTTGTGGCTTATACACAAGATCATGTTCCACCTCGGACCAGGCGTGCATTAGGACAGATGCCACCTGGACTTCAACCAGAGCCGAGGCGTAGCGCTTCTGCTCTGCTGCGAGGTGCGTCCCCGGTACGTGCACCCTGTAGTGTGTTGCTCCGTATCCGGAAAAGCGTTGGCGGTGGGTTTGAGTGCCGTCGTCTTCTTTACCGCTTCCACCTCCCCCGTCAAAATCGACCTTTCCATGCTTCGTGTGGCTTTGCTCCTTTGGGACAGGGAATCGGTTTATCTTCATGACTTGAAGAGTCACGTGAATGAGTCGCTCCACTTCGTCCATCTGGCCCGGGAAGTAGAGCGCGACCCGTACGCCAGCGAGGTCAGCGATGTCCTTCTTAATATCGGCAGTGCTTCTGTAGTGCTTCTCCTGGTTACGCTTTCGTAGTTTTTCTGCGAGACGATCGACGGATTTAGCACGACTCGTAACGATCGCGCGCAAGCCGGAACTAGCAAGTTCGGCTTCCAGAAGCCTTTGGACGATCCGAGCGGCGGCTTCCCAGTAATCGAACTGACGCTCGTACTCGTTCACGAAGTCATCGATGATGCTCATCTACACCCCTGTCGCTGGCCATGAGCCAAGAGTCTACGGCTAGTATCAGACGACTTCTCGCCGCGTCCGAAGCTTGTAGGTTCTGGGGCCACTTTCCATCAGATCCTTGCAGCACCGCGTCGTTACCGAATGAGCGCGACACCAGTCTCAACCGGAGCATGACAGACCGAGCCGGGATGACGAGTCACCACGCAGGACCGGATGATGGCCACATCCAAGGCGGTCACCGCCCTCGGCCTGATGAGCCCCTTCGCGACAGATTCAAACTGAGCGCGCTGCTGGTAGTAGTCGCTTGAAGGAAATGCTCCACGGCTGCTCTCTTACTGAAAGCAAGATCGAAGCAGCCCCTGTAGGTGCCGATCTTAAGGAGGCGGTGGGCCAGGGTGCGGTGGTTCGAACGTTCAATGGTAGAACCAGGACCGAGATCCAATAGGGGAGGCCTGATGACTCCTTGTGCCGTGCTGCGACTCGGCATCGGTGCGGACCCACAAGGCCGCGTTCACGGGGTCAGTATTCCCGCAAGGACTCGATCTCCTGAGTCCGCTCAGCTACGAAGGCTTGCTCCATGGATGCACCCCCCGGCCTCGTCAGGGCAATCAGGAGGTCTGCCGGATCCATCCAAAGTGCCTCTGCAATAGCGAAGATAGATGAAGCTTTCGGATTGGACATCCCCGATGGCTCCACGTTCGACCCCCTCCCAGCTTCGATGAGATAGATCTGGTTCTCAGAGAGGCCAGCTCTCTCTCCAAGTGCCCGCCGGCTCAGACGTAGGTCAAGCCGTCTTGCCCGAACACGCTCGCCCAGGACCTTGGCTGTCAGGGGAGTCCACATGCACACCTCCCCTGTCGGAATCCTGATGTATAGGGTCGATTCTATAAGGCCTCTTTGACACGGTATTTGATATGCCTTGGACAGCGAGCGATGCCGTGTCTCTTGGCACACGCGTACGGGCTCAGCGTCTTGCACGGGGCTTGACCCAGGAGCGGCTTGCTCATGCGGCGGGCATCACGAAGAACCATGTCCAATTGTTAGAGGCCGGTCGAGGATCCCCACGTGACCCCACCACCTCCTCCAATCCACACATGTCCAAACTGTTCGGATTGGCCGACGCGCTAGAGGTGCCGCCTTCGGCTCTCATTTTCGGAGCAAACTGAGTGCACCCCTTGTTGGCACGACCTGCGGCGAACAAATCGACACGTGTGTCGGCGCCTCAAGACCTATCCGTCGCGTTTTCACGCCACCCGCGTGCCAAGCGCCTGCTCCGGCCCCGGTGCCGCGTCGGTGAAATTGACCAGCACGCGTCTACCGCTCCTCAGGCAGACAAGTCGTTGATGAGACTGCAGGCCTCCAGCACGAGGGTGCTCGCACGACCGACGCCTTAGGCTCGACAGCGCACGCCATCGGACAATCGCTTCTCGCGGCGGCAACCACCAATGCGCCATTGCCCGCGACACACTTCACCACCCCGAAGCTGACAGAGGATTTGCTCGGACGCCATGTCGCGGATTCGGTCTCCCTGCCGCCTACCACGACCCCGTGCCCATAAACTGAACCCATGGCAATCGACTATGAAAAACTTCGCCTCCTCCGTGCCGTTTCAGAACAGATGACGTCGATGTCATTAGCTGATCTGAACATGGTGCTCTACGAAGCAGGCATCGCCGAACTACCAGATCACTGGGAAGGCGACGACAACTACGGACCGACCGACGACGACACAAAAAAGAGAATCGCATCGACGACGCTCCGAGACTTGACCCGCGCACAACTTCGTGAAATCTCAACCGCCCTACAACAAGTGTTCGATGCGCCAGAGATCGGTGTCTTTGTTGAGGACGAAAGTCCACTCCAACTCTTCGCTTCCCACCTCACCACCCAGCAATCCTTCGTAAAGAAGGTTGCAGACGCACTGAAGACGTACGGCGTCACGCTCTTTGTCGCCCATGAGGACGTTGCTGTAGACGACGAGTGGCACACCGCTATTGAAACTAGCTTGCAGTCCGTGCACGGCGGGGTCGTCTTTCTTCTTCCTCGAATCATTGAAAGTGCGTGGTGTGATCAAGAAGTCGGCTGGCTGCTTGGGCGCGGAGTGCCGGTCCTTGGCCTGAAATTTTCCGGACAGGACCCATACGGACCGTTTGGAAAGAAACAAGCACAGCCGGTTCCTTCCGCTGCAACAGCAGAAGTCGTTGCCGCATCGATCATGGAATGGGCGAGCAAAAAGCCACAACTCAGGCAAGTGCTCAACACTTCCCTCTCATTTGCACTACAAAAATCATGGAGATATGACATGAGCAACGCAATCTGGGAGCACTTGTCTGAGAGCGATAACCTAGACTCAAACCAGGTTGCCGCGATCACTATCGCGCTGAGGGACAACGATCAGGTGTACGGCGCCGAATGTCGTGTCGGGCCGCAAACTGGAAAGCGTCTAGTAATCGTAATCTTTGACCATCTACGAAAGCAACCAGGCTACGCAGATAATGAGGAATTGATCGCAGAAGCCGCGACGCTCCGCAGAGTTCCCGGCTTCACGCAAAGCGATACTTTAGCCGACACAAAACCCGCCGTTACTCCCCGGGGAGTTTCAAGCAGTTGGACAAACTACTCAGAACCTCCATTCTAACAATTTCTAGACAACTATTTACAAAAGGTGGTAGAACTTTGGCACGAACAGTTTTCTACAGCTTCCACTATGAACGCGACGTGCATCGAGTCCAGCTCGTACGCAATGTAAATGCTCTCGAAGGCCAGCCGCTGTTGAACTCTCAACACTGGGAGGAAGTGCGCCGGCAAGGCCAGAAATCCATTGAGAGTTGGATCGACAAAGAGATGGCATACAAGAGGGCCGTGATTGTACTCATCGGTTCGCAGACAGCGACTCGCGATTGGGTGCTGTATGAAATTGAACGGGCTTGGGCACTAAAGAAGCCGTTGCTTGGCGTGCGGATTCATGGACTGTCCTCAATGGGCGCGGTGGACGCCCCAGGCGCGAACCCTTTCCAAGCTGTAAGTGGAATTTCGGGGGTCCCGATCTTCGATCCCACGGAAACTGGATGGAATGGAAGAATTGATTCTAAGGCAACGTTCAACAAAATGTCTCGCAACCTCGAAAGCTGGTCAAGCCAAGGGAAGGTACGACTTTGGTGAATAATGCGCCCTGCCCCTTTTGCTCGATTGTTAATCAAACAGACTCAGCCGTTCGCGAGGTATACCGAAATGACCACGTAATTGCCTTCTTTCCACTGAATCCAGCGACCCTAGGACACACGTTGGTAATCCCACGACAACACGTCCCGCACATCTGGGAGTTGTCCGAAGACTCTGCGGGCCACCTAGCCATATCAATCATTCGCCTTTCTAAAGCGGTTAAAAACGCCATCCACCCGGACGGCTTGAATATCATACAATCGAACGGCGAAGCTGCGACACAATCGGTGCCGCACATCCACGTTCACCTTGTCCCTCGCTGGGAATCTGACGCGATAGGCCGAATTTGGCCCCCAAAAACAAGTTATTCTGAGGCGGCGAAGGATGATGTCTGGGAAAAGCTCCTCGGAGAATGCTCAAGGATTGAAAAGACATGACCGAGCAACCGTCAACTGACGAAGACCGAAGAAAACACTTGGATTTCATTCAAGCGGTTGTCACGCGAATGTCCACGGCGTCCTCTAACTCAAAATCTTGGGCATTGCCGATAGTTACAGCAACTTACGGATATGCCCTAACTCAAAAGTCAGGCTCGATTGCGCTTTTGGGGATTACTTCCGTCCTACTGTTCGCTTTCTTGGACGCTAACTACTTGAGCCAAGAGAGGAAGTACCGAAAGCTATATGACGCTGTTGCCGGACTGGGCACTTATAGTTCAGGAGCGAGGAGAATTGGGATGTTCTCCATGAATACTTCCGAAGCTGAAGAAACGGAAGATTCTCAACAGCGTGGGCTGAGAAGGCTGCTTGCCATTGCAGAACGGTGGTTCCCCAGCCACACGGTGTGGTCCTCGTGGTCCATCGCACCCTTCTACGGAGTTCTCGGCGTTGTAGGCTTAGCTATCGCCTTTTATGCTGTTATTCCACCGATACTTTGCCCCTAATTCCGATGTAGCTGGGCATGACCAGCCCTATGGCAGGCGTACAATGTTCGTCATACCGTTCCATCCGACTATCTTGCAGCGCAGTCGGTCCACTAAAAGGGGTTGACACAATCCAATGGCACAAGGTGAGCCCTCATCTCAAGAAGCAGCCTACGGTAAAAGCGTCAGTGACCTTCGTCGTCTTCTGGCTAATCTTGATCCGCCGTTGTCGCCCCGTACTGTTTCGGGCATCGCAGATACCGATTACCTGATGCGCTCCATAAGGAAAGAGTTTGGTCTGCTCTCTCAGGATGAAGCACTGGAAATTCTGAGCATTGCGCAAGCAGAGCATATATTCGAGCGGCTAGATGATCGTGTCATTCGGTTCAATTACGGCAGTGCTGAGGTTTACCCTGGATTTCAATTTGATCGAAGTACTCGAACAGTTTTTAGGGTGATTACTCAGCTACTTTATTTGCGACAGGGGAACTTCACCAGTCTTGGTCTTGCGTGTTGGCTCTGCTCGCCGAGCGGCTACTTTGATGGCGCCCGACCAGTCGATTTCCTTGATCAAGAATCAAGAGTCTTGGGAGCAGCTCGTTCGCACTATCAAGCCCGCTGGTAGGTAAGTTCAGACACGGCTGGTGAATCGGTCGACACAAGACCAACAGTGCGGAGGGTAGACGGTGTGGAAGAGAGTGAGAAGAAATAGGTTCGCAGAACTTGTCGGACCTTTTTATACCTCAAGCAGTGTTGCTACCTGGGTTGGGGTACGGGAGCTTGACGTTTTGGAGATGGTTTTCGATCGCCAGTTTTTAGGTTGCATCACCACCGACCAGCAAGTCGTCCTGCCAGTCTCGCAGTTCAGGCTGGACGGTACGGCTCACATCGGTTTACCAAAGGTTCTCGACATTCTTGCTTCAGGTACAACGGACGCTTGGACTTGGGCAGCTTGGTTACATAGTCGGGTGCCAGGTCAGCTAGAAGGAGTGAGTGGGATGCAATGGCTGGCAGCTCAACGTGACCTGGATACTTTGCTCCGTCTTGCCCAAATGGACGCCGCTAGTTGGGCGACCTAGATCGAAGTCTTCGCTCCCTTCCTACCGGCTTTGTCATTGTCGCACCAAACAACCAGAGTTTTGTTGGAGAGACGGACGAAGGTTCTCTGTGCTTGGTCGATGCAGGAGTCGTAGCTCTCGTCCCTCATGTGCCTCTGTCTTTCTAAGGGCAGGTGCGGACCTAGACTGCAATCATTTCGGGGGTTATCGTGGAGTAAGCATCTAGATAATCAGCGGGTCTCCCTAGTATTCGCTCCCGGACACCATCACGGCGTCAAGATAGGTCTCTCTGCCCCTCGGCTCAAGACCGCCATCCCGATAAGGCATCGCCGGGCATTGCGTGATGGCCATTGTGTCCACCTAAGCCCGTGCCTACACTTCCAGTGCCGGGGACAGAATTGGTCTCGCCCGGTTCCACGAGAGGCGCTCCCATGACCGACTTCTTCACTATGAAGGCTGGCGAAACCGCACCGCCGGTACCCGCCGGGCCCATCCTCTGCACCGGGACGGCGGCCATGCGGCGGATCCACCGCTTCTTCCTGTGGGCCTACGACGAGGCTCCCGGCTTGGTGCGGTCCGTCGGACCGGGTGACACCTCCCGTGCCGCATACGTGGGCGAAGTGCTGGGCAACTTCGATAACGTGCTCCACGTCCATCACGAGGGCGAGGATCTCCTCATGTACCCGAAACTGACAGAGAGAGCGCCTGCCTGCGCCCTGCACGTGGAGCAGATGCTTGCCCAACACCGGCAGGTTACGGAGCGGCTCAACAACATCGCGCCGTTTCGCCTGCGCTGGATGGAGACGGCGGACCCGCACATGGGACGGGAACTTGCTGACCGGTATGCAGATCTCTCAGGAGTGCTGCAGGTGCACCTGCGACGAGAGGTCACGGAGATGATGCCCGTCGTCGATAAGGTGCTGACGGAGAAGGAAGGCAACGAGGTGGGGCAGCACGGGATCGAGACGTTCGACAAGAAGTTCATGATCGGCTATCTCGGGATGGTGCTCGCCACGAATCCGCCCGCCGACAGGGAAGAGCTCTTCAAGGAGATCCCCCTGCCGGTCCGCCTCGCCTACCGACTCGTGGGCCGCAGGCTGTACCGGAAGCAGTACGCGACCCTCTTCCCGGGACGCCCCATTCCGGAAACCCTCTGAGGGAACGAACTAGCCACGGCCCGGCTGTCGGGGTCCCACATCGACGACATGGGACCCCGCGGGCGGCGTGGGATACCCGGCCGCCAGCTGCCGCTTGATCTGATCGAGCTCGTCCTTGAGTGAGTCGACGGTTGCGCGATACTTCCGGAACTCCGCCTTCCGACGCTGGGCCGCAGCAAAGCTGACGACGGCGGCGACGACGACCAGCGGGAACGCGACCAGCAGCGCCCAACCGGACGCCGCAAGGAAATTCAGCGCTACGGGGAGTGCCTCCTGGAAAGCCCGGAAGTCGTTCACTCCTCCCACGACGCCTTCCAGCGCGGAGTCGAGGGGTTCCAGGAAATCCCCCACCATGGGCGTCTCTGAGAGCGAGGGAGCGCTCAGCGTCTCCTGCCCTTCCGGAGACCACCGCGCATCGCTGAAGTGGTTCAGAACATAGATTGCAGCACCCGCATTGAGGGCCGCGAAAAGGAGCACGGCGCCCAGCGCGATCCAGTGGAAGCTGCGCCGGAGCAGGAACCCGGCAACCACCACGACGACGACGGGGACAACCCAGGTGAGGATGCGCAGCAGGTCGAGGCTCACGCCACTCAGTAGATCCAAGGAATGCCCCTCATGAAGATGAAAGCGATGCAGGCCTGCCCCGCCGGGTTCAATACGTCGCCGTAAGGCTATCGCCCCTGAGTGGCCGCTGTTGTCGACGACGCCCGGGCCGGGCGGTGCGGGCAGACACTCACCATCAAGGCGGAGTAATCACTCGTACTCCCCTGCCCCACAACAATCAGGGCGAGGAACGTTTTCCCGCATGCAGCAGAATCAAATGCAGGATTTTGAACCTAAGCTACGCATGCTGATCAATTAGAGCAGGGCACACCATTTGCGCGGTGGGCCTTCTTTCCCTTTGGACCCCATACACTTATCTGCGGCCGGATGTGCCGGCCGTCTTCTGGGGAAGGCAATCACTTGTCTCATGATTTTGATTTCTCGGGGCAGTCGCGGGACCGATCCCGTGGCTTGCGCTCGATTACTGTTTTATCCGGCATCACCGCCCTACTGGCAGGCCTCCTTTCCGGCCCATCGGCAATGGCCGTCGAGACCGATCCATCGACTCCGACGGCGGGACCGACGGCGACGCTCCAGCCGGAACCGGGCGACCTGACGACGCCGTCATCGCCTCCGGCCGAACCGGACGCGACACCGACGCCGGAAACGTCCAGCGCCCCTGAACCGACTATTGCACCCGTGCCGGAAACCGCTGCCCCTACAGAGCCGACGTCGGCACCAGAGGAACCCGCTGCTGCCGTCCCGGAATCGGTAAATACTGGTCGCCCGACTATCGATCTGTATTCTGGCGCACGAGTTCAAGCCGGCGCGACGATGGTCTCCGACGGAGGACAATGGCTGAACGCCGACAAACTGGAATTTGCATGGTCGGGCACCGCCGGCCTTCCGCTCAAGACCGAAATCCTGACGGCCGGAAGCAGATCGACCCTCATCATTCCTGCTTCACTGCGCGGGAGCGCGCTCATTCTCACCGTCCGCGGCATCAATGCCGACGGCATAGCGAGCGCCACGGTCAGCACCTCGGTCGCTGTTGATAAGGGCGACTTCACCGCAACCTGGAACGGAGTCGTCTCAGGGAAGCCCGCCGTGGGGCAGAAACTCTCCGTTGCTGCCCCTGCTGTAAACCCGGCCGGCCAGGTGACCTACAAGTGGTACCGAGGAGGCTCCGAGATTCGAGGAGCCGTTGCCAGTAGCTACACCGTCACACCCGCCGACGCTACGCAGAAGCTTTCCGTCAGGCTCACGGTCACAGGTGAAGGAATGAATCCGCTGACCCTGACCTCGAAGACCGTCACCGTTGCCAGCGGCGTTTTCTCCTCATCGCCCGCACCCGCCATCACAGGTTCTGCAACCGTCGGGGCCAAGCTGACCGCCGCTCCCGGCACGTGGTCGCCCTCCGACGCCGCACTCGGGTACCAGTGGTACCGCGGCAGCAGTGCGATCTCCGGCGCTACCGGTCGTACCTACACTGCGACGGCTGCCGATCTGGGTAAGGATCTGAAGGTGCGGGTCCGCGCCTCCAGGGCCGGTTACACCACCCTCGACCGCTGGTCATCGCCCCGCAGGATTGCAGCAGGGACAATTACCGCAATTCGGTGGCCCGCCGTCTCGGGCACAGCCCGTTTCGGCCAAACGCTGAAGGTGTCACAGGAGTGGACAAGCGGTTCCGCGGTCGCCTACCAGTGGTACAGCAACGGCAAGCCCATCAGCGGCGGCACCAAGAGCTCCCTCTACTTGACTACCTCGTACGTGGGCGCGAAGGTCTCGGTCCGCGTCACGGTCAGCAAGCCCGGCTACACCACCCGCCAAGTCACTACCCAGGCGGTCACTGTCGGCAAAGCCTCCATGGTGATCAAGGTCAACCCGAAGATCAGCGGCACCACCAAGGCGGGGAACAAGCTGACCGCCGCCAGCTGGTCCTTCTCCCCCACTCCCTCCGCCTACACCTACCAGTGGTTCCGGAACGGAGGTGCAATCCCAGGAGCGAATCGCAACAGCTATTTGCTGGCGGCGGCCGACGGCGGCACGAAGATCACGGTCAGGGTCACCGCCGTCAAGGCCGGATACCACAACCTCACGGCAACCAGCGGAGCAGTGTCCATCTATCTGCCACCACGCACTGTCATCAGCAGGGACGGCACGTTCCGCGTGGGGTCCGAGATCAAACCGGGGCTGTACAGGGCCACGGGCACGGGCAACTCCTGCTACTGGGAGACCACGAGCGGATTCTCCGGCAGCTTCGACGAGCTGAACAGCAACTACTTCGGTTCGGCCAGGACCTATGTCCAGATCCTTCCGAGCGACCGAGGATTCAAGACCAGTGGGTGTGGCACCTGGACCACGGTTCCAACAACAGGAGCAAACGCCTCCAAGATCACTACTGATGGAACGTTCCGGGTGGGCATCGACATCCGACCCGGTCTGTATCAAATCTCCGGCACCGGCACCTCCTGCTACTGGGAGACAACCAGCGGATTCAGCGGCGGGTTCGACGAGCTCATCGACAATTACTTCGGCTCGGCACGAAGCTACGTCGAGATTCCGTCGTCCGCGAGGGGGTTCACCGTGAGCAAGTGCGGGACCTTGACCCGCATCTCCTAGCTCACCTCAAGCAGGGCTCCGGGCCTTTCCTGGGGCTTCGAGCGCATTTCGCGGGCAACAGGTAGCGGCGGGCCGCCCACCGGAAGGTGGGCGGCCCGCCGTCGAACGCGGCGACCCTAAAACACGCGGATAGGGATCTCCGCCGGGTCCATGAGTAGCCCCTCGATCTCGTCGTCGAGCTTCACCAGCGTGATGGAGGCACCAGCCATATCCAGGGACGTGCAGTACTCCCCCACATAGCTCCGGCCCACGCTGATGCCCTGCTCCGCGAGGCGCTTGTGCGCCTGCCCGTACAGCAGGTACAGCTCGCTGATCGGCGTGCCACCCAGGCCGTTGACCATGAGCGCCACGCGATCGCCGTCCTTGAACGGCAGATCCTTCACGATCGGGCCGAGCATCTCCTCGACGATCTCGTTGGCCGGCATCATCTTCGCCCGACGGCGGCCCGGCTCACCGTGGATGCCGACGCCCATCTCGATCTCGTCGTCGCCGAGCTCGAACAGGGGGCTGCCCTTGGCCGGCGGCGTGCACGCGGTGAGCGCAACGCCCATGGTGCGGGTCACCGAGTTCACCTTCTCGCCGATCCGGATCACCTCGCCCAGGTCCGCGCCGCGCTCGGCTGCGGCGGCCACGGCCTTGATGACGAAGAAGTTGCCCGCCACCCCGCGGCGCCCGATCGTGTAGGTGGAGTCCTCCACGGAGACGTCGTCGTTGATGAAGAGCGTCTTCACCTCGATGCCGTCCGCCGAGGACATCTCCTGCGCCATCTCGAAGACCATCTTGTCGCCCGTGTAGTTGTTCACCAGCAGCAGCACGCCCTTGGGCGACGCCATGAGCTTTGTGGTTTCGTACACGTAGTCGAACGGCGGGGCCGCGAACACGTCGCCCGGGCACGCGGCGTCGAGCATGCCCTTGCCCACGATCATCACGTGCGCGGGCTCGTGCCCGGAGCCGGAGCCCTGCACGATCGACACCTTGCTCTCGTCCGGGCCGTCGGCGCGCATGATCAGGTTGTACTCCGGCACGTACTTCAGGGTGTCCGGGTTCGCGAGCGCCAGGCCCTCGAGCATCTCCGGGACGAACTGCTGCGGATCATTGACGAACTTCTTCATGGGGGCTCCACATCGTTGTGAGTTGGGACGGGTAGAAGGAAGAGTCAGGGCCAGTCGGCCACGATCCGCTCGACGATGACGGCCACGGCCACGGCACCGGCGTCGGGCGAGCCGATGCTGCGCTCCCCGCTGTAGCTGGCGCGGCCACGCTTGGCCTGCATGGTCGACGTCGCGTCCGCGCACTCGCGGACCTTCGCGGCGAACGCCGCCCGGCACTCCTCCGGCGAGGCGCCGGCGGCCAGCTGCCGTTCGAGTTCGTCGGTGCCGGGGATGAGGGCGTCGAGCAGGGTCTTGTCGCCGAGGTCCGAGTTGCCGCGCGCCTTGATGCCGTCGGTGGCACCGCGGAGCATGGCGACGACGGCGGCCCCGTCGATCGTGTCGGCGCCCTTCGCGGCGGCGGACGCCCGGAGGAAGGCCGTCCCCCACAGCGGCCCGGAGGTCCCGCCGATCCGGCTTGAGATGGCGAGGGCGATCTGCTGCAGGAACGTGGCGGCGTCGTCACGCTTGAGCGAGTCCCAGTCGGCGAGGACCTTCTCGAAGCCGCGGGCCAGGGAGTAGCCGAGGTCGCCGTCGCCCACCACGGCGTCGAGGTCGCCGAATTCCTTCTCCTTCTCGACGGCGGTCTGCGCCAGGGAGTGGACGACGTACTCGACGTCGGCGAGGGTGGTGGTGCTCATGGGATCTCCGTTCCGGTGGACGGTGTATGGGAAGCAGGGGTGGCAAGCAGCGCCTGCAGGGTGGCGAGGTCGACGACGCCGCGGACGCCGGCACCGTGCGGGTCGGCGAGGACCTCCACCGGGTCGCCGTCGGGGTCCCCCAGGGAGCCGACGACGAGCGCGGCGCCCGAGAAGTCCTCCTCGCGGGTGAAGCCGCTGACGGTCACCACGGTCCGGAGTCCGGCGGCGACGGCGGCGCGGAGCCCGTTGCCGCTGTCCTCGACGACGATCGCGTCATCGGCCTGCACCCCCAACTCGCGCAGCGCCAGGAGGTAGATGTCCGGGGCGGGCTTCTTGGCGGGGACGACGTCGCCGGCGAACACGGCGAAGTGCGCGGCGAGGTCCTCCCCGACGGCGTGCGTCAGGACGGCGCGGACGGCGGGTTCCGCGGAGGTGGAGGCGACGGCGAGCGTCCACCCGGCGTCGTGCGCTTCCCGCACGATGCGGGCGATGCCCGGCCGGGCGGGCATGACGCCGCTCTCGACGAGCCCCTTGTAGATGGCGGTCTTCCGTTTGTGCCAGGCGAGGATCGCGGCGTCGGTGGCGGCGTCGTCGTGCAGGCCGAGTTCGGCGGCCAGCGCCGGGGTCAGGATGCTGCGCATGCGCTCCTTGCCGCCGCCGATCTTCACCTTCTCGGCGTACTCGTCGACACTCCACTGCACGGGCACGCCGAACTCGGTGAACGTCTGGTTGAACGCCGGCAGGTGGCCGTACTGTTCGGTGTCGGCGAGGACGCCGTCGCAGTCGAAGATGAGGGCGGGCATGCTCAGCGGCCGCCCTTGCCGGCGCTGCCGAACTGCGTGCAGAAATTCGTGGTGAGGGCGACGACGTCGGCCCGCGTGTGCTTGAACAGCGACGGCGGATCCCACTTGTTGTTCTGCTCGGCCTGCTTGAGGAACGCCAGGCTGGACTGCATGTACGTCTCCTTGAGCGCCGTGGAGATGTTGACCTTCGCGCAGCCGCGGGCGATGAGGTCGGCGAACTGCTCGGCGCTCAGGCCGCTGCCGCCGTGCAGGGCGATGGGGACGCTGCGCGCCTCGACGAGCTGGGTGACGCGTTCGACGTCGAGCACCGGGGCGGCCTTGTAGCTGCCGTGCGCGTTGCCGATGGAGGGGGCGAAGACGTCGATCCCGGTAGCGTCGATGAAGGCGAGCGCCACCTCGAGGCTCTGCTGCCGGGAGACGTCGTCGGACCCGTGGTCGTCCTCGACGCCGGTGATGGCCTCGATCTCGCCCTCCACCTGGGCGCCGTAGCTGCGGGCCTCCTTGACCACCTCGATGGTCTGGCGCTGGTTCTCCTCGACGGGCAGGTTGGAGGCGTCGAAGAGCACGGAGTTCCAGCCGGCCTTGAGGCATTCGGTGACGACGTTGCGGTCCGGGCAGTGGTCCAGGTGCAGGGTGACGGGCACCTCGATGCCGCGCGTCATGGACTGCCACATGTCGAAGAGCACGCGGGAGCCGATGCTGCGCACGGTCTTGACCGAGGTCTGCAGGATCACCGGGGAGTTGGCCTCCACCGCGCCGGCGAGCACGCCCTCCATGGTGAGGTCGTTGAAGATGTTGATGGCAGGCACGCCATAGCGCGCCGTGAATGCCGGGTCGACGATGTCCTTCAGGGGTACAACGGCCACAGTGATTCCTCCTGGTCAGGCTGTCGCCCACGCTAGGTGGGTGTTCGCGCGTTTGGTATGGGGGTTCTCCCGCCCCTGCCCTGGGGGTAATCACCACCTCGCCAGCAGCGGGCCCGGGTGGTTGAGTGGGCCGCGGCCGCCCGGCCACCCACTTCGACGACGAAGGACACCTATGACACCCGGATCAGTACTTGAGACCATCACGTCCGCGGAAGCGCGGATCGTCATCGACGCCGCAGCGGCGAAGGCCACGGAGATCGGTCAGCCCATGGACATCGCCGTGGTGGACGCCGGCGGGAACCTGAAGGCGCACATGCGCATGGACGGCGCGAACATCGGCAGCATCAGCATCGCGACCAACAAGGCGTACACGGCCATCGCGTTCCAGTGCGAGACCGGCGACCTGCAGGAAGTCACCCGGCCGCACGGCCCCATCCACGGGCTGAGCGATGCCCACGGTGGACGCCTCGTGGTGTTTCCCGGCGGTATCCCGCTGGTGCGCGACGGGAACATCATGGGCGCCATCGGCGTCTCCACGGGCACTATCGAGGAGGACCAGGAGGTCGCCTCCGCCGGCGCCGCAGCCTACCTGGAGTTCGCGATCGCCTGACCGCGGTGCTGTGCCTTAAGGCCGGTCGTCCTCGCGGCTGGACTCGGCGATGCGCTTGATGGCGGCGAGCGTCTGCGGGATGCCGTCCAGCGCCTGCCGGGTCCGGTCGATGATCTGCGCGGGCGCGTCATCCCCGAACTTCTCCTCGAACATGGCGATGCCGCCCGGCAGGAAATCCCACGATTCGCTCAGGGTGGTCCCAGTGCCGGCCGGGGTCAGCGTGTAGCCCCAGCGCACCCTGTCGCCGCCGACCACCCAGGCGAACTCACGGCCGCGCTCTGCCGCCACGACCTGCGACCGGGTCTCCCAGGTGCGGTTCGGAAGCTCGTTGCGCCCTGTGAACCAGGCGCCGACCTGGCCTGCAGCGGCGTCGTCGTCCCACCAGCACCGCGTGCAGACCGGGCTCCACTCGCCGGTCCGGGTGATGTCGGAGACGAGGTCATAGACGGTCTCGGCCGACGCCTGGATGGTGACGGACTCCTGGTGGTGGCGGATCTCTGTCTGGGTCATGGGCCCATTCTCACAGAGCGGTTGTCCTGAGCGGTCTTCGCCACTGCGGGGACCGGCAGCAGCGCTCTGCATAGACTGGGCTCTCGCGCCGGCTACGAAAGGTCTCCACATGTTGAACACCGAACGAACCGGCACCGGAAAGCCACTCGTCCTCGTCCACGGACTCGGCTCGAGCATCCGCACCTGGGACCCCATCCTCCCCCTGCTGCGGGAACACCGCGAGGTGATCGCCATCGACCTCCCCGGGTTCGGCAAGAGCGAGCCGCTCGCGGGCGAAGTGACCATCGCGACCCTCACGGACGCCGTCGAGCAGTTCCTCGAGCAGGAGAACCTGCGCGGCGCGGATATCGTCGGAAGCTCGATGGGTGCGCGAATCGTGGTCGAGCTGGCGCGGCGGGGTCATGCCGGCAAAGTTGTCGCTCTCGATCCCGGAGGATTCTGGAACGACACGCAGGTGCGCATCTTCAACGGCAGCATCACCGCGTCAATCGGTCTGGTACGGCGCATCCAAGGCGTCCTGCCATCGCTCGTCCAGCAGGCTGCGGGCCGGACGGCGCTGCTCGCCCAGTTCTCCGCGGCTCCCTGGAAGCTCGACCCGGACCTCGTCCTGACGGAACTCCGCGGATTCGCTACCTCGCCCAGTCTCGACGAAGCGCGTAAGTCGCTCGCGCACGGGCCGCGCCAGGCAGGCGCGCCTCAGGGGTCGATCAAGGGCACGCTGGCGTTCGGCTGGGGCCGGTCGGACAGGGTCACCCCGCTCAGTGAGGCCGCCGTCGCCATGTCCCTCTATCCGGACGCCACACTGCACGTCTTCGAGGACTGCGGGCACTTCCCGCATTGGGACCAGCCGCAGGAGACAGCCCGGTTCATCCTCGATGCCACCGCCGCTGGGTCCTCGTAACTGTCCTCTGAGCCGCACGCCTGGCAAGCGTGCTGGCGGCACTGCTTCCTACCTGGAGTTCGCGATTGCTTTACCCTGGTGCTGCAGGCCCACCAGCATGGTGCGGTTACGTGCCCCGGTCTTCCGCAGCATCGCACTCACGTGCTTCTCGACGGTCTTGACCGAGATGGCGAGCCGCGTGGCGATCTGCTTGTCCGCCAGGCCCTCGGCGAGCAGGTCACGCACCTCGAGTTCGCGGGCGGTCAGCTGGATCGCCTCGCCTGCGTCCGACGCACGGGTCTCCGTGAGTCGAGTGAACATCGCGCCGTCCAGCAGGGCGTCGCCGCGGGCTGCGGCGACCACGACGCGCGCCACCTCCGTCGGCGTGGAGGAGATAGAGAGGAACCCCCGCACGCCCGATAACGCCGCAGCCGCCAGCTGCTCGTCGGTGGGGCGGTCGACGACGGCGACCACCGGGCGCTCGACGGTGTAAATCTCCTGCGTCCGAGCGTGGGCGTACTCGGCGAGCAGGTGCTGGTCGAGTACGAGCATGTCCGGCTGCAGGAGGGACACCGATTCTGTGAGGTCCTCCAGGGTTCCCACCTCACCCAGCACCTGCACCGATGGCTCCGAGGTTTCGAGCAGCCTGACAAGCCCGGCCCGCAGCAGGGGCTGGGCACAGGCCACGAGGACCTTCCACCGCTCTCGCGAGGCGTCCCCGCTCGAGGAGTAGGGCACCTCGGCGCGGACGCTCGTACCCCAGCCCGGCGTGGAGTCCACGTGGAGCTCGCCGCGCAGGAAGTGGGCGCGGGCGGCCATGCCGTGCAGCCCGACCCGGCTGCCCGTCAGGCTCATCGTCTCCTGGTCCTCGAACCCGCGGCCGTTGTCCTCGATGACGGCCGCGATCCCGGTGGCGTCGTAGAAGATGCCTACCCGGCACGTCCTCGCGTCTGCATGCACCACCACGTTGGCGATCGCCTCCTGGACGATCATGAAGAGCTGGTGAGCCACCGCCGGCGCCAAGTCGTGGGGGTCGCCGGTGACGAGCAACGTCACGTCGATCGGGTAGCTCGCGTTGATCCGGTCGACTTCCTGGCGGAGCGCTTCCTCGAGCGTGCGGCCGGCCAGGCTGGAGGGACCGAAGCCCCGTACGGTGCGGCGCGTTTCGAAGAGCGTCTCATGGGCGAGCACGCGGGCGGCGTCGATGTGCTGGATGGAGGGCGAGCCGCCGGGGGTCGCTTTGTCCGCGCGATCGAGGTGGAGCAAAAGCGAGCCGAGGGACCGGCCGATGGTCTCGTGGACCTCCTGCACGGCGCGTTCGCGTTCACCGGCGACGGCGGCCTCGCGTTCCTTCGCGGCGGCGGACTGGTGAAGTCGGGAGTTCATGATGGCGATGGCGGCATGGTTGGCGAACAGTTCAACGAGAGACGCATCGGACGGGCTGAAGACGCGGCCGGGGCCGTCACTGAAGATGGCGAACGTGCCGATGATGGTGCCGGCCCAGTTGATGGGGACGCCGATCACGGCGCTCGCCCACCGCGGATCCACCGGGTCAATGTGGCCCACCTTTACTGACGCATAGCGGTCGAGGACCACAGTGCCACGTGTTTTGACGATCTGTCCGGTGAGGCCTTCGGTCAGCGGGAAGGTCTGGCCCTCCCGGCAGCCGACGCCCTGGTCCACTTCCTTGCGGTAGTAGCCCTCGGCTTCGTGGACAATCGAGATGGAGCCGCTCTCACACCCAAGCAGGGCGGCGGCGTGCCCGAGGACGCGTTCGAGGAGAGGCACCAGCTCGAACTGGCCGGCGAGGTCGCCGGCCAGGTCGGTGATGCGGTCAAGCTGTGACGGCGGGGTGTGGCTGTGCTGGTTCTGGGTGTTGCTGGGCGTGGGAAGCTGCGGCATGTACGGCACCTGTCTCCTGCAACCGGGCGCGACGCTGCGCACGGGCCTTCAGGATAGCGGGCCGCTGTCTTCGTGGCTTTACACCCTGAAATCAGCACGAATAAACACGAGAAGTGGCTGGTGATGGAGGAGCCGTTGGCAGCCTCGACCTAAGCACACATCACGGTGAGAACCAGGGCTGGTCATTTCCACCGCGGTATCGGCGCGGAAGTCGAACGGAATCAAAACAGTCCCGCGGAAACGGTAACGGAGGTTCACGAAGCCAGCCGGCTGAGAATCGACCGTTTCAACCCCCTGCGTCCCTTCGCGGCGATCGCCGCGCCGTCTCTCAGATCCTGACTGCTGAGCGTACGAATGGACCTTGCGCTACTAGATGTCGAGGTCGAAGGCACGTTGCTTGTGGTGCCCAAAGCGCTCTCTCAGAAAGTTACCGGTGCTGGTTAACTCCGCTGAGGTACGGCTATGGCGACTTGAGTGCAGCGTGTCGGCTTGTTTGGAGAGGAGCTGAAGTTGTTCAATCAGCTCCTGGTCCGCAGTTCTTCCGTCCGATTGCGGACTACTTACCATGTTCGGCGGGATAGCCAAATAGCCTTGAAGAACGGTTGGCAGAAACTCACGCACTATTGCTGCAAGCTCGTATTCGAACTGGGCGTCCGTCGTGGGGTGCTGTGTCTCCGCGTCTATGACCGCATCCAGCGTCTGGCATGTTTCAAGGATGGTGACATATGCGCCGGCTGGAAGTCGATGCTTGTTTTGCTTGGCGTGCGAAGCCACCCATGTCAGGGCCGGCGACAGATCAGCTGCTGATGAGGCAGTCTGCGCTACGGAGGGGGCTGACTGGTATGCGCGCTGCGTCGGCGCTTGCTGCGGAACCACGGATGTGGGCAGCTGTCCACGAATCTTTCGATGTAGCCACAGGTCGCGCAGCATGTAGGACCGTATGGCTGATACGCCGAAGACGCCAAAACCTACAAATGCCGCCAGGGAAAAGAGCGTGCTGTCGGACGGGACTGAGACCGCACCAAGGAAGAGGGCGAGATATATTGCACCCTCAACGATGATCTTCTTGTTCTTCCTGCGCACCCCGATCATGAGCACCAGGAGAGCAATAAAAGGGAAAAATAGGACGACGATCGTAACCTTAACAACGTTTCCTACAGTAAGCCGTGACATTGCTACCCTCTCGGGAGGTCAGTGATGGAGGCGGAAGAGGAGTGATCGCGCCCTAGTTGAAGACGGGCCCGGCCGATTTGCCCGTCAAAGACCTGCGCGGTCTGCATCATTGCCTGAGCCGCTTCGGCTTTGTACCGGTCATCCTCGTCTATTGCTGGGAACACAGTATCAAAAGCTCGTCCGGGTGCGGCGGGATCAACAATGCTCTGAACAACATCACCCTGGCCAGCCCCGCCGGAGAGCCAAGGAAGACCGAGTCCGAGACAGCTAGTGGGTTGTCTGCAAATGACTATTGGGCACTATCGCGGTTGAGGGGATTCGACATGTTTGCTCCTCAGGTCACAGGACTGGCCGCAGTCTGGCTGCGGTGCTTCCAAAGGCTGATCGACTGAAAACCCAGGCGGTGACGCGCATTCGAAGATGGGCTCCGGGTGTCGACGACAGGATCGCTCCACCCAATACGACGATGGTCTCGCTTGCTTACTGCGCCACCGCGGCTGCCTCTGCGAAGACGTCCGCCGGCATAGGCCGGTGTAGCTTCCAGGTGATGGCAATGGGCTTCTCCCCCGAGTGTTGCACGTAGTCCACCGTACCGAGGCACGTGTACGGCACCGCAAGTCCTGTCTCATCCTCAGCAACTGGCCGGGTGAAGATCAGGACGTGCGAGCCATGTCCCTTGTGGTCGAGATATCGCCGTCCTACCGGGCTCGAGGTCGACGTCGCGTTTTGTGATTCCCAGTGGAACAGCTCCGGACTGATTGCGTAGTCCTTGTACATCGTCGATGCTGAGTGATTCTTGTCGTCCTTGTTGAGCGTGACAAAGAACGCGTCGGTCGAGGTTTCTGCACACCAGGCGACACCCTCACGGTGCTGCACGCTCTTCCCTGATTCGAGCGAGCCGTAGCCTAGGGCAGCAAGAATCTCCTCTCGACGGTAGGTCGCGTGGGATAGAAGAGGAACGTGCTGCAACCCCAACCCGAGACTCTTGCCCGCGTGACGTGAACTGGCAACCCCCAGGGACACCAGTTGCTGGATCTCACTGCAGACAAATGGGAAGCACCGCAGATGCTGCAACCCCGCGTCGTACGTTGCGAACCCACCGCCGTCGTTCCACAACGTGAAGAACAGCATTCGCGCGAAAGTCTGGTCCCGCGCGCCAAGCTGGACGTACGAAGGACATGACGGGTCAACGAGTCGCGCATACGCTTCTCCACGTTCAGGGTCATCAACGTGCAGGAAGCGCACCATACGGCCGAGAAGCTTCTGCTCATCGGGGACGGCCAAGTCCAGAATCTGTTCGCTCGTCCCAACCTCCGCCGGGGATCCGATCAGTCCTGCTAGGCGAAGGTAGCCCGTCCAAGAGTCCTTCGTGCTTCGGTAGAGCTGCTTGAGGTCGCTCCCGGATTTCTGCAGGTAGGTACTCAACCCGGTCTCACCATAGGACGCGATGTCGCGCACGAGCTGTGCTCGATTGAAGCGCAGCTGGGACTTGATGTTGTCGAGTACGACCTTTTGGGCGACGCGGTCGAGGATGATCTGAGAACCCGACGGAAGATACGGAAACTCGTCCTCAACCGCTTTCTCCAGCTGCTTGCGCCCGTAGCCCGTCAGCGCCCAGTATCGGAGGTCGAAGCGGAACTCACGTCGTTGCTGGCCTATGAAGTCCAGCACCGTCAGCACAGACTTCCCCTCGGCTCGCCTGAGTCCGCGACCAAGTTGCTGCAAGAAGACTGTCGAGCTCTGAGTGGGACGGAGCAGAAGAACGGTGTCCACCTGCGGTAGGTCGAGGCCTTCGTTGAAGAGGTCGACCGTGAAGAGGCAGTTGATCGTCGCGTCCCGAAGCTGGGCCAGGGCGAGCGCGCGCTCGGCGTCGTTCGTTCCACCATCGATGGCAAGCGAAGGGATGCCAGCGCGATTGAATACCTCGGCCATGTAGTGCGCGTGCTGAACTGAGACGCAGAAGCCGAGCGCCCGCATGTCGTCGGTATTGGTGACTTTGTCCCGTATCTCTCGAATTACCTTCGCTGCACGCGCATCGTTTCCGGTGTAGAGACGGTCGAGCTGGGCAAGGTCATAATTCCCGCGTTTCCACTCCAGCCGGCTAAGGTCGACGTCGTCCGAAACGCCGAAGTAGTGGAACGGCACGAGCAGGTCTGCGTCCAAAGCGTCCCAGAGTCGTAGCTCGCTCGCGGTGCGTCCGTCGAAGAACTGTTGCGCTACGTTTACTCCGTCCCCACGTTCGGGAGTGGCCGTCAGCCCAAGCAACTGCTGGGGACGCAGGTGGTCGATGAGCCGTTGATAGCTTGGCGCCATGGCATGGTGAAACTCGTCAATGACGACGACGTCGAAGGCACCCGGCTGCAACGTCTCCACCTTAGACGAGGCCAACGACTGCACGGACGCAAAGACGTGGTTCCAGCGCGTTGGTTTGTTGTCTCCTACACAGAGCTCTCCGAACGCGCCGTCTTGTAGAACGGTTCGATAGGTACTGAGCGCTTGCTTCAAAATCTCCTGGCGGTGAGCGACGAAGAGCAACTTGAGTTGCCGTCCTGCCGCAGCACAGAGCCGCTGATAGTCGAGCGCTGCGATGACGGTCTTCCCCGTGCCGGTAGCGGCGACCATCAGATTCTGTGTGTGGCCCTTGAGGCGTTCTGACTCGAGGTCTTCGAGCATCTCGACTTGGTGTAGGTAGGGCTCGACTTCAAGTCCAGTTGTCGGTGCTGGCGTTCCTGTTCGTCGTCCGCCGTTACGTTCAAGGGCCGCGTCGAGTTTGTCGCCATCCCGTTGTGGGTCGTAAGACTGGAAGGCGCGTTGCGCCCAGTAGCTGTCGAAGGTGACTTCGAACTTCTTGAGGAGCTCCGGCGTAGCGACGGAGCTGAGCCGCACGTTCCATTCCAGCCCATCGACCAAGGCTGCTTGACTAAGGTTGGAGCTGCCCACATAGGCCGTGTCGAATCCGGTGTTGCGGCGAAAGAGCCATGCCTTCGCATGCAGTCGCGTCGCCTGGGACTCGTAGCTGATCTTCACTTCGGCGCCGTAGCGCTTGACCAGTTCGTCGATAGCACGACGCTCAGTCGCGCCCATATAAGTAGTCGTGATGACCCGCAGCCTCACGCCCCGTTCCGCCAGCCTCTCGAGGGAGGGGTGGAGAAGCCTCAGCCCAGTCCAGCGAACGAAAGCGCAAAGAAGGTCGACGGTGTTCGCTGATTCCATCTCCGCGCGCAACTCTGCGGCCAGGTTAGGTTCGTCTCGGCCGTTTGTTAGAAGCGCCGAATCTGACAAGGCTGTCGAGGGGCGGCGCAGGTCGCGCCCCGTAACCGACTCGGGTCGGTGTACGGAAAGGAGCTGCAGAAGACCTTCATCGATCGCGTCATCAGTTGGAAGCTCTGCAAGCAGCTTATTTGCGAGCTCGAGCCGGCGCTCGGGCGGCGCTTTGAGCAGAGCATCACCGATTGCGGCGGTAAGGTGCCTCGAAACGGCAGCAAGCGCCTCGATCTCTCCAAGAGGTTCGACCTTAGCGTCCAGTTCAACTGCAGTGGTCAACTGCTCCGAAAGCAAACGGGTGACAAGCGACTCGTAAAGACCTTCGGGCAGTACATCCCGCACCAGACCCCCGTTGTTTTCACGCACTGCTTTAGAGTACGTCCACGAGTGTGCAAAGTTGGGCATTGCGGTGGGCTGATTCCACCCCCGCGACGAGGGGCCCTCGATATACGCGCTAAGTCCCCCCGAACCCCGTCGCCGACACGGGAACAACCGCCAACACGCCCCCACGACCAAGAGACCCGCTTCGGGCTCAACGCCTAACCCATGAGGGTTGACGGAACGCTACACCACTCCCAAGTGCTTTACCCGAGCGAGATCAATGGCACGTGATCGTGTGAGAATCTCCCTCTCCCGCGCGCCACGAGGCGCGTTCTTGAATCGGCGGCATAGCATCAAGGTTCATGTATCTGGGAAGGAAGTGGCCAGTGTTGAGTGGCAAGAAATCAGGGCTCGACCTTACGCAGGAGTTCCAAGACGCACTGTCCCGCTTAGAGCAGGGCGCTCACCTCTTCCTGACCGGTAAGGCCGGCACTGGTAAGTCCACGCTGGTGCGGCATTTCTTAGCTAATACGAACCGCAACGTGGTCGTAGTCGCACCTACTGGAATTGCCGCTCTCAATGTCGAGGGTTACACCATCCACCGCCTTTTTTCCTTCGCGCCAAACACCACTGCGGAGCACGTCCGCAGCAGTGACTACTACCCAGGTCGGTTCGCGAAGACCCTCAAGGAACTTGACACCCTGATCATCGATGAGGCTTCGATGATCAGGGCTGACGTTTTTGATTGGCTGGCTATTGCCCTGGAGCGATTCGGCCCACGCCCAGGGGAACCGTTCGGTGGAGTTCAGCTGGTGCTGGTCGGCGACCTCTACCAACTCCCACCCGTGGTCACCGAACGGGAGCGGGAGTATTTCAGCACCCAGTACGACTCGCCGTACTTTTTCTCAGCCGATCACTACAAGACCCAGGCCTTCCCCGTGGTTGAGCTCACCACCGTTTTCCGGCAGGTCGGTGATACCCGATTGGTCGAGATTCTTAACGCCGTACGTGAAGGCGCGCTCTTGGAAGACGATCGAGGAGAGCTTAACACCCGCACCGATAATTCCTTTCGCCCCCCACTTGAGCAATTTTGGTTGACGCTGACTACCACCAATCGGATCGCCAACGCCCGAAATCACGAGATGCTCAAGCAGATCGAAGAGCCCGCCGTATGTAATCTCGGCCAGATAATGGGAGACCTCGAGGGTTTTGATCTACCAGCAGACGAAGATCTCGTGTTCAAATCTGGGGCCCAGATCATGATGCTGACTAATGACACCCAGAACCGATGGGTCAACGGAACCCTCGCACGGGTCGTGGGCCACCGGATCAAAGACGGGGAGCAGCACGTCATGATCAAGCTCCCCCGCGATGAAACTGTCGAGATTGGCCAGCACACCTGGGAGGTTACCCGTCCCGTCGTCGAGGCCGGAGCGCTACGGCACGAGGTGGTCGGGACCTACACTCAGCTGCCCTTCCGGCTGGCCTGGGCGATCACCATCCACAAGAGCCAGGGACAGACCCTAGAGCGCGTAGTGGTTGACCTGTCCGGGGGCACCTTCGCGGACGGCCAGCTCTATGTGGCCCTCAGCCGGTGCACCTCCCTGAAAGGGCTTGTACTGCGCCGAGACGTGGCGCCGAAGGACCTCAAGGTCGACCAGCGAATCCGCAGATTCTTGCGGTCCAAAGGCACCCAAACCGCCCCCCTAGGCACCGCCTATTTGGGCGTGTGCACCGTCGGAAATGAGGGTGTTCAGTGGCGGCCGCGCCCGACCGAGATTGCTCTGGTCACAGACGACGGGATAGAACTGACCACACTCGTCAACCCCACCTGCGATATGGGCGAAGCCCTGTCGCAATACGGCATTGCCGCCGGCGACGTGCAGCTGGCACCGTTACTCACCGAAGCATGGGCTGCTCTGGCACCCCATCTGAGCGGACGGACCCCGGTGGGCGTCAACATCGACCGAGATCTCGGATACCTCGACTACGAACTCAAACGCAACGACTACGTCGTGCAAATGCCCGTCGGCACAAACATCGACGAAGACCAGCTTGACGCCCGTGACAAGAAACGGCTTCACGCATCCACAGCTTTGGAACGTGCCCGGGCCGTCCGAGACATTGCCGCGAAACTCAAACCCACTGACGTCTTTGCTGATGTCTTCCCCGACCCCACCGGTCACGTCGGTTACTTGATGCCCCGTCCCAACGGCCGCACAACCTTTCTCGTCGGCAGCAATATGCCACCGTCGTCGAATCCAGGCGAGGTTATGGCCCAGAAGCTACAGGCAGCTTCCCGCCTCACACGGCTGGACTCACAGGCCCAAGACGTCGCCCGAGCGGTATCGGCGATCACTGGGACACCAGTTCTCGACGACACCTACGCCGAGGACGTCCGACAAGACATCGACCAAGTCCTGGTGGAGGGAGCCCGCATTTGCTTCACCGGCTCCGCCCAGGACGACCGAGGACGTAATCTCTCAAGGGAGGACCTGAAGGAAATAGCGATGGGTCGCGGGCTCATGCCGGTTAGCTCCGTCACCAAAAACAAATGCGAGGTCCTCATCTCAGCTGAAACTGGGTCCCAATCAGGCAAGGCCAAGCAGGCCGCCCAGTGGGGCAAGCCGGTCTTCACAGCCAAAGAATTTCTGGCCTGGGCAGACGGGACTAAACCGAGAACCTCTTTGGAGGCTGAAGGGCGTCCGCTCCCGCAAGTGGAGATCACCCACGTCCCAGGGCCCCCCACCAAGTCCACCCCAGCAACGCCCGCGCCAACCACAGCGGCTTCCGAGGGACAAGAAGGCGACACCGGTCACGACGAAAACCATGCCCGGGCCCCTAAATCCCCAAGGCAGCCTTCAGAGGCCGCTTAAGCCGAAGATAGTCAGGTTCGTGAGGGTCTGCGCATCAAGAGGTACTGTGATTACTCGATTCATCGGCGGGGGATAAAGCTCTGTGATCGCCACGCCTCTAGAATCACGACAAGTTACTGGTTAAGGGAGAAGTCATGTCTACTATCGATGCCACCTCGCACGGAATCGCCGTGCTCGATATTCATGACGGGCGCTGGGGAATCTGGCAAGTATCAGCGGTAGCTTTTACCGGTCCGCTGCGCGCCACTGCGACGAACGCCGTTGTCTCAGATGGCTTTGACGAGCGGGCCTTCCGAAGCCTGACCTACAAGCGGCAAATTCTACTGACCGCGCGCGCAGAGCAAGCCTGCGACGAGCCGCAGGTCTTCGACGCTCCAATGTTTGACCCGGACACATTCGTCGCCCACTGCACCTCCTGGGTGGACATCCTGCAGGACATGTTCTGGCAGGAAAATGACCGCCGGGCCGCCTACAACCGGACCAAGGTTGCCGAACGCAAGGCAGCGCGTTCAGCCGGCCAAGTGCCGCCGGACTATCAACGGCAAGCACCACTGCTGGATATCGATTGGCCCGCATGCCCTGATCCCGATGTTTGGAAAACGTCAAAGGGATGCACAGACCCCGTGAACGCTGAAGCGCTCCGGGTCGCAAACGGATGCATCAAGCTCCTGAACTTCTGGATCGACATCGAAAATGACCGACTCCGAAAGTCCCGAAAGTACTTGAATGGAGCCGGAGGACCAACAGTCCGCCCCTGGCCGACGCTGGCTTCGGAATGGGTGAGCGACAGTGACTGATTTAGAGCTGGCTGTGGTCGGCGTCTAAAGAAGAGCTCATCCGGTCCACGTGGTGCTTAAGATTGACATTGTTGCCCACCGTACTGGTCAATTAGGAGCTGATTTGCTCCGCCTCGCCGACCAGATTTCCACCATGGGGCGCTATCCCAGTTATGTCTGCTGCCGTCGTCCGGAGCGAGGGGCAATTACTCCTTCGCTCCGCTGCGCCGCCCAGACCTAGCACAACTGCGCTAATAACGGGCACCTGGTACTTTCTCGCCGCTGACGGGGATAAAGACGCGCCGGTGCGCGCGGAGAACCGGGTCGCACACATAGACGTAGGTTCCTCTTTTGCCCCCCCCCCCCCCCCCACCGGGAGGCAATGTCACTCGGTGGCCAACCATCTCGACGCGGATCCCACCCCTGCTCACACGTCCGGACGCTGATGGACCTTGTCTAGGCCGACCGTCGGGCGGGGAGTGCCGTGGAACTAACCCCCTGCACGAGGTTGCGGGGTCGGGACCGAGCACCTTCGACTGCGCGGTCAGGAGCCCACGGGTGCACTCAGGGTGTCGGCCATCTCCCACCAGAGCCGGTTCACCTCGACGTACCGGTCGTTGGGATCGAATGGCCTCGCCCACGGCTTGTCGATGATGTAGTGAATGTTCTTCACCGATGCCGGGTCCCAGACCGACGGGTGCTGGTGCTGCAGGGTCTTCAGCGCGTTGTACACGTAAGGCAGCGGGCGCCAGCGGTCGCGGTAGAACTCGTTGAGGAAGTCCTGTTCGGCGAACGGGTAGTGCGACAGATCGTCTACGCCCGCCAGCCGCTGCACCATGTCGGCGAGGACGGCCTCGTCGGGCGACAACACGAGGAAGCCGCCGTTCAGGTAGTTGTCCGTCGCGCCCGGTTCGGTGACGTGGTCCCCGCCCCGGCAGTGGGTGTAGAAGCAGGTCTCTGGTGTCCAGCTCGGCGGATAGCTCGCGATCCGGTTGGGATTGCACCGGCAGGCGTGGCAGGCGGCGATGACGCCGTCGACCAGGTCCAGCGAGAACAGCTCATCCATGTTCCGGGTCACCAGCATGTCGGCGTCCAGGAAGACGACGCGCTCGAACTCCGTGAGACCCCAGACGGCCAGCTTGGTCCACACCTCCGCGAATCGGGCGTTGGCATAGCTGTCCGCCGATCCCCCGGCTGGGCGTAACGGTGCCACGTCGCGCAGGAGGCACCCGTCGTCCTGCAGGAGGCGCCGGGCCTGCTCGTCGATCCCCTGGGTCACCATAACGACGAGGGGGGCGGTGCTGCCGGAGCGCGCCAGCGAAGCCCGCAGCGTCCGGACCCCGATCAGGTAGTCGGGTTGAGTCAGCAAGGTCACCCAGGCGTTCATCGGTGGTGTTCCTGTCCTAGTGGGCGGGTCGGGTCAGTCGAGGAGCGCATCGGTGAATGCATTCGCGAACCGGTGCTCCGGGTCCAGCGTCTCGCGCACCCGGCGGAAGGCTTCCCACTGGGGGTAGAGCGCCGGCCAGTCGTAGAGGGACTCGTCGAAGTACTTGCCCCAGTGCGGCCGGCCGCCCTCCTCGGCCAGGGCCCGCTCCACCGCCCGGAGGAAGCTGCTTCCCTCCTCGGACAGCGAACCGTCCGCCGCGTAGTAGACCACGAAGCCGAAGTAGCAGGTGTCCTGGCCGTTGGACGGGCTCAGCCATCCCTCGGACGCGCCGGTGCAGCGCAGGATCACCGGGTAGTGCATCCGGGGACGCGTCTCCGCGTGCCAGTCCTTGATCGTCCTGATCACCGCTCCGGCCCGCGCGAGCGGGATGCCGATCTCCACGTTGATCTGAGGGGTCGCGATCCCCTTGCAGAACACCTGGTAGATGTCACCCGTGACGTCGGTGAAGTCCCGGAAGCGCGACACCGTGCGGAGCGACTTGCCGTTGTCGGCAACGCCCTTGCTGTCGTCGCGGAGGTGCTGCAGCGTTGCCTCGATCGTACTGTTCATGGACGTATCGGTCGTCGCGTACTCCACGAGCTGGCTGCCGCCGGCCCGGTACCGCGACACCTCGTCGTCGGACGCCTCGTTGGCGGTCCACACCTGTACCTGGTTCTCCTGGGGGAACCACCACGCCTTGACCAGGATGTTCTCCCGGTTCCAGGTCTCCAGGTCCGTCTCGAGCGTGCCCGCGTCGACGGCCTTCTTCACGCAGGTGTAGATCATCGACTCCCGCGCACGCAGCGTCACGGCGGTGATCACGCCCAGTGAGCCGAGGCCGAGCTGGACGGCGGGGAAGTCCGGGTGGTCGTGGTCGAACTCCGCGACCGTGCCGTCGGCCAGCACCATGCGGATAGCCAGCGCGGCGCCGGCGATCGAGCTCTGCTGCAGGCCCTGACCGTGGGTTCCGGTGGACAGGGCGCCGGCCAGCGTCTGCTCGGCGATCACCCCGGGTGAGGCGTCCAGCATCTGCCCTCGCGCGGTGAGGAACGCGTACACCTCGGCCAACGACGTCGAACCGGCGAAGGTCGCGGTGTCTTCGGTGCTGGAGATCAGGCCGCTCAGCCTGCTCAGGTCCAGGAGCGTTCCGGCTCCGTCCGCGACCTCGATCATCCTGCCGGGCGACATCCGGCTCCCGATCATCCGGACCCGGCCGTCACTGGTGGACAGGAAGTCGCACAGCTCCGCCTCGGTAGCCGGCGCGACGACCGAGCCGGGCAGGCCCAGCCGGGAGTTCCTGGCCCAGTTGCGGAGCCGGATGTCCTCGCCGGTGAGCTCCGGCTCCTGGTGAGGGTAGGTGAGCTGTGTGATGGCCATGACGCGTCTCCTGTAGAAGTTCGGTGCTGCCTTCGAAGCCGCGCTGACGCGCACGGCTGATCCATCGGGCACGGGTGTTTCCCGCCGCCGGAAATGAATTTCTCAGTTGTGTAGAAGTCCTGGTGTCACCATAGCCCTGCCTCGTCAGGGGACTGTTTACACTGACGAGATGACTGTCGTCTGCGTACCCGATCCGAATGCCCGTGAGTTGCTCGGAACTCTTCCCGACGAGGTCGAGGTGATCGTCTGGGACGGCGAGGGCGAGAAGCCCGAGCGCCTGGCCGAGACCGTTTTCTGGGTGCCGCAGGTCGAGGACTCCACCAACCTCGCCGGGAAGTTCGCCGCCATGCCGAAGCTCGAGGTCACCCAGCTGACGAGCGCCGGCGTGGAGGACATCCTCAAGCACGTCCCGGACGGTGTGACCCTCTGCAGCGCGCGGGGCGTGCACGGCTCCGCCGTCGCCGAACTGGTTTTGGCCGTCGTCCTGGCCACGCTGCGCCGGCTGCCCCACTTCGGCGAAGCACAGCGACAGGGCCGGTGGGACCCGATGGAGGCCGACGACCTGCGCGACAAGCGCGTGCTGATCATCGGCGCCGGCGACCTCGGCGAGCAGACCGCGCGCCGGCTGCGGAGCTTCGACGCCGTTCCCGTGCTCGTGGCGCACACGGCACGGGATGGCATCCACGCCACCTCGGAGCTGCCGGACCTGCTGCCCGAGGCCGATGTGGTGGTGCTGACCGTGCCGCTCACGGCGGAGACGACAGGTCTCGTCGATGCGGAGTTCCTGTCCCAGATGCCCGACGGCGCCCTGCTGGTCAACGTGGCGCGCGGCAAGGTCGTGGACACCTCGGCACTGCTCGCGGAACTGACCTCCGGCCGGCTGCGCGCCGCCCTGGACGTGATGGAGCCCGAGCCCCTGCCCGCCGACCACCCGCTGTGGAACGCGCCGAACCTGATCATCACCCCGCACGCCGCCGGCTCGATCGCGCAGTCCGGCCCCAGAGCCTTCGCGCTGGTCAACGCGCAGGTGCGCCGCTACGTGGCCGGCGAGGACCTCGTCAACGTGGTGAAGGGCGGCCACTGAATCCTCACGCATACGCTGTGAAGTTCGGGCCGAGGGTGTCGAGCCAGGCGGCCGGATGCACGGCCACGGCGTCGGCGCCGGGCCGGGCCCACGCGGCCGCGACCGCCTCCTGTAGCGCCGCTGCTGTCCGGGCGAACGGATAGCGGTCGAGCACCCAGCGGCGGTTCGCTGCGCGGACCGGCGCCAGGGCGTCGAGGTCCTGGATCAGGTCCGCCACCCGGTCGCGGATCAGCAGCGGTCGCTGGTCCGGGACCCGCCACGCGCCGGGTGCCTCGAACAGCTCGTGACCGCCGCCGCCGTCGTACCCGACCACGAGACAGCCCGACGCCAGCGCCTCGGCGACCGGCAGACCGTAGCTCTCGGTGTGCCCGAGGGCGACGAAGACCGCCGAGCCCGCCAGGGTGGCGGCCACCTCCGCCCGCGGGGCCTGGACCAGTTCCACCAGCTCCACCCCGGCGAGTCGTGGCTCGGCGGCCAGCAGCCGCTTCAGCAGCGAGGCCTCCCGCGGCCGCTTCTTGGGGAACCAGCTCACCCGGAGCTGCCCGGCGGCGCCGGGGGCGAACAGTTCGCCGTCGACCGGGTTGGGCACCACGCTCACCGGCAGGCCGGGCAGCACGGCGGTCAGCACGTCGCGGCTCTCCTCGGACACCACCCAGAGCGCGGGCGCCGGCGACCACCCGGGGAAATCCTCGCCGGGGGTGCCGGCGGCGAAGGTGTAGAAGTGGTTCTGGTTGAAGATGACCTTGCGCGCTCCGGGTGCCGGATCGCGGCCCTGGACGGTCGGTGTCTCCGGCAGCACCAGGAGGTCGTCGGCGCCGACCGCAGTGGTGGCGCCGAACAGCATCGGCACGTCGTCGGCGATCCAGTCGGTGCGATCGTTCTCGTCGGGTAGCCACAACCAGGCCTCGTGGCCGCGCTCGCGCAGCAGCCGGACGTGCTGAGTCATCACGTGCACGCCGCCGCTGTGGTGGCGGGTGGCGAACCCCGCGTAGATGATCCGTCCCGGGGGCCGTCCCGGAGTGCTCACCATGCCGGAGGGGTCAGGTACCACGACGCCCCGCTCCCGGTGTTGTGGGCGGGGAACGAGTCCGGGCCGAGGCCGACGTCCGCCCGCCACCCCTCGCCCCACTTGGCGTCCAGACCATCGAGGATCTCCGCCCGGTTGCCCTCGGAACTCTGACCGGTCCGGTTCATCGTCTGCCGCCGCAGGTGCGAGACGTAGGCGCCCTCCGTGACCACGCACCGCAGGCCGGCTGTCCGCACGCGGATCGCCAGGTCGATGTCCGCGCCGTAGCCGTGCCGGAAGAAGGTGACCTCGTCCAGACTCCCCAGTTCGACGACGGGGGGCACGGCGAACGCGATGGCGGTGCCGTCGCAGAAGTCGACGTTGCGCAGCACATCGCGCGGGACGTACTCCGCGGCGGTACCCGGGATCGCGGAGGCCCGCTGGTGGAGCCAGAAATCGTCGTAGCAGGCTGCGGCGAGCGCGATGTCGTCCGCTGTGGAGAAGGGCGCGAGCAGTCCGTCGAGGAAGCCGGGTGACAGCCGGATGTCGTTGTTCAGCACCACGCAGACCGCCTGTCCATCGCGCGACGCCGTCTTCAGTGCCCAGTTGGCGGCACCGATCCACCGCAGGTTGCGCCCCGGGCGGTGGACCTCGATGTTCCCCTCGGGCAGCACGTAATCTCCGGCGTTGTCGACCACCACGATGCGCAGGGCCGGGTCGAGGTCGCTCCCGTCGCGGACCAGGTCATGCACCACCGCATCGGTCAGCTCCGGCGAACCGAACGCGGGGATGACCACCAGTGCCGACGCGGCGGTCGTCGAGGCGGTCACTGCTCGGCGCGGGCGGCGCGGCACCCGCGGTCGCCGTTCAAGGTGATGATCAACATCGGGTCCCGTCAGGTCAGGTGGACGTGTGCCACGGCAGTGAAGACTACGAAGTAGTTCTGCCAGGCCCGACGAAAAGATGGCTCTTTCTTGTGTGACGTGCCCCACGCGGCTTACAGTAGGTACTTCTTGTACGTACTAGTTGTACGCACTCCTTCGTCCGCAGGCCCCTCCCGCACAGAGAGAAGATTCGCCAATGGCAGCCGAATCGCTTCCGAAGTCCCGCATCCCCCTCTTCGACGGCATGAACCGCATTCCCGGCGGACTCATGCTCATCCCCCTGATCCTCGGCTCGATCGTCGGGACCTTCGCCCCCGGCTTCCTCGAACTCGGCAGCTTCACCACCGCCCTGTTCGCCGAGTCGGCCCTGCCGCTGATCGCCGTCCTCATCTTCGCCACCGGCATGCAGATCACCGCCAAGGCCTCCGGCCCCGTGCTGGCGACCACCGGCGTCGTCCTGCTCTTCAAGACGATCATCCCCGCCGCCCTCGTCGCGGGCCTCGGCCTGCTCGTCGGCGTCGACGGCATCCTCGGGATCTCGATCCTCGCCCTGCTGGCATCCTTCGACAACAGCAACGGCGGCCTCTGGCTCGCCTTCACAGGCCGCTACGGCGACTACCGCGACCGCGGCGCGTACATGGCCTCTGCCATCAACGACGGCCCGTTCTTCACCCTGCTCTTCCTCGGCATCTCGGGCCTCGGCAACATCCCGTTCCTCACCCTCCTCGCCGCCGTCATCCCCCTGATCCTCGGCTTCATCGTCGGCAACCTCGACGCGAAGTGGACCGAGGTCATGCGGCCCGTGCCGAACATCGTCATCCCGTTCTTCGCCTTCGCGCTCGGCACCGGCATCGACCTCCGCAACGTCATCACCGGCGGCCTCAGCGGCATCTTCGTCGGCATCGCCGCCACCCTGATCACCGGAACCCTCGTCTACTTCGGCTACCGGTTCATCCTCCGGCGCGGGATTAAGTCCGGCATCGGTATCGCCTCCGCAACGACGGCCGGCAACTCCATCGCCACGCCGGCCATCGTCGCCGCCGCGGATCCGAGCTTCTCCCCCTTCGTGGAGGTCGCGACGGCGCAGGTCGCCTCGGCCGTCCTCGTCACGGCGATCTTCGCTCCGCTCCTCGCCACCTGGGTACTGAAGCGCCAGGGTGGGCTCGACACGGATGACGCCGCGCAGGTGGTTACCACGTCCGCCTCCGACCTCCCGCCCGCCGGGGACCCGTCCGCACCCGCCACCCGGGCCCGTCGAACCGGTCAGGACGGCGACGCGTGACCTCAGCACGGCACGCGCCGGTCGTAGGCATCGCCGCCGACGACGTCACCGGAGCCACCGATTCCGTAGTCCAGTTCTCCCGCGCCGGCTGGTCCTCCCGCCTGCTGCTGGGTGACCTGCTCCCGACGTCGGCAGCACCCGGCAGCGCCCTGGCCATGAACTCCGATGCCCGGGCCCTGGAAACGGCGAGCGCCCGCACGGCGACGGCGGGGGCGGTCGCCGACCTCGTCACCGCCGGAGCGGACCGTCTGTACCTGAAGATCGACTCGACCATGCGCGGCAGCGTCCCGGCGCAGATCGCCGGGGCGCTCGACGCGTGGCAGGAGCAGCACCCCGGCTGCTTCGCTGTCGTGTGCCCGGCCTACCCGGCCATGGGGCGGACCGTGGAGGACGGCCTGCTCCGCGTGCACGGCGGGCCGGTCGAGGACTCCCCCGCGGGCCGTGACCCGATCACCCCGGTGCCGACCAGCGCGTTCGCGCACCTCCTGCCCAGCACCACGACCGTCAGCCTCAGCGGATCGCCCGAGCAGGACGCGCAAACACTGCGGGAGGCGGCGAACGGCCGGGTCGTAGTCGTCAACGCCGCGTCCGACGACGACCTCCGCACGCTCGCGGCCGCGCTCGTCGCTGCCGGTCCGACGGCGATCCCCGCCGGGTCAGCCGGCCTCGCCGCGGCGATGGCGGCAGCGTGGGCCGACGCCGAGTCCGTGCGGGCTTCGTCGGAACCTGCACCAGCGCCTCAGGGGCACCGGATCGTCGTCGTCGTCAGTTCACTGCACGACGTCGCCCGCGCCCAGACCGATCACCTGCGCAGCCGGCTGGATCCCGCGGACCTCCGCGTGCTCCAGCCCGCCGCGTCCCTGCTCGACCGGCCGGACCGCCTCGCGCAGTGGACCGCCGCAGAACTGGCGGCACCCCACCCGCTGCCGCGCGTCGTCGTCGTCCTCTCCCCCGAGCCTGCCGGAACCGGCGGCCTGGCGCTGAGTGGCGCGGAGATCTCCCGCAGCCTCGCCTCCGTGGTCGAGCAGACGCTGGACTCCACCGACGTCGGCGCCCTCGTGCTGGTCGGCGGAGACGGCGCCCGTGCCGTCCTCGACGCCTCCCGCGCCCAGGCGCTGCGCATCACCGGCGCCATCCAGGAGGGCATCCCGGTCGGCGTCGTCGAAGGCGGCACCGCCGCCGGGAAGATCGTCGTCACGAAGGCCGGCGGCTTCGGCCCGGTCCATGCCCTGTCCCACACCATCACCGAACTCGCCCGAACCCTGACACCTACCCCCGCCCACTCACTGGAGGCAACCTCATGAGCATCCCCACCCTCGCCGTCACCCTCGGCGACGTCGCCGGCATCGGACCGGAGATCACCGCCAAGTCCCTCCTCGGGCACGACGACGTCCGGCAGGAGTGCGTGCCCGTCGTCATCGGCGACGAAGCCGCCATGCGCCAGGGCGTCAAGAACGTGGGCGGCGACCCCGACGCGGTGCGCGTCCTGGACTCGATCGAGGACGCCACGAACAAGCCCGGCATCATCGAGCTCCTGCAGACCGGCCCGTCGCTGGCGGACGTGAAGCTCGGCGAGCTGAGCCCCGCAGCGGGCGACGGCTCCTACCGCTTCGTCGTCGAGGCGTGCCGGCTCGCCCGCGAGGGCCGGGTGCAGGGCATCGTCACCGCGCCGCTGAACAAGGCCGCGATGCATGCCGGCGGGCACAAGTGGCCCGGCCACACCGAGCTGCTCGCGCACGAGTTCGGGGTGGAGAACTTCAGCCTCGTCCTCTCCGCGGGCGACCTCTACTTCTTCCACCTCACCACCCACGTCTCCCTGCGTCAGGCCATCGCGGACGTCACCCCGCAGCGCACCACCAACGTCATCGAACTCGTCAGCGCGTTCACCAAGGCGCTCGGCAACCCGGACGAGCCGATCGGCCTCGCCGGCCTGAACCCGCACGCCGGCGAGAACCGCCTGTTCGGCGACGAGGACGCCGACATCCTCGCCCCCGCCGTCGCCGCCGCGCGGGAAAAGGGCATCAACGTGCACGGGCCCATCCCCGCGGACGCGCTCATCCCCGCCGCGGTCAAGGGCAAGTGGAACATGGTCATCGCCTGCTATCACGACCAGGGCCACGCACCCTTCAAGGCGGTCTACGGCGACGACGGCGTGAACATCACCGTCGGCCTGCCCGTGGTGCGCGTCTCGGTGGACCACGGGACCGCGTTCGACATCGCCGGCCAGGGCATCGCGCGCGAGGCGAGCCTGGTGCTGTCGATGCGCCGTGCCGCTGCCCTGGCGCCGGGCTGGGACCACGTGTGGCGGACCGCTCAGAAGAAGTAGCCGGTCCGGACGCCGTCGGCGCCTAGGATCGGAATCATGACTAGCGACGAAGACCTCGACCCACCCGTGCCCAGCTACCTCGAGGGCATCGAGCTCCACCGGGTCCACGACGGGAAGATCATCGAGGAGGACGACGGCGCGTCGTCGTCGGATGAGTCCGACTCCGCATCCTGAGGCTGGGTCGGACTCATGACTGACATGGAAACGCCTGAAGCTCCCGAACACCTGCTGGACCCAGGGAGCAGCGAGCCGCTGCACCTGCAGCTCCGCGGGCATCTGCGTGCGCAGATCCTGAACCACTCGCTGCCGCCGGGCACGTCCCTGCCCAGTGAGGCGCAGCTGCAGGTACGGTACGGCGTCTCCCGGTCCGTGGTGCGTCAGGCCCTCGGTGCCCTGACTGACGAAGGGCTGATCGAGCGGGGCCGTGGGCGTGGCAGCACCGTGGCCCCGCGGCGGGAGCACCACCGGTTGGTACACCGCACCTCCGGGTTGTCGGCCCAGCTCGGCAGTACAGGGGCCACCGTCGGCACGGAGGTGCTCTCACTGACGGTGCAGGACGCCGATGCGTCGACGGCGGTCCTCGGCACTCCGCAGGTGCTCGCGCTCGAGCGGCTCCGCACGGCCGACGGCGTGCCGATCGCCGTCATCCATACGTGGCTGCCCGCGCCGACGTTCGCCGACATGACCGCCGAGTCACTGCACGATGCGTCCCTGCATGCGGTGCTGGGCGAACAGTTCGGGGTGCAGATCACCTCGGGCAAGCGGCAGATCCGGGCGGTCCCGGGTGATCAGGAGCTACTGCGGCTGCTAAAGCTCGAGGCATCGTCGCCGGTGCTGCTGCTGGAGGGCACGAGCTTCGACCAGGACGGGCGGCCGGTGGAGGTGTTCTCGACCTGGCACCACCCGGACCACGTGGTGTTCGACATCGACATCCAGCGGGAGCCGTCGACCCTTCCCGCGCCGCCGCCGCCGCCAATCCGTACCGATGGCCCTGAGACCATCGCTGACCGCGCCCGAAGCCTCGGTGCCGAACTGATTCGCTTCGCGGATGAGGTGACTGACGAGGGCCACTAGTCCGGCGGCGTATCTGTCCGCGGCCGGGATCCGACGGTTCGCCAGTGGACAGAACGTCCTCAAGCGCTCGTGCCGCGGATACAACCTGATCAGGCGCTGAGTCCCGTGGACGGAATCATGCGGTATGCGGGCTGCGAGTAAAGAACCCCGGTTGCATGACTGCCCCCGACGGTCGACCCATGCAGTCTCGTCGTCGATCCGCAGGTTGAGCGGGCTGCGACGTCGATTGATGCTCTGAATGCTCACACGAGATGCAGGAGGTTCAGTGACGGGTTGGGACGGCTCCGGAATGGATGATATTGGCAGAACAAGGTCGCACCTCGGGTGTGCCGCGCCGCAGAAGGTGCGGGCAGTGGCATCTCTTCGGAATGCCCACGGTGCGCATACACTTCCACAATGCGCGACTTCGATACTTCTTTCGACTACAAATCCGACAAACCGGCAAAGTCGCGGCCTGACGCGGATAGGGACAGTAGAAGGCTTCGAATGGACCACGAATTGCTGTGGACCAAGAAACTGAACTCCGGCGTGCTCTTCGCCCCGACTGCGCCATCGGTCCGACGGAAGGGGTACCTCATTTTCGAAGACGCTGCCGGGGCGCACCATTGGTACGGCAGCGACGCCATCACAGCTTCCTACACCCGATGGCTACGTCCAAAACCCCTGGTCGACGCCATCGCCGGACTGAATGAAGAGCAGCGGTCTCGTTACCTCGACCCGCAGTACACCATCGGCAGTTCGATGATTTGGCCGGTCCGGAAGAAGGACCGACCCACGATGAACACGGCACGAGGATTGCGACCGGTGATCGCTGACCGGATGGACCTCACCCTCGAATGCATCCGCCGCCACTACACAGGAGAATCGGGGAACCCGCTCTCCGACGTCACCCGCGCCTACGAAGATTTCTTCGCGCTTTTCGACGGGTTCAAGGAGTTCGTCGATTTCTTCCATTTCAAGGATCTCGTGACGCTGGACTACGACGCAATTCAGTTCTACCTGCCGTTCGACAATTTCGAGCGCTCCGGGACACCAGCCACAACCGATGAGTATGTCGCGTACCGGGATGCCACGCTGACGTTCATCGCGCGCCGGGAGAATCGAATGGCCGAGTGGGTCAGCAAGCACCACCCGGAGATCGAGGTTCGCCACTAGCGCCACGATCGCGCTGGTACGGTCAGTGCGGCACGCGACGTTCAGCTCCCCAGCAACCCTCGGCTCCGGCGAGCCATGCCCGCTGAGCCTTCCGCGCCTGCGCGAGGTCGGCCTCCAGCCGCTCGAGCTCAGCCTCCAGTCGGGAAACCCGGTCACCTATTCGCTGCGCCTGTTCTGCGGCACCCTGTCCTGCCTCCACGTGCTCTCCCCCAGACGTCTGCCGCATCAGCCTAGGAGAACTTCGGGGCCGGCCTCCGAAGGAAAGGCGCAGGAGTGCAGCAGGATTCTGGTCGCGCACAAGGGAATCGTCCCGCTTGCCATAATCGACCGTCATGCGGCTTCACTTCCCCGAGGTGGTCAGCGACCGCGGGGCGGACGCTGGGGTCAGCGTCGAGCAGATCCCGGGCGACCTCCGGGACGACACGGCCCACCTCGGATGAACCGATGAGGGACCCTGATGACCGCGTTCGAAGCGTTTTCTATCCAGTGCTGTCGACCGAGCGAACAGAGGAGCGCTCGATGACCGGCATGTGCACGAGGTGCTCGCCCCGGGTCCCCTCGCTCAGCAGGAGCTGCACTGCCTGTGCTCCCATCGCTTCGTGTGGCAGTCCGATCGTCGTCAGACCAGGGCGGAGGTAGGACGCGAGTTCGTCGTTGTCGAAGGAGACGAGTGATATGTCGTCGGGTATCCGTACACCGCGCTCCGAAAGCGCCTGGTAGGCCCCGAAAGCGAGACGGTCATTGAGGCAGATCAGGGCGCGAGGTGTCATGCCTCGTTCGAGCAGTGCCGAGACGGCGGCGTACCCGTGGTGGGGTTCCCAGTCCCAGATGGACTCCTCCAGATCGAACGTCATACCTCTGTCACTCATCTCGGCCTGGATGCCCCCGAGGCGTCGCTCCACTGTTGTCGATCGGAAGACATCGCGCTCCTCGCGAGCATTATGGCCGAGGAGAACAATGCCCTCACGGTGGCCGGCATCCGCCAGAAGCGCCACGGCGTCGCGCCCGCCCTGTTCCTCATCGGGAAGGACGGAGGTTGAGTAGTGCTCGTTGTTCGCGTTGAGCAGCACGACGCGTGTGTCCTCGAGGAGATCGGGGACGAACAGTTCCCGGGCACGCATGGTGGCGAAAACTATGCCGTCCACCTGACGGTCGAGGAGCGCCTCTATGGCATCGGTCTCCCGCGCTGGATCTCCGCCTGTTTCCGCCAGGAGGATCACGTGGTTGGCCGCTGCTGCTGCGGAGAGAGCACCACGAATCAGGCCACTGGCGAAACGCGTGGTGGCGACCGTGTCGGAGATGAATCCGATGGTCTGCGTCTTGTCCACGCGCAGGCTACGGGCTGCCACGTTCGGCCGATAGCCCAACTCGGCCGCGGCCCGGTTGACCCGATCGTGGGCATCCTTCGAGAGCCTGGTGTCGGGACGTCCGTTGAGGATCATCGACGCCGCCGAGGACGACAGACCCGCCCGGCGCGCGACGTCGGCGAGGGTCACACGCTTCGTTGTCATTGAACCTCCGTGCCGATGCTATGCGCTGAAAATAATTGCGGCACCTACTTGCGCAGGATCGCCGATGGCATCAGTGTAGTGCTGAAAGGATTTAGCAGAGGCAAGTTGCATCAGATCTTCGCAAGCACGATCGACAAGGGAGTCACAATGAGCTCAACACCACGGCCCGGTTCGCGCCGCCGGTCCAGCATCGCCCTGGCTGTCATCACAGCCGCAGGCTTCGCCCTGGCGGGCTGCGCTCCGGGCAGCAGCGGGCCCGGTGCGCAGGAATCTGCCGACCAAGCATCAGTGGACGTGAACACCGAACTCACCTCGGAAGAGGTCACCCTGACGATCGCCGATGAGACAGGTTTTCCTGTGACGGACGAGTTGGCGAAGGAGTTCACCAAGCAACACCCGAATGTGACGTTCGAGATCACCCGGGATACGTTCCAGAACCTCACGGCCAACGCGCCCAAGCTGCTGGCGGGCGAGAACCCGCCCGATCTCATCCGCCTGCCCACCATCGGCGATACCGCGCGCGACGGGCTGCTCGCGAACCTCGACCCCTACGCCGAGGCCTACGGATGGGACGCTTGGCCCGAGTCGCAGCTGGCTCCACTCAGGATGAACGAGGAAGGTACCCGCGGATCGGGTCCGCTGTACCAGGTCGGCCTGGGCTACAGCATCACGGGCATCTACATGAATACGGCCATCGCCGAGAAGCTCGGCATCGACGGCCCGCCGCAGACAATGGCCGAGCTCGAGGACGATCTCGCCACCGCCAAGGCGGGCGGAGTGCTGCCGATCGTCGCCGGGGACAAGGACGGAGTCGTGAACTTCGTCGTCCAGGCAGCGATGAATCAGTACGCAGACAAGGAGGAGTTCCTGTCATGGATGTTCAACGAGGAGGGCAGCACCTATGCCACCGAAGGCAACATCAAGGGTGCAGAACTGATCCGTTCCTGGGCTGACGCGGGATACTTCCCGTCCGACATCAACGCGGTCGACTACTTCACGTTCGTCACCCGTTTCTCCGAGGGCGAGGGGCTGTTCGCATTCAACGGCAACTGGGAGGCCGCCAACTACCAGAAGGCGCTGGGCGACGACGTCGAATTCTTCCTCGTACCCCCGGCCGAGGAAGGTGGCGACCACGTGGCAATGGGCGCCGCGAACTCCTTCTCGGTGGCTGCCGGATCGGATGAACTGGACACGACCACCTACTTCCTGGACTGGATCCACTCCGATCCGGCAGCACGCCAGATCATCACCGATGTCACCGGTGCCTCCCCGGGTGGTGACCCGTCGCTGGAGCAGCCCACCGTCGAGGAGGGGTCCCTCATCGCGGATGCCCTGGACATGGCAGCCCAGATCGGGGAGGAGAACGGACAGGTCGACTTCATGTCCAACACCACCGCCGGTATCTACGCGGGAGCGATCATCCCCGAGTCGCAGCTCCTGGTCACCAGCAAGATCACCGGCGACGACTTCGTCAGTCGCGTGCAGGAGTTCTACGAGAACGAAGTGGGTAGCTGATGAACAAGGCCACGACCGGCCCCCTGCACAGCGCCGAGCCGCAGCAGCCAGTCGCCACCGGTTCGACGCCGACAGGACCGGTCGTGGCCGTTGCCCAGCCCCTCCGACGGAGACCCGTTCGCCGAGCCGGCTCCCGAACCGCGTGGGTCATGCTCCTTCCAGCCCTCGCCGTCTACATCGGCTTCGTCATCGCGCCGATGCTCATGGGCCTGCAGTACTCGTTCTACGACTGGAACGGCGTCGGGGCATCCACCTTCGTGGGGCTCGAGAACTACACGCGCGTCCTCACCGACCCGGTCCTCCTCGCATCGATCCTCAACGCGTTCACCCTGATCATCTTCTTCACGATCATCCCGATCACCGTCGGCCTGATCCTTGCAAGCCTGATCCGGTCCATGCGTCAAGGACCCGTGTCCTCCATCGCGCAGACCATCCTCTTCCTTCCGCAGATCGTGCCATTGGCCGCAGCAGGCATCGCGTGGGCGTGGATGTACGCCGACACCGGAACCGTCAACCAGTTCCTTCGGGCCGTCGGACTGGAAGGGATCACCCGCTCATGGTTGGCGGACTACGGGACGGCCCTGCCGGCGGTCGGGCTCATCGGATCCTGGGTGCTGACCGGTCTGTGCACCGTGCTCCTGCTGACCGGCATCGGCAAGATCGACGGGTCCCTCTATGAAGCCGTCCGCCTGGACGGAGCCGGGTGGTGGCGCGAGTTCTTCACGGTCACGCTGCCGGGGCTGCGGCAGGAGATCGCCGTCCTCGCGACCCTCACCATCATCGCCGCCCTCAGCAGCTTCGACATCATCTACACCTCCACCCAGGGCGGCCCCGGCCGAGCAACGCTCGTCCCTGGTATCTCGATCTTCCGCATCGGGTTCACCCAGAGCGACGTCGGCCTGGCGTCGGCCTTCGGCATGGTGCTGATGGTTCTCGTCCTCCTAGTGGTCCTACCCATCCAAAGACTCTCGAAAGTGAACGACTGATGCGCACCAGCCGCACCGAGCTCCTCCTGGGTCGAGTCCTGCTCGCCGTGGCGCTGATCCTCACGCTCCTTCCGCTGATCAGCATGCTGTCGGCGGCACTGCAACCGGCCGACCGCAACCCGACCGGCATCGTCTGGCCGACAGACCCACAGTGGGGCAACTTCATCACCGCCTTCGAAGTCGGGAACGTCTGGCGGCTGATGCAATCCAGCGCGTTCATCGTGCTCGGGGTTGTACCGGCGTCCCTGCTCATCGCCACCCTTGCCGGGTATGCGCTAGGAGCCCTGGCGCCTAAAGGTGGACGGGCGATCCTGATCTTCTTCGTCGCGGGGCTCACCATCCCGTTCGAAGCCCTCATCATCCCGCTCTACTACCAGGCGCAGGCGATGGGCACCCTCAACACCCCATGGGCAGTGATCTTTCCCCTGCTCGGACTGTTCATGCCGTTCAGCGTCTTCTGGATGCGAGCCCACTTCATCAACGTGCCGCGAGAGCTCTCCGAAGCAGCCCGGGTCGACGGTGCTTCCATCGCCCAGGAGTTCCGGAGGATCCAGTTACCCCTGGCTGTCCCTGCGCTGTCGGCCCTGGCGATCCTGCTGTTCCTGTGGACGTGGAACCAGTTCCTTCTTCCCGTCGTCCTGATCGCGGACCCCCTCGACAGGACCGTGGCCGGCGCACTCACGTTCTTCCAGGGCCAGTACTCCCTGAGCATCCCGCTCCTGAACGCAGGAGCGCTGCTCATCATCACGC
The DNA here is from genome assembly GCF_002927275.1 of Arthrobacter pityocampae. GTDB lineage: Bacteria > Actinomycetota > Actinomycetes > Actinomycetales > Micrococcaceae > Arthrobacter_D > Arthrobacter_D pityocampae. The sequence continues at coordinate 193,185 of NZ_PRKW01000007.1, read as the reverse complement.
CCGCCATCGTGGTCTTCCTCATCTTCCAACGCCAGTTCGTCCGCGCCCTCCTGCAGGGCGCCGTCAAGGGCTGACCCAGCCCATCCTCCTGTCACGACCCGAGGGAACAACCACCATGAGCTTCGCCCTGACAGACCACTGGGTCTGGGATTTCTGGCACGCCGACGACGGCGACACCCACCACTTGTTCTACCTCCACGCCCCGAAGTCGCTGGGAGACCCGGAGCTCCGACACCGGAACGCACGCATCGGCCACGCCACTTCCACCGACCTTCACCACTGGGAGGACCACGGGGAAGTGCTCCGCCCCGGCGCGCCCGACGACTTCGACGGCACTGCGACCTGGACCGGAAGTGTTGTGCGCGCCGACACCGGCCTGTGGAGCATGTTCTACACCGGCTCCCGCTTCCTTTCACCCTACGAGGTGACGAATGTCGAGACCGTGGGGCGTGCCGTCTCCTACGACCTGACGACGTGGACGAAGTTCCCGCTCGAAGTATCCGCGAACCCCCGCTGGTACGAGACCCTCAGCGACGGCACCTGGCATGAGGAAGCATGGCGGGACCCCTGGATCCACAGGGACAGTCAGGGGCTCTGGCACATGCTCATCACCGCCCGGGCAGCTGCCGGCACCAGCCGCGATCGAGGCGTCATCGGCCACGCGACATCACCTGATCTCGAGCGATGGTCCGTGCAGCCACCGCTCAGCGCGCCACAGGCAGGGTTCGCGCACCTCGAAGTCCTCCAGCTCGTGACGATCGACCACAGACCAGCCCTCTTGTTCTCCTGCGACACGAAGCACCTGGCAGGCCACAGAGAACAGTCCGGCATGGGAGGCGGCATCTGGGCGGTCGCTCTTGATTCCGACACCCTCGACCGGCCGATCGATCTGACCTCAGCGACCAAACTGACCGACGAGAACCTCTATGCCGGGCGGGCAATTCAGAATCGGACCGGGCAGTGGGTACTGCTCGCATTCGAGAATGCACACCACGACGGCACCTTTGTCAGCGGCATCTCGGACCCGCTGTCCCTGCACTGGTCACCGGATGGAACTCTCGCACTCTCCCATACCCCCACCACCGTTGGAGCCAGCCGATGACCACCGCCCCCGTTGCCCTGGAAGGCTCGACCGACACACGCTTCAGCGCCCTACGAGAGGCGTTCAGTGATGCCTTCCACGGACGACCCCGGATGGGCGCGGCTCTTGCAGTGCACTATCAGGGGGAACTCGTCGTGGACCTCTGGGGCGGGGTCGCCGACACCCGGACCGCAGCACCGTGGAGCCGTGATACCTCCTCCGTGATTTTCTCCTGCACCAAGGGCATCATGTCGATCCTCGTGGCACGCCTCGTCGAAGCGGGCCGGCTCGACTACGACACCCCGCTGAAGGACATCTGGTCCGAATTCGCCGCCCGGGGCAAAGGGAACATCACAGTCGGAGACGCATTGGCCCACCGTGCGGGCGTATCCGCACCCCGGCGGTCCGTGAATCTTGAAGAGGCCCTGGACTGGCCGACCATGACGACTCTGCTCGCGACGCAGGATCCGCTGTGGGAACCGGGTAGCGGCTATGTCTACCACGCATTGACCCACGGCTGGATCACCGGAGAGATCATCCGCCGGGTCACAGGTTTCATGCCCGGAGAGTACCTCGCTCATTCACTGGCAGACCCACTCGGAGCCGACATCCACCTGGGGCTGCCCGAGCACCTCCAGGCAGATGTCGCTCATCTCGAGGCCGGGCCAAGTCTCATCTCGCTCGTGCAGGCGCAGCGCGAAGCGACCCGCGGGGATGAGCCGGACTGGGCGGCACAAGCGATGACGCTCGGTGATGCGTTCCCGCAGGAACTAGTGAGCCCCGATGAAGGCTTCAACCGCTCTGACGTGAGAGCCGGTCAGTTCGCTGGTGCAGGCGCGCTTGCGACAGCACGAGGGCTTTCGGCTGCCTGGTCCTCGGCGGTGGTCGACAGCGTTGAGACGCAGCGCCTCGACCCTGCCGTCCTCCGACGGGCGACTCAGGCACGAAGCGAAGGGGCACCAGTCTTTGCCGTCCCAGGACCCTGGCCCAGGTGGGGAGCAGGCTTCCAACTCGACTCCGAAGCGCGCCGCTACGTGACGGAGCGAGGATTTGGGCATGACGGTGCCGGGGGTCAGGTCGCCTTCGCCGAACCCAACCTGGGCCTGAGCATGGCTTTCATCACCAACTGGATGGAAGCCGGAGAAGACCAGCGAGCGACGAGGATCATCGATGCCCTTCGGGACATCGTGACCCGACAAGCATCGCGACCCGGCGGATAGAAGCAACAAGCGACTGAACCGCGTCGGGCTGCCTGCCGGTGGTAGGGGTTGGTAGGCCGGCCTGAGCCCATGACCCGGCGTCGCACATGGGCCGTCGATGCGGGCGCCAGACTTACGCCATCGGCAGGGCCTCACTCCCCCAATGACGGCCAGTCCGCCCGCGCAGCCCAGACCAGGAAGACGAGCGCCGGGACGCTCCACAGCCAGAACCCCCAGCCGAACAGCATGAGCCCCAGATGGAAGGCGATCACGCCGATCCAGCCGGCCTTCGCCCACTCGCCGCCCCGCAGCAGCAGGACTCCCAAGGTGGCCTCGCCCAGCGAGACCACGAGACCCCACCGTGCCGGAGCAGCCATAAAGATCTGATTCCAGGCCCTCTCGACGAGCGGGATGAACGACTCCTGGGCGAAGTTCGCATACAACTGCGGATCGGCCATGACGATCCCGAGGTGCACCCCGCCCGTGAACACGAAGAACCCGCCCACGATCTTCCGGGCAAGACCCACTCGCTTTCCCTCGGCGGGATGATCTGGAGCGGATAGTGGCTGGCGCTTCGTCATCTTCAGCATGCTTGCCTCGGCTTCCGGATGGGCCGCACCGCGGGCGGCGGACTCGTGCCCTCCCCATTGTTGTGTCCGGACCCGCGAGGCACAGTGCCATTGGTCCCCGGATGGAAGCCTGCCGACGTGCGCCACCCCGTGGACCTTCGGCCCTATCAGGGCCCCACCCGCCCCGGAATGCTGGAGGGAATCCCGGCACGCGACGTCCGGAAGGGCAACTGACACACCATGGCTACCCAGGTCGACGCAAAGCCCACCGCCTCTTCGCGCGCACGCACGCTGATGGAGCCCCTCTGGGCCGACCGCCGGGTGGGCGCTGCCGTGGCGCTGGCCGTCGCCGTCGGCTGTGGCCTCCTGCTGGGCTGGTGGACTCCCCGCGGCCCCCTCACCACCGCCGAGTCGCTCGGCACGATGCTCCTCTGCCTGCTGGTCGGCGCCGCCGTCGGATTTCTCCTCCGGTCGCGGTGGGCCATGCTGGCCGCGCCCGTGGTGGTCATCATCGTCTTCGAACTCACGCGTATCGGCACCGACGGACCCACCGTCGACGAAATCGCCACCAGCCCCTACGGCATCTTCGCGTTCATCGTCGGGCGTGGTTTCCATGCCCTTGTCGCCCTGCCCGCGATGATCCTGGGTGCGGCACTCGGCGCCGGAGCAGCGCGACGACTCACGCGCATCCCTGGTGAGGCCCATCGCGCGAGTGCCGGCGTCGTCGTCCGCCGCGCCGTTGCGGCCCTCACGGCGGTGGCGCTCATCGCACTCGCGGTAGTTCTCGCCCGACCGGCCGGCACCGCGCCCATCGAGGCCGCCGACGGAGAGCCTGCACCCAACAGCATCGCCGAACTCACCACAGTGGAGAGCGGAGGCAAGGACCTCGGCCTCATGCTGCGCGGCGCCGACGTCGAGAACCCCGTCCTGCTGTTCCTCGCCGGCGGACCGGGCGGCTCCGAACTGGGCGCCATGCGCAACCATCTGCAGAAGCTGGAGGAGTACTTCGTTGTCGCGACCCTGGACCAGCGGGGCACCGGGACGTCCTACCCGGAGCTGGACCCGGCGTCCACCCTCACCCTCGAGAGTTCCGTCGAGGACGCGATCAGCGTCACGAACACCCTGCGGGAGCGCTTCGACGAGGAGAAGATCTACCTGATGGGGCAGTCGGGCGGGACCGTCTACGGCGTCCTCGCGGTCCAGCAGGAGCCGGAGCTCTACCACGCCTACATCGGAACCGGCCAGATGGTCAGTCCGCTGGAGACGGACACCATCTTCTACGAGGACACGCTCCTCTGGGCCGAGCAGTCCGGCGATGCAGCCCTAGTTGAGGAGCTGGAACGGATCGGCCCGCCGCCCTACGAGGACATGCTCGACTACGAGACCGCGCTGGCCTACGAGCATCAGGTGTACCCCTACGATCACACCGGCAACTCCGAGGGCGAGGGCGGGTTCTCGGAGAACTTCCTCGTCCCCGAGTACACCCTCACGGACCAGATCCACCTGCTCGGATCGTTCATGGACACCTTCTCCGTCATCTACCCCCAGCTCCAGGACACCGATTTCCGCACCGACGTCACCACCCTCGACGTCCCGGTCTACTTCGTGCAGGGCGCCCATGAGGCCCGCGGCCGCGCCGAACCGTTCGCGGAATGGTTCGAGCTGCTCGAGGCCCCGGTCAAGGAGACCACCGAGCTTTCGACCTCGGGCCACCGCCCGTTGTTCGAGCAGCCCGACGAGTTTGTCGCCTATCTGCGGGATACAGTGCTCGTCGGTACGCCGCCGTCCTGATCAGCCGCCCCGGAGGCGAGAAGGTCCTACACGGCCCGGATGAGTGTCTCGCTCCGGCTCGAAGGCGCGAGCCGGCATGCTCAGGCGAGGAGGGCGGCGACGACGATCAGGGCGGGGATCGCCAGGACCGAGGACAGCAGGACGGTGTCGCGCGCCAGGGGGATCCCCCGTCCGTAGCGGCTGGCGAACATGAAGACGTTCTGCGCGGTGGGCAGGGCAGACACGACGACGGCACCGAGCAACTCCTCGCCGTCGAGCCCGAAGAGATGATGTGCCGTCAGGTAGGCGGCGATCGGCATGAGGGCAGTCTTGAGCGCCGTCGCAATGAGGACTTGCAGGCGGTCCGGCCCGGCTTTCAGGGGGCGGCTGCCCGGGAGGGACATGCCGAAGGAGAGGAGCACCATGGGGACGGCGGCGCCTCCGATCAGCTCGAGCGAGTCCCAGACCGGCGGCGGCGGACGGAAACCGGTCGCGGCCACGACGACGCCCAGCAGCGACGCGATGATCATGGGATTGCGGAACGGCTGCGTCAGGAGGGCACGCACGGAGGGTTTTCGGCTGGAGGTGAGGTCGAGGACCGTCAGGTAAAGCGGGGCCAGGAGAAGAAGCTGGACGAGCAGGACGGGGGCGATCAGCGCAGCATCGCCCAGCGCGTAAACGGTGATGGGGATACCGATGTTGTTGGCGTTCACGTAGGAGCTCGCCATGGCGCCGACCGCCGTCTCGGCAGCGGGCCGGCGGAACAGGAGCCGGCTCAGCACCACGTAGAGGGCGGCGATGACGAGGGACGAGATGATCGCGATCGGCACGTACTCCGAGAACACGGACCGCAGATCAGCGTCGGCCAGCACGATGAACAGCAGGGCCGGGTTGGTCACGAAGAAAGCGACCTGGTTCAGCGCGAAGCCGGCCTGCGGTCCGCCGATCACGAGGCGCCCGGCGACATAGCCGACCATGATCACGGCGCCGACGACGGCGAACCCGCCCAGCACTCCCAGCATTCTTCCTCCACCTGTCAGCGCACGCGGGTCCGTCACGCCACGACGGGACACTGCTCCGGACACTTCGGGGGTTCGGCGTTCTGCGCATGGTTGCGTGCCAGGACGACATCGTGCGGAGGCTGTCCCTCCACGCGATGAGCAAACCAGTCAAGAATAATCGGGAAACGAACGCCCGGGATCATGCCTGCGCTGCACCTCGGGAGTTCCTTCCAGCTCTCTGCGGCATCCGGACGTGACCGGGAGGCCACCGCGGTACCGCTGCGCGGGTCAGGAGCGCACCGGCAGCAGTGTCTCGAGGTACGCGATGATGGCATCCACGCCCGCCTCGAAACCGAGTTCCGAGCGTTTCCCCTCCAACGAAGCCCCCGCGAACGCCCCATGCAGCGCGGGCTGGGCCTCCGGGTCGGCGAGCCAGGACAGTTCCGGGGACGCCATATCGAGCGCGGATCCCAGCATGAAGCTGTCGAGGACGGTCACTGCCACCACGACGTCATTCGCCGCGAAGCCCTGCTCCACGAACACCGCGGCGAGGTGTTCGTAGATGTCGAGCGTGGCCTTGTCCGTCACGGCCTCCCCCACGAGCAGCGGGATGGCCTTCGCATGCTGGCCGAGGGCACGGCGGTAGCTGCGTGCCCATGCCGCGGCCCGGTCCCGCCAGTCGGGGCCCGCGGTGAAGAAGTCGCCCGAGGCCAGGGCGTCGGAGCCGATGACGGACCGGATGCCGTTGATGATCTCCGGCCGCCCCTGCACGTGGTGGTAGATGGAGGACGGGCTGACCGACAGCTTCCTCGCCAGTCCGGGCAGGGTGAAGTCGCCGACCTCGTCGACGAGCTCCAGTGCTGCCCGATAGATCTTCTCCGGCGACAGAATCGCCGTACGTGGCCGTCCCATGGTCCCCCTGACAGTGCGGTCGAGCCGCACACCTAAGCCGCACAGTACCGTTCCCCGTCCGGGCGATTGACGAGCGCCGCCGAGCGCCCCCCTCCGTCATCGGTCGCGCGTCTCCGTCGTCGCCCTCGCGAGCCCTCGTCGTGTCCTGACGAGCCGCGCGCCGTCGTCGTCGCCGCACCAGCCGTTGCGGCCGCCCTCGTCAGAACACGATCACGCTACGGGCCCGCTCGCCCCGGCGCATGGCGTCGAAGGCCTCGTTGACGTCGTCCAGCCCGATGCGGTGCGAGATGAGCCGGTCCACGGGCAGCCGCCCCGCGAGGTACAGCGCGGCCAGGCGCGGGAAGTCCCGCCCTGGCACGGTGGAGCCGTAGTTGGAGCCGATGAGGGACTTCCCGCTCTCCGCGAGCGCGAGCGCGTCGATGGACACCGGGCTGTCCTCCGGCGGCAGGCCCACGATGACGGCCTTGCCCCCGGGCGCGAGCAGCGAGGGGAGGGACTCGATGGTCTGGACCCGCCCGATCGCCTCGAACGCGTAGGCGGCGCCTCCCTGCGTGATCGCGGCGATCTCCTCCGCGAGCCCGTCCGAGGGCACGAGCGTGTGGGTGGCGCCGAACTCCCGCGCGGCCGCGAGCTTGTCCTCGCTGAGGTCGACGGCGATGATCGGGTTCGCGCCGACGAGCCGCAGCGCCAGAATGATGGAGAGCCCCACGCCGCCGGTCCCGACGACGACGGCGGACGTCCCGGCCTCGACGCCGGCGTCGTTGACCACGGCCCCGAAGCCGGTAGCGACGGAGCAGCCGATGAGGCTGGCGACGTCGAACGGGACCTCGTCGGGGATGCGGATGGCGCCGGCCTCGGGGACGACGGCGTACTCGCTCATGGACCCGACGGTCAGGTACGGGAACACGCGCTCGCCGTCGAGGGTGAGCGGGCTGCTGCCGTCGGGCAGGAGGCATTCCTCGGACCGGCTGCCCGTGCACACGTAGGACTTCCCCGACAGGCACGCGGTGCAGCGCCGGCAGGGGTAGAACCAGGAGAGGATCACGTGGTCGCCCACGGCGACGTCGGTGACGCCGTCGCCGATCGCCTCCACGGTCCCGGCACCCTCGTGGCCCATGACCGTGGGCGAGGGCAGGGTCCAGTCGCCGTCGAGTACGTGGCGGTCCGATCCGCACACCCCCGACGCTCCCATGCGGACGAGGACGGTGCCCGGGGCGGGGTCGGCGACGTCGACGACGGTCACGTCGAGGTCCTGCGAGCCATGGCGGTGGACGGCGGCGCGGGAGGAGCGGCTCATGCGCGGCCCTCGATCGTCTGCTCGGGGGCGGTCGCGAGACCGGCGTCCGCGTTCACGTCCGCCGCGTAGCCGCCGAGGCCGCGGCGGACGTAGAGGACCTTCGCGAGGACGAAGTAGACGATGCCGCCGACGATCGCGGCGGGGAAGGACGCCGTGATGTAGCCGAAGACGGGCAGCGTGGTGAGCGTGACCGGGTTGTAGATCACCAGGTAGAAGGCGGCTCCGACGGCGACGGCGGCCATGCCGGCCCAGTTGACTCCACCGTGGAAGTGGTAGGCGCTCTCCTGCCGGTGGCGGTAGAGATGCTCCAGGTCGACGCGCTGGCGGCGCAGCAGGAAGTAGTCGGCGATGATCGCCCCGCACATGGGTGCCAGGAACGCGCCGCTGAGCGTCACGAAGGCCATGAAGCGCTGATACATGAAGCCGGGGAAGAACGCGAGGACGGCCGGCAGCACGAAGAACGCCGCGCACAGCCACGCCCACCGGACCCCGGAGAGCAGGGAGCCGCTGGCCTGCCGGATGGCGAGCACCGTGGAGTAGACGATCGAGGAGGTACTGGTGATGTTCGCGAAGGCGATGAACAGGAGGATGAACGCGCCGAGCACCGGCCCGCCGAAGGGCAGCATCCAGACGGTGGGATCGGAGTCGCCGAGGGTGAGGGCTGCGGCCATGCCGACGACCTGCGCGATCAGGGTGGCGCCGAGCAGTCCGCCGTAGGACGGCCAGAGGGCGGCCTTCGGCGTCTTGGTCAGCCGGGCGAGGGAACCCATGACCGGGTACCAGGAGACGCCGACGCCCACGTTGAACTCGACGGCGAGGGCGAAGTTGAGGCGCTCGTCCTCGAACGGGGCCAGCGGCGCGGCGGTGAGCAGGGTGTCCCAGGAGGTGTTGAGGACGAGGAAGACCATGAGGAAGACGGTCACCACGATCAGGCCCGGCGCGATGAACTTGTTGAACCGGCCGATGGTCACGGGTCCGCGGGAGAGGATCCACCAGGAGACGGCGATCGCCCCGAGGGCGAAGAGCGTGACCATGAGGCTCTCGGGCCCGAAGTCGGTGCCGAACGTGGAGTTGGAGACCTGGGTGACGGCTCGGCCCACCATGATGGCCAGCAGCGAGGACCAGCCCATCTCGGTGATGAGGATGACGGTGAAGACGAGGAACCCGACGCCCACGAGTCCGAAGACCGGCCGGAGGATCGTGTACTGCTCCACGCCGTAGCGCTGGCTGGCGACGACGCTGGCCAGGATCATGAAGCCGAGGCCGATCGCGTTGCCGATGATCATCGCGGCGATGCCCTGCTGGAAGCCGACGAGCAGCGCCGTCGAACCGCCGACGAGGAACGCCCACGTGGCGATGGCGAGGCTGATGTTGACGCCGGTGAAGTCGGCGCTGTTCCAGATGCGCTCGCTGCGCAGGAGGGGCAGCGAGCCGAGCGAGCCGCCGGTACCGCCGTCGTGCGTGGCGTGTGCGCCCTGCGCGCCGGCGGCGCCCTGCGCTCGATCGGCGCGGCCCGGGAGCTTACGGACCGTCTCCTGCCTGTCCCTGCTCACAGGGCCAGCACCAGGAACCCGAGGAGCGTGATCCCGAGGGTCACGAGGGTGTACAGGCCGAGGTGCCGTCCCGAGAGTGCGGCGCGCGAGGCGTCGTCGTGCTCGGAGGCGGAGATCTCCGTGAGGCGTCGGTGCAGATCGCTCGCCGTTGCGTCGGTGGGAACCATGGTGCGTCTCTCCAGTAATCGAATGTCATTCGGTTTGGGTACATCGTTGTGCCTATCATGAGGGCTGTCAATGGATCGGCCGTCGAAATCTGCGCAGAACACCTGCCGCCCGACCGGCCTCCCGGAAGGAGTGGCGATGCCCGCTCTCGCTGTTCTCCAGGCCGCAGGGACGGTCGGTGCCGTGGAGGAGAACCTCCGCCGCCTCGACGGGTTCGCCGCGCGCGCGGCCGCCCAGGGCGCGGAGATCCTCGTGACCCCCGAACTCTTCGCCACCGGCTACGCGCCCGCGGTCGCCGCGGAGTCGGACGGCGCAGCCATCCGGGACGCCCTCGCCTGCATCGCCCGGCGGTACGGCATCGCGCTGGTCGGCTCGAGCGTCGAGGCCACCCCCGACGCGCGGCACATCACCGCCTCCCTGTTCGATCATCAGGGCGCGGAGCTGACCCGCTACCGGAAGTCGCACCTGTTCGGGGCCGAGGAGCAGGCGGTCTTCGCCCCCGGGAACGAGCGCCCCGAGGTGCTTCGGCTGCTGGGCATGAGCGTGGCACTCGGCATCTGCTACGACGTCGAGTTCCCGGAATTCGTACGGAGTGCCGCCGGACGTGGCACCGATCTGCTGCTGATCCCCACGGCCGTGCCGGCCACGGGCGACGTCGGGAACCGGCCCCCGGCGCACACCTACAACGCCGAGCGCATCTCGACGCTGCTGGTGCCCGCACGAGCGCTCGAGAACGGCGTGTACATCGCGTACGCGAACCACACCGCGCCCGGCTTCACGGGTCTGAGCTGCATCGTGAGCCCCTACGGGACGTTCCTCGGGCTCGCCGGGGACGGCGAAGAGCTGCTCTTCGCGGGTGTGGACCCGGCGGAGGTGCGCCGTGCCCGGGAGATCAACACCTATCTTCTCTGCCGGCGCCCCGAGCTCTTCGCCTGAGCCGCCCCCGGGTGTGTTGTCCCCGCACGCGGGACCCCGCTCGCGCTGTCCGGAGGTCACCGATACACGTGCAGCGCCCCGCCGTACCCGAGGGGCAGGCCATGCCCGCGTAGGCAGGAGTCCAGCACCTCGGTGATCTCCGCGAACTTGAGCTGGTGGATCCTTGTGACTGCACCATGGGGCTTGTTCCCGGCGTCGTCCGCGTCCGCGCCCCGTCCGATCCGCCAGTTGTGGACTGCTCCGTCATCTCGATAGGCGATCTCGACGAAGTAACCGTGCCCCGTGTTCATGACCTGGGCGTAACGCCCTGAGGGGCCGCGGTCGAGGTCTTTGGACTGGATGACGAGCCAGTCACCATCCGCGGCGATCAGCCTGAGCAGACGGACCACCTCGGCCCGTGACCCGAGATCCCGCCAGGGGTTGCACTGATCACCGATACTGACCATCCACTGGAACGCCTCCTCTGCCGCCGGGTGCAGGAGCACCTCCAGCAGCGGGTGGTCGGCGGGTGCAGCAACGAGCGGAGCGAAGCCGATCTCGGTGATGAGTACGTTCCCCGCAGCGGGAGTTCCGAGCACTCATGCCCCCTTTCTGACGGTGGGTGTTGCTCCATGATTTCCCCCACCACTGACATTCAGCAGCTGTCGGGGCGACGCCCGATTAGTCTGGGGCTTACACCAGCCCACCAAGCACGGGAGAGCCTTGACCTACGAACTGCGCACATACACCGCGAACCCCGGCAAGATGGACGCCCTCGTGGAGCGCTTCCGTTCCTCGACCATCGGCCTCTTCACCGAACACAACATGAGGAGCCTCGGCTACTGGACGCCGGTCGGCAGCGACGACGTCCTCGTCTATCTCCTCGAGCACGACGGCGACCCGAAGGCCAACTGGACCGCGTTCGGCGCCGATCCGCGCTGGAGCGAGGCGAAGGCGGCGTCGGAGGCGGACGGCGTCCTGACGGCGCGGATCGACTCCGTGCTGCTCGAGGCGACGGACCTGTACCCGGTGGCGCAGGCGCGGTGGGTGTCGGGCGACTGACAGAAGCGACAGGCACGGCTGCAACGGAACCGGCCGCGCGCCCCCTGACTCGCTCGCGACGAGACCGACGCATTATCTCGATTTGTTGCGAAGCGCAACAAGGCGGGCGCCGAGCGGGTAAAGCTGTTCAGCGAGATCCGAGGGAATTTACAGTCTGCTCATCAGCCCGACCACGTCTCAGGAGCATCTCCGTGAAGAAACTGTCCATCGCACTCGCCACGTCGGCCGTTGCCGGCGTCTCCCTGCTCTCCGCCTCACCGGCCCTCGCCGTCGGCCTCCCGTTCAACAACTGCACCGAAGCCGCGAGCGTCGGCGTCTACAACATCCCCGTGGGGACCCCCGGCTACCAGCCGGGCCTCGACGCCGACAAGGACGGCTTCGGCTGTGACGCCGCGGGCACGCCTGCCTACGATGCCGGCATCGTCGCGGGGCTGGTCGCGCAGAACACGCCAGTCGCACCGCCCGTGGCCCAGCCTGTGCCACCCGTCGCGCAGCCGGTCCCCGGGCAGGTTGCGCAGATGCCGGTCGGTGGAGCCGAGACCGGTGTCGCCCAGACCCCGGAGGGCGACGACGCCGGTGCCCTCGCGCTCGGTGGCGGACTGGTCCTGGCAGCACTGGGCGGGGCCTTCGTCGTCCGCCGTCGTGCTGGTCTCGCCGGCAACTGATCGAAGAACCGACGACGATGCCCGGCACGGACCGTGCCGGGCATCGTCGTGTCAGGGGCGCCTGATGCAGCGTGTGGACGCGGACTGCGCGCGGGACGTCGAGGGCCCGAACCACCTGTTGCACGGCGTGGCGTGCCACCACACCCACCTGCCGGCCCCGAAGCCCCCCGGATTCGGTGCGGAAACGGTCGGGGGCCTCAGCCGGCGTGCGGCAGCGACACCTCGACCCGGCCGGCCACCACGCGGGTCGTGAAGGACGGCTGCGGCGATGTGGCGGGGCCGCGCGTGACCTCGCCGGTCTTCAGCGAGAACGTGCTGTTGTGCCAGGGGCAGACCACGCAGGCGTTGCCGTCGTCGTAGGTTAGTTCGCCCTCGTTCAGCGGCCCGGAGAGGTGGCTGCAGGTGTCCGACAGGACGGAGACGTCGTTGCCCTGGCGGAGGACGACGAGCGGGACCTCACCGAGCATCTTCCGCTGCAGCTTGCCCTCGGGGAGATCGGTGAGCGCACCGATCGCGTGCCAGCCGGGCTCGACGCGGTGCGGGACGTCCTCGGCGTGGTTGGCCCCGAGCGATTGCCGGTAGGACATATGCCCGCCGAGGAATCCTCCGGCGGAGACGACGACGAGGCCGGTGTAGGAGAGCAGCTTGCCGGACTTCCCGCGCAGGCGCTGGACGAGGGAGAGCGTGTACAGCCCGACGGCGACGGCGTTCGCGGCGGCGTGCACGATACCGACGCGCTGCTGCTGTTCGTGTCCCTCCGACCAGTCGGTCCAGCCGGCCACGGCTGTGGGGCCGGCAGTGACGACTCCGGTGCCGATGAGGACCGCCGACGCCTTGTTCGAGCCCGGGATGGCGTCGAGGATGGCCGCGGAGAACCAGGTGCCCGTCGGTACGAGGATCATGAGCGGGTGCAGCGGGTGGCCGATCGGCACGCCGTGGAGGATGTCGCGGAGGGCGCCGGGCTTGATCACGGCCTGCACGACGTCACGCATCTTGGTGACGATCGGGTCGAGCGCGGTGGCGTTCTCGAGCTTCTCGACGGATTGCAGGGGGCGGAGGGTCTTCATGGTGTCTCCTCAAGTTGCAGGTGGGCAGCAGCGGAGCTATCGCCTGATTTACGAAGCATACTGAGGATCACCGACGGGCGCCGGTCGATTCCGCGTGAGTCACCGACGTCGGCCTCTACCCAGTAGAGTGCGCCGGTCCCGCCACGCGCCGGTGGACCACAGCGCCCACACGACGAGCACGGGCTGGAAGAACAGGCGGGTGAGGCGGGCGCCGTCGGTATCGAGCCCGAAGGCGCTCACGCCGTCCATGTACTGGGCGATGTTGCCCGGGAAGATCACGACGAAGAAGGCAGCGACCACCCAGCCGACGACCGCCCGGTACCGGCCGAGCATTACCAGCGCCGCGCCGAGCACCAGTTCGACGACGCCCGACGCGACGACCACGAAATCCGTGTCGAGGGGCAACCACGCCGGGACCTGCGCGGCGAACTCGGCCCGGGCCACCGTCAGGTGGGCCGTGCCCGCGAACAGGAGGAACACCCCGAGCACGATCCGCGCCGTCGTCCTCGCAGTGGAGGTGCGCTGCGGTGCTGTGGGGGACGCCATGCTGCGCACGATAGCACCCGCACTTCCGCCCCCGGTCGGCCGTCCATGGGCACGACGGCGCCTGCCTGCAGGAAGAGGTGCCGTCCTGACGATAAAATGGGCGGGTCGTCATCCGACCCCGAATCACGTACCCTGCCTCCTGTAGGAATCCCGCCCCGGGACGCATCCGCCATGAGTGCGGCCGACCGGTCACGATGATCGTCAGTCAACCGCAGGAACACCACGAAGGAGATCGTCATCGCCCCGAGCAACCGCACCAATGCCCGTCTGCGCACCACCCTCGCCCTGCTGGCCGAGCACCAGGCGTCCGGTTCCGTCGTCGCGCCCAGCGAGCTGATGGCCAAGGCCGTCGCGGACGTCCCCTTCGATGACAAGGAAGCGGAACTCCTCTCCGGCGGCGTGCCCCGCGGGTTCAAGGCACTGACGACGGCGACGTCGAAGCTCGTGAAGGCCGGCTGGCTCGTCAAGGGCCGCAGCGGCTGGACTGCCACCGACGAGGGCATCCGAGCGGTCGCGGCCTTCCCCGACCCGGAGCAGTTCGTCGACGCCATGGTCAGCGGTGCGCCCGTGCCCGAGCAGGCCGAGGTCCACGCTCCGCAGGCGCCCGAGCAGCTGAGCGAGGAGACGCATGCTTCCTCGGATCAGGCGCCCTCCTCCGACGCTCCGGCCCTGGACGCTCCGGCCGATCTCGTCGATTCCGCAGCGGAAGCCCTCGCGGCGTCGCCCACTGATTCGCCTGTCGATTCCTCTGCTGACATCTCCTGGCAGGATCAGCCGCAGTCCGTGGCCCTGTCCGGCGACTTCTCGCCGCTGTTCGGCGACGCGGGCCACTGGAGCACCGATCTCCGCGAACTGCAGTTCGACTGGGAGCCGACGGAGAACCTCTGGCTGCAGACCCTGCAGCTGCCGGCCGGGACCTACCAGTTCAAGATCCTCGTCAACGGATCGTGGGAGGAGAACTACGGCCGTTTCGGTACGCGGGACGGCGCCAACCACGAGCTGCACCTGATCACCGACACCACGGTGACCTTCCGGTTCGACTACGGCACCAAGGACATCCGGACCTCCTAGGCCTGGCTCCACTCCGGCCCCGTCTGCTGCCTCCGGGTGGTGGGCGGGGCCGTCGTCGTTCCCGGGCCTTCCGGTGACCGCCGCGACCAGCGGTGATCGGGCGATGGCCACACCCGCAACGTCCACGATGGCGGGCCTGGCGGGAAGGTGATCGCCGCCCTTCGGACCCGGCCGGGCCGCACCCGCTGATCCCTCAGCCCAGCCACTAGACGGACGACGCAACTGGAATGCATCCGCCGCCGGCAGATCAGCAACGATCATGGGATCCCCGGTGTACCTTTGTGCTCCGCCGGGCAGAACCGAGGGCCGGCGCCCACTATCTCGGCACCCGATCAGTCTCTATGGTTGTCGCATGACGGACGTTGCAGAGCGGCGCGGGACGCCGACGATCAATTCGGACATGGGCGAATCCCTCGGCCTCCACTCCTTCGGAAACGACCCCGCCCTCCTCGACACCGTGGACGCCATCAATGTGGCCTGCGGTTTCCACTCCGGAGATCCGGACACGATGGCCGAGACCGTCGCCGCGGCGAAGGAGAAGGGTGTGCTGATCGGCGCCCATCCCGGGCTGCCGGACCTCGTCGGCTTCGGGCGCCGCGAGATGAAGTTGTCTCCGGAGGAGGTGGAGTACCTCGTGCTCTATCAGGTCGGTGCGCTCAGCGCCTTCCTGCGGCGGGAGGGTGCAAGCCTCAGCCATATCAAACCCCATGGGTCCCTCTACGGGATGCTGGCGCGGGATCCGGACCTCATGAGGGGTGCCGCACGGGTGGCCCAGCTGTTCGACGTCCCCGTCTACGGCATCGCCGGAACAGCTCACCAGACGGTGTGCGAGGAACTCGGGGTGCCCTTCGTGGCCGAGCTCTACGTAGACCTCAACTACGGTCCTGCCGGCGAACTCCTGATCCAGCGCCGGCCGGAGCCGACCGACCCGGACGCTGCCGCCCACCGCGTGACGCGCGCCCTGACGGACGGGGTCGTCGAGGCCTCCGACGGCGCACTGCTCACCATCCCCTTCGACAGCGTCTGCGTCCACTCGGACGCCCCCAACTCCCCCGAGGTGGCGGCAGCAGTCCGTTCCGCCCTCGACTCGATCTGAAACTGCACCGACCCTGACCGAAAGGACCACCGTGGCCGACATCGTCTCCCCACTGCCAGGCATCTTCTACCGCAAGCCCGGCCCCGACAAGGACCCGTACGCGAACGAGGGTGACGCCATCGAGGCAGGCCAAACCATCGGGGTGGTCGAGATCATGAAGCAGTTCTCTGAGATCCGCAGTGAGGTCGCCGGTACCCTGCAGAGCTTCGCCGTCGAGGACTCCGGGACCGTGAACCCCGGCGACGTCATCGCCACCGTGTCCGAGGGCTAGCAATGGAACGCCTCCTCATCGCGAACCGCGGCGAGATCGCCGTCCGCGTCATCCGCGCAGCACGGGAACTGGGATTGCAGACCGTCCTCGCCGCGAGCGAACCGGACGCCGATTCCTATGCGGCGTCGCTAGCCGACACCGTCCACGTGGTGGGCCCGGCGCCTGCCGCGAAGAGCTACCTGGACGGCGCCGCGATGCTTGCGGCCGCCGAGGCCTCCGGCTGCGACGCGATCCATCCCGGGTACGGCTTCCTGTCCGAGAACGCCCGCTTCGCCCGTTTCGTCCTCGACGCGGGCATCACGTGGGTCGGGCCCTCCCCCGAGGCCATCGAGCTGATGGGCAACAAGTCACGTGCACGGCAGGCCGCACAGGACGCGGGCGTGCCGACACTTCCCGGCAGTGACGGCGCCCTGGACCCCGACGTCGACCCGCTGCCCCTCGCACGCGAGATCGGCTATCCCCTGGTGGTGAAGGCGTCAGCGGGCGGCGGAGGGCGGGGCATACGGCTCGTGACGGAGGAGGGGGACCTCGTCCAGACGCTCGATGTCGCCCGGGCCGAGGCGCAGGCCGCCTTCGGTGATCCGGCCGTGTACCTGGAGCAGTTCGTCTCGCACGCCCGCCACGTCGAGGTGCAGATCCTCGGTGACGGCGAGCGCGTCATCCACCTCGGTGACCGTGACTGCTCACTGCAGCGCCGCCAGCAGAAGATCATCGAGGAGGCCCCCGCCCCGTCGCTGCCGGACGCCGTCCGGGACACCATCCGGGCCTCGTCCATCGAGCTCGGTCGCCAGTGCGGCTACGCCGGCCTCGGCACCGTCGAGTTCCTGTACGACCCGGCGCGGGAGCAGGCGGCGTTCATCGAGATGAACACCCGACTCCAGGTGGAGCACCCGGTGACGGAGATGGTGACCGGCGTCGACCTCATCCGGGAGCAACTGCTCGTCGCGTCCACGGGACGGTTGCGCCTCCACCAGGAGGACATCGCCTTCCGGGGCCACGCCTTCGAGTTCCGCATCAACGCCGAGGACCCGTCACAGGGTTTCATGCCGAGCCCCGGCACCCTGTCGCGCGTCGACTGGCCCGGCGGCCCCGGCGTGAGAATCGACTCCGGCGTGGTCCTGGGATCCGCCGTCGCGCCGTTCTACGACTCCCTCCTCGCCAAGCTCGTCGTGTGGGACGAGACCCGGACCGAGGCCATCCGACGGTCGGCGCGGGCGCTGGCCGAGGTGCAGATCGACGGCGTCAAGACGACTCTCCCGCTGCTGTCGACGGTCCTTCACCGGCCCGAGGTACGGGACGTCACCCACCATTCGAAGTTCATCGAATCGACCCCCGGCCTCCTCGGAGATGACGCATGAGCCACGCGCCCCAGCACCTCGACCCCGCCCGCTACACCTGGGGCGGCGACGAATTCCTCTTCGTCGAGATCTCCGAGAGCATGAGCCTCGCGGCCAACTTCAAGGCGAACGCGATGGCGACCAGGCTCGTCGCGCGTGCCATCGACGGCATGGTGGACATCTGCCCCGCCAACGCGTCCCTGCTGCTGCGCTTCGACCCCGACGTGGTCCTACCGGACGAACTGGAAGCCCTCGTGAGGGAGGTCGAGGAGGAGGTGGCCCATCTGAGCGAGCAGACCCTCGAGACACGCATCATCGAGATCCCCGTCTGGTACGACGACCCCTATACCCGGGAGACCGGCGCACGCTTCCGCAAGGGGCACCAGCGGCCCGACGGCACCGACCTGGATTTCGCGGCGGAGGAGAACGGCCTGTCCTCGCCGGAGGAGTTCATCCGGAAGCACCACGAGTCGCCGTGGCTGGTGTCCATGGTGGGGTTCGTCGCCGGTTTGCCGTTCATGTTCCAGATCGTCCCGCAGGAGGACCAGCTCGAGGTCCCGAAATACCTCAGTCCGCGCACCGATACGCCGCCGCTGACCGTGGGGCACGGAGGGTGTTTCGCCTGCATCTACTCGGTGCGGGGCGCCGGCGGGTACCAGATGTTCGGTATCGCCGCCGCACCCATCTTCGACCCCGCCCAGAAGCTCGCCGATTTCTCGGACTTCATGATTTTCTTCCGGCCTGGTGACATCGTGAAGTTCAAGCCGGTCGACGAGGCCGAATATCGGGCCATCCAGGCGGAGGTCGACGCAGGGACTTTCACCTACCGCCAGGCGCCCGTGACCTTCGACCTGCAGAAGGCCCTCACCGATCCCTCCGCGCACAACCGGGACATTCTGGAGAAGCTCAATGGCATTTGACATCCTCGAGCCCGGCCTCGCGACCTCGGTCCAGGACCAGGGCAGGTTCGGCCACTACAACGTGGGAATCCCGCAGGGCGGGGCGATGGATCAGTTGTCCGCATCGATGGCGAATGCGCTGGTCGGCAACACCCCCGGAGACGCCGTCCTCGAATGCGCGTACCTGGGGCCGCGGTTCACCACCGACGCCGACGCCGTCATCGCCGTCACGGGTGCACCCGTCGAGGTGCGGGTGAACGGGACACCGATGACCGAGTGGAGCCGCCTCACCCTGGCTGCCGGCGACGAGGTGTCCTTCGGGATGCTGTCGGGTGGGACGCGCTACTACATCGCTGTGCAGGGCGGAGTCGACGTCCCCGAAATCCTCGGGAGCCGCAGCACCTACGCGCTGGGCGCCCTCGGCGGGCTGCAGGGCCGCACCCTCAAGGCTGGCGACACGGTGCCGGTCGGCGCCCCCTCAGGTTCACTGCCGACAATGGACGAGATTCCAGAGGTCCTCCGCCCCGTCTACGCGAAGGAGGTGACGATCCGGATCATGCCCGGCCTCTACGACCACCGGCTGACGGCGGAGGGCATGGAGACGCTCCTGAGCGCAGCGTGGAAGCTGACTCCCGTGGCCGACCGCACGGGCCTCCGGTACGCCGGTCCGGACCTCGAGTGGAAGCCCCGCACCCAGCCCTTCGGCGCGGGATCCGACCCCTCGAACATCGTCGACGCGGGCTACGCCATCGGGTCGATCCAGGTGCCTGGGGGAAAGGAGCCGATCGTGCTGCACAGGGACGCCGTCTCCGGGGGCGGCTACGCGATGGTAGCGACGGTCATCAGCGCGGACATGGACGTCGTCGCCCGGAGCGCACCCGGGACCTTGACCTACTTCGAACCGGTGACGATGGAGCAGGCCCTCGCGGCCCGAGCCGACGCGGCGAAGGTCCGGCGCGCCGTCTGGGGGTAGCGGTCAGCCGCCCGTGGCAGCCACCTCGCCGCGGACGAACCCGTTCGACCGTCATGCTGCACCGGAGGTGAACTTCCATCCGAACGATCAGCCGACATTCCGCGAGAAGGTGGCGGCGAAGGGAGCAATGCAATGGAGCACAAACTGTTCGACCTGGGAGATTTCAGTCTCCAGAAGGGTTCGGTTCTTCCGTCCGCCAGGCTGGGCTACACGACGCTGGGTGAGCTGAACGAGGCGAAGGACAACGTCGTCATCTGTCCGACCTGGTTCACCGCCACGCCGACCGATACCGCGACGTGGATGACCGGCGAGGACCGCGCGCTGAAGCCGAGCAAGTACTTCATCATCGTGCCGAATCACTTCGGCGCAGCGGTCTCCTCCTCGCCCAGCAACACACCTCCCCCGTTCGGCAGGGGCACGTTTCCGCGGGTCACCGCATACGACAACGTCAATGCGCAGTACCGGCTGGTGACCGAGGAGTTCGGGATCGAGAGGATCCGGCTGGTTTCCAGCTGGTCCATGGGTGCCTGCCAGAGCTACGCCTGGGCGGCGCTTCACCCGGAGATGGTCCGGGCCATCGCGCCCATTTCCGGATCCGCCCGCACCGCCCATTACAACAAGGTGTTCCTTCACGCACTCATTCGTGCAATCACCACTGATGCCGATTGGAACGACGGTTTCTACGGCGACAAACCCCCGGTACGTGGCCTGCGCACCTTCGCGTCAATCTATGCCGGATGGGGCTTCTCGGAGGCGTTCTACCGTGAAGAGGTGTACCGCGGATTCGGCGCCAGTACGCCAGAGGAATTCATCGGCATCTTCTGGGAACCGTTCTTCCTGAAATGCGACGCCAACGACCTCCTGGCTCAGATCCAGACCTGGATGCACAACGACCTCGGCGACCATCCGACGTTCGCCGGGGACTTCGATGCAGCGCTCGGCGCCATCCGGGCCAGGACCATCATCATGAACGCCGAGACGGATCGGTATTTCCCGCCGATCGACAGTGAACACGAAGCCTCCCGCATACCGGGAGCCACCACCAGACCTATCCCGACCATCTGGGGCCACCTGGCTCCCTTCAACCCGGTCGATCAGGCGTTCATCGATCAGGGGATCGAGGAGCTGCTCGCCGACTGAGCACTCGCCGACTAAGCAGGAGAGCTGGAAGCCACTACCCCTGCACCTGCGCCACATCGGCCTCTGTCCGCGCGAAGGCGACGGACGCGCTGCTCTCACGCACGAAGAGTTCCGGCGTGTGGCGGACGGAGTCGACCTCCTCGCCGGCCATGACGCGGCGGAGCATCCCGACGGCGGCCCTGCCGATCTCGAGCATTGGCGAGCGCACCGAGGTCAGCGGGATGGGCAGCTGCGCGGCGAGGGACGTGTCGTTGAATCCGACGACGGCGATGTCCTGGCCGACGACGAGCCCCGCAGCACGGAAGGCGCCCATGGCCCCGATGGCGGCGAAGTCGTTGACGGCGAACACCGCGGTGGGAGCCGGACCGACCTGCTGCAGCAGCTCCTCACCCGCCCGGCGGCCACCCTCGGTATCGAAACGCGACGGCAGGACCCGATGCGACGGCACCTCTCCCCCCAGTTCGTGCCACCGGTCGACGAAGCCGGCCGTCCGGTCGACGCCCGTGCTCGCGTACGGCTCACCCGCGATGATCGCGACGGAGCGGTGCCCGGTCTCCCACAGATGGTCCGCCACGAGGCGTCCGCCGCCCGTGTCGTCGCAAGTGGACGAGGGGAATCCGGGGTAGCGGCGGTTCATGAGGACGAAGGGCACGTGCCGTTTCGTGAGGTCGTCCACCAGGCTGCTGCCCGCATGGACATCGCCGAGGATCAGACCGTCCACCCGTCGGGCCAGCATGATCTCCGCCTTGCGGCGCTGCTCCTCGAGATCGTCGTGGGAGTTCATCACGAACGTCGAGTGGTTGCTCCCGGCAGCGGCCTCCTCCACGCCCTCGTACATGGTCGCGAGGACGATGTCCGAGAGGCGTGGCACGATGACGCCGATGGCCCGCGTGCGCCGGGTCCGCAGGCTGGTCGCCTGAGGGTCGGGTGAGTAGCCCCTCAGCTTCGCGAGGTCGCGTACCCTTTCCGCGGTCGCCTTCGAGGCCGCCCCGCGCGCCACCGCCGTATCGGAGTGCAGCACGCGCGAAACGGTGGAGACGTGGATCCCGAGTTCCGCAGCGAGATCCTTCAACGTCACGGCCGCGCGCCGACCCCTGGCCGATGCATTCACGCGTCCTCCTTCCCCAGTTGCCGAGGTTTGTTTCCGGTTCGTGAAATCTCCGGCGATCCATTGACGAGACCCCGGTCACATCCTATGGTTTTCATCATTCAACCCAAACGATTGGGTTTCGTCCAGTCCCCGCCGTCCCTCGCCGCAGGACACCTCCGAATCACCGCCGGATCGCACACTCGGCACGACCGACCCAAACGATTGGGTAAGGAGCATCGATGGAATCACTCACCGGGCACGTCGCACTCCTGGCGACCGGCGGAACGATCGCCTCGCGTGTCGATGGTGCGGAGGGTGCCACCGTGGCCGCCGACGGGGGCAGTACGATCCTCGCCGCAGCGGGCACCAGGACCGTCGCGGTCGAGGTCGTGGACCTCATGCAGAAGGGCTCCTACCTGCTCACGTTCGACGACATGCTGGCGGTCTGCGTGGCCATCCGGGCCGCGCTGCATTCTCCCGCGACGCTCGGCGTCGTCGTCACGCACGGGACGGACACCATGGAGGAGACCGCCTACCTTGCCGACCTCCTCCACGACGATCCACGACCGGTCGTCTTCACGGGCGCGCAGCGCGCTGCCGACAGCCCGGAGCCGGACGGTCCCGGGAACCTACGCGCCGCACTCACCCTGGCGGCATCGCCGGAGGCCCGGGGCAGGGGCGCGTTGATCGTGTTCGACGGCGAGATCCTCGCCCTTCCTGCGACACGGAAGACCGAGACGACGAACCTCCGCGCGTTCGGCAATCCGGAGCTGGGCCCGGCTGGGTCGATCACGCCCGAGGGTGAGATCCTGCTCGGCCCTGCGCCTCTGCGGCCGGCACCGCTCGACACTCCCCCGACGGGGGCCGGCGTCCGTGTGGACGTCATCGCGTGCTACCCGGGAGCCGATGCGGCCCTGTTCGTCGCTGCGCTGGCCGCCGGTGCCCGCGGCATCGTGCTCGAGGCCACCGGCCTGGGCAATGCGAACGCGGCACTGTGCGACGCCGTACGGGACGCGGTCCGCGACGGCGTCGTCGTCGTCACCAGCACCCGCGTGCACGCGGGACCGGTGCGTGGCGTGTACGGAGCCGGCGGCGGCAGGACGCTCGAGGACGCAGGGGCGGTCCCCTCCGGGCTGCTCCGCCCACCCCAGGCCCGCACCCTCCTGCAGGCGCTGCTCTCACTCCGGCTGCCCCCCGAGGAGGTGGTCCGCCGCGTCCGCCAGCGGGGCGACCCCGACCTCCTCGGCCCGGCTCCTCCCACCGACCGATCACCCGATTCCCCATCCGCACCAGGAAAGGCCGACCCATGACGAAAGACATCCAGATCGCCTTCGGCGTTGACGTCGACGCAGTAGCCGGCATGCTCGGCTCCTACGGCGGCGAGGACTCGCCCTGCGACATCTCGCGAGGACTCTTCAGCGGAGATGTCGGGGGCCCGCGGATCCTCCGGCTCTTCGAGAAGTACTCCCTCCCCTCCACCTGGTTCGTCCCGGGCCACTCGCTGGAGACCTTCCCTGATCTCACGCGCATGATCGTCGACGCCGGACACGAGATCGGGGTCCACGGCTATTCCCACGAGAATCCGATCGCCATGACCCGCGAGCAGGAGACGGCGATCCTCGACCGGTCCATCGAGCTCATCGAGAAGGTTTCGGGACGCCGCCCCACGGGCTATGTCGCACCGTGGTGGGAGTTCTCACCCATCACCAACGAGATCCTGCTGGAACGCGGCATCAAGTACGACCACTCACTCATGCACAACGACTTCGAGCCCTACTACGTGAGGGTCGGGGACAGCTGGACGAAGATCGACTACAGCAAGCCCGCCGAGGCCTGGATGAAGCCGCTCGTCCGGGGGCAGGAGACCGAGCTCGTGGAGATCCCGGCGAACTGGTACCTCGACGACCTCCCCCCGATGATGTTCATCAAGGCATCGCCCAACTCGCACGGCTTCGTCAATCCACGGGACATCGAGCAGATGTGGCGCGACCAGTTCGACTGGGTCTACGCCGAGATGGACTCCGCCGTGTTCACCATGACGATCCACCCCGACGTCTCGGGCCGGCCCCAGGTGCTCCTCATGCTTGAGCGCCTCATCCAGCACTTCAACTCCCATGAGGGTGTCACCTGGCACACCTTCGATCAGATCGCCGATTCGTTCCTGGCACGCAATCCCCGAAAGGAAGTCAACTGATGTCCATCAAAGAGGCGGGCGTCGATCTCTCGACGCCGCATGGGAACGAGCAACGCAACTTCCCGGTGTTCTCCAAGAAGAAGACCAGCACGGCGACCGTCCTCGCCTTGTGCGCCTGGACCGTGGCCGTCTTCGACTACGGCCTGTTCGGCACGCTCCTGCCGGCCATGCAAGCGGAGTTCGGCTGGACCGCCCCCGAGGCCTACGCCATCAACACGTGGATCGCCGTCGGAACGGCGATCGTCTGCTTCGGCATAGGCCCCGTGATCGACCGCCTGGGCCGCCGGAAGGGCATGATGCTGACCGTCGGCGGCACCGCCGTCGTCTCGGGCGTCACCGCCTTCATCCCTGCCGGCCTCGGCGTCATCAGCAACTCGCTCCTCGTCGTCGTCCGCTCCTTCGGGGGCCTCGGCTTCTCGGAGCAGGCCGTCAATGCGACCTACATGAACGAGGTCTACCAGGTCACCGAGGACGAGCGGAAGCGCAAGCGTCCCGGGTTCCACTACTCCTTCATCCAGGGTGGCTGGCCGCTGGGCTTCCTCCTGGCCAGCGCCCTCGCCCTGGTGTTCCTCCCGCTCCTCGGCTGGCGCGCCCTGTACCTGATGGCCACCATCCCCGCGATCATCATCGTGCTGCTCATCAGCAGGAAACTGAAGGAGACACCGCAGTTCGAACTGCACCACAAGCTGACCGAACTCGAGAAGGGCGGCAAGTCCGACGAGGCACACGCTCTGGCGCGGGCCTACGGCGTCGAGCACTCCTCCACGTCGCCCCTGAAGCGCATCTGGGAGCCGGAATTCCGCCGCAACACGATCGTCTTCTCGCTGGCCTGGATCCTCAACTTCTTCGGCATCGCGATCTTCAGCGTCCTCGGCACCTCGGTGCTCGCCAACGCCAAGGGCGTGGAACTGTCGGACGCCTTCTGGATGCTGATCGTCATCAACCTCCTCGCGTACTTCGGCTACGTCTTCCACGGCTGGATCGGCGACAAGGTGGGCCGGAAGCGCACCATCATCGTCGGCTGGGTCATCTCGGGCCTGTCCTTCGCCGTGATGCTGAGCCCGCTCGTATCCAGCCCGTTCCTGATCATCCTCACGTACGGCACCGGCCTGTTCTTCCTGGTGGGGCCGTACGCAGCGATCCAGTACTTCATGGCCGAGTGCTACCCGGTGAGCTGCCGTGCCACGGGCGTCGCCTTCATCGGCGCCATGAGCCAGCCCGGCACCATCATCGGTGGCGCCCTGTTCACCATCGTCGCCGCCGCGGCGGGTACCGGTGCAGCCGCCCTCTGGGTGGGAGCCCTCGGAACCCTGCTCTCCGGAGTCCTGATGATCGCTGCGCGCCCCGTCGCCGCCGTCGCCCTCGAGGAACCCCATGCCGCAGTCTGAGGTAGCCATCGTCACAGGGGCCGCCAGCGGTATCGGCCGGGCACTCGCCGTCCGCTACGCGGCGAGGAACGTCCGCACCGTCATCGGCACCTTCCCTGGTGACCCACATGATCCGGAGGAAACTCTGTCCGGTGTACGGGCCGCGGGCGGCAACGCCGTCATCCACGAGGTCGACGTGCGCTCCTCGACATCCGTGGACGCCTTCGCCCAGCGCGCGCTGGACGAGTACGGCCGCCTCGACTACGCCGTCGCGAACGCGGGCATCCTGCGCAACGCACCGCTGAACGACCTGACGGACGACCTCTGGAACGCGATGCTCGACGTCGACCTGACCGGCGTGCTCCGCACGCTGCGGTCGGCGTCCCAGCGGATGACGGGACCCGGCGCGCTCGTCGCCGTGTCCTCGATCGCCGGTGGCATCTATGGGTGGGAGGAACACGCCCACTATGCCGCGGCGAAGTCGGGCGTCCTCGGACTCATCCGGAGCGTCGCCTCGGAGCTCGGGCCCCGGGAGATCCGCGCCAATGCGGTGATCCCGGGCCTGATCGAGACCCCCCAGTCCCTGGACCCCGTCAACTCCCTCGGCCCGGACGGGCTCGAGCGGGCGGGGAAGGACATCCCGTGGGGTCGCGTCGGGCGGCCGGAGGAAGTCGCGGACGTGATCGGGTTCCTGACCTCGGACGCGTCCCGCTACGTCACCGGGCAGTCACTCGTCGTCGACGGCGGGCTCACCATCAAGATGCCCGCATGAAGGCGGGTCCGGACGGTCGCCGCACGGGACCCCAAGCCGTCGGTTCTCCCGGCGCCGAACCCCGAGCCGTCGTCGTGACCGGCGGTGGCAGCGGCATCGGGGCCGCGATCGCCCAGGCGTTCGCCGCTCAGGGCGACAGGGTGGTGGTGCTGGACCGCGTCCCCGGTCCCGGGGTCATCTAGGTGGACGTCGCCCAGGAGGACAGTGTGCGGAGCGCCTTCGCCGGAGCCCGGGAGCAGGTGGGTACCATCGACGTCTTGGTGAACAGTGCCGGACTGCTGACCGAGTCCCCGCTCGAGGGCATGACCCTCGCGATGTGGACGGAGACCATCGCAGTGGACCTCACCGGGGTGTTCCTCTGCTGCCGGGAGGTCGTCGCGCCCATGCGGCGCCAGCGCTGGGGACGGATCATCAACATCTCCTCGCAGCTCGGCATCAAGGGTGGCGTAGGCCTGGGTCACTACAGCGCAGCCAAGGCCGGAGTGATCGGCATGACCAAGGCACTGGCACTCGAGGTCTCGGCGGACAACGTGCTTGCCAACTGCATCGCCCCCGGGCCGATCGAGACGCCGCTCGTCGACGGCATCTCCGAGGACTGGAAGGCAGCGAAGCGGAAGGAACTGCCCCTGAGGAGATTCGGCATGCCCACCGAGGTCGCGCCGACGGCCCTGCTCCTGGCGAGCGATCCCGGAGGAAATCTCTTCGTGGGTCAGACCCTCGGCCCCAACTCGGGTGACGTGATGCCATGACGGTGGGCTCTGCCGAGAGCGACGCAGCCTGATGTGCGGGGCCTGCGGCCGCACCGTCATTGCCGATCCGGTGCTCGGATCGACCCGAGCGACGCGGGACCTGCTCCTCGTCGCCCACGTGGTCAACGCGGTCACCGCCGGCCTGCCGGGTGCGCCTGTCGTCCGGGTGGCCGGAGACCGGTGGCTCGTTGCCGGGAGTACCGGACGGACGAGTGCCTGTGACACCGTCCGTGACCTGTGGCGGGCAATGGTCGACCACTACGGGCGGGGCGCGGCCTGCTCTCTCGCTGATCGGCTGGCCCGGAGCCTGCCCGGTGCGTCTCCGCTCGCGGACGGGGTGCTGCGCGAAGGCATGGCTGCAGCAAATGACACCCGAAGTGGCGCCATCATCTCCTGACTGCATCGCACGGAAGCGGCCCGCCGTACCCGAGGGCAGGGCCGGCGGCGTCCCCGGGCCTCCTTACGCCTGCGACGGCCCAGCCTGGCCGGGCTGACTAGGCCGGGAGCGGCTGCGCCTTCCGTGCTGCGGCATCGTGCACGGATTTCGGCCTCGAAGTGCGTGTCGGCCCGGGACACGCCGGGGTACGGCTCCCGGTCTCGTGAATCGCGTGCACGAGGCCACACCCGGGCACGGCATTCGCACCGCGAGACGACGTGCCGGTTCAGCCGAACTGCCGTCTGCGGCAGCCTTCCCTCAGGTTTCCCACAGGACTCGCGACTCGCCTCAGGCCTGCATGGATCGTCCAGCAGGATTGGGCGGGTATCGGTCGACCGGGAGGTGTGGAGCGCATGGGGACAATGGATCGCGAGTGGTTCCACGAGGGCCGCGACGCACGGATGAAGGCCGCCCAGCGTTCGCCGTCGGGCCGTGTCCCGCAGTGGGCGCTCGACGACGCCATCGGCGCGCCGTCCGATCCACCACCCTGGCGAGCCGCACCGACCTACGGTCCGACGGCTTCCGGTCCGACGCCGGCTGCCGGGCAGGTCCCGACCTACGGGTTTATTCCGGCTTCCGGAAAGGCTCCGGCTTCCGGGA
The DNA here is from genome assembly GCF_002927275.1 of Arthrobacter pityocampae. GTDB lineage: Bacteria > Actinomycetota > Actinomycetes > Actinomycetales > Micrococcaceae > Arthrobacter_D > Arthrobacter_D pityocampae. Next base: position 165,388 of record NZ_PRKW01000007.1, on the reverse strand, counting down.
AGGCTCCGGCTTCCGGACGAGCCCCGACATTCGGGCAGCCCCCGACTGGACGGCCGCCGACCAAGAGACGCGCCGCGCCCGCCGTCGGCCGTTGGAAGCGAAGGCTCGCCACCGCGGCAGGCCTGGCCCTGATCGCCGGCCTGTACGCGACGCCGTCGTTGTTCGACCGCTTCGTCCTGCCGGTCGCCCTCCCCTATCTACCCGGCGCCGATGTGCCGCCGCGCGGGGTCGAGGCCGGCGAGGTTCCGCTCGGGACGCCGCCGCCGGCTCCGGCATCGACTGCATTCGCGCTGATGGAGTGACCCGTCGAGGACCAGCCATGGGTGGCCTACGACCCCTGCCGCCCCGTGCACTACGTCGTCCGGCCGGACAATGCGCCGAACGGCTCGGAGGGACTGGTGCAGGAGGCCGTCGCAGCGGTGTCAGCGGCCACTGGGTTGCAGTTCGTCGACGACGGCCTGACCACGGAGGCGCCCACCGAGGAGCGCGACCTGTACCAGCCGGAGCTGTACGGGAAGAGCTGGGTGCCGGTACTGATCACGTGGACCAGCGAGGCGGAGATCCCCGGACTCGCCGGCGACATCGCAGGGCTCGGTGGCAGCGACTATGCCCAGGCGCCGGGGCAGCCGCTGGTCTACGTGGGCGGGCAGGTGCAACTCGATGCGCCCGACGCCGCCGAGTCGCTCCGCTACCCGGACGGGCGCGCGTATCTGCGGGCGACGATCATGCACGAGCTCGCGCACGTCGTCGGACTCGACCACGTCGACGACCCCGGGGAGCTGATGTACGCGGAGAACCTGGGGCGGGTCTCCTTCGGCGAGGGTGACCTCGCCGGCCTCGCACTCCTCGGCGCAGGACCGTGTGTGCCCGGACTGTAGCCGTGCCGCCCTCGGCGTGAACCGTTCGCCGGGTGCGGGTCCCGGACGGTCGGAGGCACATGGCCGCCTCGACGACCACCCGTAAGGAAAATTGCTAAACACCCGAGGAAAAACCCTCGACCTCCCGCCGACGACGTAAATTAGGGAGATGAGCAATGACGCCCTCTCTTCAGCCGGTCCGGCGTTCGACCCCGACGGCAGTGACGACCAGTCGGCGGAGGCGCTCGAGGCGCTGATCAAAACGATCGAGAGGGAGGTCGACGAACTCCAGTTCACGCGCTTCACGAATGACGACGCCGTCGCGCTGGGACAGCTGATCATCCAGCTGGGCGTGGGACGCAACCTGCCGATCGCGGTCTGCATCAGGAGACCGGACCACATCCTGTTCCGGGCCGCCCTCGACGGCACGACACCCGACAACGATTACTGGCTCGATGCGAAGAGCCGCACTGCCGAACGCTACTTCCTCCCCTCCCTGCTCGTCGGCCTCCGGGGACGACGGGACGGCACACCGGTGGAGGACGATCCCCTGTTCGACACGACCACCCATGCGGCGCACGGCGGCTCGTTCCCGCTGTACATCCAGGATGTCGGTCCAGTCGCCACCGTGACGGTCTCCGGCCTCCCGCAGCTCGAGGACCACAAACTCGTCGTCGAGGCGCTCCGCACCTTCCACGCCGCTGCCGGCCTGTAACCTGCGTGACGCCGCCGTGCGTCAGGGCCTTCCCCTCTCGTTGAGTCGTGAGCCATGACGCCCCTCGTTGGGCTTCTGCTTGGCTGCGTCCCCCGGCACGTGCCGAGACGACGGCGGGCGTACGACGGCGGGTGTACGACAGCAGGTCTCCCCGGCGCGTGCCCGCGAGACGCCGGCGGACTTGAAACGGCAGGTCAGCCAATGACGGCACTCAGGTCTGCGTCCTCCGGCACGCGCCGAGGCGACGGCGGGCGTACGACGGCGGGCCTGCGTCCTCCGGCGCGTGCCCGCGAGACGACGGCGGCGCGCCGATCAGATGAGGCTTCGCGCTTCCGGCGTGAGTCCACACCGGCTGACTATGTGGATTACCGGGGGCGACTTCTCCTCCACATTCGCCACCCAGCCGCGATATTAGTACCTGTATTCGATAAAATTTGGGCATGACTTCCGCACCCGTTGAGCGCACGACCGCACCTGCGAGTCCTTTGGACACAGCACGTGCAGCGCTTCAGGAGTGCGCGCACGAAATGGGACTGGGCCAGCGGAGTCGGTCGCGGCGGGATGCTGTGAACCTCCTTCTGGGGATCGAACATGCAGCCAGAATGGTCGACCACCTGCAGATCCTGGCGGCTCGGCTGGCAGAGGACCATCACCTTGCCGGCGACGAGCAGCCCACGAGTGGTTCGCTTTTGGCGCGAGCGGAGCAGTCGGTTGCGGCGACTGCCCCCGTCGGGAGTGCCGCATCTGCCGCATCCACCGCGTCTGCCGTCGCCGGGACGTCGTCCGGTCCGGCCGGCAACGGGTTCAGGGACTGCGCCGACTTCCTCCGTGCCACCTTGGGCATCGGCCGGGCCGAGGCGAGACGACGGCTGAGCCTCGCCGACCTGGTCCTCCCTTACCTCTCGCCGACCGGCGCACCGGTCCCTCCGCGGCTCGCAACCCTGGGTGCCGCCGTGACCTCAGGCCGCGTGAGCGGAAGGGCCGCCACGGTAGTCGCTCAGGCGCTCCAGCGGGTGGACTCGTTCGCGACGCCACAGCAACTCACGTCGATGGAGCATCACCTGACCCGCCAGGCGATGGAAGCCGACGAAGACATCCTCCGGGTGCTGGCACGCCGCTGGGAGGGAGTCCTGGATCAGGACGGGCAGGAACCGACCGAAAAGGTGCTGCGCGCACGGCAAGGAGTCTTCCTCCGGGGTCGGCGTCATGGACTGCATCTCCTCGAGATCGGCGCGACGGACGAGCAGTTCGAGGTGCTCGCGACCGTCATGAACTCGACGGCGAATCCGCGCAGCACTGCGGGCCGGGCAGAAGCGGCTATGACCGGCCCGGGGACAGTGGACGCGTCCGGAATCTCGGGTGTTCGGGGCGCCGAGAGCACAGCGTCTGCTGATGGTACCGGCACAGGGACTGCCGACCACGGCACCGCTGGCGGGAACGTCGCTTTCGCAGATCCTCCTCCGTCAACGCGCGCACAAACCCTCCTCGACGGGCTCGTCGCTGCCTGCAGGATCGCTCTGAGTACGGCAGCGCTCCCCACGGCGGGCGGGCATCGTCCGCAGGTCATGGTGACCATCGACTACAAGGACCTCATGGGTGCCACCCAGCGGGCGGGGTATGCCGTTTTCTCCGGGCAGATGAGTGCAGGCAGTATCAGGAAGCTGGCGTGTGATGCCGACATCATCCCGTTGGTCCTGGGGAGCAGCGGGCAGGTTCTCGACGTCGGACGGGCGCAGAGGCTCTTCCCACCCCACCTCCGGCGAGCGCTCGTTGCCAGGGACAAGGGCTGCGCATTTCCTGACTGCTCCATTCCTGCCAGTTGGTGCGAAGCCCACCACCTGAAACCATGGTCGAGGGGCGGTGCGACGAGTATCGACAACGGCGTCCTGCTCTGTTCACGCCATCATCACGTCATTCATCAGGGGGCATGGACAGTTCAGTCACGGTATGGCGTTCCGTGGTTCACCGCACCGCGGGCACTTGGCCCTCCGGGGAACGCACGACGGAATAGGTACTGGCAGGCAGGGCGCATCGTCGATGAAACGCTGATCGAGGAAGTATTCGGGTCGAGCCCAGACGCTTTCGACGCCCCGAACGTCCCGGATGCCTTTAACCCCTCCGAGCACGATGCTGACGTTCTGGAACACAGCACAGGATGATCGGTCCATGTTGTCCGGTCTGTACGTCCGTCCAGTCCGTCTGAGATGTCGGGGCCGTACGGTGCGTTGGGCCTGTCCGATCCACCGGAAGGTTGTTGCCCGTCCGATTCGCCCGGCCTGCCCGATCCACCCGAAGGTTGTTGCCTGTCCGATTCGCCCGGCCTGTTTGATCCACCGGAAGATTGTTGCCGTGCGGTATGTACGGAACTGAGCGCCCAGAGCCTGCCCCCTAGCGGAACCGCTCATCACTCCAGAAGCAACACTCGCGTCACACACAGAAGGCGACGCCCCAACGGGGGCGCCGCCTTCACCTCACTTGGTCAGACTAGAGGGCGGCTTCGATAGCCTCTGCTACCGGCGTCTCACCGCTGTTGAACTGGATGGTTTTGTCCACCGTACCGAGGTTGCCGAGCACTACGGCTGCAACGAGTGCAACATCCTCACGGGCCACCGAGTCCTGCTGCGGCTCGGCCGACACCTCGATCATTCCGGTTCCCGGATCCGTTGTGAGCGCTCCGGGCTGGAGGATGGTCCAGGCGAGCTCCGAGTTGCGCAGGTGCTCGTCGGCCGCAGCCTTCGCCTCGGCATAGTGGAAGAACCCGTTGTCCTCGGGAACACCGTGATCCTTACGCGCCCCGAGGTAGGACACCATCACATAGCGACCCACCGACGCTTCCTGGGCGGCATCCATCGAACGGATCGCGGCATCCCGGTCCACGGCGTAGGTCGCCTCGGGGCTTGAACCACCCGCACCGGCCGACCAGACGACGGCGTCGTGGCCACGGAACACATCGGCCATCTGTGCCACCGACAGTTCGGACACGTCGGCGACCACGGGCGTCGCGCCTGCCTGCTCGACATCGCCAGCGTGGTCCTGGTTACGGAAGATCGAACTGACCTGATGCCCCTGGTTGGTGAGGATCTTCGTGAGGTGCAGGGCTACTTTTCCGTGCCCACCGATGATGGCTACGCGTGACATGGGAACTCCTTGTGTGACTGCTCGTCGGATGTCTTGTCTTCGACGCTAGACCTCCACGCCCGGACTGGCCACTTCCCCGCAGCTGTTCAGCCGCGAGCAGAGGCCTATTCCCAGGTACTGTGACCAATACTCGGAGCACCTCGGGACCCGGCGACACGTCCCGGTCGACACAGCGTCGCGCGCCGGCCCGAGGCGTCAGCAGCCGATGCGTCGGAGCGGGCCCGCCAACGTGTCCGGACTGAACCGGCGAGGAGTCGGCAACCGGTCCGCCCACGCATCAGGGACGGGCCGGCTGGAGCCGGTACTGCGCACCTCGATGCTCCTCGGGCAGACGGTCACCCTTGCCGAACAGCTTTTGGCGCAGTGTGCCCTCCGCGTACTCCGTCGGATACGCACCGCGCTTCTGCAGTTCCGGTACGACGAACTCGATGATGTCCTCGAAGGTCCCGGGCGTGATCGCATAGGCGAGATTGAAGCCGTCGACGTCGGTCTCCTCGACCCACGCCTGCAGTTCGTCGGCGACCTGCGCACCCGAGCCGACGAGGCGCGGCCCGAGCCCGCCGATGCCCGCCGACTCGGCGATGTCCCGCACCGTCCACGGCGAGCCGTCGTCGTTCACTTTCTGGAAGTTCGCGACGGCGGACTGGATGGCGTTGGACTTCACGTTGCCGAGCGGTTCGTCCGGGTCGTAGGCGGACAGGTCCACACCGAGCCACCCCGAGACGAGCACGAGGGCTCCCTCGTAACTGACGTACTGCTGGTAGTCGGCGTGTTTGGCCTGCGCCTTCTCCTCCGTCTCGTCCGTGATGATGGTGAGCAACGTATAGATCCGGACCGAGTAGCGGTCGCGACCCTCGGCTTCGACGGCATCCCGGATCCTGCTCACCACGTCCTTCAGCCTCTCCTTCGTGGGGGCTGCGACGAACACCGCCTCGGCGTTACCTGCTGCGAAGGCGATGCCACGGGAGGACGCCCCGGCCTGGTAGATGACCGGTGTCCGCTGGGGCGATGGCTCACTGAGGTGGATCCCCGGGACCGTGAAGTACGTGCCGTCGTGGTTGATGTCGTGGACCTTGGCCGGATCCGTGAAGACACCGGTCTCGCGGTCGCGGATCACGGCGTCGTCCTCCCACGACCCCTCGAGCAGCTTGTAGAGGACCTCGAGGTACTCGTCGGCGTGGTCGTAACGCGCATCGTGCTCGAGCTGGTCCTCGTGGCCCATGTTGCGTGCGGCGGAAGGCAGGTAGCCGGTCACCACGTTCCAGCCCACCCGACCCTGGGTGAGGTGGTCCAGCGTCGAGAGCCTGCGCGCGAAGGGATAGGGGTGCTCGTAGGCGGTGCCCGCGGTGACCCCGAAGCCGAGGTGTTCGGTGACCAGCGCCATGGCGGAGACGAGCAGGAACGGATCATTGACCGGGGTCTGGGTCCCCTGCCGCAGTGTGGCCTCGTTGGAACCGCCGTACACGTCGTACGTGCCGAGGACATCGGCGATGAACACGCCGTCGAACAGCCCCTTCTCCAAGGTCTTCGCCAGATCGGCCCAGTAACGCAGGTCCTTGTAGCGCCAGGACTGGTCCTCGGGGTGGCGCCACAGCCCGGGCGACTGGTGACCGACACAGTTCATGTCGAACGCGTTGAAGCGGATACGGCGCGGTGATGTGGGCATGAAGAATCCTCATGTCGGGGCACTGCCACGGCGGAAGCGCCATACTTGCCCGCACGGTCCGTGCCGGGCCGAATCCTCACCTGGGGCACCCCACTACAGCGAGAGGGTTGCCGTCCAACGAACCAGGGTTTGACGTTGGAGCTCTTGATTCTGGTTCCGAGAGTAGGCGCACCGGCACGCCGTCGTCCATCCGTGGCCGTCACAGGACGTCACGCGTTCAGCAGCTCCCCGGCGTTCGCGGAGTGCAAAAGACCCCGAACGCCCGACGGCGTCGGTCGGCTCCGAGCGCGCGCAGCAGCTACCGCAGGTAGGACGCGCCATTGACGTCCACGACGGTGCCGCTCACCCACAGCGGAGCATCCGTTGCGAGCCAGGAGACGGTCTGCGCCACCTCCTCCGGCGTCGCGACGCGGTCGAACGGGCTCTGGGCACGCACAGCGTCGCCGCCCGGACCGTCGAGCACGGTTCTGCCCATGTCGGTCTCGACGAAGCCCGGCGCGACGGCGGCAGCGAGGATCCCGTGCGGCGCGAGGGCGACGGCGAGGGACTGCGTCATGGCGTGCAGCGCCGCCTTGCTCGCCCCGTAGGCCGGCGTGACCGGCTCACCGCGATACGCACCGCGCGATCCGACACTGACGAGCCGCCCACCCGCCGGCCCCGCCGGTCGGTCCAGCAAGTGCCGGGCGACGAGCCACACCAGGTTCGCCGGCCCCAGCAGATTCACGTCGAGGGTGCGGCGCCAAACATCCTGCCAGTCGTCGAAAGACACGGCGTCGATGGGATGCGCCTCGAAGATCCCTGCGTTGTTCACCAGGACATCGACCCCGTCCAGCCCGACCACGGCCTCGCCGACGATGCGCCTGCACGCCTCGGGGTCACCCACATCCCCGACGACGGCCACATGCCCGTCGCCCGGGAGCGCATCCCGCACAGCAGCGGCGGCGGCCAGGTCACGGCCGGCATGGACGGCGATCCGGTGCCCTCGGCCGGCGAGGTCCCGGGCGATGGCTGCACCGATGCCCCTGCTCGCACCGGTCACCAAAATGTTGGAGGTCATGGATCAGACCGTACCTGCTGGGCAGCACCACGGCGGGGAAGCCCGATCCCGACAAGAAAAGCGACCACCGGACAACCCGGACCGGGGCTTTGACCCGGGCCGGCAACGGATGCGAGGGTGGCGGCATGAGCACCGACACCACCGGAGTCCAGATCAGCAACCACGCGGCCGAGAGCCGCTACGTGGCCACCCTCGACGGTCACCCTGTCGGCACCGCTGCCTACGAGCGGTCCGACGGATCGATCACCTTCACGCACACCGTCGTCGATCCGGGCGTCGAGGGACATGGCGTCGGAAGCACCCTCATTCGCTATGCGCTCGACGACGCCCGCGAGCAGCACCTCGCCGTCGTTCCGCAGTGCGAGTTCGTGGCCGCCTTAATCGAGGACCACCCCGAGTACAAAGCCCTGACCGCCTAGGCCGCTCCGCTGACCCCCTCGCGCAGCGCGGTGTCGATGAGTACCTCCGCGGCACGGCGCGCCTGACCTGCCGCCTCCGGGGAACCGGCGATCGCCGCCGTCGCCTGCGCGCCCTCGGCAAGGATCGACAGCTGCGGTGCCAGGTACGACGGCGCTCCCGCCGCCTCGGCCAGGTCCCCGACATAGTGCTGGAAGGACTCCTTGTGCTTCCGTGCGTAGTCGGCCACCTCCGGGCTCACGGCGCCGAGCTCGGCGAAGCTGTTGATGAAGCCGCAGCCGCGGAAGGAGTCCTCGCAGAACCACCGCGCGAGGTAGTCGAAGATCGCAAGAAGGCGGCCCCGTGGCGTGTCTGCTGTTCGGACCAAGGCATCGAGTCCCTCGGTCCAGGCTCGGTGCCGGTGTTCGAGGACAGCCAGGACGATCGCGCTCTTGGACGGGAACTCCTGATAGCACCTCTTGAGCGAGACACGCGCGGCTGCACGCAGTTCGTCCATCCCGACGGCCTGGAAACCCCGTGCGTTGTAGAGCTCGTCGGCAGTCTCCACGATGCGGTCGCGGACCTCTGAGCTGATCATCTCGCCATTCTACTTGTCTTGAGAACGAACGTTCTCTATATTTGCCCCCGAGAGAGAACGAACGTTCTCTCCGCTCGAGACAAGGACCACGAATATGAGCTTCATCAAGGTCGGCACCGAGAACAGCACGGACATCGAGCTCTACTACGAGGACCACGGCGCGGGTCAGCCCGTCGTCCTCATCCACGGTTATCCCCTCGACGGCGGTTCGTGGGAGAAGCAGACCGCCGCTCTCCTCACCGCTGGCTACCGCGTCATCACCTATGACCGCCGCGGCTTCGGCAAGTCCAGCAAACCGACGACGGGCTACGACTACGACACCTTCGCCGCGGATCTGAACACGGTCCTCGAGACCCTCGATCTCAACGACGCCGTGCTCGTCGGCTTCTCCATGGGAACCGGCGAAGTGGGCCGCTACATCGGCACCTACGGGGAGGCGCGCGTGGCGAAGGCCGTGTTCCTCGCCTCCCTCGAGCCGTTCCTGCTCCAGACCGACGACAACCCCGCCGGCGTCCCCGCCTCGGTGTTCGACGGCATCCGGAGCGCCGCCATCGAGGACCGGTACGCCTGGTTCACGAACTTCTACAACGACTTCTTCAACACGGACAACTTCCTCGGCAACCGCCTCAGCGAGGAAGCACTCCGCAACGCCTGGAATGTCGCCTCGAGAGCCTCCTGGTACGCATCGTTCGCCGTCGTCGATTCCTGGCTGACCGATTTCCGGCACGACGTCGACAAGGTCACCGTCCCCGCCCTGATCGTGCACGGCACCGACGACCGCATCCTCCCGATCGACTCCACCGGACGCGAGTTCACCAAGCGACTCCCGTCGGCCGAGTACGTCGAGATCGAGGACGCACCGCACGGCATGCTCTGGACGCACGGTGCCGAGATCAACGAGATCCTGCTCCGGTTCCTCTCGAAGTAGACCGCGAGATAACCCGGGAACGACGGCGGGGCGCCGACAGGACCGGCGTCCCGCCGCCGTACCGTCCGGACGCCGTGTACCAACGGGAGCACGGACGAGCCAATCACGGCGCGAGTGATAGATACCGGCGTCCATGACGGGATGTCACGCCCGGCCTCGACACGGGCAACGGCAGCACCACCGGGCTCTCGCCAGTCAGGCACGGCCCTTCAGGATGAGGTTCCAGTAGACCTTCGGCAACACGAACCGCTCCACTACATACGTCAGCCGCCGTTCGCGAGCCAGATTGTCCCAGCCCGGAACGGTGGGCATCGGAGCGTACTTGTCGTCGAACTCCGAGAAGACCACGGTGTTGTGGCTGACCACGAACGGGCAGGCCGAGTAGTGGTTGTACTTCGCGGTGGGCTTCTTCCCCTTGCGCACGGCCCGCAGGTTCTTCGCGAGGACCGCCGTCTGCATGCGCAGTGCCGCACCGGACTTCGAGTTGAGCGTCGACGCAGCATCACCCAGCGACCAGATGCTCAGGAAGCGCGGATGCCGGAGGATCACGGGATCGACCTCGACGAAGCCCGCGCGATTGCCGGGTGCCGGCAGGTCCGTGGACTTCAGCCATTCGGGGGCTGACTGGGGCGGCACGGCGTGGAGGACGTCGTAGCTCAGGGTCTCTGAGGCCCCGCTGACGCTGTTGGCCAGCTCGACCGTCCGGTTCTCGGGATCGACGGACGCGAGTTCCGTGCTGTACCGGACCTCGATGCCGTACTCCTCGATCTTCCGATCAAGTTCCTCGTCGATGATGTCCATCCCAAAGATGGTGGGCGTGGACACGACGAGAACCACCCGGATGTCCTTGAGCACGCCCTGGCGCTGCCAGTGGTCGCAGGCGAGGTACATGGGCTTCTGCGCTGCGCCGTCACACGATGCCGGGCCGGGCGGCTGCGTGAAGACGACGGTGCCCCGGGTGAGATCGCGGAACAGCTTCCAGGCCTTGGGCGCGAGCTCGTACTCGTAGTTCGATGCACCGTGCGGCCCTTCCATCGCCTCCTTGAGGCCGGGAACGGCGGCCCAGTCGTTCTGGATCCCGGGGCAGACCACCAGGTGGTCGTAGGTGACGGCACTGCCGGATTCGAGCAACACCGTGTTGGTACCGGTACTGACATCCGTGGCCTTGTCCTGGATCCACGTGACCCCCTTCGGCATGACCTCCGCCTGCAGGCGCACGGCCTCGAAGGCGTCGGCCGTCCCGCCGGCGATATGCGAGAACAGCGGCTGGTAGAGGTGCCGGCTCCGCGGCTCGACCAGGGCGACATCCTTGAACCGGTACCGACGCAGCCGTCCGGCCAGGGAGACACCGGCGTTGCCACCACCGATGATCAGCACCTCGTGATGGCGCTTCTCGCCGGCGGCCGGACGGACGGGGATAGTACGGCCGGACGGTGCGGTGCTCGTGCTCGTTCTCCTGCTGAAACGGATGACAGCTACCTCTTCTGTGTCGCCCTGCGCGGCCTGTCTCCCGACAGTACCTCCCGGCACCGACCTCCGTAAGGACTCGTTCCCCTCGGCGCACGACAGCGCAGCCTGGAGCCGTGCACGACAACGACCGTGCGCGACGCCGCAGCTTCAGTCCCGTGCGAGCCGCCGCAGCTCGATCCCTCGCGCGACGCCGCAGGTTCAGCCCCGCCCGCGGGCGACGCCGAAGCGTCGGTCCCGTTGCGCGACGCCGCAGCTTCAGCCCCACCCGCGCGACGCCGCGGCTTCAGTCCCGCTGCGCGACGCTTAAGGTTCAGTCCCGTGCGTAGCGCCGGACGAACGCCCCGAGGATGGCCGCGGGATACTCAACGGCAGAGGCCCGTGCCCGGGCGATGTAGTCGTCGGCCTCCTCCGGCGGGAAGTACCCCGCGTGACGATAGGTCCTGATGCGGCCGACCAACGCGTCGACGTCGAGCTCGGGGTGGAACTGGGTGGCGTACACGTTCTCGCGGACGCGGAACATCTGCACCGGGCAGGTGGCCGACGACGCCAGCAGCACCGCCGACGACGGCAGCGTGGCACACGCCTCCTTGTGCCCCACATAGGCGGAGAACGACGACGGCAGCCCGGCAAGGAGCGGGTCGGCCAGTCCGTCGTCGGTCAGGGTGATGTCGATAGCACCGATCGGCTCGGCGTACGTGCCGTCGATGACGGCGCCCTGATGCCGGCCGAGGGTGCCGACGCCGTAGCATGCACCGAAGAACGGGAAGTCCTCGGCGACCACCGTGTCGAGCAGCCCGCCGAGCTCGCTCTCGACCCGCACCTGCACAGCGCTCTTCGCTTCCTCCGGGTCGGAGGAATTGAAGGGGCTGCCGCCGAGGAAAATCCCCGAGTAGTCCGCGAGATCGAGCTCGGGCAGGGATTCGGCCTCGAGGCGGACCCGCCGCAGCTGGCCCTCCGCGAGACCCCCGAAGGCCAGGAAACTCTGAAATTCGGCATCGGCTGCGTAGTCGTCGACGCGCGTGGCCAGGAGCAGGAACGGTTTCACTCCTCGATGCTACTGGGGTGGCAAGGCAAGCCGATCCTCCGTAGCCGGGCGACGGAGCCGGTGCTTTACTGCTTCCATGACGGATATGCCGGTCCAGCGCAGCGAACCCCACGACAGCAGCGTGGCGGGACGCCTCAACTGGCTACGCGCAGCGGTCCTCGGAGCGAACGACGGCATCGTGTCCACCGCCGCGACCGTCATCGGCGTCGCCGGCGTGACGAACGCCGTCGCGCCCATCCTGGTGGCGGGAACTGCCGCCGTGGTCGGCGGATCGGTGTCGATGGCACTGGGTGAGTACGTCTCCGTGAGCAGCCAGAAGGACAGCCAGGAAGCCCTGATCGAGAAGGAACGCCGGGAGCTCGCGGAGGATCCCGACGGCGAACTCGCCGAGCTTGCCGGCCTCTACGAACAGAAGGGGCTCTCTCCCGAGACGGCCCGCAAGGTCGCTGCCGAACTGACCGAGCACGACGTTCTCGCCGCCCATCTGTCCGCGGAACTGAACATCGACGAGCTGGAGGTCGCCAATCCGTGGCATGCGGCGTTCGCATCAGCGGCGTCCTTCGCGGCCGGTGCTGTCCTCCCCCTGCTCGCGATCCTCCTCCCGCCGGCCGAACTCCGGATCCCCATCACCTTCATCGCGGTCCTCGTCGCCCTGGCGATCACGGGGGCTATCAGCGCCCAGGTGGGCGGGAGCTCACGACGGCGAGCGACGATCCGCCTCGTGGTCGGCGGGGCGCTCGCCATGGCCGTCACCTTTCTGGTGGGATCCCTGCTGGGCACCACCGGCATCGCGTAGACGCCCCGCTGTGGCGATCCGGAAAATGCCTCGCCGTGCCGAACCAGGTCGGCGCGCCACGCCGACCTGGTGTGCCGCTCACTGAACCAGCAGCGCCTCGCTGGGCCGAGCCAGCGGTCGTCCCGGCCGGATCGACCCGGTGCGTGACTCGCGGAACCAGCAGCGCCTCCGCACAGCGACCCGGTGAGTGACTCAGCTCAACCGGGTCGGCGGTCGTCCCGGCCTGATCGACCCGGTGAGTGACTCGCTGACTCCGGTCAGCGGTCGTTCCGACCGGACGGACTCCGGTCAGCAACCCGGCCGGACGGACCCGGTCAGCGCCTCGCCCGACCGATCTGGCGATCAGCGCCCGCATGGTCCTTGAGATCCGTGTCCAGCTCGGAGAGTTCCGTCAGCGCGTCCAGTTCGGACAACCCGGTTAGCTCCCGGGCCGACAGCTCGGAGAGCTCCCTCGTCGCACGGTCCACGTCGGCCCTGCGGATCTCCACCGAGCCGGCACTGTGCCGGCCACGCGAGGGCTGGACAGCGACGACGTCGGACCCGCCCCCCGTGAGAGGCTCACCGGCGTCGGTTCGGTCCGGAGCGACGCCGCTCTGCGCATCGGCAGTCGTGGCCGACGTACCGGCAGTGGTCGGCTGCGCGTCAGCACTGGTCGGCCCAGCCGACGATCCGGGCTGCGTACCGATCTGCGAGCCGGACGCACCGGCAACCGGTTGCACCGCACCAGCGACCGACGGCGTCGTCCCGGTGGCGGCCGGCGACATGGATGCCGCCGGACCGGCCGGCGCTGCCTGGGCGAAGTCGACCGTCCGGCGCAGCGGGGTCTCCCTGATGAACAGGACACAGACGAGCCCGATGACCGCGATGACCGCCGTGATCAGGAAGATCAGGGCCGTACTGTCGCCGTAGGCCGCCCTCACGATGTCGGCGATGGGCGCCGGCAGATCGACGAGGTCGAGCGAACCGCCCGCCGCACCACCACTGACCGGAATGCCCGCCGCGGCGAGGCCCTCGGTGGTCTTGTTCTCCACCTGCGTCCCGAGGATGGCACCCAGGACGGCGACACCGGCCGCTCCGCCCATGGAACGAAAGAAGGCGACGGACGCACTGGCGGTCCCGATGTCCTTGACCGCCACGGTGTTCTGGACCGCGAGGACGAGGTTCTGCAGCAGGAGGCCGAGGCCCAGGCCGAAGACGAAGGTGTAGATGCCCACGAGCCACAGTTCGGTCAGGTGGTCGATGGTCCCGGCAAGGCCGAGCCCCGCGATGAGGAAGAGGGAACCGGCAATCAGGAAGCGCTTCCACTTGCCGAACCGGGTCACGAGGAGCCCGGCACCGATCGAGCCGATGAGGTTGCCGGCGATCATCGGCATGGTGAGCAGCCCGGCCTCGGTGGGCGTGGCCCCGCGTGCCACCTGGTAGTACTGCCCGAGGTAGCTCGAGCTGGCGAACATGGCGATGCCGACGGTGATCGAGGCGATGATGGCCAGGGCGGTGGTGCGCTCGGAGATGATCTTCAGCGGGATGACCGGCTCGGACACCTTCGACTCCACGACGAGGAGGAGCGCGAGCAGGATGACACTGCCGCCGACCATGAGGGCACTCTCATGGGAGAACCACTCGTAGTAGTCCTCCTTGCCGGCGAAGGAGACCCAGATTAGGAGCAGGCTGACGCCGGCCGTCAGCAGGATGGACCCGAGCCAGTCGATCTTCGCCTTTCGGCGCGTATCGGGGAGTTTCAGGGTGAGCTGCAGCAGTACCAGCGCGATGATCGCGAGCGGCACACAGACGAAGAACGTCCAGCGCCAGCCGAGGGGCGAGTCCACGATGAAGCCACCGAGGAGCGGTCCGCCCGCCGTCGCCACGGCCATGACGCCGCCCATGTAGCCGGAGTACCGGCCGCGCTCGCGGGGAGCGATGATGGTGCCGATGATCGCCTGCGCCAGGGCGGTCAGGCCACCCATCGCGACGCCCTGGATGACGCGGGCCGTGAGCAGCAGCGGGATGGTATGGGCGAACCCTGCCAGGACCGAGCCGGCCACGAAGATCACGATGCTGAGCTGCACCAGGACCTTCTTGTCGAACAGGTCGGCGAACTTGCCCCAGATGGGGGTGGTCGCCGCATTGGCCAGCAGCGCGGCCGTGATGACCCACGCGAAGTCGGTCTGCGACCCGTTGAGGTCGCTCATGATGGTGGGCAGCGCGTTCGCGACGATCGTACTGCTGAGGATCGCCGTGAAGAGGCCGGCGAGCAGACCCGTCAGGGCCTGCAGGATCTGCTTGTGGCTCATGGGTTCGCTGGTCTTGTGGTGGTGCGGCGGCGGGGCGGGTTGCCGCTCGGAGGTTCCGACTGCCGTCGTCGTGGGAGGGGTGGCCATCAGTGTTCTTCCTTCAGGGTCGTGGACGCGGGGTCCAGGTGGTGACGGCCGTCGTTGCCCGTGGTGTCCGATGCTGTGCGTGCTGTTCCGGAGAGCGCTACGTGGTCCGTGTGGAGCCCCGCAGACCACAGCGCGGTCGTGAGGTGCTGCACGGAGAGGGACGCCGCCGCGGCCTGGTGCTCCGTCCAGTCGGACAGGATCTCCCGCAGGGTCTCGGCCCTGCGTTCGTACGTCTCGGCGAGGCACTCCCGGCCCTGCGGTGACAGCGAGAGCAGGCACGCCCGCCCGTCCAGCGGATCCGGGGTGCGGAGCACGAAACCGTCCTGCTCGAGGTCGGCGAGCTGCCGGCTCAGGGCGGACGGACCGATGCCGAGCCGCGCCGCGAGCGTGGAGGCCCGCAGCGGCCCACCCTCCCCGATGAAGAAGAGGACGCCCGTGTGTGCCGGGCCCAGCTCCGAATACTTCATGCTCGCCGCAGTGACCGCCCGCAGCGCACGCTGCAGGTCGAAGATGTTGTGCACCAGTTCTGCAGCGGTGGACTGCCCTACGGACATGGAGAACTCCCGGCTCATATACTTCGTTGCTCTAAGTAACCTTACGCCCATCGTTTTGTTAGGTCAACTAACCAACCCGGGTTCCACCGTCGTCCATCGCATAAACACGCCCCTCCGCGTCAAACCGCACAGGGACGAGCACCGGAGGCTTGCGGCTGCACCCCCTGTCCTGCTAGGCCTGAGGTATCAGGGCGGGTAGACCACCTGTCGAGAAGTGCCCGCAGCTGGGCCACGAAGGAGGACGTCCGCGATGACGCGCAATGAACCCCGTGTGAAAGAAGTCGACGAGAAGGACATCGAGGTCTCGAACAAGCCCAAGGAGTGGGCAGCGGGCATCCCCGGTGTCTACAACTCCATGAAGCCCGCCATCGAGCACATGGGTGTGAAGCGCACCCTCCAGACCGTCCTCAAGATGAACCACAAGGACGGCTTCGACTGCCCGAGCTGCGCCTGGCCCGATCCCGCCAAGCGCAAGACCTTCGAGTTCTGCGAGAACGGCGCGAAGGCCGTCACCTGGGAAGCGGCACCCGTCACGATCTCCTCGGACTTCTGGGCCGAACATTCGACCACCGAACTCCGCGAGCGCTCCGAGTACTGGCTGGGCATGCAGGGACGCCTCGTGGAGCCCGTGTACAAGCCGGCCGGCGAGGACCATTACCGTCCCGTCAGCTGGGACGAAGCCTTCGAGATCGTCGGCAACAAGCTCAAGAGCCTCGACTCCCCCGACGACGCCGCGTTCTACACGAGCGGTCGCACCTCCAACGAGGCCGCGTTCCTGTACCAGCTCTTCGCCCGCGGCTTCGGGACCAACAACCTGCCCGACTGCTCCAACATGTGCCATGAGTCCTCCGGCTGGGCCATGGGGCAGACCATCGGCATCGGCAAGGCGACGGTCACCTTCGACGACTACGCCGACGCCGACCTCATCATCGTGATGGGCCAGAACCCGGGCACCAACCACCCCCGCATGCTCACCGAACTGGAAGCCTGCAAGGAGACCGGCGGCCAGATCGTCGCCGTGAACCCGCTACCCGAGGCCGGCCTGAAGCGCTACAAGAACCCCCAGAAGGTCAAGGGCGTCGCGGGCAAGGGCACCGAGATCGCCGACCAGTTCCTCCAGATCCGGCTCGGCGGCGACATGGCCCTCCTGCAGGCCGTGTCCAAGCGCGTGTTCGAGGCCGAGGCGAAGAATCCCGGCACGGTGCTCGATCACGCCTTCCTCGAGGAACACTGCGAGGGTCTCGACGAACTCCGTGACTACCTGATGACGGTCGACGACGCCACCGTCGTCGAGGCGACAGGCCTCAAGATCGAGCAGATCGACGAACTGGCCGCGCGCTACCTCGCCGCCGACAAGGTGATCATCACCTGGGCGATGGGCATCACGCAGCAGAAGAAGGGCGTCGCCACGATCAAGGAGATCATCAACCTCCTGCTGCTCCGCGGCAACATCGGCAAGCCCGGTGCGGGCGCCTCCCCCATCCGCGGCCACAGCAACGTCCAGGGCGACCGCACCATGGGCATCTGGGAGCAGATGCCCCAGAGCTTCATGGACGCCCTCGGCAAGGAGTTCAACTTCGAGCCGCCCCAGGAACACGGCGTCGACGCCGTCGAGTCCATCCGGCGCATGCGTGACGGCCAGGTGAAGGTCCTCGTGGCGCTCGGCGGGAACCTCGTCTCGGCGATCTCCGACACGCAGGTGGCGGAGAAGGCCTTCCAGAACACCGACATGACGGTGCAGATCTCCATCAAGCTGAACCGCTCCCACCTCATCACCGGCGAGGAGGCGCTCATCCTCCCCTGCAAGGGCCGCACCGAGATCGACCGCCAGGCCACGGGTGAGCAGTTCGTCTCCGTCGAGGACACCGTATGCGCCGTCCACCCCTCCTGGGGCAGCGTCGAACCCGTCTCCGACAACCTGCTGTCCGAACCGGCGATCATCAGCCGGCTCGCCCGCGCCACGATCGACGGCAGGATCGACGCAGACTGGGAGGGGTTCGAGAAGGACTACGACCTCATCCGCGAGCACATCGCCAAGGTGGTCGAGGGCTGCGAGGACTACAACCAGAAGATCCGCCGGAAGGGCGGCTTCATCATGGCGAACGGCCCGCGCGACTCACGGACGTTCAACACACCCACAGGGAAGGCCGTCCTCACCGTCAACGACCTCGAGTACCTCACGCGCCCCGAGGGCACGTTGATCCTGCAGTCGCTGCGGTCCCACGACCAGTGGAACACGACCATCTACGGCCACAACGACCGCTACCGGGGCATCAAGAAGGGCCGCCACGTGGTGTTCATCAACCCAGAGGACATCACGGACCTGGGGCTGGAGGACGGGCAGAACGTGGACATCCATGGCGTGTACGACGACGGCGTGCAGCGCGTGCTCCGCGCCTTCCGCGTGGTCTCGTACCCGACCGCGCGCGGCTGCGCCGCCGCGTACTACCCGGAGGCCAACGTACTGGTGCCCCTCGACGAGGTCGCGGAGGGCAGCAACACCCCGACGTCGAAGCAGATCATCGTCCGCTTCGAGAAGAGCACCCACACCGCACCGGAGGCGTACGACTCCGTCGCCACCGTCCAGGCCTCTGACGCCGAGCCGGACGGCTTCCCGACCAACGGGACGACGCCGGCGAAGAAGGCAGAAGCGGCGAACGCCTGACGGCAGCCGATCGGAACGACCACGAAGGGCACGGCGGATACCCGCCGTGCCCTTCGTGCGACCGGGTGACCACTGCCCGTCCGGGCGGCCCTGCTCTTCGGGGGCTCGCCGCCGTCCGGGCGGCCCTGCCCTTGGGCGTCCCGCCGTGCCGGGACCATCGACCCTGTTCGGACCGCTCCCGCCCTCCTAGCCTGATGCCTACGTGCGATGGAGCCGCCCTCGGGCACTCCCGCTCCGAGGTACCCATCGGGTGATGCAAGGAGATCGGTCATGAATGTTCTGGAAGGCATCTGAGATTTCGTCTGGTTCTTTTTCTGGACCTTCGCGTTCGTGGCATACCTGATGGTCCTGTTCTCGATCATCGGCGACCTGTTCCGCGATCACGAGCTGGGCGGCTTCGCGAAGGCGGTCTGGCTGATCTTCCTCCTGTTCCTCCCCTTCATCACGGCACTCGTCTACGTGATCGTGCGTGGGAAGGGCATGAGCGAGCGGCAGCTGAAGTCGATCGAACGCCAGCAGGAGTACGAGACGCAGCGCATCCGCTCGATCGCCGGCTCCAGCTCGAGCTCCGCCGACGAGATCAGCAAGGCGGCGTCCCTCTACCAGAGCGGAACGATCACGGCAGAGGAATACGAGTCGCTGAAGGAGAAGGCCCTCCACTAGCCCCACGACGACCAGGCACACCGCACCACACGCCGGGCGACCGGCGCGCCTCTCACACCCCGATGCTCAGGAGGACCAGCAGTGACCACCACAGACATGCCGGCAGTGGACAGCGACGAGGCGATCGTCGCCCCGATCGACTTCGTCCTTCTCGAATTCTCGGCCGAGCGACTCACCGGCGACGCCGCCCCCGCGCTCATGGACCTCGTGGAACGGGGAGTGATCCGCCTCTTCGATCTCCTCATCCTCAGCAAGGCGGAGGACGGGACGGTCGACGTCGTCGAATTCGCCGACCCCCTCTCCGAGCAGGGCGGGTTCTCGACCTTCGCCGGGGCGTCCTCCGGGATCCTCGACCAGGACGACATCCGCCAGGCGACCGACGCCATGACCCCCGGCACGGTGGCGGCCCTCATCGTCTACGAGAACACGTGGGCCGCACGCTTCGTGGCCGCGGTCCGCGCCAGTGGTGGCGAGCTGATCGCCAGCGCACGGATACCCGCCACCGACATCATCGATGCGCTCGATGCGCTCGACAAGACCGACTGAGGAGAACACGACATGCCAGGTCTACTACGCGGGGTAGCCCGCACCGCCGTCGTCGCCGGCACCGCCACCGCCGTGAGCGGGCGGGTCCAGCGTCGGCAGGCCGCCAAGTTCGCCGACCGCGATGCGCAGACCGCAGCCGACCGCAGCCGGGCCTACGAGCAGGACCGGGCCGAGCAGGAGCCGGCCTACGCGGCCGAGCCTCCCGCCGCGCAGGAGCCGCAGCCGGACCTCGTCACCCAGCTCAGGGAACTCGCGTCGCTGAAGGAGGACGGCATCCTCACCGAGGAGGAGTTCGCCACGCAGAAGGCCAAGCTCCTCGCGTGATGGCCCGGCGGGCACGCTGACCCAGCAGGGCTGACGGTCGCGGCATGCTCGCCGTCCGGTTTCGCTCGGCAGGCTCGCACGCGCCTCCGTCGGCGTCCGCCTACGCTCTGTCCGCGGAACTCAGTGGATGATCACCTTGAGTCCGATCATCGCCAGGCCGAAGAGCGCCGTCGTCAGGGCGCCGAGGATGCGAATCGGCACCGGGGCCCGCCGCCTGGCAAAAGCGAGATAGCCGAGCAACGCGAGGGCGGCGACCTCCGCCCACAGCGCGAACCACATGGCATTCTCGTCGTCGATGACGCGGGTGGCCCCCAGCAGGAGGATGCTCGCCGGGATCGCCGCCCCGATGACGAGACCGGAGGATCGCTGTACCGACGCGCGGAACGCCATGCCCAGCTCCATGCGGTGATGTGGACCCACGTTCAGGTGTGCGAGCGTCCCGGCATAGATGTGAGCAACGAAGAACACCACCACCGTTCCCGTCACGATCCAAAAGACTGCCCAACTGCTGTCGCCGTGCCTGCCGGCTGTGACGATGATGCCGGCGACGAGGATCAGGGCGTAGATGGACTCCTCGGACACGAATCCCGCATCAACCCTCGAACTGTCCTTTTCAACCGGTTCTGACTCAGTCATGGCGAAAGGATACGCCGCGGCGATCATCACGGGCCCGTACTGTGGACGCCGAACCGCTCCGAAGGCCCGCGACTCCCCCGGCCGCCACCCCGCTCGGATCGGCAGCCACTGCCGGGGTGAGCTGCACAAAGCACCGGGTCCTCGAGGTCGCGGCCGACCGCTGCGTGGATAGACTGCTCCGGTCGTGACGAGAACAGGGAGGAGCAGACGCCGTGGAGAAGCAGCCGGACACAGAGCAGGCCGGGCAGCAGTGCGTGCCACCGATCGAACAGCGCCTCCGGCAGCGCCGCGTCCTCCGCGTCCTCGTCATGGCACAGGTCCTCGGCGGACTCGGGGCCGGCGCCACGCTCTCTCTCGGTGCACTGCTCGCGGCGGAGACCTCGGGATCGAGCGCCTGGTCCGGGATGGCCGCCACCATGGCCACCCTGGGCGCTGCCGCTGCGGCCGTGCCCCTCGCGGCGCTCGCCCAGCGCCGCGGACGGCGGGTGTCCCTGGCCACGGGCGCCGTCGTCTCCGGTGTCGGCGCACTGCTGGCGATCGCCGCGGCATCGCTCTCCGCGTTCCCGCTGCTGCTCCTCGCGCTGATGCTCCTCGGCGTGGGATCCGCGACCGGGCTGCAGGCCCGCTTCGCGGCCACCGACCTCGCTACCGAGTCGACGCGTGGGCGGAGTCTCGCGCTCGTGGTGTGGTCGACCACCATCGGCGCAGTGCTCGGGCCGAATCTCTTCGAACCGGGCGCGGCCGTCGCGCTGGTACTCGGCATCCCGCCGCTCAGCGGCGGCTTCGTCTTCTCCGCTGCAGCGCAGGCCGGCGCCGCGGCCGTGTACGCACTGGGCCTCAGGCCTGATCCGCTCCTGACGGCCCTCGCCGAGCAAGAGGCCGCCCGGCCTGCCGGCAGTGCGCCGCCGGAGCGCCGGCGCGGCCTGCGGGTCCTGGCCGAGAACCCCACGGCCCGCTTCGCCGTCGTGATCATCGCGGTGAGCCACGCCGCCATGGTCTCGCTCATGTCCATGACCCCGGTGCACCTCCACGACCACGGGGCTGGGCTGTCCGTCGTCGGGCTGACGATCAGCCTGCACGTGGCCGGCATGTACGCGCTGTCCCCCGTGTTCGGCTGGATCGCGGACCGCTTCGGGAAGACGCAGGGCATCCTCTGCGGGCAGGTCCTCCTGCTCCTGGCCCTCGTCACCGCGTGGCGCGGTGCGGAGTCCGAGGCGTGGGTGACCACGAGCCTCGTGCTGCTCGGCCTCGGCTGGTCGGCCTGCGTCGTCTCGGCGTCGGCACTCCTCGCCGGCTCGGTGGGAGCAGCGGAGCGGGCACCCGTCCAGGGCACGTCCGACCTCGTGATGAACGGTGCGGGGGCAGTGGGTGGAGCCCTTGCGGGCCCCGCCCTGGTGATGCTGGGCTACGCGGGCCTCGGGCTGGCCGCCGCGGCGGTGGTCGCCGTCGTCGTGGCCTGGACGCTCACCCGCCTCGCTTCCCTGCGGCGCAGCGAGCCCGCGCCGGCGTGACGCTCTACTGGGCGGTGCCCGTCCAGCCCTTCTGCTCCTCGGTCTGCTCGTCCTTCTCGATAATGGTCAGGACGGTCTTCACGGCCTTCTCGATGGCGGCGTCGGTCTCGGCGCGCCCCCTGGTGGTGACGGTCCCTGCGGCGTAGCCGACCATGAAGGCACTGATCACGCCGGCGTCCGCGCTCAGCAGGTGGGAGGTCCGGGCGGCGAGCTCCACGATCCTGGCGTGATCCAGTTCGAGGTCGAGGACCTGGAGGGCCTGGCCGAGAGTGCGGCTCCAGTCGTTCAGGGTGCGCTCTGCGTCGTCGGGCGTTGCCATCGTGTCTCCTCGCGTCGGGGCGTCATTGCCACCGACGGGATCGGCAGCGCCTACCAAGCTCTACCACCGGGGCGCCCCTCGTTCAACGCCGACACCGTGATCACGCGCATTCCTTGACTTCGTCCGGCTCCAAGGATGTACTTCTCGGGTAGGTGGTGACACGATTCACCACTCGTCTCGTTCAGGACCACCTCGACGGAGAGGAACCGCCCGCATGACCATCCCCCACCCCACGAGGCCGGGCCGCACGCGCCTGGCCGCGGCCCTCGGAGCCACCGTGCTCCTGGCCACCAGCACCGGCGTCGCCGCGATCGCCGCACCGGCAGAGACGACGCCGGTGAACACGAAGAAGGCTCCCGCCGTGTCGGCCCCCGACTTCGGGCCCAACGTGACCATCTTCGACCCGAGCATGCCCGTCAGCGAGATCCAGGCTGCGGTCGACGCCGTCAACGCACGGCAGATCGACAACGAGATGGGCACCGAACGTGAAGCCCTCCTCTTCCTGCCCGGCACGTACGGCACGGACGCCGAACCCCTGCAGTTCAAGGTCGGCTACTACACGGAGGTCGCCGGCCTCGGCGCGTCCCCCTCGGACGTGACCATCAACGGCAAGATCGAGGTCTACAACCGCTGCCTCGAGGACAACGGCACCAGCAACTGCATCGCCCTCAACAACTTCTGGCGCACGCTCTCGAACCTCACCCTTGAGGTCAACGGTGCAGGCCAGGACGGCTGCCGCGCGACCGCGAACTTCTGGGCCGTCTCGCAGGCCGTCTCGCTCCGGCGCGTCGACGTCACCGGCGGCACGCTCTCGCTGATGGACTACTGCACCGCGGGCCCCCAGTACGCGAGCGGCGGCTACCTCGCCGATTCCAAGGCCGGCGACATCGTCAACGGATCGCAGCAGCAGTGGTTCACCCGCAACGCGGAGATCGGCAGCTGGTCCAACGGCGTCTGGAACGCCGTCTTCTCCGGCACCGAGGGCGCACCGACGGACGAGTCCTTCCCCACGCCCCCGTACACCACCCTCGACCGGACCCTGGTCAGCCGCGAGAAGCCCTACCTCTTCGCTGACGCCTCCGGCGCCTACAGCGTCCACGTGCCCGCCGCGCAGACCGAGTCCCGCGGCATCTCCTGGGGGGACGGCCTGACCGCCGGCCGCACCATCCCCCTGTCCGAGTTCTTCGTGGCACGACCGGGCGACTCCGTCCAGGCCATCAACAACGCACTCGCCCGCGGCAAGCACCTCCTCCTCACCCCGGGGGTCTACGACATCGGCCAGACCATCGCGGTGAAGCGCGCCGACACGGTGGTCCTCGGCCTCGGTCACGCGACCCTCACGGCCGTGAACGGGGCGACGCCGATGCGCGTCGCGGACGTGCCCGGCGTCGTCATCGCCGGCGTCACAATCGACGGCGGCACCGTGAACTCCCCCGTCCTGCTGCAGGTGGGCACGAAGAACGGCAACAACGGGGCCAGGCACAGCGATCCCGCGAACCCGACGACGCTCAGCGACGTCTACTTCCGGATCGGCGGCCCGCACGTGGGCAAGGCTGACGTCAGCCTCGAGATCAACAGCGACAACGTGCTGATCGACCACACCTGGGTGTGGCGCGCGGACCACGGCAACGAGGGAACATTCGGCTGGGACGTCAGCACCGGGCGGAACGGTGTGATCGTCAACGGCGACGACGTCACCGCGACGGGCCTCTTCGTGGAGCACTACCAGGAGTACAACGTCATCTGGAACGGGGAGAGGGGCCGCACGGTCTTCTTCCAGAACGAGCTGCCCTACGACCCGCCCAACCAGGCCGCCTGGCAGCACGACGGCGTCCTCGGCTGGGCCGGTTACAAGGTGGCCGACGACGTCAAGACGCACACCCTGTGGGGCGGCGGCTCGTACGTCTTCACGAACGTGGATCCGAGCATCCACGCCACCCGCGGCTTCGAGGTGCCGGAGACCCCCGGCGTGGTGCTCAACCACCTCCTGACCGTGAACCTCGGCGCGGGCACGATCGACCACGTCGTGAACAACACCGGCGCTCCCGTGAGCAACGACAACACCGGGACGCCGAGCTACGTGGAGCGGTACCCCGCCGCTCCGTAGCGGACCGGCAGGGAACGCGCAGTAGACCAGCAGGGACGGGAAGGGTCGGGGCGAGAGCTCCGGCCCTTCGCGCGTCCGGACACCGGGATCGGCGATCGCTTGCGCCCGACGCCCGCCTCGCCGGGGCACCCGCATCGGGTTCGCCGACACGGCCGCGCCCGACGCCTGTCCGGCAGTGCACCTGCGTCGCGTTGCCGACCTGGGTGCAGCCGCACTCGGTTGAGCATCGATCGGCCTGCCAGGGAATGCAGCTATCCCGACTCCCGCTCCACCAGCCGCAGCCCGGGACCGGGAGGCGACGGCTTCTCCTCCGACCCGTCGAGATCCGCCAGGACGAGGGCCGCAAGATACCGGGCCTGCACCTCGATGGACTGCGCGACCGTCGTGAGCGCAGGCGCCGCCAGCGCCGCCGCGGGGACGTCGTCGACCCCCACCACCCTGATATCGCCGGGGCAGGACAGTTCTTCGGCCCGCAGACCGGCGAGGACGGCGAGCGCGACGTCGTCGTTGTAGGCGGTGACGCCGGTGACGCCCTGGTCCCGCCAGCCGCGGACGGCGGTCGCGGCCGGGACATCCAGCGCGACCGGATGCACGACGGGCTCCGACAAGCCGAGATCCACGCAGGCACGCTGCACCCCGAGGAGGCGGTCCCGCGCGAAGTCCTCGAGCCGGCGGTCCGTGGGCCACGCGTACCCGAGGCGTCGGGCACCGCCTGCGGCGAGGTGCCGGGCCTGCAGGTCACCGATCGCGAGCTGGGTCTCCGACGGTCCGTCCTCGTCCGGTCGATGGTCCTCACCGAGGGTCCCGAGCACCTGGATACCGGCCTGCCGCATCATGAGGAGGTCCTCGTCGGCGAAGGGGGCGAAGCCGATCACCGCACGCGGCGTCACGGCACGCCAGAGGTCGGCGAGCGGGCGGGTCCGCCGCCCGTGATGCACGAGGACGGACAGTCCACGGCCGGACAGTTCGTCGGCGAGTTCGTCCAGCAGCGTCTCCATCACGGGTCCCACGGGCCAGTCGGGCAGGATGCACAGCACCAGGTCGCTGCGGCCGGTGCGCAGGGCACGGGCAGCGGCCGACGGCGCGTAGCCGAGCCGCACTGCGGTCTCCCGCACCCGGCGCCGGGTCTCCTCGGAGATGGTGACGCCCTCGCGTCCGGTCAGGACGTAACTGACGGTCGTCCGGGAGACGCCGCTCTCACGGGCCACATCAGCGCTGGTGATCCCGGCCACCGCTCCCCCTTCCCGTCCCCGACTCCTGCCTGCCAGTGTAGGCGGGGCCCGGCCCGGTGCCGGGGGCGTCTTCCCCGACGGTGCCGGCGAACCCTCCCCGCCTCGCGTCGGGGGACCCGGGACCCACCGCCGGGCGCCCGCTGCCCGCGCGCACCGCCCGCGGCGTCGTCCCGCACCACCGGCGGACACAGCGCGTGAGCGCGGACTGTTCGGACAGCCCCACCAACCCGGCGACCTGCTGCAGCGGCAGATCGGTGCGGGTGAGCAGCCGCAGCGCCGCGTCACGGCGGGCGTCGTCGAGCAGGGATCCGAAGGACGTGCCCTCCGCTGCGAGCCTGCGCTGGAGTGTCCGCGCATGCATGCCGAGGAGCCGCGCGGCGGAGTCGATGCGCGGCGGCGAAGTGCCCAGCATGCGGTCGATCGTGGTGCGGACCTGCGGCGCGACCACCCGCCCCGGCTCGGGGAAGTGGCTGTGCAGGTACTCCAGGGCGATCTCGCGCAGCGTACCGTCCACGTCGGCGAGCGGACGGTCGAGCAGGCTCCTCGGCACGCGCAGCAAGGACGCGGCCTGGCCGAACCGCACCTCGGCCCCGAAGAACTCCGTGTACCGGGCGGCGGGCGCCTTCGGCAGGTGCGAGAGATGGACCGAGTGGAGGCTGTAGGGCCCGTCCACCAGGAACCGGATCATGCGGTGCGAGAACGCGAGGATGGCGTCGACGGCCTGCCGCGGCAGCACGCCCTCGGCGGATCCGTAGCAGAGCCCGACGTCGCCGGGTCGCCCCTCC
The DNA here is from genome assembly GCF_002927275.1 of Arthrobacter pityocampae. Classification (GTDB taxonomy): domain Bacteria; phylum Actinomycetota; class Actinomycetes; order Actinomycetales; family Micrococcaceae; genus Arthrobacter_D; species Arthrobacter_D pityocampae. Next base: position 139,002 of record NZ_PRKW01000007.1, on the reverse strand, counting down.
GGGTCCGCGACGATGGTGAACCTCAGCACCGGGCTGTGGAGGAACAGGAACTGGGAGGCACACTCCAGGGCGGCGCCGACGGTCGGGGAGTTCTGGATGGCCACCGCGAGGGGCCCGAGGATGCCGATGTCCTGGTACTCCGAGATGCGCAGGCCGAGATCCGGGCACGGGAGGTCGCGGGCGGCTCCTTCGAGCAGCTTCGCCATGGCGATGTCCGAGACGAGGACGTCGTCGCTGTCGATCGCCTCCAGCGGCATGCGGTACTGCGCTGCCAGCGCCGCCGGGTCGCCCCCGAACTGCTCGACGACGTCGCGGAAGCCGCGCATGCCCGCGGATCGGATGACAGAGCCCATGTCGTTCAAGGGTAAATAGCTGTCGCACCAAGTCAAGTCAGCTGAGCGGTCGGCGTGAAGAATGGGAAGCATGGACACCACCGAACATCTCGACGTCGTCATCGTGGGCGCCGGCCTCTCCGGCATCGGCGCCGCCTACCGGGTCGCCACGGAGTTGAAGGACAAGAGCTTCGCCGTCCTCGAGGCCCGTGGTGCCGTCGGCGGCACATGGGACCTCTTCCGCTACCCGGGAGTACGGTCCGACAGCGACATGTTCACGCTCGGTTACCCGTTCCGCCCCTGGACCGAGGCCAAGGCGATCGCGGACGGCTCGTCCATCCTGCAGTACATCCGCGACACCGCGGAGGAGCCCCGCATCCGGGACAGCATCCGCTTCTCCACGAAGCTCATCAGCGCCGCCTGGTCCTCGGAGGACGCCCGGTGGACCCTGGAACTGGACATCACGGACGACGACGGCGCGACGGCGCGCCGGCGGCTCACGTGCGGGTTCCTCTACCTGTGCAGCGGCTACTACAACTACGACCGCGGGTACGAGCCCACCTTCCCCGGCCTCGAATCCTTCGGGGGCGAGATCGTGCGGCCCCAGTTCTGGCCGGAGGACCTCGACTACACGGGCAAACGCGTCGTCGTGATCGGCAGCGGCGCCACCGCCGTCACCCTGGTGCCCTCCATGGCGAAGGAGGCCGCGCACGTGACGATGCTGCAGCGCTCCCCCACCTACATCACGGCCGTGCCGAGCCGCGACAAGTTCTCCGACGCCGCCCGCCGCCACCTGCCCGCCGGGATCGCCCACCACGTGGCCCGGGCGAAGAACGTGCTGTTCACGCAGGCGTTCTACCAGCTGTGCCGCCGCCGCCCGGAGATCGCCAAGAAACTCATCCGCACCCAGACCGCGCGGATCCTCGGTGACGAGACGGCGGTCGCCGAACACTTCACGCCCGCCTACAACCCGTGGGACCAGCGCCTGTGCGTGGCGCCCAGCGCGGACCTGTTCAAGGCGATGAAGCAGGGCGCGGCGTCCGTGGTCACGGACACCATCGACACGTTCACGCCGCACGGGATCCGCCTGGCGTCCGGGCAGGAACTCGAGGCCGACGTCGTCGTCACCGCCACCGGGCTGTCGATGCTGCCGCTGGGCGGCGCGACGTTCACCGTCGACGGCGCCCCCGTGAACCTCGGCGACTCGTGGGTGTACCGGGGCCTGATGGTCAGCGGCGTCCCGAACCTCGCCCTCTGCGTCGGCTACACGAACGCGTCGTGGACGCTGCGGGCGGATCTCAGCTCCCGGTACGTGTGCCGCCTCATCCGGTACATGGACCGTCACGGCCACCGCTCGGCCGCGCCCGCCGTCGACGGCCCCATGAAGGCCCGCCCCATCCTCGATCTCACCTCCGGCTACGTGCAGCGCGCCGTCTCGGCGTTCCCCAAGCAGGGCGACCGGCAGCCGTGGACGATGCGGCAGAACTACCTGCTCGATGCCCCCACCGCGCTGCACGGCAACCTGGCGAAGAACATGGTCTTCGACGCCCCCACCCCACCGGCCGCACCGGCCCCCGACCTCCAGGAGATCCACGCATGAGCATCCGACCCTTCCAGTTCGCCGGGGCGACCGCCGTCGTCACCGGTGCCGCCAACGGCATGGGCGAGCACCTCGCCCGCGGCCTCGCCGAGCGTGGCAGCACCCTGCTGCTCGTGGACCGCGACACCGCGCGGCTCGACGCCGTCGCCGCCTCCCTCCGCTCCACCTACCCGGGCAGCAGCGTCACGACGTTCACCACGGACCTCGCCGACCGCGACGCCGTCGACCGCCTCGCGACCGACCTCCTCGCCGCGACCGACCGCGTGGACCTGCTCGTGAACAATGCCGGTGTAGCACTCGCCGGCCGCTTCGACCAGATCAGCATGGACGACTTCGACTGGGTCATGGCCATCAACTTCACCGCACCCGTGCTGCTCACGCACCGGCTGCTGCCGCGGATCCCGCCCGGCGGGCACATTCTGAACGTCTCGAGTGTCTTCGGCCTGGTGGGACCGAAGGGCCAGACCGCCTATTCCTCCAGCAAGTTCGCGTTGCGCGGGTTCACGGAAGCCCTCCGCAGTGAGCTGCTGCCCCGCGGGATCGGTACCACTACCGTGCACCCGGGCGGCATCCGGACGAACATCGCCCTCAACGCGCGGATCGGTGGAAATCTCAGCAACGGCGAGGTGAAGCATGCGCAGGAGAGCTTCGACAAACTCCTCACCTTCCCCGCGGACCGCGCGGCCGAACTGATGCTCGAGGCGGTCAAGGCCCGCAGGGCACGCCTGCTGATCGGCCTCAGCGCGAAGCTGCCCGACGTCGTCGCCCGGGTGGTACCCATGTCCTTCGGCACCCTCGAGCGCGGAGCCAAGAGCGTCGGCCGCCTCGCCGGCAAGGTACGCCGGTGAGTGGCGTCCAGCACGGCACCTCGGCATCAGGCGCGTCGGGCCCGGGCACCTCGACACCAGGGCACGACGACGGTCACCTGCGGGTCGACGGCGTCCGCGTCCGCTACCGCGACGCCGGTGCCCGGGAAAAACCGCCCGTCCTGTTGCTGCACGGGATCGGTCGGAGCCTCGAGGACTGGGAGGGGCTCTACGGACGCCTGGCCCCGGACCATCGGGTGATCAGCGTGGACCTGCCCGGGTTCGGCCTGTCCGAACGCACGGCGGGCCGGTACTCGATGGACTCCATGGCGCGCTTCGTGATCGCCGCGCTCGACGTCCTCGGGGAGCACCGGCCGCTGCACGTGGTCGGCAACTCGCTCGGCGGTGCGGTCGCCATGAAGATCAGTGCGCTCGAGCCGCAGCGTGTGCGGAGCCTGGTGCTCGTGAACAGCGCCGGGTTCGGCAAGGAGGTGACGATCGCGCTGCGCCTGCTCGCCATCCGTCCACTCGGCCGACGCCTCCTGAAGGACAAGTCCCGCAAGGCCGCCTACCGGACGGAGCGCGCCCTGTTCTACGACAAGCGGTTCGTCACCGAGGAGCGGCTCGACCACGCGCAGGAGGTGGGCCGGAATCCCGTGTACGACGACGTCCTGCTCGCCGTCGCCCGGCACCTCGGCACCGTCCGCGGAGTCCGCCGTCGCTGGCGGACCGAACTCCTCCGCACGGTCGCCGCACAGCACAAGCCCACTCTCCTGGTGTGGGGCGACGAGGACCGCATCCTGCCGGCGGCGCACCTCGAGCACGCCCGGGCCGTGTTCCCGCACGCCGAGGTGCACCTGTTCGAGCAGTGCGGGCACATGCCCCAGATCGAGCGGGAGGACGAGTTCGACGCCCTCGTCCGGCGATTCGTGAGCGAGGTGGAGGCGCAGGAGTAGCAGGACGTCGGAGGCCCCTTACCGGACCCTGCACCGCATGGTGGAATGGCTCATGCCCCGCGTCGTCTTCTACACCGCCACCACCCTCAACGGCTTTCTCGCCGACGAGCAGAACTCGCTGGAGTGGCTCTTCGCCGTCGAGCCCCCTCCCCCGGAGGAGTACGAGCGCTTCCTGGACACCGTGGGCGTGCTGGTGGAAGGCTCGACGACGTACGAATGGGTGCTGGCCTTCGAGCGGCTGCTGGAGGAGCCGACCCGGTGGAGCGCGCTCTACGGCGACCGCCCCACCTTCGTGTTCACGAGCAGGGACCTGCCGGTGCCGGACGGAGCGGACGTGCGGCTCGTGTCAGGGGATGTCCGGCCGGTGTTCGAGCAACTGCGGGAGGCGGCGGGACCGCGCGACATCTGGGTGGTCGGCGGCGGCGACCTCGCGGGCCAGTTCCTCACCGCGGGTCTGCTCGACGAGATCCGGATCGCCGTCGCTCCCGTCGCGCTCGCGACGGGAGCACCGCTGCTACCCCTCCGGGTCGAATCGGACCGGCTGACGCTGCGGTCCGTCGAGCAGCAGGGGCAGTTCGCCGTCCTGACCTACGACGTCGGGGCAGGGAACGGCTGAATCGTTCAACGTCAGCGACACGTGTCAAGCAGAGCGCGCCGTCCCGGCGGCGCGGCATCCCGGGACAGGGCTCGGGCGACCCGTCAGCCTCGATCCGCACCCGGCACGTAGGCCTCCTGCCACCGCCCCAGCTCGTCGAAGAACCGCGACCGGGCCGGCTCCGGCGAGAGCGCGAGGTCGTGGATGCCGCCCGCGATGCGCACGATGGTGACGAGCCTGCCGAGCTTCGGCGCCCTCCCGGCGATGTGCGCGACGTCGAGCACCACATCGGTGGACGAGATGCGCTCGGGCTCCTTCGCGGGATTCGATGTGGCATCCGAGCAGGCGACGAACACCGGGCAGTCGATCGCGAGGCCACGGTTAAGTTCCGTGTGCCCGCGGCGGATGGCACGTAGCCAGCCGGCGACGACGGGGAAGCCGGAGTGGGGCTTCCATACGAGGTCGTAGTCCCACTCCCCGCCCGACTCGCGGTGCAGGTACCGGCCGTAGGCGGAGCCGAGTTTCCCGACGACGGCCCGCGGCCGGAGCGTCCCGAGGCGGTGGACCGCCGCGGTGCCCAGGGTGCGCTGGAACAAGCTCGCGTTGAGGTCGAACCAGGGACTGTTGAGGACGAGGGCGTCCACGATGCCCTGCCCGCGACGGCGGTGCGCCCACAGGGACGTGACCAGTCCGCCCGTCGAGTGGCCCATGACCACGAGGACGTCGTGTCCCTCGTCCTCGCGGATGATGCGGGCCGCCTCGTCGAGCTCCTCGTCGTACTCCTCCAGCGACGTGACGTAGTTCGGGGTCTGATGCTCCCGGACGGACCGCCCGTACTTCCGCAGGTCCAGGGCATAGAAGTCGAACCCGGCTGCCCGCCAGGCATCGGCGAGGTGGGTCTGGAAGAAGTAGTCCACGAAGCCGTGCACGTAGAGGACGGCTCGGCGCGAACCGCCGGGTACGGTGCGGCGCACGAGCGTCGCGACGACGTCCCCCTCGTCATCGGGTCGCAGGGGCAGGGTCCGGGCCTCGTAGTCCGGGCCCAGGATGTCCTCGCGGTAGGCATCCTGCTGTTCTGTATCAGTTGTCATCGTGATCCTCGTCGATCCGTTGCCGTCAAACGGCCGCCGGCTGCGCCGACGGCCCGTCGGCCATTCTTCACCCCGGGTCACCCCGCCGTCACCAGTGTGTCATCCGTCACCGATAGGCTGGCGCCACCGCACCACTCACAGGAGCTGATTTCACGTGTCACGAACTTTCACCAGGGGCCGTCGCCGCATCGCCGCGGCCGTCGCCCTCGGCTGCGTCGCAGCAGTAGGACTCGCGCCCGCAGCGTCCGCCGCACCCGGCGGAACGAAGGGCCCCAAGGAATCCACGGCCACCATCACGGTCATGGGCACCAGCGACCTCCACGGCTACATCGAGAACTGGGACTACTTTCACTGATGCGGAGTACGACGACGCCGCGCACAACGACGTCGGACTCGCCAAGGTCTCCACACTGGTCAATCAGGTCCGGGCGGACCGCGGTGAGGAGTCGACCCTCCTCATCGACAACGGCGACACCCTCCAGGGCACGGCCCTGACGGACTACTTCGCCAATGTGGAGCCCGTGTCCGAGACCGGCGAGACCCACCCCATGGCCGCCGTCATGAACGCCATGGGCTACGACTCCACCACGCTCGGCAACCACGAGTTCAACTACGGCCTGCCGCTCCTGCGCACCTTCGAGGACCAGCTGGACTTCCCCCTCCTCGGGGCGAACGTCAAGGACTGGACTACCGGTGAGGACGCCTTCACGCCGTACGTCATCAAGACGGTCAAGCCCAAGGGGCAGAAGCCCATCCGGGTCGGCATCCTCGGGCTCACCACACCGGGCAGCGCCATCTGGGACAAGAACAATGTCGAGGGCCAGCTGCGCTTCGAGGGCATGGTGGAGCAGGCCCGCCAGTACGTCCCGGAGATGAAGGCCGCCGGGGCCGATGTCGTCGTCGTCAGCTCGCACTCCGGACCCTCCGGCAACTCCTCCTACGGCGATGCCCTGCCTGTCGAGAACGCCTCCACACTGATCGCGGAGCAGGTCCCCGGGATCGATGCGATCCTCGCCGGTCATGAGCATCAGGAGATTCCCGAGCGATTCGTCACGAACAAGCAGACCGGGGAGCAGGTGCTGCTGACCGAACCGAAGAACTGGGGCATGCGGCTCTCCGTGATGGACTTCGAGCTGACGAAGACCCGGGGTCAGTGGGACGTCACGTCCGCGAACTCGGAGCTGCTGAACGCGAGCACGGTCCCGGCTGATCCCGCGGTCTCCGCCATCGTGGCGGACCAGCACCAGCGCGTCATCGACTACGTGAACACGCCCATCGGCACCGCGACGGAGACCATGTCCGCGGCGGACGCGCGCTTCCGCGACACGGCCGTCATGGACTTCGTCAACACGGTCCAGTCCGAGGCGGTGGACAAGGCCCTGGACGGCACCCCGAACGCCGATCTGCCGGTCCTCTCGATCGTGGCACCGTTCAACCGTGCGGCCGTGATCCCCGAGGGTCCGGTCACCATCCGTGACATGGCCGGCCTCTACGTCTTCCCGAACACCCTGTTCGGGGTCGAGCTGACCGGCGCACAGGTCAAGGACTACCTCGAGTACTCGGCGAAGTATTTCAACCAGACCGCTCCCGGTGCCGCCGTGGACCCGGCGACCCTGACGAACGCGGCGGGCACCCCGGACTACAACTACGACATGATGTCCGGCGTCTCCTACGACATCGACATCAGCAAGCCGGCAGGCCAACGGATCGTGGGCCTCAGCTACAACGGGGCACCGATCGATCCGGCGCAGCGCTTCGCCGTGGCCACCAACAACTACCGGCAGTCCGGCGGCGGAAACTTCCCGCACATCGCCACGGCTCCGGTGCTCGTGAACCAGACCACGGAGATCCGGCAGTTGCTCATCGACTACCTGATCGCCGAAGGCACCATCGACCCTGCCGCCTTCTTCGAGGAGAACTGGAAGCTCACCCGCAACGGCGAGCCGGTCTTCAACTAGCACTCCGGCCTCAGCGCCTCGAGCGCTGTGGCTTCACGTGCAGCAGGACGCGGACCCTCGGGGTCCGCGTCCTGCTGCCGTTCGGAATACATTTGCTTCATGAGCATCGACAGGACCACGGACAGGCCACCGGCCTCCGGCCCGGGCGGCCGGACGGGCGAGGCAGGGGCGGGCGACCCGACGGGCGACGTCGGCCTGGGCGGATACATGAGCGGTCACGTGAGCGGCTTCGACGCCGGCACCGCGACCGACCCGGCAAGCCGCGGCAGTGCCATCAGCATCACGACGGCGACTGTCGACGACGCCGCGCAGCTCGCGGCCGTCGCAGCCGTCACCTTCCCCCTGGCCTGCCCGGCGGATTCCCTCCCCGAGGACATTGCGCGGCACATCGCGACCCAGCTCTCGGCCGAACGCTTCGCCGCGTACATCGAAGCGCCCCGGCACACCCTCCTGTGCCTGCGCGCGGGCGATCGCATCGGCGGCTGGAGCATGGTGGTGCGGGATCAACCGACCGATGCGGACGTCCTCGCCGCCCTCTCGATCTCGCCCACCGTCGAGCTCAGCAAGTTCTACGTCCACCCCGACCATCATGGTCGCGGTGCAGCGGCCGCCCTGATGCGGCGGAGCCTCGATCTCGCCGCCGAATCGGGACTACCGGGGGTGTGGCTCGGCGTGAACCAGGAGAACGCACGCGCCCTGCGCTTCTACACGAAGCACGGTTTCCGGCGCGTCGGGACGAAACGCTTCCGGCTGGGCGACCGCTTCGAGGACGACTTCATCCTGGAACAGGCGCTCCCCGGTGGACCCGGAAGCGCCTGACGGCGTCTGACATCGTCTGGCAGGAGAGAGGCGACCAGCGGTCAGGCGACAGGCGACCAGCGGTCAGGCGACCAGCGACAGGCCGTTGGCTACCAGCGACCAGCGACCGGCCACAGGCGACCAGTCATAGGCGACCCGCGACCAGCGACCAGCGACCGGCCACAGGCCACAGGCGGCAGGCCGCCGGACGAGTGTCGGGCGCAGACCCGATGAGAGCCCGACGCCGGTCAGGCGATGCTCCCCGGATCCGTTCGGCGACCTGTGCAGCTAGGCGACCGTGAGCTCGCCCATCTGGCCCCAGCCCTCGGCACCGATGCGCTCGCTGATGATCTCCGGCGTCTTCACGAGCGCCTGCGGCATGTCCTGCATCGCCTGCGTGAAGTGGTCGCTGCTCACGTGGGCCTCCGCGGCGTCGTCCTGGAACGCCTCGACGAGTACGAACTGGTTGGGGTCCTCGACGCTGCGGGACCAGTCGAACCAGAGGTTGCCCGGCTCCTCGCGGGTCGCCTCCGTGAAGTCCCGCGTCAGGTCGATCCAACGCTCGCTCCACTCGGGCTTCACTGTGAACTTGACGACGATGAAGATCATGGGATGGTGCCTTCCTGATGGATGCTCGGTACCTCTCCAACCTATCCAGATCATCCGCAGGCCGCATGCCGCACTGCCCACTGTGCAGTAGGACTCGCCAGCGGGAGAACCGATGTGCAGGAGAGGTCAGGTGCACGCGGAAGGCCCTCAGATGGCGAGGCTCGGGTGCAGCTTCTCCATCGACCACGAACGGCCGCGGTGGGAGGCATAAACGGACAGCGCCGCCGCGAGGACGAAGAAGACCAGCAGCTGAGCGGTTGCGAACCAGACGACGCCGAGATCCCCGCCGGCGATCAGGTGGCGCAGCCCGTCCACGGCATGCGTCATCGGCAGGAGCGGGCTGAGGAACCGGAAGAACCCGGGCTCGGTGGCCACGGGGTAGGTCCCGCCCGCGGTCGTGAGCTGCAGCATCAGCAGCACCAGCGCCACGAGCCTGCCGACCCCGCCGAGCAGCGCGACGAGCGCCTGGTGGATGGCCGTGAAGACCAGCGAGACGAGGATCGTGAACGCCAGAAGACCCAGCGGATGGGGCGTGGTCAGACCGACGCCGGCCACCAGGATCCCCAGCAGGACCAACGCCTGAAGGACCGCCAGGAGGGCCCCCTGCAGATAGCCGACAGCCGACACCCGCCAGGACGACGCCGTGGAGGCCAGCGCCCTCGGCGACACGGCCCGCAGGACGATGTACGTCACCATGCCGCCCACCCACAGGGCGAGTGGGATGAAGTAGGGCGCCATGCCCTCGCCGTACGCATCCACCGCATTGTCCCGCGTCCGCTCGATCGCCACCGGTGAGGATGCGACATCGCTCAGGTCTGCGCGTTGCCCGTCGGTGTAGTCCGGCACCTCCTCTGCTCCCTGGTCCAGCTGGTGGGCGAGGTCCTGCGACCCGCTGGCGAGCTGATTCAGTCCACCCTCGAGCGAGGCGGCGCCGTCGTACGCCTCGCTGGAACCGTCCGAGAGCGACGCCGCTCCTCCGGAGACCTCGGCTGCACCCGTGCTGAGCGTGGTGGCACCGGCGGCGAGCTGACCGGCACCACCGGAGGCGGAGACGATGCCGTCGCGGAGGGCCGGGGTGTTCGCGGCAAGGGCTGCAGTGCCGTCGGAGAGCTGGGAAAGACCACCGTTCAGGTCGGAGGCCCCCTGCGACACCGAGGCGGCACCGGTGGCCGCTCCCCCGGCACCCGTGGCGAGTTCGGAGGCACCCGCTGCGAGCAGGCCGGCGCCGTCGGCCGCAGCGCCGGCACCCGTCGAGGCTGCTCGGGCCCCGGCGGCGAGGTCGTCGGCGGACGCGGCGAGGGTCCCCGCCCCGCCGGAGATCTGCTCGCTGCCGGTGGCCGCCGCGTCCGCTCCCGTGCTGAGCTGCTGCAGTGCAGCGATCCGCTCGGCGTCGGACAGGGCTGCGTAGTCCGCCGTGAGCTGCGCGAGTCCGTCGGCGACGGCACGTGATCCGCCCGCGGCCTGCCCGGCACCCGCCGAGAGGTCGGTGGCGCCCGCCGAGAGCGCATCCGCTCCGTCCCCGACCTGCCCGAGCCCGTCGGCGACCTGCCGGGTGCCGTCGGCCAGGGTCGCGGCGGAGGCCGAGAGCCGATCTGCTCCGTCGGCGATGGACTGCGTCCCGGTGGCGAGCTGCGCGGCGCCGTCCTGCAGTGCCGCACCGCCCATGGCGGCCGCGGCCGCGCCGTCGGCGAGCTGCTGCGACTGCGGGACGAGGTCCGCCGTGGCGGTGTCGAGCTGCCCCAGCCCGGCGGCGAGATCGCCCGCCCCGGCCGCGACGTCGGTGGCGCCGGCGGCCACCTGGGCGGAGCCGGAGGACAGCTGCGTGCTGCCGTCGACGAGGCTGCCGAGTCCGACGACGAGCGAGGCGCTCCCCTCGTCCGCGCTGCGGGCGCCGTCGGCGATCGTCCCGGCCCCCTCGCCCGCCTCGGCGAGCTTCCCGTGGAGGGATGAGAACCCGAGATAGATGCTGTCGAGGTAGTCCTCGGTAGCGCCGGACCGCACCTGGCGCTGCAGGGTCGCGGCCACTGTGTTGCCGACCTGTCCCACGATGTAGCTGTCAGCGTCGTTGGTGGTGATGTCGAGCATGGCCTGTGCGGGATCGTCGCCGCCCACGGAGGCAAGGGCCGAGGAGAATTCCGCAGGGATGTCCAGCGACGCCGCGTACGTGCCGTCGTCGAGCCCCTTGTCGGCGTCCTCCCGGCTGACCTCGACCCAGGTGAATCCGGCGTCGTCGGAGGAGGTGAGGGTGTCGGTGAGGTCCGCGCCGGCGGAGACGGTGCTCTCGGTGCCGTCGGGGGCCGCAGCGGTGGCAGGTTCGTCCTCATTGACGACGGCGGCCGTGAGGTGGTTGAGGTTGCCCGTCGGGTCCCAGTTGGCGGCGAGGTAGAGCCCCCCGTACAGCGCCGGGATGATCGCGATGACCAGCAGGGCGGCCCTGGCTTTGAGGTTGATGCGGAAGCGGGAGAGTTCCGTGCGGAGCAGGGAGAACACGAGTTACCTGATTTCGGAGGCGGTCGGTGCGGATGGTTCGGGAGATGCTGCGGGAATCGGGTCGGCGCCGAGCACATGCACGACGTCGCGCAGCGGCAACGCGCTGATGCGGGCCCCGGCGTCGTCGCGGAGGCCCGCGAGCTCCCGGGAGTCCTGGCAGGTGGCGACGAGGGTCAGGGGGGCGGCGTCGTCCCGGCGCGTCCGTTCGACGGCGAGGAGCGCGGCCCACGCGGCGCGGCGTTCGTCGGCTGTGCGGAGCCGGTCGACGTCGTCGACGACGAGGACGTCCGGGCAGGGGATGAGCGCGAGGGCGATGCCGAGTGTTAAGCGTGCCACCGGCGAGACATCGCGGACGAGCTCGCTGCGGTGGAGCCGGGCCTGCGCGAGAGCGGCCGCCGCGGGATCGTCCCCGAAGGCCTCCTCGAGGGCTCCGAGCAGGTTGTTCGCGGTGGTGATGACGCGGTCCACCTGCTCGCGGGACGCGCCGGGCTTCCACCACGGCGCTGCCAGCTTGAGGGCGTCGGCCACGTGGTGCCGGACGGTGAGGGTCTCGTCGAGCGGCACCACGGTGTTGTTCCCGGTGAAGCCGACCCGACGGCGCACCGCACCGGCACGGCGTGGCAGCGCGAGGCCGAGGACGACGGCGCGCCCGGCGGTCGGGACGAGCCGCCCGGCGAGCGCCAGGGCGAGGGCGGTCTTGCCTGTTCCCGAGGGTCCGGCGAGGACGGCCAGCGATCCGGCGGGGACCTCGAAGGTGACGTCCTCGAAGACCGTCCGCTTCCCGGCCCGCAGGGTGAGGCCCTCGACGGAGAGGGCCGGCACCGGAAGGTCGGACTCCCGAGTGGCGGGGGCGGGGAGCGCGGGAAGAGCCGGCTCGGAGGGGGCAGACGCCGAAGGGATTGATTCCGGAGTGGCGGGCGCGGGGACTGCGGGAAGAGCCGGTTCGGAGACGGCCGACGCCGAAGGGTTTGATTTCGGAGTGGCCGGCGCGGGGACCGCGGGAAAAGCCGGTTCGGAGACGGCCGACGCCGAAGGGTTTGATTTCGGAGTGGCCGGCGCGGGGACCGCGGAATCGTGCTGCGGGGAAGTGGTCATGTGTCCTTCTATTTCAATACCCGAAGTATTCAATACCGATGGTATCGTAACTGCAGGAGGACACATGACACTGACGGACACGGAGAGCACCACGGCCGGCAGGCCCCGCCGCCGCCCACGCCGCGAGGACGTCCGCGCAGGACTGCTCGCCGCGGCCCTCGAGGTCTTCGAGGAGATCGGCTACGTGGCGGCCCGGCTGGACACGATCGCCCAGCGCGCCGGATATACGAAGGGCGCGGTGTACTCGAACTTCGGCTCGAAGCAGGAACTCTTCGCCACCCTCCTGAGCGAGAGACTCGCTGACACTGCGGCCGACGTCCTCAACCAGGTGGACCACCTGACCTTACTGGACGAGACGGTGCAGCATGCCGCCCGTTATCTCGCCCGTGGTGTGGTGCGCGAACAGCGCTGGCATGCGCTCGTCGTCGAGTTCGCCCTGCAGGCCGGCCGCGACCCCGACGTCGGTGAGGTCTTCCGGGAACACCGCCGTGCCCGGCGCGCCCTCCTCGCCACCACCCTCGCCGAGCGGGCCGGGGCCTTCGGCGCGCCGTCGGACCCCGCGCATTACATCGTGTTCGCCACGATCCTGCTGGCCACGGTGAACGGGATGGCCGTCGAGTGCGCAGCCGACCCCGAGGCCATCACCGAGGAACAGGTCACCGAGAGCATCGCGGCGGTGCTGCAGGCGGCCCTCGCCCCCTGACGGCCGGGCAGGACGCCCGGGCAGGACGCCCGGGCAGGACGCCCGGGAGGAGAACCATGGACTGGGAGCCGGCACTGGAGACCGTCCTCGCGATCTCGGCGGCCTATGCGGTCCTCCTCGTGTGCCTCGCCGTGTATGCACGGCGGCACCCCGACGTCATCTCACTGCGGGATGCACTGCGGCTGGGCCCGGACCTCCTCGGGCTGGTCCGGCGTCTCGCCACGGACCGCTCGGTCCCGCTGCGGGCGCGCGTCCTGCTCGGACTCCTCGCGGTCTACCTCGTGGTGCCGATCGACCTCGTCCCTGACTTCCTGCCCGTGATCGGTTACGCGGACGACGTCGTCGTGCTCGCCGTCGTCCTGCGGGCCGCGGTACGGGCGGCCGGACCGGAAGCCCTGGCACACCATTGGCGGGGGTCCGACCCCGGCCTGCGGGCCGTCCGCGCGCTGGCGGGTGTGCGGGAAGCCGGTGCCGACGGACTGGAAGCGACGGACGGCACCGACAGGGCTGACGGCATCGGCGGAGTTGACAGCGCCGACCGGGCCGACCGGGACGCCAGGGACAACCGGGACGGCAGGGACGACAGGGATGCACCGAGCCGATGGCGCCGACGAGGCCGACGGGACGGACGGCACTGACGGGACCGACGCGGCCGGCCGCAACACGGCGTAATGCAAAGGGTGGGTCGATTTTTCAACGGGCGTAGTCTGCTGCGCATGCAGCAGTCCCTGGGATCGATCCCAACCCTTGACCTCAGCACCGCCCGCTCCGCCGACGGATCCTTCACCCCCGGGTTCATCGAGGAACTGCGGGACGCCGCCCACACCGTCGGCTTCTTCCACATCATCAACTACGGCGCCACCCCCACCCAGGCGGATGATCTGTTCGACGTCACCCGCCGCTTCTTCGACCTTCCGCTGGAGGAGCGCCTCCGGCTCCACAACCGGACCTCGTCGCACTTCCGCGGCTATGCCGGCCTCGGCACCGAGATCACCCGGGGCCGCCCCGACGCCCGCGAGCAGATCGACTTCTCCCCCGAGCGGGAGCCCGTCACGGACTATCCCGCGGACGAGCCGTTCTGGCTCCTGCAGGGCCCCAACCTCTGGCCCCGCAAGGCCCTGCCCGAACTCGAGGAGCAGGCCATGGAGTGGGCGGCCCTGATGTCGCGCGTCGGTGCCGAACTCCTCGCCGGGATCGCCGTCGCCCTCCACCTCCCCGAGGACTACTTCGCCGAGCCCTTCGAGGGCACCCCGGCCTGGATGGCCAAGCTCGTGCACTACGTGGGCGGCGTCGTCGAGGGAGCCGGTTCGCAGGGCGTGGGAGCCCATGCGGACTACGGGTTCGTGACCCTCCTGCTGCAGGATCAGGTGGGCGGCCTCGAGGTTCTCCCCCACGGGGCGGACGACTGGGTCCCGGTCACACCGATCCCGGGCGCGCTCGTGGTGAACCTCGGGGAGATGCTCGAGGTGGCCACCGAGGGCTACCTCGCGGCGACCATCCACCGCGTCACCGCACCCCCGCCGGGCGTGGACCGCTACGCCGTCCCGTTCTTCTGGTCGCCGCGGCTCGACGCCGTGATCGAGCCGGTCCCCCTGACCGAGGACCTGCGGGCCGCCGCGCGCGGTATTACGGACGACCCCGAGAACCCGATGCTGTCCTCCTACGGCTCCAACGTGCTCAAGGGCCGGGTCCGCGCACACCCGGATGTCACCGAACTCCACCACCCCGAGCTCGCACGGAAGTAGCCCACCGGGAACACCCCGCACCTACGACGACGGCGGCACCCACCCGGGTGCCGCCGTCGTCGTCCTGCCAGGATCCTGCCGTGCGCTCAGGCCTCGCCCATCATGAGGCCCTCGATGGAGTGCTTCTGCGTGATCGGCACCAGGGTGTCCACGACGGGGCAGACCACGTGGCGGCGGACCCGCTCGGGCAGTGCGTCGTAGAAGGGCTGCGTGACGGCCATGGCGTGGTGCTCGGCGTTGCCCGCCCCGGGGGCGTCCACCCCGAGCACGAGGACCGGCCGGGACTTCTGCGATTCGTTCTTCGTGCCGCGGTGGATGGTCAGCGCGGACCGGGCGGAGATGTCGCCCATCGTCGGGTACTTGCGCTCGGCGAGGCCCTCGTAGCGCGGATAGGCCGACTTCGGCGGGAACATCTCGTGGTCGAAGCCCTCGGGGAGATCCCACTGCGTACCGGGAGCGACCTCGAAGGGGCCCATGTCCTCCTCGGTGTCGACGGCGGTCAGGTTGAACGCGAGCGACGTCAGCCGTCCGGTCTCCCGCGTCTCCGCCGGCATCGGGAAGTCGCGGTGCCACGGCTGGTTGACGGCACCGGGGCCCGGGACGTCGAAGCCGAGTTCGACGATCTCGTAGTCCGGGCCGAGGACGGACTCGCACACCATGCGCACCCACGGGTGGTCCACGAGGTCGACCCAGCCCCGCAGCTGCTCGGGGTGGATCTCGACGTAGTACCGCTTCGGTCCACGCCCGACGGCGCCGTTCGGGCGTGCGAGGGCCTCCGCGAAGGCCGCGTCGATGTCCTCGCGCATCTGCGCCGCCCACTCACGGGAGAACGCACCCTGCCGGGCGATCACCCCGCGCGTGTACAGCCCCTCGACGGCGGCCGCCGCCTCGGGCGAGGCGCCCTCCGGGATCCGGGACGCGACCGGCTCGTGGGTGTTGGTGGAATCATGCATGGTCCAGCCTCCAGGATGCGCCCATCACGATCTTGCGGATCTCCGCCACGGGGAGTTTCGGCTTGCGGTGCTCGTCCGTGAGGCCGTTCGCCTCCTGCAGGGTGTCGGTCAGCTGCGTGTAGCAGAACCCTGACAGGAACGGGCTGTCCTGGAGGGCCGAGAACAGCGCCTCCAGGCGCCGCGCGAAGTCCTCCCCGGACTCGGCGGCGGAATAGCCCCACGTCTCGATCGGGCTGTTCGGCGCGTACAGGATGCCGCCGAACTCGGACACCATGACGGGCTCGGTCCGCGGCAGGCCCGGCAGGACGCTCAGGCGGCGTCCGGCAGGCCCGACGCCGTCGACGAGCGACTGGAACGCCGGCCTGTCCCGGTAGGCGGCATGGAGGTCGTCGTACGTCGTCGCGTAGTCGTGGACGGTGAAGATGTCGGACTCCACGTGCTCCCAGCCGTCGTTGGAGATGACCGGCCGGGACCCGTCGAGGGCCTTCGTCAGGTGGTACATGGCCTGCGCGAAGTGCTTCTGCTGCGGATCGTGGGAGATCTGCTGCACACCCCAGCTCTCGTTGAGGGGCACCCAGGTGACGATGCACGGGTGGGACCGGTCCCGCCGCACCACGCTCGCCCATTCCCGGGCCACGCGCTCCATGGCCGTCGGCGAGAACTCGAAGGTGCTGCCCATCTCCCCCCACACCAGGAGGCCGAGGCGGTCCGCCCAGTAGAGGAAGCGGGGATCCTCGACCTTCTCGTGCAGGCGGGCGGCGTTGAAGCCGAGGTCCTTGATGAGCTGGACCTCCTCGCGCAGCGCGGCGGCGTCCGGTGCGGCCAGGAGCGAGTCCGGCCAGTAGCCCTGCTCGAGCACCGAACGCACGTAGAAGGGGCGGTCGTTGAGGAGGAAGTGGCCTCCGGCCGTCCCGACGCTGCGGAGGCCGAAGTAGGACCCCACCTCGTCCACCGGGGTGCCGTGGGCGTCGAGCAGGGTGAGCGTCGCGTCGATCAGGCGGGGATGCTCCGGGGACCACAGCAGCGATTCGTAGGCCTGGCCGTTGGCCTGGTGCGGGATCACGCAGTCCATCACGATGCGGGACTCGACGGCCGAGGTCGAGTAGGTGCCCAGCGGCCTGCCCTCGTAGCTCAGGTCCACCCGCACCGTCATGACGTCGACGCGCTGCGGCGAGATCTCGAGCTCGAGGCGGGCGGCGCCCTTCGGGACGTCCGGCTCCCAGGCCACGGCCTCGATGAACGACGCCGGGACGGACTCCAGCCAGACGGGCTGCCAGATGCCGGTGGTGCGGTGGTACCAGATGACGTGCGGGTCCTCGAGCCAGTCCTGCTTGCCGCGGGGCTGTGCGACGTCGTGCGGGTCGTCCTCGGCCCGGACGACGAGCACGAGGTCCTCGCCCGTGGCGGCGTGGCCCGTCACGTCGAAGGTGAAGGGGCTCTGGCCGCCCTCGTGGGAGCCGACGAGCTGCCCGTCGATCCAGACCGTGGCCCGGTAGTCGACCGCCCCGAAGTGGAGGAGGAGCCGGTCGTCCTCCCGCGTGCGGCCGCTCCCGTCGATGTCCGCCCGCGTGATCGTCCGGCGGTACCAGACCACCGGGTGGAAGCCGGTCTCGTGGACGCCCGACAGCGCGGACTCCGGGGGGTACGGGACGGTGATGGTGAGGGGGAACGGCTCGGTGGCGGAGAACCAGGACGCCGCCTCGCCGGCGTCGTCGTCGTCGTGGCTGAATTCCCACTGGCCACTGAGATCCGACCACCGGCGGCGGAGGAGCTGGGGCCGCGGGTAGGTGCCGTCCTGGGTACTGGCTTGAAACGCTTCTGGAGTCCGCATGCCGCAATCTTGTCCCATATTTGCAGCGCTGTAAAGATATTATCGGGACTGGAAGGCCGGAGCTCCGAGGGGCGCGCTCTCGCGGATCGTGAGGGCATGGGACACGATGCGGTGCCGACCGATGCCGTGGTACCCGTCGATCCGCTCGCGCAACAGCGCGAGGGCCGTGGCCGCGAGTTCCCGCTTGTCCGGCGCGATCGAGGTCAGCGGCGGGCTCGCCCACCGGCCGAGCTCGGTGTCGTCCCATCCGACGACGGCGACGTCGCGGGGCACCTGCACGCCCGCCTGCCGCAGCGCGAAGAGCGCGCCCGTCGCGAACCGGTCGTCACGGCAGACGAGGCCGTCGAACGCCACACCGGAAGCGAGCGCGTGCGCCACCGCGCGGGAGCTCTCCTCAGGCGTGAAGTCGGACACCGACAGCACCAGGTCCGGGTCCGGGGTCATCCCGGCGTCGACGAGGCCCTGCTGGTAGCCGAGGAGCCGCTGGTCCGTGGATCCCGTCGTGTCCCCCGAGACCATGCCGAGGAAGGCGATGCGCCGCCGCCCCTCGCCGACGAGGTGCCGCACGCCCTCCTGCGCCGCCACGACGTTGTCGATCATGACGTGGTCGGCGGTGACGGGCATGGTCGACTCCCCGAGGAGCACCACCGGGACGTCGCGCTGCAACCGGGCCACCTCCATGGACTGCATCCGGACGGGATGGAAGATGACGCCGTCCACGAGCCCCGCCTCGCGGTCGTTGAGCACTGCCCGTTCCGCCTCCGGATTGCTCAGCGTCTGCTCCACGATGACCCGATACCCGAGCCGGCTCGCCTCCTCCGCGATGTACCGCGAGAGTTCGGAGAAGTAGGGGTGGTCGATCTCCGGGATCGCGAGCGCGATCATCCCGGTCTTGCCGGTCGCCAGGCGCCGCGCGGTGAGATTGGGCCTGTAGCCCAGGTCGTCGATCGCCTGCTGCACCTTCCGGCGCATCTCGGGCGTGACGTGCGGATAGTTGTGGACGACGTTCGACACCGTCTTCATCGACACGCCGGCCAGATCGGCCACGTCGGCCAGTCGGACTTTCTTCATCTGCGTCTCCTCGGGTAGATCCCAGTCTAGATCGGCACCGCACGGGCGCCGTCCCGGGTCCGGAATCCCGAACCACAAATCGGTGGACAGCCATTTTACAGCGCTGTAAGCTCGGTCACACGCTGACCCACTCACCTGGAAGTGCGCAACGTTTTCAACGAGGAGGACACCATGACCCATCCCACGCGATCCCTGCGCGGACGCCTGCGGGCCGCAACGGCCCTGGGCGCCGTCGCACTGCTCGGACTGACCGCCTGCGGCGGTTCCGGCAGCGAGCAGGCAGCCAGCGAATTCACCGGCGAGTACGACGGCCCCGCGGTCGAGCTCTCCTACTGGAACGGCTTCACCGGCGGTGACGGCCCCTTCATGGAGAAGATGGTCGAGGAGTTCAACGCCGAACACGAGAACATCAAGGTCACCTCGAACACGATGCAGTGGGCGGACTTCTACCAGCGCCTCCCAGCGGCCGTCACGGCCGGCGAGGGCCCTGACGTCGGCGTCATGCACCTGGACCAGCTGTCCTCGATGGCCGCACGCAACGTGATCGTGCCCGTCGACGACCTCACGGACGCACTGGAACTGACGGGCGACGACTTCACCCAGGAGGTCTGGGACGCGGGCGTCTACCAGGACGAGCGGTTCGGCGTCCCCCTGGACGTCCACTCCCTCGCCATGTACTACAACACCGAGCACTTCGAGAAGGCCGGCATCACCGAGGCCCCCACCGACGCGGCCTCCTTCGAGGACGCGCTGAAGAAGCTCCAGGCCGCCGGGTACAAGGCCCCGTTCTGGATGCCGACCCTGTGGCCCAGCCACCTGATGAACCTCTCCCTCCAGTGGCAGAACGGGAACGAGCCGTACGACGGCGAGGCCTCCAAGGCCAACTTCGCGACCCCCGAGGGCCTCGAGGCCATCGAGTGGCAGCGGGGCATCGTCGAGGACGGGTACAGCCCCTCCAACGTCGCGATCGACTCGCAGTACGTCGCGTTCAAGAACGGCGAGACGTCCATCACCTGGGACGGCATCTGGCAGTTCAACGACCTCGAGGCCTCGGGCCTGCCGTACGCGGCGGCACCGATCCCCACGATCGGTGACGAGCAGGCCGTCTGGGCCAGCTCGCACAACTTCTTCCTGCCCCGCCAGGCACAGCCCGATCCCGACAAGGCGGACGCCGCCAAGGTGTTCATCGCCTGGATGAGCGAGAACTCGTCCGAGTGGGCCGGTTCCGGCATGATCCCCGCCCGCGAATCGGTCCGCGCCGAGGGCGCCCTCGACGGCATGCCGCAGGAGGCCATCGCCGAGGACATCGACTCGATGCGCTTCCTCCCGCCGGTCCCCGGCATCGGCGCCGTCCAGACGGAGACCCTCGAGGTCGGCGTCAGCAAGGCGGTCCTGGGCGAGGAATCCCCCGAGGACGCCATGACCGAGGCAGCGGAGAATGCTTCGACGCTCATGGAAGAGAACAAAGCGTCGTTCGGGGAGTAAGCACCATGACCACGCTGAAGGAAAAAGAAGGGGGTGCCCCCGCACGGAAGGGGGCACCCCGCCCGTCGGGGAGGTCGTCGTCCGGCGAGATCCGCAGGCAGGCGGCAGCCACACCGTGGCTGTTCCTGGCGCCGTATCTCGTCCTGTTCGTCGCGTTCGTCCTGGTGCCGATCGTCTTCGGCGCCTGGATCAGCCTGCACACCTGGGACTACACGCGACCGCTCAAGCCGTTCGTGGGCCTGGAGAACTACACCGAACTGTTCACCCCGGACTCCAGGCAGTTCAGCAACTTCTGGGGGTCGATGCAGGCCACGGGCATCTTCACCCTGTTCAGCGTGCCGCTCCTGCTCGTCGTCCCGCTCGCCGTCGCACTGCTCATGGCGAAGAAGTTCCCGGGCCGGAACCTCTTCCGGGCGATCTACTTCGCGCCCTACGTGCTCGGCGTCGCCGTCATCGGCGTCATGTGGCGCTACCTGCTCGACAACAACATCGGCCTGGTCAACTACTACCTCGGCCTTCTCGGCCTGCCGAACGACATCAACTGGACCACCTCGACCCCGGCCGCATGGGTGGCCCTCGTCGGTGTGACCGTGTGGTGGACCCTCGGCTTCAACGCCGTCATCTACCTGGCCGGTCTCCAGGACATCCCCGCGGAACTCTACGAGGCCGCGCGGATGGACGGGGCCGGTCCATGGCAGCAGTTCGTCAATGTCACCATCCCCGGACTCCGGCCGGTGCTGTCCTTCGTGACCCTCACGACGCTGATCGCGTCGGTGAACATGTTCGGGCAGTCCTATCTCCTGACGCAGGGCGGACCAGGCAGGGAGACCCGCACGGCGATCTACCAGATCGCCGACACGGGCCTCCGCAACTTCCAGATGGGCAGTGCAGCCGCCATGAGCTACGTGCTGACCGTCTTCCTCATGGCCCTGAGCCTCCTGGTCTTCTGGCTGTTCCGCGAACGGAAGGATCCCCGATGAGCTCGACCGTCGAGACCCGCACTGCCCGCACGGCCGAGCCGTCGGCGAAGCAGGCGCGGAAGCTCCAGCCCGGAACCCTCCTCAAGATCGTCCTTCTCGCGCTGGTGGCCCTGATCTTCATCAGCCCGGTGATCTTCATGATCGTCACCTCGTTCAAGTCGCGGGCCGACGCCACGTCCATCCCGCCGTCGTGGATCCCCAACCCCTTCTCCCTGGACGCGTACAAGGAACTCCTCGCGCCGGGGACCAACACGCCCATCCTGCGCTGGTTCGCGAACAGCATGCTGGCCGCGATCCTCCACTCGGCGCTGGTGGTCGTCACGGCCTCCATGGCCGCGTACCCGCTGGCCCGGATGAACTTCCGCGGCAAGAAGATCGTCTTCGCGGTCATCGTCGCGACCCTGCTGGTCCCCCCGGTGATCCTCGTGATCCCGAACTACCTGCTCGTCAGCGAGCTCGGCTGGCTCAATTCACTCGTCGCGATCATCGTGCCGACGGCGGCCTCCGCCTTCGGCGTGTTCTTCATGCGGCAGTTCTTCATCTCCCTGCCGGACGACCTGGAGGAGGCCGCGCGGATCGACGGCGCGAACCGCTTCCAGATGTTCACGCGCATCATCCTGCCGCTCGCGAAGCCTGCCATGGCGACCCTGGCGCTGCTGGCATTCCTGGGCAACTGGAACGACTTCCTGTGGCCGGTCTACGTGCTGTTCACACCCGAGGTCCAGACCCTGCCGCCGGGACTGTCCACGCTGCAGTCCGCCAACGCGGTCCGCTACGACCTCCTGATGGCCGGTGCCGTGGTGGCCAGCGTGCCGGTCCTCGCGCTGTTCGTCTTCCTCCAGCGCTTCATCATCGAGGGCGTCTCGCGCTCCGGGGTGAAGGGGTGAGGCCAGGTCTCCTGGGCAGACTGCTCGGCATGCTGGCGGTCACCGCGCTCGCCGCGGCGACTGCCGGCTGTGCCCCGTCGGAGACGTCGGAGGCTTCGGAGCCCGCGCCCACGCAGAAGCAGAACCCCACGCGGGTACTGGACGAGGAGTTCGCCGACCCGGACATCCTGCAGGTCGGTGACACCTATTACGCCTATGCGACCGAGGGCAACCGCAAGAACGTGCAGGTGGCGACGTCCACGGACCTCCTCGAGTGGGAGCAGCTCGACGAGGACGCCCTGCCGGAGCTCCCCTCCTGGATCATCCCGGGCAAGACCTGGGCGCCCGAGGTGACCGAGGTGGCGGACGGGCAGTTCGTCCTCTACTTCACCGGGACCAACTTCTCGCCGACGGTGCAGTGCATCGGCGTCGCCACGGCCACGGACCCCGCGGGGCCCTTCACGGTCGTCGGGGACGAGATGCTGGTCTGCCCGGAGGACGAGGGCGGGGCCATCGACGCCAGCACCTTCGTGACGGACGAGGGCCTGCACCTCGTCTGGAAGAACGACGGCAACTGCTGCGACAAGGACACCTGGATCCAGACCGCGCCGCTCTCGGCGGACGGGCTGTCCCTGACCGGGGAGCCGCTGAAGCTCGTCAAGCAGGACCTTCCGTGGGAGGGCAACCTCGTCGAGGCCCCGACCGTCGTGCCGCGTGACGGCGGGTACGTGCTGCTCTACTCCAGCAACGACTACGGCGGACTGCCCTACAAGGTGGGCCAGGCGTCGGCCCCCGCGCTCGAAGGACCGTGGGAGAAGGCACCGGAGCCGTTCCTGTCCTCGGACTCCTTCGGCGGCGACCGCTACATCGGGCCGGGCGGTCAGGATCTCGCCGTCGCACCCGACGGTCAGGCGTACCTCCTGTTCCACAGCTGGGACGCTGCGGTGACCTACCGGTCCATGCACGCGGAACCGGTGGAGTGGAGGGGTTCCGAGCTGGTCCTGACGGACAGCTGAGCATCGCCCCCGCCACGGGGCACGAGCATCACCCGGACGACGGCGCTTCCCCGGAGGCGCCGTCGTCCGTCGTTGCCGACCGGCCTGCTGCCTGCCCGTCGATCCAGCGGATCCGGATGGGGCCGCGGGCGTCCGGGTCCACCGGCTCCCCGTGCTGGGTGACGTGGACGAGACCCTCCCCGGCGAGGGCGAAGGCGATGCGCCGTGCGGCGGGCATCAGCTCGCGCCACTCCTGGCCGCCGATCCTGCGGGCGGCCTCGGAGGGGCACAGCGTCTTCTCGCTCCCCCGCTGGGCGGCGATCCGCAGGATCTGGGCCCGCAGTTCGGTCTCGGTGACCCCGTCAGGCATCGCCGGACGGATCCGCTGCCGGGCGGTCGGCGGAACCACCGGGTTTCTTCGGGTGCAGGCGGTCCAGCTCCTGCAGCGCAGCGGTCCACCGCGCAGTGCGTTCGGCCGCCGACTGCTCCCACCAGGGCGTCCCCCGCTCCCCGAGCCCTTCCTTGGCGAGCTGCACGGTGCGCCGCGCGCGGGGCAGGGCCGCGCCGTCGTCGCCCTTGGCACTGTTGCGCACGCCCGAGCGTCCGCGGCCGAGGTGGGACATCAGGCGCGCCTTCACGTCCTCGGGCAGCGAGGGGTCGGTCTTCCGCCAGCGGCGGCCGCTGTGGAGGAAGAACCGGTCGTCGTCCGGAGTGTTCCGCAGGTCGGTCATGCGCGCCTCAGCTCGAGGATCCGGGAGGGCCGACGATCAGCAGCACGCTGAAGACCACGGAGATCCCGACGACGGCGACGAGCAGCGCGACGAGCGGGCTGCGCAGGACCCAGGCCTGGAGCTGCTCCACGGGGTTGCGCGGGGCCTCGGCTCCAGGGGCGAGCCGCCACGACCCGGCGAGCTGTCCGCGGCGCTCGATCCACCGCTCGTAGGGGATGGTCGCGAACGGGACGATCGCCGAGGCGAGGCCCAGCAGCCCCGTCACCGCCGACCAGCGCTGGTTGACCCAGACGAAGACCGTGGTCGCCACGAAGCAGAGGAACACGAAGCCGTGCACGGCTCCCGCCGGCGGGACGACCGCCTCGGTGGTCTGCGTGACGTACTTGAGGAACATGCCCAGCAGCAGGAAGGCCCAGGTCACCGCCTCCGCGACGGCGACGGTGCGGAAGAGCGTGCGGGGGTTCATGGGGCTCCTGGTCGATGGGGAATCGGTGTACCCGATTCTCCCAGACCTCCGGACGGCGCGCCCGCGACCTCGGACCGGACGCGTATGACTCCGGTCACAGGATTGTCGGCGATCCGTGATGGACTGATCCTTCCCGACGGCACGACGAAAGGATCAGCGGCCCATGTTCCTGCTCGACGCCGAAGGCACCCCGCCGGAGGCCCCCGACCTCGTGTTCTCGGCCACGGATCTCGTCACGGCGTCGGAGTGCGGCTACCGGCTCCTGCGGATCCTCGACGAGAAGCTGGGCCGGACACCGCGGGCGCAGTTCCCCGTGGACGAGATGCTGCAGCGCGCGGCCACCCTCGGGGACGTGCACGAGCACCGGGTCCTGGACGAGCTCGTCGCCGAGCACGGCCCGTGGTCGCCGGCCAACCGGTCGGGCGTGTACGACGTCGAACCGGCGGCGTCCATGGACCGCGCCACCCTCGCGGCCAAGCACGAGGAGTCCCTCCGGGCCCTGCACTCCGGCGCGGCCGTGGTGTTCCAGGCGGCGTTCTTCGACGGCGTGTTCCACGGGCGCTCGGATTTCCTCGTCCGCCAGGAGGACGGCGCCTACGCCGTCTGGGACACGAAGCTCGCCCGCCACGCAAAAGTCGGCGCCCTGCTGCAGCTGGCCGCGTACGGCGACCAGCTGCAGGGTGCGGGCATCCCGACGGCGGACGAGGTGACGCTCGTCCTCGGCGACCGCCGCCGCAGCACCCACCGGCTGCCCGACCTCCTGCCCGTGTTCCGCGAGCGCCGCGCCCGCTTCCTCGAACTCGTGCACAGCCATCGCGGGCAGCCGGACGCCGTGGCCTGGGGTGCACCCGGAGTCGCCGCGTGCGGACGGTGCGCGTACTGCGCCGAGCAGGTGACGGCGTCCCGGGACCTCCTGCTGGTGGCCGGGATGACCGGTGACCGCAGGGCCCGGCTCCTCGACC
The DNA here is from genome assembly GCF_002927275.1 of Arthrobacter pityocampae. Classification (GTDB taxonomy): domain Bacteria; phylum Actinomycetota; class Actinomycetes; order Actinomycetales; family Micrococcaceae; genus Arthrobacter_D; species Arthrobacter_D pityocampae. The sequence goes on along the minus strand of NZ_PRKW01000007.1, from coordinate 113,884 downwards.
AGAACATCAGCACGATCGACGACCTCGCCGCCCTGCCCGACCGTCCGGAGGACGCCGCCCTGCTGCGACTGCAGGAGCAGGCACGGCTGCAGGTGGGGGTGGCCGCGGTGGACGGCGGCGTCACCTATCGCGATGCCGAGGGGAAGGAACGGACCCTGTCCTACCGCGTCCTCCCGCAGCACACGCTGGGGACCCTGCCCGCGCCGAGCCCCGGCGACATCTTCTTCGACTTCGAGGGCGATCCGCTCTGGCAGGATCCCGCGGACGGCAGCTGGGGCATCGAGTACCTGTTCGGCGTCGTCGAGCAGCCCGCGGACCGCCACTCCGAGCCGCCCTTCCGCCCGTTCTGGGCCCATGATCGCTCCGAGGAGCGCGCGGCGTTCGTCCGATTCCTCGACTACATCCGGGAGCGCCGCCTGCAGTACCCGGACCTGCACGTCTACCACTACGCGGCCTACGAGAAGAGCGCCCTGCGGCGACTGTCCCTCGTCCACGTGATCGGGGAGGACGCCGTGGACACCCTGCTCCGCGAGGGCGTGCTCGTGGACCTCTACGACACCGTGCGCCACAGCCTCCGCATCTCCGAGCGCTCCTACAGCCTCAAGAAGCTCGAGCCCCTCTACATGGATGGGACCCTGCGCTCCGGGGACGTGACCGACGCCGGGGCGTCCGTCGTCGCCTATGCCGCCTACTGCTCTGCGCGCGACGCCGGGGACGGCGACGCCGCCGCGCAGATCCTCGCCGGCATCAGGGACTACAACCGCTACGACTGCCTCTCGACGCTCGGCCTCCGGGACTGGCTGCTCTCCCTCGGGATGCAGCACGGGACCGGCCGGCCCCGTGCACACGACGCGCCCGTCACCACCGACCCCGGAGCCGGCCCCGGGCCCGGGGCGCACGGCCCGGGTGGCGTGCCCCTGCCGTCCGCTGTGCCCCCTCCTGCCGCTACGCCCGACGACGGCGGGCCCGCCACCACCGGGCCCGCCCCCGAGGAGGCCCGGCTGCTCGCCCACCTGGCCGACCTGCCGACCGGCGCGGTGAGCGATGCGGACCGGCAGGCGATCGCGCTCGTCGCGGCCGCCGTCGGGTATCACCGCAGGGAACGGAAACAGTTCTGGTGGTCCCATTTCGACCGGCTCGCAGCCCCCGCCGCCTGGGAGACCGCGCGCGACGTGCTGGTCCTCCGCACGCTCGAGGTGGTGCAGGACTGGGCGAAGCCGACCCCGCGCTCGAACCCCGTACGGCTGCTCAAGGCGACCGGCACCCTGACGGCGGGCACCGATCTCCGGGAGGGCTCGACCTGCTTCGCGATCTACGATGCGCCCGTCCCTCCCGACGCGGACAGCATCGACAGCGGCGGCGCGGGGCGCGGCGGCTGGTTCGGCGTCGAGGTGATGGAGCTGTCCGAGGACGCGGACGGCCTCGCGACCGTGGTGATCAGGGAGAAGCTGCGCCGCGGGGCGCCGGAGCGTCCCGAACTGCCCCTGGCCCTGGCCCCCGACCAGCCGCTCATGACGAAGTCGATGCAGGACGCCCTGACCGCCCTCGCGGACCGGGTGGGCGGGGCCCTGCCAAGTATCCCCGGGGATCCGGCGCTCGACCTCCTCCGGCGCCTCCCCCCACGCCTGCTGGACGGCGCGGAACTGCCGACGGCACCGCGGCACGGGGCCGGGTACGCCGAGGCCATCACCTCCGCCCTGCACCTCCTCGAGGACTCGTATCTCGCCGTGCAGGGCCCACCCGGCACGGGCAAGACCCATGTCGGCGCGGACGTCATCGCACGCCTGGTGGGCCTCGGATGGAAGGTGGGCGTCGTCGCGCAGTCCCACGCCGTCGTCGAGAATCTGCTGCGCCGTGCCATCGAGGCAGGGGTCCCCATCGATCAGGTCGCGAAGCGCACGGACACGCCCGACGCGCCCTGGACCCAGCGGTCCGACGACGCCGTCGCGCGCCTGCTCGGGGCGGCCGGCGGCTGCCTGGTCGGCGGCACGGCCTGGACGACGACCGGGAGCAGGGTCCCGGCCCACTCCCTCGACCTGCTGGTCATCGACGAGGCAGGACAGTTCTCACTCGCGAACACGATGGCCGTGGCCCGCGCCGCACGCAGGCTCCTCCTTTTGGGCGACCCGCAGCAGCTCCCCCAGGTCACCCAGGGCACCCACCCGGAGCCCGTCGACCAGTCCGCGCTGGGCTGGCTGTCCGCCGGGCACGCGACCCTGCCCGGGCAGTTCGGCTACTTCCTCGCGGACACGTGGCGCATGCACCCGGACCTGTGCCGCGCCGTGTCGGTCTTCGCGTACGACGGCCGGCTCACCACGGCTGCTGCGGCGCGCGGGCGGCACCTGGAGGGTGAACGGCCCGGCATCGAGTGCGTCGTCGTCGATCACACGGGCAACGCGACGGCCTCGGGCGAGGAGGCGGCGGAGGTCGTCGCGCAGGTACGCCGCCACCTCGGCCTGGCGTGGACGCCGGAGGCGGGCGCCGCCCCGCGCCCGCTCGGGCAGGAGGACATCCTCGTGGTCGCCCCGTACAACGCCCAGGTGCAGCTCACCCGGCAGGCCCTGCGGACGGCCGGGTTCGGCGAGGTCCGGGTGGGCACGGTGGACCGTTTCCAGGGTCAGCAGGCCGTCGTCGTGATCGTGACCATGACGGCGTCATCCGCCGCGGAGGCGCCGAGGGGCGTCGCTTTCCTGCTCAACCGCAACCGGGTGAACGTCGCGGTCTCGCGGGGCCAGTGGCGCGCCGTCTTCGTGAGGTCCCCCCGGCTGACCGAGCACCTGCCGTCCACGCCGGCTGCCCTGGAGGAGCTCGGCGCGTTCATCGGACTCTGCGACGGGGAAGGCTCTGCGCGACGGGGAAGGCTCTGCGACGGGGAAGGCTGAGGGCACGGCGGGATCGCCGGATTAAACGGAGAAGCAGGCCGGACCGGGGTCCGACCTGCTTCCTCGCGAAAAAATCTAGCGGAAGATCCGAGCCTTAGAGGGGCTGGATGTTCGACGCCTGAGGACCCTTGGGGCCCTGCTCGGTGTCGAAGCTGACCTTCTGGTTCTCGTCCAGCGAGCGGTAGCCGCTCGCGTTGATGGCGGAGAAGTGTGCGAACACGTCTGCGCTTCCGTCGTCGGGAGCGATGAATCCAAAGCCCTTTTCAGCGTTGAACCACTTCACGGTACCTGTTGCCATTTTTGTTTATCCTTCTGAAATTCAGACGCACTCCGACTTTCGGAGCGCCCCAGTCGCGGCGTGCTTGTCCGCTTTTTCAGAGACACGATCCGTCCCGTGAAGGTCGGACCGCGTGAAATACAAATGCGCAACACTACAACTGACACCCACTTAACCAAACCATGGAGGGTAATGGCAAGCAGGAAGCCAAAGTTCTTCGATCGGCTATGCTTGCGCGCCGATCGGCTGCATCGCGTCGGCCAGCAGTTCGAAGGAGCGGAGCCACGCCTCGGTGCTCTCCGCCTGGGTGGCGACGATGAGCTCGTCGGCCCCGAACCGCTCGGCGAACTGCTCCAGGTAGTCGCGGACGACGTCGGGCGTCCCGACGGCGCTGTACCGCGCCATGCCGGCCATCTGCTGACCGCTCGGTGACGCGAGGATGGCCTCGGCCTCCTCCCGCGAGAAGCGCTGCCCACGCCCCAGGAGCAGGCTCACGCGGCGCAGCATCCCCTCGTGGAACTCGTGGTGGGCGTCGTTCGCGCTGTCCGCGGCGATGACGTTCACGCCCGCGATGAAGTGCGGCTCCGGGGACTGCGCGGACGGCGTGAACTCCCGGCGGTAGAGCGCCGCGGCATCCTGCAGAGCCTGGGGGGCGAAGTGCGACGCGAAGGCGAAGGGCAGGCCGAGGGCGGCGGCGAGCCGCGCACCGAAGAGCGACGACCCCAGGATGTAGAGCGGCACGTTCGTGCCCTTGCCCGGGGTCGCCTGGACGCCGGGCACGCGGCTCTCGCCGGTCAGGTAGCCCTGCAGTTCCAGGACGTCCTGGGGGAAGCTGTCGGCGGCCGCGGGGTCACGGCGCAGGGCGCGCGCCGTCACCTGGTCGCTGCCGGGGGCGCGGCCCAGGCCGAGGTCGATGCGGCCCGGATGCAGGCTCTCGAGGGTGCCGAACTGTTCGGCGATGGTGAGCGGCGAGTGGTTGGGCAGCATCACCCCGCCGGAGCCGAGGCGGATGGTGGAGGTGTGCGCGGCGACGTGGGCGATGAGCACGCTCGTGGCCGAGGACGCGATGCTGCCCATGTTGTGGTGCTCCGCGTACCAGACCCGGCGGTACCCCCACCGCTCGGCGTGCTGGGCGAGGGAGACGCTCGAGGCGAAGGTCTCCGCCGGCGAGGAGCCTTCGGCGACCTGCGCCAGATCCAGGATGGACAGGGGAACAGTCATGGGTACACCTTCCGTTGCGGGAACCACGGCGGGGTGTGTCGCGGACCTTCTGGAAGAACGGTTGCCCGCGTACATCTATTTCCCGATCGTCCCGGTCCGGGTGTTTCCCGGCGTGGTTCTCCTCACGCGCTACGCTCCGGCTCGTTCTCCGGCTCGTTCTCCGGCTCGTCGAGGAGGAATCCGCGCAGGAGGGCGGCGGTGCCCTCGAGGTGGGCGGTCATCTCGGCCTGCGCCCGCTCCGCGTCACCGGCGAGCACCGCCTTCACGATCGCGGCGTGCTGCCGGTCGGAGTGGGCGATGTTCGCGGCCAGGAAGGGGATGCGGTCGAGCATGTCGTTGGTACGGGACCGCGCCTGGGCCACCGCGAGCGCCAGGGACGGAGACCCCGCCGCTTCGGCGATGGCAAGATGCAGGCGGGCATCGAGGGGGCGGTACCGGGTCGCGTCCGCTGCGGTCACGGCCTGCAGGGCACCGAGGAGTCCGTCGCGCACCTCGTCCGCGCAGGCCGCCTGGGCGGCGAGGCGGGCCGCACCAGGCTCGACGACGGCACGGAAGGCGAGGACGTCCTCCACCTCGGAGCGCCGCAGGGAGGCGGGGCCGTCGCCGCTGCTCGGCAGCGCCGCACTGACGATGGCGCCCCCGTAGCGGCCACGCTGGACGGTGAGGTAACCCGCGGTCTGCAGGTCGGCGAGCCCGTCGCGGAGGGTGGACCGGGAGACACCGAGGTGCTCGGCGAGGTACCGCTCCGGCGGGAGGCGTGACCCGGCGGGGAACACTCCCAGCTTGATGGCGTGCAGGAGGCGTTCGACCGTCTCCTCGAACGCGTTCCCCCTGCGTGCCGGCTGGATGAGCCAGAACGCGTCGTCCACGGGATCGCCCATGGTTCCAGCTTACGCATCGGCCGGCACCGCCCGTCGCCGTCGGTCGGACATCCTCTTGACGAACCGGATCGGAGGCGATCACCATTGGGCATCCATTGGACTGATTTCAGTCCAATGACGCAGGCGCGAATCACCTCCCAGCATGAAGACCCGGCTTACTCGTCCTCCATCCGGCCGTCCAACCAAGGAGCACACGTGGCACGCAGGAACATCGATTACACCGCCGTCGACGACCAGTACCACAAGCACCGCAGGCTCAGGAGCGGGGCCGCCGGCTGGGTCCTGCTGGCGGGGCTCGGAGTCGCCTACGTCATCTCCGGGGACTTCTCCGGCTGGAACCTCGGACTCGCCGAGGGCGGCTGGGGCGGCCTGCTCATCGCCTTCATCCTGATGGGCATCATGTACACCTGCATGGTCTTCGGCCTCGCCGAGATGTCGTCGACGCTCCCGACGTCGGGAGCCGGCTACGGGTTCGCCCGCCGCGCCCTCGGCCCGCTCGGAGGCTTCGCCACGGGTATGGCGGTGCTCATCGAATACGCGGTCGCCCCCGCCGCCATCGCCACGTTCATCGGCGGCTACATCGAGGCGCTCGGACTCTTCGGCATCACCAACTCCTGGCCGGTCTACCTGGTCACCTACGTGGTGTTCATCGGGATCCACCTCTACGGCGTCGGCGAGGCGCTCAAGCTCATCTTCGGCATCACGGTGATCGCCGTCGTCGCCCTGATCGTGACCGCCATCGGGCTCCTGCCGCACTTCGACACCGCCAACCTCTTCGACATCGTCCCCGACGGGTCCCTCGGATCGTCGGCCTTCCTGCCCTACGGGTTCTCCGGTGTCCTCGCCGCCCTGGTGTTCGGGATCTGGTTCTTCCTGGCGATCGAGGGCGTCCCCCTCGCCGCCGAGGAATCGAACGACCCCAAGCGGGACATGCCGCGGGGCATCATCGTCGCGATGCTGCTGCTCCTGGTCTTCGGCTCGCTCATGCTGTTCCTGGTGCCGGGGGCGGCAGGCGCCGAAGCGATGGGGCAGTCGGACTCCCCGCTCCCGGAAGCGTTGCGGACGGCTGCGGGTGGGGATTCCGTCCTCGCCGACTTCGTCAACTACGCGGGCCTGGCGGGCCTGGTCGCGAGCTTCTTCTCGATCGTCTTCGCCTACTCCCGGCAGCTGTTCGCCCTCTCGCGGGCGGGTTACCTCCCCCGCGTCCTCTCGCTCACCTCGAAGCGTCACACACCCTGGGTGGCGCTCCTCGTCCCGGGGACCATCGGCTTCCTGCTCGCGGCCCTGACCGGCAACGGCGGACTGCTCATCAACATCGCCGTCTTCGGTGCCACCGTGTCCTACGTCCTGCTGAACCTGTCGCACATCTTCCTGAGGATCAGGGAACCCGGGCTCGAGCGGGGCTACCGCACGCCGGGCGGTGTGGTGACCACGGGTATCGCCCTCGTCCTCGCCGTCGTCGCCCTGATCGCCACCTTCTTCGTCGACATCCTCGCGGCCTCCATCACCGCCGCCATCTTCCTCGGAGCCCTCGCCTACTTCTGGTTCTACAGCCGCCACCACCTGGTGGCGAGCGCCCCGGAGGAGGAATTCGCCCTGCTGGAGAAGGAGGAGAAGGACCTCGCCTGACCATCGACCCGACCGATCGTGACGACGCCATCCCGAACGACAGAAGGAATCCATGAACCCGCATCCCCGCAGCGAACGAATGCTCACCGTCGACCAGCTCACCTCAGGTATCCAGTCGGGTGACATCGACTCCGTCATCCTGGCGTTCACCGACATGCAGGGCCGGCTGCAGGGAAAGGTCATCCACGGCCGGTTCTTCCTCGACACCGTCCTCGGGCACGGCACCGAGGGGTGCAACTACCTCCTGGCCGTGGACACCGACATGAACACCGTGGAGGGCTACGCGATGTCCAGCTGGGACACCGGGTACGGGGACATGGTGTTCGACCTGGACCTCGACACCATCCGGCGCCTGCCCTACCGGGACGGCACCGTCATGATCCAGACGGACCTGTCCTTCACCACCGGGGGGCCGGTCGGGGTCGCACCGCGCAGCATCCTCAAGGCCCAGGCCGCCCGGGCCGCCGCCCGGGGCCTGCGGGCGTTCTCGGGCACGGAGCTCGAGTTCCTCATCTACAACGACTCGTTCGAGGAGGCCGGCCTCAAGAACTACCGCGATCTCGTACCGGCCAACCAGTACAACGTCGACTACTCGATCCTGGGATCCCTGCGCGTCGAACCGCTGCTGCGGGACATCCGCAACGCGATGTACCAGGCGGGCATGGTCGTCGAATCGGCCAAGGGCGAGTGCAACTTCGGCCAGCACGAGATCGCGTTCAAGTACGACGACGTCGTGGTCACCGCCGACAACCACAGTGTCTACAAGCTGTCGGCGAAGGAGATGGCATCGCAGCGCGGGCAGTCGGTGACCTTCATGGCCAAGCCGAACCAGCGGGAGGGCTCCTCCTGCCACATCCACATGTCCCTCCGGGGCGAGGACGGCGGGCTCGTGTTCTGGGACGAGGCCGGGAACCGGCGCACCCCGCTCTACGACCACTTCATCGCCGGGGTCCTCGCCACCATGCGCGAGTTCACGCTCTTCTACGCACCCAACATCAACTCCTACAAGCGCTTCTCCGAGGGCTCCTTCGCACCGACGGCGGTGGCCTGGGGGCTGGACAACCGGAGCTGCTCGGTCCGCCTCGTGGGCCACGGCACCTCCGCCCGCCTGGAGAACCGGCTCCCAGGTGCGGATGCGAACCCCTACCTCGCGCTGGCCGCCATGCTCGCCGGCGGGCTGCACGGCGTCGAGAACGAACTGGCGCTGCCGCCGCAGATGGAGGGCAACGCCTACCACTCCGACGCCGAGCACGTACCCGCCACGATGAAGGAGGCCCGCGACCTCTTCGCCGGCTCCACGATCGCGCGGGAGGTCTTCGGCGACGAGGTGGTGGAGCACTACACCAACTACGCCGACGTCGAGCTGGCGCAGTTCAACGCGGCCGTCACGGACTGGGAAGTGCGGCGCGGATTTGAACGACACTAGGACGTCCCGGTGACGGCCGGGCCCGCACAGGGCACCTACCGACCCAGGATCGGTCTCACCACGTACTGGCAGTCCGCGGCCTGGGGTGTCTGGGACGGTACCGCGGCCATCGTCCCCGGCGCCTACGTGCGCGCCGTCGTGGACGCCGGCGGGAGCCCCCTCCTGCTGCCGCCCGTGGGCACCGACCCGAGTGTCATCGGCCTGCTCGACGGCCTGATCGTCATCGGCGGGGTCGACGTCGAACCCGCGCGCTACGGCGCGGCGCCACACCCGGCCACCGTGTCCCAGCCGGGACGCGACGACCACGACCTCGCCCTCACGCGGGCGGCGCTGGAGACGGGCACGCCCCTCTTCGCCATCTGCCGGGGGGCGCAGGTCCTCAACGTCGCCCTCGGCGGCACCCTGCACCAGCACCTGCCCGAGGTCCGGGAGGACGCGGCGCAGTACCAGCCGGCGCCTGGCGTCTTCGGCAGCGTCGACTTCACCACCGAACCCGGGTCCATCGCCCGGCAGCTGCTGGGGAAGCAGGCGTCGAGCCCGTGCTACCACCACCAGGGCCTGGACCGGATCGCCGACGGACTGTGCGTGACGGCCCTGGCCTCGGACGGGACGGTGGAGGTCGTCGAAGCGGCAGTCGGAGGCCCCGCCGGCTGGACCCTCGGCGTCCAGTTCCACCCCGAGGAGAACGGGCAGGATCGGCGCCTCTTCGGCGGCTTCGTGGACGCCGCCCGCACGTACGCAACCTCCCGCACGGCCCCGGAAAGGACCGCCCCATGAGTTCCACCCACCAGATCCTCGACCCCGCCACCGAGAAGGCCATCGGCACGGTCGCCCTGGCGGGCCTCGAGGAGACCGATGCCGCGATCCTGCGGGCGGCCGGCGCCTTCCCTGCCTGGCGACGGGTGGCCCCGGCGGACCGCGCGCTGCTGCTCCGGCGGTTCGCGTCCGCCGTCGACGCGGAGATCGAGGCGCTCGCCGCACTCGAGGTGGCCAACGCCGGCCACACGATCGGGAACGCACGATGGGAGGCCGGCAACGTGCGGGACGTCCTGACGTACTACTCGGCCGCACCCGAACGCCATCTCGGGCAGCAGATCCCCGTCGCGAATGGAGTGAACGTGACGTTCCACGAACCCCTCGGCGTCGTCGGCATCATCGTGCCGTGGAACTTCCCCATGCCCATCGCCGCCTGGGGCTTCGCACCGGCACTTGCCGCCGGCAACACGGTGGTCCTGAAACCGGCCGAGCTCACGCCGCTGACGGCGATCCGGCTCGGTGAGCTCGCGCTGCAGGCAGGCATCCCCGAGGGTGTCCTCACCGTCCTGCCGGGCAAGGGGTCCGTCGTCGGAGCGCGGTTCGTCACCCACCCGGCGGTGCGCAAGGTCGTCTTCACGGGGTCCACCGGCGTGGGCAAGCAGATCATGGCCGGCTGCGCGGAGCAGGTCAAGCGCGTGACCCTCGAACTCGGGGGGAAGAGCGCCAACATCATCTTCGCCGACGCGGACCTGGAGAAAGCCGCCGCGGCGGTCCCCGACGGGGCCTTCGACAATGCCGGGCAGGACTGCTGCGCCCGCTCGCGGGTGCTCGTCCAGCGGTCCGTCTACGACGACGTCCTCGGCATGCTCGGGGCCGCGGTGGAAGCGGTCCGGGTGGGCGATCCGAGCCGGGAGGACACGCACATGGGTCCGCTGATCTCGGCCACGCAGCGCGACGCCGTGGCGCAGTTCGTGTACGACGCGGACGGGAGGACGGTGGCCGACGTCGCCTTCCAGGGCGCCGCCCCCGGCGGACCCGGCTTCTGGTTCCCGCCCACCGTCCTCACGCCGTCGGACCCGCGGTCCGCCGCCTTCACCGACGAGATCTTCGGCCCGGTGGTCTGCGTCGTGCCGTTCGAGGACGAGGCGGACGCCGTGCGGATCGCCAACGACTCCGCCTACGGCCTGTCCGGGTCCATCTGGACCCGTGACGTGGGCCGCGCGCTCCGCGTCTCACGGGCCGTCGACGCCGGGAACCTCTCCGTGAACTCGCACTCCTCCGTCCGCTATTCCACCCCCTTCGGGGGCTTCAAGCAGTCCGGCCTCGGCCGCGAACTGGGTCCCCAGGCCCTCGACGCGTTCAGCGAGACCAAGAACGTCTTCCTTGCCACCGACGCCTGACCCGCGTGCATCGACCAGAAGGAGTGCCATGACAGCCCAGCCCTACAACGGACTCGTGACCAACCGCCTGCAGGGGCGGACCGCGGTGGTCACCGGGGGCGCCTCGGGGATCGGCCTCGCCACCGCCCGGCGCCTCGCCCACGAAGGGGCGCACGTGGTCATCGGGGACATCTGCCCGGACGCCGTCGGGCAGGGGCTGGCGGAGCAGTTCGGCGGAAGCTTCATCCGTGCCGACGTCACCAGCGAGGACGACGTCCGGGCGATGTACGCGTTCGCCCGGACGACCTACGGCTCCATCGACATCGCCTTCAACAACGCCGGCATCTCGCCCGACGACGACTCCTCCATCCTCGACACGGGCATCGAGGCCTGGCGCCGCGTCCAGGAGGTGAACCTGACGAGCGTGTACTACTGCTGCAAGCACGTCCTGCCCTACATGCAGGCGCAGGGACGCGGATCGATCATCAACACGGCATCCTTCGTGGCGGTCCTCGGCGCCGCCACGTCCCAGATCTCCTACTCCGCGTCCAAGGGCGGCGTGCTGTCCATGAGCCGTGAACTGGGGGTGCAGTTCGCCCGGCAGGGCATCCGGGTCAACGCGCTCTGTCCGGGGCCCGTCAACACGCCCCTGCTGCAGGAACTCTTCGCCAGCGACGCCGAGCAGGCCCGACGTCGGCTCGTCCACGTCCCGCTGGGGCGCTTCGCCGAACCCGACGAGATGGCGGCCGCCGTCGCGTTCCTGGCCTCGGACGACTCCTCCTTCATCACGGCGAGCCAGTTCATGGTCGACGGCGGTATCGCCGGCGCCTACGTCACGCCCCTGTGACGGGCGCCGCCCCGGGACGGCGCCGGATCTGCTTGACTGGGCACATGCCCAGCGATCCCCTTCCGTCCGAAGCCGCGCTCCGTGAGCGCCAGGACCTCCTCGTCCGCGAACTCGCCGTCGAGCAAAACTCCGTGCGCCTGCAGGTCCTCAGCGATGAACTCGAGGCCATCCAGCGCCAGCTCGAGCAGCGGCGCCACCCCTGAGCCGCCCGGATCGGCGCGCCACCGGCTCATCAGGCTCGTGGCGGCGGCTGATTCGTCGACAGAACGATCCCGGCGGGCGTGAGCGCGTCCCCGACAGGAGTCCCCCGGTGCACACCAGATCCTCCCTATCGCCTGCCCGGCCCGGCCTGCACGAGCCCGTCCTCGCCGGCATCGTCACGGCGCTCGTCGGCTTCACGTCGTCGTTCGCCGTCGTGCTCGCCGGCCTGCGGGCCACCGGGGCGTCACCGGAGCAGGCGGCCTCGGGGCTGCTGGCGCTGACTCTCGCCATGGGTCTCGGGATCGTCCTGCTGGCGCTGCGGTACCGGATCCCCGTCACGCTCGCGTGGTCCACCCCGGGGGCCGCGCTGCTCGCCGGTGCCGGCATCCCGTCCGGTGGCTGGCCTGCCGCCGTCGGGGCCTTCCTGGTCACCGGCGTCCTCATCGCACTGACCGCAGCCGTGCCCTGGCTGGGCCGGCTGGTGGCCCGCATCCCCCAGCATCTCGCGCAGGCGATGCTCGCGGGCGTGCTGCTCCCCCTGTGCCTGGCGCCGTTCCAGTCGCTCGGCACCATCCCGCTCCTGGTGCTCCCGGTGATCCTCGTCTGGCTCGCAGCCTCGGCCGTGGCCCCGAAGTGGTCGGTCCCCCTCGCGCTCGTGGCGGCCCTCACCGTGATCGGCGTCCAGCTCGGCCTCGCGGGCACCACGATCGATCCGTCGTCCCTGACGCCCTCCCTGGCGTTCACCGTCCCGGTGCTCGACCCTGCGGCCGTCATCGGCATCGCCCTGCCGCTCTATGTGGTCACGATGGCGTCGCAGAACCTCCCCGGCGTCGCCGTGCTCTCGTCCTTCGGTTACGAGACCCCGTGGCGCCCGGCCCTTGCCGTCACGGGGCTCGGGACCGCCGTCGTCGCGCCCTTCGGCGGCCACGCCGTCAACCTGGCCGCGCTGTCGGCCGCACTGTCCGCGGGCGAGGGCGCGGGCGAGGACCGGGACCGCCGGTGGATCGCCGCCCTCACCGCCGGGGTGTCCTACCTGGTGCTCGCCGCCGGCTCGGGCGCGCTCGTCGTCGTGGTGGGCGCCGCACCTCCCGGGCTCGTGGAGGCCGTGGCCGGGCTCGCCCTGATCGGCACCATGGCGACGGCGGTGACGGCGGCCTTCCAGGATGCGACGGGGCGCATGAGCGGTGCCGTGACGTTCCTCCTCGCGGCGTCCGGCCTGTCGGTCCTCGGGATCGGCGGAGCGTTCTGGGCGCTCGTCGGCGGGCTCCTGGTGCGGGCCGCGATCGAGCGGCGGCGGGCTCCCCGGGTGGGAACGGCTCCCCCGGCGTGAACCACTCCCGGGCCGGAACTGCTAGACGGGCGGGACCTGCTAGACGGGCGTGATCGGGGCCTGCGCCTCGTCGCCCTGCGCCCGCGCCTTGCGCTGCCGGGCCCGGTCCAGGGCGTTGATCACCGGTGCCGCGGTGATGCCGTGCACCACGATGGACATCACGATCACCAGTGCCCCGATCCGCCACAGGGTCGACTCGTCGGCCGTGAACTCACCCTTGGACAGCGCGTAGCTGAGGTAGTAGACGGACCCGATGCCGCGCACACCGAAGAAGGCGAGGGTGCGGCGCTCCCACGGGCCGGTCTTCCCGCGGGCCAGGCTGAGCCAGGCAGTGACCGGGCGGACGAGCAGGATGAACGCTGCGGCGACGAGCACCTCGAGCGGGCGGAGGCCCTCGAAGAGTCCACGCGCCACGGCACCCCCGAGCAGCACGAGCACGACGACGGTCAGCAGGCGCTCGAGCTGCTCGATGTAGCTGTGCAGGACCCCGTGGTAGCCGTGGGTCTGCTCGCCGGCCCGGATGGTGAGCGCACACACGAACACGGCGATGAAGCCGTAGCCCTCCACCGCCTCGGTCACGCCGTACGTCAGGAAGGTGGCGGCGAGCGCGACGAAGCCCTCGGAGTGGTTGGCGAGGCGGACGGTCTTCAGGGGCGTGCGGAAGAAGACCCGCCCCAGGAGTTTGCCCATGCCGATGCCGAGCGCGCAGCCGATGATCATGCGCCAGAGCACGTCGAGGAGCATCCACTCCGGGAACCAGGCCGACGGCGCGAGCCCCACCGTGCTCAGCAGGATCGCGAGGTAGACGAACGGGAAGGCGAGGCCGTCGTTCAGGCCCGCCTCGGAGGTCAGCCCGAACCGCACCTCGTCCTCGGCGTCCAGGTCCTCCTCGGACTCCGACGGCTCGCCCACCTGCACCTCCGAGGCGAGGACGGGGTCGGTCGGCGCGAGCGCTGCTGCGATCAGCAGGGCGGAGGCGACGCCGAGGCCGAGGACCCACATGCCCATGAGGGTCAGGCCGAGGATGCACAGCGGCATCGCGATCCCGAGGAGCCGCCAGGTGGTGGACCACCGGCGCCATCCGAGCTTGCGGTCCAGAGCCAGTCCGGCGCCCATGAGCGAGACGATGACGCAGACCTCGCTGAGGTGCAGGGTCACGTCGCTGTACTTGATGGGATCGGGGTCCGGCAGGTCCTTGACGAGCGTGAAGACGAGGATGCCGGTCGCGAGGAAGACCATCGGCATCGAGACCGGGGCGCGCATGAGCAGGCGTGGCAGGAGGGCGGCCGCGAACACGGCCAGACCCGCCGCCGCATAGATGACGCTTGGAGCCTCGAACACGTACGACCTCTTCCATTTCCCTGCAGCCTGACGATCAGCCCCGGACCAAGAGTAGGGCAGGCGTCAGCGCCGCCGGAGCACGGACGCCCGGTCCCGGCCCCCGCCCGCAGCGGGTAGACTGTCGGGTCGTTTCGCGGCCGGATACCCACCGGTCCGCGACCTCTTCCCGGGCGAAACGGCGCCCGGGGCGGGGAGAGCGTCACCGTCGCATGAGAGCATGGAATTATGCCCATTTCCACCCACCCCATGGTCGATGTCACGGACATCATCCGGATCGTGGGCGGCGCTGCGTTCCAGCGCGGGCAGACCTACGCCAAGGACGGCGCCGTCAGCTCCCTCGCCTGGGACGCCGACTCCAAGCTGCTGACGGGGAAGGTCCGCGGCACCGCGCCGAACGACTACCGGACGAAACTGCGTCTGGGACTCAAGGGCGACGGCCGGTTCCGCCCCCTCGAGAACTTCTGCAGCTGCCCCATCGGGGCGGACTGCAAGCACGTGGCGGCCACGGCCCTGCAGAGCAACACGGAGAACGTGCTCGCCCAGCACGAACGCGATCTCGGTGCCAGGACCGCCCCGCGCGCGTCCGTCCCCGAGGGCTGGCAGGCGTCCCTCACGGATCTCCTGGGCGGCGACACCGCCGTCGACGCCCCGACCGCCCCGCGCACGCCCCTCGGCCTGCAGTTCGAGCTGCGCACCCCCGAGGTGGCCGTCCAGCGGTGGGGCTCCGCGGCCGAGCGCCAGGGCCAGCGCACCCTCAACACCCGCCTCGGGGTGCGGCCCGTCAGCCAGAACGGCAAGGGCAAGTGGATCAAGAACAACCTGTCCTGGGGCAGCATCAGCTACCAGACCTACGGGCTGACCCTGGACCCCGACCAGCACCGGTGGTTCTCCCAGTTCCCGGCGCTGCACCGCGGCACCGGCGTCAACTACTTCGGCAACAACGACTCCTGGCTGTATCTCGACGACTTCAGCAACCCGCTGCTCTGGCAGCTGCTGGACGAGGCCCAGCGCCTCGGCGTCGCGTTCGTGGGGTCGAAGAAGTCCGTCACGATCGAACTCGCGGGCCGCGCCACACTGAAGCTGGATGCGACCGAGACGGAGGACGGCGCGCTGCGCCTGAATCCCGCCCTCGACGTCGACGGCCGGCCCCACCCGTCCGAGACGGCCCACGTCATCAGCACCCACGGCATCTACACCGTCGCCCCCGATGACACGATCACCCTCGCCCCGACGTCGCGCCGGCTGACGCAGAAGGACATCGAGCTGCTCCAGCGCGGGCACGCCGTCGTCGTCCCCGAGGAGGAGAAGTCCCTCTTCCTGCAGGACTACTACCCGAAGCTGCGGCAGACCCTCCAGGTGGACAGCAGCGACGGCAGCGTGGAGCTGCCCGAGATCCAGCCCCCGGCGCTCGTCCTCACCACCGCCTACGGCGCGGACGGCTCGGTGGCCCTCGACTGGCACTTCGACTACACCCTCGGCGACGCCGTGCAGCGCCGGCCCTTCCGCCGGGGAGGTCCCGGCAGCGACGACGGCTACCGCGAGGCCGACGTCGAGGACGCCCTCGCCGCCGCGGCCCGCCAGGTGCTCGGAGCGCTCCCGATGAGGTCCCTCCGGCTCGAGGACATGCAGGCCGTCGAGTTCGCGGAGGACGTCCTGCCGCGGCTCAAGGAGCTCGACGGCGTCAGCGTCGAGGTGGTCGGCGAGAAGCCCGAGTACCGGGAACTGACGGAGACCCCCACGCTGCGGATCAGCACCGTGGACACCGACGACCGCGACTGGTTCGACCTCGGCGTGATGGTCACCGTCAGCGGCCGGACCATCCCCTTCGACTCCATCTTCCGCGCGCTCGCGCAGGGCCAGAAGAAGCTGAAGCTCGTCGACAACAGCTATCTCTCCCTCGACCAGCCCGTCTTCGAGCAGCTCCGCGAACTCATCGAGGAGGCCCGGGCGCTGAGCGAGTGGGACCCGGAGTCCGGACTGCAGATCAGCCGCTACCAGGCGGGGCTGTGGGCGGAACTCGAGGACCTCGCCGAGGAGACCGAGCAGGCGCAGTCCTGGCGCGATGCCGTGACCGGACTGCTCGAGCTCGAGGACGTCGAGGCGACTCCCCCGCCGTCGGGCCTGACCGCCGACATGCGCCCCTACCAGGCGGAGGGCTTCAGCTGGCTCGCGTTCCTGTGGCGGCACCGCCTCGGCGGCGTGCTCGCCGACGACATGGGGCTCGGCAAGACCCTGCAGGCCCTGGCCCTCATGACGCACGCGAAGGAGACGGCGGGGCTCGACGCACCGTTCATCGTCGTCGCCCCCACCTCCGTGGTGCCCAACTGGTCCAACGAGGCGCGCCGCTTCGCGCCGGGACTGAAGGTCGTCGCGATCACCGACACGCAGGGCGCCTCGGGCGTCCCGATCGACGAGCAGGTGGGCGACGCCGACGTCGTCATCACCTCCTACACGCTCTTCCGGCTCGACTTCCCGGCCTACCAGGACCTCGCCTGGTCCGGGCTCGTCCTCGACGAGGCGCAGTTCGTGAAGAACCGGGCGTCGAAGGTGCACCAGGCGGCGAAGGACTTCGACGCGCCCTTCAAGCTCGCGATCACCGGCACGCCCATGGAGAACAACCTCATGGAGCTGTGGTCGCTGTTCAACATCGTGGCCCCGGGCCTCTTCCCCTCGGCGCGGAAGTTCACCGAGGACTACCGCACGCCGATCGAGAAGATCGGCGACAACCGCCCCCTCGTGCGGCTCCGCAAGCGCATCCGGCCCCTGATGATGCGCCGCACCAAGGAGGCCGTCGCCTCCGACCTCCCGCCGAAGCAGGAGCAGATCCTCGAGGTGGAACTCCACCCCGAGCACCGGCACATCTACGAGACGTACCTGCAGCGCGAGCGGCAGAAGCTCCTCGGGCTCATCGAGGACATGAACCGCAACCGCATGATCGTGTTCCGGTCCCTGACCCTGCTGCGCATGCTCAGCCTCGACGCCTCGCTCGTGGACCCCGCGCACGAGGGCGTCCCGTCCGCGAAGCTCGAGGTCCTGTTCGAGAACCTCGAGGACGTCCTCGCGGAGGGGCACCGGGCCCTCGTGTTCAGCCAGTTCACGTCCTACCTCAAGAAAGCCGCCGAACAGCTGGACGCCCGCGGCATCGAGTACGCCTACCTGGACGGCTCCACGCGCAGCCGCGGCGAAGTCATCGACTCGTTCAAGGACGGCAAGGCCCCCGTGTTCCTCATCAGCCTCAAGGCCGGCGGGTTCGGTCTGAACCTGACGGAGGCGGACTACTGCTTCCTGCTGGACCCGTGGTGGAACCCGGCCTCCGAGGCCCAGGCCGTGGACCGCACCCACCGCATCGGGCAGACCAAGAACGTGATGGTCTACCGCATGGTGTCGAAGGGGACCATCGAGGAGAAGGTCATGAAGCTCAAGGAGAAGAAGGCGAAGCTCTTCACGTCCGTCATGGACGACGACGCCATCTTCTCCTCGTCGCTGACCGCGGACGACATCCGGGGCCTGCTGGACGCGTAAGCACTGGACACGGGGCGCCCGCGGTCACGTGCCTCGCCTGAGCGCGCACCTCCGGTGGCTGCACGACGACACCCAGCACACGTGCACGACGAACCCGGGTTCACGCCGGGCCTGCCGGGTCAGTCGGCGTCGACCCTGTTCCGCAGCGCGGGGTCGAGCAGTTCGGCGAATGCACGGGGCCGGGCCGCGATCCACCAGTGCCCGCCGGGGACGCTCGTGACGGTCAGATCCGCGACCCAGTCCCCGAGCCCGTCGACGAGGTGCGGCGACAGGAAGGGGTCCTTCAGCGGCACGATCACGTGGACGGGGACGGTGATGGGACGCCGCGGGGGCGGCTTCACCGTGGAGGACATGTTGGTCCGGTAGAGGGCGAGTCCCCGTACCGGATCGGACCCCACGTTGCGCCGCGCGGTCAGCTCGTACTGCCGGGTCAGCCCGTACTTCCAGAGTGCCTCGGGCAGGACGGGGAGCTGGAAGAAGCCGACGTACCAGCTGCGCAGCACCTGCCCCACGCCCTGCGGCACCAGCCGGGGGGTCCTGAGACGCCCGTGCAGCCACCGGGAGAAGTGCCGCAGATCGGGTCCGGAGATGCTGGTGTAGTCGAGGATCACCCCGTGCGCACGCTCGTCCTGGAGCACGGCCCAGCCCTGGATGGACCCCCAGTCGTGGCCCACCAGGCGGACACCGCCCGGCGTGTCCACGGCGTCGAGGACGGCGAAGACGTCGTCGACGAGCTCCGCCAGGGTGAACCCGGCGCCCTCGCGGGTCCGGGACCGGCCGGCGTTCCGGGTGTCGAACGCGACCAGGTGGTGCGTGGGGGCGAGCTCCCGGAGGACCGGGTGGAAGACCCGGTGGTCGTCGGGATAGCCGTGCAGGAGGACCATCGTCGGCCTCGTCGGGTCCGGATCGAGACCGTACTCGAACACGGCGAGGTCGGCGCCCTCCGCCTCGATCGTCCGGTGTCTCTCGCGCAATGGGTCCATGGGTTCACCCTAGGGGCTGGGCGTTCCGGCGGCGGCATCTCAGCGGGGAGTTGCACCCTCCGGGCTGATCCTGCCGCCGTCGAGCCATACGCTCCGGTGCGCGACGGCATCGGCGAAGACGGCGTCGTGCGTGGCCATGAGGACGCAGCCGCCGCCCCGGGCGTGGCGGGCGAGCACGCCGGCCAGCAGGGTCCGTGCCGGTTCGTCGAGGCCCGCGGTGGGCTCGTCGAGTGCCCAGACGACCGGCCCCGTGGCCATCAGGGAGGCCAGCGCCACCATGCGCCGCTGCACGAAGCCCAGTTCGTACGGATGCGCCCCCGCGAACTCCCCGAGTCCCAGGGCATCGAGGGCGAGCAGTGCGCGTCGTGCGGCGTCGTCCTTCCGCATCCCCGCGGCGCGCGGGCCGTAGGAGACCTCCCGCAGTACGGTGCGCTCGAAGAGCTGGGAGTCGGTGTCCTGGAACAGGTACCCCACCGTGGCCGCGAGCGCACCCGTCGGCTGCCGGCCGATCCGCACGCCGCCCGAGGTGACCGAGCCGCTGTCCGCCCGGGACAGCCCGTTCAGGTGCTGCAGCAGCGTCGACTTGCCGGACCCGTTGGGACCGCGGAGGGCCACCACCTCCCCCGCCACGACGGACAGGTCGACGCCGGTCAGGCCCGCCGGCGGACCCGCCGCGCCGCGCTCCCGGGGGTAGCGGAACCGGAGGTCGTGCACGGCGACGAGCTCGGGGCCCGCGGGACCGACGGGGGCCGGGACGACGTCGTCGCCCAGCCGGAGCGGCTCCCCCTGCGTGCCGATGCCGAAACGCCGCAATCCGGCCCGCCGCGCCTCGGTGAGCGGGCCCTCGAACACGCGGCGGCCGTCGGCGAGCGCGAGGACGCGCGCACCCTGCGGGGCATGGGACGGGAGCAGCGGCGCGCAGACCACCACCCCGGTGCCGTTCCGGCGGAGCGCCTCCAGCGCCGCGGCGACGTCCCGGGCCGCGGCGTCGTCGAGCCCCTGGAACGGTTCGTCGAGGACGAGGACCTCCGGCTGCTGGATCACGGCGGCCGCGATGACGGTGCGTTGGAGCTGCCCGCCGGAGAGCCTGCGGGGATCACGCCCCAGGAGGGGTGTCAGGTGCAGGGCGGCCGCGACGTCGTCGACGGCCCGCCGCAGCTCCTGCGCGGGCATGCCGCGGTTGGCGGGGCCGAAGGCGATCTCCTCGGCCACGGTGGAGGACATCATGGACAGCTGCCCCCACGCGCCCTGGGCGACGTACGCGACCCTCGCGCTCCACCGGGCGGGATCGATCCGCGGATCGCCGGGCGTCCCGCGGAAGCGCACGGTCTCGGCGCCGAGCGTGATCGCCCCGGTGAAGGAGGAGCCGGCGTCGGCCCCGGTCATGCCCGCGAGCAGCCGGGCCAGGGTCGTCTTGCCGGACCCGGACGCTCCCGCGACCACCACGTGGTCCCCCGCCGCCACGGTGAGGGCGACGCCGGCGAGCAGGGGTGCGCCGTCGTCGTAGGTGAAACGCGTGCTGTCGAGGGCGATCACGGCGCCCCCACGAGCCAGGCGGCGGAGAACACGCCGACGGCGGCGACCATCGCGCGGCGTGTTCTCCGCTGGCGCGGCGTGTCCGAGTCCGGCAGGTAGCTCGAGCGCGGGCCCGGGGACGAGAAACCGCGGGCCTCGAGCATGCGGGTGCGCTCGGAGGCGTCCACGAGCAGCCCGATGACGAGCGGCGTGAGGACGGTCAGGAGGGCCCTCATCCGGGAGAGCGGGCCGCGCCCGACGACGAGGCCGCGGGCCTGCTGGGCCCGCGTGATGCGGTGTGCGCGCTCGGCGACGTGCGGGATGAGGCCGACGGCGGATCCCACGACGAAGACGAGCTTCCGGTTCCAGCCGCGGTGCGTCATGGTGGCCAGGAGGTCGGGGAGGTCCAGCGTCGCCGCCGCCGTCAGCAGCACCGCGGTGAACACGGTCATGCGGAGGCCCATGAGGGCGGCGAAGGTCAGGCCCTCGACGGTCACGCGGGCGACACCGAGGTCGGCCAGGACGGTGGTGCCCTCGGGGAAGAACAGCCCGTGGAGCAGCAGGGAGGACAGGAGCAGGGGTCCCGCGACCAGGGCGATCACCAGGCCGATCTGCCGGGGCCTGCCGGAGAGGAGCACCGCGGGGAGCACCCCGAGGAGCAGCACCGCGAGGGAGAATTCCCAGCGGTCGACCACGAGGACGAGCACCACCAGCAGAACCGCCGCGAGCAGTTCGGTCAGCGGGTTGTAGATCCTGCGGCGGGGCACGGCTCAGGCGACGCCGGCGTCGTTCCCCCGGGTGGGGGTTCTCCGGCTGTCGGCGGCATCCCCGGTGCTGCTTCCGGTGGCGCTCATGCCGGCGGTGCCGCCGTCGGCACTTCCGGTGCCGGTACCGGTCCGGGTGCCGAGCACCCGGTACGTCCGCGCGAAGGGGAACTGGCGGACGGCCCGGGGCGGCAGGGCATAGACGATCAGGGCGACGATGACGAACACCACGATCTTGTCGAGCGAGTCCGACAGCAGGCCCTGCTTCGTGGCCGCGACGAGCAGCTTGTCGCCCATCGAGCGGAACACGGCGATGATCGCGTTGGTCCCGAAGGTCCCGGCGGCGCCGAACATGAAGACGGCCACCGGAGCGGCGACGAGACCGCCGACCGCCCCGACGACGAGCCCCGCCACGGGTGCGAAGTACACGCGGCGGAAGGCGCCGTAACGGGCGGCCAGGCCGGCGAGCAGCCCGATGAGGGCGGCGCCCGCCGCGAAGGGCAGCGCGAGCGGATTGAACAGGCCCCAGACGGCGTTGCTGATCGCGCCCGTCGCGGCGCCGGCCGCGGGACCGGCCAGGACGGCGACGAGGACGGTGCCGATGGCGTCGAGGTAGATCTGCATGCCGAGGGAGCCGGCGATCTGGCCGATCGCGATATTCAGGGCGATGCCCAGCGGCATGATCACCAGGGAGCTCGTGCTGAGCATCGGCAGGATGCCGCCCACCAGGAGCGCCCCGCCCCCGAGGAAGCCGAAGAGGGAGACGAGCGACGCCGTGCTGCCCACCCCGCCGGCGATCTCGGCCGGCTGGACGACGACGAGGAACACGTAGGTGGCGGCGATGAGCGCGGCCCCGAGGACGATCAGGAGGCGCCGGGGCCGCCGGACAGCGGGGTCGGAGGCCAGGGTCAGGGATGAGCTCACGATATTCCTTGGGCGCGATGAAGGGAGGAGGACGCACCTCATGTCACCTCGGCGCCGGCCGCGCAGCAGTGCGCGGCAGCTATCAGTGTACCGGGGGCTGCACCGCCGCGGCGGGTGCCCAGACCCGGGGGAACGCCCCCACGCATCTGCACCGCCGCCGCGGCGGTCCGGGGCCACGGAGGACGACGACGGCGCCCTCAGCAGGACGAGGCCGAGGCCTCAGCCGTGTCGGCGCGCGACGTCGGACAGCCTCCGGATCATCAGCTCGAACACCGCCGCGGGATCATTGCCCGTGACGATCCGCGCGTTGGGCGCCCGCTTCCACATCCCCGCGACGTCGGCGACCGTCTGCCCGAAGGTCAGCGGTGACGCGGTCTCGACGTCCACGGTCGCCAGGCGTTCCTCGAAACCGGCCTCGCCCGTGGCGACCATCGCGGCGAACAGGTCGTGCAGGTGTGCGATGTACCCCTGGTCGTACAGCCGGTGGAACTCCATGTAGAACCGGAGGGCGTCGGACACGCAGGCGACGACGGCGTTGCCGCTCCCGCTGCGGGTCCCCTCGGCCTCGTCCGGGTCGAGGACCTCCGGCCCGGCGCCGGCCGCGCGGGACAGGGCGTCGACGTGCGCGGGCGTGCACTCGATCCGCTCCGTCGTCTCGAGGGCGCACACGATGGGCAGCTTCTCGTACGGCAGGCCCTCGTAGGCGGCGTAGACCTCCTTCGCGGCGTGCGGGTCCACGTGCGTGTTCCACTCGGCGACCGGCGTCGTGTTCCCCGGATGGTGGAACGCCCCGCCCATGATGACGAGACCCTTCAGGAGCATCGGGAGCCGCGGTTCGGCGCGGATCGCCAGCGCGAGGTTCGTGAGCGGGCCCGTGACGAGCCCGGTGACCTGCCCGGGACGGCTCCGGGCGGCCTCGACCCAGACGTCGACGGCGTGGCGCTCCGAGATCCTCCCGCGCGGCGCGGGCAGCACCGCGTAGCCGATGCCCTGGTCCCCGTGCGTCTCCTCGGTGGTGACGAGCGGGATCTCCAGCGGCACCTCGCTGCCGATGGCCACCTCCACCCCGGCGTGGCGACACAGCTCGAGGAGGGCGAGGTTGTTCGCGGCGACCTGGCGGGCTCCGACGTTGCCCGCGGTGCAGGTGACCGCCTCCAGCGTCACGTCCGGCGTCCCGAGGAGGTACAGCAGGGCGACGGCGTCGTCGATGCCCGTGTCGGCGTCGAGCACCAGACGCCGGGGTCCTCCGGAAGCCACCGTCAGTCCGCGGCCGTGGTGCGCAGCAGCTGCAGGCGGATGGTGCGGGCCGTCTCCATGTGGCGGCGGGCGATCCCCCGGGCGTCGTCGCTGCGCCGCTCCGTGATGGCGCTGATCAGCGCCTCGTGTTCGAGGAGCACCTCCTGCCAGCGGTCCCCCACCGACAGCGTGGAGCGCGGTGTGTGGATGAGGTGGGTGGAGAGCCGCTGCAGGAGGTCCATGAGGACGGGATTGCGCGCCGCGGCCCACAGCGAGGTGTGGAATTCGAGGTTGTTGGTGACCTTGGTGGTGTCATCGGGGTCGACGACGGCGCGGTCGCGTTCCAGCAGCGCCTCGAGGCGCATGATGTCCGCGGTCCCGCGATTGAGGGCGGCCTGCCCGGCGGCCTCCTCCTCGAGCATCACGCGGAGGTCGTAGATCTGGATGACCTCCTGGGGGTCGATCTGCGGGACCTGGAGGCCGCGGGCGGCACGTTCGAGCAGCCGCTCGTGCTGCAGCCGGCTGAGCGCCTCGCGCACGGGGGTCCGCGACACCCCGAACCGCTCCGAGATCGTCACTTCGCGCAACGCCGTGCCGGGCGGGTGTACCCCGGCAAGGATCTCGCTGCGCAGGACACGGAAGATCGCATCGCCGTCCACGCGCGCCGACAGTTCCGCGGACTCTGCCATGGCGCCCTCCTCGGAGGTCTCGTGGGTCGGATGGTCGGGGCGGGAGCCCTGCGGACGGGTCCGGGCCGGGAGGCAGGCCTCCCGGCCCGGAACCGTCGGGTGTGCGTGCGCTAGCTCGCGAGCTGGCGCAGCACGTACTGCAGGATGCCGCCGTTGCGGTAGTAGTCGGCTTCGCCCGGGGTGTCGATCCGCAGGACGGCGTCGAACTCGATCGGCGCTCCGCCGTCGGCCGGGGTGGCGCTGACCTTCACCGTCCGGGGCGTGCGGCCCTCGTTGAGCTCGGTGACGCCGCTGACCGCGAAGGTCTCCGTGCCGGTGAGGCCGAGGCTCTCCGCGTTCTGCCCTGAAGGGTACTGCAGGGGCAGGACGCCCATGCCGATGAGGTTGGAGCGGTGGATGCGCTCGTAGCTCTCGGCGACGACGGCCTTGACGCCGAGCAGCGCGGTGCCCTTGGCAGCCCAGTCACGCGAGGACCCGGACCCGTATTCCTTGCCGGCGAGGACCACGAGCGGCGTGCCCGCCGCGCGGTAGTTCTCGGCGGCGTCGTACACGGCGGCCTGCGGTGCGTCCGGCTGCGAGAAGTCCCTCGTGAACCCGCCCTCGACGCCGTCGAGGAGCTGGTTCTTGATGCGGATGTTCGCGAACGTGCCGCGGATCATGACCTCGTGGTTGCCGCGGCGCGAGCCGTAGGAGTTGAAGTCCTTGCGCTCCACGCCCTTCTCGGTGAGGTACCGGCCGGCCGGGGTGTCCGACTTGAAGGAGCCCGCGGGCGAGATGTGGTCGGTGGTGACCGAGTCGCCGAGCTTCAGCAGGACGCGGGCGTCGGCGATGTCCTCGACCGGGCTCGTCTCGCGCTGCATGCCGTCGAAGTACGGGGGCTTCCGCACGTAGGTGGACTCGGGATCCCAGGCGAAGGTGTCGCCGTCGGGCGTCGGCAGGGACTTCCAGCGGTCGTCGCCCTCGAAGATCGTCTGGTAGCTCGAGGTGAACATGTCCTCGTCGATCGAGGAGTCGATGACCTGCTGGACCTCGACCGGGTTCGGCCAGATGTCCTTCAGGAAGACGTCGTTGCCGGCGTCGTCCTGGCCGAGGGGTTCGGTGTCGAAGTCGAAGTCCATGGTGCCGGCGAGTGCGTAGGCGACCACCAGGGGCGGGGACGCCAGGTAGTTCATCTTCACGTCCGGGTTGATGCGGCCCTCGAAGTTGCGGTTGCCGGACAGGACGGCGGTGACGGCGAGGTCGTTGTCCTG
This sequence comes from Arthrobacter pityocampae, assembly GCF_002927275.1. Lineage (GTDB taxonomy): Bacteria > Actinomycetota > Actinomycetes > Actinomycetales > Micrococcaceae > Arthrobacter_D > Arthrobacter_D pityocampae. Next base: position 88,831 of record NZ_PRKW01000007.1, on the reverse strand, counting down.
GATGGCCTGCGAGATCTCGTCCTCCAGCGGGCCGGAGTTGCCGATGCAGGTCGCGCAGCCGTAGCCGACGGTGAAGAAGCCGAGCTTCTCCAGGTACGGGATGAGGCCCGACTTCTCGTAGTAGTCGGTGACGACCTTCGAGCCCGGGGCCACGGAGGTCTTCACCCACGGCTTGGACACGAGGCCCTTCTCGACGGCGTTGCGTGCCAGGACCGCGGCGGCGAGCATGACCGACGGGTTGGACGTGTTGGTGCAGGACGTGATCGACGCGATGCTGACGGCGCCGTGGTCGAGCTCGAACTCGCGGCCGTCCTTCATGGTCACGGCGACCTTCTTCGACGGACGCGTGGAGCCGTTCGCGTCCGCGCCGACCGTCTGGCGGGGCTTGTCGTTCTCGTCCGTGACCGTCGACGACGCACTGGGCGTGAAGCTCGGTGCGTCCGAGGCGGGGAAGCTCTCCTGGGAGGACTCGTCGACCGTGCCGCCGGGGGCGAACGTGAGGTCCGGGTCGTCCGAGTAGTTGCGCAGGTCCTCGCGGAACTGGGCCTTGGACCGGCTGAGTTCCACGCGGTCCTGCGGGCGCTTGGGCCCGGCGATGGAGGGGACCACCGTGGACAGGTCGAGTTCCAGGTACTCGGAGAAGCGGATCTCGCGGGAGGGGTCGTGCCAGAGGCCCTGCTCCCTGGCGTAGGACTCCACGAGCGCCACGTTCTCGGCCGGGCGGCCCGTGAGGCGCAGGTAGTCGAGGGTGACGTCGTCGATCGGGAACATCGCGGCGGTGGACCCGAACTCGGGGCTCATGTTGCCGATGGTCGCGCGGTTGGCGAGGGGCACGGAGGCGACACCCTCCCCGTAGAACTCGACGAACTTGCCGACCACGCCGTGCTTGCGCAGGATCTGCGTGATCGTGAGCACGACGTCGGTGGCGGTGGCGCCGGCGGGGATCTCACCGGTGAGCTTGAAGCCGACGACGCGCGGGATGAGCATGGAGACGGGCTGGCCGAGCATGGCGGCCTCCGCCTCGATGCCGCCGACGCCCCAGCCGAGCACGCCGAGGCCGTTGACCATCGTGGTGTGCGAGTCGGTGCCGACACAGGTGTCCGGGTAGGCGCGGAGCACGCCGTCGACCTCGCGGGTCATGACGGTGCGGGCCAGGTACTCGAGGTTCACCTGGTGCACGATGCCCATGCCCGGCGGGACGACCTTGAAGTCGTCGAACGCGGTCTGGCCCCAGCGGAGGAACTGGTAGCGCTCCCCGTTGCGCTGGTACTCGATCTCCATGTTGCGCTCGAGGGCGCCGGCGTTGCCGAACACGTCGATCTGGACGGAGTGGTCGATGACCATCTCGGCGGGTGCCAGCGGGTTGACGCGCTTGGGGTCTCCGCCGAGGTCGGCGACGGCCTCGCGCATCGTGGCGAGGTCGACGACGCAGGGAACACCCGTGAAGTCCTGCATGATCACGCGCGCCGGGGTGAACTGGATCTCCGTGTCGGGCTCAGCCGCGGCATCCCACTGGGCGAGTGCGCGGACGTGGTCGGCCGTGATGTTCGCACCGTCCTCGGTGCGGAGCAGGTTCTCCAGCAGGACCTTGAGGCTGAACGGAAGATTCTCGGCGCCTTCGACCGCGCTGAGTCGGAAAATTTCGTAGCTGGCGCCTGCGACGTCGAGAACGCCCTTCGCGCCGAATGAGTCCGCGGTCGACATGACGTTGGCTCCCTTCAGAGAGGTTGTGGAATAGCTCCATCCTATTCCACGATCGGGGGCACTGTATACAGTCGTACACCGTGGCCCCGAGGCCCCTCGTCCGGCGGGCCGGTCAGGCCCGGTCGCGCACCGCGCCCTCTTGTCGCGGACTGGTGCGCAACCCGTCCATGAGTGCCGCGTGCTCCCGGGACTCGACCCGGCTGTGGTCAACGACCGGGCCCGTCCCGGCGATCTCACGGATGAGTTCGATCCCCGCCACCGCCTCCTCCTTCGAGGCGTAGTAGGTGGAGACGGCCACGAGCGTTCCGTCCGGGGCGGTGAGTTTCACCCGGAAACCGTCGTCGTGAGCGTCCACCAGTTTGAAGTATCCAGCCATCGTCTTACCTCCTTGTAAGGGGCAACTTCAGCACTCTGTGATCCCCTATCATAAGCATACTTACCGCCTCTGACATCGGGGTTGGAACATACGCTCAACCACCCCATCGGGGCCAGAGAAGGAGCACCATGACCGAGTCGACCAACGCAGGACATCCCGACGGCCGACCGGCCCGTGACCGGCGCGAGGAGATCCTGGAGCCGGGCCCCGGCGCCGCAGGCCATCAGGCCTCGAGCATCAGGGACGAGCAGGGGACCCACGAGGCCGGCGCCGTGCCTGCCGCGTTCGACGGGGACGACACGTTCGACGGGGACGATCCGACGAGCGGGCCCGACGGCGCCGACCGTCCGCGCCGCCCCGAGGACGCCGCATCCGGGCACGACACCTGGGACGGCGGACTCGCCGACCGCTGACGCGGCTCAGCGCCCCCGGGCCGCGAGCCGGGCCACCAGGAACGACGGCGTCACCCGGGCGAGCGCCACCAGCGCCTTGTAGCGGAGGCTGGGGACGGAGACAGCCTTCCCGGCGGCAGTGTCACGTAATGCCTCCCGCACCACGGGGCCCACATCGAGCCACAGGGCGGCGGGGACGGACGACCTCTCCATCCCCATGCGCTGGTGGAACTCCGTGCGGACGAAGCCCGGGCAGACCGCCGTCACGCGGATCCCCTCCCGCCCGTACGCGAGGTTCGCCCATCGGCTGAAGCTGATCATGGCGGCCTTCGCGGCCCCGTAGGTCCCCCGCGGGGTGAACCCGGCGACGCTCGCCACGGTGATGATGGTCCCGGCCCGGCGGGCCCGCATCGACTGCAGGGCCGCGTGCGCGAGGGCCAGGGGGATCTCGACGTGGATCCTCAGGTGGCGGATCTCGTCCTCGAGCGTATTGTCCGCGAAGGGCTTCATGAGACCGTATCCGGCGTTGTTGACGAGCACCGTGACGGGCGCGCGATGTCCCTCCGCAGCCCGCAGTCGGTCCAGCACGCGCGCGAGCCCGTCGTCGTCGAGCAGGTCCGCGGCGATGACCTCGACTCCGACGCCCTGCGCACGGTAGATGCCCGCCGCCTTCTGGAGGGGCTCCGGTGAGCGGGCGACGAGCACCAGGTCGCACCCTCGGGCGGCGAACCGGCGCGCGAATTCGGCGCCGATCCCGGAAGTGGCTCCGGTGATCAGGACGGTCTCGGTCATCCTCCCACCCTCTCCCACGCCGGACGGCGGTACAAGGTGCAGCCCGTCGATGCGCCGGCGGACCATGCAACGTCCATGCGACCCCCAGAGGTGTACGTTCGGCGCTACCGGGGGTACACGGCGCCCACGCGCGCCTCGTGCCTACCGATTCCGGCGTCGACACCGATCGGCGCGACCGAAGTGCCATGAGAGGAAAGTTCCATGAGCGGTAACAGAGCTGTTGCGTACAAGGGACCGGGGAAGGTCGAGGTCATCGACACCGACTACCCCACATTCGAGCTGAAGGACGGGCCGGGGGTGAATCCGGCCAACGTGGGCCGGGCACTCCACCACGGCGTGATCCTCAAGACCGTCACCACCAACATCTGCGGCTCGGACCAGCACATGGTCCGCGGGCGCACCACGGCGCCTGCGGACCTCGTGCTGGGACACGAGATCACCGGCGAGGTCGTCGAGGTGGGGCGCGACGTCGAGTTCATCAAGAAGGGGGACATCTGCTCCGTCCCCTTCAACATCGCCTGCGGACGGTGCCGGAACTGCAAGGAACGCAAGACCGGCATCTGCCTGAACGTCAACCCCGCCCGTCCCGGAGCCGCCTACGGCTACGTGGACATGGGCGGCTGGGTGGGCGGCCAGGCGGAGTACGTCCTGGTGCCCTACGCGGACTGGAACCTGCTGAAGTTCCCGGACCGGGACCAGGCGATGGCGAAGATCCTCGATCTGACGATGCTGTCGGACATCTTCCCGACCGGCTACCACGGCGCCGTCACGGCGGGCGTAGGCGTGGGATCGACGGTCTACATCGCGGGCGCCGGCCCCGTGGGTCTCGCCGCTGCCGCGTCAGCACAGCTCCTGGGTGCCGCCGTCGTCATCGTGGGTGACCTCAACGAGGGCCGGCTGGCCCAGGCACGGAGCTTCGGCTGCGAGACCGTCGATGTGTCCAAGGGTGATCCGCGGGATCAGATCGAGCAGCTGCTGGGCGTCCCGGAGGTCGACTGCGGCGTCGACGCCGTGGGCTTCGAGGCGCGCGGCCATGGAAGCGGTGCGGCCACGGAGGCTCCGGCCACGGTGCTCAACTCGCTGATGCAGGTGACGGCGGCCGGCGGCGCCCTGGGCATCCCGGGCCTGTACGTCACCGGGGATCCGGGAGGCATCGACGAGGCCGCGAAGGTGGGATCGCTGTCGATCAGCCTGGGTACCGGCTGGGCGAAGTCGCTGTCCTTCACCACCGGGCAGTGCCCGGTGATGAAGTACAACCGGGGCCTGATGATGGCGATCCTGCACGATCGCGTGCAGATCGCGAAGGCCGTCAACGCGAAGCCGATCGGCCTTGAGGACGCTCCGCGCGGCTACGAGGAGTTCGACGCCGGAGCGGCGACGAAGTACGTCCTGGACCCGCACGGAATGGTCGCCGCCTGATCGGGGTGCCGTCCGCCTGAGCGGAACCGGAAGGGGCTCGGACCACGGTCCGGGCCCCTTCCGCGTGCTCCTGTTCCGACCCCCGTACGCGCCCTGTGACGTACCCGACATCACCCGCGGCGGGTGAGTGTCGCAGAGTAAATCCAAACAGTCCAGTAAAAACGCTCGTATGTGGGGAAAGTCAAGCACGACTCAATACCGATTTGGCAACGAAACGAAACTACTCTACGGTAGAGGCAGTTCCCCATCTGGGGAAGCGAAAACGCTGCCGCACGGCGAGCAGCGATGAATGCCCGGCGCCGCCCCTCCACCGCTCGTTGCTCAACAGGCGGCTGCCGAACCATGACCTCAATACCGTCAAGGTGAGCAGCGGCGCGAAGAAGTCCGGGGACGGACCTAGTGCGGGTGGCCTCTCGGAGCATCGTAACGCCATGAACACTACCAAATTCAGCACCACCGCCCGTCGCGGATTCGCAGCAGTTGCACTCACCGGCCTCGGCCTCGGCGCAGCAGCCGGTGCGGCCAACGCCGCCCCCGCCAGCGACTGGGATGCACTGGCACAGTGCGAGAGCGGCGGAAACTGGGGCATCAACACCGGCAACGGCTTCTCCGGTGGACTGCAGTTCACCCCCTCCACCTGGGCCGGCTTCGGCGGACAGGGCAACCCCCAGGACGCCTCGCGTGAGCAGCAGATCGCCGTCGCCGAGAAGGTTCTCGCCGGCCAGGGCTGGGGCGCATGGCCCGCCTGCTCCGCGAAGCTCGGCCTGAACAGCGCCGCGACCCCCGGTGGCGCAGTGCAGTTCCAGGAAGCTGCCGCTCCCGTCCAGGTCCAGGCTCCCGTTGCCCAGGCTCCCGTCCAGGCCCCGGCTGCCCAGGCACCCGTCGTCCAGGCGCCGGCCGTGCAGGCACCCGTCGCCCAGGCCCCGGTTGTCGAGGCGCCGGCCGTCCAGGCCCCCGTCGCCCAGGCTCCCGTCCAGGCTGCCGCCGCCGCCCCCGTGGCACTGAGTGGCGAGACCTACACCATCCAGTCCGGTGACACCCTCAGCTCCATCGCCACCAAGCTCGGTGTCGAGGGCGGCTGGCAGGCACTGTTCGCTGCGAACAGCGACACCGTCATCCACGCGGACCTGATCTTCACCGGTCACGTCCTGAACATCCCGGCCTAGTCCAAAAGTACCCGGGGCCCGGCAGCGCCTGAAGCGCCGGCCGACCCGCATCGCTCGAACGCAGAGGAGCCCCCGTCATCACGACGGGGGCTCCTCTGCGTCGACTCTGCGTCGACACGGTGGGACTCAGCTGCAGGACGTGGCGTCGACGTCGATCTTCAGGTTGTGGGCCACGGAGTAGTCGCGGTCGGGGGACGAGAACGCCACCCGGATGTCGTCGGCGCTGCCGTGGGTCACGCCGTCCGTGAGCTCCACCGTGACGATGATGTTGATGTGGGCGTCGGGCGCGAAGCGGTAGCCCTCCGCGGGCACGGGCGGCCCGATGGGCTCGGCCGCCTTCGTCGGCGTCGGTGCCGCCGTGTGCTCCTCGTGCGCGTCCGCCGCGGGTCCCGCATGATGGTGCCCCTCCCGGTTCGCGGTCTGCACCTTCGCCGAGAGGATCTCCAGGCCCTCCGGGTTCCCCAGCGCCATTTCGCCGAACGTGAAGGTCTCGAGGGTCGGGTTGTGCAGCATGACGGTGTACCGCAGGCGGCTGTCCTTGGGCTGGACGCCGCACAGTTCCGCGCCGTCCGCCCCGATGTTCAGCGGATCCTCGCCGAGGTTGCTGCCCGCGGGCTCCGCCGCGCTGCCGTCCGCGCCGGGAGCCACCGCGCCCGCCGACGTTCGACCGTCGTCCGCCGAGTTCACGCCGAGCGGGTTCTCCTCGGCGGCCCCGCACCCCGCGAGCGCCAGCGACGAGGCGAGGGTGACGGCGAGAAGGGCGGCGCCCCGGGGGTGCGGCAGTGCGGTCAGGAGTTTCACGGGGAGCCCATCGGTGTCGGCCGGCCGCCGGACGACCGGCGCTGGTGCCTGTTCTTCGTTCCGCGTCGTGCGACGGCTTGGTCCGGGCGGAAGGGTGATCAGCCGGCCGCCCGGGCGGGACCTCAGCCCAGCGGCGTGCCGCCGGTGACGCCGAGGACCTCGCCGGAGACGTACCGTGCGTCGTTCGAGGCGAGGAAGACGTAGGCACCGGCCAGTTCAGCAGGCTGCCCCATCCGTCCCAGGGGTGTCCCCTCGCCGAAGGACTCCAGCTTCTCGCTCGTGGTCGTCGCGGGCTGCAGGGGCGTCCAGACGGGACCCGGCGCGACGGCGTTGACGCGGATCCCGCGCTCCCCGAGCATCTCGGCCAGGCTGACGGTCAGGTTGTTAAGGGCGGCCTTCGTGGCGGCGTAGTCCATGAGGTTCCGGGACGGGTGGTAGCCCTGCACGGAGGTGGTGTTGATGATCGAGGCACCGGCCGTCAGGTGGGGCAGGGCGGCCTGCGTGAGCCAGATCGTCCCGTAGACATTGGTCTCGAAGGTGCGCCGGAGCTGGTCGGCGTCGACGTCGGGCAGGCCGTTCGGCTGCGCGATGTGGTAGCCCGCATTGTTGACGAGGATGTCCAGGCCGCCGAGGCCGTCCAGCACCCGGGAGATGGCCGCAGGAGCGTAGGCCTCGTCCCGGAGGTCGCCCGGGACGGCGAGGGCCGTCCGCCCCTCGGCGCGGATGAGCTCGAGGCAGCTGGCGCCGTCCTCCTCCTCCTCGGGGAGGTACCCGATGGCGACGTCGGCCCCCTCCCGCGCGAAGGCGAGCGCCACGGCCCGGCCGATGCCGGAGTCGCCGCCCGTGATGAACGCGCGCCGGCCACTGAGGCGTCCGTGCCCGGTGTAGCTGTCCTCACCGTGGTCGGGGCGGGGGTCCATGCGCTCGGTGAATCCGGGGTACTGCTGCAGTTCGGTGGAGGGATCGACGGCGGGGCCCCGCGGGTCGTCCTGGTCGAGGGTGCCTGACGGTTCGTTGGACATGATGCTCCTGGTGATCGCGGGATGGCGAATACTAAGCCTACTGCGCATTGTGTTTGTGTCGTCAGTCCTCTAGTAATGGACATATGACTGTGATCCTGAGGTCCCTTGAAACCGCCGTACCCGAAACGATCATGGTGCAATCCCAGGTCCGCGATGTCTTCGCCGCACAGCCGGGCCTCACGCGGCTCGGCCAGCGCCTCGTCGGGGCTGCCTTCGACTCCTCGGGCATCGACACGCGCTACACCGCGGTCAGGGAGCTCACGCTCGACAGCGCGTCCGAGGATCCCGTGTTCTTCGACCAGCAGGAGCTGCGGATCCTGACGCCGAGCACCAAGACCCGCAACGAGGTCTACGCCGAGGAAGGGACGAAGCTCTTCGTCGACGCGGCCCGCAAGGCACTGGACGCGGCGCAGGGCATCGGGGCCGCGGACGTCACGCACGTCGTCACCGCGTCCTGCACCGGTTTCTTCGCCCCGGGCCCCGACTACAAGGTGGTGCGCGCCCTGGACCTCGCACCCTCCGTGCAGCGCTACCACCTCGGCTTCATGGGCTGCTACGCGGCCTTCCCGGCACTGCGCGCGGCCAAGGCCTTCTGCGACGCCGATCCCGACGCCGTCGTCCTCGTGATCGCCGCCGAACTGTGCTCGCTCCACGTCCGGTCCTCCAACAACCCCGACACCATCGTCGGTTCGTCGCTGTTCGCCGACGGCGCCGCGGCGGCGATCGTCTCCGCCCGGGACCTCCCCCTGACCGGGCCCGCCCTGACCCTGGACCACTTCGAGACCGTACTGACGCCCGTCGGCGAGGAATCCATGGCCTGGAACATCGGCGACGAGGGCTTCGAGATGGTCCTCGGCACGTACGTCCCCCACATCATCGACGAGCACATCATCGGCGCCCTCGAACCGCTGCTCGCCCGCGACGCATCGCTCGAGGGCCTGGACTACGCGGAGATCGAGCACTGGGCCATCCATCCCGGTGGCCGGAGCATCCTAGACAAGGTCGAGGCGAAGCTCCGCCTGACCCCGGACCAGCTCCTCCCCGCCCGCGAGACGCTCCGCGACTACGGCAACATGAGCAGCGCCACCGTGATGTTCGTCCTGAAGCACATCCTCGACCAGCCGGCCTCCGACGGCAACAACCGCATCTGCTCCATGGCCTTCGGCCCCGGCCTCACCGTCGAGACGGCCCTGCTCACCCGGATCGGGGCGGCACCGGCTACCGCGGCCGCTGCGACGACGACGGCGGCAGGGACGACGGCGGCGGACGCCGCACCCGCGAGCCGCACCGACGATGTCGTACCCGCCGATCTCGCACCCATCCTCACCGACGCGGGCGCATGAGGCCTCGGGGATTCCTCGCCGAGCGCGATCCGCACGCCATCGAGGAGATGGACCGACCGGACTGCGATCCCGGCAGGCTCGACCGCACGTACGCCCAGTTCGGGCTGGTCAACGCCGTGGTGTCCGGGTGGCGCCGCACGTACACCTCGCTGCTCCGCCCGGCGTTCTCCCGGGACCGCACCAACACGCTGCTGGACATCGGCGCCGGCGGTGGCGACGTCCCGCGCGCCCTGGCACGCTGGGCACGGCGGGACGGCTTCCGGCTCGAGATCACGGCGATCGACCCCGACGAGCGCGCGCACTCCTTCGCCACCTCGCGCCCTCCCCTGGCCGGCCTGTCCTTCCGCCGGGCCCTGAGCTCGGAGCTCGTGGCCGAGGGGGCCGTGTTCGACGCCGTGGTCTCCAACCACGTGCTGCACCACCTCGACCCGGACGCGTTCGCCGGCCTGCTCGACGACTCCGAGCGCCTCGCGCGGACGGTCGCCGTCCACAGCGACATCGCCCGGCACCCGCTCGGCTACGCGCTGTTCTCGGTGGGCACCCTCCCGCTGCCCGGCTCCTACATCCGGCAGGACGGCCTGACCTCCATCCGGCGCAGCTACACGCCGGACGAGCTGCGCGCGGCGACCACCGGACGCGGGCCGTGGACCGTCCGGACGGCCGTGCCGTTCATCAACCTGCTCGTCCTCGACCGCGGCGTCCCGGCGGGAGACGGCGATGCATGACGTGATCGTGGTCGGTGGTGGGCCCGTCGGCCTCTACACCGCCCTCCTGCTGCGGCAGGCGGGGCTCGACGCCGTCGTCCTGGAGCGCCGGACCGAGCGCAGCAGCCATTCGCGGGCCATCGGCATCCACCCGCCGGCGCTGCGCGCGCTCGCCACGGGTGGTATCGCCGACGACCTGCGCGCCCGCGGCGTGCGGATCCGGGACGGGATCGCCCGGAGTGCGGGACGGGACGTGGGGACCATCTCCTTCGCCGCCCTGCCGGGTGAGGAGAGGTACGTGCTCGCGGTGCCGCAGGCGGTCACCGAGGAGATCCTCGAACGCCGCCTCGAGGACGGGTTCCCGGGCACGCTGCGCCGGGGCGTCGCCGTGGTCACCACGCACGACGCCGGGGACCACGTGCTGGCCGTGACCCGGGAGCAGGGCGGGGACGCGGCCCTGCAGGCGCGACTGGTCATCGCGGCGGACGGCGCCCGGAGCTCCATCCGCGACGACGCCGGGATCCGCGCCTCCTCGCGCCGCTACCCGGACTGCTACGTGATGGGCGACTTCCTCGACGCCACGGACGACGGCGACGACGCCGTCCTGTACCTGGAGACCGGCGGGATCGTCGAGTCCTTCCCCCTTCCCGGGGGCATCCGGCGCTGGGTGGTGCGGGTCGGCTCCCCCGAGGAACGCCCGACAGCGGTGGGGCTCACGCAGCTCATCCGGGAGCGCACCGGTGTCGGCGTGGACCCGGCGACCAACTCCATGCTGAGCGCGTTCGAGGTGCGCTCCCGGCTCGCGCGGCGCGTGGTGGCCGGGCGCGTCGTCCTGGTGGGCGACGCCGCCCACGAGGTGTCCCCGATCGGCGGGCAGGGCATGAACCTGGGCTGGCTCGACGCCGTCGAGCTGGTCCCGATCATCGCGGCGTCCCTGCGGGACGGGCAGGACGTCGCCGTCCGGCTCGCGCGGTACGAGAAGGACCGCCGGGCGCAGGCGGCCCTGGCCCGCCGGAAGGCCTCCATCAACATGGCGCTCGGGCGCCCGCTGCCCGGACCGATCCTGCGGCCCCGCAACGCGCTCCTCGGGGCCTTGATCAGGAACGACGCCGTGCACGCCGGCGTCGCCCGCGCGTTCACCATGCAGTAGCCCGTCCCGGCCCCGCACACGGCAGAACCCCGCAGGATCCGCCGCCTGACGCCGGATGGCGTGGGGCGGGGCCGCTGCGGGGTCCTGTCGTGGGCTGCCGGGCTACTTGCGCAGCAGGCCCTTCTTGACGTTCTCGGGACGCTGCATCTCGCCCTGCTTCGCACCCATCACGACGACGACGCCGCTGATGACGGGCAGGAGCCACTGCGTGATCTTGAGCTGGGACTGTGCCTTGGCCAGTTCGTCACTGGCGCCGGGGCGGGGCTCGGTGGCGCCCGCGCTGCCCTGCTCGGCGAGTTCGCCGACCTTCTTGCCGAGCATGCCCGAGTACAGGGCGACGGCCATACCGACCACGGTCACCACGGACTTCAGGACGGTGTTGGACGCAACCGAATCCTGGGCTGCGACGCGGCCCTTGTTGCCGAGGATCAGGCCGATGCCGCCGAGGGCGTGCACGGCGAAAGCCGCAGTCTGGACCGGGGCCCACTTCGCCCAACCGAGCGAGGACAGGCGCGTGCGCTCCTTGGGGTCCTTCGCCTTGCCGGTGGCTCCGTTGAGGCCGACGGCGCCCATCAGGGTTCCGCCGAACCAGGCTGCCGCGCCGAGATCGTGGGCGGATCGTGCCAAAAGATTACCTGCCATGATGTAAAGCTCCTTCGAGGTTGGTTCGACCTACCCTCAACAACTATCAGCATGCTTAGGATTAGTCCATTGCCTGCCCCGGATTCCCCCCGGGATTCGCATCCTGTTCCCGAACCTGCTACGAAAGGCGCTCCATGGCGGAGAACCAGCACGACCTCGACGAGATCTGGCCCCAGTGGAAGGAAGCCGTGACCATGAGTCCGTCCCAGCTGGAGACGTGGCTCGACACCGAGGAATCACGATGGGTGGGCCAGAAGGAGGACGGCGGTGAATCCGTGGGCCACCGGTCCGGCCGGCGGATCATCGACATCCTGCGCACCAAGCGGGACGATCTCACGGACGGGGACGTGGAGCACATGCGCACGGTCGTGGGCTACGTCCACCGCCATCTGGCGCAGAAACCCTCGAAGGAGGACATCGAGACCTCGAAGTGGCGGTACTCCCTGATGAACTGGGGCCACGACCCCCTGGCATGACAGGGCGCGGCGAGGGGGCGCCCCCGACGGAGCGCCCCTCGCCGTGCACACTGCTACTTCTTCGACAGCGCGCTTTCCTTGTGCGCGGCCTGCTTCCCGGACTTCGCGCTCTCCACCGTGTAGTAGGGCTCGTCCTTGGAGGCGTTGAACTTCTGGTCGTCGAAGCTGAATTCCTTCTCGTGCTTCTCCACGACCTTCCCCTCGGTGGTGCCCTGCGGGGTGTTCCAGGTGACCTTGTCGCCCTTGCTGAATGCCATGGGATTCCTTCCTCGGTGTACGGGATCGAGCAGTCCTCCCGACACTGTCACCCCGTCGGAGAAAAGGAAAGCCTACTGATCGAGGTGCGTGGGAGCGAAGAGGCGCATCAGCGTCTCCACGACGACGACGTTGGGCCCCTCCGCTGCGAGGCTCTCGCGGAGCGCCTCGCCGATGCCCTCGGGCGCCACCCGCCGCGCGGGGACCCCGAACGATTCCGCGAGCGCCACGAAGTCGGGCCGGGCAAGCTCGGTCGCCGTGGCCTGGCCGAAGGCGCCCTCCATGTATTCGCGGAGGATGCCGTAGCCGCCGTCGTCGACGATCAGCCAGGTGACGGGGACGTCGTGCTGCCGCGCTGTGGCCAGCTCGGCGATGGAGTACATCGCGGAGCCGTCGCCGGAGACGGCGAGGACCCGCGCGGGCGCACCGTGCGACTCCAGGCCGACGGACCCGCCGATCGCGCCGGGGAACCCGAAACCGAGGCCGCCGGCGCCCTGCGCCGAGTGGAACTGGCCCTCCCGGGCGTCCCAGCAGCTCCAGGCCCAGTACGCGGAGATCGTCATGTCCCAGAACGTCTGCATGCCGGCCGGGACGGCGTCGCGGAGGTCCTGCATGAAGGTGCGCTCCTTGCCGAGGTCCTGGGCGTCGAGGCGCGCACGGACCCGCCCGAGGGTCTCGGCGACGAGCGCGGCGGCGTCGTATCCGGGCAGCCGGCCACGATCCAGCGGCTCGAGCGCATCGTCGAGCGCGGCGAGGGCCTGTCCGGCGTCGGCGCGGATGCCGAGCGCCGGGCGGTTGGACTCGAGGACGCGGGGCTCAGCATCGATCTGGATGATGCGGCCCCGCGGCTCCAGCGTGAAGTAGTTGGACGTCACCTCACCGAGGGACGAGCCGACCACCAGCAGGACGTCGGCGTCCTCGAGGACCTCCGTCACGTGGCGGTCCTCCACCCAGGACTGGAGGGAGAGCTCGTGGGTCCAGGGGAAGGCCCCGTTGCCGCCGGGCGAGCAGACCACGGGCGCCCCGAGCTTCTCGGCGAGGGAGAGCAGCCACTTCTCCGCCCGCCCGCGCCGTGCGCCGCCGCCGGCGACGATCGCGGGCCGCTCGGAGTCCTTCAGCCAGGCGACGGCCTCGCGGACGAGTTCGATGCGCGGCGGGTTGTCGAAGGGCTCGGCGAGGGCGTCCTCCACCCGCGGGACCATCACGGGATCCAGCAGCACGTTCTGCGGCACCTCGACCCAGACCGGTCCCTGCGGCGAGGACACGGCCTCGGTCCAGGCGTCCTGGATGGCGGAGGGGATCCCGGAGGCGTGCTGGATGAGGCGCTGGCTCTTCGTGACGTTCGCCGCGGAGGCCTTCTGATCGTCCAGCTGGTGCAGCATGCCCTTGCGCCGCGCACCGAGCCCCTCGAGCGGGATCTGGCTCGCGACGACCACCATGGGCACACCGGTGGCGTACGCCTCCTGCAGCCCGGCGAGGGAGGTCAGCGCCCCGGGACCGGTGGACAGGAACAGGACGCCGACGTCGCCGGTCGCCCGCGAGAAGCCGTCGGCGGCGAAGGCCGAGTTGTTCTCCACACGGGAGGAGACGAAGCGGAGATCGGAGCGGGAGAGCGCGTCGAACAGGCCTAGGGCGTGCTGGCCGGGGATGCCGAACACGGTCGTCGCGCCGAGGGCGGTGAGCGTCTCGACCACGAGGTCACCGCCGTTGCGCTGGCCGGTGACGGGGGCGGGAGGGGCGGAGGCGGCGCCGGCGGTGATGTCCATTACTGGTCCTTGGGGGTCGTGGCGGGGGTGAGGGTGTCGGCCATGAGGGTCACGAGGTCGTAGGCGACGTGGGACGCCGCGACGCCCGTGAGCTCCGCGTGGTCGTAGGCGGGGGCCACCTCGACGACGTCCGCGCCGATCAGGTTCAGGCCGCGCAGTCCGCGGAGGATCTCGAGCAGTTCACGGCTCGTGATACCGCCGGCCTCGGGGGTCCCGGTGCCGGGGGCATGGGCGGGGTCGAGGACGTCGATGTCCACCGAGACGTAGAGCGGGCGGTTGCCGATGCGCTGGCGCAGCTTGTCCACCACCTCGTCCACGCCCTGCCGGTAGACGTCGGAGGAGGTCACGATCCCGAAGCCGAACCGGCGGTCGTCCTCGAGGTCCCGGACGCCGTAGAGGGGCCCGCGCGTCCCGACGTGCGAGATGGCCTCGGTGTCGAGGATGCCCTCCTCGACGGCCCGCCGGAACGGGGTGCCGTGCGTGTACTCGGCGCCGAAGTAGGTGTCCCACGTATCCAGGTGGGCGTCGAAGTGCAGCATCGCCACCGGCGATCCCGCACGCTCGGCCGCCGCACGCAGCAGGGGCAGCGCGATCGTGTGGTCGCCGCCGAGCGTGACGAGGCGCGTGCCGTCACCGGTGAGGTCCAGCGCGTTCTGCTGCACCGTCTCGATGGCCTCGTTGATGTTGAACGGGTTCACGGCCATGTCGCCGGCGTCGGCCACCTGCACGCGCTCGAACGGCGAGACGTCGAGCGCGGGGTTGTAGGGCCGCAGCAGGCGCGAGGCCTCGCGGATGTGGTTGCCGCCGAACCGGGCGCCGGGGCGGTAGGACACGCCCGAGTCGAAGGGGACGCCGACGACGGCGATGTCGGCGCGGTCCACCTGGTCCAGGCGCGGCAGGCGCGCGAAGGTGGCCGCTCCCGCATAGCGGGGGATGCGGGAGGAGTCGATGGGGCCGATGTGGCCGCCTTCCGTGACGCGCAGTTCTTCCACAGTGTCCATCCGATCCGGGCCCCTCGATAAGTTGCCCAATATGCATCAAAGGTTTTTTATCAGGCTATTGGGGTGGTGCGGCCCGGTCAAGGATCGGGGACCCTCGCCCGAAGGAGGTGCGCCCCATCAAGGATGCGTAAAGACCGGCTACCGGCCGGTAGTGGAGTCCTACGGTGATGGGGTGAGTTCCTCCGTACGCACCCCGCCCCGGCCGCAGCCCCGGCCCCGCCGCCGGCAGCGCCTCGAGCGCTGGCTGCTCAACGAGTCCAGCCAGCCGGCCTCCCATCAGCCCGAGCAGGAGAGCGCCCAGTCCTGGTGGAAGGTGATGTGCCTGACCGGCGTCGACTACTTCTCCACCCTCGGCTACCAGCCCGCGATCGCCGCGGCCGCCGCCGGCGTGCTGTCCCCCCTGGCCACGCTCGTCCTGGTGGCGGTGACCCTGTTCGCCGCCCTGCCGGTGTACAAGCGGGTGGCGTCGGAGAGCCCGCGCGGTGAGGGGTCCATCGCGATGCTCGAGAAGCTCCTGCCGAAGTGGCGCGGCAAGGTGTTCGTGCTGGTCCTGCTCGGCTTCGCGGCGACGAGCTTCCTCATCACCATGACGCTCTCGGCCGCCGACGCGAGCGCCCACCTCATCGAGAACCCGTTCGCGCCGGAAGGGCTGCAGGGACAGCAGATCCTCATCACGGTCCTGTTCCTCGGCGCCCTGTCCGGAGTCTTCCTGCGCGGGTTCACCGAGGCCATCGGCATCGCCGTGGGCCTCGTCGCCGTGTTCCTCCTGCTCAATCTGTGCGTGATCGTCGTCTCCCTGGCCCAGATCGTGGCGCAGGGCGGGCTCGTGGTCTCCTGGTGGACGGCCCTGACCACGCAGTACGGCAATCCCCTCGTCATGGTCGGGCTGGCCGTGCTGATCTTCCCCCGCCTGGCGCTGGGGCTGTCGGGCTTCGAGACCGGCGTCGTCGTGATGCCCCAGATCCAGGGCGGGCCCGACGACACCGAGCAGCACCCGGCGGGCCGGATCGCCGGTGCGCACAAGCTCCTCACCTCGGCCGCGCTCATCATGAGCGTCTTCCTGATCGCCTCGAGCGTCGTGACCACCCTGCTCATCCCCCCTGCGGCCTTCGAGGAGGGTGGCCCGGCCAACGGCCGTGCGCTCGCCTACCTCGCCCACGAGTACCTCGGCGACGGCTTCGGCACGCTGTACGACATCTCGACCATCGGCATCCTCTGGTTCGCCGGGGCGTCCGCCATGACAGGCCTGCTCAACCTCGTGCCCCGCTACCTGCCGCGCTACGGGATGGCGCCGGAGTGGGCGAAGGCCGTGCGTCCGCTGGTCCTCGTCATCACCCTCATCGCCATCCTCGTCACCCTCTTCTTCAGGGCGGACGTCGAGGCGCAGGGCGGCGCCTACGCCACCGGCGTCCTGGCCCTCATCACGTCCGCGTCGGTCGCCGTGACGCTGTCGGCGCGGCGGAAGCAGCAGCGCGGCAGGACCATCGGGTTCGGCATCGCCGCGGGAGTCTTCGTGCTGACGACGGCGGTCAACATCGTCGCACGTCCCGAGGGGCTGAAGATCGCCGGGTGCTTCATCCTCGGCATCATCGTCATCTCGTTCGTCTCCCGGTCGCGGCGGGCCTTCGAACTGCGGGCGACGAGCATCCGGCTGGACGAGGCCGCGCTCTCCTTCGTCAGCGCACAGGACGACGGCGACATCCTGCTGATCGCCCACGAACCGAAGCGGCTCAGCAGTGCCGCCTACCGCCACAAGCTCCAGCACGCGTGCAGGGTCTCGCACGTCCCGACCACCGCGCGGCCCCTGTTCATCGAGGTGACCGTGGACGATTCGTCGGACTTCGAGACGGAGCTGCGCGTGCGCGGCGTGGTCCGTCACGGGTACCGCGTCCTCGAGGTCCACAGCTCCAACGTCCCGAACACCATCGCGGCCGTGATGCTTCACATCCGGGACGTCACCGGGCTCATGCCCCACGTCTACTTCCGCTGGACGGAAGGGGACCCGGTGGCCAACCTCTTCAAGTTCCTGTTCATCGGCGAGGGCGAGATCGCCCCGGTCACCCGCGAGGTGCTGCGCGCCGCCGAGCCGGACGTGACGAAGCGCCCGTGGGTGCACGTGGGCTGAGGCCCGCCTGCACCGGCGGGGTCACGGGCGGGAGGCCGCCGAAACGAGCGTCCACAGCACCACGGCCTCCCCGCCGTCAGGGTTGACCCAGGTGTGGGGCTCGCGGCCCGGGAAGGTGAGGGTGTCCCCGGCGGCGAGCTCGTAGCGGTCGTTCGGGAAGATCAGCACGAGACGCCCCTCGACCACGTGCACGGTCTCCACCTCGCAGTCCACCGCGTACAGCTCGTCCTCGCCCCGGCCGTGGGGTTCGACGACGGCGCGGATCACCTGGAGCCGACGCTCCGAGCGCGCCGTGAGGAGCCGTTCGGTGATGCCCTGTCCACCCAGGCTGATGCGGGGGGCGTCCGCGAGCCGCGTCAGGTGGGTCTTCGGAACCAGGAACAGGTCCCCCACCGAGATCGACAGCACCTGGCACAGCGTCACGAGCGACGCGACGGACGGCGAGGTCAGGTCCCGCTCCACCCGGCTCAGGAACCCCTTCGTCAGGCCCGTGGAATCGGCGACCTGCTCGATGGTCATACGCTGGGCCTGCCGGGCGGCGCGGAGGCGGGATCCGATGGCCACCGGAGCATTGGTGGGCTCGACGGGCAGGGCCTTCATGGTGTCCTCTTCTCCGGTGATCGCGTGCATCACCCGCCCGGGCGGACGGTGAGCGAGCGTGCCACAATTGGCGCGTGAGGCGCGTCACGAGTAGCTTACAGGGCAACAATAGTTGCCCCTAGGGCATCTAACCGCGTTCTCCGAAGGATTCATCCATGCAAGCACTCAACATCGCCATCGTGGTGGCCTACCTCGTGGCCATGCTGGGCTTCGGGTGGTGGGGCAAGTCCCGCACCCGCGACGCCAGCGACTATCTCGTGGCCGGGCGGCGCCTCGGGCCGTTCCTCTACACCGGCACCATGGCCGCCGTCGTCCTGGGTGGCGCCTCGACGGTGGGCGGGGTGGGCCTCGGCTACCAGTACGGCATCTCCGGCATGTGGCTCGTGGTGGCGATCGGCACCGGCGTCCTGCTGCTCAGCCTCCTCTTCGCCCCCACCATCCAGAAGCTGAAGATCTACACCGTCTCGCAGATGCTCACCCTGCGGTACGGCCACCGCGCCACGAGGGTGTCCGGGATCGTCATGCTCGCCTACACCCTCATGCTCTGCGCCACCTCGACCGGCGCGTACGCCACGATCTTCGTGGTGCTCTTCGGCTGGGACCGCGCGCTGTCCATCACCGTCGGCGGCGCGATCGTCCTCGTCTACTCCACGGTCGGCGGCATGTGGTCCATCACCCTGGCGGACATGGCCCAGTTCGTGATCAAGACCATCGGCGTCTTCGCCCTCATGCTGCCCTTCTCCCTCGCCGCGGCCGGCGGCTTCGACGGCATCGCCGAGCGCGCCGGCGACGAGTTCTTCAGCATCACCGGCATCGGCGCGCAGAGCATCATCACCTACTTCGTGGTCTACACGCTGGGCCTGCTGATCGGGCAGGACATCTGGCAGCGCGTCTTCACGTCCCGGACGCCGGAGATCGCCCGCTGGGGCGGCTCGGCCGCCGGGGTCTACTGCATCCTCTACGGCGTCGCGGGCGCCGTGATCGGCATGAGCGCCAGCGTCATCCTGCCCGCGATCGAGTCGAAGGACGACGTCTATGCGGACATCGCCCTGAACGTCCTGCCGATCGGCGTCGGCGGGCTCGTCCTCGCGGCGGCCGTCGCCGCGATGATGTCGACGGCGTCCGGCGCGCTGATCGCCGCCGCGACCGTGGCGCGCACCGACGTCGTGCCGTTCGTGGCCGGCTGGTTCGGGAAGGGCGGCGGCGAGCGCTCCTCCTCCGAGCACGACGTCGCCTCGAGCCGCTGGTGGGTCCTCGGCCTCGGCCTCGTCGCGATCGCCCTGGCCGTGGTGGTCCAGGACGTGGTGGCCGCCCTGACCATCGCGTACGACATCCTCGTCGGAGGGCTCCTCGTGGCGATCCTCGGCGGCCTCATCTGGCGCCGCGGCAACGGGATCGGCGCCGGCGCCTCCATGGCGGCGGGAACGCTCGTCACCCTCGGCGTCATGGCCTACCTGGAAGCGACCGCCGAGAACCCGTACGACGGCATCTACGCGAACGACCCCATCTACTGGGGGCTCGGGGTGTCGGCATTCGTCTATGCGGTGGTCTCGGGGGCCACCCGGCCCACGGATCCGGCCGTCATGGCCGCGTGGGACCGCCGGGTCGCCGGCGACGTGCCGGAGGACGCCCTGGTGGCCGGGCCGGACGTCCCCGCCTCCAAGGCTCACTGACGATCGACCGAGAACGAGAAGGGCTCCCGGCCGCAGCCGGGAGCCCTTCTTCCATCCTGGGGGGGGGACCGCCGGCCCTCAGCGGGCGACGGGCGACGATCCCCCGTGCCGCCCGACGGTGCCATCGGTGCCCGCGGCACCCGCCGGTCCGGTCGGGAGGTCGTCGTCGGTGTCGTCGTCGAGCCCCTCGACCGTGCGCTCCTGGAGGGATCCCCGCTCGTCGGCGTCGTCGGCGGATTCCAGGGCGGCCGCTTTCTTGGCCTCCTGCTCCTCCGGAGGGGTTGAGCTCAGGCCGTGGCCCGTCTCGTCGAGGGCCGTCTGCACCTCGGCCTCCTCGATCTCCTCCTGGGTGATGTTCTCGTCCTTCTCCCCGTTCCAGGCCTTGATGGCCGCCCAGATGACCGCGGCGACCGGGACCGAGAGGATCGCGCCGATGATGCCCGCGAGGATGGTGCCGGCGGTCAGGGCGAAGAGGATGACGAGCGCGTGGACCTGCAGCGTGCGGCCCATGACCACGGGCTGGAGGAAGTTGCCCTCGAGCTGGTTGACGACGATGACCACGATGATGACGATGAGCGCGACGAACGGTCCGTTGGCCACGAGCGCGATCAGGGCCGCGAGGACGCCCGCCAGGGTGGCGCCGACCAGCGGGATGAAGGCGCCGATGAAGACGATCGCCGCCAGCGGGAGGGCGAGCGGGACCCCGAGGACCAGCAGGGCGAGGCCGATGAACACGGAGTCGACCAGCGCCACGATGGCCGTCCCGCGGACGTAGCCGCCGAGGACGGCCATGCTGCTGTAGCCGACCCGCCGGGCCTTGACCAGGCGCTTGCCCTTGAAGGCACGCAGCATGAAGGCCCAGATCTTCTCGCCGTCCTTGAGGAAGAAGAACAGGATGACCACCATGAGCAGGCCGCCCGCGAAGAAGTTCCCCGCCGCGCTGAGGCCCGAGATGGCGCCGGCGCCCGCCGTGCTGCTGGTCGCGAAGTCGATCGCCGCGTCCCGCGCCTGCTGGATCTGCGCGTCGTCGATCGGGATGGGCCCGTTCTGCGCGAACGCGTAGAGCTTGTCGAAGCCCTCCGTCGCGGAGGAGACGAGCTGACCGGCCTGCCCGACGACGGCGAACACGATCCCGGTGATGAGCCCGCCGAAGAGGAGCAGGAGCAGGAGGAAGGCGGCGGTGGTGGCCATGGACGGCCCCCAGCCCTTCCGTCGCAGCCAGTTGACGAAGGGGCCGATCGCGGCGGCGAGGATGATCGCGAGCAGCATCGGGATCACCACGAGCCGCACCTGGATCAGCGCGTACACGGCCACCACGCCCAGGACCAGCAGCAGGAGCACCTGCGCCGCCCGGATACTGGCATTGCCGAGGCTGTCACGCCAGGGCCCCTGCGCGGCGGGCAGCTCGGCCCGCACGTCATTCGATCGCGTCATCGACCGTCACCTTGTCCTTCGGCCCGATGGCCATCGTTGATCAGTTGGGAGCGCACCTCGCGCCGGAGGACCTTGCCGATCAGCGATCGGGGCAGATCCTCCACCTGCACGATAGTGCGTGGAACCTTGTAGGCGGCGAGCGCGCCGCGGCATGACGCGCGCAGCGCCTCGACGTCGAGGGCGGCGCCGGGCGCGAGCAGGACGGCGGCGGCCACGTCCTCGCCGCCCCCGGCCCGCGGGAGCCCGACGACGGCGGAGTCGACGACGCCGGGCTGTGCCCGCAGGACGCCCTCCACCTCGCTGGGCGAGACGTTGAACCCACCGGTGATGATGAGTTCCTTGATGCGGTCGACGATGGTGAGGAAGCCGTCGTCGTCCATCGTGACGATGTCCCCCGTGCGGAACCAACCGCCGTCGAGCAGGGCGTCCTCGGTCTCGTCGGGTCGCCGCCAGTAGCCCTGGAACACCTGGGGCCCCTTCAGGAGCAGCTCCCCGGCCTCGCCCGGGGCGCGGTCCCGGCGAGGGTCCTCCGGGTCGACGATGCGGACGTCGGTGCCCGGGAACGGCACCCCGATGGTGCCGGGCCGCCGCGTGGGCCCGATCGGGTTGCCGGCCGAGATGGGGGACGTCTCGGTGAGCCCGTAGCCCTCGATGAGGTAGCCGCCGGTGGCCGCCTCCCAGGTCTCCACGGTGGACTGCGGGAGGTTCATGGCGCCGGAGATCGCGAACCGGATGCTGCGCAGGTCCACGCCGCGCTCGGCCGCGCCGGCCGCGAGCCGGTCGTAGATCGGGGGTACCGCGGGCAGGAAGGTGGGTGGGCTCTTGACCGCGGCGTCGAGCACCAGCGCCACGTCGAACCGCGGGAACAGGACGAGCTTCGCGCCGATGCTCACGGCGAAGGTCACGCACAGCGTCAGCCCGTAGGCGTGGAACATGGGCAGGACGGCGTACACGGTCTCGCGGCCGACCTCGAGGCCGGGCACCCAGGCCCGCCCCTGGGCGGCGTTCGCCAGCAGGTTCCGGTGCGTGAGGATGGCCCCCTTGGGGACGCCCGTGGTGCCGCTGGTGTACTGCAGGACAGCCGTGTCCTCCGCCGAGGGCCGCGGGTGCCGGTCCGGCAGTGGCCGGTGGTGGAGCACCTCCCGCCACCCGACCACCGTCCGCGGACCGGTCAGCTTCTCCCGCGTGGTCAGTGCGGCCCGCGCCTCCCGGGCGCGACGGACCGGGAGCTTCAGCGCGAGGCGGCGCGAGGCCGGCATCGCCCGGACGAGGTCCACCGACACCACCGTGGTGACCGGGATGTCGTCCGGCAGCCGCTGCACACGCGGCACCACCCTGTCCCACACGATGGCCACCGTCGCCCCGTGGTCCTCGAACTGGTGCCGCAGCTCGCGGTCCGTGTAGAGGGGGTTGTGCTCGACGACGATCGCGCCGAGGCGGAGGACGGCGTAGAACGCGACGATGTGCTGGGGGCAGTTCGGCAGCACGAGGGCCACGCGGTCCCCTGCACCGACGCCGAGGGAACGCAGGCCGGCCGCCGCCCGGGCCACCTGCTCGCCCAGCCCCTCGTAGGTCGTCGTGGCGCCGAAGAACTCCAGTGCCTCGCGCGGGCCGTGGCTGGTGACCGAGGCGTCGAGGAGATCGGACAGCGTGCCCTCGGGCACGCTGAAGGAACGGGGCACACCGGGTGCGTAGTTCTCGACCCAGGGGCGGGCTGCCAAATCCATAAGCCTGCTTTCTGTTATCCGTCCGACTGTATCGCGCGGTCGGTTCCTTCCGGTACTCGAACATACCGCCGGCGACGGCGTGACCTGCGGGTGGACGACGACGGCGACCGGACCATCCGGTAGCATGGACGGTCGAAGGGGAGTAGCTCCGCGCCCGTTGGGTGTGCGGCCTGTCGACATACTGGCGCCATCGGCGCCCGGCAGTCCACCGGTGGACCCGGCGAGCGAGACCTTCGGCCGACATGACGCATCCGTGTCCCCGGCCGGAGCCCCCCGCTTCGGATCGGGGCGCGCATCTTCCCGAGCAACCGGAGCATCCCCGTGGACACCCCAGGAACGAATCCCAAGACCACCCCTGCGCAGCCCCCGTCGCGTGAGGACGTGAAGCGCTGGCGCCAGTACCTCGCGGACGAACGCGCCGAGGCCGCCACCTACCGCGATCTCGCCCGGCGCCGGACCGGCGAGGAACGCGAGATCCTGCTCGGCCTCGCGGAGGCGGAGGGCCGCCACGAGGCACACTGGCTCGCGCTCCTCGGCGACGACGCCGGCCGGCCGCTGCGGCCGTCCTTCCGCAACCGGCTCCTGGGGGTGCTCGCGCGGCGCTTCGGCTCCGTGTTCGTCCTCGCCCTGGCGCAGCGGGCCGAGGGCCGCTCCCCCTACGCCTCGGATCCCTCGGCCACGAGCGCGATGGTGGCCGACGAGCAGATCCACGAGGAGGTGGTGCGCGGCCTCGCCACCCGCGGCCGCAACCGGCTCTCCGGCAATTTCCGGGCCGCCGTGTTCGGCGCCAACGACGGCCTCGTCAGCAACCTCGCGCTCGTCATGGGCATCGGCGCCACCGGTGTCTCGACGTCGTTCATCCTCTTCAGCGGGCTGGCCGGCCTGCTGGCGGGCGCCCTGTCGATGGGCGCCGGCGAGTACGTCTCCGTCCGGTCCCAGCGCGAGCTCCTCTCCGCCACGCGCCCCACCCAGATCACGCTGACGGCGGCCAAGGAACTCGACATCGCCGCGAACGAGCTGGTGCTGGTGTACCGCGCTCGGGGCATGACCCTCGAGGCCGCGGAGCACCGCGCGGCCGAACGCCTCGGCCTGCTCGGGTGCGACTGCGATCCGAGCTTCTCGCTGCAGCCCGAGGAGGACGACGCCGTCGACGAGCACGAGACGGTCGGCACCGGCCTCGGGGCCGCCGCCTCGAGCTTCTGCTTCTTCGCGTCGGGAGCGATCATCCCGGTCCTGCCCTACCTCGTCGGGCTGAGCGGCGTCACGGCCGTCGTCGTCGCCTGCCTCCTCGTGGGGCTGGCACTGATGGCGACCGGCGCCGTCGTCGCCCTCCTCTCCGGCGCCTCGCCTCTGCGGCTGGCGCTGCGGCAGCTGGGGATAGGCCTCGGCGCCGCTGCCGTGACCTACGGGCTCGGCCTGCTGTTCGGTACGTCCGTGGGGTGACGCAGCGGGCCGTCCTCCGCGGCGCCCGCACTCGACGCGGAGGGCCCGCGGCCGGCGTGCGCCCTGCGCGAACGTCCGTTCCCCCCTGACCGGCGGCGGTGCTGCAATGGTCCGTATGGACGAGCACGAGGCTCTCGACGCGTACTCGGCGGCGGTCGTGCGGATCGCCGAGACCGTCCTGCCGTCGGTGGCGGCGGTCACCGTGCGGTCGACCCGCGGGGCAGGGGCGGGCAGCGCGTCGGTCATCTCGACGGACGGCCACCTGCTGACGAGCGCGCACGTGGTGGCCGGAGCGCGGAGCACCGAGGTGGCGTTCGGCGACGGGGCGGTCCTCCCCGCGCGCATCGTCGGCAGCGATCCGCTGTCGGACCTCGCCGTCCTCGCAGCGGAGGGCAGCATCCCCCCACCGGTGCCGTGGGGGGATGCGACCGGCCTGCGTGTGGGGCAGCTCGTGGTCGCGCTCGGCAATCCGCTGGGCCTGGCCGGCAGCGTCACAGCGGGGATCGTGTCCGCGCTCGGCAGGTCGCTCCCCACGCTGTCGGGGCGCGTCGTGGACGAGGTCATCCAGACCGATGCGATCCTCAACCCGGGCAACAGCGGCGGCGTACTCGCCGACAGTGCGGGGCGTATGGTCGGCGTCAACACGGCCGTCGCCGGGATAGGGCTCGGCCTGGCGGTACCGATCAATCCGATCACCCGGGAGATCATCGACGCGCTCATCACCCGCGGCCGGGTGCGGCGCGCATGGCTCGGGGTGGTCGGAGCGCAGATCACCCTCTCCCCCGAGCTCGCGGCCCGCGTCGGGTCGCGCACCGGGATGCAGGTGGCCTCCGTCGTCGCGGGCAGCCCTGCCGCGGGCGCCGGGGCACGGGCCGGGGACGTCGTCGTGTCCCTCGATCACGCCGCGGTCCGCAGCGTGACGGGCATCCAGCGGCTCATGGTCGAGACGGCGATCGGCCGCCGGATGGAGATGACGGTATGGCGCAACGGAGCCCTGGTGGACATCGTCGTGCACCCCGAGGAACTGCGCACCCCGTGACCGGCGCCGGCGGTCACGGCCTCCGCCCCGCCTGCCCGGGGTGTGCCTAGGCCGGGTCGCGCTGCTGCAGGACGTAGTCCTCGAGCTTCCCGAGGGTCGCCTCGATGCTGGCCGGGTGCCGCCGGGTGAACCCGGTGAGTCGGAACACGAACCGCCAGCGCACGGCGCGGCCGTCCCACTCCTCGCGCACGAGCGTCCCGCCGTCCCGCGGTTCGAGCGTGTAGCGCCAGACGTGGGCGGAGAAGTGCCGCCAGGCGATCCGGCGGCCCTCCTCGAACTCGACCACGCGGTTCAGGATCTTGTAGGACGGCCCCATCTTCATGTCCATCCCGAACGTCGCGCCCAGCGACAGGCGGGCCGGACCATTGGGCTGCTCGCCGCGGACCGTCCCGGACCCGTCGATGACGCTGTGCAGCGCCGGTGTGGCGAGGACCTCGAAGATCTGCTCGGCGGGAGCCGCGATGAGGCGTTCCCGGGAGATGAGGTAGGGGGAATCCGTGCCCGGCGTCGTCGTCATCCCCCTATTCTGCCTGCTGCGCCGTCCGCTGTCGGCCGTCCACTGCCGGCCAACCCACGTGGGACGCCGAAGGGCCCCGCAGGGAGAGCCCTTCGGCGTCGGCGCGTCCTGGGGTCAGGGCTTGAGCAGCACCTTGATCGCGCGGCGCTCGTCCATGGCCTTGTAGGCTTCGGCGGCGTCCTCGAGGGGCATCTCGACGTCGAAGACGCGGCCCGGGTTGATCGTCCCGTCGAGGACGTCCTTCAGCAGTTCCGGGATGTAGGTGTGAGCCGGTGCCATCCCGCCACCCACGGTGATGTTCTTCGCGAAGAGCACGCCGATGGGCAGTTCCGGTCCGCCGGCCGGGACACCGACGAAGCCGAGGTGTCCGCCGGGACGCGTGCTGCGCAGCGCCTGGTCCATCGACTCCTTCGTACCCACGCACTCGAGGACGGAGTCGGCGAGGACTCCCCCGAGCAGCTCGCGGACCTTCTCCACGCCCTCGTCGCCGCGCTCGGCGACGATGTCCGTGGCGCCGAACTCGCGGGCGAGCGCCTGGCGGTCCGCGTGGCGGGACATGGCGATGATGCGCCCTGCGCCCAGGCGCTTGGCGGCGAGGACCCCGCACAGGCCCACGGCGCCGTCGCCCACGACGACGACGGCGCTGCCGGGGCCGACGTTCGCGGACACCGCGGCGTGGTGGCCGGTGGACATCACGTCGGAGAGGGTGAGCAGGCTGGCCGTCAGGGCGGCGTCGGGCTCTGTGACGCCGTCCACCTTCCGCAGCGTGCCATCGGCCTGGGGGACGCGCACGGCCTCGCCCTGGCCGCCCTGCACGACATCGCCGTGCTCGTCGGTGCTGCCCCAGCCCACCAGGTGGTCGCACGCCACGGTCACGCCGTTGACGCACTGCGGGCAGGTGCCGCAGCTGTCCACGAAGGGCGCGATCACGAAGTCGCCCACCGCGAGGTCGCGGACGTCGTCGCCCACGGACTCCACGACGCCGACGAACTCGTGGCCGATCGCCTTGGGTTCCTTGGTGGGCCGGACGCCCCGGTAGGGCCAGAGGTCGGAGCCGCAGACGCAGGACGCCGTGACCTTCACCACGGCGTCCGTCGGGCGGATGATGCTCGGGTAGTCGCGGTCCTCGACCCGGATGTCGCCGGGCCCGTGGATGATGGTGGCGCGCATGGTGATCTCCTAGAAGCTTGCTTGACGCAATCGATTGTCCCCTTCCGTCACCTTACAAGCCGAGCGACGGGAGGCTCTACCGCCGTCGTCCGTCCACCGCGGCCCTGAACCCGCGCTCCAGTTCCTCCAGGGTCTTCCCTCGGGTCTCGGGGATGGTGCGGCGGGCGAAGACGATAGCGATGATGCCGAGGACCACGAACACGAAGAAGGTGTTGGAGATGCCGACGGCGTCCATGAGGATGGGGAAGCCGAGGCTGACGGCAAAGTTGACCATCCACAGGACGAAGACCGCCGCGCCCATGCCGAGGCCGCGCAGCCGCATCGGGAAGATCTCGGACAGCATCAGCCAGGTCACCGGCGAGATCGCCCCCTGCTGGAAGGCCAGGAAGGTGACGGTGAGGGCCAGGATCAGGAATCCCCGGGCCGTGCCCTCCGGCACCAGGAGGGAGACGACGCCGATGGCGAGGAGGGCCGACGTCGTCCCGATCTGCCCGACGAGCAGCATGGGGCGGCGTCCCACCCGGCCGAGCAGCCAGATGCCGACGAAGGTCGCCGCGACGGAGATGATCCCGTTGGCGATGTTCGCGGTCAGCGCGGCCTGCGTGCCGAATCCTGCGACCTCGAGGATCCTCGTCCCGTAGTACATGATCGAGTTCACGCCGGTGATCTGCTGGATGACGGCGAGCCCGAGGCCGACGACGACGATGCGGCGGAGCCAGGGTTCGCGGAGGTCCCGGACGCCCGCGCGGTCCTGCGTGCGGCTCTCGACGGCCAGGGCCTCGAGCGCGTCGAACTCGCTGCGGGCGACGTCCGGCGGCCGCAGGGACTCGAGCACGCGCAGGGCGGGCCCGAAGGCGCCCCTCGCCGCGAGCCAGCGGGGGCTCTCCGGGACGAAGTGCATGCCGATCCAGAGGCCGACGGCCGGCAGGGTCCCGAGGACGAGCATCCACCGCCAGATGCCGTGGCCGTCGCCGAAGACGCTCCCGAGGAACGCACTGCTGCTGAAGGCCAGGAGCTGGCCCGTGACGATCATGAGTTCGTTGCGGGTGACCGTCCGCCCCCGCCGGGCGGCCGGGGACAGCTCGGCGAGGAAGAGGGGAACGAGGACCGAGGCCCCGCCGACCGCCAGCCCGAGGATCAGCCGGGAGGCGACCATGACCGGGACTCCGGGGGCGAGGGCGGAGCCGAGCGTCCCGGCGAGGAACACGGCCGCGAGCACCATGATCATCCGGCGGCGGCCGTAGGCGTCCGCGAGCCGCCCTCCGGCGAGGGCACCGAATGAGGCGCCGAAGACCAGCGAGCTCGCCACCAGCCCTTCGGTGACGGCCGTGAGGCGCAGATCGTCCGCCATGAACGGCAGCGCGCCGTTGATGATGCCCGTGTCGAAGCCGAACAGCAGGCCGCCGAGCGTCGCAACCCACGTGGCACGCCGGAGGCGTCCGTGCTGCCGGCGTGCGTCGGTCTGCGTAGCCGCGACGGCCGCGCCGTTCCTGGTCAGGCCGCTCATGCCCTCACCTCCTGCTGGTCGTCCGTTGGTCCTGTCGAGGGCGCCCGGCCCCTTCCACGCGAAAGCCTCCCCCGCCCGCAGGTGGAGGAGGCTTGTCGAACCCTAAGGATCAGAGGGTCGCGTAGACCTCGCGGAGGAGCTTGGCGGTCTCGGACGGCGTCTTGCCGACCTTCACACCGGCTGCCTCGAGCGCTTCCTTCTTGGCCTGCGCGGTCCCGGCGGACCCGGAGACGATTGCGCCGGCGTGGCCCATGGTCTTGCCCTCGGGGGCCGTGAAGCCTGCGACGTAGCCGACGACGGGCTTGGTGACGTTCGCCTTGATGAACTCGGCCGCACGCTCCTCGGCGTCTCCGCCGATCTCGCCGATCATCACGATGGCCTTGGTCTCGGGATCCGCTTCGAACGCCGCGAGGGCGTCGATGTGGGTGGTCCCGATGACGGGGTCGCCGCCGATGCCGATGGCCGTCGAGAAGCCGAGGTCGCGGAGCTCGAACATCATCTGGTAGGTCAGGGTGCCGGACTTCGAGACGAGGCCCACGCCGCCCTTGCCCGTGATGTTCGCCGGGGTGATGCCCACGAGGGACTCGCCAGGCGTGATGATGCCCGGGCAGTTGGGGCCGATGATGCGGGTGACCTGCTGGCCGTCGGCGTCGACCTTCGACTGGGCGAGGGCCCAGAACGCGGCCGAGTCCTGTACGGGGACACCCTCGGTGATGACGACGACGAGCCCGATGCCGGCCTCGATCGCCTCGACGACGGCGTCCTTCGTGAAGGCCGGCGGGACGAAGACGATCGACACGTCGGCGCCGGTCTCCTTCATGGCTTCCTCGACCGTGCCGTACACGGGGAGGGTGACGTCGCCGTGGGTGACCGTGGTGCCGGCCTTGCGGGCGTTGACGCCGCCGACGACCTGCGTCCCGGCGTTCAGCATGAGGGCGGTGTGCTTGGTGCCCTCGCCGCCGGTGATGCCCTGGACGATGACCTTGGAGTCCTTGTTGAGGTAGATAGACATGCGGGTGTTCCCTTACTTTCCGTTGGCCAACGCGGCGGCCTTGTCGGCGCCTTCGTCCATGGTGTCGGCGAGCGTGACCAGCGGGTGGTTGGCGTCGGCGAGGATGCGGCGGCCCTCGTCGACGTTGTTGCCGTCGAGGCGCACCACGAGGGGCTTGTTGGCCTCGTCGCCGAGCATCTCGAGGGCCTTCACGATGCCGTTGGCGACGGCGTCGCAGGCGGTGATGCCGCCGAAGACGTTCACGAAGACACTCTTGACCTGTGAGTCGTTGAGGATGACGTCGAGACCGGCGGCCATCACCTCGGCGGAGGCTCCGCCACCGATGTCGAGGAAGTTGGCGGGCAGCACGCCGCCATGCGCCTCACCGGCGTACGCAACGACGTCGAGGGTGGACATGACGAGCCCTGCGCCGTTGCCGATGATGCCGACCTGGCCGTCGAGCTTGACGTAGTTGAGGTCGTGTTCCTTGGCCTTGGCCTCCAGGGGATCGGTCTCGGCCGAGTCCTCGAGCGCGGCGTGGCCCGCCTGGCGGAACCCGGCGTTCTCGTCGATCGTGACCTTGCCGTCCAGCGCGAGGATCTCGCCGCTGCCGGTCTTCACGAGCGGGTTGACCTCCACGAGCGTGGCGTCCTCCTTCACGAAGACGTCCCAGAGCTTGAGGATGGCGTGGACGACGCCCTCGCGGAGCTCCGGGGCGAAGCCCGCGGCGTCGACGATCTCCTCGGCCTTGGCCTGGTCGATGCCCGTGCCGGGGTCGACGGCGATGCGCGCGAGCGCCTCCGGGCGTTCGACGGCGAGCTGCTCGATCTCCATGCCGCCCTCCACCGAGCACATGGCCAGGTAGTTCCGGTTGGAGCGGTCGAGGAGGACCGCGAAGTAGTATTCCTCGGCGATGTCCGCGCCCTGCGCGATCATCACCTTGTGGACCGTGTGCCCCTTGATGTCCATCCCGAGGATGTCCGAAGCGTACTGGAAGGCCTCATCGGGGGTCTTGGCGACCTTGACGCCGCCGGCTTTGCCGCGACCGCCCACCTTGACCTGGGCCTTGACGACCACGACACCGCCGATCTTCTCGGCTGCTGCCTTTGCTTCTTCTGGGGTCTGCGCCACGATGCCGGCGAGCACGGGAACCCCGTGTGCCTCGAAAAGATCGCGCGCCTGATATTCAAACAGGTCCACTTAGCTAGTGTCCTTCTACGTCGAAGTAGGTTTACAAGAGGGAACTTTAGTCCCTCGGGCCGGGGGCCTTCCCCAGAGTATCCGTTTCGTGAGGAAGCCCACACTTCTATCTCTTGTAGAAATTTGCGCGGACGTGTTGTGGACTGCTAGGCGCGCTCCGGGAATGATCCGCCCGGGTCAGGCCACCTTCGTGAGGGGCGCGTAGCGCAGCAGCAGCCGCTTCTCGCCGACGTCGAACCGCACCTTCGCGACGGTCTTGTCACCCGCACCCTCGACGGACAGGACCGTGCCGTTGCCGAAGCTCGTGTGGTTGACGTGGTCGCCGACGGCGACGGACACGACTTCCTTCTGGGGCTGCACGCGCCCCACGCTCCTGGAGGGCGCCGGGGCCCCGCCGGCGAACCCGCCACCGCTCGCACCCCAGTAGGACCCACTGAACCGCGGGCCACTCTCCCTGCCTCCGCCGGAGGTCCAGGCGGGCTTCGCCGCGCCTTCGCGCTTCCAGTGGATGAGCTCCTCCGGGATTTCGCTGACGAACTGGCTCGCCGGGTTGTACTGGCTCTGGCCCCACATGCTGCGCACCTCGGAGCGCGTGATGTAGAGCCGCTGCCGGGCACGGGTCAGGCCCACGTAGGCGAGGCGCCGCTCCTCCGCGAGCTCCTTCGGATCGGTCGCGGAGCGCTGGTGCGGGAAGATGCCCTGCTCCATGCCGGTGAGGAACACCACGGGGAACTCCAGGCCCTTGGCGGTGTGCAGCGTCATGAGGGTGACCACGCCCTGCGCCCGGGCCTCCTCGACGGCGCGCTGCACGTCGGCGGCCGACCCGTCGGGGGCGTCCGGGATCTGGTCGGCGTCCGCCACGAGGGCCACCTGCTCGAGGAAATCGCCGAGCGTCCCCTCGGGGTTGTCCCGTTCGAACTCGCGGACGACGGCGACGAGCTCGGCCAGGTTCTCCACGCGGGACTCGTCCTGAGGGTCGTTGCTGGTGCGCAGCTGTTCCAGGTAGCCGGTCTGCTCCAGGACGGCCTCGAGGGCCGCCGAGGCGCCGGAGCCGCTCGCGACCTCCGCGAGGTCGTCGATGAGCTTCACGAAGCCGGTCACCGCGTTGACGGAGCGCGTCGCCATGCCCGGCGCCTGGTCGGCCCGCCGCAGGGCCTCCATGAAGCTGATCCGCTCGCGTTCACCCAGGGACGCGACGGCGTACTCGGCGCGGTCGCCGATGCCGCGCTTGGGTTCGTTGAGGATGCGGCGGAGGTTGACGACGTCGTCCTGGTTCACGAGGACGCGCAGGTACGCCAGGGCGTCCTTGATCTCCTTGCGCTCGTAGAAACGTGTCCCGCCGACCACCTTGTAGGGCAGACCGACGCGGAGCAGGATCTCCTCGACGGAGCGCGACTGGGCGTTGGTGCGGTAGAAGATCGCGACGTCGCCGGGCCGGATGTCGTCCTCGTCCTGGAGCCGGTCGATCTCCTCGGCGATGAAGCGGGCCTCCTCGTGCTCGTTCTCGCCCACGTAGCCGACGATCTTCTCGCCGCTGCCCTCGGCCGTCCACAGGCGCTTCTCCGGGCGGTCCGGGTTCCGGGAGATGACCGCGTTCGCGGCGGTCAGGATGTTCTGGGTGGAGCGGTAGTTCTGCTCCAGCAGGATGGTGCGGGCGCTCGGGTAGTCGTTCTCGAACTCGACGATGTTCCGCACGTCGGCGCCGCGGAACGCGTAGATGGACTGGTCGGAGTCGCCGACGACGGTCAGCTCCGCCGGGTCCTCCGAGGATTCGCCGGGCACGCCGACGATCTCCCGGACCAGGGCGTACTGCGCGTGGTTGGTGTCCTGGTACTCGTCGACGAGGACGTGGCGGAAGCGCCGCCGGTAGTAGTCGGCCACGCCGGGGAAGGCCCGGAACATGTAGACGGTCTGGGCGATCAGGTCGTCGAAGTCCATGGCGTTGGCCTGGCGCATGCGCTGGGCGTAGCCCGAGTAGACCTCGGCCACGGCCTGCTCGAAGGGATCGGACAGACCGGCGGTCGAGGCGAAGGTCTCCTCGTCGACGAGCTCGTTCTTGAGCGCGCTGATCTTGTGCTGGATGGCTTTCGGTGCGAACTTCTTGGGGTCCAGGTCCAGTCCCTTGGCCACGAGCGTGATGAGGCGCAGCGTGTCCGCGGAGTCGTAGATGGAGAAGTTCGAATTGAGGCCCACTGACGCGGCCTCGCGGCGGAGGATCCGCACGCAGGAGGAGTGGAACGTGGAGATCCACATCCGCTTCGCGACATCGCCGACCAGGCCCTCGATGCGCTCGCGCATCTCGGCGGCGGCCTTGTTCGTGAAGGTGATGGCGAGGATCTGCCCCGGGTGCGAGCGGCCGGTGGCCAGCAGGTGGGCGATCCGGTGGCTGAGCACGCGGGTCTTGCCCGACCCGGCGCCGGCGACGATCAGCAGCGGCGATCCGCCGTGCTTCACGGCTTCCTCCTGCTGGGGGTTCAGCCCCAGCAGGAGTTCCCGGGCCCGGTGCTCGTCCACGCCGGCGCGGGCGGGGACGTGCTCCGCGGCCGGGTCGCCCGCGGCGGAGGCCATCGCCGCCTCCCGGGCACGCTTCTTCTCGGCGGGCGTGGGCGGGGAGACGTAGGGGTCGAAGAGCATGTCCATGGTGTTCCCAGTCTAGGCCGTGCCCCCGACACCCACCGGGTTCCTCCCGGGCATGGAGCTGCCCCCGCCGGCGGACCGACGGGGGCAGTTCCGGGGTGCAGCGGACCGGTCCTAGCTCTCCGGCTGCAGTTCGTCCTTCTCGATGCCGAGGATCGCCAGCTTGCCGCTCTTGCGGTCCGCGAGGTAGTCGCGCATCTCCCGCTTGATGACGGGCAGGAGGAAGTACACGCCGAGCAGGTTGACGAAGGCGCAGACGAACAGCGCCGCGTCGGCAAAGCTGATGACCTGGCTGAAGGTCAGCACGCAGCCGGCCACCGTGAAGAACAGGAAGATCACCTTGTACGCCACCTCGGCCGCCTTGCCGCGCCCGAACAGGTACTCCCACGCCTTGAGGCCGTAGTAGGACCACGTGATGAGGGTCGAGTAGGCGAACAGGACGACGGCGATCGCGAGCACGATCGGGAACCAGGGCAGCACGGTCGCGAAGGCGTCCGAGGTGAGGATGACGCCGTCGGGCGTGTCTCCCCCGCCCTGCACCTGGTCGATCCCGTTCTGCAGGCTGGGTGCGCCCGCGATGATGATGGCGAGCGCCGTCATGGTGCAGATGATCACGGTGTCGACGAGCGGCTCGTAGAGGGCCACGAAGCCCTCGCTGACCGGGCGGCGGGTCCTCACGGCGGAGTGCGCGATGGCCGCCGAGCCGACGCCGGCCTCGTTGGAGAACGAGGCCCGCTGGAAGCCGACGATCAGGACGCCGAGGACGCCGCCGGCGATGCCCTGCGGGTTGAACGCGCCGCTGATGATGGCTCCGATGGCGGCGGGCACCTGGTCGACGTTGACGAGGATGACGGTCAGGCAGGCCAGGACATAGATCCCGCCCATCGCGGGGACCAGCCGGGAGGTGGTGGCACCGATCGACTTGATGCCACCGAGGATGACCACGGCCACGAGGAAGGCGAGCACGATGCCGAAGATCAGCGCGGCCCCGGCACTGCCGAGGGGCCCGTCCTCGCCGCCCGTGACGTTCTGGACCTGGGCGAAGGTCTGGTTGGCCTGGAACATGTTGCCGCCGGCGACACCGAAGATGAGGATGGCGACGGCGAAGATACCGGTGAGGATCTTCGCGGGAACGCTGCCGAGCTTCTTGAACGCGATGGGCAGGTACTTGAAGGGG
The DNA here is from genome assembly GCF_002927275.1 of Arthrobacter pityocampae. Taxonomy (GTDB): domain Bacteria; phylum Actinomycetota; class Actinomycetes; order Actinomycetales; family Micrococcaceae; genus Arthrobacter_D; species Arthrobacter_D pityocampae. The sequence goes on along the minus strand of NZ_PRKW01000007.1, from coordinate 54,582 downwards.
CCACCGCTGATCGACCCGTCCTCATGTACTTCGCGGTACTTGACGCCGAGTGTGCATTCCGCGAACTTCGTGGCCATGCCGATGAGTCCGGCGCAGATCATCCAGAAGGTGGCACCCGGGCCGCCGAGCGCCATCGCCGCGCCGACGCCGGCGATGTTGCCGAGGCCGACGGTCCCGGAGAGGGCCGAGGTGAGGGCCTGGAAGTGGGGCACCTCACCGGGATCGTCCTTGGAGGAGTAGCGTCCACGGACCACTTCGTAGCCGACCTTGAGGCCGCGGAACTGCGGGACTCCGAAGTAGATCGTGCAGACTATGCCGGCAAGGATGAGCCAGGCGACGACGGCCGGGAAGCTGACGTCGCCGATGGTGATGGGGAAGAACACGATGCTCGAGAAGATCTCGGTGGGTCGGGCGAAGGCATTGTTGATCGCCTCGTCGACGGCAGCGAGCCATCCGACGTCGTCGGACGCAGCTGTCATGGGTAACGAAGTTGTATAGGGCATGCTCCAAGAAAACCGTTCTTGGCGCGTGAGCGCAATCACAAGCCGCGCAAGGCGGAAATAAGTCACGTCTTGGCATCGTGGACGCCATGGTGTCCGGGAGATGAATGGCGGGCGCCGATCGTCGCCCATACTGCTGTCATGGGACGTACCAGGGCGCAGATCGCACGCAAGCACTCCACCGGAGCCTCCGCCGCCCCGGAGCCGCCCCGGCCGGACCGGACCCGGTCCAACGGCAGCCTGGTCGTGATCGCCGCCGCCGTCGCCTCCCTCTTCCTCTTCTGGTACTTCCACCTGCTCACGCTCGGGCAGATGACGCAGCTCTCGGGAGGGCTCGCGATGCCGGACATGATGATCGGCGGCTACGACGCCGGGTACGTGGAGCGGCTCCGCGGAGCGATGGACGACGACGCCCGCGGCCAGCTGAGCTACCTCCACCGGACAGCCGGCACGCTGTTCCCGCTGATCTTCGCGTTCGCCTGGCTCCTGCTGATCCAGCTCAACGCCGGGCGCCGCCGGCTCCGCTGGGTGCTGTGGGCGCCGGTGATACTGTTCGTCGTCGTCGACCTGTGGGAGAACGTCGCGATCGACGCCGTGCTCGCCGAGGCGACGCCCGACGCCGCGGCCGTGGCGCTGGCCTCGACGCTGACGGTGCTGCGCTGGGTGCTGCTCGCGCTGAGCCTCGCGGCCGGTGCCGCCTCCGTGTTCCTGCCGCGGCGGCTCCGGGCGGCGGTCGGCAGGGACGCAGGAGCCGGGACGAGAAGCAGGTAAGCTGGGACCGCCGGATCGGCTCCACCAGCCGATCCGAGCCTCTGTAGCTCAGTAGGATAGAGCGTCCCTCTCCTAAAGGGAAGGTCGTCGGTTCGATTCCGGCCAGGGGCACCACAGCGGACGCGGGGCCGCGGATCCCCCCGCGTTCCGCGCAGGAGAGGGACCGTGACCCGTGGTTGAGGCTCCGACGATCACCGTCACGGCCCTGTGCCTGCTCGACGAGGCCGGCCGCCTGCTGCTCGTCCGGAAGCGCGGGACCACCCTATTCATGCAGCCCGGCGGCAAGCCGGAACCGGGCGAGACGCCGGCCGAGACCGGCTCCCGCGAGCTGCTCGAGGAACTGGGCCTGAGGGTCCGGCCCGAGGACCTCTCCCTGCTCGGTACATGGGACGGGCCGGCCGCGAACGAGGTGGACACCCACCTGGTGGCCACCGTCTTCCGCTGCCCCCTCACCGCCGAACCGCTCCCGGCCGCGGAGATCGAGGAGCTCGCGTGGCTCGACCTCGGGGACGCAGCCGGACGCCGGGATCTCGCTCCCCTGCTGGTCGACTACGTGATCCCCCGGCTGCTCGGGGACCGCGGGCCGCTGAGGGGCGCGTCCTGACGGGAGCCCCCGACGCCGGACGGAGACGCGGGGTCCGGCCTGGCTGCCCCGAGTTCCTGCAGGATGTCCTCGACGAGCTGCCCGGGCGTGCGGCTCGCGTCGAGGACGAGGAAGGTCGGGAAGACGCCCAGCTGCCGGTAGGCGGTATCGAGGCCGCCCAGATGCTCGACGGTCTCGCTGTCCACGGCCCGGCTCATGACCCGGGCGTGCGCGAGCTCCGCGGGGACGTCGAGGTAGACCACCAGGTCGGGGGTGGGCAGGACCCCGAGGAGGAAGGGCAGCAACCAGCCCGCCGGCAGTCCCCGCAGGTGCCGGAGCGCGAGCTGGCAGTAGAGGTACCGGTCCATGACCACGACAGTGGCGCGGGGGCCGGCCCGCGCATGGGAGACCAGCACGTTGGCACACCGGATCAGGGTCTCCACGGCGTCCAGCAGAGCCACGGGCGGGTGGAGGTCCCGGCGTCCGCACCAGGCGGTGATGGAGCGGCGACCCGACCGGTTCATGGTGAAGACCGCAGCCCGCTCCGCTGCCCTCAGCCGCTCGACGAGCAGCAGGCCCGCCGTGCTCTTGCCTGCACCGTCGATCCCGGCGAGAACGATGATCATGGCCCAGTCTAGGTACCCCCTGTCCGGGCGGGGCCGGCGATGCTAGGGTGGTCACCCCGAAAGGCTTAGGTCCTCCCGTCAGGAGACCCCATGGCGCGCCCCGCCCGCTCAGACCCCACCCGCTCAGACCCCGTCGGCAGCCCGGCCGACAGCACCGGCGCTACCCCTGACCGGATGCGTCGCCTACGCCCCTTCAATGTGGCGGCCGGTGCCCTGCACCTCCTGCAGGCCGTCCTCTTCACCGTTCTCCTGGTGAGGCTGGACGACCAGGTCACGTTCCCCGTCACGGCCGACTACCTGACGGGCCCGCCGGGCTTCCCGCTGCCGCCCGAGCGCGTGGAACTCTTCGCCGTCAACGTGGGCGCCGGCGTCGTCCTGTTCCTGGCCCTGTCCGCGCTCTTCCACTTCACCGTCGCCTCACCCCCGTTCTTCGCCCGCTACACGGCGGGACTGAGGGCCGGGCACAACTACTTCCGATGGGTCGAGTACTCGCTGAGTTCGTCCGTGATGATCTGGCTCATCGCCCAGACCACCGGGATCACGGACATCGCGGCCCTGATCTCCCTGTTCGCCCTCAACGCGACGATGATCGGCTTCGGCGCCCTGCAAGAGAAGTACGAGCGGCCCGGAAGCGGCAACCTCCTGCCCTTCGTCCTCGGCTCGCTGGCCGGGATCGTGCCCTGGATCGCGATCCTGATCTACTTCCTGTCCCTGGGATCGACGAGCGCGGCGGAACCGCCCGGCTTCGTCTACGGGATCATCATCTCGCTGTTCCTGTTCTTCAACGTCTTCGCCATCAACCAACTGCTCCAGTACCGGCAGGTCGGTCCGTGGCGCGACTACCTGTACGGCGAGCGCGTGTACATCGTCCTCAGTTTCATCGCGAAGAGCGCCCTGGCCTGGCAGGTGTTCGCGGGAGCGATCATCCCCGCGTTCACCGACTGAGCGCCGCTACTACAGCGTCTCCGTCAGATCGTCTCGGTCAGGACGCCTCCGTCAGAACGCCTCCATCAGACTGCCGACCCCTGGACGCCGCTCAGGGTTTCGGGCTGTTCGTCCGCGGCCACGGCCTTCTGCACGGCGAACTGCGTCCGGTGCAGTTCCTCGTACCGGCCGCCCACGGCCAGCAGTTCGGCGTGCGTCCCGCGCTCGACGATCGCCCCGTCCTCGACCACGAGGATCAGGTCCGCGCTGCGGATCGTCGAGAGCCGGTGTGCGATGACCATGGCGGTCCGCCCCTCGAGTGCCTCGCTCAGGGCCGCCTGCACGGCCGCCTCCGACGTCGAATCGAGGGCGGCCGTCGCCTCGTCGAGGATCACCACGCGGGGCTGCGCGAGGAGGAGGCGGGCGATGGTCATGCGCTGGCGCTCGCCGCCGGACAGCCGGTACCCGCGCTCGCCCACCATCGTGTCGAGCTGATCGGGCAGGGACCGGATCAGCGGCTCCAGCCGGGCCCGGCGCACGGCGTCCCACACCTCGTCCTCCGTGGCCTCGGGACGTGCGAGGCGCAGGTTGGACAGGATGGTCTCGTGGAACAGGTGGCCGTCCTGCGTCACCATGCCGAGGGTGTGGCGCATCGAGGCGAACGTGACGTCCCGGACGTCGGCGCCCGCGAGGCGCACCGCGCCGCTGTCGACGTCGTACAGGCGCGACAGGAGCTGGGCGATGGTCGACTTGCCGGCACCCGAGGTGCCGACGAGCGCGACGGTCTGGCCGGGCTCGATGCGGAACGACACCCCGTGCAGCACCTCCTCGCCGCCCCGGGTGTCCAGCGTGGAGACCTCCTCGAGGGAGGCGAGGGAGACCTTGTCGGCGGACGGGTAGGCGAAGCGGACGTCGTCGAACTCCACGGAGACGGGGCCGTCGGGGACGACGGCGGCGTCGGGCTTCTCCCGGATCAACGGTTCGAGGTCCAGCACCTCGAAGACGCGTTCGAAGCTGACGATCGCGCTCATGATCTCGACGCGCGCGTTCGCGAGGCTGGTCAGCGGCGCGTACAAGCGGGTGAGGAGGAGCGCGAGCGTGACGACGTCCCCCGTCTCGAGCCTGCCCGCGAGCGCGAGCGTCCCGCCGAGCCCGTACACGAGGGCGAGCGCCAGCGCGGAGACGAGCATGAGGGCGGTGAAGAAGACGAACTGCAGCATCGCCGTGCGCACCCCGATGTCCCGGACGCGGGCGGCGCGGATGCGAAACTCCTCGGCCTCCTCGTCCGGGCGGCCGAAGAGCTTGACGAGCGTGGCGCCGGGCGCCGAGAAGCGCTCCGTCATCTGGGTGCTCATGGCCGAGTTGTGGTCGGCGGCCTCGCGGCGGAGCGCGGCGAGGCGGCTGCCCATGCGGCGGGCCGGCACCAGGAAGACGGGCAGCATGAGGACGGCGAGCACGGTCACGAGCCAGGAGGTGCTCAGCATGACGGCGAGGGTGAGGATCAGGGCCACCAGGTTCGTGACCACGCCGGACAGCGTGCCGCTGAATGCCTGCTGCGCGCCGATTACGTCGTTGTTGAGGCGGCTGACCAGGGCGCCGGTCCGCGTCCGGGTGAAGAAGGCGATGGGCATCTTCTGCACGTGGTTGAACACGGCGGTGCGGAGGTCCAGGATGACTCCCTCACCGATGCGCGACGAGTACCAGCGCGTGAGCAGGGACACCCCGGCGTCCACGACGGCGACCAGCGCGATGATGGAGGCAAGCCACACGATCGTCCGGACCTCGCCATCGGCCACGATGACGTCGACCACCTGCCCGGCTAGGACCGGCGTCGCGACGGCGAGGAACGCGCCGGCAACGGACAGCAGCATGAAGAGCACGAGCTTCGCGCGGTAGGGCACGGCGAAGGTCAGGATCCGGCGGACCGTCTCCCGGGAGAAGCCGTGCTTGCTGCCCTTCGCCGTCGAGATCCTGTAGAGCGAGCTCCACGCCGCGCCTTCCATGCTCATGGCCGTTCCTTCCGTGGATGCCGGTTTCGGCTCGAATGCGTGGGTGTTCCGGACCCCGCCGTCATGCTGCGGAACAATAAGTGGTTGTCCCGGTGTTCACATCGGTAGTGTTCCGATTCCGGCCGCGAGCGGGCGGAGCAGTTACACCTAGGGTTCAAGCCGTTCAGGAGCCCTTCTATTTCCGGCGACCGCCGCGCCTGTCCCCCACACCCCAAGGAAGCATCCCATGAATCTCCGCCTGTCCATCCTCGGTACCGCCGCAGCCCTCACGCTGGCGCTCGCCGGCTGCTCGTCGTCGGCTCCTGCCGGTGACGGCGGCTCCTCGGAACCGGCGCCGGCCACCTCCCTCCAGGAGATCCAGGACTCCGGGGTCCTGACCGTGGGCACCGAGGGCACCTACAAGCCCTTCAGCTACCACGAGGGCGGCAGCGGGGAGCTCACCGGGTACGACGTCGAGGTCATCACCGCGGTCGCCGAGAAGATGGGCGTCGAGGCGGAGTTCGAGGAGACCCAGTGGGACGCGATCTTCGCAGGTCTCGAGGCGGGCCGGTTCGACGTCATCGCGAACCAGGTCTCCATCACCGACGAGCGCAAGGAGGCCTACGACTTCTCCGCGCCCTACACGGTGAGCTCCGGGGTGATCGTCACGAGCGCCGACAACGACGACATCTCCTCCTTCGAGGACCTCGAGGGCAAGACGACGGCGCAGTCCCTGACCAGCAACTGGAACGCACTGGCGACCGAGAGCGGCGCGAACGTCGAGCCCGTCGAGGGCTGGGCGCAGTCCGTGACCCTCCTCGAGCAGGGCCGCGTCGACGCGACGATCAACGACGAGCTGACCTACCTCGACTACCAGAACACGGACAAGAACGACGCCATCAAGATCGCGGCCACCACCGACGAGACCTCCCAGAGCGCCGTCGCCGTCCGCAAGGGCAGCACCGAGCTCGTGGACGCCATCGACACGGCACTCGGCGAATTGCGCGCGGACGGGACCCTCGCCGAGATCTCCGAGAAGTACTTCGGCACCGACGTCAGCGAGTGATGCCGACGCCACGACGGACGCCGTCGCGCCCCTGCCCACGGGGCGCAGCGGCCCCCGGAGCTGACTGATGGACTGGGAGCTGCTGCGCACCTCCTTCTGGCCCATGCTCTCGGGCGGTCTGACGGGGACCATCCCGCTCTCGCTCGCGTCCTTCGCGATAGGGCTCGCCCTCGCCCTCGTCGTCGCGCTCATGCGGATCAGCGGCCAGCCCGTCCTGGCCGGGATCGCCCGGTTCTACGTCTCCGTCATCCGGGGCACCCCGCTCCTGGTGCAGCTGTTCGTGATCTTCTACGGGATGCCCTCGATCGGGGTGACCCTCGACCCTTGGCCGAGCGCGATCATCGCGTTCTCCCTCAACGTTGCCGGCTACGCGGCGGAGATCCTGCGCGCCGCCATCCTGTCCGTGCCCAAGGGCCAGTGGGAGGCGGGCCATACCATCGGGATGTCCCGGACGCTGACCCTGCGCCGCGTCATCCTGCCGCAGGCGGCGCGCGTCTCCGTGCCGCCGCTGTCCAACACGTTCATCAGCCTCGTGAAGGACACCTCGCTGGCGTCGCTGATCCTCGTGACGGAGCTGTTCCGCGAAGCACAGCAGATTGCGGCGTACTCCCAGCAGTTCATGCTGATCTACATGGAAGCCGCCGCGATCTACTGGGTCTTCTGCCTCGTCCTGTCCAGCGGCCAGACCGTGCTCGAGAAGCGATTGGATCGTTATGTTGCCCACTGATCCCCTGCGTCCGCACACCACGGAGGGCCCACTGCTCCAGGTCACGGACCTGCAGAAGTCCTTCGGGACCACCCGGGTGCTGTCCTCGATAGATCTGCACATCGACAGCGGGCAGGTCGTGGCCCTCGTAGGCCCCTCGGGGTCCGGCAAGACCACCGTGCTGCGGTGCCTGAACGGGCTGGAGACGCCCGACGCCGGTACCGTCGCCTTCCGCGGCGGTCCGTCGGTGGACTTCGCCGCGAAGGTCCCGAAGAAGGACGCCCTGGCGCTGCGCGACCGCAGCGCGATGGTCTTCCAGACGTACAACCTGTTCCCCCACCGGACGGTGCTGGAGAACATCATCGAGGGACCGGTGCAGGTGCAGAAGCGGCCCCGGAAAGAGGCGGTCGCGGACGCCGAACGGCTGCTCGCGCGGGTGGGCCTCGCCGAGAAGCGCGACGCCTACCCGTTCAACCTGTCCGGCGGGCAGCAGCAGCGCGTCGGGATCGTCCGGGCCCTGGCGCTGCAGCCGGACCTGCTCCTGTTCGACGAGCCGACGTCGGCCCTGGACCCCGAACTGGTCGGCGAGGTGCTCACCGTCATCAAGGAGCTCGCGGAGGAGAAGTGGACCATGGTGATCGTGACCCATGAACTGGCCTTCGCCCGCGAGGTCGCGGACGAGGTCGTGTTCATGGACGGCGGGGTCGTCGTCGAGCACGGGCACCCCGACCAGGTGCTGCGCCATCCCCGCGAGGAGCGCACGCGGCGTTTCGTGCAGCGCCTGCTCAACCCGTTCTAGGTTCGCCCGGTCCAGTGCGGGTTCCCGCACCGCTTCCGTGGCAGGGACCGTCGGACGACGGCGTGTCCCGCCGCGACACGCCCCTGGCGCCGGGAACGCGGACGCGACGCCGCACCCCGGCATTGCCTGACGCCGGTCAGGCCGCGATACGGTCCGGGTGGGAGTAGCAGTTCAGGGTCGTGCCGCGGCTGAAGCCCACGAGCGTCAGCCCGGCGTCGTCCGCGAGGTCCGCCGCCAGCGACGACGGCGCGCTCACCGCTGCGAGGACCGGGATGCCCGCGAGCTGCGCCTTCTGCACGAGTTCGAAGGAGGCCCGCCCGGAGACCTGGAGGATCGTCCCGCGCAGGGGCAGCATGCCCTCCCGCAGGGCCCACCCCACCACCTTGTCGACGGCGTTGTGCCGTCCCACGTCCTCCCGCAGGCACAGCAGCTCCCCCTCCGCGGTGAAGAGCCCCGCGGCGTGGACGCCGCCGGTGCGGTCGAACAGCTTCTGGCTCTCGCGCAGGCGGTCCGGCAGCGAGGCGAGGATCCCGAGGTCGATGGGCGCGGCGTCCGTGTGCAGGTCGAACCGCGAGGACTTCCGGACGGCGTCGATGGACGCGGTGCCGCAGATCCCGCACGAGCTCGAGGTGTAGACGTGGCGCTCCATGGCGGTGTCCGGCAGTTCGACGCCGGGCCGGAGCTGCGCCTCCACCACATTGAAGGTCTGCTGACCGTTGTCGTCCACGCCCGCGCAGTACCGCAGGCTCGGCAGCTGGCCCGGCTCCCAGACCACACCCTCCGAGACGAGGAAGCCGGCCACGAGGTCGAAGTCGTCGCCCGGCGTGCGCATCGTCACCGTGAAGGCCTTGCCGTCGAGGCGGATCTCCAGCGGCTCCTCACCGGCGAGCACGTCCTCGCGACGTCCGGTCTGCGCTCCGATCCGGAACTTCGTGATGCGGCGGCGCTGCGTGACCCGGTTCATCCGGCTCTCCTTATTCCGGCCCGGGGCTCTGTCGACCCCCGGGCATCTGCCTGGTGTGTCGGTGCCGACACGAAAAACCTGGATGGTGAAACGCTACGCCCGTCAGGCCCTGGGCGGTGCCCACGGCAGCGACAGGGCCTGCACGGAGTCACCGGCCCGGCACCCCTCCGCGGGGACCACCATCACGCCATCGGCTGCGGCGAGCCCGCGGAGCATCCCGGAGCGCTGGTGCGTGCTCGGCACGGCCCGCCCGGATTCCGTCCGGTAGGGCACCAGGCGGCTCCTGTCGGGTAGGGGTTCGAACGCGGCGGCCGTCACCACCGGTGAGGGCTCGTCCAGCGAGGAGCCGCGCAGGCCCGCGAGCAGGGGCCCGGCGACCGTGATCATCGCCATCATCGCCGCGAGGGGGTTGCCGGGGAGCCCCACGAGGAAGCGGCCGTCGGGGAGCCGGGCGAGCAGGGTGGGATGTCCGGGGCGCATGGCGATGCCGTCGATGATCATCTCGGCCCCGACCTCCATGAGGGCCCGGCGGATGTGATCGGCCATGGAGCTGCCGGTCCCGCCCGTGGTGATGAGCACGTCGCCGGAGGCCCGGGCGAGGGAGAACTCGTCGGTGGGTTCGGCGCTGATGGCCGCCACGACGTCGTCGAGGTCGTCCTTCGCGCGGCCGGACACGTCCACGTGGCCGCCCAGCATCGCGACGAAGCCGGGCAGCTGGGGACCGAAGGTGTCCCGGACCTGGCCCGCATGCGGAAGGCCGTGTTCTATCACCTCGTCACCGGTCATCAGCAGGGACACGCGCGGCGCCCGCAGGACGGCGAGGGTGTCGTGGCCGCAGACCGCGGCGAGGGCTATCTGGGCCGGGTTGAGGACGACGCCGGCGGGGATCGCCAGGGATCCTTCGGCCGCCTCCTCACCGGCGGGCCGAACGTGCTCGCCGGCCGACGGCTCGTCGGGGCGCGCGGACGCGTTGCGCTCCAGCGTGCCTCCACGGACGGCGCCGCGCTCGGTCCGGAGGATGCCGACGGCGTTCTGGGGCACCACGCCACCCGTCAGGATGAAGGTCGCCTCGCCGGGCGCGAGCGAGATCTCCCCGGAATCGCTGTGCGGGGTCGGCCTGCCGCCGCGCGGGTGTTCCGCGGGCTCGGGACGGCTCACGAGCGTCCAGGGCGGTGCGCCGTTGACCGCCCAGCCGTCCATCGCGGACGACGCGTAGTGCGGTATCGGCTGGAGGGCGTACACGGGCTCCGCGAGGGTCTGCCCGAGCGCATCGGCGAGGAGCACGGTCTGGAAGGGCAGGGGGCGCCCGGCGCCGTAGGCCAGGGCCCGGGCCGTGGCCCAGTCGACGTTCGTTGCTGCGCCGGCCTCGATCATGCGGTACCGCCTTCCGTCGCGGCCTCGGCGCAGAGGGCATCGGCGACCGCCAGTGCCGAGCGCATGGCCACGTCCTCGTCGGCCTGTCCGCTGCCGACGGCGAGACCGGCGGCGTAGCCCACCACGTACGTCGTCAGGGGCGCGGCCGGGCGCACGACCCCATGGGCGGCCTTCCCGGCCAGGTCGAGGACGGCGTCGATGTCCACGTCCGTCCCGTCGATCTCGAAGGCGGCGAGCAGCCGTCCGGTCCATTCGTGCAGCAGTCTCTGGCGATCGTCCATGAGCCCTCCGGCAGGTGTCAGGGGACGTCGATTCCCAGTGCCCTCGCATCAGCCCAGGTGTCGACGTCGTGCGTTGTGCCCGGCGCAACCGGGACAGGTCTGGTCCTCACACTAGCAAGGAGGCTGCGCATCGACAGGTTGTCGGCGGTCCCGGCGGAGAGGACCGCGGCCACGGCGGCCGCCAGGTCATCGCTCCGGTAGAGGGCCGCGAGCGGCTGGCAACGGCCCCCGTCGAAGGTGACGAGCGAGGCGTCGTCGTCGGAAGCGGCGGCCTCGGCGAGCAGCACGTCGACGAGTTCCGCGACGCGCGGCATGTCGCAGGCGACGACGGCGCACCAGGGGGCCCGTCGGCCCGTCCCCGCCCGGAGCCCTGCCACGAGCGCCGCTGCCGGACCGGCGAACGCCGGTTCCTCCCGCACGAAGAGTGGCGCTCCGGGCATCGCACGACCCCCGTTCGTCTCCGGGCCCACGACCACCAGGTGTGCGGCGCCGGCGAGCGCCGCGCACGTCCTCTCCAGCAGGGTTGTCCCTTCGACCAGCAGACCGGCTTTCGGGATGCCGCCGAGCCGGGAGGACCGCCCTCCGGCGAGGACCACGGCGTCGAACAGCGGAGGGTTCGCCCTCACGCGGCGGTCTCCGCGAGGAATTCGCTCCACTGGGGCGCGGGCCTCTCGAGTTCGCGGATCTGCCACTGGGGGCCGCGGGGAGGGCGAGGGACCACCCGGAGGGACCAGCCGAGGCTGGCGAGGGTCCGGTTCCCCTTGGCGTTGTTGCAGCGCAGGCAGCAGGCCACGAGGTTCTCCCAGGTGTCGCCCCCGCCGCGCGATCTCGGCATCACGTGGTCGATGGTGGATGCCGCCTTCCCGCAGTAGGCGCACAGGTGGTTGTCACGGCGCAGCACCCCTCGCCGCGTCGCCGCGAAGTCCTGGCGGTAGGGAACCTTCACGTATCTGTTGAGCAGGATCACCGAGGGCCGCCCGAAGACCTCGGCAGGACCGACCACGGGGTCGTCGTCCTCGGCCACGACGCTCGCCTTCCCGGTGAGCACGAGGACCAGCGCCCGGCGGAAGGTGACGACCGCCAGCGGTTCATATCCTGCATTCAGAACAAGAGTGCGCATTCGACCTGCCCCATTGCTGACCTGTCCCCCGCAACCGGTTGCCGTCCCGGAATCGGGGGAAGTGCTTCGATGGACACTGCAAGGGTAAGCCGCACCCGGCCTTCCGCGTAACGCCGGGACCGACGAGGCGCAGGACGTCGCTCCTGCCATCTCCTGCCTCGAGTGGACGGGAAGAGGACCGGCACCCGTGCCGGTCCTCTTGTCCTCGGGAACGTCCGGGTCAGCCGCCCACGCGGATGTACACGCCGCCGGACCCGAGTTCGGCCGGGGCGATCACGGTGGTGTTGCCGTTGAACCCGCCGTGGACGGCCTGGCCGCCGCCGATGTACACCGCGATGTGGGCCATGCCCATGCCGCCGTCGGCGTAGTAAATCAGATCGCCGGGGATCGCCTCGCCGGCACCCACCGTGCGGCCGAGGGACAGGTAGCCGGCCGGCCAGCCGTGGAAGTTGATGCCGGCTGCAGCGAGCGAGTTGCTCGCGAGGCGCGTGCAGTCCTGCGTGACGCCGACCTGGCCCTTGGCTGCCGCGGCGATACTCGCAGCGACACCGGAGGAGGGTGCGGGAGCCGGCGTCGATGCCGGGACGACCTTCACGGGGCGGGGCGCGGCGACGGGCGCTGCGGCGACAGGGGCCTGGACGACCGGCGCCTGAGCGACCGGCGCCTGAGCGACCGGCGCCTGAGCGACCGGCGCCTGGGTGACGGGAACCTGGACGACCGGCGTTCCGATCGGGGCTGCCACCGCGGGAAACGCGATGGCGGCGGGCGCCTCGACGACGGGGGCTTCGGCCGCAGGGGCTGCCACGGATGCTTCGACGACAGGTGCTTCGACGGGCGCTGCCGCAGGCGCCTCGGCCACGGGTACGTCGGCGGGAGCCTTCTTGGCCGGGGCCTTCTTGACGACGACCGGCTTGGCCGTCACCTTGACCGGGGTCATGGCGAAGGACACGGAGGCCTTGTCCGAGGCGACGACGGCCGGGCGGGCGGAGGTCAGGGTGATGCTCGACACCGCGACGTCGCGCTGGGGCTGGACGTCCGCGGCGTTGGCGGCGACCCCACTGGTGAGGACGAGCCCGGAGGCGGCCGCGAAGACGGCTGCCTGGCGGCCCATGCCACCGGCGTTGATGGATGCGGTCCGCGCGAGGACGGCGAAGCCGGCTGCGCTGCGGGCGTCGTCGCGGTGGCGGGCGGGGGCAGGGCGGAAGGACAGGGGTGCTGACATGGGTGTGTTCTCCGGGTGGTTTCTAGCGGACGCGGACGAAGCCGGCGCCGGGGAGGTCTGAGAGGTTGTGCAGGCCGGTGTTCATGCCGTTGAGGCCACCGCTGATGACCTGGCCGTTGCCGACGTAGATCGCGACGTGGCCGCCGGTGATCACGAGGTCCCCGGCAGCTGGTGAGCCGACGGCGTCACCGAACTGGTAGAACTGCCCCGGGGCGAGATCGCCCACGGACTTGCCGACCGAGCGCAGGGCCTTCTCCACCATGGCGGTGCAGTCCTGGGCCACGCCGATCTGCGCATAGGCCGAACCGACCAGGCCCGCGGCGATACCGGAGGACGGGGCGGGCGCGGACTTCACGGCAGCGGGAGTCGCGGGTGCCGCAGCGACGGCCACGGGAGCTGGGGCCGCAGCGACGGCCACGGGAGCGGGGGCCGGCGCGGCCTCGACCGGAGCCGGGGCAACGGCAGCCGGAGCGGCGACGGGCGGGGCCTGAACCGGTGCCGGCGGTGCCACCGGCGCATCCTCGACGACCGGGGCCCGGACCGGAGCGACCGGAGCCTCGACCACGGGGCTTTCGGCGACCGGGACCTCGACGACGGGGGCCTCGACGACGGGGGCCTTGACCGCGGGAGCGTCCTCGACCTGCGTCGGGGCCGTCTTCGGTACCACCTTGGGAGCGGTCTTGGGAGCGGCCTTCACCTCGACGGCGACACGGTCGAAGGACACGGTCGCGGTGGCCGGAACCGTCACCTCGGCCGTCACGACACGCTCGATGCTCAGGGTTGTGGAGGACTGCACCTCACGCTCCGCACCGGCGGTCCCGTGGGCCGGCAGGCCCGCGGTCAGGACCAGGCCGGAAGCGGCGACGACGACGGCGGCCTGACGGCCGACGGATCCGGCATTGGATGCGACGGCTGCGGACAGGACTGTCAGCGGTTTGATGTTTCGGGGCGCGCGGTGGCGGCCCGATGAAGAGCTCGTGGACACGTTGGATTGCCTCTCCCAACGCCTGCGAGGTGAGCTGTCGGATTCGGATGGGAGTCACCCGGCCGCTGCGGAACACAGCGACTTCACCCCGAGGATTTCTTCTCAGAAACCCAGAATTGGTTCCCCCGCCTCTGCCATGCGATGGTGCGGACGGACCTCCGGCAATGGCAGAGCTAGGCGATTTGCAGGAGGGTGCTGGATTCACAGCGGGTCCGGCACGAGTTGAAAGCTACACCAGGATGCGAGGTATGTCACGTTCTGATCACGGAATGGTATTTTTCCGGTGACGATCGCTCCGAGGAAGTCAGTCTCCGAGGGATACGAAGACGTGCGAGGCGACCTCGGGCGGCAGTTCGAGGGCTCCCTCGACGCCGGGGACGCGCACCGAGACATAGCCTCCCACCGATTCGAGCGTGAGCTGGGCTCCCGGGCGGAGCCCACCTTCGTCGAGCTGCGTGAGGAGCTCGGGGTCCACCTGGATGGGCTCGGCGAGGCGCGCGAGGGTGACCGTGGCGCCGGGCGTATAGGAGGACATCGCGGACAGCAGGGTGACCACGCCATCGGTGAACTGTTCCGACTCGACGCCGCCGATCGCCGCCAGCCCCGGGATCGGGTTGCCGTACGGCGAGTCCGAGGGCTTGCCGAGGAGCTCGTACAGCCGACGCTCCACCCGCTCGCTCATGACGTGTTCCCACCGGCAGGCCTCGTCGTGGACGTACGCCCAGTCGAGCCCGATCACGTCGCTCAGCAGACGCTCCGCGAGGCGGTGCTTCCTCATCACGCCGGTGGCGCGGCGTCGGCCGGCCTCGGTGAGCTCCAGGTGCCGGTCGTCCGAGACGACCACGAGGCCGTCGCGTTCCATCCGGCCGATGGTCTGGGACACGGTGGGGCCTGAGTGTCGCAGCCGCTCGGCGATGCGCGCACGGAGCGCGACGATGTTCTCTTCCTCGAGCTCAAGGATGGTCCGCAGATACATCTCGGTGGTGTCGATGAGGTCCGTCATGCGGTTCAGCTCCTTGGTGCGGTGCGGGTGCGCGGCCGAAATGCCTCACGCCGGTGAGGGTGCGGCCATCTGCCCGGCTCCGCCCCACGCCTCCCAAGGTTAACGCATGGCTCCGGGGGCCCGGCAATCCTGCGGCACCCCGGTCCGCGCCGTCGAAGCCGCGGCGTTAACAAATGGAGGGCCATCGGGCGCTGGGGCAGAATGAGATCGAACCCCGCCGTCCCAGAGCTGGAGCCCCCATGAGCGAATTCCCCCGCATTCCCGCACACCTCCTCCCCTCGGACGGCCGCTTCGGCGCGGGCCCGTCGAAGGTCCGGAGCGCCCAGATCGACGCCCTCGTCGCAGCCGGAAGCTCCCTCCTCGGGACCTCGCACCGCCAGGCCCCGGTCCGCGACCTCGTGGGGCGCGTCCGCGACGGGCTCAGCACCTTCTTCTCCGCCCCGGACGGGTACGAGGTGGTCCTCGGGGTGGGCGGATCCACGGCCTTCTGGGACGTCGCCACCTTCGGGCTCGTCGAGCGGAAGGCCCAGCATCTCTCCTTCGGCGAGTTCGGCTCCAAGTTCGCGTCCGCCACTGACAAGGCGCCCTTCCTCGACGCCTCCAGCATCCTCACCAGCGCGCCGGGCACCCGCCCGGAGGCGACGGCGGAGGCCGGCGTCGACGTCTATGCCTGGCCGCAGAACGAGACCTCCACCGGGGTGGCTGCGCCCGTCCGTCGCGTCGAGGGTGCCGATGACGGCGCGCTCGTCGTCGTCGATGCCACCTCCGCCGCCGGCGGGCTCGACGTCGACGTCTCCCGGGCCGACGTCTACTACTTCGCGCCGCAGAAGAACTTCGCCTCCGACGGCGGCCTGTGGCTCGGCCTCTTGTCCCCCGCCGCCCTGGAGCGCACTGCACGCATCGCCGCCGGTGACCGGTGGGTCCCGGACTTCCTCAACCTGCAGACCGCCGTCGACAACTCCCGCCTCAACCAGACCTACAACACGCCGTCGCTGTCCACCCTCGTGACGCTGGACGCCCAGGTGCAGTGGCTCAACGCGCAGGGCGGACTGCCCTTCGCTGCGGCCCGGACGGCCGATTCGGCGGGGCGGCTGTACCGCTGGGCGGAGGCCTCGACGGTGGCGAGCCCGTACGTGGCACGCGCCGAGGACCGCTCGAACGTGATCGTGACCGTGGACTTCGACGACGCCGTGGACGCCGGCCGCATCGCCGCGATCCTGCGCGCGAACGGGGTCGTCGACGTCGAGCCGTACCGGAAGCTGGGGCGCAACCAGCTCCGCGTCGCCACCTTCGTGGCGATCGAGCCCGATGACGTCTCGGCCCTCATCGGGTGCATCGACCACGTGGTCGAGAACCTCCTCTAGCAGCCCGTCACCCCGCGGCGGGCCGCAGCCCACTGGCGGTCGGGGCCGCAGCCCGCTGGCCGGCCCGACGGGTGCGCTTGGGTGTGTCAGCCCTACGGCGCGGGGTCGGGCGTGCCGGCCTCGTGGTCGATGCGCAGGCGCCGGGGCGCCGAGCGGTCGTAGCGCAGCCGGACGTCGTGATACCGCCACGCCCAGAAGATCCCGGCACCGGCGGCGATCAGCCCGGATGCCGCCGCGACCCCGAGGCTCCATCGCGGACCGAACATGTCCGAGACCCATCCCACCACCGGCGCCCCGAGGGGCGTCCCGCCGAGGAAGATGGCGAAGTACAGGGCCATGACGCGCCCGCGCATGGCCGGCTCCGTCGTCGTCTGCACGTACGCGTTGGCACTCGTCATCAGCGTCAGTGCGAACAGCCCGACGGGCACGAGGGCCAGCCCGAAGAGCCACAGGGTGGGGGCGAGGGCGGCCAGCGCGCACGCGATCCCGAACGCCGCCGACGCACCGAAGATGAACCGCAGGCGCGGCCTGTCCCGCCGGGCGGAGAGCAGCGCGCCCGCGACGGAGCCCACGGCCATCACCGAGGACAGCACGCCGAAGACCCCCGCCCCCTGGCCGAACTCGCTGCGGGCCATGGCGGCGATGAAGACGGCGAAGTTCAGTCCGAAAGTGCCGACGATGAAGATCGCGAGCATCACCATCATGAGATCGGGCCGGTGCCTCACGTAGCGGAAGCCCGCCCTGATGCGCCCCTTGCCGGGCGCCGAACGGGGTTGCGGATTCAGCTCGGAACTGCGCATCGCGAGCAGCACGTAGACCATCGCGCCGAACGTCAGGGCGTTGATCAGGAACACCCAGCCCGGCCCTACGCCCGCGGTGAGCAGCCCGGCGATCGCGGGGCCCACGAGGCGGGCCCCGTTGAAGGAGGCGCTGTTGAGCGCCACGGCGTTGGGGAGGTACTCGTCGTCGACGAGGTCCGACACGAACGCCTGCCGCGCCGGGGCGTCGAACGCCGAGACGACGCCGAGCGCCAGGGCGAAGGCGTAGACGTGCCAGAGGACGGCGACGTCCAGGAGGACCATCAAGCCGAGGCCGACGCCGAGCACCGCCATCGCCACCTGTGTGGTGGCGAGGAGTCTGCGCCGGTCCACGGTGTCCGCGATCAGGCCTGCCCAGGGAGCGATCACGAGCTGGGGCCCCAGTTGCAGGGCCATGACGATCCCCAGCGCCGATGCGTTCTGCTCGGTCAGGATGTCGTAGACCAGCCAGTCCTGCGCGGTCCGCTGCATCCACGTGCCGATGTTGGAGATCAGGGCACCGACGAACCAGAGCCTGTAGTTGTGGATACCGAGGGACCGGAAAGTGCTCATGCGCCTCCCCGTCCGCTCCGGCACCACGGACGGATCACTCGGCGTCGGGCCGGTCCGCGGCGGAGGGCTCGTCCTCGTCGGCCGCCGGCGTCACGCCTGCATCGGCAGTGTCCGCCGCGTCAGGGGTCTGGGCCGCCTCGGCAGCCGCAGCGGGAGCGGCAGCCGCGTCAGGGGCCTGGGCCTCCTCGGCAGCAGCGGTCCCGTCCGTCGCGACGGCGTCCCCGGCGGCCTCCGACGCCTCGTCCTGCGGTGAGTCCTCGGGACGCACCCGCTCCGACCACGGCAGCCACTCGGGCGCCAGCAAGGAGGCGGAGGAAGGCAGCAGCCCCACCTCGCAGACCGTCACGTCCTTGCTCCGTGCCACGCGGGCCACGCTCGCGTACCACTGCCATCCGCCGTACCCGGGCACGAACGCCTCGAACCGGTGGGTGACCAGTCGCTCCCCGTCGATCGTGGCCGACACATGGCGGCCCACCTGGGCCTCCGGGGCAACCTCCAGCACGCCCTGGCGTGCACGCTCCACGGCGGCCTCGAGCACGGAGTCGGTCTTCGGGATGCGTCGGGCCACCCGGGGCTTCCGGGCGGCCTCGACGACGGCGGGCGCGTCGGCGCCCTCGGGCGTCGCTTCGATGTCGGTCGACGGCGCGCCGTCGACCGCGTCCAGGTTGCTCGGGGTCATGATCGAAGCCTACGCGTCGAGGTCGTCGGCAACCGCCCGCAGGACCGCCGCGACCTTCGTCGCATGCACCTTCTCCGGGTAGCGGCCCTTGCGGAGTCCGTTGGAGACGCCGTCGAGCAGCTTGATGAGGTCCTCCGTGATGACAGCCATGTCGTCGGCGCTCTTCCGGCTGGCCTTGGCCACGGAGGGAGGCTGCTCGAGGATCCGGGCGGAGAGGGCCTGGGGGCCGCGCCGTCCGTCGGCGACGCCGAACTCCAGCTTCGCGCCCACCTTGACCTCGGTCACGCCCGCGGGCAGGGCCGAGGCGTGCAGGAACACTTCCTTGCCGTCGTCCGTGGCCAGGAACCCGAATCCCTTGTCCGCGTCGAACCACTTCACTTTGCCGATGGGCACGTCGTCTACCTCTTCTTGGCCGTACCGGGCAGTGTCACCGGCGGCCCTGGCCCGGTCCACGCAGGCCGCCTGGCACCCGGGCGCGCTGCTGCCGCCGGGAAGTCTGTGTCTCCTAGGGTATAGCGTCGGGAGGACCCGCCCGCGGTTCTTGTAGTCTGGGACGGCTATGATCCCTGATGACCCGGCCCCGAACCCCACCTCGCGTCCCTCCGGTGACACCGCGGTGCCGGACGGCGACCCCGGGCGGCCCTCCCGCGGCCGGTTCCTGGTCATGGTGCTCGCGGTCGCCTTCGCCGCCGTGGGACTGGTGTCCCTCGCAGCCATCCTCGTGACGGCCTTCCTGCAGGGGACGGTGTGGCCCGGTTTCGTCCTGGCCAGCTACTTCTGCCTACCGATCGCCTTCCTGCTGATGGTCTCGCTGCTCATCGGCTCCGCCGTCGCGCGCCGTCGCTCCTGAATCCACGCCTCCCGCCCCGGCATTCGCGTCGCGGTATGCGCACCGGTCCACGGACCCGTGTCGGCGGCGCCGGGTAATCTTGGGGTGATGTCCGCAATCCGAGCACTGGCCGATCAGCTGGCCCTCCGGAGCGATGACGACGTGCGCCGCCTCCTCACCGTCCGGCCCGATCTCATCCTTCCCCCGGTGCCGGACTTCGCCGCGCTCGCGGCCCGGGCATCCTCCCGCACGAGCCTGCAGCGGGCCCTGGACAACGTGCCACGCCCCCAGCTCCAGGTCCTCGAGGCCCTCGTGGTCCTGACCGAGGACGACGGCGCGGCGGTCCCACCGGCCCGGCTCGCCACCGCCCTGTCGCAGGACGGCACGGACGCGGTCGAGTCGATCCTCGCCGATCTCGCCCGGCGCGCCCTCGTCGTCGGGTCCGTGGCGGAGGGGTTCCTGCCCGTCGGGGCGATGGCCGACGCCGTGGCGCCCTATCCCGCAGGCCTCGGCCGCTCCTTCAGGACCCTCGCCCGTTCCATCCCGCGCTTCGGTCCCGCGCTCGTCCGCGCCGCTGCGATCCTCGACCCCGACTCCGGCCACCAAGCGCTCACGTCGGCCGCCGCTGCCCGGGTCCTGGAGGCGGTGACCGCGGACCCTGACGCCTGGGGACGACTCATGGCGGGCGCTCCCGAGGGCGCGGAGGCACTGCTCGCGCGCCTCCACGACACCCCGGTCGGGTCGACGGCGACCGCGGGTGACGCCGGAGCCTCGCCCGCCGTGCAGTGGCTCCTGGACCGCTGCCTGCTCGCGCCGCTGGACGCCCTCCACGTCGAACTCCCCCGCAGCGTCGGCAGGGCGGTCCGCGACCACGCCGTCTTCACGTCCCTCGACCTGGAACCGCCGGTCGCCACCGGTCGGACCACGCGCGCGACCCTGCGCGACAACGCGGCATTCGGCGCGATCGCGGAGACGCTGCGGCAGACGGGGGCCCTGCTCGACGTCGTCGCCGGGTCCCCCGTCTCCACCCTCCGCTCCGGTGGGGTGGGCGTGCGCGAGCTGCGGCGCGTCCGCGAGGCCGTGCACTGCAGCAACGGCGAGGCTGCGTGGCTGCTCGAGCTCGCGGCCGCCGCCGGGCTCCTCATCCTCGATCCGGACGACTCCCGGTGGAAGACCAGCCGGCCGGAGGCGTGGGAGGCGCTGGAGCGGGACGCCCAGTGGCAGCTGCTCGTCGAGGGGTGGCTCGCCGTCGACCGCGCCCCGGCGCTCGTCGGCTCGAAGCTGCCGGACGGCACGTCCGTCAACACCCTCGCCGCGGAGGCGTCCAGGCCGGACGCCCCGATGGTGCGGCAGCGGCTCCTGTCCGTCGCCCTCGACCTGTCGGATGCCCCCGGGGACGTCGACCTCGAGGTCGGCCCCGGGACGGCCGGGCAGGTTCCCGTCCTGACCGACCACGCCGTCGTCGGACTCGCCACCTGGCACCAGCCACGCCTGCACCGGCGCTTCTCACGGCTGGTCCCGGGCATGCTGGCCGAGGCCGCCGCACTCGGGCTGACGGGCGGCGGCGCGCTGACCGGGGCCGGCCGGCTCGTCGCCCAGGGGCGCCTCGAGGACGCCGCGCTCGGTGTGCGGGACGCCCTGCCGGCACCCGTCTCCCACGTCGTGCTGCAGGCCGACCTCACCGCCGTCGCTCCCGGCTACCTGCAGCCCGAGGTGGCGCGCGGGCTCCTCCGCATGTCCACGCCGGAGGGCCAGGGGCCGGCCACGACCTACCGCTTCTCCGCCGACTCCATCCGTACCGCGCTCGACGCCGGGGAGGACGCCCCCTCCATCCTCGACTTCCTCCGGACGCACTCCGCCACGGAGATCCCGCAGGCGCTCTCGTACCTCGTGGAGGACACGGCGTCCCGGCACGGGGGCCTCCGTGTCGGCCGGGCCGGCAGCTACCTGTGCACGGACGACGACGCCGTCACCGCCACGGTCCTGGCGGACCCGCGTGCCGCGGTGCTCGGGATCGTGCAGATCGCGCCCACCGTGCTGGTGTCCCCCGCCTCCGCCCAGGAGCTGACGAATCTCCTGCGCGACCTCGGCTTCGCGCCGGCGTCGGATGCCGTGGCCGTAGCTGCGCCCGTCGCACCCCCCGGGACGGCCGATCCGTCCGCACCGGGCAGGCCTGCCCCGGACCGGCTCCGGTCGAGGCTCAACCCGTGGTCGGTCGCCGAGGAGGAGATCACAGCGCAACTGGTAGCCCTCCGCACTCCTGGGCCGGGCACCACAGATCCGGCGGGGACCGCCGACAGCGAGACGCTCCTGGGGCTGGAGACGCTGCGCGCGGCCATCCGGTCGCGCAGCCGGATCCGCCTCGGGACGGCGGACAGCGAGGGGAATCACGTGTGCCAGGTCCTCGTTCCCCTCTCGGTGTCGGGAGGGCGCCTGCGCGTGTTCGACCCCGAGAACCAGGTGGAGAAAGTCGTGTCCGTCCACCGCGTCATGGACGTGGAGATCCTCGAAGGGAGCACCGCCGATGGTTGACGGGCCGCTGATCGTCCAGAGCGACAAGACCATCCTGCTGGAGGTGGACCACGAGCAGGCCACCGAGGCGCGCCACGCGATCGCCGCGTTCGCGGAACTCGAACGCGCCCCCGAGCACGTGCACAGCTACCGGCTCACGCCGCTCGGGCTCTGGAACGCGCGCGCCGCGGGCCTCGACGCCGAGCGGGTCCTCGACACCCTGCTGAAGTACTCCCGTTTCCCCGTGCCGCACGCCCTCCTGATCGACATCGAGGACACGATGTCGCGCTACGGGCGCCTCCGGCTCGAGAAGGACCCGCAGCACGGCCTCGTGCTGCGCACCACGGACTACCCCGTCCTCGAGGAGGTCCTGCACGCCAAGAAGATCCAGCCCCTCCTGGGGCCGCGGATCGACGGGGAGACGGTCGTCGTGCACTCCTCCCAGCGCGGTCAGCTCAAGCAGCTGCTGCTCAAGCTCGGGTGGCCGGCGGAGGACTTCGCCGGTTACGTGGACGGGACACCGCACCCGATCGTGCTCGACGAGGACGGCTGGACGCTGCGCCCGTACCAGCGGCTCGCGGTCGAGAACTTCTGGTCCGGCGGCTCCGGCGTCGTCGTCCTGCCGTGCGGCGCGGGCAAGACGCTCGTCGGCGCCGCCGCGATGGCCACGAGCCAGACCACCACGCTGATCCTCGTCACCAACACGGTGTCCGCGCGGCAGTGGAAGGACGAACTGCTCAAGAGGACGTCCCTGACGGCGGAGGAGATCGGGGAGTACTCCGGCGCGGTGAAGGAGGTCCGGCCGGTCACGATCGCGACGTACCAGGTCCTCACGACCCGGCGCGGTGGCCTGTACCCGCACCTGGAGCTGCTCGACGCCAACGATTGGGGCCTGATCGTGTACGACGAGGTGCATCTCCTCCCGGCGCCCATCTTCAAGATGACGGCGGACCTCCAGGCCCGCCGCCGGCTCGGCCTCACGGCGACCCTCGTCCGCGAGGACGGCCGCGAGGGCGAGGTCTTCTCGCTCATCGGGCCGAAACGCTACGACGCCCCCTGGAAGGACATCGAGGCGCAGGGCTACATCGCCCCCGCGGACTGCGTGGAGGTGCGCGTGGACCTGCCGCGGGACGAGCGGGTCGCCTACGCGATGGCCGACGACGGCGACAAGTACCGACTGTGCGCGACGTCGGACACCAAGTCCGACGTCGTGGAGCGGCTCGTCGCGGTGCACCCGGGTGAGCAGCTGCTCGTCATCGGCCAGTACATCGACCAGCTGGACGACCTCGCGGCGCGCCTGGACGCCCCCGTCATCAAGGGTGAGACGTCCGTGAAGGAACGGCAGCGGCTCTTCGATGCGTTCCGGTCCGGGGAGATCACGGTGCTCGTGGTGTCCAAGGTCGCGAACTTCTCGATCGACCTCCCGGAGGCCTCCGTCGCCATCCAGGTCTCGGGCTCGTTCGGGTCACGCCAGGAGGAGGCCCAGCGCCTCGGCCGGCTGCTTCGCCCGAAGGCGGACGGGCGGGCGGCCCGCTTCTACACCGTCGTGGCGCGGGACACCCTCGACCAGGACTTCGCGGCGAAGCGCCAGCGGTTCCTCGCGGAGCAGGGCTATGCGTACCGCATCCTCGACGCGACGGCCATCGCGGACAGCGAGCCCAGGGACTGAGGAGCAGTCTTTCAGGGACGGTCCAGCCAATTCACAGGCACTCCGAGGATACTGAGGGGGTGAAGAAAACAGGCCCTGAAGCGAAACTGCTGGTCGTCGACGACGAACCGAACATCCGCGAACTCCTGTCGACGTCGCTGCGCTTCGCCGGTTTCGACGTCGTCGCCGCCGCCAACGGCCGGGACGCCCTCGCCGCCGCCGAGACGCACAATCCCGATCTCGCCGTCCTCGACGTCATGCTCCCCGACATGGACGGTTTCACCGTGACGCGGCGCCTCCGTGCTGCCGGCCGCCACTTCCCCGTCGTCTTCCTGACGGCCCGGGACGACACCGAGGACAAGGTCACGGGTCTCACGGTCGGCGGCGACGACTACGTGACGAAACCGTTCAGCCTCGACGAAGTCGTCGCACGCATCCGTGCCGTCCTGCGCCGGACGCACCCGCTCGAGGACGACGACGCCGTGATCCGCGTCGCCGACCTGGAGCTCGACGACGACGCCCACGAGGTGCGGCGCAACGGGGAGACCATCGACCTCTCCCCCACCGAGTTCAAGCTCCTGCGGTACCTCATGATGAACCCGAACCGCGTCCTGTCCAAGGCCCAGATCCTGGACCACGTGTGGGAGTACGACTTCAACGGCGACGCCTCGATCGTGGAGTCCTACATCTCCTACCTGCGACGCAAGATCGACCGGAATCCCGACGCCGTCGCCCTGATCCAGACCAAGCGGGGCGTGGGTTATCTCCTCCGCACCCCCGACAAGCGGTAGCACCGGCAACTTGATCAAGCGTTGGAACGCGGCGTCGCTCCGCTCGCAGCTCGTGGCGATCATCATGCTCCTGATGATCGTCACGGTGGGCATCACAGGCCTCGCCACCGTCTCCCTCCTGCGGAGCGGGCTCGTGGACCGCATCGACCAGGATCTGTGGAACAACGCCAGGACCGTCGCGAACGACATCTACTCCACCGAACCCCAGGCCGACGGCGCCGTGCTGCGCTACTACGCCGCCCTGCTCGACAGCGACGGTGGCGTGGTGGTGGCCAACCAGTCCGACACGGTCGCCGACGTACCCGATCTCGGCGGCCTGAGCCAGGAACGCATCATCGACCTCGACGGCGTGGGATTCAACGTTCCCAGCACCGACGCCGACAGCCAGGGGTGGCGTGTGCGGGTCTTCCGGTTCGCGAACACGGACGGGTACCTGGCGATCGCGTCCCGCCTCAACCCGGTGAACGAATCCCTCCAGGAAGCGAAGGAGATCATCTTCACCTCCGGCCTCGTCACCACGGCCCTCGCCTCGCTCATCGCGTTCGTGACGGTGACCCGCCAGTTCGCCCCGCTCGCCCGCGTGGAGCGGACCGCGGCGGCGATCGCGGCCGGCGACCTCTCCCGTCGCGTCGCCGTCGAACGGCCGGCCTCCGAGATCGGGCGGCTCTCCCGGTCCCTCAACGCGATGCTCGCGCACATCGAGCGGGCCTTCGCCGCCCGTACGGCGTCCGAGACGAAGATGCGGCGGTTCGTCGCCGACGCCTCCCACGAGCTGAGGACGCCACTGGTCACCATCCGCGGCTACTCGGAGCTGTACCGGCACGGCGCACTGCAGAAGGACGAGGACATCGCCGCCGCGATGGGCCGGATCGAGAGCGAGGCGATCCGCATGGGGCAGCTGGTCGAGGACCTCCTGACGCTCGCGCGGATCGACGAGCAGCGCCGCCCCGACGTGAAGCCCGTGGACCTGGCGGTGCTCGGCCACGACGCCGCCTTCGACGCACGGGCCACCGCCCCGGACCGGACCATCTCCGTCATCGGGCTCGACGGCGGCAGCCCACGTTCCGCCCCCACGCGGGGGGACGAGGCCCGCCTCCGCCAGGTCGTCGCGAATCTCATGACCAATGCGCTGCGGTACACGCCCGCGGGGTCGCCCATCGAGATCGCGGTCGGTGTCGCCCCCGTGCTGCACGGCCACAGCGATTCCGTCCTCGAGGTGCGCGACCACGGCCCGGGGATCGCCGAGGACGACGCCGCCAAGGTCTTCGAGCGCTTCTATCGGGCGGACAGCTCCCGGCACCGCGAGACCGGGGGTACTGGGCTCGGCCTCGCGATCGTCGCCGCACTGGTGGCCCAGCACGACGGCACGGTCCGGCTCGAGGAGACGCCCGGGGGCGGCGCCACGCTCGCGATCCGTCTTCCGCACGTTCCCCTCGACGGAGAGCCCGCCGAAGGGGAAGTGCCGGACGAGGCGTCCGGCGATGCATCCGAAGCCGCAACGACGGGCACGCTTCCGGAGGCGGGGTCCGATGGTTCGTCCGGCTCTCCGAAGAGCATCACTCCTCCACAGGCCCCTCCGACGAAGCCCGTTGTCCACAAACGCCGCGACGCACGCTGATCGTCTCCTCCCGTGTCCTAGCGTCAGGGGCGTCAAGGAAGCGCGAGCATGGGAGCACAACATGGCATTCTTCAATGTCGACACCGACAGCCTGGCGGCCAAGAGCGGCCAGGTCCAGGGCACCATCGGGAGGCTGCAGGCGGAGGTGAACTCGATGCAGGCCGGACTGCGGGAGCTCGAGGGCCTCTGGACGGGCCAGGCGGCCACCAATTTCCAGCAGCTCATCCTGCAGTGGCGGGCCACGCAGCAGCAGGTCGAGGAGTCACTGACCGGCATCAACGAGGCCCTGAACATCGCCACCCAGCAGTACGCCGACGCCGAGCAGAGCAACGCCCGGATGTTCATGAGCTGATCCGGGCCGCCCTGACCATCCGGGCGTGCCGATCCGGGCATGCAAAGGGCGGCACCCCTGTGAGGGAGTGCCGCCCTGTGTGCATGCTGTGCGGCGCAGGCCGCACAGGCGGTGGAGGCTAGAAGCCGCCCATACCGCCCATGCCGCCCATGTCGTCCCCGCCGCCGGCAGGAGCTGCCTTCTCCGGCTTGTCGGCCACGACGGCCTCGGTGGTGAGGAACAGGCCTGCGATCGACGCCGCGTTCTGCAGGGCCGAGCGGGTGACCTTCACGGGGTCGTTGACCCCGGCGGCGAGGAGATCCTCGTACACGCCGGTGGCCGCGTTCAGGCCGTGGCCGGCGGGCAGACCGCGGACCTTGTCGACGACGACGCCGGGCTCGAGGCCGGCGTTGAAGGCGATCTGCTTGAGCGGCGCGTCGATCGCGACGCGGACGATGTTCGCGCCCGTCGCCTCGTCGCCCGTGAGCTTGAGGTTGGCGAACGCCTTGGCGCCGGCCTGGATGAGGGCCACGCCACCACCGGCGACGATGCCTTCCTCGACGGCGGCCTTCGCGTTGCGGACGGCGTCCTCGATGCGGTGCTTGCGCTCCTTGAGCTCGACCTCCGTTGCGGCTCCGGCCTTGATGACTGCGACGCCGCCGGCCAGCTTGGCCAGGCGCTCCTGCAGCTTCTCGCGGTCGTAGTCGGAATCGGAGTTGTCGATCTCGGCACGGATCTGGGCCACGCGGCCGGCGATGGCGTCGGCGTCGCCGGCACCTTCGACGATGGTGGTCTCGTCCTTGGTCACGACGACCTTGCGGGCAGTGCCGAGCAGGTCGAGGGTGGCGGTCTCGAGCTTGAGACCGACTTCCTCGGCGATGACCTGTCCACCGGTGAGGATGGCGATGTCGGCGAGCTGCGCCTTGCGGCGGTCACCGAAGCCCGGAGCCTTGACGGCAACGGACTTGAAGGTGCCGCGGATCTTGTTGACCACGAGGGTCGCGAGGGCTTCGCCTTCGATGTCCTCAGCGATGATCAGCAGCGGCTTGCCCGACTGCATGACCTTCTCGAGGACGGCAACGAGGTCCTTCACGTTGCTGATCTTCGAGTTCACGATCAGGATGTAGGGATCCTCGAGGACCGTCTCCTGGCGCTCTGCGTCGGTGACGAAGTAGCCCGAGATGTAGCCCTTGTCGAAGCGCATGCCCTCCGTGAGCTCGAGTTCGAGCCCGAAGGTGTTGGACTCCTCGACGGTGATGACGCCTTCCTTGCCCACCTTGTCGAGGGCTTCGGCGATCAGGGCGCCGATCTCGTCGTCGCCGGCCGAGATGGAGGCCGTGGCAGCGATCTGCTCCTTGGTCTCGATCTCCTTGGCGGAGGCGAGCAGTTCCTCGGTGACAGCCTGCACGGCCTTCTCGATGCCGCGCTTGAGGCTCAGGGGGTCGGCGCCGGCCGCGACGTTGCGCAGGCCTTCCTTGACCAGGGCCTGGGCGAGCACGGTGGCGGTGGTGGTTCCGTCGCCGGCGACGTCGTCGGTCTTCTTGGCGACCTCCTTGACGAGCTCCGCACCGATCTTCTCGAACGGATCGTCGAGTTCGATCTCCTTGGCGATGGAGACGCCGTCGTTCGTGATGGTGGGGGCACCCCACTTCTTCTCCAGCACGACGTTGCGGCCACGGGGGCCGAGGGTCACCTTGACGGCGTCAGCGAGGATGTTGAGACCCCGCTCGAGGCCGCGGCGGGCCTCTTCATCAAAAGAAATGATCTTGGCCATACGGCTTAGGTCCTTTCGGGACGGTTGCATTTCAGCATGTGAATGCTGCCTGCGTGTGGTGCCCGCGACGGCCGGATGGAGCCGGAACGATCTCTTTCACGCTCCTGCCCCACCCCCACCACAGAGGTTTGCCTGCTTCACGCGCCACGCACAGTCTTAGCAGTCTGCGCGCGCGAGTGCTAACTCAATAATTAGCACTCACACCCCACGAGTGCAACCCGCCCGGGCCTCCCGATAGTGGTCCCCGGGCCGGTCCACCCGCCACGTCCACGTCCCCGTCGGAGGTGGGGACCTTGGCCCCTGGCCCGGGCCGGATTACGGGGGCTCAACTCATGGTGCGTCCCACCGCAGGTCTAGCAGAAGGCGCTCGGGCGGGGTGCGCCCAGAGGGGCGGCAGGGACTCATGCCCTGCCGCCCCGGCCGCTCCTTCTCGGATCTGCCGGGTCTGCCCCATCGCTGCGGGGATCGGCATCATCCAGCTCGTCCCGTCGGCCCGCTGGACTCCTGTGCCCACCCTCAGGGCTCCGTCACGCCGGAGGCGGACGGTGACCCGGGGCGGACGGCACACTGGTGACGGACGGGAGGGGACGTCCTGCATTCCCGTCTGCTATTTGAAATCGGGCCCGAGGACCACGGAGATCGCCGGAGAGATGTCCGCACTCTCGACGAGGTCCTCGATGTCGAGGTCCTCGGCCACGGCTTCCGCGGCGCCACGCTGCTCCTCGCCGTTGTAGAAGACGACGGATGCATCCACCGGGACACCCGCCCAGTTCCCGGGGAGGGCGGACGTCCAGCCCGCGGCGGCCAGCCGGCTCGCCGCCACCGTCGCCAGTCCCGGCGAGCCCGTCCCGTTGAGGACGTTGACGGTCTGGGCCCGGTCCGCCGCGTCCGCCGCAGCGGAGGCGGTGGCTGTCGCCGTCGCGCTGGGCTCGCTCGTTGCGCTCGTCGCGTCGGGAGATGCGGAACTGGACGGCTCTGCCGTCGCGGAGGCCCCCGACGACGCTGCCGCACCGCCGTCGTCTCCTCCGGTGAAACCGAGGCGGGGAAGGACGAAGTAGGAGCCCAGGCCGACGAGGAGCGCCAGGACCCCCACGGTGATCTTGAGCCCGAGGCCGTTGGACCGCGCCGGGATGAACCGCTCCCGGTGGACCCCCTGGCGCGCGGACGTTGCGGGGACGCGGTCGAACTCGTCCCGCGGGTGTTCAGTCATGGGTGTGGGTGGTCCTTCGCGCGTCGGGGATGGCGGGACGTCCTAGATGTCCGCGCCGAGCCGGCGGGCCGAGCGTGCCTTCTGCCGGGTGGACCTGAGGCGCCTGAGCCTCTTGACGAGCATCGGGTCGTGCGCGAGGGCCGCCTCGGTGTCGATGAGGGCATTGAGCGCCTGGTAGTAGTGGGTGGCGGACATGCTGAACAGGTCGCGGATGGCCTGCTCCTTGGCGCCGGAGTACTTCCACCATTCGCGTTCGAGGGCGAGCATCCGCTGCTCGCGGTCGCCCAGGGCCAGCCGATCGTCCGACCCGGACGTCGCGTCATCCGAATGCCGCTGTGGCTCGGCCATCTCCCCTGTCGCCTTCCTTCAGCGGGCACAACTGTCAGTCCATGATAGTGGGCAATGACACCGGTGTCATTCGAACGGCACGCGGGCGGCGCCCGGGCGAGAATGGGGTCATGACTTCCGCCGATCCCACCCTGTTCGACCTGCCGGACTCGCCCACGGGCAGCGGGACCGGCGTCCCGCAGCCCCGGACGGACGGGCGGCCGGGCCCCGACACCTCTGCCTTCCCCTTCGCGGCCCCGGCGCGTATCGAGGATCTGGTGCCCGCCGACTGGGCGGCCGCGCTCAAGCCGGTCGAGCCGGTCCTCCACCGGCTCGCCGTGTCCCTGGCGGAGGACCTCGACGGCGGACACCGGGTCCTGCCGGAGGCCTCGCGGATCCTCCGGGCCTTCACCACCCCGCTGGACAGCATCCGGGTCGTCATCGTGGGGCAGGATCCCTACCCCACGGTGGGGCACGCCGTCGGGCTCAGCTTCGCCGTCGATCCGCGGACCCGGCCGATCCCGCGAAGCCTCGCGAACATCTACCGGGAGCTCGCCTCGGACACCGGCGCGCAGCCGCCCGCGTCGGGCGACCTGTCCGGCTGGGCCGAGCAGGGTGTCCTCCTGCTCAACCGGGTACTGACGGTGCGGGCGGGTGAGGCGGCGTCGCACCGGGGGCTGGGCTGGGAAGAGGTGTCCGACGCCGCCATCCGCGCACTGGTGGCACGGGGTGGGCCGCTCGTCGCGATCCTGTGGGGCAAGGACGCCCTCCGCCTCAAGCCGCTGCTCGGCGCCACGCCGACGGTCGAATCGGTGCATCCCAGCCCGCTCTCGGCCTCCCGCGGGTTCTTCGGGTCCCGGCCCTTCTCCCGCACCAACGACCTCCTGGCCCGGCAGGGCGCCGACCCCGTCGACTGGACGCGCACGTCGTCGAAGGCGCACAGCTGATCCGAGGCACACGACCAGTCGGACGTGGACCGGCGCCGTCGCGCCCGGATTCCGCTGCGCAGGCGTGCCGCACCCACTGACGCTCCGTACCCGCCGGGCGGGGCTACCGCCGCCGGTTCCGCTGCCGCTCGTCGGAGCTGAGCTTCCGGGTGAACGGCCGTGCCAGATTGTCACCGAGGACCACGCCCGCCGCGATGGCGAGTACGACGGTCAGGGCGTTGAACAGCCCGAGCGCGCCGTCGGACACGAACTCCGACTCGATGGTGAGCGTGTACATCGAGCGGAAGATGGACAGCCCGGGATAGAGGAACAGCACGGCCGGAACCGCGACCACCAGTTGGGGCGCCCCGAACCGGAGGGACACGACGCGGGAGAGCCCCCCGATGAGGATGGCCGCGAGGGCCGGCGCCAGCCGGTAGCCGACACCCGCCGCCACGGCGCCGATCAGCAGCAGGTACCCGGCGACAGCGACCAGGGACGTAGGGACCACGAGCTTCACGTCGGTCTGCTCGGCGATGCAGATCATGGCCACGGCGACGAAGATGAGCACCGCGACCAGGGGCCACGGGTACTGGATGCCGGTGGATTCGAACACGTCGAGTTCGGGGATCCCGATCGCCGATCCGGCCACGAGGGCGACGGCGATCCCGGCCACGAGCGCGGCGAAGACGAGGATCGCCGAGAGGTACCGCCCTGCTGCCGTGACCGGGAAGCCGTTGATGGCGTCCTGTGTCGCCGAGACGAGGCGGCCGGTCGGCAGGAGCAGCAGGATGCCGCCCACCACCACCAGCGCCGGGGTGATCGGCACCTGGAGCCACCAGAACAGCATCGCGATCAGGGTGACGAGTGCGGCCGAGGTGGCCACGGAGAAGAACTCCGGCACACGCCACTCCCCCAGCTTCCGGCTGACCAGGTCCACGAGGATGCAGCTGATGAAGCCGACCAGCGAGCCGAGCAGGGTGCCGCCGACGAAGGCCACGATGGCCGCCGAGAAGATGCCGAACGCGGCGGTCACCATCCAGCGCGGGAAGGGCTTCGGCCGGTGGGTGATCTCGTCGAGCCGCTGGGCGGCCTCGGTCCGGGACACCCCGCCGTCGGCGATGTCGGAGACGAGCCGGTGGATCGCCGTGAGGCCCGCGTAGTTGTTCGTCCAGGAACGGACCACCCGCAGCACCGTCGTCGGTGTCTGGTCCTTCGCGGAGTAGTTGATGATCACGGACTGGTTGGTGATGTCCACCTCGATGTTGTCGAGGCCGAACGCGGCGGTGACCGCGATGATGCTCGTCTCCACCTCGAGGGCACCCGCGCCGTACCGGAACATGGTCTCGGCGAGATTCAGGGCGAAGTCGAGGGCCTTGCGGGCGCCGGCGTCGGGGCCGCCGACCTGGATCGTCGGGTTCGCGTAGGGGCTCCCGGCCAGCCGCTCCACGATGCTCATCGCCTGGGTGGGCGGCGCCTCGCCCTGCACGAGGCGGCGCAGCACGTTCCGGGCTGCCGCGTTGGACCGGATCGACGACGGCACTCTCTGCGGCGTCGTGGGCAGCGCGTCCGTGGGCCTCGTGACGGGCGGCCGCTGGCGGGAGGGCCGGGGTGCCTTCGGTTCCGACGTCGGACGCTTCGGTGGGGTACCGGCCCGGCCGCTCTTCCTGCCGGCGCCGCCCTTACCGGCCGCCAGCTGACGCTTCTCGTCGTCGGTCGGGTCGAAGGGGCGCCGGATCACCGGGAGCGCCTCCGCCACGGGCGACGGATCAGGGGGCAGGAGTCCATCAGCCGGGGTCGAACCGTCTTTCACAGCGGCCTTTCATGCGTCGATCGCCGCGCCCTCTCCGGGCACGTCCTCAGTAGAACGGCTGGTGCGTGCGTCGCCAGTAGATCTGGCGCGCCACACGTTCCGCGATCGTGTTCCAGACACGATATTTCCAGGCACTGACCACGAGGTCGTAACACCCCGCGTAGTCCGTCACCGTCTTGGTGAAACTCGTCTTGAACAGTCCCAGGCCGTGGTGCGGATGGTCCTTGTCCTTCAGCCGGGCGCTCGGCGGGGTGCCGCAGAAGTCGTACTCGACGATCCCGAACTCGTCCTTGAGGTCCGTGATCGCCTGCCACTGCACGAGGTGCGAATCCCCGTACTGGGTGCGGCCCGGCCGGGACCCGCCGTCCTTGTAGGTGCCCTTCGTGCCGTAGTTGACCACGAATGCGCCGACCGAGGGCTGCCCGTCCTCGTACACGAAGTAGAAACGGCCCTGCCCCGCGTCCACGAAGTTCTGCCAGAAGCGGCTGTAGTACTCGAACGAGCGCATCCGGGCGGCCGAGCGGTCCTCGATGTGCGACATGAGCGAGTACATGGCCTCGAAGGTCTCCCGCGTCGGCTCCATGCGCCGCACCTCGACGCCCTCCCGGAGTGCCCGGCGGACCGCGTTGCGGCCGCGCGAGTGGAGGTTCCGCAGCAGCTGGTTCGCGTCCGGCGTGGTGTCCAGGACCGCCGTGCTGTCGTTGGGCTGCAGGTTGAAGGTCTTGACGAGTCCGGCCGAGCGCAGCACCTCCTGGACCTCCGGACCGTCCACGAGGTCCGGTTCGACCTTGATAGCGAAGACGTTGTGGCCTTCCCTGCGGGCGAGGTCGGCGACGGCGCGTGCCGCGGCCGGAACATGGGCGGCCTCGCTGACCGCGGGGCCCTTGATCAGATACCACAGCGCCCCGATGAGCGGGACCTTCTTCTCCAGGACGAGGTTGTGGGTCGTGTATCCCGGGCCTTCGAGGACCACGAAGCGGGGCCGCCACCCGTGGTGGGACTTCACCTCCGCGAACGCGGCGGAGGAGAGCAGGTTGCCCCCGCCCGGGTTCGCCGTCACGAGGGAATCCCAATCCCGCTGCTCCGTCCCGGTGGCGAAACGAGCGCTGAAGTCGACCAAGATTCCTCATTCACTGATGGTGGCTACCGAAGGACGCGCACAAGTCTAGCGGCTGGACACTACCCCTTCGCGTCGCATGACGCATTGGTTGCCTCGGGAACCGGGTTTCCTGTACTCGCCCCATCCCGGTGGTTAGCATCGGCGCTATGGACTTCAGATACCTCGGCAACAGCGGCTTCAAGATCTCGGAAATCACCTACGGCAACTGGCTCACCCACGGATCGCAGGTGGAGAACGACGTCGCCACGCAGTGCGTGCGCGCGGCCCTCGACGTCGGCATCACCACCTTCGACACCGCGGACGTGTACGCCAACACGGCGGCGGAGACGGTCCTCGGCGCAGCACTCAAGGGTGAGCGGCGCCAGTCGCTCGAGATCTTCACGAAGGTCTGGGGGCCCACGGGCCCCAAGGGACACAACGACGTCGGGCTGTCCCGCAAACACATCATGGAATCGATCGACGGATCGCTGCAGCGCCTGCAGACCGACTACGTCGATCTCTACCAGGCCCACCGGTACGACTACGAGACGCCGCTGGAGGAGACGATGCAGGCGTTCGCCGACATCGTCCGACAGGGCAAGGCCCTGTACATCGGGGTCAGCGAGTGGACGGCGCAGCAGATCCGCGACGGCCACGCCCTCGCCAAGGACCTCGGCTTCCAGCTCATCTCCAACCAGCCCCAGTACTCGATGCTGTGGCGTGTCATCGAGGGCGACGTCGTCCCCACGTCCGAGGAGCTCGGGCTGTCGCAGATCGTCTGGTCGCCCGTCGCGCAGGGAGTGCTGACCGGCAAGTACACGCCGGGCGCTCAGCCCGAGCAGGGCACGCGGGCCTCGGACGACAAGGGCGGCGCTGACATGATCAAGCGCTGGATGAGCGACGAGGTGCTGACGGGCGTCCAGAAGCTCGCGCCGATCGCCGACGGTGTGGGCCTCACGATGGCCCAGCTGGCCATCGCATGGGTGCTGCAGAACAAGAACGTCGCCTCGGCGATCATCGGCGCCTCCCGGCCCGAGCAGGTGGAGTCGAACGCCGTCGCCGCGGGCGTCAAGCTCGAGGACGACGTCCTCAAGGCCATCGACGACGCGATCGGCGACCTCGCCGAGACGGACGTCGCGAAGACCGCCTCCCCCGAGACGCGGCCGGTCTGATGGCGGCGACGACGGCCCCCCTCAAGGTCGCGGTCACGGGCTCGAACGGGAAGCTGGGGCGCAGTGTCGTCCGTGGTCTGCGCGAGGCCGGGCACACAGTCCTCGAGCTCGACCAGCATGGCGAGCGCACTCCGACCTTCCTGCGCATCGACCTGCGGGACTACGGCCAGGTCCTCGATGCGCTCCTCGGCGTGGACGACCGGCACGCAGGCCTCGACGCCGTCGTGCACCTCGGGGCCATCCCGGCTCCGGGCCTGCAGGCGGACGCGGCGACGTTCCACAACAACATGGCCGCCACCTACAACGTCTTCCAGGCCTGCCGGCGGGCCGGTATCAAGCGGGTCGTGTACGCCTCCAGCGAGACAGTCCTCGGGCTCCCGTTCGACACCCCGCCCCCGTACATCCCGGTGGACGAGGAGTACCCGGCGCGTCCCGAGAGCACCTACTCCCTCGTCAAGCACCTCGAGGAGCAGCTGGCGATCGAACTGACGCGCTGGGATCCGCAGCTGAGCATCACCGCGCTGCGGTTCTCGAACGTCATGGATCCGGAGGACTACGCCGAGTTCCCGTCCTTCGACGCCGATGCGACCGCTCGGAAGTGGAACCTGTGGGGGTACATCGACGGCCGGGACGGCGCCCAGGCCGTGGCGAAGGCGCTGGAGAACGCGGCGCCGGGCTTCGACCGCTTCATCATCGCGGCCGCGGACACCGTCATGAGCCGGGCCAGCGCGGATCTGGCGGCGGAGGTTTTCCCCGGGGTGGAACTGACGCGCGAGGTGGGCGAGCACGAGACACTCCTCTCGATCGACAGGGCGCGGCGGACGCTGGGGTATGAGCCCCGGCACAGCTGGCGCGATCACGTCTAGGTCGATCCGGCCCGGCGGCCCGAACGGCACGGGCGGCAGCGCGAACTGTCGCCCGGGCCCGCTCATCAGTAGGCTGATGATCGACGATGCGCAGCACCGACGAAAGGCAGAGACGATGACCGAGAACCTTCCCGATGAGGAACTGACCCTCAGGGACGAAGAGCCCGAGGTGCTGAACGACGCGCTCGCCCCGGAGGCCTTCGACCCGGTCCTGGAGGGCCGTCCGGACAGCTACGAGGGAGCCGCGGAGGTCGACCCGGACCACTGGCAGGAGGATCCCCTGCTGCAGGACGAGCCCGGGCTGACCGGCGTCGCCGACGAGAACGGCGTCCCCGTGATCGGCGAGGAAGGCGTCCTCAGCGACCAGACCCTCCGCGCGGAGACGGCCGAGGCCCGGTACGAGCACGGCGACGAGCAGTATCCGACCGAGGAGCCGATGCTCGGTGAGGCCGCGGCCGACGTCGATTTCGGCATGATGGAGGACGACGAGGTCGACGCCAGCGACGACCCCGCCAACCGTGGCGGTTCGCCGCTGAGCGCGATCGACGAAGCAGACAGCGAGTAACGCCTGCTGCAGGACGAAGCCCCGGGGTCGCACCCCCGGGGCTTCGTCGCGTCCGCACCCGTGACGCACCCCACATTCGGAATACGTCCCCGCGCGCCCCGGTTGCCGCCAGTAGACATCGACCGGAAAGTAGGACCTCGTGAAACTGTTCTCCCCCCTCACGCTCGGCACGCTCGAACTCCCCAACCGCGTGGTGATGGCGCCGCTCACCCGGGTCCGTTCCGGTGACGCAGGCATCCCGGGCGATCTCGTGGTGGAGCACTACCGGCAGCGCGCCTCGCTCGGCCTGATCGTCAGCGAGGGCACCTACCCCAGCCATGCCGGCCAGGGCTTCCCGGGCCAGCCGGGCCTGGTCGAGGACGAGCAGCTCGCGGGCTGGAAGCGCGTCACGGACGCCGTCCACGCCGACGGAGGGCGGATCGTCGCGCAGGTCATGCACGCGGGCCGGGTGACCCACCCCGACACGAACGGCGGGTACGAGGTGGTGGCGCCGAGCGCCGTCGCGATCGACGGCGTCACGCGCACCAGCACGGGTAAGCAGCCCTACCCGGTGCCGCACGCCCTCACCACCGAGGAACTCCCGGGCATCATCGAGGAGTTCGTCACCGCCTCCCGGAAGGCCATCGACGTCGCAGGCTTCGACGGCGTCGAACTGCACGGCGCCAACGGCTACCTGCTGCACGAATTCCTCTCCCCCGAGTCGAACCAGCGCGAGGACGCCTACGGCGGATCGCCGGAGAAGCGCGCGCAGTTCCTGATCGAGCTCGTCACGGCTGTCGCGGCCGAGGTCGGCGCGGAGAAGGTCGGCCTGCGCATCTCCCCGGCGCACAACATCCAGGACGCGCTCGAGACCGAGGCAGCCGACGTCCACGCGACCTACGGCACGCTGGTCGACGCCCTCGCACCCCTGAAGCTCGCCTACCTGAGCGTCCTGCACGCCGATCCCACGGGTGACCTGGTGCAGGACCTGCGGACGCGCTTCGGCGGCCCCGTCCTCATCAACAGCGGGTTCGGTGTCATCACCAATCGCGACGAAGCCATCGCCATCCTCGAGGACGGCGTGGGCGACGCCGTCGTCGTCGGCCGTCCCGCCATCGCGAACCCCGACCTCGCACGCCGTTGGCAGGAGAACCTGCCGGAGAACGAGCCGAACCCGGCTACGTTCTACTCGACGGGCGCGGAGGGTTACACGGACTACCCGTTCTACGACGGTTCCCTGAACGCCGGCTAGGATCCGGGCCGGTGCCTACCAGCGCACTGGAGGGCACCCTCGTCACGCGACGGGGGTGCCCTTCGCGGTTCGTGGCCTACTCCCGGACCGCAGATGGCGGTCCAGCCGGGCCCGGAGCTCCGGGAGGCGGAGGGCGGCCCACCCGAGGAGGAGGGCGACGGCCAGATGCGTGTGGAGCATCAGCATGACTTCCGGGGAGTGCCCCTGCGCGGCCCCCGACCCGACGGGCACATCGCCGTCGTGGTGGACCGCCGGGCCGGAAGCGACTCTCACGGGACCTGGCGCGAGTCCGCCGAGGAGCCAATGAAGCACCTGCTGTCCGGCGCCGAGCAACAGTAGGACACCCCATCCGGGTAGCCGCACCCGCCCGACGAGGGTGGCCGTCAGGACGGCGAGCGCCGCGAGAGCGCACAGTATCGGGAGGCTCGGGAGCGAGCCTCCCGATAGGGCATGGACGCCCGCCCCGAGCCCCACCGTCAACAGACCGACGGCGGCAGATCGCGCGATCGCCCGTGGGCGGCCCAGGGACGGCGCGACGGTGTCCGGTGCTTCCATGACCCGATAGTAAGCCTGCTGATGACTCGGCGCTACTTGGAACGCCGCCGCGATGCCCGGGGAGGCCGCTCCGTAGACTGACGCCCAGGGAGCTCGTGCTCCCCCGAACCGAAAGGACGAGCGCATGTCAGAGAATCCACGCGACGACGACCGGGTCCACAACGAGGCCCCCGCCGAGGGTGACACTGCCGCCGACCCGGCGGACATCAGGGTGCACTCCGAGGAACCTTCCGAGGGTGCGGACTCCGACGACCAGACGGGCGCTGGGTCCTGAGGAGCAACGCCTTCACGCGGCAGACGGAGAACGCCGACCTCGGGGTCGGCGTTCTCCGTCCGGTGCATGGTCGGGGCGCGCTCGTCCCGGTGTCGCGGGTCAGCGGGTCCCTTCGACGATCTCGCCGAACGGTACTTCCTTGGACGTCTCGGCCCCGCGATCCAGGGCCTGGTCGCTGATCAGGATGCCGTGCTTGCCTTCCGCGACGGACTGTTTCATGACCATCAGCACTGTCTCGGCAAAGCCTTCGTCCTGGGCCTCGAGGTATCGGATGTAGGCGGGCGGGAAATTCTCGGGAACGGTCAGCATGCTGTTCACGCTACCCGCCGTCGTGCATCGATGCCTGGCCTGTTGCCCGGGTTGCGGGCGTGCCTTTGATGGGGTTCCGTGCCTAGCGGCGGCGCTTCTCGGCTGCCTGCCGCCCCAGTTCGGCGACTGCGGCGGCGGCCACGACGAGCGAGAGCGCGACGGCGGCCAGCATCACGTACAGCACCACGAGGGTGGTCATCGGCGATGATGCGCTGTGGAGGATCCGCAGACCACCGAACAGCCCGACGGCCCAGAAGACCCCCACACCTGCAAGCGCATAGGCCGCGCGTCGATGCCCGCGGTCGAACCCCATACTCCGGGCGCACTGCGCGAGGAGTCCCTGCCATTGATCCATAGCTCAACTATGGCGGGGCGCCCGGACAGCGCGGCGAGGCGTCGTTATCGTGTTCCTCACACTGGCAGATCACACCCCCGATGACGTAAGGTGCGCCCGCACCAGGGGGCGGACGAGCCGGGGCCGGTTGCGGGCGCAGGTGAGGCCGTGCAGCACCTGGCCCGGTCGACGATCCACTCGCGCGACCGTCCGGGAGGGGCGCCCGCTCGCCGATCAGCGGTGTGCAGCGGGCCCGGATGCGCTCCCGACCGAACCGGCAGACGGGGAAACCTCCTCCGGTGCTGCAACCGGGAGAACCGACCGGTCGTCCACCGCTGTCACAGACTCCCTCGACGAGCTCTGACTGCGGCATGGAGAAGCATGTCCCGGCGTTCACCGCCGATATCCTGGTAGCTGCGCAGGAGCCCTTCCCGGTGGAATCCCGCGCGGTCGGCGCTGCGGACCGAGGCGGTGTTCCACGGCTCGATATGGAGCTCCACCCGGTGCAGCTCGGGGATGGTCCACGCGAAATCCAGGAGCGCGCGCAACGCCCTTCCGGCAACACCCCGTCCGCGCGCACTGGGCATGACCCCGTAGCCTGCCTGGGCGCGCCCCTGCTTCAATTCACGGGTCCACAGCCCCATCTGGCCCAGAGAGCAGCCTGTCCCGGCATCGGCAATGGAGAAGGAGAAGCCCGTGCCGTCGGTATGGCGCTGCCGTTGACGTTCCACCCACGCAAGAGCTTCCTCCCTGGATGCATGGCTCGGGAGAGTTCCGATCATGGGGACGTAGTCGTCGCGGGCCAATTCCATAGCCATCCCGGTGTCGTCATCCTGGAACGTGCGCAGCACTACGCCGTCGTAGCTCGGATCTTCGACGGGCCACGGCGGCACGTCGGAATTGGTTCCCATACCTCAGCCTCGCACATCCGAAAACTCCCCGGATCCCTGCCTCGCCCGCGTCCGGCGATCAGCTGCGCCGCGTCCCGTCGAGGGATGAGACGCTTCACCCTCCCACCCCTGCGCCGTATGGAAGTATTGCCACGTGCTGGAAATCCGCCCGAACTGCGAATGCTGCGACCGAGACCTCACCCCCGCCGACGAGGCCTACATCTGCACTTTCGAGTGCACATGGTGCCCGGACTGCGTGGAACGCTTCAGGAATCGGTCCTGCCCTAACTGCGGCGGCGACCTTCAACGGCGTCCTGTCCGGCCGGCAGCGACACTGATCAACAACCCGCCGAGCACCGTCCGGATCGTCTCCTCCAGTTGCCGGCAGCAGCTCACCAGCCTCTAGGTGAAACCCGCGTCCGTCTGCTCGGTCCGTTCACCCGGAGAAGATCCTGAGGATGCGTCCGGTCTGCGGCGTGACGGGCACGACGCTCGCGGAACCGTCACGACCTTCCGGGGATTGCTCGCGCGCCCTGCGCCCTGAGAGCGGGCCGGTCCCCCTATGCTGACGACTGCCGGGTGTCGTCTGCGCCGGGCAGGGTCCCGCGGACCCACGACATATGGGGGAAAGAAATGTTCGTACTTCGCCGTGTTCTCTTGCCGATCGCGTGGCTGGTGGTGTTCGCCGTCATCGCCGTCGCCCTGGTCAAGATCGCCTTCTTCGACGGCGTCGAGCTCGCCGCCGACGCCCAGTACCCGACCGCCGAGGTGATGACACCGGCCGTGCCGGTGGGTCTCGGAACGGTCGCCAACACGATCGAGCTCACAGGAACGGTCGCCGCCGACGACGGCGTCCCGGTGCGGTCGACGGCCCAGGGCGAGGTCGTCGTCGTCTTCGTCGAGGAGGGCGACTCCGTGGAGGAGGGCACCGCCCTGTTCCAGGTGCGGGAACCCGCGAAGATCCAGCCGGCGCCCGCCCCGGTCGAGGAGGCGGTGGACGGCGACGACGACGCACCCGCGCCTGCAGCACCCGCACCCGTCGAGACGGTCTACGAGTACTACGACATCCTCGCCCCGGCGGCCGGGACGCTGACGGCGTTCACGCCCCTCATCGGCGAGTCCGTCGCCATCGGACAGACCGCCGGCACGGTGAGCCCCGGCACCTATCACGTCACCGGCACACTGACAGCAGCCCAACAGTTCCGGCTGCTGGACCGGCCGTCGTCGGCGGTCATCTCCATCACGGGTGGAGCCGCACCGTTCACCTGCACCGAACCACGCATCGACGAGCCGCAGGATGCATCCGGTGGCGGGACCGACGCCGGATCGGAACGGGCGGCCATGGCGGGCCCCCTCGCCCCGCCCCAGGGCCCCGAGGCCGACGGCGGGTCGACTCCCGCGGGTGCACTGTCCTGTCCCGTCCCGGCCGAGGTACCGGTGTTCGTCGGCCTCTCCGCGGACATCGTGCTGAGCGCGGGGGTCGCGGAGAACGTGGTCACCGTGCCGACGACGGCGGTGAAGGGATCCATCGCCACGGGCGTCGTGTGGGTGCAGGACCCGGCCGGTGAGACCACCGAGCGGGAGGTGAAGCTCGGGCTCAATGACGGTTCCTTCGTGGAAATCACCGAAGGGCTCGCGGAGGGCGACATGATCCTCGAATTCGTCCCCGGCAGCGACGCCCCCCTGAACCAGGACCCCTACGCGATGATGGGCGGCTAGGGCGTGCGGCACCGCACCGGTCCACCCGCTGCGAGCGACGGTGCACCGCTCGTGTCACTGCGCGGGGTCACACGAACGGTCAGGATCCTCGACGCCGAGGATCTGCACGTCCTGCGTGGCATCGACCTCGACATCCACCGTGGCGACCGCGTCGCGATCGTGGGGCGATCGGGCTCGGGGAAGTCGACGCTGCTCAATCTCCTCGGACTGCTCGACGTCCCCACCGAGGGCGGGCTGTTCTTCGAGGGGGCCGATGCCCGCCGCCTCGGAGCCGACGAGCGGGCCCGCCTGCGCGGGTCCGCGGTGGGTTTCGTCTTCCAGCAGTTCAACCTGCTGCCCGGCCGGACCGCCCTGGACAACGTGATGACGCCCCTGCTGTACGCGGGCGGGCGGCAGTTCTGGCGCCGTGAGAAGCTTGCCGCCGCGATGCTCGAGCGGGTGGGTCTGGGCTCCCGGCTCCGTGAACTGCCGCAGAAGCTCTCCGGCGGCGAGCAGCAGCGCGTGGCGATCGCCCGCGCCCTGGTGCGCGGGCCCCGGCTCATCCTCGCGGACGAACCCACCGGGGCCCTCGATCTCGACACCGGGGCGGCGGTCATGGACCTGCTCGACGACGTCGCGCGGGAGACCGGCGCGGCGCTCGTGACGATCACGCACGACGTGAGCGTCGCGGCGCGGTCGCAGGACCTCTACCGGCTCGACGCCGGCGTACTCAGCCGCCAGGTGGTTCCGGCATGACCGCGTTCGTCGCCTCGGTGGTCGAGGCATTCTCCGAGCTGCGGATCCATAAGACGCGTGTCCTGCTCGCGCTGCTCGGCGTGATGCTGTCCGTCGCCGCGCTCACCTCCGTCGTGGCCCTCGGGACCATGGCGCAGGCCGGTCTGGTCCAGTCCTCGGAGCGTACGAGTGGGCGCGCGGCGACCCTCGGCGCGAGCGTGTACTCCGCCACGGGTGCCGTCGACACCGGAAGCACGCTGGCCGCGTACGACGACGTCGTGGAGCGGTACCGCATCGGCTACAGCTCCGTTCGCCTCGACACCAGCCTCTCGATCCGGGGACCGGCGGGGGTCGTGGCGGCGCCGACGACCATCATCGAGCGGGACTACGGTGTGATGCGACGCCTCGACGTCGTCGACGGTTCCTGGTTCACGGAGGTGGACGAGCAGCGCCTCGCCCCCGCCGTCGTGGTGAACGAGGCGTTCCACCGCCTCGTCGGCTCGCCCGACCTGAGGTCGGCGCCCGGTCTCACGATCGAGGCCGAGACACCCGTCAGCGCGACCATCGTCGGCGTCCTGGCCGACGACTACGCCGAGGCGCAGCCGCAGGCGTTCCTCCTGCGCGGGCAGGCCGAGCAATGGGACCTGGGCCAGGACCAGGGCATCCCGCCCGCCCTCGAACTGTGGGTTCCGGAGGAGATCGCGGACGCCCTGACCGCCCGCGTGCAGGGTGATCTCGCCTCGCAGCTCGGTGCGGAGGCGCAGGTGTACCGGCAGGACTACGCGGCGCAGGGTGACCCGTACGCCGTCGTGACCCTTGGGATCGGCGGGATCGCGGGGCTCGTCCTCGTGCTCGGTGCGGTGGGCCTGCTCAACATCTCGATGGTGACCGTCAAGTACCGCGTACGGGAGATCGGCATCCGGCGCAGCTTCGGCGCGACGTCGGGCCGGATCTTCTTCGGCGTCATGACGGAATCGGTCGTCGCGACGTTCGTCGCCGGTGTTGCCGGCGTGATGCTGTCCGTCGCGGTCATCAAGCACCCCCGGGTGGAGTCGTTCATCGCCCAGGGAGTGACGGACCTGCCGCCCTTCCCCGTGGGGGCTGCGCTCATCGGAATCGCAGCGGCCACAGCGGTGGGCGCACTCGCGGGACTCATCCCGGCACTCGTCGCCGTCCGTGTCAAGGTCATCGACGCCATCCGCTACTGAGCAGCAGGAAGGGAGCCCCCCCATGGCGGACTCCCTTCCTGGCCGGCCGACCGATCACTGACCGGCTCGACCGATCAGCGGCCCGAGCGCGGATCGTCGTTCCGCGTGACATCCGGGTCGATGGAGTCGGCTTCCTGATGGTGATGCGTCACCGTCTCCCGTAACCCCTGTGCGTCGGCCTGGCGTTCCTGGGCCTGCTGGCGGAGCCTCTCGGCCTCGACCTCGGCCCGCTGGGCTTCGGCCTCCGCCATCGAGGCCTTGGCTTCACGCTCTCTGGCCTCCAGCTCGGTGGCCTTCGCCTCCTCACGCATCTCGGCCGCGCGCTGCCGGTCCGCTTCCTCCTGACGCTGATGCTGGGCCGCTCTGCGCTTGCCGGTGAGGATCGTCACCACGGCGATGACGGCCAGGAGGACGAAGATCCCGACGACGATCCACACCACTTGACTGGTATCCACTGCTGACTCCTTCGATCGTTGATGGCGACGGCCGGCCGGGGGCGTCCCCTAGCCTCCGAAACCGCCCAGCCCGGGGATCTTGCCCAGCAGATCCTGCGGGTTGATGCCGAACTTCGCGAGGAGGTCGGAGTGCTGCTCCGGGTCCACCTGGTCGGGGAGTTCGGACTGCGCCCGGTCGGCGTCGTCGTTCTTGCCCTGGCTCTTCAGCAGGTCGATGATCTGTGCCTTGTCGATGTTCATTGCTGCCTCCTACGGGTCGAATACCGATTAGTAAGCGTGCTTCGGAAGCATCCCACAGCGTCGCCGCGTTGTCACGGGGTCGGGGACGCACCGGAGAATGGCTGGATGCCCCTCCTCCTGACGATCCTCGCCGACACCCACCTGCCGAAGCGTGCCCGGCACCTGCCCGGTGAGGTGTGGGACGCGGTCGAGGCGTCCGACGTCGTCGTCCATGCCGGGGATTGGACCGAGCTGCCGCTGCTGGACGAGCTCGAGGACCGGTCCCGCCGTCTCATCGCCTGCTACGGGAACAACGACGGCGGTGAGCTCCGGTCACGCCTCCCCCTGGTGGCACGGGCCGAGCTCGACGGCGTCCGCCTCGCCGTCGTCCACGAGACGGGCCAGAAGCAGGGACGGGAAGCCCGCATGGCCTCGCTCTATCCGGACGTCGACGTCCTGGTGTTCGGACACAGCCATATTCCCTGGGACACCCGGGCCACGACGGGACTGCGTCTGCTGAACCCCGGCTCCCCCACGGACCGTCGCCGTCAACCGCACTGCACGTTCATGACGGCGACCATCGACGCCGGCCACCTCGACGTCGACCTGCGCCGCCTACCGCCACGCTGACCCGGGTGCGCTCCGGTTTGATCACCGGACGGTCCCGGCCGGGTTCCCGAGTGGCGACACCCCTGCGGAACCACCGAGGACGCGCGGCGTTGGTAGTGTGACCTGCAGAAGTCAGCCGTCTGTCGAAAGTCTTGGAGCCCCGTGAGCAAGCACCTGTATCCGCTCGTGTCAGCCACCGCGGTCATGCTGTGCGGCCTCACCCTCGGGGCCCTGCCCGCGGCGGCCACAGAGGTCTCCCCCGCCACCACGCAGACCAGCCCTGCGCCCGAGTCGGAGCAGACGGACCGGACACCGACGCTGCAGCGGGAGACGACGCCCCCTCCGGCGACAAAGCCTCCGCCCG
Organism: Arthrobacter pityocampae; assembly: GCF_002927275.1. Classification (GTDB taxonomy): domain Bacteria; phylum Actinomycetota; class Actinomycetes; order Actinomycetales; family Micrococcaceae; genus Arthrobacter_D; species Arthrobacter_D pityocampae. Next base: position 9,896 of record NZ_PRKW01000007.1, on the reverse strand, counting down.
CTGCATCGACGACGCGACCTGTCCCGAAGAAGGAGACACCCGAGCCTCCTCCGCCCGTCGACCCGACGACCGAACCCACACCTCAGCCGACGACGGCGCCACCGGTGGTCAGCCCTCCGCCGGTCGAGCCCACGGAACCTCCCGAGCCGACGAAGGCACCGACACCGACGCCGGATCCCACGCCTCCGCCGGCACCCGCACCACCACCTGCCCCCGTCCCTGTCCCGGTGCAACCGGTCGTCCCAGTGGCTCCCCTGCCGCCGGCGCCCGAGGTGTTGCCTGCGCCCGCGGTCATCGAGGAGGTGCCGGTGGAGAAGACTCCGTCCCCGAAGCCCACGAAGACCTCCGCCAAGCCCTCCCCGTCCGCAGCCCCGTCCACCACTTCCCCCGCGCCCACACCCACGGCATCCGCGACGGCGAGCGCCGACAGTGAGGTCGTGGCGGTCGACCGCACGGATGCGCAGAAGCAACCGAACATGCCGTTCTTCGCGGTACTCTCGCTCGTCATCATCGGCTGCATCGCCGGGCTCGTGAAGGTCGTCGGGCCGTTCGTCGAAGGACGGTCGCACTAGGTTCCGCGGCACCTGTTCCCTTCCTCCGCGAGCCCTACTAGGCTGGGTGCCGACCGGCTCGCGGAGCCGTCGACGAATCGAGGAGGTGGAGTCATGAAGAAGGTCCTTGCCGTTGCGCTGTGCGCCGACCGCCCCATGAACCCCGCCTCCCCGGCCTTCGCGCTGTAAGCGCGCCCGCGGGAGGCCTCCTCCGGAGGAACCGCGTTGAACACTCTGCTGCAGTACGGCTTCACCGACCGCATCGGTGCCCTCTTCTCCTTCCACTTCCCGTCCGGCGTACAACCGGCCAGGATCGTCCGCGCAGACCGCGGACGGGTACTGGTCGCCACACCGGATGGCATCCTGCACCTCGACAGCCCGGACTCCCTGGTCACCGGCGACTGGATAGGCCTAGTGGGCGACGGCCGCATCGCCGGCCACCTGCCCCGCTCGTCCCTGCTCCAGCGCAAACGGGCGTACGACCCGCTGTCCGAGGCGCAGGCCCTGGCCGCGAACATCGACCTCCTGGGCGTCGTCGTACCTCTGGACCGGCCGCTCTCGACCAACCGGCTCGAGCGCACGCTCGTTGCGGCGTGGGATTCCGGCGCCGTGCCGCTCGTCGTCCTGACCAAGGCCGATCTCAGCTCCCGCTTCGACGGCGTGGTCGCCGAGACGGTGGACCGTGCCCGTGGGGTCGAGGTGCTGACGACCTCGGCGGAGGTCGGCGACGGCCTCGAGCACCTGCGCGGGCGGATCGGGGCCGGGCAGACGCTGGCGCTGCTGGGACCCTCGGGCGCTGGCAAGTCGAGCCTGATCAATGCGCTCGTCGACGACGCCCGTCAGGGGACGGGAGAGGTTCGTGCGACCGATGGGCGGGGCCGGCACACGACGACGGCCCGAGAGCTGGTGCCGCTCGGCGACGGCGGGGTCCTCATGGACACGCCGGGGCTTCGCGGCTTCGCCCTCTGGGACGCGGAGGACGGGCTGTCCCAGGTGTTCGGCGACGTCGAGGAACTCTTCGCCCGGTGCAGGTTCCGCGACTGCGCCCACGAAAGCGAACCCGGGTGCGCGGTGCAGTCCGCCATCGCGTCCGGGGACCTGGAGGAACGCCGGTGGCTGAGCTACCGGAAGATGGATCGCGAACTCGCGAGCCTGCATCGTCGACAGAACGTCGCGGAGCAGCGGCGTTACGGGAGATCGTTCCACCGGGTGGCTCAGGAGGCTGCCCGGGCCAAGGACTACAGGAACCGGTTCCGCGAAGGGTGACGGCTATGCCGCCCGCGGGTTGTGCTGATGGAGCCCCCTGTCGGATTCGAACCGACGACCCCCGCTTTACAAGAGCGGTGCTCTGGCCAACTGAGCTAAGGAGGCGTGCTGGCCGTGCCAGCGCCGCGCCGTCGTCATGATCCAGCGGTGAGTGCTGCCGCAGGCAACCCGACGCCGAGCGCTCAATAAGGGTAGCCCAGCGCCTGCACCGCGGGAAATCGGCCAGGCGGCCAAGTAGGCCCGACCGGATAGAGTCGTTTCAGAGACCAACTACTGTATGGAGCCCGCTGTGAGTGCTGCACAACCCTCGACCATCCCCGGCGTCAAGGAGTCGTTCTCGGCGGACGGCCAGTACGGCGATTTCGACTTCATCGTCGTCTCCAACCGACTGGCCGTGGATCGCGTCGTCGACGACAACGGCGAGAGTTCGTGGCGGCGTTCGCCGGGCGGCCTGGTGACCGCGCTGGCCCCGGTGATGGCCAAGGCCGACGGCGCCTGGGTCGGCTGGCACGGCGCACCCGACGAGACGCTCGAGCCCTTCGACGAGTCGAACATGCGCCTCGTACCCGTGCCGCTGAGCGCCGAGGAGGTGGAGCTGTACTACGAGGGGTTCTCGAACGCCACCCTCTGGCCGCTCTATCACGACGTCATCGCCTCCCCCGAGTTCCACCGCACCTGGTGGGACTCCTACCGCCGGGTCAACGAGCGCTTCGCGGAGGCGACGGCGTCCGTCGCCGCCGAGGGCGCCACGGTGTGGGTCCAGGACTACCAGCTCCAGCTTGTCCCCAAGATGCTGCGCGAGGCCCGCCCGGACCTGAAGATCGGCTTTTTCAACCACATCCCGTTCCCGCCGCTGGAGATCTACGCGCAGCTTCCGTGGCGCCGCCAGGTCATCGAGGGGCTGCTCGGCGCGGACCTCATCGGATTCCAGCGGCCGAGCGACGCCAGCAACTTCCTGCGATGCGTGCGCCGCTTCAAGGGCTACACCATCAAGGCCCAGCAGGTGCAGGTCCCAGCGGGCGACGACGGCGCACCGGGCTATGTGTCGCGGGCCGAGGCGTTCCCTATCTCCATCGACACCGCGTCGATCGCGGAGCTGGCGCAGCGACCGGACGTCATCGAACGCTCCAAGGAGATCCGGCGGGAACTCGGCGACCCGGAGCACATCCTGCTCGGCGTCGACCGACTCGACTACACCAAGGGCATCGGCCACCGACTCAAGGCCTACGGGGAGCTGCTGGAGGACGGCGCCATCACGGTGGAGGACGCCGCCCTCATCCAGGTCGCCAGCCCGAGCCGCGAGCGCGTGGAGCAGTACCGTCTCCTCCGCGAGGACATCGAGGGTGCGGTGGGCCGCATCAACGGCACGCACGACACCATGAAGAACACGGCGATCCGCTACCTGCACCACAGCTACCCGGTCGAGGAGATGGTGGCGCTGTATCTGGCGGCCGACGTCATGCTCGTCACCGCACTGCGGGACGGCATGAACCTCGTGGCCAAGGAATACGTCGCGGCGCGGACCGGCAACACGGGCATGCTCGTGCTCAGCGAGTTCGCCGGCGCAGCGGACACCCTGCGTCAGGCCATCCTCGTCAACCCGCACGACATCGACGGGCTGAAGGCAGCCATCGTCGCAGCCGTCACCATGCCGAAGGCGGAGGCCATGCGGCGCATGCGGCTCATGCGCCGCCAGGTGGTGCACAACGACGTCGAGCGCTGGTCGCAGGCGTTCCTCGCCGCCCTCCAGTCCGAGGGCACGGCCAGTGGCGCTTGAGGCCGGGCTGCGGGCCGCCCTCCGCACCCTGGCGGCGACCCCGCACCTCCTCGTGGCCCTCGATTTCGACGGCACCCTGGCGCCGATCGTCGAGCGGGCGGAGGACGCCCGCGCCCTCCCGGCGTCGGCCGCGGCCGTCCGCGTGCTGGCGGGCCTGCCCTCCACGACGACGGCGCTCATCTCCGGCCGGGCACTCGACAGCCTCCGAGCGGTCGCGGATTCCCCGTCGGACACGATGCTGATCGGCAGCCACGGCGCAGAGACCTGGACCGGACCGGACGGCGCGCCGCTCGCGTTGACGCCACACCAGGCCGAAGTGCTGGCACGCGCCGTCGCCGTCGTCGAACACGTCGTCGCAGGGCACCCCGGGACACGGATCGAGTTCAAACCCGCCGGCGTCGTCCTCCACACGAGGACCGCGGCGGACGCCGTCGCCGATGCTGCCGTGGCGGCAGCCAGGGCAGGGCTCGCCGCGCTGGACGGTCTGCGCATCACGGACGGCAAGCGCGTCCTCGAGATCTCTGTGGTCGAGGCCGACAAGGGTCAGGGACTGGCCCTGCTGCGGCAGGTGTCGGCAGCGACGGCGGTCTTCTTCGCAGGCGACGACGTCACGGACGAGCATGCCCAAAGGACCCTAGGCGCCGGCGACGTCGGCGTCAGGATCGGACCCGGCGAGACCGCCGCATCCTTCTCCGTCGCCACCCCCGAGGCATTCACCGAGGTGCTCGAGGAGTTGGCGGCGCTGCGCGCGGCGGGTGCACCCCGCTAGGGAACGTGCCATACTCAGAAGGCGTGACCAACGTCACCGGTACTGCTGGCGGACCACGTGCAACAACTGAATATCTTCCATTCACTACGGATCGTCGGGCACGTACCTGCCCGTGAAAAGGAACCAATTCCATGGCAACGGTAACGTTTGACCAGGCCACGCGCCTGTACCCGGGCACCGAGAAGCCCGCCGTCGACAAGCTCAACATCGACATCGCCGACGGCGAATTCCTCGTCCTCGTGGGGCCCTCCGGTTGCGGAAAGTCCACCTCCCTTCGCATGCTCGCGGGCCTCGAGGACGTCAACTCCGGACGCATTCTCATCGGTGACCGCGACGTCACGGATGTCCCCCCGAAGGATCGCGACATCGCGATGGTCTTCCAGAACTACGCCCTCTACCCGCACATGTCGGTGGCCGACAACATGGGCTTCGCGCTCAAGATCGCCGGTGTCTCCAAGGAGGAGCGCGCCGAGCGTGTCCGCGAAGCGGCGAAGCTCCTCGACCTCGAGGACTACCTGGACCGCAAGCCGAAGGCCCTCTCCGGTGGCCAGCGCCAGCGTGTCGCCATGGGCCGCGCGATCGTGCGTAACCCGCAGGTCTTCCTCATGGACGAGCCACTGTCCAACCTGGATGCCAAGCTGCGCGTGCAGACGCGTACGCAGATCGCCTCGCTGACCCGCCGTCTCGGCGTCACGACGGTGTACGTCACGCACGACCAGGTCGAGGCCATGACCATGGGTGACCGCGTCGCCGTGCTCAAGGACGGCATCCTCCAGCAGGTGGACACCCCGCGCAACCTGTACGAGCGCCCGAAGAACGTCTTCGTCGCCGGCTTCATCGGCTCGCCCGCCATGAACCTCCTGGAACTGCCGGTCGCCGACGGCGGTGTCCTCTTCGGTGGCATCGTCTACCCCGTCCCCGGCAACGTCCTCGAAGCCGCGGCCGGCAACACCGTCACGCTCGGTGTCCGCCCCGAGGACCTCGTCCTCGCCGCCACGGGTGAGGGACTGCAGGTCGAGGTGGACGTCGTCGAAGAGCTCGGCGCCGACGCCTACATCTACGGCCACACCACGCTGGACGGCAAGGACCACGACATGGTGGTGCGCGTCGACGGTCGCCGCCCGCCGATGAAGGGCGACAGCGTCTACGTCCGTCCCGAGCAGGGCCACGTGCACCTGTTCGACACCACGAACGGACTCCGCCTGGCCGAGACGGTCTAGGTTCTTCGCGGATCACGCACGACGACGGCGGTGGTTTCGCCGGGCATCTCCTGGATGCCCCGGGGGGACCGCCGTCGTCGTTTAACGGCCACTACGCTTGATGCAGGCTCCTTTTCCCGCCCAGACACGAAGGCAGTACCCATGACAGAGACCTCGAACGCGCAGTGGCATGACGAGCCGACGGACTACGACCAGACCGGCAAGCTGCCGCGGGTGCGTCCCGCATCCTCCGAGGCCCCCAACCTGGGATCGCTCAACATCACGGCGGCGACGACCGATCCCGAACTGCTCGACCTGCCCTGGCACGTGGCCCTCGAGGAATGGCCGGCCAGTGCCCTCGCAGCCCTCCCCCGCGGCATCTCCCGGCACATCGTGCGTTTCGCGCACCTCGGCGGGTCGGTCATCGCCGTGAAGGAGACCGGTGAGCACATCGCCCGCCACGAGTACCACATGCTCCGCAAGCTGCAGCGCCTCGACGTCCCCTGCGTGGAGCCGGTCGCCGTCATCTCCGGCCGTGCCACGCCCGACGGCGAGGAACTGGACCCCGTCCTCGTCACCCGCCATCTCAAGTTCTCCCTGCCGTACCGCGCGCTGTTTTCCCAGACGCTCCGGCGCGACACGCTGACCCGGCTCATCGATGCGCAGGCGCTGCTCCTGGTGCGTCTGCACCTTGTCGGCTTCTACTGGGGCGACGTCTCCCTCTCCAACACCCTGTTCCGGCGCGACGCCGGGTCCTTCGCCGCGTACCTCGTCGACGCCGAGACGGGCGAGCTCTACCCGGAGCTGTCGACCGGCCAGCGCGAGTACGACCTCGAGATAGCCCGCGTCAACATCGCCGGCGAGCTGATGGACCTCGCGGAGGGTGGCCTCATCGAGGAGAAGGTGGATCCGCTCGCGACCAGCGAGTTGATCATGGACAGCTACCGTCGGCTGTGGACCGAGCTGACGGAGCAGGAATCGTTCGAACTCGGGGACCGCTGGCGTGTGGGGGCGCGGATCCGTCGCCTCAACGAGTTGGGCTTCGACGTCGAGGAATACGCGATCAAGACGGCGGCCAACGGGACGCAGATCCAGCTCCAGCCCAAGGTCGTCGATGCCGGACACCACAGCCGCAGGCTCCTCCGTCTGACGGGCCTCGACGCGCAGGAGAATCAGGCCCGCCGACTGCTCAATGACATGGACGCCTACCGGGCGGACAACAACCCGACGCTGGACGAAGAGTTCACGGCGCACCTGTGGGTGAATGAGGTCTTCGAGCCCATCGTGCGCGCCGTCCCGCGTGAGTTGGGCGGGAAGCTCGAGCCCGCCGAGGTGGTCCACGAGGTGCTCGAGCACCGGTGGTACATGTCCGAGCGGGAGGACAGGAACGTGCCGATGGCCGAAGCCGTGCAGTCCTACCTCGACGACGAACTACGGCACCGCCGTGACGAAGCGGCGATCATGCTGACGGCGGACGCGGAGACCATCGGCATCGACGAGGACTCGGAGCACAGCGACAAGTAGGCGCTGAACGCAAGGGACCGGCAGCCAGTGGCTGCCGGTCCCTTCCTCAGGTTCTGCGTCCTACTACGGGCAGGTGGTCGTCGTGCCCTGGAATTCGACCTCGGTGCCGCTGGGCACGCCCTGGCACAGCTGGGCCAGCTCGGTGAAGGTCGGGATCAGCGCGATCAGACCGGCCAGGACAATTGCCCCGAGGATCGTGAAGATCGCTCCGATAATGATGCCGGCGAGGGCGAACCCGTTGCCCATGCCGGCCTTCCGTGATTTCACGAAGGCGACGATGCTGATGATCAGACCGACCGGCGCGATCAGGATGGCCAGGATGAATCCGACGATGCCGAGCGTTCTTCCCGGGTTCTCCGCCGTCTGGACCTGGTAGCCCTGCTGTCCGGGGTAGTTGCCGCCACCGGGGCCGTAGGGGCTCTGCTGGCCGTAGGGAGACTGGGCCTGTCCGTAGGGAGAGGGTGCCTCCCCATAGGGGGACGTGCCCTGCCCGTATTGGGGCTGGCCCTCGCCGTAGCCGGGCTGCCCCTGCTGCCCGTACTGGGGCTGGCCCTCGCCGTACTGCGGGGCGTTCTCCCCGTACCGCGGCTTGTCCTGCTCGCCGTGGGGCGGGCCGCCCTGCGCTCCCGGATTGTTGTCAGACATGCTGCCCCCAAAATGGACGTAGTGGAAATGACGGAGACTTCCGACAGTTTCCTGAACGATATCATCGGGCGTCATCGCTCAACCGGCGCGAACGACAACGATCAGGCGACGATGGCCTTCCCCGGATTCAGGATGCCCAGGGGGTCGAAGACCTCCTTGATACGGACCTGCAGTTCGAGGACCGCCGGTGATTGCTCCCAGGCGAGCCACCTCAGCTTGTACTGTCCGACTCCGTGCTCTCCCGTGATCGTCCCGCCGAAGTCCAGCGCCAGGCGTACGGACTCGTCGAGCGCCTCGTTCAGCCGGTCCTGTGCTCGCCGGCCCTCACTGCGGGCAACCCAGAAAGTGGGATGCAGGTTCCCGTCGCCGGCATGCGCCACGATCTTCAGGTGGACGGAATGCCGTTCCGCCATCGCTTCGAGTGCTTCGACATAGTCGACGAGACGGGATTTGGGTACGGCGACGTCCTCTCCCACCCGGAACAGGTCATCCACGTCGTCTCCCCTGCTGTGTCGCCTCAGATCGACGAGCCGGTCGGCTTCGTCAGATCCCTCGCGGGTGACGTCGGCGCCCAGTCCTACCAGGACCGTCCGGATGGCTTCGGCCTCTGCCGCCGCACCATAGCCATCGGTCCTGACCAGCAGGAGCGAACCACCTCGCTGCCGGAGGTCCGAACCGTGTACGCCGTCGAGTGCCTCGAGAGTCCTCCCGTCGAGGAGTTCCAGGATGGAGGGCTGCACCCTGGCACGGCCGATGGCGAGGACGCCGGCGGCGGCCCGAGGGAAGTCGTCGAAGAAGGCAGCCAGGGTGTGGACGTCCTGCGGCAGGTAGCGGAGGCGGACGGTGACCTGCACGACGATGCCCAGCGTGCCTTCCGACCCGGTCATCAACGCCGTCAGGTCGTATCCAGCGACTCCCTTGAAGGTGCTGTGGCCGGTCGAGATGAGGGTGCCGTCTGCCAGGACGACCTTCAAGGCGAGAACGGAGTCGCGCGTCACGCCGTACTTGGCGCAGCGGAGCCCGCCGGCATTCGTGGCGACGTTCCCTCCGATCGTGGACCATCGATAGCTGGCGGGATCCGGTGCGTACATCAGGCCGTGCTGTGCTGCAGCGGTATTGAGGTCGGCGTTGATCACGCCCGGTTCGACGACGGCGGTCTCGTCGTCAGGGTTGATCCCGAGGATGGTGTTCATGAGCTCGAGCGACAGGATGACACAGCCCTCGGTGGCGTGCGCGCCTCCGGACAGCCCGGACCCTGCGCCACGACTCACGACCGGCACACGATGCCGGGTGGCCCACTGCATCACCGCCTGCACGTCCTCCACGGTGCGCGCATGGATCACCGCGCTGGGCAGGACTGTCTGAAGCTGCGGGCCCGTGTCCCGGGAGTATCGCGCGAGATCGTCCGGTGCACGGGACACACATTCCGGGAGCGCCTGTTGAAGTTCGTCGAGCGGCGTATGAACCATCAGGACGCACCCATGAAGCGTCGGTAGCGTGAGAGGGCGTCCGGCCAGAATGCGCGGTAGAACTCGTAGGCGTCCTGCGGATCCTCTGCGGTCCAGCCACTGTGGACGAGCGTCAGTGTGACCCCGGTCCTCACTGCTCCGGTTCCGTCGCGTTGCGGTGCCGAGGGCGTAGAGGTCATCGAGGTCGAAGCGGGCTCGTCGGCCGGGGCCATCTCGATGCGCACCACCGTCGTCGAAGCCGACCCGACCTGCCGCCATGACATCTCGAGCCACTCTCCAGAAGAGCTGTCGGTCACCTCACCCCAGACGTTCTCGTCATCGTGGGCAGACGTCTCTACAAGGGCATTGTCCTCGAGATCGAAGAAGCTGTCCTCGCCCCAACGGCTCAGCTCATCGGCCGGCCACCACAGATGAAGATGCTCTGTCAGCCCTGCCCAGGCATGGTCGCCTGGCGCGGGGACCCAGGCCGAGAACCGTAGTTCTGGTCGTCCTCCCGAGACGCCGGTCCGGGCAGGAGGGTGCGAGAACAATCCACTCATGACTCGACAGTACCGGTGGTGGGTGGTGGGTGCTTAAAGGGGGGAAGGCCCCGACGTGGTGTCGGGGCCTTCCCTGGAAGTGGTTGTCCGGCGGTGTCCTACTCTCCCACACTCTCTCGGGTGCAGTACCATCGGCGCTGTGGGTCTTAGCTTCCGG
>NZ_PRKW01000006.1 GCF_002927275.1 Arthrobacter pityocampae | reverse complement strand
TCGGCGGAGTCATTCCGGCTGCCGTGTTCCTTCGTCCCCCTGGTCATGGCGGTGAGTCTAGCGAGATGCCCGGTGTGTCTTTCGCATCTCGGGAGGGTGTTGTGTCGTCGGGGATGAAGAACTCCTCGAGGGTGGTGTCGAAGATCGCGGCGAGCCTGAAGGCCAGCGGCAGGGAGGGATCGAAGCGTCCGCGCTCAATGGAGATGATCGTCTGGCGGGAGACGTCGAGTTCCTCGGCCAGTTTCTGTTGCGACCACCCGAGACGCGTGCGGTGGTCGTGGACCAGGTTCTGCACTTCAGCCCCGGAGGCGCTGGAGCAGATAACGGACCGCGACAGACAGTGACGCGAAGCCGAGCACGCCTGCCATCAGCAGCCCGGGGTCGACCGAGTATCTCGTGGGCAGGAAGCTCAGCACGGCCGCGGCGAGGCCGGCGACGAGGATGATGTCGGTCAGGGCTCCGGCTGCTGCCTTGTCGTACCAGGCGGACTCCACGGATTCCTCCGGTCGTTCGGCCGCCCCCGCCATGGTCGACCGGTCGACCACGAGGATGTAGACGAGCATCGTCGAGGGAAAGGTCAGGCAGAGCGCGAACACCACACCGACCAGGATGGGGGACGCTGATCCGCCGACGCCGAGCGAGGCCGCGAGAAGACCGAGCACCGCGCCGATCACGATGCCGCTGGGAGCCGCGACCGCGATCGCCGGGAAGCGACCCTTGGCGAAGAGTGTCCGTCCCCACCTCGTGCGCACGCTTTGATCTGCCATGAAAAGCCCCCAGTCGTGTAAACGTCGCTTTACATAGTCAAGTGTGCTTTACAGTCGTGAGGTCGTCAAAGACCTCGAGCAGCGCTCTATGGCAAGAGTCCGTGATGCCTCCCAAACATACGACTGAGATGCTGAGATTATGACTTCCGAACCGAACCTTGAGCCATACGCGTGGTTACCTTCTCAGCTCGAATCGGTAGCACTGAGGCTTGCCCGCGCCGACCAGCTGGCCTACGAAATGGGAGACGTGATAGGTGAGTGGTCGCTCGATGGCCCGATGACGCTGCTGGATATAAGGCGGGGTGCGTCGATGAGGCTCGAAGTCGAATCGGTGCGGCCCGTGCCCCCCGTTGCGTCGTTCCTGTTCAGCGAGGCCATCAACCATCTTCGAGCCGCCCTCGATAACGTCATTTGGCACTTGGTCAGCAAGGCGAACCCCAGGCTCTCGCCTTCAGCTCAACGAGCAGTTTCGATGCCCATCTTCGATCATGACAACCGGGAGGGTTTCGATAAGTGGGCAGGCCGAATGAAGAGCGCAAAGATCACAGCCTTCAGCTCTAATGCTCGCTTAGGGCAAGCGGTGCGGAAGTTGCAGCCGTTCGAGGATGGGCCGAGCAAGGTCGGTTCCGTCTCCAAGCGGTTCGCTGCAGTAAGCGGACACGACGTTGAATTAGCCCACCCACTACTTCTCCTGCAGGCGTACTCCAACGCGGATAAGCACCGAACTGTCCAGATCGCTGCCGCACGCTCGTTCGTGTCGGACGATCGAACACCATTAGGTGCTCAGGACCGTCGTCACCGACCACTTCGTGTCGGGGACGTTCTGCTACGAGGTCGGGTAGGAGAAGTAGTCGGCGTAGAGACGCAAACCGCAGCAATGATCCGCCGGCCAGAGCCGTTCACGGAATGGGCCAGTCCTGTGCAAGAGCTGAATAAGCTACGCCAGTACCTCAGTGAGGTAGCGATTCCTACCCTCCTTACAGGTCTCGTTCTTCCCAGTGGCCTTCCACCGCACATTGGCTTGGGCGATACCGGCCAGACGTTGAGGGAGCGCATCATCTCAGGCGGAGCGGCTGATGCAGTCCGGCGACTTGATGAGCCGACAAGGGAGCGTATGAGGAAGGCAGAAGCGAGGCCGATACAGAGGCCTAGAATCGTAATTGAGGATGAGGTCCAGAGTTGACCGGGCCCAAGGCTGAACAGCTTCAGTCGACGTCGGTGGGCGTCCGTGCGTTGAGCCATACCCAGCCCTCACGCTGAATCCTGACGAGTGGATCGAGGAGCTGAATCTTGACCGCTGTACGCGTGTATGAGACCGCGTGCGCCTGCACCCGAATGGCCTTCGATGGGAATCGCACCCACGCGTACAGCACGCCCAAGCAGTCACAAGGATGCGTTTTTCGCAGCGGGCCTCAGCGCCTGTCAGGTCAACCGATGAACGAGAAAGTAAATGGCAGCTGTGATGGCATGGAAACGGAACTCAGCTTCAGCCTCCGTCGTGAGGCCAGGATGAGCCCCCTGTCCGTGACTGATCTTCCATATGCCGACGAAGTAGTTGTGCTCCCCATCCGCGAAGTACCCCTTTCCATTTAGGGTATCAATTGCAGATCCACCCGGGCCACCTGACCACCCGGTGGCCCGGGTGGTCAGGCTTACGAGGGTGTTTTCTAAAGCAGCACGTAATTGACCATTAGAAGCCTCCAAAGATCCTGCTTTGAAGCTCTCGAAAGCTTGGGCGTAGTGATTGGCTGCGACAGGGAGATTGTGATTTGTCAGTAGCGCTTCAAGTTGACCTGCTTGAGCGGTAACGGGAATTTCATCAGCACCGAGTGGACCCAGGCGCCAGGTGAACTGAGTCTCCGGATCGGACCAGTCATACCGCTTCACTTCGACGGCATCTCCATGTAGGGAGAGATCGGCAAGACGTAGTTCCTCCACCAGTTCATCTAGCCACTCAGGACGTTCCGTCGCAGCGCGCTCGTTGCAGAGCTTTACCGTCAGTCTTGCGAGAGCTTTTTCCCTGACGGCAGAGGGAGCAGTCTGGATGGCAGTCGTAAGCCGCTTTTCCTTATTGATGCCTTGGCCACCACGCGTCTCGTTACCCGGGTCATAGGGCCCAAGGCCAACTTTCATCAGTAGGGTCCCAATCTGGGAGTGCGTAGATGTCTCGTACACGCTAATGATGATGGCCGCTGCTGTATCTGGGTACGTCATGACTCAAACTTAGCGCTGCGAGGTATAGGCCGGTGGCGGCGAGCCAGACACCGTTGCCGACGTCATTGTTCGTAGAGCTCCTTGACCGGGTATCTACTTCGACGGGCTCTCGTGCTGCCAGATTGCTCGGTCCAGGTCTCGGGGTTCAACCGAAAGTTCTGCGGCCGCGAGCTGGAGGAAATGCCGCGTTCGATCGGGTCCAAGCACCTTGGTCTCACCGAGCGCCCGTGCAAGGTAGCGCTGAATCATGACATCTGGTTTCGTTTCGGTGCCAACTCCTGCGTTCATGATCAGGTATGACCAGGCAAGCGGGCCAAAACCTTTGACTGAGAGCCACGCTCTCTGTGCGGCGGTACCCCCATCGATCACGGCAGTGCGGAGGTGTTCTGCAGTTGTTACGGCAGTATCTAGAGCTGCGAGGCGAGACACCCCCTCATAAATTCCCTCTGGTCGCATTCGATTCGAGCGGGCGAGAGGTCGCTTGTTGCGCAGGATGTTGACTGCGAAATCCCTGGGGCCTCCAACGCTGTCCATAGCTTCCATCAGATCGGGGCCACTATCAGTGTCAGCGGTTGGGCGGAAAGTGCGGTACCGGGCGATAACATTCTTTGCAGCGATCGAGAGGCCATTTAGCGAGTACGCAGAATTCAAAGCACAAAGAGCAAGTGAGTCGCGAAACTCTACCGGGGCAATCCAGTCCGAAGGATCACCGAGATCCTTCGTAATGGTCGTCAGGAAGAGGTCTATTTCAGTCATGTTCCGATGGTATATGGAGCACAACACCTCTGGTGGTTTGCGCGCAGCCTGTCGGCGTGCAGACGATTACCCAGCGCCCCGTTCCTATAATCAGTTGCGCCGCCGTGCATCTTCTTGTCGGCCTCGGCGCTCGTGCCGTCCTCAGTTGCCGACTAACAGCCGCACGCATCGTCACTCGAGTATCCGGGACCGCGATGACCGCCATCAGCGTCATCCTCGTCGTCGAATAACTCCCACCGTGACCCGTTCCGACCAGCACTCGTGGATGATGCGCACGACCACCACTCGCTCGAGGCGAGCTCTCCCGTTATAGGGGTTAAAATCCTATGGATGGATCGTTTGAGCTGTGATGTGCCTGGGAGTTAAACCCCTAATGCAGGTGAGTATTGCGCGCTAACTGCGTGCCTTTCGCACCGTAATATTACGGTCGACGCGGAAACGGTGCACAGTCTTCGGGTCGATAACGAAAAGTGGGGCATCCGTGCCCCGCTCGGATCTTCGCTGGAAGCGTTCGAGGTTGCTTACAGATTTGCCGACCTGCTCGAACCAACGCCGGTTTCCAAAAAAGAGCACGACGTTCTTACCGCCCTTACTCACCTGTGAAGGGTAAATGATTCCGTCAATCTGAGGATCTGCCCAATAACGGAAAGCGTCAGTTAATACCTGGGTGGGGGCGTAGTCCACGGGATGATTTCCATCGAGAATGACGGGTTGAGTGATTCGCTCAACATAGTATCCAAGTGAAGCTAATCGATGATCACCTGCTACTGGTGGTGAGTCGTCGAAAACGCTTCGAATGGGCAACGACTGTGTCAAGTCGAGGACTCGTAGTGACTGTTGCAGTATGAAAGTGCCGGAGACCGCTTCATCATACGGACTGTGGGCGGCTACCTCTGCGCATGCGGTCTCGGCGCTGAAAGCCGCGTAAAACATGGGAACGCCCTGGGCGTTCATGCGACCCGCACTCGCTTGATTCTCAGGAGCGGGGCCGAGCTGAGTCTCTGGAGAAAGCTTTGCATCCCGTTCAAGAGCGCGGGAATCACGGTCGGTACGTGCTCGGTATAGCTTTGTTCCACGCTCCAGCTGCTTTATTAGACCAGCATGCTCTTCAGCGAAGACGAGTAACGAATTAACAAACCGGTAATTACTTTCAGGTGCAGTTAGAGGCTTGGGGCCGCGAGGTGCTGAGAGGAGTCGAGATTCGTGCTTAATGCTCTCCTCAAAGTCGTCCCATTCAAACTCGACGCTTGCTTCGCGGTCCATGTCGTACGGTTCAAACCAGTCCTGGTCTTCTAAAATCAGTTTAGATAATACGTCACAGGCGAGTTCGAATACCTCTGAAGCGATACACCCATCGAGCAGGGCCTCGACTACCTCTGACGTTTCTCTCGGTTCTAGAATTTGTTGATGATCAAAGAATTGTCCTTCGTGGTTGTAGTGCTTTTCCGCAGTCTCGTCCACGATCTTGGCTACGTGCTCCAGGTTTACCACTAGACCTTGGCCTGCGCCTAGGCCATTTTCCATGCAGAGATGACAGATTCCTTGTTCTGCATGCTGGTTTACCCTACGAAGCAGGAAATGGTCTGTGATGTGCTCTAGGCACATCACATCATCAGTGACGTCTACACGCGGGAACTCCATGAGTGACATCGTGCCCGATGCCATCGCATGGCGCACATCGGGCGCGCTGTCGACCGGCGAGGGTGTTGTGCAAAAGGACCCGTTGTGCACCGATCGGTTGTGCGACAGGCAGACGGGTTTGAAGTTGGTGCAAAAGGCGCGTGCGACGTCATCGGTGGTTGCATTGAGCGCGACGGATTTTGCTACCAAGCCGTAGGTGCGACTGCGCATACGGCCCGCTGTCTGCGGGCCGTCCAGTCAAAGGATCCTTTGACTGGGCCGCCGGCAGGGTCTGGCGACAGGTCGGCGAACTCCAACATCGGCGGGGGAGTGGGCGTCCGTGGCGGGTCTCAACAATGTGTCTCACATTGACTATTCTCAACGAAGTAGAAGAAAGCCTCTGATGAGCGCGTGAGGAGTTGGGTTGGGAAGTATCGGGTACGCGAGGGTCAGCACGCTGGAGCAGAACGCTGATCTGCAGCACGCAGCGCTCTCGGCGGCCGGCTGTGATCGGATCTTCACCGACCACGGTGTGAGCGGCACGCGGGCGAGTCGGTCCGAGCTGGGCAAGCTCCTGGAGCATCTCCGGGCGGGGGATGAGGTGGTGGTGTGGAAGCTGGACCGGTTGGGACGCAATACCCGGAACCTGCTGGCCCTCATCGATGACCTCGAACAGCGGGGCGTGCACTTCCGGAGTGTCACCGAGGGGATCAGCACCACCGGTCCCATGGGTCGGGCGATGCTGACCGTGATGTCCGCATTCGCGCAGCTCGAGCGGGACCAGCTCGCCGAGCGGACCAGGGCCGGCATGGCCGCGGCGGCGGAGCACGGGCGGAGGGCAGGCCGGCGGGAGGTCACCGCGGAGCATGTGAAGGTGAAGCGGGCCCAGGAGTTGAAGGCGCAGGGGCTGGCGCCGGCGGATATCGGGAAGATCATCGGGGCGAGCCGGGCGACGGTGTACCGGTATCTCAGCCTGGGCGTGACCGACATGTCCTGAGGCGGCGAAAACTCTTACCGCCTCCGCCGCGGACCAGCCTCTGGGCTGCGCCACGCCAAACTGCTTCACCTCGAGGGATCCCTGACCTCAGAGGCCCCGGTCGTTCGTGGTAGACAAAGATCAACTCATCTGAAAAGGACAACTCGTGACTGAAGCGAAGCGGCACCCCTTCTCCGATCCGGCGTCACCGGTTTTCGGCATCCTGTCCACCGCAACGATGGGGGCCCTTTCCCTCATCGATGGATCCACGCTCGATGACCGGTCGCGCCGCGCTGTCCATGCCGGAACCGCTGTCATCACGGGCCTGTACACCGGGGTCACTGTCGGCGGCAGGCACCTCCCGTTACGGGTTTTAGCCGGGCTCGCCGGGGGAGCGGTCGCGCTTCGTTTCGCTGATCTCGGAGACGTCATCGAGGCCCGTCTCGAGGAGAGACTTCGGCGGGCCGGCGCGCAGCACCCGCGCCGCTGGATGGCAGCAGGCGCCGCAGCGGTCACGTTCGCTGGGTTCCTCGGCGACCGCGCCGCGGCCAGACGAGCGCTGGTCGTGGCGGTGCTGGATGATGCCTCTGAGCAGGTCAAGCCACTGGACCCCCGCGTCCGGAGCCTCGTCGAAGGCATCCTGGACGCCACCGACATAGCGGGAGCACGAGAGCTCCGCGCGCAGCTCGCCGTCGCGCAGGAACTCTCCTGGGGTGACGAATTCACCTCCACCGTGTACCTCGAGGTTCCCGCCGACCTGCCACGCGCTGTGCCGCACGATCAGATCTTCCCGGTACGCGCCCAGTTCACCGGACCGGGGGACGCCACATATCAAGTCGTCCTGCAGCTTTCAGCCGGCCACCTGGACCACATGGCCGTGGAACCGACAGATCAGGAGAACATCGATCTCGCCGACGGCATCCTGGCGGAATGGCCCGATCCCACCGAGGTCGTCCACGTCCTCGACGGCGTAGATGGGACAAAAACTGTCTCGCAGCCGACTCCTCCGTCACCAGACACCAAACCCACCAGCGAGACAAGGTAGCAAGACACGCCAGGAGCAGCAGCAACGGGGGGAGGGCAATGTCTCATCCCACTGTCGTGCTGCCCGCTGGTTGCGAGCCATGAGCCGTGGTCACCCGTAGTGGGGCTTTTGCGGTGCATCGGCGCCCTCCGGGGTGGTGGTGTGCCCGGCGTGAGTGTTGGGGGCCTTCGCTGGTCTTCAGATGAGGGAGAGGACGAAGGAGAGGACGAAGCCGGCGGCGGTGCTCATGGCGACGGCGGGTCCGCCATGTTCGTAGGCTTCGGGCATGAGGGTATCGGCCAGGGATGCGATCACGGCGCCGGCGGCGAAGGCCAGGGGCAGGGAAATGGCTTCCGGGTCTGCCCCTGAGAGGGGGCCGGCGCCGATCACGACGGCCAGGGCCAGCAATGCCGCGCAAGCGCCCCATAGTCCGAGGATGCGTCCCGTCGACCTACCCTGGGCACGCATGGATGATGCTCCTACCAGGGCTTCGGGGAGGTTCGATACGAAGATCGCTGCTAACAAAGCTATTCCGCCGGTTCCTCCACCGAGGGCGACGCCCAACGCCACATTCTCCGGCACACCATCGAGGGTGACAGCGGCCAGAAGAGCGAGGCCTGCTGCGCCGCGCGTTGATGCCTTGGAGGATGTCTCTTCTGTTGCCGCGGCGTCGGTGTCCAGTTTGGCGCTGCCTTGATAGTCGTCCGCGGCCTCCGGTTCAGGGCCGGCCTGGGCCCACCGGTCGAGTACTGCGCTGAGGACGGTGAAGACGAGGGCGCCCGCGAGGAGGCCAAGCGCTGCCCGCCAGATTCCGCCCTTTTCGAAGGCGTCCTCGAACAGCTCGAATGCCAGCGCGGTGATGAGAGACCCTGCCGCGAAGGACAGGAGAACCGCCAGCACCCGTTTTGGCAGATTGAAACGGACTCCGATCACCGCACCGATGACCAGGGCACTCGAAGCCACCGTGCCGAACAGCAGGGACATCATCATGGGGTCAGTATAGGAATCACGGCGGCGAGGTAAAGGCGTGTAGAGGCACTTGCATCGGATGCTCTGTCAGGGCGGATGCTTTAAGCGGGATGCGAGCCGCGGATCGGTGGCCGAACAGGCACCCGGCCACCGGGAATATGATCACCGTGTGTGCGTGAGAAATCTCGCCATTTTCATCAGTCCACTGTTTACCTCAGCCGATGGCGGCACTACCTTGGGAGCATCCGGGCGAGCCCGATGTCTCCACTGGACCACGAACGGGCCCTTCCGGTATCTGTCCGTACCGCCCACAGCACCCGCCGCTTCCGGGTGGGTCGTGCAAGGAGGGAAACACCATGGCACAGAACCTGAATCAACCCGTCACCGACGACAGCATCAAAGTCCGTCAGTTGAGCCACTACCAGTTCAGCTGGGTAGCCGGTGATCCGGGCCAGCCCGGATCCTGGACGCTGCAACTGGTGCTCGACCAGGGAGCCTGGGAGGAAGTTCTGACCATCGACGCCGATGACGCCGACAACCTCCAGGACCTGCTCTCCACGGCGGAGACCGTGTACTACGACGTCGAGCGCCGCACCCTGATGTTCGGGACGACGAGAACCGGTCACCATTGACGTCCGGTACTCACGGGAGGGCGCGCGACCAGAACCTCGCCGACGCCGTCGAACTCCAGCAGTCCTGCGTCGGCGGGCATCAGCCACGTGCTGCCGCAGGGTGCGGCGTAGCCTGAGAGAGACACCGAGCCCTCCGTGACGACGAGCACCGCGAAGCCCGCATCGATCCGACCTGAACCGGAGACGCGAACGCGCTCCAGGCGGAAGAAGATGTCGGCGTCGGAGGGGAGGAGGGAACCCGACGGTGGGGCAGCCCGCACCAGCCCAGCGAGCGTTTCGCGGGGAAGTGCCGTCCGATCGACGGCCGTCAGGGCCAACTCGAAGCCGAGGCCCAGATGCCCGTCAGCCGTCCCGTCGAGGGCGAAGTTCCGCCACTCCAGCAGAATCGAGAGGTCCTCCGGCTGCTGCAGTTCGAGCAGCAGCACGCCCGCGCCGATGGCGTGCAGCACACCCGGCGGGACGAACACCACGTCGCCGGGGACCACGGCCACCTCGTGCAGCAGACCTAGGAGCGCGTCGACGTCCTGCGCGTCCACGAGCGCCGCCAGTTCCTCCCGGCCGATGCTGCGCACGAGTCCGAGGTGCACCGTGCCGCCGGTCAGGATGTACCAGGCCTCGGCTTTGCCGTGGCTATGTCCAAGGTGCTGCGCCGCGAAGGCGTCGTCGGGGTGTGCATGGACGGGCAGGCGCTGGCCGGCGTCGAGCAGCTTCACCAGTAGCCGGGTGTCATCACCCCAGCGGGTGGTGTGGTCAGCGCCAAGCCAGTAGCACGGGTCGGCGCGGACGGCGTCGCGCAGGGGCCGGCCGTCGGCGAGGGGCGTCAGGCCGAGTTCCTGCTCCCCGAAGATCGTCGTGGTGGAACCGATCCAATCCTCCGGCTCAAACGGTGTCGAGGCCGGCTCGCCGCGGAAGGACGAGATCTGCGCCCCACCGCGGTAGAAACGCTGCGGCGGTCGGTTGGACGGAAGGCGCTCGATCATAGTTGTGGTTCCCTGACGGGGGCGTGATCTACCAAGAAGCCCCCCACGAAGCAGTCACCGAGTCCGATGGTGGTCGGCGTCGCAGTGTTGATCTTGAAGGCGGACACACCGACCACACCGGGGATCGCTTTTTCGACGGTGTCCACTACAGCTCCTCCTGCGGCGTTCTTCGGGAGGAGTGCCGTCGCCTCGAAGTCGGCCGCTGTGAAACCGTCGCCCAGCCGGAAGCGTGTGGCTGCCATCTGCACGGCACTGCTGAGTGCGTCGCGGTGCCGGGCGGCGGTGGGCCCGACGGCGATGGCCCAGTGCTGCGTGTGGACCAGCAGCGCGGGGACGGGGATGATGCGGTGCACTTCTAGGAGGGCGGCAGCGACGTCGGCCGGATCGAGGAGGTCCACGGGCCTGGCCACGTATTCCTGCAGCTCGTCCTCGTTCATGCCGTACACGTCGATGCGCGGCAGCAGGTGCGCCCAGATCCGTTCAGCGAAGCGACGGACGTAGAAGCCGGCGTCCTCATAGTAGACCAGAGCATCGGCCGGCAGCTGCGCCAATGCGGCGTCGAGTTCGGTGAGGCGCCGCTCGAGCAGCGCCTCGTCCTGCATGGTGTTGAAGCCCGAGACGAGAAAGGCTCCCGCGTCGCTGAGCGCGTCCCCCAGCTCGGGCGCGATCGCCATGCTGCGGTTCGGCGGATCGTTCGCGAAGATCAGGCGGTTCGACGACGGCGACACGATTTCACCGTCGTCGAACCGGACGACCGTCCCGGCCGGATATTGCACGATCAGGTGCGGGTCCAGGGTGTCCTCAGTGGCCGAGCTGACCCAGGAGATGGACGCCGGCATAAGCCGCCGCACGTGGTCGTCGATGCTGACGAGGTGCTGGACACTCGGGATGCCGAGCCGGTCGAGCGCAATCCCGGCCCGCACCCCGGTCCCCCCGAGTGTGATCTCCGTGGTGAAGCGGTCCGCAAACTGCTTGACCACGTCGGAGGATTCGACGAAGCGCTCCCCGCCGGCGCCGTCGATCACGAAGGCGAGGATGGTGACCACAAGCGACCGTTCGTCGACGATCGGTGCCATGGTGGTGAGCTCGGTCCGACGGATGCCGTACTGCTCGGCTAGTGACCCGACGATATCCGCGTCCCAGCGCACCTCGTAGTCGACGGTCCCGCCAAGTCCGAGGACGAGCGTGGTTCCCATGGCACCGATCCTTTCCTGCCAGCGTGTATCAGCCCCGTGCCGGCATGCTCCGGGGCGAGGCCTCAGTACAGTTTGGCCTTGCCGTCTGCGCCGAAGAGGTCGATCTTCTCGGCGGCAGTGACCTTGAGAGCGGCGATGGCCTCGGGCTGAATGGCATTCGGCTCCCGCAGGCGCTCGTCCGTCCCGAGGATGCGGCGCATGGCGTTGTGGTAGGAGACTTTGATGTCACTGGAGATGTTGATCTTGTTGATGCCCAGGCTCACGGCCCGCGCCAGCTCGCTGTCCGGATTCGCCGACCCGCCGTGCAGCACGAGAGGGATGCCGACGGCTGCCTTGATCTCCTTGAGGAGGTCGTGGCGCAGCTCGGGGTTCTTCTCCGCCGGATACAGCCCGTGCGAGGTGCCGATGGCGATCGCGAGGCTGTCCACGCCGGTCTCCTGGACGAAACGGACGGCGTCGTCGGTGTTGGTGTAGATGATTTCCGCGGCGCCGGACTCGCCGTAGCTGTCATTGGCGCCGATGGTACCGAGCTCGCCTTCTACTTGGATGCCGACGGCGTGCGCGGCTTCGACGACCTTGCGGGTCAGGGCCACGTTCTCGTCGAAGGGGAGCAGGGAGGCGTCGATCATGACCGAGGTGAAGCCGGCCTGGATGGCAACGATCATTTGCTCGTAGGTGCCGCCGTGGTCCCAGTGGATGGCGACGGGGACGCTGGAGCGGTGGGCGCGGCTGCGCATGGCGGCGACGAGGTCGGTGCGGATGTGGGAGACCTCGTCCGGGTGGATGGCGATGATGACTGGCGCCTCCTTCTCCTCGCTGATGTCCATGACGCCGTTGAACATGGCCCAGTCGCTGATGTTGAAGGCGGGGATGGCGAAGTTGTGTTCGTTGGCGATGGCGAGGATGGACTTACCGGTGTACAGCACTGTGATTCTCCTTGGATAGATGACGTGCGAAGGGTGGTGTGGGGGTCAGCTCTTGACGGAGCCGGCGGTGAGGCCGCTGATGAAGAAGCGCTGCAGGACCAGGAAGAGGATCAGCACCGGGATGGACCCGAGGATGCTCATTGCCATGATCTGGTTCCACTCGTACGAGTGCTGGCCCATGAGCAGCTGGATGCCGATCGGCACGGTGCGCATCTCCGTGGTGCGGGTGAGCGTCAGTGCGAAGAGGTACTCGTTCCAGGCGATCATGAACGTGTAGATGCCGACGGATACGATGCCGGGGACCGAGATGGGCACCAGGACGCGCCACAGGGCTGTGAGCGAGCCGGCACCGTCGACCCGCACGGCCTCGTCCAGCTCACGGGGCAGTGTGTTCATGTAGCCGGTCATCATGATGATGGCGTAGGGCAGCGTGAAGACCATGTAGGTGAAGATGAGGCCCGGGTAGGTGTTGTAGAGGCCGAGGGCCACCACCAGGCCGAAGTACGGGATGAGCAGGGTGATGGGCGGGACCGCCTGAACGCTGATGATGACGACGTTCAGGACCCGCTTGCCGCGGAACTCGAACCGGCTGAACGCATAGGCGGCATGGATGGCCACCAGGAGCGTCAAGATGGTCACCGCACCGGCCACGAGATAGCTGTTGAAGAAGAAACGCAGCGTCTCAGAATTCGTCAGGATCGCGGCGTAGGCGTCGAACGAGAACGAGTCCGTGACAAGCCGGGGCGGCAGTTCGAAGATCTCTGTGTTGGATTTGAATGAGCTGGACAGCATCCAGAGCACGGGCCCCGCGGCGAACACGGCCCCGAGGAGCAGGCCAGCCAGGACGCCGGACTTCGCCAGGCTGGTGCGGCGTTGCTTGGTCATCGCCATGTCAATCCCTTGCTTTCTGGTGGCGGACGTACAGGACAGCCAGGATCATCGACATCAGCAGGATCAGCACCGCGGCGGTCGCGGCGAGCGAGAAGTCGTAGTTGGCGAAGGCGAGCTTGTAGGTGTAGGTGCTGAGCATCTCGGTGACGTCGATCGGCCCGCCGCCCGTGGTCAGCCAGATCAGCGCGAACTGCTGCGAGGTCCAGATCAGGTCCAGGAGTACGAGGCTGATGATGATCGGGCGCAGCTGGGGGATGGTCACGTTCCAGAAGCGTTGCACCTGGCTGGCACCGTCGATGCTCGCCGCCTCGTGGAGATCCTGCGGGATGCCCTGCAGGCCCGCCAGGAGGCTGACCATGAAGAACGGGTAACCCGCCCAGATATTGATGAAGGTCACCGTGCCGAGCGCGAGCTGGGGATCGGCCAGCCACTCCACATCCGTGTTCAGCAGGAAGTTCACGATCCCGTTGGGGGAGAGCAGCATGCGCCACAGGACGGCGATGACGGCCGCGGTGAACAGCCACGGCAGCACGTACAGGGCGCGGAAGACGGCCCGGGAGGTGACGCTGATCAGCGGACTGTTCAGCAGCATGGCGAAGGTGAGGCCGAGGACGAGGTGCACGGCGACGCTGACGGTGGAGAAGAAGACGGTGTTGCCGGTCGCCTTCCAGAACGCCGGGTCCGTCAGCACGGTGACGTAATTGGTCGTCCCGGTGAATTCGGAGGACGACTTCAGGATTACGTTGTCCTGGAAGGAGTAGCCGATCACCATCACGATCGGGACGATCATGAGAACGAACAGAAGGATCAGGGTGGGGGCGAGGAACCCGTAGGACTCGCCGGCGCGGCGCAGCTGGCGGCGCTTGCGGGGCGGTGCTCCCCCGAGGAGGGTCTCGGGATCGGGCGGGGTAACAGTGCGGAGGCTCATGGGGACGACCTTTGTGGAGGATCGGGCACCGCGTGGGGGCAGCAGTGCCCGATCCGGTGCGGGGAAGAGGGCCTAGAACTCGGCTTCCCACTCCGTCTGCGCCTTCTCGAGCGCCTCGGAGAGGGACTGCTGGCCGTCGAACGCGGACTGCAGCTGGGCGCCGAGCTTGCGCATCAGTTCCTCCGCCACGGGGAGACCGACGAACTCGTTGGCCGGGTAGCCCGCCTGGTAGATCTCGAAAGCCTTCTTGAACAGCTCGTCGTCCTCGACAAAGGCGGGGACCGATTCGGTGTTGCCGGGGAAGGCATTCGCCATGGTGGAGAGCTCGGAATTGGTCTCCTCGCTCATCAGGAACGACACCAACTTGGCGGCGGCGTCCTTGTTCTCGGAGTTTTCGGCAACACCGATGCCCCACGAGGCGTAGGGGATGCCACGCTCACCGGTGTAATCGTCGGCGGCCGGGACCGCGGAAATGGAGAACTTGAGGTCCGGGTTCGTTTCGCGGATCAGGTTGATATGCGCCAGGGAGTCGATCATCATGCCGACCCGGCCGTTGGTGAACTCCTCGACCTTGTCCTGTTCCTTCATGGTGAAGCTACCCGGGGCGATCACGCCGTCGTCCCACATGCCACCGATGAACTCGACGGCGGAGGTGACGTCGTCATTGGTGAGGTCCGGCTGACCGTCTTTCAGCATGGTGCCGCCCGAGGCCCAGGCCCAGGACATGACATCGTTCTGGACGCCGTTTGGAGCCTCGAGCGAGAGGGGGAGTACCCAGCCGGCCGCGTCTCCGCCGAGGTCTGAGACGCTCTTGGCTGCATTGGCGAACTCCGTGCGGGTCTCCGGGGGAGCGCTCACGCCGGCCTGGGCCAGGAGGTCGTCGTTCGTGAACATCGGGTAGACGAAGTTGACGACCGGGACCATGTAGGTGCTGTCGTCGACCTTGACCTGACTCACCAGCTGGCTGTCGTCGAAACCGGCCTCCTCGAGCAGGGGGCCGAGATCGGCGATGACACCCTGCTTCGCGAAATCGCTCACCCAGGCGCCGTCCAGGCCGACGACGTCGGGCATGGTGCCCGAAGCCGCTCCGGCGAAGAGCTGCTCCTTGGTGGAGGCATAGGGCCCGCTGACGAGGTCCACCGTGATCCCGGGGTTCTCCTCCTCGAAGGTGTCGATCAGCGCGCGAAACTCGCCGTCGGGGAGCTCTGGCTCCCACCATTGGGCGAACTCGATAGTGACATCGCCGCCGGCCTCCTCGGAACCGGACCCGCCCGACCCGCAGCCCGTGAGTGCGACGATCGAGACTGCGGTGGTTGCGATGCCGGTGAGCAGGGTTGCGCGGGTACGCATGCGCCGATGGGTGGACATCAGATCTCCTCCTTGAGATTGTGCAATATTTCGCTTGGTTCTGCCGTTTCTTGCTGCTTTTCACTCTAAGTGTGCGCTGGCTCACATCATGACGTCAAGGGTTCCGTGCAAGTAAGACGCTGAAAACGGCACACAATCCTGATAGAGCTTTGCCATGGCGCAATAATCTGCGTTTTCCTGCGGTATTCGGTGCGCGCAGAAGGTCTGTGTGTTACTGATGGGGGCATGACTTCGCAAGAACTGCAGCGCGTCCGCCAACTCCCTGCCGGCAGGAAGGCGGATCTTGCCGCCTATGTGGACGAGGTGGGGCGCGTGACAGTGGCGGACCTCGCCGCGCACTTCAACGTATCGATCGACACCATCCGGCGCGACCTCGACCAGTTGGACCGCGAGAACGTCCTCATCCGGACGCACGGTGGAGCCGTCAGCATTGCCGAACGGGCCGGGCGGGACCGGGAGATCGACGTGAGGCTCAGCATGCAGACGGCGGAGAAGGAGGCGATCGCCCAGCTCGCCGTCGACCTCGTGGCCGACGGCTCCGTCCTGATGATCAATGCCGGGACCACGAGCCTCGCCGTGACCCGGGCGCTCCGCAACCACCGCAACCTGACGATTGCCACCAACAATCTCCGGATCCCGGCGGAGATCTCGTCGACCGTGTTCCGCGACCTCTACATGTTCGGCGGAGCGGTGCGCACCCTCACCCAGGCGACGACGGGTCCGGTCACGCTCGGGATGAGCGGGAGCACCCCCGAGATGGACATCCGGTGCGACATGGCGCTGATCGCCGTCGGCGCGGTGGACGCGTCAGGCTATTCGACGTCGAATCTCGGGGATGCCGCCATGATGGCCGAGATGATCAGCCGGGCCGAACGCACAGCCATCCTCGCCGACTCCACGAAACTCGACCGGCGGCTCTTCGCGCAGATCATCCCGTTGGAGGGCGCCGACTACCTGATCACCGACAGGGCGCCGTCGACGGAGCTGGCCGCGGCCCTCGACGCCGCGGGCGTGACGGTGCTGGTCCCCGAGGGCGAGTGAGCTCTGATCCCACGCCGGAGCCGCTGGTCCGGGAGATCGAGGAACCGCGGGAGCCTCGGCGTCCCGCCGTCGTCCGCTCAGAACAGCGGCCAGGGCACCGCGGACATACCACTCCGCGGACCGGGAAACCGAGCGGTTGCGTGCAACGCGGCGCACCGTGCGGCGAGCGACGAGATTTCCGCGGCGGTCAGCAACTCCGCCAGCTCACGTCCGAGTGAACCCCGCAGCCCCCCGCGAACCCGGTCGACGCCCTCGAGCTCCTCGGTTGTCAACTCGTCGCCCAGCCATCCCCACAGCACCGTCCGCAGCTTGTGGTCGCCGTGGAACGTGAGCCCATGGTCTACGCCGTACCGGTGTCCTTCAGGCATGGCGAGAATGTGGTCGCCCTTCCGGTCGGCGTTGTTGGCGAGGACGTCGAACACCGCCATCCGGCGCAGCACGGGCGTATCCTCGTGGATCAGGGCGACCATCCGCCCCTGCTCGTCCTGGCCTTCGAGGACCTGCTTCCACCCGGTCGCAGGCACGGTGTCCGCCGCGACGAGGTCCACGGCGCTCTGCTCGGGGTCGGTCTCCTTCCAGAGCTGCACCATGCCCTCGCCGAACGGGCCGTCCCGCAGCCAGGTGTGCGGCACGATGTTCCAGCCGAGGGCCTCCGAGACCAGATAGGCGGCCACCTCCCGGTGGGCCAGGAAGCCGTCGGGGAAGTCCCACAGCGGCTTCTCGCCCCGGATCGGCTTGTACACCACCGCCGTGTCGCCGATGCTGCCCAGGAACGTGGCGTTCGATGCCGTCGTGATGCGGCCGGTGAGCGTCAGCTCGGCGGTCACGAGGTCGGGCGCGGGCATCAGACCTCGGGGAGGGCGCAGGTATGCCCGTCGGCGTCGATGGGCTGGCCGCAAATCACGCAGATCGGACGCCCTGCTCCGACGACCTCCCGCGTGCGCTTCGTGAAGGCGCGGGCGGTGCCGACCGGCATGCGTACCAGCAGCATCTCGGACGCCTCGGCGTCGTCGTCGAACGACGCAGCGTCGTCCTCGAGCGTGGCGTCGTCGTCGGCCTCGGGCAGTGGGTAGGCCTCGATGACCACCTGCGCCGTCGCGGGATCCCACCCCAGGCTCATCGCGCCGGTCCGGAACTGCTCCTGGACGGGCTCGAGCTGGTCGTTGTCCACGAGTTCGATGGGCGTGCTCGCGGGAACACTGAAGGGGTTGCCGTCGAGGGTGCCGAGCTCGTCGAGGATCTCGTCGATCTTCTCGGCGAGCAGGGCCGACTGCTGCTTCTCCAGCGCGATGCTCACGAGCTGGGAGCCCGAGCGGACCTGCAGGTAGAACGTACGCGACCCCGGGACGCCGATGGTGCCGACGACAACCCGGTCAGGCCAGGCGAACTCGTGAACAGTTGTAGGCATAGGAGCATTTTAGGCTCATGCGGAACGTGGTGCTGCGTGCCCCGCGCCACCGCCCACCGGGGCGTCACCGCTCGGGGCGCTGGTGGCCAGCCAGGACAGGTCCCCGGCGTCGGTGTTGGTCGCGAAAACGGTCGGCCGGCTCGCGCCGTAGCGCACGATCGATACGGAAGCCGGGCCCACGTTGATGCGCTGGAACAGGTCGAGGTGCGTGCCGAGGGCATCGGCGAGGATCGACTTGATGACATCCCCGTGGCTCACGGCCACCCACACCGCTCCCGGCCCGTGCTCGGACTCGAAGGCCGCGTCGCGGCGCCGGATGGCCGCCACGGCCCGCGCCTGCATGGCGGCCATGGACTCACCCCCGGGAAAGGTGACGGCGGACGGCTGGGACTGCACCGTCGGCCACAGGGGCTCGGTCGCGAGCTCGCTGAGGAGGCGGCCCTGCCACTGGCCGTAATCGCACTCCGTGAGCTCCGGATCGACCGGCGCGGGGGGAGAGCTGAGCTGGCGATCGAGGATGAACTGGGCGGTCTGCCGGCAGCGCTCGAGGGGGCTCGACACGACGCCGACGAGGGGCACGGCCGCGAGCCGACCCCCGGTCAGGGCCGCTTGGTCGCGGCCGATCTCGTCGAGGCTGACGCCGTCGGCCCGGCCGGCCAGGAGTCCGGTCGCGTTGGCTGTGGTGCGGCCGTGCCGCACGAGGAGAACTGTGGCCATTCCCCCAGCCTAGCCACCGGCCCGACGTCGGCATCCCTGCGCCCTAGGAATGCGCACGGTCATGCGTGCGTTAGGCTTCTCGTATCAAGGGGAGTACTCCCGTCTGTGATCGGCCCGTCAATACGGATGCAGCGAAGCATCCCGGACCGATCGGTTCCGGTTCCGTCCGGGCGGAGGAGACCTTGGCGCCATTGTCTGACGCCTACCCTTTGGAGTACCCACATGCAGATCACGCCGACCATCTGGCTGATCACGATCGCCGTGACGATCCTCTTCTTCGTCTACGAGTTCTTCGCCCACGTGCGCAAGCCCCACGAGCCGACCATCGGTGAATCAGCGCGGTGGTCCGCGTTCTACATCGGCCTCGCCCTGCTCTTCGGCGTCGGCATCGGTGTGGTGTCGGGCTGGGACTTCGGCGGCGAGTACTTCGCCGGCTATCTCACGGAGAAGGCCCTATCGATCGACAACCTCTTCGTCTTCCTGATCGTGATGACGGGCTTCGCGGTCCCGAAGAAGTACCAGCAGAAGGTGCTGATGATCGGCATCATCATCGCCCTCATCCTCCGCGGCGCCTTCATCGCCATCGGCGCGGGCCTGATCGAGAACTTCTCCTGGATCTTCTACATCTTCGGCGCCCTGCTGCTCGTCCTGGCCTACAAGCAGGCGTTCGGCAGCCATGAGTCCAACCCGGCCGACGGCAGGTTCATGCAGCTCGTCCGCCGCGTCCTGCCCGTCACCGACGAGTACCACGGGGACAAGCTCACCGTGAAGAAGGACGGCAAGCGCTGGGTGACGCCCATGCTGCTCACCATCATCGCGATCGGCTTCGTGGACCTCATCTTCGCTGTCGACTCCATCCCCGCGATCTACGGCCTGACCAACGAGGCGTACATCGTCTTCACCGCGAACGCGTTCGCGCTCATGGGCCTGCGCCAGCTGTTCTTCCTCATCGGCGGACTGCTCGAACGCCTCATCTACCTGGCCCAGGGTTTGGCCGTCATCCTGGCGTTCATCGGCGTGAAGCTCGTCTTCCACGCCCTGCACGTCAACGAGCTGTCCTTCATCAACAATGGTGAGCCGCTGCTGTGGGTGCCGGAGATCCCCATCTGGTTCTCACTGCTGTTCATCGGCGCCACGATCGCCGTCGCCACCGTGGCGAGCCTGCTCAAGACCCGGGGCGACGGCGCCAGGAACGACCGCGACCGGGTCGAGGGCGAGCCGGTCGTCGCCGCCGACGTCGAGGACCGCACCGAGGACGCCCCGGCCGTGGAGGCCACGGGTTCCTCGGGCAAGCAATCACGGTAGACAGGTACCGCCGGTAACCGGTCCCGCCTGCGGGACCGGTTGCCGGCGGCCTGCGAGGGGGGGGGTCAGCGCTGCTCGTAGCCGCTGATCGCGTCCACTTTGGCGGCCGACGCACTCGAGGAATCGAACACGTAGCCGAGCCATTCCTTGGCCAGACGCCGGGCAAGCTCCACGCCGATGACCCGTTGACCCATGCAGAGCACCTGGGCGTTGTTGCTGAGGACCGATCGCTCCACCGAGTAGGAGTCGTGGGCGGTGACGGCCCGGATACCCGGGACCTTGTTGGCGGAGATCGCCACGCCCAGACCGGTTCCGCAGATCAGCAGGGCGCGGTCCGCCTCGCCGCTTTCGACCTTGCGGGCCGCGTCCACCGCGATGTGGGGATAGTCGACGTTCTCGGAGCGCGAGATCCCGACATCCACGACGCTCCCCACGCGGTCGTCGGCCTCGAGATCCTTCCGGAGGACCTCCTTGTAGTCCAATCCGGCTTCATCGCTCCCGATGACGATGCGTAATTTCTTCTCGCTCATAGCTTGTTCCTCTTCCTCATGGATCTACTGGTGGTCTTCGGAGGTGGACCGTCGGTGCCCCGCGGCGATGTCGATCAGACGCAGGTAGCCCTCCAGGTCCCATGCCGTGCGGCCGACGAACAGCCCGTCCACGTGCTCGATGCCCAGGAGGGCCGCAGCGTTGTCCAGTCCGACCGACCCGCCGTAGAGCAGGCCGGCGACACGGCCGCCGTACTCCCTCCCGAGTGCTGCGAACGGTTCTCCGAGTTCGTCGACGGTGGCGGCGCGTCCGTGCTCCCCGATCGCCCAGATCGGCTCGTAGGCAATCATGACGCGAGCCACGTGGTCGTCGTCGAGCCCGTCGAGTGCCCGCGCAGCCTGTTCGAGAATGAACTCCGTGGACCCGCCGGAGTCCTTGACGGTGGAGGGCTCGCCGATGCAGAGCAGAGGGATCAGCTGATGCCGCAGGGTCGCCGCCACCTTCCGGCGAACGGTCTCGTCGGTCTCCCCGAAGTGCTCGCGCCGCTCCGAGTGGCCGATCTCCACCATCCGCGCCCCGGCGTCGGCGACCTGCGGCACGGAGATCTCGCCGGTCCAGGCGCCGGAATCCTCCCAGTGGGCGTTCTGGGCCCCGACCAGGACACGGCCGTCCTCACCGAGGATTCCCGCCACGGTGGCGATCGCCGTGGCGGGAGGGATTACGAAGGGCCGGACCGCTCCTGCGTCCCGCGTCGCCAGAGCCGCGAGCAGGCCTCGCGCATACTCCCCGGACTCGGCGATGGACTTGTTCATCTTCCAGCTCGTCCCGACCCACACCGTCACGGCTGGTTCTCCGGAACGGTCGACCCGAAAAGCTCCGCGAGGGCGCCCATGAGGATGGAGAAGGACACGGCGCCGGGGTCGGGAGTCCCGACGCTCTTCTCGCCGAGGACGCGCGACCGCCCCCGGCGGGCAGCGATGCCGGCGGTGGCGTCGGCTGCCTCGCGGGCCACCGCGGCCGCCTTCCTGGTCGAGACCGCGAGATCGGCCGTCGCCCCGAACTCGGTGGCGAGCACCTCGCGGAACGGGACGATGGCATCGACCATCGTCTTGTCCCCGGGTGCTGCCCCTCCGAGGCGGCTGATGGCGTCGCTCCCGGTCAGCAACGCGCGGACGACGTGGTCGGGCGTGGCTCCCTCCGCGTCGTCGAAGACGCTCCCGGCGGCGATCAGCGCTGCACCCCACAGGGCGCCGGACGTACCGCCGGCTTCCTCGGCCCAGGCGTCGCCCGCATGGAGCAGGACCGTCCTCGCGCCGGCACCCTTCTCGACGGCGGACCGTCCGGCCTGCACCGCACCACGCGAACCGTAGGCCATGCCCTGACCGTGGTCGCCGTCACCGGCGACGGCGTCGAGCCTGCCGAAGTACTCCTGGTGCTCCGACGCGGTAGCACGCAGCACCTCGAGCGCCTCGACGATCGACGCCGCCACCTCGCGTGACTCCGGGGAGGCCGGGGGGATCGCCTCCTCGCCGGGAGTGTGGACGCGGGTCCGCTCCGTCCTGACGGACGGGTCGGGCGCACCTCTGCGGAAGGCGGGGGTGTCCGCCGGGGCGAGCCAGTACTCCTCGAGTTCGTCGTCGAGGAAGACGACGGTCAGGGACAGCCCGGCCATGTCGAGGCTCGTCACATGTTCGCCCACCTCCGGGCCCACGACGGTGAGTCCCAGCTCCGCGAACCGGTCCGTCAGGCGCCCGTAGACCACGAACAGTTCCTCGTACTTCACGCTTCCCAGGCCGTTGAGGACGACGGCGACGCGCCCGCGGTATCCGCCGTCGGAGCGCTCCGGCTCCTCCTCCAGGACGCCGTCCAGGAGGAGGTCGGCAATGTCCCCGGCCGTGCCCAGCGGGACCTCCCGGATCCCGGGCTCCCCGTGGATGCCAAGCCCGACGGCCATTTCGCCCTCGGGGACGTGGAACAGTGCGCCGTCGGCGCCCGGAAGGGTGCACCCCTCGAACGCCACGCCGAAGGAGCGGGTCGCGTCATTGGCCTTCCAGGCCACACGCTCGGCCTCGTCGATGTCGGCCCCGGCCTCGATGGCCGCTCCGGCGATCTTGAAGACCACGAGGTCGCCTGCGATCCCGCGGCGGTCCCGGTGATCGGCGGCGGGCCCCGACGCGATGTCGTCGGACACGCGGATGATGCGCACGTCCACCCCCTCGGCGCGCAGCTTCTCCGCGGCCTGCCCGAAGTGCAGCACGTCCCCCGCATAATTGCCGAAGCCGAGGATCACCCCGCCCCCGTTCTCGGACGACCGGGCGACCGAGTACACCTGCGAGGCGGACGGCGAGGAGAAGATGTTGCCGCATGGCGCCCCGTGCCCCATGCCGGGCCCGATCCATCCCGCGAAGGCGGGGTAGTGCCCGGACCCTCCGCCGATCACCAGCGCCGGCTGGCCCTGGGGCGTCTCGGTGGAGCGCACCACCCCGCCGTGTGCGAGCATCACATGCTCAGGGTGTGCTGCCGCGTAACCGCGCAGGGCGTCGGCGGCGAAGTGCTCGGGATCGTTCACAAGGTACGTCATTGTTCAGCCTCGTATGGTTCGACGGGCCGTCGACGGCGCCACGCCTTCCAGCGTCAGGCCGGCGAGTGGGCCGGGGGTGGGCGGGGTGCTCGTGCGCTGCTACGTCGCGGATTCCTCGGCAGGACTCGGGCCCATCTCCTTCAGCAGCCCGGCCATGGCGACATAGGCCTTGTTGCGGTATGCGACAAGATCCTCCGTCCGTTCGGCCGGGATGTCCAGGAACCCGGCACCGGACTTGGTCCCCAGCTTCCCCTCGTCCACGAGGTCCTGGAGGATCGCGGGCGTCGCGAAGCGCTCGGGGAAGGAGGTCTGCAGCGAGGCGTAGCAGAAGGAATACACATCGAGGCCGGCCATGTCGGCGATGGCGAAGGGGCCGAAGAACGGCAGCCGGAACCCGAAGGTGGTCCGCACGAGGGTGTCCACGTCCTCTGCTGACGCGATGCCCTGCTCCACCACCTGGGCGGCCTCGTGGAACAGCGCGTACTGGAGACGATTGAGGACGAACCCGGTCACGTCCTTCACGACGGCGGCCTTCTTGCCGGTCAGGGTGACGATCTCCCGGGCGATCTCGACCGTCTCGGGTGTCGTCCCCGCATGGGGGATGACCTCGACGCCCGGGATGAAGGGCGCCGGGTTCGAGAAGTGGACACCGAGGAACCGGCCGGGATTCTCGACCGCCTCGGCGAGCTTGGCGATCAGGATGGTGGACGTGTTCGAGCCGATCACGGCGTCCGCGGGAGCGGCATCGCTGATCCGGCGAAGGGTTCCGTGCTTGATGTCGAGGATCTCCGGGACGGCCTCCTCGATGTAGGAGGCGTCCGCGACGGCCTCCTCGATGCTCGGGGCGGCCCACAGCTGCTCCTGCAGGCGCTGGACGGCGTCGGCGGGGAACAGTCCGTCCGCGACGAACCGCTCGGCCTCACCGATCAGACGTTCGAGGTTCTTCTCGGCGATCTCCTGGGACACATCGGCGAGAGCGACCTTCGCCCCACCGAGAGCCAGGACTTGGGCGATGCCTCCGCCCATGTACCCCGAACCGACAACTGCCACTGAACGTTGAGCCATGAGCCGCATCTCCTCTGATGTGCACGGTACTGCGCGTCTGACACGCCGACGCACCGGCCGGATTCCGGGTGGGAATCAGGGCCGAACGGGCGCGAATCGTGTTCCTATAGGATCCATGCGGCCCCGGATGGTGTCAACCGTCACGCTTCAGGATGCGGCGCTATGCGGTCCTTCCCGGAGCCTTCTCGTCGGAGGCCTCGTACTCGTGGATCGCCCGTTCGCCCACCCCGTAGATGTGGCTCGCCATGGCAACGCGTGCGGCCCCCGCATCCCCCCGCCGCATCGCGGTGAGGATCCGGGTGTGCTCGTCGATGGCGCTCTCGGCATCCCGCACCCCGACGCCGCTGAACAGCCGGAACCGGTGTACGTGCCCGCCGAGCGAGTCGTAGGCGCTCAGGAGGAACTTGTTGGCGGTCTGCTCCACGATCAGCCGGTGGAAGCGCTCATCGGCCTCCCAGTAGGACCGGTAGTCGGAGAAGTGCGGGCCGTTCGGGGCCACGCGCAGGTCCTCGATCGATCGGCCGAGCGCGTCCAGGAAGGCAGGATCCGCGCGATTGCACGCCACTTCGGCGTTGTGCGGCTCCAGGAGCAGGCGCGCATCCATCAGGTCCGACAGTTCCGCGTGGCTGAGCATCGGGGCTACCCGGTATCCCCTCAGGGCGACGCGCGTCACCAGTCCTGTGGACTCGAGGCGGGCCAGCGCCTCCCGGACCGGGGTGGGGGACACGCCGAGCTCGCGGGCAGTGCCGTCGATGCTGAGCGGATCCCCGGACGAGAGCTTGCCGTCCATCAGGCGGGAGAGGACCTGCTTGTACACCTCGTCGGCCAGGACGCTGCGCTGCACCCAGGATTCCCCGGTGGGGCCCTCACTCATGGCTCTGCCTGCTTCCTGCTGTCATGTCCTGAATTCTCCCACGGGCCCCTGCGGCGGGGGCGTGCGCCCTCCGGGTGGGGTTGCGCCCGCCGGTGGATCCGTCGAGGAGCTGGTGTCGTCCTGGTCTCAAATATCCTATAGGGTGGTGCCCAATCAGAGTCGGGGTGTGGTCCAGCACACATGTTCCCCCGATGGATCTACCGATGCGACCAAAGGTGTTCCCGTCATGCCCATCCTTCTTCCAGCCGCCGTCGACGACGCCCTGGTCCTGGCCGAGAGACCGCCCTGGGCGCTCCTGGTCATCGCAGTCGCAGCCATCGCGGCCCTGCTGCTGCTCATCATCAAGTTGCGACTCCACGCTTTCTTCGCCCTCATCATCATCAGCGTGCTCACCGCGCTGGCCGCGGGGATCGGCGTCGCCGACGTCATGATCGTGGTGATCGCAGGCTTCAGCACCACCGTCGGAACCGTCGCCCTGCTGGTCGGTTTCGGCGCGGTTCTCGGCCGGCTGGTCGAGATCTCCGGGGGTGCGCAGGTCCTCGCCGATGCGATGCTCCGCCGGTTCGGCGAGAAGCGGGCGCCTCTGGCCCTGGCGGTCGCGTCGCTCTTCTACGCCTTCCCGATCTTCCTCGATGCGGGCTTCATCGTGATGCTGCCCATCATCTACACGGTCGCTCGGCGGCTCGGCGGCTCGTTCATGCTGTACGTGCTGCCCTCGATCGGCGCCTTCTTGATGATGCACGCGCTGACCCCACCGCATCCCGGCCCTACCGCCGCGGCCACCGTCATGGGCGCGGATGTGGGCATGGTGGTGCTGGTCGCGCTGCTGGTGGGTCTGCCCACCTGGTACCTCGCCGGCTACAGGCTGAGCCTGGTCATCGCCCGGCGCTACCCGAACATGCCCGTGCCCACTCTGCTGGGTGAGGCCGACGTCGACGCCGACATCCCCCGCCCGGGCTTCTGGACCATCATCTTCGTGCTCCTGCTGCCTCTGGCGCTGATCTTCTACAACACCCTCTTCACCACGCTCGAGGCGAGTGGCACCGTCAGTGACGACAATGTGCTCTTCCAGGTCTCGCGACTGATCGGCAACACCTCCGTGGCCCTGCTCATCGCCGCCCTGTTCGCGATGTATCTGCTCTATCTCCGCCCGCGCCGCGGCCGCGGAAGCGTGGGCGGAGCCCTCGAAGACCTCGTCGACAACGCCCTGGCCCCCGTCTGCTCGATCATCCTGATCACGGGTGCCGGCGGCGCCTTCGGCCGGGTGCTCACGGAGACCGGCATCGGCACCATCATCGCCGACGGCCTCGACGCCCTCGGACTCCCGGTGATCCTCGCGGGATTCCTCGTCGCCGTGGCCTTCCGCGTGGCACAGGGCTCGGCCACCGTGGCCGCCACGACCGCAGGGTCCATCATGGCTCCCGCGGTCGTGGAACTGGGACTCTCCGGGGTGGGCCTGGCCGCGATCGTCGTGGCGATCTGCGCCGGGTCCATCACGTTCTCCCATGTCAACGATTCCGGCTTCTGGCTGATCGGCAAGTTCTGCGGCTTCGACACGCTCACCACCCTCAAGACCTGGAGCGTCGTCGGTACGGCGATCGGCTTCATGGCCTTCGGCCTCGCATGGGTCCTCTACATCATCGTCGCCTGAGGTGGGGCGCCCTCCGCGTGCGCCCCCTCCGCCCGTCCCCCATCCCCGATCCCAAGGAGAACCCCATGAATCCCACACCCGAGACCTGGCCCATCGGCGCTGCCCTGCTCAACTTCACCGGCACCACGGCTGACGGCCGCGACCGCACCACGGCGGGTCCGGAGGAGTGGCGGCAGACGCTCCGCGAGGTCCGTGCCGCCGGCTTCGACCACGTGGACCTGACCGACTCCTGGGTCCGCCCGGGCGATCTCGATAGCGAGGGCCGACGGCAGCTGCTGAAGACGGCGCAGTCCTACGACCTGGCCTTCAGCGACATCGCGGTGACACGCAAGAGCGTCATCACGCCCGACGAGGACCAGGCGCAGCGGAACATCGCCTACGTGAAGCGGACGATCGACGCCGCCGTGGACCTGGAGGTGCCGATGGTCTGCCTGGGCCTGCACGATCCGTTCACGGAGGCGCAGAAGACCGCGACGTGGTTCTGGCTCGCGCCCGGTGTCGAGGACGAGGACACGCAGGAGAACCGGGACAAGGCCGCGTCACGGTTCCGGGAGCTCGGCGAGTACGCCGCCGAGCGGGAGGTGAGCATCTCCCTCGAGATGTACGAGGGTACCTTCCTCGGCACGGCCGACAGCTCCGTGCAGCTGGTCACCGCCGTCGACCTCCCCAACGTGGGTCTCTGCCCCGACATCGGCAACATCGTGCGGCTGCACCGCGAGGTGGAGGACTGGCGGGAGATGCTGACCAAGATGCTGCCTCACACCAACTACTGGCAGCTCAAGAACTACTTCCGGGACCACGACCCCGCCACCGGGGCGTATGCCTCGGCCCCGGCGCCTCTGGCCCTCGGCTACATCAACTACCGCGAGGCCATCGGGATGGCCCTCGAGAGTGGTTTCGACGGACCCATGTGCGTGGAGCACTACGGCGGCGACGGGCTCAGCGTCACCGCCATGAACCGCGACTACATCCGGGAGATCCTGAGGGCGAAGCTACCCGAGGCGTGAGGCGGCTCCGCAGTGGTCCCGGGTCAAGGGGATGCCGGGGCCGTCGAGGACCGGATGATGAGCTGGGTGGCCAGTTCGACCCGCGTGAGATCAGGTTTCCCGCCCTCCATCTCCCTCGTCAGGGCGCGGACCGCGGTCCGTCCCATCTCCCGCAGGGGCTGGGCGACGGTGGTGAGCTGCGGCGACGTCTGCTCGCTGATGTACGTCCCGTCGAAGCCGATGACGCTCAAGTCCTCGGGAATGGAGACACCGCGGGCATGGGCTTCGGCGAGGACGCCCAGGGCGATGCTGTCCGATGCGGCGAAGATCGCCTGCGGCGGGCTGTCGAGGGCGAGGAGCTGGGCGGCGCCGCGGCGTCCCGTTGCCGGGTCGAAGGTCCCCGCCAGCACGTACTCCCCGGAGATCGGGATGCCGCGCTCGAGCAGGGCCGCGACGTAGCCGTGCTCCCGGTCCTGGCTGCACTCCGCACTCGTGGGGCCACCGATGAAGGCGATGCGGGTATGGCCGAGGCCGAGGAGGTGTTCGGTGGCTGCCTTGCCCCCGGCCCAGTTCGTGGCTCCCACGCTGGCGACACCCGTGCCCGGCGGATTGATCGGATCGATGACGACGACGGCGATGCCCCGCTTCTTCGCCGCCTTGATCTCCCTGGCCGACCACCGGGACGTCACGAGGATCAGGCCCCGACGGCCCTGGGACTGCATGCGGTCGGCCAGATCGCCCGACGGGCCCCGGCGTTGCTCCGTCGTCGACAGCACGATCTCGAGGCCATGGCTCTTCGCGCAGTCCAGGATCCCGTCCATCACCTCCGCGTAGTACGCCGTCGTCACACTGTCCACCATGACGTCGACGAGAGGGGACCTGGGCGGCGCGAGTGCGTTTCGCTGCCCGGGGGGGTGGTACTCGGCAGTGCGGAGGGCTTCCAGGACCCGCTTCCGGGTGGCGGGAGCGACGTCCTCCCGCTCGTTGATGACCTTGGACACGGTGGGAATCGACACTCCCGCCAGGGCGGCCACCGATCCCAATGTGGCCCTCGGCCGGACCTCGGACTCCGACAATGTTTCGACTCTCTCTCGGTCAGGGTGTTCCTGGCCTGGCTGGCTCAGGTCACTGCTGCAATGATGCGTTCGAACCGGCCTGAAAAGACGCTCGTTGACCTCGTCGATGTGATGTGAGTTACTTTATCTTATAGTTTGTTGTTATCGAAAACATTTCGAGTTTGGTTCCGCAGCGTGGCGGTCAGCGACCGCATCTCATGGAACTGGCCTGCCTCTCTCAGCCAGGCGTCACCCCTGACGCCGAGTCGACTACGGAAGAACTGATGACCATGCGAACAACCAAGACCCTGACCGCTACGGCCTCGGCCCTCGCCCTCGCCCTCGGCCTCGCCGCCTGCGGGTCCAGCGGCCCGGCCGACCCCGCCGCCGATTCCAGCTCGCCCACGATGTGGGCCCTCACCGGCAGCAGCGAGGACATCTTCCGCTCGTCGGTCGAACGCTGGAACGAGGAGAACCCGGACGCGTCGATCAATCAGGAGTTCTTCGCCAACGACGCCTACAAGACCAAGGTGCGCACGGCGATCGGCGCGGGCGAGGGCCCCAGCTTCATCTACGGCTGGGGCGGCGGCGTCCTGAAGTCCTACGTGGATGCCGGCCATGTCGAGGAACTCGACGACTTCCTCGCCGAGAACCCCGAGATCAAGGACCGATACATCCCCTCCGTCTTCGAGAACGGCGTCATCGACGGCACGACCTACGCCCTGCCCAACAACAACATGCAGCCCGTGGTCCTCTACTACAACAAGCAGGTGTTCGAGCAGATCGGGGCCGAGCCCCCGGAGACCTGGGATGAGCTGATGGCCCTGGTGCCCAAGTTCAACGACGCCGGGATCGCCCCCTTCGCCCTCGCCGGACAGTCCAAGTGGCCGAACCTGATGTGGCTGTCCTACCTGGTGGACCGGATCGGTGGTCCCGAGGTCTTCCAGGCGATCCTCGACGGGGAAGAGGACGCCTGGTCGGATCCCGCGGTGATCGAGGCTCTCACCAAGATCCAGGACCTCGTCGACGCCGGCGGGTTCGTCAACGGCTTCTCCTCGATCGCGGCCGACGCCGGAGCCGACAGCGCCCTCCTCTACACGGACCGCGCAGCCATGATGGTGCACGGGGGATGGGTCTACCAGAACCTGAAGAACGACGCCCCGGAGTTCGTCGAATCGGGTGAGGTGGGCTTCGTCCCCTTCCCCGCGGTCGAGGGCGGAGCGGGAGACCCGGCGAACGTCGTCGGGAATCCGGCCAACATGTGGTCCCTCTCGTCCACTGCATCGGACGAACAGAAGGAAGTGGCCTTCGAATACCTCAAGGACGGATTGTTCAGCGAGGAGTACACCCAGGCGATGATCGACTCCGGAGCGGTCCCGGCCGTCAACGGCATCGAGGACCAGCTGGCCGCCTCCGACGACAAGGATTTCGTCGAGTTCGTCTACGGCCTGGCGCAGGATGCGCCAAGCTTCCAGCTGTCCTGGGACCAGGCGCTGAGCCCTGCCCAGGGTGATGCCATGCTCGCCAATCTCGACCAGATCTTCATCGGGAAGATCACGCCGGAGCAGTTCGCCGAGAACATGAACGCCACCCTCGGCAAATGACTACCATTCTGAAGCCCAAGCCGGGGATGGCGGTCCGGGGCCCCCGGGCCGAGGGTCCCTCGGCGTGGATGGTGGTCCCGGCGCTGGTCTTCTTCCTGACCTTCGCCGTCGTCCCCCTGCTCGGGGTGGTGTTCCTCAGCTTCACCAACTGGAACGGGCTCGGTGCGATCACGTGGGCCGGGCTGGAGAGTTGGCGGACGGCCCTCACCGACTCGGTGACTCTCAACGCCCTCGTCGTCACCGTGAAGATCATGGTCTACTCCCTCGTGGTGCAGGTGCCCATCAGTCTCCTCCTGGGCGTCTTCACGGCCGGCAACCAGCGCTACCGGGCACTGCTGGCCGTCCTGTACTTCGTCCCGCTCCTGCTGTCGTCGGCAGCGGTGGCCATCGCCTTCAAGGCACTGCTGGACCCGAACTTCGGGATGGGGCCGGGCCTCGGGATTCCCGCCCTGGCCCAGAACTGGCTCGGCAGCGAGGACCTGGTGCTCTTCGTCGTCATCTTCGTCATCGCCTGGCAGTTCGTGCCCTTCCACACCCTCATCTACCAGGGCGGGGTGCGGCAGATCCCGGCGTCCTTCTACGAGGCAGCCCAGATCGACGGGGCGGGCCGCGTGCAGCAGTTCATCCACATCACGCTGCCGCAGCTGAAGTACACCATCATCACCTCGTCCACCCTGATGGTGCTCGGATCGCTGGCGTACTTCGATCTCATCTTCATCCTGACGGCGGGCGGTCCCGGCTACGCCACGCGCCTCCTCCCGCTGCACATGTATCTCACCGGCTTCAGGGCGAACGACATGGGCGCTGCCAGCGCCCTGGGCGTGATCCTCGTCGTGATCGGTCTGGTGCTCGCCCTCGCCCTGCAGCGGATCGGCGGCAAGAGCCGGAGTTCGAGCCAATTGGAAGGAGCGTAAGCCATGGCCACGGTCATCGAAACACCACGGGATACCGCGCCCTACCCGGACGAGCGCGGCCGGCGGACGCGGCAGGGCAGACGGGCTCCCAACGTCCTCGGTGGTCTCGGGGGGTGGGTGTGGCTCGCGCTGATCATCCTGCCCGTCTACTACGTGGTCATCACGAGCCTCAAGAACCAGGCCGGCTTCTTCGGGTCGAACCCCCTGGCGCCGCCGACCGAGCCGACCCTCGTCAATTACAGGACGGTCCTGGAGGCCGACTTCGTCCGGTACTTCGCCAACAGCGTGATCGTCACGCTGGGCAGCGTCATTCCGGCAACCGCCGTCTCCTTCATGGCTGCCTATGCGGTGGTGAGGGGACACGGACGCATCATCGCGTCCGCGAACACGCTCTTCCTCCTGGGGTTGGCGATCCCGCTGCAGGCGACGATCATCCCGATCTACTTCATGATCACCCGGGCGAGTCTGTACGACACGCTGCTCGCGCTGATCCTGCCGTCGATCGCCTTCGCGATCCCGATCTCCGTGCTGATCCTCTCGAACTTCCTCCGGGACGTCCCCCGCGAGCTGTTCGAATCCATGCGGCTCGACGGGTGCTCTGAATTCACCATGATGTGGCGCCTGGCCCTACCCCTGGTCCGCCCCGCGGTGGTCACGATCGCCATCTACAACGCCCTGCACGTGTGGAACGGATTCCTCTTCCCCCTGATCCTCACCCAGAGCCCCGACAAGCGGGTGCTGCCGCTCTCCCTCTGGGCGTTCCAGGACGAGTTCACGGTGAACATCCCCGCGGTCCTCGCGGCTGTCGTGCTCTCCACTCTTCCCCTGGTGGTCCTCTACGCGCTGGCTCGCCGCCAGCTCGTCAGCGGGTTGACCGCCGGATTCAACAAGTAGAAAGGCACCACAGACCTATGGCATCCAATCCCACGCCCACCCTGAGGGTCGGCATGATCGGCTACGCCTTCATGGGTGCGATGCACTCCCACGCCTGGCGGACGGCGCCGCGTTTCTTCGACCTCCCACTCCACCCCGAACTGACGGTCCTCGCCGGACGGGACGCGGCGGCCGTCAAGTCCGCCGCCGACAGGATGGGCTGGCAGGACACCGCGACGGACTGGCGGTCCCTGGTGGAGCGCGAAGACATCGACCTGATCGACATCTGCACGCCGGGCGACACCCACGCCGAGATCGCCATTGCGGCCCTCGAAGCCGGGAAGCACGTGCTCTGCGAGAAGCCCCTCGCCAACTCGGTCGAGGAGGCCGAGCGGATGGCCGCTGCTGCACGGGCCGCCGCGGAGCAGGGCGTCTTCGCGATGTGCGGATTCTCCTACCGCCGGACACCCGCGCTGACCCTCGCCCGGCGGCTCGTCGAGCAGGGCAGGCTGGGAGACATCCGGCACATCCGCGCCCAATACCTCCAGGACTGGCTGTCGGACGCGAATGCGCCGATGACGTGGCGTCTGGACAGGACCAAATCGGGTTCGGGAGCCCTGGGGGACATCGGTGCGCACAGCATCGACGCCGCCCAGTTCGTGACCGGGCTGAAGATCTCGGGGGTCTCCGCGCTGCTGAACACCTTCGTGCACGAGCGTCCCCTCAGTGGGACGCGCGTGGGCCTCGGCGGATCGGGTGCGGGCGACGGCGGAACCGGGCAGGTCACGGTGGACGACGCCGCGATCTTCAGCGCCCGGTTCGACGGAGGGGCGGTCGGGGTCTTCGAAGCCACCCGCTTCGCCCTCGGCCGGAAGAACTCGATGCGCCTGGAGGTCAACGGGACCCTCGGGTCGCTGGCCTTCGACTTCGAGAACATGAACTCCCTCGAGTTCTACGACGGAACGGTGTCCTCGGAGACCGCGGGCTTCAGCACCATCAACGTCACGGAACCCGCCCATCCGTACACCGGCAACTGGTGGCCCGCCGGGCACGGACTCGGCTACGAGCACGGATTCACGCATCAGGTGGTGGACCTCGTCCAGGCCATCGCGGACGGCACCACGCCGTCGCCGTCGTTCGACGAGGCGCTGCGGGTCCAGAAGGTCCTCCGCGCCGTCGAACAGTCGGCCTCGGCCGATTCGGGGTGGCAGCATGTCTGACGCCGTCCCGAGCACGCCACCGCGCCCTGTGACCCTGTTCACCGGCCAATGGGCCGACCTGCCCTTCGAGGAAGTGGCGCGCCTCGCCGGTGCGTGGGGGTTCGACGGCCTCGAGATCGCCTGCTGGGGCGATCACCTCGATCCTGTGCGGGCTGCCCGCGACGACGCCTATGTCGACGCCAAGCTCCGCGTCCTGGAGAAGAACAACCTCACCGTCCACGCGATCGCCAACCACCTCACCGGGCAGGCCGTCTGCGACGACCCGATCGATGAACGGCACCAGGCCATCCTCGCCCCCGCCGTATGGGGGGACGGCGACGCCGAGGGTGTCCGGCAGCGTGCCGCCGCCGTGCTGCAGGACACGGCACGGGCAGCCGCACGTCTCGGGGCACCCGTGGTGACCGGGTTCAGCGGGTCCTCGATCTGGAAATACGTCGCCATGTTCCCGCCCGCGTCCGAGCAGATGATCACGCGGGGTTACGAGGACTTCGCCGCCAGGTGGAACCCCATCATGGACGTGTTCGACGCCGAGGGGGTGAGGTTCGCCCTGGAGGTCCACCCGTCGGAGATCGCCTACGACTACTGGACCGCGCGGCGCACCCTGGACGTCATGGCCGACCGGCCCGGGTTCGGGCTCAACTTCGATCCCTCGCACTTCATCTGGCAGGACCTCGACCCGGTGATGTTCCTCCAGGACTTCGCACCACACATCTTCCATGTCCACGTGAAGGAGTCCGTACGGCAACTGAACGGCCGCAACGGCCGGCTCGGCTCGCATCTGGCCTGGGGCGACCCGCGCCGGGGCTGGGACTTCGTCACAGCGGGTCATGGGGACGTCCCCTGGAAGCCGATCTTCCGCATGCTCAACACCATCGGCTACCGCGGTCCGACCAGCATCGAGTGGGAGGACGCCGGCATGGACCGGCTCGTCGGTGCGCCCCAGGCGCTCGCGCTCGTACGGGAGCTGGCGACGATCGCGCCGTCGGCGGCGTCCTTCGATGCAGCATTCTCCGCTCCGGCGCAGGGCCGCGAGCAACCGATCACGAAAGAGGCATCATGACCAGCAAGGAAGCTCTCGTCGTCC
This sequence comes from Arthrobacter pityocampae, assembly GCF_002927275.1. GTDB lineage: Bacteria > Actinomycetota > Actinomycetes > Actinomycetales > Micrococcaceae > Arthrobacter_D > Arthrobacter_D pityocampae. The sequence continues at coordinate 278,654 of NZ_PRKW01000006.1, read as the reverse complement.
GTGGGGGGTGGGACGGGCACCAGCCCGTCGAGGCCACGGACCGGTTCATCCCGTTCCTGCGGGAGCACGGCTTCGCCGTGCGGATCGAGGAATCGCCGAAGATCTACGCGGACTCCGACTACATGGCGACGGTAGACCTGATCCTGCAGTGCAACACGATGAACACCATCGAGAAGGACGAATTCGCGGGCCTCCGGTCGGCGGTCGAAGCGGGAACAGGCCTGGCGGGCTGGCACGGCGGGATCGCCGATTCGTACCGCAACGAGTCCGACTACCTCCACCTGATCGGCGGGCAGTTCGCCTGCCACCCCGGCAAGCACCCGGAGGAGCGGGTCGGCGAGCAGTCGGACAACTACGTGCCGTACCGGGTGACCATGCTCCCGGCCGCCGCGGACCACCCGATCACCCAGGGGATCGGGGACTTCGACCTCGTCACGGAGCAGTACTGGGTCCTGGCCGATGACTACATCGACGTCCTCGCGACGACGACCCAGGCCGTCCGCGAGTGGGACCCCTGGCATCGCCCGGTGACGTCTCCTGCCATCTGGACCCGCCAGTGGGGCAGGGGCCGCATCTTCGTCTCGACCCCGGGCCACCGCGTCGAGATCCTCGACGACCCGAACGTCCGAACCATCATCGAAAGGGGTTTGCTGTGGGCGAGCCGTTGAACATCGGAATCATCGGCTGCGGAGCGATCGTGGCCCAGTATCTGAAGACCCTTCCCTCTCTTCCGTCCGTCGAGCTCCGGGCCGTCGCCGATCTGGACCTCGGCCGCGCCGAGGCGGTGGCGGCCTCCCAGGACGGTGTGCGCGCGCTGACCGTCGACGCCCTGCTGGCGGACCCCGGGATCGACACCGTGCTGAACCTGACGATCCCCGCGGCGCACGCGGAGATCGCTCTCCGCGCGATCGCCGCCGGGAAGCACGTGTACGGGGAGAAGCCCCTCGCCGCGAACACGGACGAAGCGCGTCTCGTCCTGGACGCCGCACAGAAGGCGGGTGTCAGGGTGGGCTGCGCTCCCGACACCGTGCTCGGCACGGGCATCCAGACGGCCCGCCACGCCATCGACAACGGATTGATCGGCCGGCCGATCTCCGCGACTGCGACCATGGTCACCCCCGGCCACGAGCGGTGGCACCCCAATCCCGACTTCTACTACGTGCCCGGCGGAGGACCCCTGCTGGACATGGGTCCCTACTACGTCACGGCGCTGGTCACCCTGCTGGGCCCGGTGACGTCCGTGATCGGCGCCGCGAGCCACACCCGTTCGGAGCGGACCATCGGCGGTGGCCCTCGGGCGGGCCAGACGGTGCCCGTCTCGATCGACACGCACGTCACCGGCGTCCTCGTCCACGCCTCGGGAGCCCTCTCCACCCTCGTCATGAGTTTCGACGCCGTGCAGACCCGGTCCTCCAACATCGAGATCCACGGTGAACAGGCCAGCATGACCGTCCCCGACCCGAACTACTTCGACGGGGAGGTATCGGTGTGCGATCTCGGGAACAGGGAGAACGACAGGGAACTCGGGTGGGACGTCCTGCCCGTCAGCGCAGGCTACCTCGACGCCGGCAGGGGCTACGGACTCGCCGACATGGCACTGACGCCGCCGGGCGAGCAGCACCGCGCCAGCGGAGAACTCGCGTACCACGTGCTCGACGTCATGGAGTCCCTCCTGAAGTCGGCGGCCGAGGGCGCCTCCGTGCCGGTCCGGAGCGCCGCCGAACGGCCCCCGGCCGTCCCCCTGGCGTCGCTGACGGAACCGCTGACCGCCTCCGTCCGCGCCTAGCACTCCGAGGCCCGTTCCCCGCAGGAGCCCGCCCGCACCGTCCCCGGGGACGGTGCGGGCGGGCCCTCGGCCACCCGGGAGGCTGGTCCGTCACGGTCTGCGTGGAGACGCGGGCCCTTGCATCGACTGTTACGTAGCCGGCAGAGCGCCGGCACCCTGAAGGAGACACCATGACCACCTGGCTGATCACCGGCTGTTCGACCGGACTCGGACGCGCCCTCGCAGAGGCCGCGCTCCGACGCGGCGACAGCGTGGTGGCCACCGCCCGCGATGCGTCGACGGTCGAGGATCTCGCCGCGGACTTCCCCGAAACGGCGCTCGCCCTCTCCCTCGATGTGACGGACGCCGCGCAGGTCCAGGCGGCCGTGCACCGCGGGACCGAGGTATTCGGCGGGATCGACGTGCTCGTCAACAACGCCGGCTACGGATACCGTGCCGCCGTGGAGGAGGGAGACGACGACGACGTCCGCACCCTGTTCGACACGCACTTCTTCGGCACCGTGGACATGACCAAGGCCGTCCTGCCCCAGATGCGCTCCCGCCGTTCGGGCACCATCGTGAACCTGTCCTCGATCGGTGCGAGGATCACCCCGGCCGGATCCGGCTACTACGCGGCCGTGAAGGCCGCGGTCGAAGGGCTCACCGGGTCACTGCGCAAGGAACTGGAACCCCTGGGTATCACGGCGATGGTCGTGGAACCCGGTGGATTCAGGACGGACTTCTCCGGCCGGTCCCTCCAGCAGTCAGCGGAAGCCCTCGACGACTACGCCGACACCGCGGGCCGGCGCCGCAAGGAGAACGACACCAGCCACGGGACGCAGCCCGGGGACCCTGCCAAGGCCGCGGCAGCGATCCTCACGGCGGTGGATTCCACCGACGCCCCCGAGGTACTCATCCTCGGGGCCGACGCGACCACCGCCCACGCGGACGTCCTCCGGGCACAGCTGGCCTCGCTCGAGACCTGGCGCCACGTCAGCGAGAGCACCGCGGTCGACGAGTAGCCCCCATCGCGCCCTCCGCCCGACATCCCGACCTGCACCACCCCGAGGAGACACCATGAAAGTCCTGATCACCGGCGCCCACGGGAAGGTGGGCCGCGCCACCACCCAGGCGATGATCGACGCCGGCCACGAGGTCCACACCACCGATCTCACGCGGCCCGGCTTCGAACGCAAGGCCGACGACGCACCCCGGTACACGATGGCGGATCTCACCGATGCGGGGGAGGCCTACGCCGTCGTCCACGGCGCGGACGCCGTGGTGCACATCGCTGCGATCCCCGAGCCGACCGGCAACCCGCCCCACATCGTGTTCCGGACCAACCTGATGGCCACGTTCAACGTGCTCGAGGCGGCCATCCGCTTCGGCGTCGAACGCTTCGTCTACATCTCGAGCGAGACCGTCCCCGGGTTCTTCTTCCCCGAGCGTGATTTCCTGCCCGACTACGCACCCGTGGACGAGGAGCATCCGATCCGCCCGCAGGACCCGTACGCCCTGTCGAAGCATTTCGGCGAGCAGCTCATGGACGCCGCGGTGGCCCGGGCGGACATCCGGTGCATCTCCATCCGGCCGAGCTGGGTGCAGTTCGAGGGCAACTACGAGCACAACCTCGGGCCGCAGATCCGCGACGCCTCGGTCCTGAGCCCCAACCTGTGGAGCTACATCGACGTCTACGACCTGGCCGACGCGATAGTCCTCGCCACCGGATCGGACCTGCCGGGGCACGAAGTCTTCTACATCGCTTCTCCCGACAACGTGGGCGGCTACGACTTCGCCGAGATCCTGACGAAGTACTACGGTGACCAGATCGAACTGCGCGAACTCGACCGGACGGACGCTTCGGGCATCTCCAGCAGGAAGGCCCAGGACCTGCTCGGTTGGCAACCCCGGCGCTCATGGCGGGACTACCTCGATGCGGACGGGAAGGCGCTCCCGACGACGTAGACCCCGATCGGCGTCGGGACCCCATGGGCGCTTCCTAGGGCCGTGCGGCGGGAGGGTTCGGCGTCGACGCCGCCCTCCCGTACCGCCTGGCCAGCGGAGTGGCGCTGAGCCCGTGGGCCAGCACGCTGAGGAGGATGGTGACGGCGATGATCACCACTGCCCCGTCGGCTTCGGGGCCGAGCGCGTCCAGGGCGAGCAGGGCGAACACGATGGACGCGAGACCGCGCGGACCGAACCAGCCCACGAAGAGCACGGTGCGCACATCGAGGCCGGAGCCGATGAGGGCCAGGGCCACGGGGATCATGCGCACCACCGTCAGGCTCAGGACGGCGTAGACGACGGTCAGCACCGTGACGCGGTGCAGGACGACGGCGACGGTGACCGCCCCGAAGACCGACCACACGAGCATCGACACCAGGCTGCTCGCCTGCTCGAGGAACACCAGTTCGCTCTTCGCCCGGGAGCCGGCGGACGCACCGAACGCCAGCCCGCCGCAGAACGCGGCGACGAAGCCGTTACCACCCACCCCGACGGCCGTGGTGTAGGTCAGCAGGGCCAGGGCCAGCACGCCGATGCCCACGAAGTCCTCGGCCGCGACCCCCCGGCGTCGGGTCCACCGCAGCAGCCACCCGCCGGCGCCTCCGATCATCGCGCCGACGGCCACGCCGATGAGCAGGGTGACCAGCGCAGGGCCCGCACCCTCGGCGTTCTCCATCCCGGCGGCGGTGGCCGCCCCCGCGATGGCCAGCAGGACCACGGGGGTGATGATGCCGTCGTTCAGCCCACTCTCCACGGTGAGCAGTCGGCGGATCGGCGACGGCACGGCCGGGTTCGTCACCACGGGCAGGCCCAGCGCGGCGTCCGTCGGGGCCAGTGCGGCGGCTACCACGAGGGCCGGCCAGGGGCCCAGCTGCGGGAAGAGGAGGGTGGCCGCCGCCCACCCGAACACCACCGTCAGGGGCAGGCCCAGGCCCAGGAGCCGGGCGACCCGCCCTGCGTCCCGGCGCAGTTGCTGCAGCTGGAGGCCGGCGGCGTCCGAGAAGAGCACCCAGACCAGGGTGACCTCGACCAGGGGGGCGTACGTCTCGGGAATCGTGGAGCCGTCCACCAGGCCGGACCCGGCGAGGGCCCCTCCGAGGACGAGGAACACGATCGGCGGCGTCAGGTCAGCCCGTTGAAGGCGGGCCGAGACCAGGGCCCACACGAAGAGGCCCGCCGTGATGACGACGATCGCCAGTTCACTCATGCAGAGCCTCCCTTGCTCGTCGGTGCACGGCGTCCTGGGCGGGAAGACCCCGGTACCCCTCGATCAGTCGACCCTGCGGTCCACGGGGCCGGCCGCGGTCCCGCTCCGGGCGGAGGAGTGGGTGACCTCCACGGCATCCGTGACCACGTCCGCAAGGCGGCCGGTGCGCTGCAGGACGCCGCGTTGCCGGTCTGCACCGGTGCCCCGGTCGAGCAGTCGCAGGAGCCCGTCCACCACGGCCGCGGTGTCGCCGGCCTCGGTCAGCGCCGGCAACACGTGGTTCAGGAGGGCCACCACCACATCCCACGCCGGGGCGGGGCGACCGGTCAGCGGATGCACGAGGTCCCCGCCCAGCCCGGACAGCCTCGCCTGCAGGCCCGCGAGACGCAGGGCCGGGGCGGACATCTTCGCCGGAGGCAGCCCCGCGCGCCAGTCGCGGGCCGCCGTCTCCACCAGACCGCGGGCCAGGGCAGCGATCACCCCGGCGTCCTCGGCGAACAGGCAGACATCGGCGACGCGGATCTCGACCGTCGGGTACGTCCGGGACAGCCGGGCATCGAAGTAGAGCATCTTGCGGTCCAGCAGGACCCCGGTGGCCATCAACTCATCCTCACGGGCTCGGTAGGCGCCCACCGAGCCGTACACCGGTGACGGCCCGGCCGAGGGCCACCCCTGCCAGACCTGCGAGCGGTAACTGGCGAAACCGGTGTCCTGCCCGTTGACGAAGGGGGAGTTCGCGCTCAGGGCCACCAGCACCGGCAGCCACGTGCGGATACGGTCGAGCACCCCCACGCCTTCCCGCGGGGACGTCACGAAGACGTGCACGTGCATTCCGCACGTCAGGTTCTCCCGGGCGAGGACGCCGTAGCGGTCGATGATCGCTCCGAAGCGTGCCGTCGGGTGGACGTGCGGACGCCCGGGCAGGGGAGAGGTGGCCAGGGCGGCGGCCCGTGCTCCGACCGCACGGGCCGTCCGGTCCGCAACGGCCCGGCCGGCGACGACGTCCGACACCAGCCGCGCCAGCGTGCGGGGCGCGGAGGAGACCACCTCGATCATCTCCTGCTGCAGCTCGGCCTCGAGAGTGGGCCCGGACTGGTCGGCGTGCGTGTACTCCTCGAGCAGGGCCCAAGAGGCTGCGAGCGGCAGGCCGGTGGCGCCGTCGACGAGGAGCAGTTCCTCCTCGATCCCGAATGTCCTCACGTCCTCGGCGTTCACGAGGCGTCCTCCACGGTCAGCCGCAATCGAGCTCGGCGACGTACTCGTCGCGCGTGATGTCGATCTTGGCGACCTCCGCCCGCAGGACGGCGGCGCGCTCGAGCAGCGCGGCGTCGTCGGGAACGGCATCGACCGCCGTCTGGAACTCCCCGACGGCCTTGTTCAGGGCCTCCCTCTTGTCCTCGGCCACATCCCCGCCCTCCTCCATCAGATCCTCGAAGGTCCGCTGGACGTCCTCGCGGGCCGCCTGGACCTCGTCGACAGTCGTGCCCGGACTGAGGGTGTCCGTGAAATCGTTCACCGCGGTTCGGAAGGCGTCGGCAGAGGCGCAGGCCTGGTCGGTGTTCTCGCTCGGGGTGGATGAATTGCACCCGGCCAGCAGGGCGGCAATCGCCCCCCATGTGATCAGTCCGGTGAGGACTGGTTTGGTCATCGGCATGGAACGTCTCCCCTTCGAGTGCGGCTGCGCCGGTGGTCCCGCCATTGTTGGCTGCGGCCGCCGATCATGTCCTCACCCGGAAAGGATGTTGTTCCCTGCCGGGGAGTATCAAGACTGGGGGTGTCGAGCCCACCCGCAACGAAGCGAGGACATGCCATGCACCAGAAACCTGCATCACCGCCCATCGAACACGCGCACCGTGCGGCAGGGGAGTCGCTCCCGTTCTCGGACACCCGGGACTTCGACAACTCGGACCGCGGCTTCATCGGTGCCCTCGAGAAGGGCGTCATCACGACCGACGACGGCAGGGTGGTCTGGGACAACGATGCCTACTCCTTCCTTGCCGGCGACGCGCCGACCACGGTGCACCCGAGCCTCTGGCGGCAGTCGCAGCTCGTGGCGCGGCAGGGGCTGTACGAGGTCGTGGAGGGTATCTACCAGGTGCGTGGATTCGATCTGTCGAATATCACGTTCGTCGAGGGGGACACCGGCGTGATCGTGATCGATCCGCTCATCTCCACCGAGACGGCGGCCGCGGCCCTCGCGCTGTACCGGGAGCACCGGGGCACCCGGCCCGTGGCCGCCGTGATCTACAGCCACAGCCACGTGGACCACTTCGGGGGAGTGTTCGGCGTTGCATCGCAGGAGGACGCCGACGCCGGACGGGTGGAGATCATCGCGCCCGAGGGCTTCACGGCCGATGCGGTGGCGGAGAACGTGTACGCGGGGGTGGCGATGGCGCGCCGCGCCGGGTACATGTACGGGGCGGTCCTTGACCGCGGCCCGCGGGGGCAGGTGGGTACCGGGCTGGGGCAGACCGCGTCGAGCGGGGAGGTGGGCCTGATCGTGCCCACCACGCTGATCACCGCCACGGGCGAGACCCGCACCGTCGACGGCGTCGAGATCGAGTTCCAGCTGGCGCCGGGCACCGAAGCTCCCTCGGAGATGCACTTCTACTTCCCCGGGTTCCGGGCGCTCTGCCTCGCGGAGAATGCGACGCACACCCAGCACAATCTCCTCACGCTCCGCGGCGCCCTGGTGCGGGACCCGCGCGCGTGGGCCGGGTACCTCACGGAGGCTCTCGGCCTGTTCGCCGACCGGACGGACGTCGCTTTCGCCTCCCATCATTGGCCCACCTGGGGGCGCGAGGAGATCGTCGAGTTCATCAGTACGCAGCGCGACCTCTACGCCTACCTGCACGACCAGACCCTCCGGTACCTGAACCAGGGGCTGACCGGCGCGGAGATCGCCGAGCGGATCGAGCTCCCGCCAACCCTGGAGCGGGCGTGGAGCGCGCGCGGCTACTACGGCTCCGTCAGCCACAACGTGAAGGCGATCTATCAGCGCTACATGGGGTGGTTCGACGCCAACCCTGCCCGGCTCTGGCCACACCCCCCGGCCGAGCTGGCCCGCCGGTACGTGGAGGCCCTCGGCGGGATCGACCGCGTGGTCGAGCTCGCGCAGGCGGCCTTCACCGCCGGCGATTTCCGCTGGGCGGCCACGCTGGGCGACCACGCGGTGTTCGCCGACGCGCACCATCCGGCCGCCCGGGCCCTCTACGCCGACACCCTCGAGCAGCTCGGGTACGGCGCCGAGAACGGGACGTGGCGGAACTTCTTCCTCTCCGGGGCCACCGAGCTCCGCGAGGGCAACTTCGGCACTCCGGCGGCGACAGCCGCCCCCGCGGTCGTCGCGCAGCTCACGCCCGAACAGCTCTTCGACGCGATCGCCATCTCGGTGGATGGTCCCAGGGCGTGGTCCCTGGACCTCGCCGTCGTCGTCGTCCTCACCGACCTGGACGTGTCCTACCGCCTGACCCTCCGGAACGGGGTGCTGATCAGCACCCGCTGCGCGGACGATGCAACGGCCGACCTCACCCTCAGGCTCACCAGGCCGCGGATGATCGCACTGGTGGGCGGGGACCTCTCCTCCCCGGGCCTCGACCTGATCGGCGACGAGAGCGTGCTCGGAACACTGCTGGGCGTTCTCGGGAAGGGCGACCCGGCTTTCGAGATCATCACCCCGTAATGGCTGCGCTCGGCGCAGCGCTGCCATCGCCGTCGGTGGGTGCGCGCGTCACTGCCCGTCGCGGCGACGGCGCCGGTGCGCGAACTCGCGTGAGCGCTGGCTCGACAGGGCGAGGATGAGCAGGATGTCGAGGGAGAGCCCGAGGAGCGTCGTCTCGAACGTCACGGGCGCTCCGGTCCCGAAAGCGACCACGGCCTGGCCCGTGATGGCGACCGCACTGAGGATCATCGCGGTGATGCGGGCCCTGTTCCCCCCGCGGAGCACGAAGCGGGAGAGGACCAGTTCGAAGAGCCCGAACGCGATGAGGACCGTGGCGACGGCGGGGAGCACGCGGGCGTTCGACCCGGCAGCGACGAGGGCGTCCGCCGATCCGCCCAGGAGGGCCAGGCCGAGCACCAGGGCGGCCAGCCCGCGCAGTCCGACGAGGACCGCGCCGACCACGGTGGGGGCCGGCGTCGTCTGCCGCTGGTCCACCGGCGGCAGGGGCACCTCCGGGTCCGGTTCCACGCCCGTGAGGTCCACGACGGGCAGGTCCCCGTCCGTCGAGATGGTGTCCCCGCCCCCGTTGCGCGAGTGGTAGCCGGTGGAGAAGTCCTCGATGATCCGTACGCCGATGCCGGGGTCCGAAGCCTGGAGCGACGCCAGGACGAAATCCCGCTCCCGGTCCGTGTCCGCCTCGATCTTGTGCGTGACCTGGAGGGTGAACAGCGACAGCCCCACGGAGCGGTCGTACGTGCCCGCCGCCAGCCAGTCGACGGCGATCCCCCCGGGCAGCACCCAGCCGGGCGGGCACGGCCAGAACCGGATGTGGTGCCGCTTGCCGGGATTGCCGTCCACCTCCTGCTGGTAGGCGAGGTCCTGCTGGCGCCCGAAGAGGAACAGCGGGCTGACCGGGGCCCGGTCGTAGCTGCGCCGCCGGAGCGTGGCGGTCACGATCCGCCGGCTGCTGCCGAGATCGACGGCATCGGCGAGGATCCACCCGGCGCGGTGCATCGCCGTGTGGAGCTGCTGGGCGCTGCCGAGCAGCGCGACGTTGACCGGGTCCCCGAGCAGCCCGTCGCTCGTCCGTGCGCGGCCGATGAAGTAGTCGGGGAGGTAGATGCGCGTCAGGATGCGGTGCACGCGGGGGAGGACCAGATAGGCCAGGACCGCCCAGAAGACGAAACCGAACCACAGCTGCCCCCACTGCAGCGTCTCTTCGAGGAGGACGGCGGCGAACCAGACGGCGGCGAGACCACTGAAGGCGAACAGGGCACGATCGAGGATGGTGTCACGGGCTTCGGCACCATGCGGGTCCGGCAGAACACCGCCAGATCGGGCGGTCATGCGCAGAACAGTACAGCCCTGCCCGGGGCCGCAGAAGGGTATGGGGCGGCCGGGGTGGTTCCGGCCGGATCACCCCGGGTGGAGGATGCGGCCCGGCGTCAGGCGGCATAGGGTCTGCCCGACCGCCGGTGCGCCGGCGGACCTGCTCGAAGGAGTGGATCATGCCGCAGTCCAATGCACCCGCAGCCCTCGAGCGCGGTCCGCGGATCGCGCCGTCCACCGGGTCGGCCCTGCTGGTGGTGGTGGCGTATGCGGTGGTCTTCACCGTCGCGGCCGCGACGTCGGGCATCCCCTACACGGAGTGGTTCGATACCCCGGCGAACGTGTGGCGCACCGCCGTCCTGCCCCTGGCGGCCGGGACGATCGTCCTCGTCGCCTTCCTCGGGTGGTCCCGGTGGAACAACATCTTCCGGGACAGGGAACGGCTCCGGGTCCCGGCGGTGCTCTGGATCGCCGTGGGGGCCTTCCTCATCGGCACCGTCCTCCACTTCGTCTTCGTGGACTGGGCCGGGCTGGGCATCAACCTCCTGATCCCGGTCCTCGTCGCGGGACTGCTGGTGGGCTTCGCCGAGGAGACCCTGTTCCGCGGCATCCTCCTCCGGGGCCTGCGGGCCGATGGGCGTACCGAGGCGACGGTCGCGGTCGGCACGTCGGTGGTCTTCGGCGTGTTCCACCTGACCAACCTCATCACCGGCTCGCCCGCCCCCGCCGTCCTGAACCAGGTGCTCCTCGCGACGCTGACCGGTGCCATCCTCTACTCGTTCCGGAGGATCAGCGGGCTCCTGCTGCCGGCCATGGTCGCCCATGGTCTGTGGGACATCTCCCTCTTCCTGCCCGTGGCGGACCCGACCGCGGCGTCGTCCGTGATCGGCCTCGCCCTCCTGGTCGTCATCCCGGCGCTCGGCCTCATGGCCCTCGTCACGGTTGCCGTCGGGGACCGGGCCACGCCGTCCATGGCGTGAGACCGGGCGCTGCGCTGTGCCGTGTCAGCCCTGATGGACGGGCCAGCAGATCTCGGTGCGCCATCCCGCCGGGTCCAGCTCCATCTCCGGATCGGTGAGGTAGTTCTCCCACATCACCGGCGCCGGCGTCAGCTCGGCCTCCGCGAAGTAGCGCTCCAGATCGGCATACGTGTCGGCCAATGTGTCGAAGGGCCCGACGTGCGTCGCCGCGGCCACGCTCCCGGCGGGCAGGATCCCCGGCACCACGTTCCCCGCCGGAGCGATCGCCGCGGCGACCGGGAAGCCCGCTTCGACGTCGACGACGGCGCCGGGCGGTCCGTAGTACTTCCCGAACGGTGCGCCGGCCGGGTGCACGCCCTGGGCCCGCAGGGCTGCCATCGTGTCCTCGAACGCACGGGAGAAGAACCCCGGAAGCTCCGTCATCGGCACCCGCTCCCGGACACCCGCCGTGAGTTGCTCGTCCTGCTCCCGGATCTGGATCGTCGTCATGGACCAACCCTTGTAGCGCCCCCGGCCGCAGCACAGGGCCGAAGGTCCCCGGCGGGTCAGGACGACGCCGGGTCCTCGAGGATCTTCAGGAGGGTGGCGTCGTCGAGCTTCTCCCAGGGTGAGGCGTCCGAGCCCTGGACGGCGGCCTCGGGGCTGTCGCTCTGGCTCCACCACTTCGCCTCGTACACGCGCCCCTCGACGAGGATGCGGTCGCCGCGCTCGTACACCTGCTTCGGATCCCATTCCGGGTAGAGATCGGCCGGGGCGGTGACTGCGGGGACGGGCCGCTCGTCCGGCAGCACCGGGCCGAGCAGGGTCCACGGGGTCTCCTCCGCCTGCAGGACCGGGTCGTTCGGGAGGTCGCCCTGCGTCCAGTACTTCGCCACGTACACGTTGCCCTGCCACACCACGCGGTCGTCCTCGCGGTAGGTGCCGACGTCGGACCAGATGGGGTACGGGCTCGTCTCGGGGTCGTCCTCGACGAGCGCCTCGGGGGTCTCCTCGGCCACGGGCTCGTCCGCGAGGGTCGCGGCGCGGCCCTCGAAGTCCGCCCCGAGGGTCGGCGCGAAGAGCAGGCCCTGCTGGTCGATCCCGCTGCAGGAGTTCGAGACCACCGTGGTGTCGGCGTAGTTCTCGCTGCACGTGGCGTCGCGGTTCAGCGACCACATGGACATGCGGCCCACGCCGCGTTCGGCGGCGAAGGCGTTGAAGGCGTCGGCGTCCTCGAGCGTGAAGACCTCGCCCTTGACGTCGTTCTGGCCGATCATCGGCGTCAGCCCGATCTTCCGCCACGCGGCCTGCGGGCCGATCTCGATGCCCGCCCGCTCGTACAGCACCTGCAGTTGCCGGTGGGTGGCGTCCGCGGCGTTCCGGGAGGCGGTGAGCATGCTCGTGCCCTCGGGCCGGCTTCCGCCGTAGTCCATGGTCATGACGTTCACCCCGGCGAGGTCCACGCCGGCCTCCAGGAACTGCGCGACGGCGGCGGTGCCCTCCGCGGTGAGGCCCGTCGGGGCGACGGGCAGGGTCAGCCACACGTTGAGCGGCGTGTCCGAGCCGGCCCGCGCGGCCTGGAGGGTGGCCATCGCCTCGGCGCGGCGCTCGCCGGCGGCGACGTCCTTGAGGTTCTCACCCTCGATGTCGAGGTCCACGGTCGAGAGCGTGTAGCGGTCGATGACGGAGGCGTAGGCGTCCACCAGGTCCGCGGGATCGGTGCAGGAGGTCGCGAGCTCGTCGTTCAGGAGGCCGCCGAAGGACACGATGACCTCGCCGCCGTCCTGCACCAGCCGGGCGACGCGGCGGTCGAGGTCGAGGGCCGCCTCGGCCTCGTCCAGGCCGTAGTAGGTGCCCCACGACGGGGTGCAGGGATCCTCCTTCGACGCCACGACGAAGGACAGCACCGCGCTGTCACCGTTGTCCGCGGCCGGATCCTCGAACGCGTAGGAGGGTGTCGCCGTGACGTCGACGTAGCCGGCGAAGAAGGCGCCGGTGCCTTCGGCGGCCCGCGCGTCCTCCCAGCGGTTCCAGCCCGTGAGGCTCCCCACGGAGACCGCGCCGACGACGACGGAGAGAAGAAGCAGGCGGAGGAGAGACAGCCTCCGGCCAGGAAAGCGTGCAGACACAGGAACCCCAGATGACGGCCTCGGCGAGAGGCGGGAGTGCGCATCCAGATGCGCGAGACGCTTGAAGCGTAGGGGAAATTCCGGCGTTCGTCACTGTTCCGCCTAACGCTCACGGCGGGCCGACCGATGGTGGACAGTGACGCTGTCTGTCGCGGGGGCGACGCCGTGCGTTCATCCGTCCGCCATCTGCCGAGGTAGCCATGTCACCATCCAGCGATGTCACCGAATCTCCGGTTCTTCCGGCCGCCCCTGCGCGGCGCCGGCAGTGGGGCGCGGAGCGGCGCTCGGAACCGCTGTCCATCGTGCACCCGACGCCGTCCTCACGGAAGATCGCACTGGGCCGCCTCGGCATCGTGGTCACGGTGCTGGCATGGGTGACCTACATCGTCACGACGATCCTGCGGCAGTTCGCCAACAACCCCGACGCCGGCTTCCGGTTCCAGATCGAGGCGGTGTCGTACCTGATCGTCGTCACGTTCCTGACCTTCTCCGCGCTCATGTACCTGCTCGCCCGCCAGGGTGCGCTGTACCGGTTCCGCGACCACCGGCGCGTGCCGCGGGGTGAGCTGGACCGCCACTTCGCCGATCACCGGGAGGGCATCACCGTCCTCGTGCCCTCCTACGCGGAGGAGCCCGCCGTCGTCCGGGCCACCCTGTGGTCCGCCGCCCTCCAGGAGTTCCCCGACATCCGCGTGGTCCTGCTCCTCGACGACCCCCCGCACCCCACCGACCCGGTGATCCGGCAGCGCCTCGACGCCACTCGGGCCCTCACGTTCGAGATCGAGTCCGCACTCCTCGAGCCGTCCTCACGGGCGGCTGCGGCGCTCGCCGGGTTCGAGGCCGCCCTTGCCGCGCGCGAGCCGGACGCGCCGTCGTCGTTCGGTGACCTGCCCCCGCTCATCGCGGCGTACGAGGACGCCGCCGCCTGGCTCGAGGGCATGGCCGACGCCGAGACGGTGGAGGACCACGTGGACGAGTTCTTCGTGGACCTCGTGGTAATGGGCCTCGCCCGGGAGCTGCGGCTCACCGTGTACGCGCTCAAGGCCGCGCTGGCGCAGGAGCAGTGTCCGGAACCCGGCCGCATCCGCGAGCTGTACGTGCGCCTCGTACGGATCTTCAATACGCGCCTGGAGACCTTCGAACGCAAGGCCTACGCTTCCCTGTCCCACGAGGCGAACAAGGCCATGAACCTCAACGCCTACATCTCCCTGATGGGCCATCGCTGGCGGAAGGAGCACGTCGCCACCGGCACGGTGCTGCGCCCGATGGTGGCGGGGGAGGCCGCGGAGGACGGCGATGTCCTGGACGTCCCGGATTCCACCTACCTGCTGACCCTCGACGCCGATTCCCTGCTGCTGCGCGACTACTGCATCCGGCTGGTCCACCTGCTCGAGTCCCCGGGCAACGAGCGCATCGCCGTCACGCAGACGCCGTACTCCTCCTTCCGGGGGGCGCCGACGCGGATCGAGCGGGTGGCCGGCGCATCGACGGACATCCAGCACATCCTGCACCAGGGCATGACCTACTACGGGGCGACGTTCTGGGTGGGCGCGAACGCCGTGATCCGCAAGCGCGCGGTCGAGGACATCGTCGAGGTCGAGAACGTGGGCGGCTTCGAGATCAAGACCTACATCCAGGACCGCACCGTCATCGAGGACACGGAATCCAGCGTGGACCTCGGCAGCCACGGCTGGACGCTGGTGAACTACCCCGAGCGTCTCAGCTACAGCGCCACGCCACCGGACTTCGGCTCGCTCGTGGTCCAGCGGCGCCGATGGGCCAACGGCGGGCTGCTGATCCTGCCGAAGCTGTGGAACCAGCTGCGCCAGCGCCGCCACCTCCGCGAGCAGGTGCTCTTCCGGGAAGTGCTGCTGCGGGTCAACTACATGGCCTCCATCGCGTGGGCGAGCTTCGGGCTGCTGTTCCTCCTCGCCTACCCCTACGACAGCCGGCTCCTGAGCCCCGTCGTGTTCCTCGCCGCCGCGCCGTACTTCCTGGCCATGGGCAGCGACCTCCGCGACTGCGGGCACCGCTTCTCGGACATCTTCCGGATCTACGGGTTCAACCTGGTGCTGCTACCGGTCAACCTCGCCGGCGTGCTGAAGTCCATCCAGCAGGCGTTCACGGGGGAGAAGATCCCGTTCGTCCGCACCCCGAAGGTCAAGGACCGCACCGCGGCGCCCGGCCTGTACGTGGTCATCCCGTACGCGATCGTCGCCTTCTCCCTGCTGACCCTGGCCCGGGACGTGCTGGAGCAGAACTGGGGCAACGCGCTGTTCGCCGGGCTGAACGCCGTGCTGGCGGCCGGCGCGATCCGCGCGTACATCGGGATCAAGAACTCCGCCGTGGACATGGGACTCGGCGTCCTGAACTGGCTGTACGTGGCACCCCGGGTGAGGAAGGTCGAGGAGTCGAAGGTCATCGACAAGGCGCCGGAGGAGGCGGACTGGGCGTCCATCCTCTACCACGGCGACCGGCGGCTCAACCGGGACCTGCGCTCGGGCAACGACCGCCGTCGTCGGGCCGGGGTGCGGTAGGGGCCTGGAGCGCGCGGCACGTAGTCCACGGGACCAGACAAGTAGATTTTACTCGTGTCGTCCCGTGCGCCCGCTCGTAAGCTCCGTCTCGAGAGAGATGAAGGGCCGGGCCGGACGCCGAGGAGCAGATACCCATGAACCGTGGCGTCGCCGGCAGTGGTGACCGCACCTCTCGACGTCGGGTGTTCACCCCGCGATCCAACGGACCGGGTGCTCCGCCGGTGCCCGGACCGTCGGTCGGCCTCCGGAGGACCTTCGGGCGGAGATCGTCGCCATGACACCCGCCCGGGCCGGCCGGCAGGAGGAGGGGGTTTCCCGGGGACGGCGGGCCGCAGCCTCTACCGCCCTGATCGCCGCGCTCGGCCTGACCGGATGGGCTGTAGCCGCTGGCCCGCTCGCTCCCGCTGCCGGGCCGCAACCGGCGCAGGCCGGGAATTCCCCCGACACCCCCGGATCCACGCCGCACGAGTCGTCATCACGCGGTCCCGTTCCCCGCGAATCGGCACGGTCCGCGCCGGCGTCGTCGGAGGCCTCGATGCCGTCCGCCCCGGAACCGTCCGCCCCGGAACCGTCCGCCCCGGAACCGACACCTCCTGACCCAGGGGTCTCCGCCCCCGACGTACCGGCTCCGGAAAGCACTGCCGCGTCCAACCGGAGCGAGGATGCCTTCGCTCCCCCCGCCCCCACCGGGAAGATCGTCGACGAGCCTCCGACCGTCGCGCCGGCCAAGGGCTTCGAGGACCCTGCGCCCGTCGCCGAGGGTGTGGCAACCCGGGTGGCGGCGATGAAGGCGGTCGACGGCGAGGCCCGGGGAGTGGGCGAGGTCGGCGGGCCGGCGGTCCAGTTCACGCTCGAAGTGACGAACAGCACGAAGAAGGTCATCTCCCTGGCGGAAGCGGTCGTCAACGTCGAGGCGGGAGCGGACCGTTCCCCGGCAGAACTACTCAGCGGCCCGGGTGCGGTCCCCTTCCCCGCCGAGGTCCGCCCGGGACAGTCGGTCGCGGGTGTGTTCGTCTTCCAGATCCCACCGGAGCAGCGTGATTCCGTCCGCGTGCTGTTCCACTATCAGGCAGTTCTACCGGTCGCAGCCTTCCAGGGCCCAGCGCCACGGCAAGGGGAGGCGCCATGAAGAAGGCCAGCCATTCGGCAGCGGCACGGGTGTGGGGGGAACCGGTCCCCGGACGCCTGCGGTACCGGGAGCTGCCCCGGAGAATCCTGGCGATGACGGCGGCCTGTGTCGTCGCCGCCGCCGCGACGCTCGCAGCCGGCCCGCTCGCCTCGGCGGACACGACGCCGGATCCCGTCACGGCCGCGAATCCACCCACCGTCGCGGCCGATCCGTTGCCGACGGTGCAGGTCGATGGCGTCGTGTGGCAGCAGGTGATCGTGGGCAACACCGTCTATGTCGCGGGTAACTTCACGACGGCCCGTCCGGCGGGGGCGGCTGCCGGGACGAACACGGTGGCGCGCAACCACATCCTGGCGTACGACCTCACGACAGGCGCGCTCGTCCGGTCCTTCGCACCGAGCCTCAACGCGCAGGCCCGGTCCATCGCGGCGTCGCCGGACGGCTCCCGGATCTACGTCGGAGGCGCGTTCACCACGGTCAACGGGACTCCCGCTTCACGGATCGCCGCGCTCGACCCGGCCACGGGCGAGGTCATCCCGTCGTTCAAGCCGGCGCCGAACTCGCGGGTCGACACGATCGTCGCAACGGCCGACGCCGTCTACCTGGGCGGCTGGTTCTCAGCCGTGGGTTCGACCCCACGGGCACGGCTCGCCGCCGTCGACGCGGGTACGGGAGCGCTGCGCAGCTGGAATCCTACGGCGGCCGGCGGCGACGTCGCCGCGATGGTCATCTCCCCGGACCGGACCAAGCTCGTCGTGGGCGGCAGTTTCACGACGCTCAACGGGTCGTCGAATCCCGGGTACGGGCTCGCAGCCGTCGACGCGGCCACAGGCGCAGTGAAGCCCTGGGCCGTCAACGGCCTGGTCCGCGACGGCGGAGTGAATTCGGGAATCACCAGCCTGTCCACCGACGGCACCCACGTGTACGGGACCGGCTATGTGTACGGTTCGGGCGGCAATCTCGAGGGGGCGTTCTCCGCGGACTGGGCGGACGGGGCCCTGACCTGGGTCGAGGACTGCCATGGTGATTCCTACAGCGTCGCTCCGATCGGAGAGGTGGTCTACGCCGTCGGGCACTCCCACCATTGCGGCAATATCGGTGGGTTCCCCGAGCAGTACCCGCAGATCTGGCAGCGTGCAATCGCGTTCAGCAGGAGCGCGACCGGGACGGTCAAACGGAACAGCGTGGGCAATTACTTCAACTTCGCAGGCAATCCCTCACCGTCGCTCCTCACCTGGTTCCCCAAGCTGACCGCCGGAAGCTTCACCGGTCAGTATCAGGCGGCATGGTCGGTGACCGGCAACTCCGACTACGTCGTGTTGGGTGGCGAGTTCCCCAGGGTGAACGGCAAGGCGCAGCAGGGACTCGTGCGCTTCGCTGTCCGTGACATCGCACCGAACAAGACCGGCCCCGATGTCACCGGTGCCGGCGCCAACCCGACCCTCACCTCCCCGGCACCCGGACGGGTCACCGTGAAGTGGACGGCGAACTGGGACTACGACAACGAGAAGCTCACCTACAGGGTGATCCGCGACGGGCAGATCGCCACCCCCGTCCATCAGGTCTCCCAGCAGTCGAGGTTCTGGGAGCGGCCCGTGCTCACGTTCGAGGACTCAGGTCTCGCCCCGTCCTCGACGCACACCTACCGGATCTTCGCCGCCGATCCCTTCGGCAACGAGGTGCGCTCCGAGAGTGTGAGCGTCACCGTCGCGGCGGGCGCGGCGGCGAATGCTCCTCCGGTGGCAGCGTTCACGCAGGCGTCCAGCGGCCTGACGGCGTCCTTCGACGCCTCCACGTCGGCCGATTCCGACGGCACCATCGCCTCGTACAGATGGGACTTCGGGGACGGGACCACCGGCGCGGGCATGACGGCCTCGCACCAGTACACCGCCGGGGGCACCTATCCGGTGAAGCTCACGGTGACGGACGACGCCGGCGCCATCCACACGACGTCCAAGGCGGTCACGGTCGAGGCAGCAGCACCCGTCAACACCCCTCCGACGGCGGCGTTCACGCAGACGTCCAGCGGCCTGACCGCGTCCTTCGACGCCTCCACGTCGACCGATCCGGACGGCACCGTCGCCTCCTATGCGTGGACCTTCGGGGACGGGACCACCGGCACGGGAGTCAAGGCTTCGAAGACCTACGCTGCGGCAGGCAGCTATCTGGTGACTCTGAAGGTGACCGACAACGCCGGGGAGCCGAACTCCGTGTCCAGTGCCGTGACCGTGACAGCTGCGGAGCAGCCCGGGACCGGACTCGCACGCGACGCATTCGCGCGGGTCGTCACCGGTGGCTGGGGTAGCGCCGACGTCGGTGGGGCCTGGGGGGCCCAGGGATCCACGAGCAAGTACTCGGTCGACGGAAGCGCCGGGGTGGTGAAGCTCGCAGCCGCGGCCTCGAGCGGCACGGTACGGCTCGACGCCGTATCCTCGCTGACCACCGATACCCGATTCACGACCGCACTCGACAGAGTCCCCGACGGGGGAGGCCTGCACCTGACCGTGCTCGGCCGCGATCTGGGAGGAACCGGGGACTACCGGGCGAAGCTCCTGATCGTGGGTACCGGCATGTCCCTGATCACCGAGAAGTCCGTGAACGGGACGGTGAGCCGACTCGGGAGCGCCTCCCTGCCCCTGACCCTCGGCGTGACGGACACCTACAACGTACGGGTCCGCGTATCGGGTACGGCCCCGGCCACGGTTCAGGCGAAGGTGTGGAAGGTGGGAACGGCGGAGCCGACGGCATGGCAGCTCACATCGACCGACTCCGAACCGGCACTCCAGACCGCAGGGTCGGTGGCTGTGACCGCCTACCTTTCGGGCTCTGCGACGGTGGCGCCGCTGCAGGTCCGGTTCGACGACTTCCTCGTCCAGTAGTGTCAGGAGGCATCCCGGGCAGTGAGCCGCATACGAGGGAGGCCTGGGCGTGGCCCAGGCCTCCCTCCCTCTTACGCGGGTGAGCGTCAGGCCACGCAGCCGCCGAGCAGGATCTGGCCGTCGATGGCCTTGATCTGCCCCTGGACCGCACCGAGCCGGTCCTGAAGCGTCTTGACCGTGGCCCGTTGCGCAGCGATGGCGTCCTTGTTCGCCTTCTTCTGTGCCTCGAGACCGCGGAGGACTGCCTGCGCGTCGGTGACCTGCTTGTCGAGGGTGGTCAGTTGTCCCTGCAGGGTCTTCAGCTGGGCCTCGGTGGCGCTGATCTCGCCGTTCAGGTTGTCGAGCTGCGTGAGGAGCGGCGCCACCCGGCCCTGGAGGGCGAGCACCTCCGACTCCTTCGTGGTGATGCCGGCGTTCAGGCCGGCCAGCGCGGAGACCAGCCGGTCGATCTCGGCGTTCAGTGCGCCCATGTCGGCGTGCTTGTCGGCGAAGGCCTTCGCGGAGCTGTCCGCCGCGGCCTGGAGCGTGGGCAGACGGTCCTGCAGGCCGGCGAGATCAGCGGCCTTCGCCGCAACTGCTGCGGTGGCCGACGCGAGCTGAGCCTCGGCGCCCGCCAGATCGGTTCGCGCAGTGTCGAGGACGCCCTTCTGGGTGGTGATCGCTGCCTGTGCTGCCTCGACCCCGTCGGTGAGACCGGGAAGCTCGGCCTCGAGATCGGCGACGACCTTCTCCTGCGCTGCGACGGCATCGCGGGCTTCGGCGGCTGCCGCCGTGAGGGCCGGGAGCTGTCCCTGCAGGGTCGTGACGCCCTGCTGCTGGGTGGCAACCGCGGCCTTGGCGTCGGTGAGGGCCGTCTGCAGCGCCGGGAGCTGGCCCTGCAGCGCCTTCACCTCGGCGTCCTTGGCCACGACGGCGGCGTTCGCCGTCGTCAGGGCGGCCTGCAGGGGTGCGGCCTCCTGCTGCAGGGTGCTGCTTTCACCCTGCTTGGCCAGCAGTTGCGCGTTGAGGGTGTCCACCTGGCCCTGCAGGGTCTTGAGATCGCCCTGCAGTCCTGCGATCTGCGTGCTCTTGTCCGTGATCTTCGCGTTCACGGCGGTGAGTTCCACCTGCTTCGCTGTGCGCTGATCCATCAGGGCCCTCCTGGTGGGGTTGTTGCCGTTGATCGCGTCGATCTGCTTGGTCAGCGTTGCGATCTCGCCCTCGAGGGTCCTCTTCTGGGTCTGCAGGGCGGCCAGCTCGTTCTGCGCAGTGGTGATGGCGCCCTGTTTCGCCGTGATTTCGCTGCTCTTCGCGGAGATGTCCTTCTGCAGCTTCGAGATCTCGGCGGACACGGTGGTGATGCGGGCGCTGTTGGCGGTGACGGCCTCGGCGGCTTCGGCGGCAGTCGCGCGGAGGGGCGTGAGTTCGGCTTCGGCGGCACTGATCGCGGCCTGCTGCGCGGTGACGGCCTCGGCGGCCTGCCCTGCGGCGGCATCGAGGGCGAGGAGATCGGCCTGCGCGGCGGTAATGGCCGCGTTCTGCGCCGTGACGGCGTCCGCGGCTGTTGCGGCGTCGGCCTGCAGGGTCGTCAGCGTCCGGGTGGCGGCCTCGATCTCGGCCCGTTGGGCATCGAGGGCGGACTGCGCGGCGGTGCCGGTGGTAAGGAGCTGATCGAGGGCGGCCTCGGCATCGGCCACGGTCTGCTGCGCGGCGCCGACCGCGGCGGCCGACTCCTCCGCGGTTGTCGTGAGGGACGCCAGGTCGCCCTGCGCACCTGCAATGGCGGCGTTCTGCAGCGCCACATCGGCCGCCGTCCGGTCCGCGGCGGCCTGGAGGCCGGCCAGCTCGTTGGTGGCGAGGCGAAGCGCCTCCTGCCGGGTCTGGACCTCGGCCGTCGCCGTGACTGCCTGCTTCTTCAGGTCCTCCGCCTCCGCCTGGGCGGCCGCCAGGTCCGCCTGGAGCGGGCTCAGCGCTGCGACGGCGGCGGTGTGCTGCGACTGCAGGCCGGCGAGCTCCGTGGTGGCTGCCTCGATGGCTTTCGCGGTGTCCGCCTGCTGCTCGATGAGCGCAGCGACCTCGGCGGTTGTGCTCTTCAGGTCGGTATCCAGCTTGGCGCTCTCGGCCTCGAGCGCGGCGAGCGCTGCCGTGGCGGCGTCGACCTGCCCCTTGAGGGTGGTGGCCTGCGTCTGGAGCGCCGACCGTTCGGACTGCAGGGCGGTGATGCGGTCCGCGTTCTTCCGCGCCGCGTTCTTCAGCAGGCTCTCCTGCACGGTCCCGCGGTGGGCCAGCTGATTCACGACGCCGTTGCACACCCCCGCTGTCGGCCCGGGCTGCGCGGACGCCTGCGGGGCGAAGACCAGGGCTCCTCCGAGGATCCCGGGCAGGAGGACGGCGCTCGCGAGGCGGCGGGTGAGGGCGGATCGTGTCGTGCTGGTGCGCATGTGTACTCCTGGGGCTCGGGTGGCATCAGTGCCTCCCACAAGCTATGGAGAATTGTTCACACAGGAAACAGTGCTACCTACTCAAGAAACAGCGGCAACCACTTGGTTTTCGTGCCGAACTACGTATCCCCTGAGGCAGGTGGTAGCCGTCGACGCCCCCGGCGTCACCGTCACCGGAGGTGCGCCGTCGGTGGCCGAGCGGGATGCGGATCGAGCAGTACTACGCGCCCGGTGAGTCGTCCGCGAGGAGGCGCTGGATCTGCTCGGGGGCGTCGTCGTAGGTCGCCAGGATGTCCTCGAGGTCGATCATCGGCGGGAAGTCGATGACCGACTGGTGCCGTGACAGGAACCGCGCTGTCGCCTCGACGACCGCCACCTCGTCCGCCTCGGGTCCTCCGAGGCGGCCCTGCAGGTCGGGGTTCATCCGGAACAGCGACTCCACCGACTGCCCTTCAGCCTCGGTCCGTACGCGGTACTCGTTGTCGTTGACCCGGGTGATGTCGAAGGATGCACTCATGGCGGCAACGCTACGCGGTCGGGCCGGCGGCACCCGCGAACCGTTCGTCGGTGGACAAACCGCGACCCGAGCCGGATGGCCCTTCGACGCCCCGCGCTCTCAGGTGCCGCAGTACGTCGTGTACGCCCCGAAGTCGTCCGGCGCCGCAGCGGCGTAGCGCTCCCTGCCGGGCTGCTCCACGAAGGGTGCCGTGACGACCTCGAGCAACCGGGTCAGCGGGTCCAGGTCGCCGGCGGTCGCGGCGCCCAGGGCCTCCTCGACGAGATGGTTCCGCGGGATGTACACGGGGTTCACGCGGTCCATCGCGTCGGCGTCGGGCGTGTGGGCGAGCCACCGCTCGGCCCAGGCGTCGAAGGCGGCGACGTCGAGCACCCTGTCCCGTGCCGGGCGGGCGTCGCCGCGAACCACGGAGCTCAGGCCCCGGAAGAAGGACGTGTAGTCGACGTGGTTGTCCTGCAGGAGGGTGAGGACGTCGTTGGCCAGCGAGGACGCGACGTCGTCGTCGACGGCGTCGGGCAGGCCCAGCTTGGCCCTCATCCCAGCCAGCCAGGCGGCACTGTACTGCGGGCGGAACGCCTCGAGCGCGGCGACGGCGAGCGGGATCGCCCGTTCCTGGTCGTCATCGATGAGCGGCAGCAGGGTCTCGGCGAGCCGTGCGAGGTTCCACTCCGCGATGAGCGGCTGGTTCGCGTAGGCGTAGCGGCCGTCGCGGTCGATGGAGCTGTACACGGCGGCATAGTCGAAGACGTCCAGGAAGGCGCACGGCCCGTAGTCGATCGTCTCGCCGGAGATGGTCATGTTGTCCGTGTTCATCACGCCGTGGACGAATCCCGTGAGCATCCACTGCGCCACGAGCGAGGCCTGCGCTGCCACGACCGCGTCGAGCAGGGCGAGGTGGGGTTTCTCGGCCGTGGCGGCAGCGGGGTAGTGCCGGCTGATCGCGTGGTCGGCGAGGCGTTCGAGGAGGTTCGGGTTGCCGGTGGCAGCGGCGTACTGGAAGCTGCCGACCCGCAGGTGGCTGCTTGCGACCCGCGTCAGGACGGCGCCGGGCAGCATCGTCTCGCGGCGCACGTCGCGGCCGGTGGCGACGACGGCGAGGGAGCGCGTGGTGGGAATGCCGAGCGCCTGCATGGCCTCGCTCACGACGAATTCGCGCAGCATGGGCCCGACGGCGGCGAGCCCGTCACCACCGCGCGCGAAGGGTGTGCGCCCGGACCCCTTGAGATGTACGTCGCGGAGGCTGCCGTCGACGGCGGTGATCTCCCCCAGCAGCAGCGCGCGGCCGTCCCCGAGGCCCGGGTTGAAGCTGCCGAACTGGTGGCCCGCGTAGGCCTGGGCCACCGGCGTCGCGCCGTCCGGTGCGGACGTGCCGACCAGCAACGCCAGCCCTGCGGACGTGCGGAGGAACGCCGGGTCGAGCCCGAGCTCCGCGGCGAGCGGCTCGTTGAGGACGAGGAGGGTGGGGTGGGGGGTGTCCGCCGCCTGCCACGGGACCGCCATCTCGGGGAGGTCCCGCGCGAAGCGTCCGTCGAAGGTGATCCTGGAATCTGTCGGCACGCTCATGTGCCCACCGTACGCCCGTGCGCCGGGTTGCCGGACCCCGCCGGAAGAGTTGCAGAACGGAAGCTTTTCGGCTCGACTGCCGAGCCGGCTGGGCATCGTCATCGCCGGGAGACGGACCGCATGCAGTAAACTAGTAAGCCACCTGATCATCCCGGGTGCAGACGCGCAACCAAAGGAGACCATCATGGGAATCAGCAACACGCTCAAGAACGCCGCAGGCCGTTACCTCAGCAGCAAGAACGGCGGCACCGCCGGCAAGTCCACCGGGGCCGCCCGCCGCGGCACGCCCGTCCCCGCGGGCAAGGCCGGCGGGATCCTCCGCGGCCTGCTGAACCGCCGCTAGTCGCGAGGCCCGGGCCCTGATCCTTCGGGATCAGGGCCCGGCCATCTCGAGTACCTCCCCGCGCCGCTGATCATCCGCCGCCGGTGAGGCGCGCGACCACCGCTGCGCCGTTGTCCATCTTCAGGACGGCCCAGCCGATCCCCCCGAGCGCGTAGAGCGAGACGGGCACCAGCAGGCACCACTCGCGGAGCGAGCCGGCGTTGCCGAGGACGGGCACCGCGATGTTGCCGTTGGGACGCCAGACCTGGGCGACGACGGGCATCTTCGCCAGACTCCGCGGCCTCCTGAGTCGGAACGGGTACACCGGATTGCAGCCGCCGGTGGTCAGCATGTCCCCGAGGATGTGCACCACGACGCCGATGCCCACGGCGAGCGGGAACCAGAACTGCTCCTCGGGCGCGAACGCCGTGATGAATGCGCCGGCGGTGAGCCCCACGGCCCACGGCGATTTCCGCATACGGTCCGGAATGATCTTCAGGGCCTTCGCAGCGAAGGAGACCAGCAGCACCGTCAGTAGTCCCGCCCCCGGATAGACGGTGCCGAAATCGGCGGTCTCGACGGTCCACAGCCCCGCGATGAACGCGACGGCGACGAACGCCGCCACCCCGAGCAGCGAGTGGGTGCCGCGCCGATGGCCGCCCGAGATCGCGCCGACACCGGCGCAGAACAGATTGGACAGCGGCGGCAGCGAGTGCGCGATCGTGGCGCTGTGATGATCGGCGTCGGGCAGGAGCGCCGCACCCGCCGTCACCAGGGCCCCGGTGATCACACCGACGGGACTGACGTCGAGGAGTCCGAGGCCCAGGGTGACCGACTCGGGCAGGACGGGAAGCCAACCGGCCACCGGCACCTCGATCCGGGTGGTCGCGGCGACCCAGGCGGCAGCGCCGCAGGCAGCATGGTGGGCGCCCATCATGGCGGGGAGTCCTTCCGATCGAGACCACGCCGCGCCGCAGCGGCGGCCGGCGATGAGAATCCATCCTGTCGCGCGCCACCCCCATTCCTCGAACAGCGGGTTCGGCCTGCGGAATGACGCCGACGGGCCAGGGGTTCCCTCCATATGCCCCTTCCCTTCGCCGCCCTCTCGATCCTCGACCGGGCCCAGTCCCGGACCGGCTCCTCCGAGGCCGACGCCCTGCACCACGTGATCGCCCGGGCGCAACGCGCGGAACGGCTCGGCTACCGGCGGTTCTGGGTCGCGGAACACCACGGCGTGCCCGGCATCGCAGGGTCCGTGCCCGCCGTCCTCGCGGCCGCGGTGGCCTCCGCGACGTCGTCGATCCGGATCGGGACCGGCGGGATCATGCTGCCGAACCACCAGCCCCTGGTGGTCGCCGAGCAGGCGGCGACCCTGACCGCGCTGACCGGCGGCCGGTTCGACCTCGGCGTCGGCCGCTCGCTCGGTTTCACGTCCGCGGTCCGGTCCGCGCTGCGGGCGGACAAGGAGGCGTCCGGCCGATTCGAGCGGGACCTCACCGAGCTCCTCGCCTTCCTCGAAGGCACCGCCCCCGTCACCGCGCGTCCGACCGACGGCGGCCGGACGCCCGTCTTCGTCCTCGCCACGGGCCAGGGCCTGGACATCGCGGCGCGTGCGGGCCTCGCCGTCGTGCTCGGTGGACCGGCCCTGCTCCGGGACGCCGACCCCGCCCTCGAGCGCTACCGGGAGTCCTTCCGCGCGTCCCGCTGGTGGGATGCGCCGTACGTCACGGTGTCACTGAACGTGGCCGTGGCGGGCACGACGGCGGCGGCGCGGCACCTGCTCCTGCCCGAGGCCCGGGCGCTCGCCGTCTCCCGGACGATGGGGTCCTTCCCTCCGCTCGATGCTGCCGCGGTCGCGCTGACGGAGCGGCAGGATGGTCTCGTGCGGGAGTCCCTCGCCGCGGCCGTGTACGGGACGGAGGACGAGGTGGAGCAACAGCTCACCGCGCTCCAGGGGCGCACGGGCGCCGACGAGCTGATGGTCAGCGGCGGGGCCCACGACCTCGACGCCCAGGCGGCCTCGGACGGGCTGCTGGCCGCGCTCGCCCGGCCCCGTCTGCCCACGGCAGGCGTCGTCAGCTGACCGCCGCCCTGCCGCAATAGTAAGCCTGCTTGTTATTCGGGGTCGCATCGCTCTACTCTGTGGTCAAGGCGCCGCTTCGGGCGGCACCACCGACGACAGGAACCCCATGCTCACGATGCACGATCTCGATCCCCTGCTCGGCCACCGCTCCGCGGTCGTCACGGACGAGGGGGACAGGGTGGGGTCGATCGGCGAGGTGTATCTGAATGACGACTCCGAGGCGCCGGCGTGGGTGACCGTCCACACGGGACTGTTCGGCACGAAGGAGTCCTTCGTGCCGCTCGAGGGCGCTACCGTGCAGGGTGACCGGCTCGTCGTCGCCTATTCACGCGACCTCATCCGGAACGCGCCGTCGATCGAGCGCGACGGCCACCTCGGCCCGGAGGACAAGGGCGTCCTGTACGCGCACTACGGCCTCGATGAGATGACAGCGACGACGGCGACGACCGGTCGCGACGTGGAGGCTGGCAACGCGTCGGGAGACGCCGCGGTCACCCGTGAGCGGCGCGGCAACGGCTCACCCTGGATGGTCCGTTCGGAGGAGCGGCTCCGCGTCGGGACCGAGACGCACGAGGCGGCCCGCGTCCGGCTGCGGAAGTACGTGGTCACCGAGGAGGCCAGCCGGACGGTGCCGCTGCTGAGGGAGGAGCTGCTGATCGAGCGGGAGCCGATCACGACGCGCAACGCACCGGCGGACGGGTCGCTCTTCCAGGAGGAGGTCGTCGAGCTCGTGAGCCATGAGGAGCAGGCCGTGATCCTGGGCCGGGACACCGTGCTCGTCGAGCGGGTCCGCCTGGCTAGAACCACCGTCACCGGCAGGGCCACGGTGAGGGAGGAGGTGCGGAAGGAACGCATCGTCACGAGTGTCGACGGCGACGCGGCGGTCGATTCCGAGGCCTTCGGCCCCGGGGCCCGCACCCGCCGGTCCGCTGGCCGCGTGCGCGGCAGAGCCGCCGGGCGCGGACAGGCTGCATCGACCGACGACCAGGCGGACAGGATCGTCACCAACACCCCGAACCCGCTGCTGAAGGGCAAGAACAAGCGGCGGTGACCAGGCGCCGATCGTTCCTGCTCCCGGGCGATCGCGGCGCAGGAGGAGGGTCCGTAGCCGGGCCGACTCCGCGTGCAAGGATGAGAAGAACTGCACTCACACTGGGGGAATCGTGAAGAAACTACTGACACTCACCGCGCTGCTGCTCGCTCTCACCGCCTGCGGATCGCAGGAGCCGTCGTCGGAGGCGGCGCAGCAGCCGGCAGCCGAAGCATCGCAGGCGCCGGCGTCCGAGGCGCCGCAGCAGCTGTCCACGGAGGAGACGTGCGCCGAACTGGAGGAGTCCTTCGGGATCTTCGAGTCCGAGGATCCTACGGACGAGCAGATCGCGGCACTTGCGAGCCAGCTCGACGACCTGGCGACGAGGGCGTCCGATCCCCTGCAGGATTCGATCGGAACTCTGGGCGGCCTGATCGCCAAAGGAAAGGCAGCCCTCCAAACGGAGGCAGCGGAGGATCCCGCGGTCATGGAGCAGTTCGAAGCCGCTATTGAAACGGCCGAGAAGGAATGCGGTCTCTAGATCGTCGGGCTCCGCGGAGAACCGGCCGCGAACCGTAGGCGGCTCGATAGGAGATGAGCATGAGCGGTCCCACGCCGCATGATGACGCCCTCGCGTCCTACCAGGCGTCCTTCTCGGAAGCGCGTGGGTTCCTGAACTTCGCGAGTTACGGGCCGCCGTCGCACGCGGTGCGCCAACGGGTGACGCACCTCATGGAGCTCGCGGCCGACGGCGGCAGCGGCACGAACGACACCCTGTACGGGGAAACTGTCCGTGCCCGGGAATCCTTCGCGCGCCTCAGCGGCTTCCCCGTCGGGAACGTCGGGCTGACCGGCAGTACCTCGCTCGGCCTGTTCCAGGTGGCGTTCGGCCTGACCGGCGGCTCCGTGCTCGTCAGTGCCGGCGAGTTCCCGGCCAACACCTACCCCTGGCTCCGCTCCCGTGCCGCGGGGCGGGCGCGCGTCGAGCTCGTCGGCGGGCCCGGCACCCGCATGACGCCCGACGTCGTCGCCCGTTCCCTCACCCCGGACACCGTCGCGGTGAGTGTCAGCGCCGTCGACTTCCGCACCGGCTACCGCGCGGACCTCGCTGGCATCCGCGCAGTGATCGGCGCCGACCGGCTGCTGGTGGTCGACGGCATCCAGGCCTTCGGCGTCGCGGACCTCGACTGGACCCAGGCCGACGTCCTGGTCGTCGGCGCGCAGAAGTGGATCCGCGCCGGCTGGGGTGCGGCCGCCCTCGCCCTGTCGCCGCAGGGCATGGAGCGGATCGAGCCGCTGCTCACCGGGTGGACGGGCGTCACCGATTCCGGCAGGTACGACGGCGAGGAGCACCCGCCGCTGCCCGGAGCGGGGCGCTTCTCCCTCTCGAACCTCTCGCCCTACGCGACCGGCGCCTTCGCCGAGGCTCTGGCCCTGATCGAGACGGTGGGTGTGCCGGTCATCGAGGGCGTCGTGGCAGCCCAGGCCCAGGCGCTGGGCGACCACCTCGACGCCGCCGGGGTGCCGGTCCTCTCGCCGCGGAACCGCCCGGAGGCCGCGGGGATCGTGGTGGCGGGCATCCCCGGGCGTGCGGCCGAGGCCCACGCCGCCCTGGCGGACGCCGGGATCACGGCGACGCTCCACGGCGAGGACCGTCTCCGCCTCTCCGTTCACGCGACCACCCGCTCCGCAGCATTCTCCGAGGCCGCGGCGGTCCTGGCGACGTTCGCCTGAGGCCGCCCGCGCCGTCGTGTCCCGGTTTCAGACGGGAGGGGACTGAAGGTCGGCGTGTTCCGCCGCGACACGCGGTCGGTGGCGTGAAAGCCGTGCACGACGACGCGTGCTCGGGTGGGCGACGGCGTCCGCACTATACGACCGCCTACCCCCTCGCGCCAGAGTGCACCAAGAAGATGGTTCACAGTGGGCAACCGATTGCCGAAGTGTCCGAACCCGGTGCTACGGTCCACACCATGTGACTCAGGCAACATGTTTGGTCATCGTAGGCACCGGCTCCATCGATGCCTGCACAGCTGGGACATTTCACAGAGGAGAACCCTTGAATTCCATCACTCGTACCCGCGGGCTGCGGTGCGCGATGGCGCTCGCCGTGACCGGCGCCGTCGTCCTTGCGCCCGTGAGCGCGCAGGCCACGCCCGGCCGCGCACCCGCCGCGCCGTCGTCCACCTCCTCGCCCAGCGCCGACGGCGGTGCCGCGAGGCTCGACGACCGCTCGGACCCCGCGGCCGATGCGCGCCGCGACCTCAATCAGCAGGCCCTCGGGAAGGTCCTCTCCGGAGAAGCGAAGGTCGAGGACCGGAACGGCTCGAAGGCCGTCAAGATGGCTCCCGGCCAGTGGGCGCAGTACGGACTGCAGGACAGCGACCAGATCCTGTCCTTCCTCGTCGACTTCGGCACCAAGATCGACCCGCGCTTCCCCGCGTCGACCGCCGGACCCACGCACGGCGCCATCAAGGAACCGAACCGGACGGTGGACAACTCCACCTACTGGACCAACTCCTTCGACCGCCAGCACTACCTCGACATGTTCTTCAGCGAGGACGGCGAGTCCCTCAAGAGCGTCTACGGCGAGATGTCGAGCGGCCGGTACACGGTCGACGGCGACGTCAGCGACTGGGTGACCGTCCCGTACAACTCGGCCAGCTACGGCGAGACCGAGAGCCAGGCGGACATGACCCGCTTCGTGCAGGACACCGCGAACGCCTGGTACGACTCCCAGGTCGCGGCCGGGAAGACTGCCGCCGAGATCGATGCGTATCTCGAGACGTTCGACCAGTGGGACCGCTACGACTTCGACAAGGACGGCGACTTCGACGAGGCCGACGGCTACATCGACCACTTCCAGGCCATCCACGCCGGTGAGGGCGAGGAGGCCGGGGCGGCGTCGTCGGCCATCTGGTCGCACCGCTGGGCCGTGGGCCAGGCGGGCCGCGGGACCGCGGGCCCGTCCGCGAACCCCTTCGGCGGCATCAAGATCGGCGAGTCCGACGTCTGGATCCGCGACTACACCACGGAGCCCGAGAACGGCGGCCTGGGGGTCTTCGCGCACGAGTACGGCCACGACCTCGGCCTGCCCGACCTGTACGACACCAGCGGCGGCGAGAACGGCACCGGCTTCTGGACGCTCATGAGCTCCGGCTCCTGGCTCGGCCACGGCGACGGTTCGATCGGCACCACCCCGAACCACATGGGGGCCTGGGAGAAGCTGCAGCTCGGCTGGCTCGACTACGACGTCGCCACGGCGGGCGAGAAGTCGACCCACAAGATCGGCCCGTCCTACCACGCCACGAAGGCCCCGCAGGCCGTCGTCGTGAACCTGCCCAAGGACGCGGCCGGCAAGAACCGCTTCTACATCGCCGAGAACCGTGTCTACGCGGGCTACGACGCCACGCTCGCCACCGGCCCGTACAACTTCGGCTGGGGCGTCACCGCGCCGGACACCGTGGAGCACTACGCCTATCAGGACGGCCTGAGCATCACCTACTGGAATACGGCGCAGAGCAACAACAACACGCGCCAGCACCCGGGTGCGGGCCTCGCCCTGCCGGTGGACGCCCACCCGAAGGCTCTGACGTGGTCGGACGGCACGATCGTCCGCAACCGCATCCAGAGCTTCGACGCCACGTTCGGCAAGCAGGCCACCGATGCACTCAGCCTGCACCGTGAGACGGCGGCGGGCGTCACCACGCTCACCGCTCCGTCGCAGCCCGGGGTCGCCGTCTTCGACGACACCAACCCGAACGCGTACTACGACGCCACGAACCCGCAGGGCTCCGTCGTCGTCGCCGGTACGGGGACGAAGATCGAGGTCGTCCAGTCCAATTCGACGGGCATGCTGACCCTCCAGGTCCGCTAGTTCGGATGCACAGCAGGAGCCGGGAGGTCACTCCCGGCTCCTGCTGCGTCTGGCCGTCCGTGCCGCCGTTCCCGTCCTCGGCGGTCTGCGCCGTCGTGTCCGGGTTTCAGGCGGTGGCAAGCTGGACGACGCGTGTCCTGCCCCGGCACGCGCGCCGTGGCGTCAAAGCCGTGCACGACGGCGCGTGCTCGCGTCCAGCGCGACGAATCCAGGTGCGGCGCCGGTGACTCAGCGCAGGCGGCGCGGCGGCCGCGGCTGGGCGACGACGGCGATCGCCAGGGCCAGGAGGAGGGCGAGGATGCTCAGGATCCCGGCAACCGTGTACCGGAGGGAGGTGCCTTCAACGGGCGGCTGGAAACCTTCGGCCTGCTCCGACCGGTCCGTCTGAATGATCTGATCGGTCTGCTCCACCGTGTCGACCCGGATCTCCTCGACGGGGGTCGGCTCCGCGGAGGGCGCTGCGCCGGTCCCGGAGGGCACGGGCCGCGGCGCTCGTGGCGCCGGTTGTTCGACGGCGACGGCATCACCGGCCTGCTGCCCGGCCGGGGCGACGGGGGCGGGGGTGTCGACGGTCTCTGCGGAAGGGTCAGCCACCTCGGGCGTCGTCTCCGGTGCCGTTCCACCGACGGAAGGCGGCGGGGCATCCGCCGTGGGAACGTCCGGGATGGGAGCGTCCGGGGTCGGTGTGACCGGCGCCGTGCTCGGTATGGACCCGGGCGTCGTCGTCGGATCGGCGGGCTGGGGGACCGTGGCGTCCGGGCCGGTCACGACCGCGTCGTCGGCGGCAGGCGCCGGGTCCGCCGGGGCGGTGGCCGGCGGGGCTGCCGTCTCGCCCGGGGACTCCTCGACAGGTGGCTCGGCCGGGATCGTGCCGGTTCTGGCGGGCAGGGGCGATGCGGTCCGTGCGGACGACGGCGCAGTGGGCTCTGCGGGCGGCGACACCGGATCGGACGGCTGCGGTGCCGGGGCGGGAGACGCGACGGCGGCCGCGGGTCCGGACAGCAGCAGCCCGAAGCTGATTGCCAGGGTGGGAAAGATTGTGGAGGCGCGCATGGCGGGGGACTCTCGAATAACTGTGAAGCATGGTGGCGGGACGGCCCATCAGCATTGCAAGCTGGCTGACTACCATATCAATGCTACGTGCCGGGTGATGACATGCCCACCGGAATGTTGCGCTGGACAGGTGGCGTCGGACTCATTTCCGACTGGCCGCCGGGACCGCGGCATCGGGTCCGTCGGCGGAGGGACGGTGCGAGGGCTGGAACACGACAAAGCGGTACGCGAGGTACCGGAACACGTTCCCGAGGAGTACTCCGATGACGTTCCCGGAGAGGTTGTCCGCCAGCGGCCCCCTGAAGCCCAGGACGTAGTGCGAGACGAAGAGGCACGCCGTCGCGATCCCGAGGCCCACCAGATTGGTCAGTCCGAAGAGGAACACTTCCTGGCGTTTCGTCCGGCCCCCGAAGTCGCGGAACGTGAAGCGCCTGCTGCCCCACCATGAGACGCCGGTCGCCAGGGCGACGGAGCACACCTTCGACGAGAGGGGGCCCACGCCCAGACCGGAGGAGAGGATGTTGAACACCGAGATGTCGACGACGAACGCCACGGCTCCGACGGCGGTGAAGGAACCCAGCCGCTTCCAGGCGTCGCGCACGAACCGGTCCCCTCTGTCGATGACGCTTCATTCTAGGCTTTCGGTCGCAGAGGCAACCAATCGCGCGCCGGGCCACGTCCGACACCGGGCGGTCAAGAACGCCGTGGGGCCGGCGGTGCAGCACCGGGCACTGGCTAGCATGGGGGTTCACTGTCTGGAAGGACACCATGAACGAGACCATGCTCGCCGGAAGACTCAACATCAGCACTGGGACCTTCGACGTCAGGGAGGTCCCGGTGCCGGTTCCCGCGCCGGGCTTCGTGCGCGTGAAGGTCCAGGCCGCGGGAGTCTGCCTGTCGGACGTCCACCTCATCCAGGGGCTGCTGAAGCCGAGGCACCTCCAGGGCGACGAGGTCACCCTGGGGCATGAGGTCTCGGGCAGCGTCGACCTGGTGGGCGACGGCGTCGAGGGGTGGGCCGTGGGCGCTCGCGTCGTCCTGCAGGCCGGCTACGAGTACCGGGGCGTCACCCTCACGATGGGCGTGGACTACGACGGCGGGTGGGCCGATTACGTGGTGGTCCCGGCCGGTGTGCTGGTGCCGCTGAGCGAGGGGTTCTCCTACGAGCAGGCCGCCATCATCCCCGACGCCGTCTCCACGCCCTGGGCCTCGATCGTCGCCACGGGCGGCGTCCGGCCCGCTGAAGCCGTGGGCGTCTGGGGTGTCGGAGGGCTCGGTGCCCACGGCGTGCAGCTGCTCCGGATGATCGGGGCGGCCCCCATCGTCGCCGTCGATCCGTTGCCCGAGGCTCGCGAGCGCGCGCTCGCCTTCGGCGCGGATGTTGCGCTCGATCCGCTCGCCGACGACTTCGCCGCCGCGATGGCGGCTGCAACGGCCGGGCGGGGACTGGATGTCGCATTCGATTTCGCGGGGGTGGACGCCGTCCGGGCGCAGGCTCTCGCGTGCCTGGGATTGAAGGGCCGACTCGTGCTGGTGGGCCTGAGCGGCAACCCCATCACCATCTCCGACAGCACCGGGTTCTCCTACAACCGCAAGCAGGTCCTCGGTCACTACGGGTCCGAGGCGCACCACGTGCCCGAGCTCGTGGCGCTGACCGAGCTCGGGCGTCTCGACTTCACGCGGTCCATCAGCGACACACTTCCGCTGCGCGAGGCCGCGGCCGCCGTCGAACGCCTCGAGCGCAAGGAGGGCAACCCGATCCGGCTGGTCCTCATCCCCTGAGGGCGGAGGCGCCGCGCCCGTCAGTCCAGCAGCGAGCGGTCGCTCAGTCGGTGATAGGAGCGGTTGTGGTAGACCAAGGGCGCTCCGGCCGCGCCGCCGTCGCCCTGCTCGATCGCCTCGACCTCCGCGGCGAGGATCATGGACCCGCCGACCGGGAGCCGGTGCAGGATGCGACACCGCAGGGCCCACGGCGCCTCCACCAGGAGCGGTTCGCCGGTGGGCAGCGGCCGCCAGTCCACGGCACCGCCGAAGCGGTCGGCGCCGCGGGTCGCGAAGAGCTGCGCGATGCCGACCTGATCGGCGCCGAGCAGATGGACCACCAGGGTGTCCGCCGCGATGAGGGCTGCCGCCGACGACGACGCCGTCGAGACCGAGAACGCGAGGACGGGCGGCTCGGCGGAGACGGAGGACACGGACGACGCCGTCAGTCCGACCGGTCCGTCCACGCTCTGGGCGGTGATGACGGCGATGCCGGCCGGGTGCGTGCGGAACGCGTCCTTGAAGAGCTCGGCCGTGGCGATCGGGTGGCCGGTGGGAATCGTCATGCCGTCAACGCTAGAACCTCAACAGAGGTTGAGGTCAAATCGGCGGGTCGGGGTCCAGCAGGGTGGACCGGATGCCCCTGGATCCGGCGGCGTCGTCCGGATTGACGAAACCGCAGGCCGCCAGCGACAGGCAGCCGCACCCGATGCAGCCGTCCAGCCGGTCCCGGAGGTGCTCGAGCTGGGCGATGCGCTTGTCGATCTCCTGCTGCCACGCCGCCGAGAGCCGCTGCCAGTCCGCCTGGTCCGGGACGCCGTCGGACGGCAGCTCGGCGAAGGCGCGGGCCACGGTGGCGAGCGGGATGCCCGCCCGTTGCGCGGCGCCGATGACGGCGACCCGGCGGAGGACCGAGCGGTCGTACCGGCGCTGGTTGCCGGTGGTGCGCCGGCTGGTGATCAGCCCCCGGCGTTCGTAGAAGTGCAGGGCGGAGACGCGCATGCCGCTGCGTGCGGCGAGCTGGCCCACGGAGAGGTCCTGGTCACTGCTCACGCGGACATTCCTTCCTGGTGCGGTAACGGGCGCCGTCGTGCCAGCGTAGCCTCGAGGCCGCCGGGCCTTCCTGGCGGCGCACCCGTGCAGGACTGATTCCTGATGGACCGGGGAGCCCGGCGGGGCAGCGTCAGCCCAGGCGCCACCCGGACAGGTCGAGGACGCGGTCGGCCCTGTCCCGGGTGGCGGCCACGAGCGCGGCATTCGGGTCGTCCACCCGACGGACCCAGTCCTCCGCCGCCGCGGGTGTCTTACCGCTCTGGATGTGCCGTGCGACGAGGCGCTTCCGGCGCAACCCCGGCTCGACGTCGACGAACCACACCTCGTCGATGAGGCTCCGGGCCTCCCGCCAGCCCGGCGTGTCGAGGAGCAGGTAGTTGCCCTCGGTGACGAGCAGGGAACACGCCGGCGTGACCGGCAGTGCGTTGGCGAGCGGCTGCTCGAGCCGGCGCTCGAACGCCGGCGCGTAGACGGTGTGGCCGGCATCGCCCGTCAGTCGCGCCAGCAGGGCGGCATAGCCGCGGGCGTCGAAGGTCTCGGGTGCGCCCTTGCGGTCCAGCAGGCCGAGGGCGGTCAGGGCCTGGTCCGCCAGGTGGAACCCGTCCATCGGGACCAGGGCATGGTGCTCGGGGTCGAGTCCGGCGACGGCCTCGGCGATCGTGGATTTCCCGGCCCCCGGAGGGCCGGCGATCCCGAGCAGGATCCTTCTGCCGGGGACGGGATCGGGCAGGAGGGCCTTGAGCTCCTCGATGCTGCGAACACTCGTCATCGCTGCGGATCCTCCTCCTGCGCCCGCCACCCGGCCGGCGTCGTCCCGGCGTCCATTCTGCCGTGCGGGCACCCTGCCGGCGCACCGCGGCTAACCGCCGGGGCGCAGGGACGTGAGCATCGTCCTGATCCGCTGGTACTCCTCCGTCTCCATGTACGCCTGCGGCGTGTCGATGTGCATCGGTTTGCCGGGATAGGCCTCGAACGGGTCGTAGACACCGCCGAACGCCGCTCCCGAGGGCGGCCACGTGAAGAAGTGGGCGATGGGGCAGGCGGTAGGCCCGTCCGGAAGGGGCGCGGAGGTGATGCCGTAGGCGAAGCTCGATGCCGCCACCGGATCGGGCACCGAGGGGTCCGTGCGGCTTTCGAAGACGAACCTCGGGGTGCCCGCGGGCTGAGCCAGGGCGGGTAGCGGCTCGGAGTCCAGCAGTGCGTACGGCACCTTCTCGGGACAGACCGCCCCGGTGACCAGTTCCGTCTGCAGGGACGCGAGCCGCCGACCGGCGTCATCCTCGACGTCGACGGCCACTCCCTGCGACGGGGCAGGGGCGGAGGAGATCACGGTCCAGTCCCGGGGGTGGTCGAAGGACAGGGCTCCGTCCGGGGTCCTGTAGGTGACCGGGGGCCCGATCGGCACGACGTCCGAATCGTTATCCGTCCGGCGGGATCGTTGCCGATCCGTATGTGCATCGTGATCCGACGGTGGCCGCGGGTTCGCCGAGACCGGTACGTAAAGGCACTGGACCGGCTGCACGGCTGGTGCCATGGTGGGTCCATGGTCACCGAAGACGATGTGCGCGCCGCCTGTCTCGCCCTGCCCGGCACATTGGAGCGGCTTAGCTGGAACCGGCCCGCCTGGTTCGCCCGCACCCTCTTCGCCCGCATGTGGGACGACGCCGTCCTGACGATCAAGACCGGGGAACGCGATGCACTGCTCGCGTCCCAGCCGGGTGCCTTCTTCGTCCATCCGCATCATGAGCAGTACGAGTCGCTGGTGCTCGTGCGCCTCGGCCGCATCGGTCTCGAGGAGCTGACCGAGCTCATCGACGAGTCCTACCGGATCGCCAACAGCACAGTGGCGAGACGCTAGCGCGGCCCCGCCATCAGTAATTGTGTTCTTCATCACAGTGGGGTTAAATCCCTCGACATGTCTGTTCCGCGCCAGTAAGCGGAATGTGCGTAGCTTCTATCTTGTCGAGCAAGTAGTGCGCCGACCGAAGCACGTAAACGAGTAGACACGACCGAGTGATATGTGAACATCCAGCGTAACCACTACTCGAATTGCAGAGTACTTTGTCCGATAACTTCGATGTAGGCGCTCGCTGGCAGAGCTGGCGAGGACGCCCCCACTACTTCCGTGTGGGATGACTCTCGGATTTCTGCCCTCGGCACCGACCTATCTCATTCACATCTCACACGAGGTCTCTCGTCCGCCTTGCTGGGCGACGAGTGGCCTAGGGAACATCATGATTTCGCTGCAACCCATTCTTCAGGACCCCTATGCCCGGCGCCGCACGGTGGCTATCGTCGCAGCACTCGTTCTGACGGCCTTCGTGCCTCTTGCCGACACCCTGCTGCCCGTCGGCTGGTCCTATGCACTCCTCGCCGCCGGCGTCGTCCTCGTCATGGTGGCTCTGCTCCTGCTCATACGACCCGGGGCGTCCAGCTCCAGGGGCAGCCGCGTGAGATCCGACGGTGGCGCGCGGCCGGGCGCCGGGCTGCTGCTCTATCTCTCCCCGGTGATCCTCCTGAACCTCGTGTACCCGCTCGTCAGCCCTGCCATGGCCGCGGTGAGCGTGGGAGGAGTGCAGCTCACCCTCGTGGTCCTGGCGTCCTCGATCACCGTTCCGTGGCTCGCGCAAGCTGCGTGCCTGCCGGCGTATCGTGCGATCGGTGACCTGATGGCGGAGCGCGACATGGCAGTCATCACCCGCCGCTTCTGCGCCACCTGGCCCGCGATGTTCGTCCAGGCGCTGCCGCTCGTCGTGGTCTTCGCCGTCCCGCTCTGGTTGGCCACTGAGTGGTCGTTCACTGCCCTGGCTACCTATGCGACCCTCTGCGCCCTCCACCTCCTCTTCGTCCAGTCCCTCATCCTCGCCAACGTCGGAAGCCGTCGCGGCCTTTGGGCGGTCGCTTGGGCGGCCTACGCC
The DNA here is from genome assembly GCF_002927275.1 of Arthrobacter pityocampae. Lineage (GTDB taxonomy): Bacteria > Actinomycetota > Actinomycetes > Actinomycetales > Micrococcaceae > Arthrobacter_D > Arthrobacter_D pityocampae. Next base: position 240,461 of record NZ_PRKW01000006.1, on the reverse strand, counting down.
GCGGCCCTCTTCGCGTTCCCGACCCTGTGGTGGCTGCCGCCCCTGCTCGGGGCGCTCACGCAGATCGTGCCGATGGGACGAGGCCTCGCCGCTGTGAGCCTCACCCGGCTGGATGCCCGCGACTTCTCGACAGACCTCGTGCGAGGGCTCCTGCTGGGCGCGGTGCTGTGGGCCGACAAATTCGTGCTGTTCCTGGTGACCGACGGCGACTTCCAGGTGGTCATCGTGTTCCTCGCAATGCTGCCCGCGGTCATCGCGTACAACTACTACTTCGTTAATCTCGCCCCGAAGGTGGACAGGGCCGTCACCGACCTGCACCGCACCATCTCCGAGGAGCCGCTCACGGTCCTCGCCGCGCGGTCCGGCCGCCTCAGCCGTACCGTGGACCGGGCCATCCTCAGTACGGGCGCCGTCGGAATGGTGCTTACACTCGTGATTTCCCTGCTTCTCGAGGGTGCCCAACCCGTCAACGTGCTACTCGCCGTCTCGGTGGGCGTCGCGTCGTGGGCGTTCATGATCCTCACGCTCCTCAGCTACGAACTGGACTACATCGGCGAGAAGGTCCTGCCGCAGGTCTTGGGTGGCATCCACCTGGCGTTCTGTGTGGGCGCCTTCCTGCTGATCGGCGCGACGCAGACCTCCACGGGTGCTGTCCTCGCCTACGGCGCCCTCGTCGTCGCGGACCTGGCACTTGTCGTCGTCGCCTGGGTGCTCTACAAGCGCCACTGGAGCCAGCCCGAATACACCCTGTTCTGGCGCCACGCCACGTCCTGGTAGCAGCGCTGCCGACCCGGCTCCGTCCGACAACACCACTCCTCATCGCAGAAGGAAGACCCATGTACGTGTTCAAGACCCCGAAGGCCCGCCGGGCTGCGCTCGAAGCATCTGGCGGGGTCGTTCCTCCGGCCCAGGCCGCACGGCAGCGGCAGTACGAGGACGTCGACGTGGCGATCGTCATGGAATCCACCTACCCCTACCTCAAGGGCGGCGTCTCCGCCGTGGTGCACGACATCGTGACGCACAACCCCGACCTCACCTACGGCATCATCCACATCACCTGGGATGCCGATTCGCCTCAGGAGGACCTCTACGGCATGCCGGACAACGTGGCGTGGGTGCGGCCGGTCTTCCTGAGCCTGCAGGAGCACCGGCACGACTACATGGCGGCGACCCCCAAGGATCTGAGCATGACGCCCGCCGAACGCGCCGTCCTCGTGGACCGGCTCTTCGACGCGCTCCATGCGCTGGCGGAACGGCGCGAGGTGGAGCCGCTCTGGCAACTGATCGACGAAGGGTTCAACGAGCGCACCCGGACCTTCCCACTCTGGGCCGTGCTCGGGACGAGGGAATTCATGCAGGCCCTCGCGGTGAGGATGCCTCAGCTGGACCTCTCCCTCGCCGACTCCTTCTGGACGCTGCGCAACTTCTTCTCGCTCGCCTACGCCATCCTCGGAGAGACGATGCCGAAGGCGCGTGTCTATCACGCGCACACCACGGGGTATGCCTCGCTGCTCGGTGCCGCGGCCGCCCGGGACCATGACACCTCGTTCCTGCTGACCGAGCACAACCTCTACGTCCGCGACACCGTCAACACCCTGCTGGACCGCAACATGGCGCTGTCCATCACCTCCGAGGACTACCGCACATTCGACGTCACGCCGGAGCAGCGCGCATGGATGGCCTGGTGGATTGAAATGGGGCACTTCTGCTACCCGAGCGCAGCCCTGATCACCTACCTGTACCCGACGGCGATCACCGAGGCGGCGCGCCTCGGCACAGATATCGACAAGGCGGTCGTGGTCCCCAACGCCATGGTCATCGAGGAGTTCGAGGACAAGTACCGTGCGCGGCTGACAGCGCAGGAGGTCCTTAGGGAGCGCGGCGACGATCATACGTGGAAGCTGGTCTACATCGCGCGCATCGTGCCCATCAAGGGGCTGCTCGACCTCCTGTCCAGCATGGACCTCCTGCGCCGCCACGGATTTCCGAACCTCCATCTCGACGTCCTCGGCCCCACCGAGCACGTACCCGAGTACTACGAGGCGTGCCTGGCCAAGATCGAGAGCCTGGGGCTGCACGATCACGTGACGATCCACGGCACGGTCAACGTCAGGGACATGCTCGACCAGTTCGATCTCCTCGTCCTGCCGAGCTACAACGAGGGCCAGCCCATCGTCGTCCTCGAAGCGATGGCTGCAGGCATCCCTACCGTGGGCACCGATGTCGGAGGCATGCGACAGCTGATCGGGGACGAGTTACACACCCGGGACGGTCGGACTGTCGGTGCCTGCGGTGAACTCGTGGTCGCCGGAGACGTCCAGCAGATGGCGGACAGCGTACGTGCCGTAATCGGCGACAGGAAGCGCTACGCCGACTACGCGGTCAACGCCCGGACCCGGGTTCAGGAGTTCTTCCAGATGCACGAGATCATGTCCTCCTACAACGAGATCTACCGCACCGTCGGAGACATCACCGACCTCCGGGGCCTCTCGACAGCGGACCTCGAGGATCTTGCGTCGGCGGGCTCATGACCGGGGTCGGTGCGTGGATCCGGTACGGCGAACCCCTGCTGCCAGGGCAGCTCGAGTTCGCCGTGGAGCACTACCGGGCAGCGATCCTCCAGCCGTGGGAGACGGACGCCGCCGCCGAACTCAAGCGCAGGCGTCCGGACATGACCGTGCTCTGCTACAAGTGCCTGTCCTCGACGCGCAGCTACGAGCCCGGTCCCGTCTACACCTCCGGTGTCTCCTTCGCGGAAGCGGAATCCGTGGACGAGGGCGCGTGGTTCGCCCGGAGGCTCGACGGCACCCGGATCGAATGGGAGCGCTATCCGGGCCATTGGCAGATGCGTGTGTGGGATCCTGCATACCAGCGCCGCTGGGTGGAGAACGTAGTGGACGACCTGCGGGATTCCCCCTTCGACGGCGTCATGGCGGACAACGACGTCTTCGATGACTACTACGGCCTCGACCTCCCAATCGACGGGGCGACGGAGATGCTCAATCTTCGCTCCGCACTCGACGACCTCGTGCAGGCGGCAGGGACCGCCCTGAACGGGGCGGGGAAGCTCCTGGTGCCGAACATCGCCGAATCCCGCCGCGAGCCGGGCCGGTGGCAGGCGCACGCCGCCTACGGTGGGGGCTTCGAGGAGGTCTGGCTCGGCTACGGCGCGGAGCAGCTGTTCGACCCGGTGACGGCCGAGGCACAGCTGCCGCAGGCCACCGGACCGGGGCTCTCGATCCTCCGCGTCCCCACCGACGGCGACGACCGGCACCCGAACCTGACCTATGGGCTGTCGGCCTTCTGGATCTTCGGAGCCGGTAGGGGTGCGTACGCAGCCACGGGGCACGATGACTACAGCCGCACGCAGCACGTCCCCGAACTCGACTGGCAGCTCGGCCGGCCGGTCACTGAGCCGACGGGCCGGAACCACGCGTGGTGGCGTGAGTTCGAGGACGGCTTCGCGGCCGTCAATTTCAACGCGGACGGCAGGCGCCGCCGCAGGGTGCGGGTCCCCGCAGGGCTCGTCGACGCCGCCGGTGTGCCTGCGCCGTCGTGGGTGGTCCTGCCGCCCCGGCGCGGCATCCTCTTCCGCCGCGCCGCCTGACCCCGGGGGCGCCGAACGTCAGCTTCTCCGCAGGATTTCCCCAGATCCGGCTCCCCGGCGGGTACGCACCCCCGCCGTGGATCACCATGTGGAGATGAAACTGAATGCCGCTGGGGCAACCTTCGTTTCCGCCGCACTCGCCGTCGCCTTCGCCGTCTGCTCGCTCGCGGCGCCCGCGCAGGCCGGCAGCCTGACCTCGAGCACGGGCCAGCAATTGCCCGCCTACCTCCAGGGCTACCGCCAGGGTCAGCTGCTCTGCCCGGGCGGGGACCTTACGGGCAAGGTCTCCGTGGCGATCGTCGACCCCATGATGGCCACCACGGACGCACCCGGGGACTGCACCCTCTCCGACATGAAGGCCGCGAACCCGGGCACCACCTTCCTCGCCTACCTGAACATCGGCGCCATGAGGGACTTCGAGTCCTGGAACGGCGTCTTCCAGAACTCCTGCGCGGACACCGCCGCCGAGGCCGGCCGGCGCTTCGGCGTGACCACCTCGAACCCCAGGGTGGCCCGCACGGACGACGGCCTCGCCGGCTACCCGGGATACTCCTACCTGACGGTCGCCGACCTTTCGCCGGCCTACGTGGACGCCTGCGCGGCGACGGCACGGACCATGCTCAGCACCGACGCCCAGCGGGGCACCACGAATGCGCGCCCCGCGCGTTTCGACGGTATCTTCCTCGACGACGCCTCGATGTCGCCCTCGCACGGCCAGGACATGGTCGATGTCGGCCAGTGGGGTCCCTGGGCCGACGACGACGCCTACGGCCGGGCGCTGATCGCGGCCGTCCAGCGGTTCGACGCGACGCTCACCCGCACCATGGGCCGCAACATCCCTGTCGCCGTCAACCTGGGGGTCTACCCGGCCTGGAACAACCAGGTCGACCTCGCCAAGACCCTCGCGGCCACGCGCTCCGTCGACTTCGCCCTCCGGGAACACGTGGTCGCGACCGGGACCGGACGGCCCCTGCCGGTCATCGACCTGCAGCAGGCGAGCGCCGCCTACCAGGCGATCACCGCGGCGGGGATGCCCGTGGTGGAACACGACTACTCGGTTCCGCTGCGCGAGCTGCCGACATCGTCCTACCGGCAGGGCAGGGACATCGGGAGTTCGGACCCGTGCCTGCGTGACGGGTTTGCCAACCGCTCGTCGGTCGTCGCGGCGGCGAAGACCCGCCGCACACTCGATCACCGCATGACCCTCGGGCACCTGCTGCAGACGCGGACCGCGACGGCCCGCCAGATGACGGTGACCCTCTCGCAGGCCGAGCCCACCTGCCAGGACAACGCGTGGGACGACGACGCGAATTTCGAGGCGGTCACCACGGCCTCGGTGAAGGCGCTCGACACCCAGGTCACCGCCCTCACGAAGGCCGTGACCTCCGGCGCCTACGCGACCGCAGCCCCGCGGAACTACGCCGGCGTCAGCGTGGTACGGCTCTCCGACGGCCGTGTCGTGGCCGTCAACAGCACCACCGTCGCGCGATCCGTGACCGCTTACGGCAAAGTTCTCAGCGTCCCGGCGCGGTCCGCGACGATCCGCTGACGCGACGCTCTCAACCGACCTGCTGCCGGAGGTGCGTCGGCAGGACGCTTCCCGGGGCGCGGCTGCGGATGAGCAGGAGGTTCCGGGCGTGCTCGTGGAGCCGCCGGTCCTCCTCGGACACCGGCACCCAGCGCGGCACCGGGACCGCCGTCCCCTCGGTGTCGCGCGCCACCATGACCGTGAGGCACGTGGTGGTCAGCTCCATGTCGCGGGACTTCGGACTCCCGGAGCGGACATGGACGGCGATGTGCATGCCCTTGTTGCCCGTGTAGACGAGGCGCGCCTCCACCTCGACGACGTCGCCGATGTGCAGGGGCTTCAGGAACCGGACGCCGCCGGAGAACACGGCGACGGTGTCCAGTCCGCAGTACCGGGTGGAGCAGACGTAGGCGGCCTCGTCGATCCAGTCCATCACCGTGCCGCCGTGCACCTTCCCGCCCCAGTTGACGTCGGTGGGCGCGGCGAGGAACCGCAGGACCGTCCGTTCCGCCGTGCTGCCGTCGGTGTATTCCTGACGGCGCATCTCTTCGACGATCTCCTTGCGGACCTCGATGCGCGCGACCGCGTGCTCGCTCTCCACCCGTTCGGCGTCCGTCCGGGGTTCGAAGGGCGGCACCGGGACGGGCCTGCCGTCCGGGCCCACCGCCACGAAGATGACGAGGCACTCGCTGCGCTGCCCGCCGTCGTCGCCGGTCACGGATCCGGAGGAGACCCGCGTGCGGATGTGCATGGAGGAGGTGCCGGTATGGACGATCGTGGCCTCGACCTCCACGAGGTCGCCGACCGCCACGGGGTCCGCGAAGTGGATGTTCCCCACGTAGGCGGTCACGCAGTAGGTCTTCGCCCAGCCGACGGCGGCGGCGTAGGCGGCCTTGTCCACCCACTCGAGCACGGTGCCGGCATCCACCGAGCCGCTGTGCCCGAGGTCCGTGGGGGAGGCGAGGAAGCGGAGGGTGACGGAGTTCGACGGCGGATCGGCGGGGCGCGGCAGGGAGTCCATGCCCCAGTATCCCCATGCGCGGAGTGCCCCCGGTAGCGCGGTCGGCGCGTTACGCGCCGAGGTCGACGACGGTCACCCCGCCCGCGGACGTGTCATCGGCCATCGCGACCAGGGCGTCGGGGACGGCGTCGAGGGGAATCCTGCGTTCGATGAGGTCCTGCGGGCGGAGCCTGCCGGCGGCCACGAGGTCCAGCAGGCCGGGATAGTCGTGGGCGGGCATGCCGTGGCTGCCGAGGACGGCGAGTTCCTTCCCGATGACGGCGCCCATCGGGATCACCGGGTCCGTGGGGAACAGGCCGATCTGCACGTGGCGGCCTCTCGGCCGCAGGGACAGGATGCCGATGGCCGCGGTCTCCTCGCGGCCGAGCGCGTCGACGGACACGGCGATGCCCTCCGGTGCGGCGTCCCGGACGGCGTCGAGCACTGCGGAGCGGGAGAGGCCTGCCGAGTGGATGGTCCCCGCTGCGCCGAAGCGGGCCGCGCGCGTCAGGGCGTCCCGGTCGATGTCGACGGCGATCACGCGGGCGCCGAGGGCCACGCCGATCATGACGGCGCTCAGCCCTACGCCGCCGCAGCCGACGACGAGGAGGGTCTCGCCGGCGGCCAGGCGCGCCTGGTGCACGAGGCCACGGTACGACGTCGCGAACCGGCAGCCGAGGAGGGCGGCGGCACCGGCGTCGAGGGATTCCGGGACGGCGACGAGGTTCGTGTCGGCGTCGTGCAGGGCCACGAACTCTGCAAAGGAGCCCCAGTGTGTGAAGCCCGGCTGCGTCTGGTTGCGGCAGACCTGGCCGTTGCCGGACACACATTCGGGGCAGCGCCCGCAGGCGCACACGAACGGCGTGGTGACGCGCCCGCCGACCGAGAAGCGCCGGACGTCCCCGCCCACCGCCGTGATGGTGCCCACGAGTTCGTGGCCGGGCACGTGCGGGAGGCTGATGCCGTCGTCGTGCCCCAGCCAGCCGTGCACGTCGCTGCGGCACAGTCCGGTGGCCTCGACGCGGACGACGACGCCGCGCGGGGACGGGGACGGGGACGGGACCTCCCGGAGGACGGGTCGGGCGGAGAACTCATCGAAGCAGACGGCGCGCATCGCACCATTCTGCCCCGCGGTGACACTGCCCGCGCAACGGCGCCCGGCAGGCGCCCGACGAGCGACTCAGCCCGGTGAGCCGACGGGTCGGTCGGCGTGAAGCCGGTGCCGCTCCCGGCGGTCCTTCATGGTGTCGGTCGCCAGGCTCAGGGCCAGGCCCGCGGCCATGATCGCGATCATGGTGAAGGGGAGGATGCCCAGGCCGACGCCGTCGAGCAGGAGCCCACCGAGGAGCGCGCCGCCGCCGATGCCGATGTTGAACGCCGTCGTCTGCAGGGCGGCCGAGAGGTCGCGCGTACGGAAGGACGCGGTGCGGAGCATGCGGGTCTGTAGCAGCGCGGGGATCCCCCCGAACGCGGCACCCCACACGATGACGCTGGTGAGCACCACCACGGTGCTGGAGGGCGCGAGGGCCAGGGTCAGGACGGCCACCATGACCAGCAGGACGACGCCCACGAACGCCTTCCGGGGGAAGCGGTCCGCAGCGTACCCGGCGCCGATGAGGCCGATGATGCCCGCGCCGCCGTAGAGGAACAGGACCAGGGCCACGGACCCGGGCTCGAAGGCGGAGATGTCGGTCAGCCAGGCCGCGATGTACGTGTAGAAGGTGTTCTGGCCGGTCAGCAGGAGCAGGATCACCGTGCACAGCAGGATCACCGCGCGGAAGCTCGGGTCGCGGCGCAGCGGCACGCGCGCCTCGCCCGCGGTCCGCTCCACCCGGTGCTCGACGGGCGGCAGGAACTTCACGATCACGAGGGCGAGCAGCGCCACGACTCCGCCGATGATGGCGAACGCCGCACGCCAGCCGAGCGCGTTCCCGATCGCCGTGCCCACCGGGACGCCGAGCACGAACGCCGCGGTCCCGCCGCCCGCGGTGATGGCGACCGCCTTGCCGAGCTGGTGCGCGGGCACGAGGTGTGCCGAGTAGGCGGCGACCACAGCCCAGAACAGACCGTGCGCCAGGCCGCCCAGGATGCGCGCGGCCACGAGCACGCCGTAGGTCGGGGCGATCGCCGCGAGCACGTTCGCCACCGCGATGACCAGGAGCACGACGACGATGAGGGACTTGCGGGAGAACCGCTGCGTCACGGCGGCCAGGGGGGTGGTGGCGACGACGACGGTCCCGGCGAAGACGGTCACGAGGTAGCCGGCGGTCGAGATCCCGACGTCGAGGTCCCGTGCCATGGCGGGCAGGAGACCGGTGGGCAGGAACTCGCTCGTGACGGAGACGAAGATCGCCCCGGCGAGGGACAGCAGACCGAGGTAGGGGAACGGCGCGGTGGTGGTCACCTTCGCGGAGGAAACAGACAAGGGGGAACCAATCGTGGGATGTCCGGCGGTCATCGCCCCGGTTGCACCGTCGAAGACCGGAAGGCGTAAGGGTCGGGCCCATCAGCAGCGCGACTCCTGCGGCAACGCCGGCGCAGCGCGGACCATTCCCGCACCGGCTCGAGTACCGTCACCCCGGCGTGTGGTGGGTCCTCCTAGCGCTCGCCGCCGGCGCGGTCGGCCCCGTCGTGCTCGCCCTCGTCCCCGTCGGCGTCGTCCTCCCCGTGCGCGTCGGGGTCGTCGTCGTGCGGCTCGCCGTCGTGTGGGGGCACCAGGGTGAGGCCGGGGCCGGCGTCCCGGTCGTCGAGTTCGTCCTTGACCTCGTCCTTGCGGGCCGCCGTCTCGGGGTGGACCTCGCCCTCCGTGGCGAACTCGTGATCGACCTCCCGGTGGACCTTGCTGTTGAGGACTTCGACGTCCTGGTCCTTCAGCCGGCCGAGGTCCTCGGGGAACGGCTCGTCGGGGGAGATCCTGCTCTTCATGGGCATCCAATCTGCCGGCGGTGCATCGCACGGCAACGGTCCGAATCTTAAGCGGCGGCGCTGCTGGCAACAAGCAGGAGGCTTAGTGATCGCCCGGGTCGGCAGGTCCGAAGACGCGCCGGCCCAGGGCCGCCGCGGCGGGTGCCCCGATCCGGTGGAACGTTTCCCCGGGTCGGGGCCGCCGCGCCGGGCGCCCCGTGGAAACGCGGCGCGGCCGCCCGGGAATACACAGCCCCCTTGCTAGGCTCGTCCGGACGATCACGACTTCAAAGGAGCAGCATGAGCGCCGAACGCCTGGCCACGGACGTCGACGAAGTCGAGAAACCGAAATGGAGACTCGTCGGCCCCGGCCTCCTGGCGGCGGCCACGGGTGTCGGCGCGGGCGACCTCGTCGCCACGCTCATCGCGGGCAGCCAGTACGGGTACGCCCTGCTCTGGGCCGCCGTGATCGGCTGCGCCCTGAAGATCATCCTCGTCGAGGGCGTGGGCCGCTGGTACCTCGCCACGGGCAAGACCATCTTCCAGGGCTGGCGCACCCTCGGCGCGTGGACCAGCTGGTACTTCGGCCCCTACATCGTCATCTGGGGCTTCGTGTACGGGGCGACGGCGATGAGCTCCACCGCCCTGCCCCTCCAGGCCCTGTTCCCCGCCGTCCCGCTCAACGTCTTCGCCGTCGCCTCCGGCCTCCTGGGCCTGGCGCTCGTCTGGTTCGGCAGGTACGGGCTGTTCGAGAAGATCATGACCGTGATGGTCGGCATCATGTTCGTCTCCGTCGTCGGCTCGGCCGTCCTCGCCGTCCCGAACATCCCCTCGATGCTCACCGGGCTCGTCCCCACCCTCCCCGGCGGTTCCGTCTTCTACGTGCTCGGCCTCGCGGGCGGGGTGGGCGGCACCATCACGCTCGCCGCCTACGGGTACTGGCTGCGGGAGAAGGGCTGGAACAAGCCCAAGTGGATGAAGGTCATGCGGGTGGACAACTCGGTCGCCTACACGATGACCGGCGTCTTCGTCGTCTGCATGCTCATCCTCGGCGCCGAACTCCTCTACACCGCGAACATCTCGCTGCAGAGCGGCGATCGGGGCCTCCTCGACATGGGCGCCGTCCTCGAGGACCGCTACGGCGTGGTCTGGGCGAAGGTCTTCCTCATCGGCTTCTGGGCGTCCTCCTTCTCCTCGCTCCTCGGCGTGTGGCACGGCGTGAGCCTGATGTTCGCCGATTTCTGGGCGAACTGGCGCAAGAAGGCGGATGACCTCTCCGACGACGACGCCCCCGACTCCCACAGCAGGCCCGCCCGCGCGTACATGCTCTGGCTGACCCTCCCGCCGATGCTCCTGCTGCTCCTCGGCCGCCCGTTCTTCCTGATCCTCATGTACGGGGTCCTCGGCTCGCTGTTCATGCCCTTCCTCGCCATCACCCTGCTGGTCCTGCTCAACAGCACGCGACTGGCGCCTCGGTGGCGGAACAGGTGGCTGTCCAACGTGTTCCTGGCTCTCACCACGATCGTGTTCCTCGTCCTCGGGGCGAACGAACTGTTCAAGGCGATCAGCGGGGGCTGACCCCGGCACTACCGCGTGCCAGACTGGGACCATGCTCGTAGCCTTCAGTGTCGCCCCGTCCGGATCCTCCGATCTCACCCGCGAGAACCCCGACGGATCGGTGCACGACGCCGTCGCCGCTGCCGTCGCCGTCGTACGGGAATCAGGCCTGCCGAACTCCACCGACGCGATGTTCACCACCATCGAGGGGGAGTGGGACGAGGTCATGGCCGTGGTCAAACACGCCACGGAGGCCGTCGGCCGCTACGGGAGCCGCGTGTCCCTGGTGCTGAAGGCGGACATCCGCCCTGGCCGGACGGGCGAGCTGACCGGGAAGGTCGAGCGGCTCGAGGCGGCCCTCGCCGAGCAGGAGCAGTTCGAGGGCCACTCCTAGACCCTGCTGCGGCGCCGTCCGGTAGCCCCGGGCCACTAAACTGGCACGGTGACCCAGCCCGCGCCGACGCCGCCCTACCTGATCCGGCCGGCCACCCCCGACGACGCCGAGGCGTACGTCCGCACGCACGTCGCCGGCCTGCACGAGACGTACGAGCACATCATGCCCCCGGAGTACCACGCGCACTACGACGCCGAGGTGCCCACCCTGATCGAGCGCCGGCGCGCCGCGTTCGAGGAGGCGGCACGGACGCCCGGGAGTGCCCGGAGCTGGCTGGCGGTCGACGACGCCGGCGCGCCGGTCGCGATCGCGACCTCCGGGCCGGGCCGCGACGAGGACCGCCCCGACTTCGAGCTGCACCACATCTACACGCTGCGGTCCACGCACGGCTCGGGCCTCGGGCAGCGGCTGCTGGACACGGCCATCGGCACCGGTGCCGCGTACCTCTGGATCCTTAACGGCAATCCGCGGGCCGAGCGCTTCTACATCCGTAACGGCTTCGCACCCGACGGCACGTCCATGCTCTGCGGACCCACCTGGCACCACCGGCCCATGTTCCGCATGCACCGCCCCGACCACGACTGAGAAGGCCACGATGGCGAAACCGGCAGGGCCCCGCCCCGAGATCGGCGAGTTCCCGATCGACACCGGGACATGCGAGCTCGAGCCCGATCCGTACAGCCCGAACGGCTGGGTCCTGCGCGTCAACGGCGTCCCCAGTTCCCACATCGACCTGGACGATCCGCTGCACCTGGACTTCGAGTACATGCACTGGATCGCCTCGCTCGTCGACTCCCGGTGGGCCCCGTCGGAGCGGCTGCGGGTGCTGCACCTCGGGGGAGGGGCGTGCTCGCTCGCACGCCGTTTCGCCGCGAGCCACCCCCAGGCCCGCCAGGTCGTCGTCGAACTCGACGGGCGGCTCGCGGAGCTGGTCCGCACCTGGTTCGACCTCCCGCGCGCACCCCTGGTCCGCATCCGGGTCGGCGAGGCGCGCGCCGTGACGGAGTCCCTCAGCGAGGACAGCCGCGACCTCGTGATCCGGGACGTCTTCGCGGGGGCGGCCACGCCGGTACCCCTGACGACGGCGGAGTTCACCCGCGCGGCCAAGCGCGTGCTCGCGGCCGACGGCGTCTACCTCGTCAACTGCGGCGACAGCCCGAATCTCGCACTGGCGCGACGCGAGGCCGCGACGATCGCCGCCGAGTTCAGGCACACCGCGATCATCGCCGACCCGGCCATGCTCAAGGGCCGGCGCTACGGCAACGTGATCATCGCCGGCAGCGACGCCCCGCTGGCCGAGGACCCGGGCCTCGCGCGGGACCTGCTCGGAGGGGGAGTGCCCGCGCACCTCTGGCAGGACGCCCGCGTGAGGGCTTTCGCCGCGAACGCGCAGGTCCTCACGGACTGAGCGCGTAGCGCCCGTGCGTCCGTTCCGGAAGGGCCCGTCCAGCCGGCCGCTGCCGGCGGCCGACCCTCTCCCGGACCACTAGGCTTGCGGCGTGGAACTGGGACTGCTCGGCATCATCGGAATCGCTGTCCTGGTCGGGGCGGCCGTGCTCTCGAAGCGCGTGGGCGTCGCGGCGCCGCTCCTCCTCGTCGTCGTCGGCATCGGCCTCTCCTTCGTGCCCGGGGTCCCGAGCTTCAGCGTCCCCGACGAGTGGATCCTCATGGGCGTCCTGCCGCCCCTGCTCTACGCCGCAGCCATCAAGACGCCCGTCACCGACTTCCGCCGGAACATCACGCCCATCGCGAGCCTGTCCGTGGCGCTCGTCGTCGTCTCGGCGTTCGCCACCGGGTTCCTCCTGAATGCCCTGCTGCCGGGCCTCGGTCTCGCCGCGGCGATCGCCGTGGGCGCCGTGATCAGCCCGCCCGATGCCGTAGCCGCCACCTCGATCGGACGCCGGCTGGGCCTGCCGCCGCGCCTGCTGACGGTGCTCGAGGGCGAGGGCCTCGTCAATGACGCCACGGCGCTCGTGCTGCTGCGCAGCGCCATCGCCGCGTCCGCCGGGGCGCTGGCCGGGTTCGGGGCGGCCGCGGCGGACTTCGCCGTCGCTGTCACTGTCGCGGTGCTGGTGGGCTACGCCGTCGGCGTGGTGACGGTCTTCGTCCGCTCCCGGCTCGACGACCCCGTGCTCGACACCGCGCTGTCACTGGCTGTCCCGTTCATCGCCTTCCTCCCCGCCGAGGAGCTCGGCGCGTCCGGGGTGCTGGCGGTGGTCGTCGCGGGAATCTACACGGGGCACCACAGCGCCAGCCGGTTGGACGCCCGCGCACGCATCAGCGACAACGTGAACTGGCGGACCGTCCAGTTCCTGCTGGAGAACGGGGTCTTCCTGCTGATCGGCCTCGAAGTGCGGAGCCTGCTCCAGAACATCGACGAGTCCCTGCTGACGGTCGAGCAGACCATCCTCATCGGGCTCCTCACCACCCTCGCCCTGATCGTGCTGCGCTTCCTCTGGGTCTTCCCGCTCGTGCTGCTCATGCGCCGCCTCCCGAGCCGGGCCGAGCGCCGCGCCGGGCAGCTGCGCCGCGGGCTCGGCCGGCTCCGGCAGGTGAAACCCCTCGATGCGCGGCAGGAACGGCGCAGGCGCGTCCTCACCCGGCTCTACCGGCGGCGGACGGCGGACCTCGAACTCGAACGACGGGAGGGGTTCGGCTGGAAGGGTGCCACCGTGCTGGGCTGGTCCGGTATGCGCGGCGTGGTGACGCTGGCGGCGGCGCAGTCCCTGCCGGAGTCCTTCGCCTATCGGGAGCAGCTCGTCCTGATCGCCTTCACCGTCGCCGTCGTCACCCTGCTGGTGCAGGGCGGCACCCTGCCCCTGCTCATCCGGGTCCTGAAGATCGAGGGGGTCGACGCCGACACCGACCGCAAGGAGTCGGCCACCCTCTTCGACGAACTGCGCACCGAGGGACTGCTCGTGCTCGACGATCCGCAGGCGATCCTCGGCGGGGACGCCCCGGTGAGCGAGGACGTACTGGACCGCGTCCGGGCGGACACCGGGAGGCGCTCGGAGGTCGAGTGGGAGAGGGCCCGGCTGCCCGAGCAGAAGCTCGCGCGCTCACCGCACCGCCAGTACCGCGATCTGCGGCTGGCCGTGCTGGCTGCCGAACGGCAGGCGCTGCTCACGGCCAGGGCGCGCGGCACCTACTCCTCACGGGTGCTGGCGAGGGCCCAGCGCGTGCTCGACGTCGAGGAGACACGTCTGCGCCCGCGGGGCGCCACGTCCTGACCCGGGGCGCCGGGACGCGCGGTGCGGGTGCTCCGCTCCGACGGTGACGCAAGCGGCACCGGCACGACGGCGGTAGCCGCGCGCCCGTCAGCCGCGGCCCAGGAGCTGCGCCTCCATGGCCGCGGTCGACCGCCGGAGGGCGCCGACGACGGCGGCGATCGCCGGCTGCCGCAGCGCGTCCGCCCGCACCACGAGCCAGTAGTCGAGCTCCTCCGCGACTTCGTGGGGGAGGAGCCGCACGAGGTCGGCGTGCCGGTCGGCCATGAAGCAGGGCAGCAGGCCGAGCCCGGCACCGGCCCGGGTGGCCTCGACGTGGACGAAGACGTTGGTGGAGCTCAGGGCGTCGCGCATGGCGGGCAGGAGCCGCCGGGGCGCGTCGAGGCTGTCCACCTGCAGCATCGCGTCGATGAAGTACACGAGCTGGTGCTGCGTGGCCTCCTCGAGTGTGGCCGGCGCCCCGTACGCCTCGAGGTAGTCGCGGGACGCGTACAGCCCGAGGACGTAGGCGCCCAGCCGCTCCGCCTCCGCCCGGTGCACCTGCGGCTCGCCGACCACCACCTCGAAGTCCAGGCCCGTCCGGGTCTGCGAGGCGCGGCGTGTGGCCGTGACGATCTCGATGCGCAGCAGGGGGTTCGCGGCCCGGAGCCGCGCGAAGGCGGGAGCGGCGATGAACGCACTGAACCCGTCCGTGGCACTCATCCGCACCACGCCCGAGAGCGCGCCGTCGTCGTCGCCCAGCCGCGCGACCGCCTCCGCGACCGCGGCTGCCGCGTCCGCCGCACGCCGGCCCAGGTCCGTCAGCTCCCAGCCGCCGCTGCCGCGGGAGAGGACGCGCCCACCGAGTGCCTTCTCGAGGGCCGCGATCCGCCGGGACACCGTGGTGTGGTTCAGTCCCAGCGACTCACCGGCCGTGGTGAAGCGCCCGCTCTGGGCAACGGCGAGCAGGACCACGAGATCCTGGGCGTTGGGCTCCGGCATATCTGCAGTATTGCAGAGCACCGGTGCCGATCTGGTCATTGGCGGGCAGGAAAGCCGCAGGGATACTCGAGAAGAACCAGCCCGGGCCCGCAGTGGGCCGACACCCGTGTCAGCGTCGACAGAGGAGAACCCATGAGCGTCAATCAGCGCGCGAATCCGCCCCGGACCGAGAAGCCCGACGAGGAATCCGGCCTCAAACGGATCGTCGCCGCCGCCATGGTCGGCACCGTCGTGGAGTGGTACGAGTTCTTCCTGTACGCCACGGCGGCGAGCCTGGTCTTCGGGACGTTCTTCTTCCCCAACGCCGGCTCCGAACTCGACGGCATCATCGCGGCGTTCCTCACGTACGCCGTCGGCTTCGTGGCCCGACCGCTCGGCGGGATCGTCTTCGGGCAGATCGGCGACAAGCTCGGACGCAAGCACACGCTCCAGCTCACGATCATCCTCGTGGGCGTCGCCACCTTCCTCATGGGCTGCCTCCCCGGGTTCAACAGCATCGGCTACTGGGCCCCGGCACTGCTGGTGATCCTGCGCTTCATCCAGGGCTTCGCGGTCGGCGGGGAGTGGGGCGGCGCCGTGCTCCTCGTCGCCGAGCACAGCCCCAACCGGTCCCGCGGATTCTGGTCCAGCTGGCCCCAGGCGGCCGTCCCGGTGGGCAATCTCCTGGCCACGCTCGTCCTGCTCGGCATGAGCTGGATCCTGCCGCAGGACGAGTTCCTCAGCTGGGGCTGGCGCGTGGCCTTCTGGGTGTCCGCGATCATCGTGGTGATCGGATACTACATCCGGACGCACGTCAGCGAGGCGCCCATCTTCCTCGAGGCCCGCGAGAAGATCGAGTCCGAGAAGGCGGTCAGCTACGGCGTCCTCGAAGTGGTCAAGCGCTACCCGAAGGGTGTCCTCGGGGCCATGGGCCTGCGGTTCGCGGAGAACATCCTCTACTACATCATCGTCAGCTTCACGATCGTCTACCTCAAGACCGTGCACCAGTACGACACCTCGCAGCTCCTCCTGGCGCTCCTGATCGCACACGTGGTCCACTTCGCCGTCATCCCGCAGGTCGGCCGGCTCTCGGATTCGATCGGCCGCAAGCCGGTCTATCTCATCGGGGTGGTCCTCGGTGCCACGTGGGCGTTCTTCGCCTTCCCCATGTTCGACACCCTGAACCCCGTCCTGATCATCCTGGCGGTCACGATCGGCCTCGTGTTCCACGCCTTCATGTACGCGGGCCAGCCGGCCATCATGGCGGAGATGTTCCCCACCCGGATGCGCTACTCCGGCGTCTCCCTCGGCTACCAGGTCACCTCGATCCTCGCGGGATCCCTCGCGCCGATCATCGCGACGGCCCTCCTGCAGGAGTACGGCAGCTGGGTGCCCGTGGCCATCTATCTCGTGATCGCCTGCGGCATCACCCTCGTCGCGGTCCTGACCCTGAAGGAGACGCGCGGGGTGTCCCTGCGCGACATCGATGCCGCGGACGCGCGCCGGCACGGACTGGACGAGCCGGTCGCCGGGCAGGCCGCGAAATGAGCACGACGGAGGCGCAGCCGGCCCCCGTCCTGGCGGCCGGGCCCTTGTCCGGCCGTCGGGCCGTGGTGACGGGCGGGGCGGGCGGCATCGGCGCGGCCTGCGCCCGCGCGCTCGCCGGACGGGGAGCGCACGTGGTGGTCGCGGACCGGGACGAGGCCGGCGCCGGAGACCTCGCCGCCGATCTCGGCGGCGACGCCTGGGCGGTCGACCTCCTCGACACGCGGGCGCTCGAGACGCTGACCCTCGAGGCGGACATCCTCGTGAACAACGCCGGGATCCAGACCGTCAGCCCCCTCGAGGAGTTCGACCCGGAGGACTTCCGCCGGATCCAGCGGCTGATGGTCGAGGCACCGTTCCTGTTGATCCGCGCAGCCCTCCCGGGCATGTACGCGCGGGGCTTCGGCCGGATCATCAACGTCTCGTCCGTCCATGGGCTGCGCGCCTCACCGTTCAAGGCCGCCTACGTCACGGCCAAGCACGGCCTCGAGGGCCTCTCCAAGGTCACGGCCCTGGAGGGCGGCGCCCGCGGCGTCACGAGCAACTGCGTGAACCCCGGCTACGTCCGCACGCCGCTGGTCGAGCACCAGCTCGCGGACCAGGCGCGCGTCCACGGCATCAGCGAGGAGGAGGTCCTCGGGCAGATCATGCTCACCGAGTCCGCGATCAAGCGGCTCGTGGAACCGGAGGAGGTCGCCTCGCTCGTCGCGTGGCTGGCGGGCGACGACGCCGGGATGGTCACCGGGTCCTCCTACGTCATGGACGGCGGCTGGTCCGCCCGCTGACACCCGGTCCACAGAACGGCGACGACGGCGGTCCCCCGACCGCCGTCGTCGCTCGTGCCCTGTGGCTGCACCCGTCCGGTGGGCATGTCCGATCACGCCCACTGAACCGGTGCGCCCCGTGGGCGCATCGGTAGCAGGCGGGACCGGGGGTCAGACGCCGAGGATCTCCTCGATCGGGCCGATGCCGAAGAACACCACGAACGCCGCGGCCACGGCCCACATCAGCGGGTGTACCTCGCGGCCGCGGCCCTGGATGGCGCGGATCAGCACGAACGCGATGAAGCCCGCGCCGAGACCGTTCGCGATCGAGTACGTGAACGGCATCAGGGTGAAGGTGAGGAACGCCGGGATGGCGATGCCCCAGTCGTCGAAGTCGATGCGTCCCACCTGGGCGACCATCATGAAGCCCACCACCACGAGGGCCGGTGCCACGGCCTCGAACGGCACCAGGCTGATGAGCGGCGTGAAGAACATCGCGAGGAGGAACAGCAGGCCGGTCACGACGTTCGCGAGGCCCGTCCGCGCCCCCTCGCCGATGCCCGCGCCGGACTCGACGTAGATCTGGTTGGACGAGACGGACCCGGCGCCGCCGGCCACGGCCCCGAGGGCATCGATCACGAGGACGCGGTTCACGCCGGGGATGTCGCCCTTGGCGTCGACGAGCTTCGCCTCGTTCGCCAGGCCCACCATGGTCCCCATCGCGTCGAAGAAGATGCTCAGGAGGATGGTGAAGGTCAGCAGCACCGCGGCGGTCGCGCCGAGATGCGTGAAGGCGCCGAAGAGGCTCACATTGCCGACGAGGCTGAGGTCGGGGATGCCGACCCACGAGCCGGACGGGAGTTCCGGGACCACGAGCGACCAGCCGGCCGGGTTCGGCTCCGCGCCCGGCGTGAAGCTGGCGCCGACGTCGAAGACGGCTTCGAGGACGACGGCGAGTATCGTCGCGGCGAGCACGCCGATGAGGATGGCCCCGCGGACCTTCCGGACCACCAGGGCGATCGTGAGGATCAGGCCGAAGACGAACACGAGGGTGGGCCACCCGATGAGGACGCCGCCGAAGCCGAGGCCCACGGGCACGGTGGTGTTCGCGACGTCGGGGATGCGGCGCACGAAGCCCGCGTTGACGAGGCCGATCAGCGCGATGAACAGGCCGATGCCCACCACGATCGCAGTCTTCAGGCTCCCGGGGACGGCGTTGAAGACGGCCGTCCGGAAGCCGGTCAGGACCAGCACCAGCATGGTGAGGCCCGCGAGCATGACCAGGCCCATGATGTCCGGCCAGGTCAGGCCGGGGTTCGTGGCCACGGTGATGGCCACGAACGCGTTGACGCCGAGCCCGGTGGCGAGCGCGAAGGGGTACTTCGCCCAGGCGCCCATGACGATGGTCAGGATGCCGGCGACGAGCGCGGTCACCGCGGCGACGCGCTCCACGCCGAGCTCGGTGCCCGACGAATCGGCGCCGGCGAGGATGAGCGGGTTGAGCACCACGATGTAACTCATGGCGAAGAAGGTGGCGAGTCCTCCCCGGATCTCACGGGAGGCGGACGACCCCCGCTCGCTGATATGGAAATAGCGGTCCAGCACGGAACCGGTTTTGAGCATGGGAGGTCCTAGGGGGAAGGAGTGGGTCGGGAAGATTCTATCCCGGGGGTCCCGTCGGGTCCCGATCGTGACGGACGGCGGCGGCGTTCCGGGCCCCAGCGCACCATCAGGGACTCGACGTAGGGTGGACGCATGGCTGCCTACCTCCCCCCGACGCCCCGATCCTCGGCGCCCGCCCGCGGTCGCCGCCGTCGTGCCGACCGGACCCTCCGCGCGCTCCTGCCGACGCTCCTGCTTGCGCTCGCCGTGCTCCTGGGTGCCGGCGGTGCCGCGAGCGCCCACGACGAACTGACCGGGACCAATCCCGCCGAGGGGGCGACGGTGGACGTGCTGCCGCCGAGCCTGGAACTCGCCTTCTCGAGCGTCCCGTCCGGGATCGGCGCGCAGATCCAGGTCCTGGACGAATCCGGGGTGGACTGGGCGGACGGCCCTGCGGAGATCGTCGACCGGTCGGCCAGCCAGCCGCTGCGCGCGGGCGCCCCGGCCGGCGAGTACACCGTCAACTGGCGCGTGGTCAGCTCGGACTCCCACCCCATCGAGGGTTCCTTCGCCTTCACCACGCAGGAGGGCGGGACGACGGCCCCGGACAGCGCGAGCACGGCCGGTCCCCTCGAGGTCCAGGACGATCAGGCCGTCGAGACGCAGCAGGCCGGCGTGAGCGACTTCCCCTGGAGCATCGTCGGCATGATCGCCGCGCTCGTGGTCATCGCCGTCGTGCTCGCGCTTACGGCGCGGAAGCGGCTCGGCGCCGGCCGGTAGGCGCTCCCGCCACCGGCGGGGACGCGGTCAACAGCGGGGAGGCCGCCGCGCGCGGCGCGACGCGATCCAGGGCGGGCGACCCCTGCTCCCCGATGGCGTCACCGACCAGCTTCGCCTGGCGGACGATCTCCCGCGTGGAGGGCGTCAGGAGTTCGCCGACCCCCACGAGGTGCAGCCCGATCGCGCGCAGCGTGTCCTTGACGTCGCGGCCGATCGCGATGTCCATCGAGCGGAGGAACCGGCGCAGCTCGTTCTGCGGGAACTTCGTGAGGACCACGTGGTCGGCCAGGAGGACCCCGTCCGCCGTCTGGACCGCCCACTTCTTGCGTTCCGCCGGAGCCTTGATGAGCTGGGGGTGGCCGATGATGCAAAGCTGCTCGGCCACGGTGCTCTGGCGGACGTCGATGCGGTGGGCGGTGGCGTAGCCGCGCAGGAGCCGCATCAGCTCGGTGCGCTCCGAGAGCGACGCGGCGTCCGCCATGACAGTGCGCATGGGCCCGGAGTCGGAGCACTCGAGGCTTTCCACGACGATCGCGTCGATGCCGCGGCGGCTGAGTTCGCTGGCGACGGCGAGGCCCGGCAGTCCGGAGCCGATGACCACCGTGCTCGTCCGCTCGGCCGCGGCGGGCGCGGACGCAGGCCGGGCCGGGTCGGGCGGCATGGAATCCACCGGGGTCACCTCCACACGAAGCAGGAATTCCGTACGCCTCGTCCGGGCCGTACGGACTCCCGGCCGCCAACGGGTCGGCCAGGAGCACTGCGTGCGGGGCGTGCTGCCAGGCAGGGCCCCGCGACGAATCATCGCAGCCTATATAACATTTGGGGCCGTGAATAGACCGATCATCGGTGGTGCGCTACAAATGGGGGACCGGCCGCTTTCGGCGGTCCGAGGCGCGACCGATGGAGGCCTGCCGTGAACAGTGAGAACACAGAAGGCCCGGAGCACGGGCTGGTCCGGCACGGGATCGTCGTCGGTGTGGACGGCTCCGACCAGAGCATCTGCGCGCTGCTGTGGGCCGCG
This sequence comes from Arthrobacter pityocampae, assembly GCF_002927275.1. Classification (GTDB taxonomy): domain Bacteria; phylum Actinomycetota; class Actinomycetes; order Actinomycetales; family Micrococcaceae; genus Arthrobacter_D; species Arthrobacter_D pityocampae. Next base: position 219,572 of record NZ_PRKW01000006.1, on the reverse strand, counting down.
CGCGAGGCCGGGCGGCGCAGCGCACCGCTGTACGTGGTGACTGCCTACACGGTGCCGGTCTTCGCGGCGTCGAGCATGGACGCCGGGTATGCCACCGTGGACGACGAGGTCATCCGCGAGAGCGCGCAGGCCGTCCTCGACGAGGCCCTGACCCGACTGGAGGGCATGGCGCTGGAGGTCTACCCGCGCATCGAGACCGGTGACGCCGCCGGCGTGCTCCTCGATCTCTCCGAGGAGGCCGAGCTGATGGTGGTGGGCTCGCGCGGCCGGGGCGGGTTCGTCGGCCGGCTGCTCGGCTCCGTGAGCAGCGCCCTTCCGGCGCACGCCAAATGCCCGACGGCGGTCATCCCCGTCCGCACCGGTGCCCGCCTCGGCCACCCGGAGCTCGGCAGGAAGCCGGGACGGGACAGGGACAGGGACAGGGACGCTCCGGCCGCCGTGGAGCCCGTGGTGGTGGTCGGTGTGGACGGATCGGAGCAGGCGCGTACGGCCTCGCTCGCCGCCGCCGAGGAAGCCCGGTCCCGCGGACTGCCCCTGCGCGTCATCTGCTCCGTGGCGCCGTTCAACGGCTCACTCGCCTGGGTTCCGGCGCCGGTGGACCGGAAGGCGCTGCACGCGGACCTCGCCGTGCAGCTGGCCGCCGGTCGTGACTGGCTGCAGAGCCACTACCCGGACGTCGTCATCACGGTGGACCTCGTGGACGGGCCGCCCGCCGAGGTGCTCATCGAGGCGTCGGCCACCTCGGAACTGCTGGTGGTGGGCACGCGCGGCAGGGGAGGCTTCGCCGGCATGCTCCTGGGCTCCACGAGCCAGGGCGTCCTGCACCACGCCCGCGGACCCGTGCTGGTCGTCCCCGACCGGGCGGACCCGCGGCTCGAGGACCGCAGTTCCTTCGGCCCGATGGTCCCGCAGGCCGGCTGACCGGCCTTTCCCGCCCGTTCGGCGCGTCAGCCCCACCCGAGCTGGTGGAGCCGGTCGTCGTCGATCCCGAAGTGGTGGGCGATCTCGTGGACGACGGTCACCAGGATCTCCTCGACGAGCTCCTCACGGGAGTCGCACAGGCGCATCAGGGGGCCGCGGAAGATGCTGATGCGGTCGGGCAGCGACCCCGCGTCCCACCAGGAGTCCCGTTCGGTGAGCGGCGTGCCCTCGTACAGGCCCAGCAGCTCGGTGTCCGAGGGCTCGCCCGGGTGCGGCTCGTACTCCTCCACCACGAAGATCACCACGTTGGTCATGGCGCGCGCGAGGTCGTCGGGGATGCGGTCGATGGCGTCGTCGACGGCGTCCTCGAAGTCCTCACGCGAGATCTCGAACGGCACGCCCCGATCGTACCCACTCCGTCGGGTGCCGGTGATTTTGTGGAAACGGGATGGAGCATCTATAGTTCTATAGGTCCACGGCAGGGAATGATCCACCGGAAATGCTCGCTCTCCGGGGGGTCGCAGGAACCCGGGTCGTAGTTCAGGCCCCCATCGTCTAGTGGCCTAGGACACCGCCCTTTCACGGCGGCGACACGGGTTCGAATCCCGTTGGGGGTACGCAGGAGATGCCCTCACGGGCGGTCAACCGGGACGAAAAGTGCTGGTAGGCTGGAACTCTTGCAAAAGCAGCAAGGAAAGTTAGCAAGGCCCTGTAGCGCAGTTGGTTAGCGCGCCGCCCTGTCACGGCGGAGGTCGCGGGTTCAAGTCCCGTCAGGGTCGCTCAGGCGGCCGGATCCCCCCGGGGAAGCCGGCCGGGCTGGAGACGGTGATCATCCGCAGGATGGTTCCAAGGCTCTGTAGCTCAGTTGGTAGAGCGTTCGACTGAAAATCGAAAGGTCACCGGATCGACGCCGGTCGGAGCCACCGCTGAAACCCCGCAGTTCCCCACGGAACGCGGGGTTTTCTCGTCTGTGCTCCTCCCAGCCAACGCCGGGGTTCCGCCCGTAGCATTGCGGCGGGTCGGATCGCCCGGGTCACCGCGGTGGACCTCCGGCATCGCATCGAGACGAAAGGGCGCCCGTGAGATTCCTGCCTCCCGCTGCCGGGCTGTGCATCATCGCGCTGGCCCTCGCCGGGTGCGGTCAGGGCGCGCCGGCACCCACCGAGACGATGCTCACGATGCCCGCCCGGCCTTCCCCGCCGGACGCCACCGGCGCCTCCCCCGACGGCCTGGCCGGAGCCCGGCAGGAGACGGCGGCCCCCGGGGCCTCCCACCACTGCGTCGTCGTCGCCGGCGGCATGACCACGGCCATGCTCGCGCCGCTGACGCTGCTCGACGGATCGGAGCCGGGCGAGTTGCAGGCCCTCGAGCAACAGATCCTCGACCTCCGCGACAAGGTGCCCGAGGATCTGCGCGACGACTTCACCACGCTCGCGCTCTCCGTCGAAGCGCCGCCCCGGGGATCGGGTACCTTCGACGAGGAGGCGTTCCGGCATGCCATGATCCCGGTCCAGGACTGGCTCGGGCAGCACTGCACGGAGTCCTGACGGGGCGGTCCGAGCGGGCGATCGAGGCAGGCCGGCCGGGCCGTGGCTTAGGCTGGGGCAGAAGCGAAAGGGGCGTTCCTGCGATGATCGACCAACCCATGGGCGGGCCACTGGCCGTCCCACAGAATGCGCCGGCCGGAAGGACCGTGATCGGCGACGCCGCGGCGGTGAAGATCGCCGCGATCGCGGCCCGGGCGGTCCCGGGCGTCCACGCGCTGGGTGCCGGCAGCGGACGCGCCCTGGGGGCCATCCGCGACGCCGTCGGCGCCAACGATCTCTCCCACGGCGTCAAGGTGGAGGTCGGGCAGACGCAGCTCGCCGTCGACATCAGCCTCGTCGCCTCCTACGGGTTCGCCCTGAACGCGCTCGCCGACGCCGTCCGCGCCGCCGTGTACGAGGCCCTGACCGAGCTCGTCGGCCTCGAGGTCATCGAGGTGAACGTCGAGATCCTGGACGTTCACCTGCCGCTGCCGACGGAGTCGAAGACCGCGGGGCGCGTCGACCCCACGGGTTCCACCCAGATCCAGCCGATGGCCGAGTGAGGCACCCATGAAACCCACTGTCGTCGGTATGGCCGTCGGAGCCGTGCTCGCCTTCGCCGCGCTCATCTTCGGCTTCTGGGGCTTCCTCCTCACATTCGTCCTGGTGCTCTGCGGCGCCGTCGTGGGGCGGGTCATCGAGGGCAAGCTCGATCTGCGCGGCGTCCTCGACGCCCTGTCCGGCCGCCGCTCCTCGTCGTGACCGCCGAGCCCGTTCCCGGGCGCCTCCCGACGCACATCCAGCCGAAGGTTCCCGGGCGTCCTCCCGCAGGCTTCGTCGCCGGCCACAACCGGATCACCACGGAGGCCCTCACCAGCACTGCGCGGGCTGTTGCCGGCGAGGTGTTCGGGGTTCCACCGGCCCAGGTCCGGGCGTCCTTCTCGGACGACCGGGGCCTCCTCGCACTCCTCCTCGCCCTGCCCCTACCCGTGCCGCCGCTGACCCGCGTGGTGCGGGAGCCCGACGTCGTCGGCACCTTCGGCGGCCCGCTGTGGGCACGCGCGGACGCCGCGCGGTCCCCGATCCTCGAGCGGGTCCAGGAGCTCACGGGGACCCGGCTGAGCCGCGTCGACCTCCGCATCATCGGCAGCACCGTCACCAGGGGGGCGAGGGTCCTGTGAGCGTCGACCTGCCCGACCGCCCGACGCCGTCGAGCACGGCGCGCCTCGTGCGCCGGGAGCTGCACTCCTCCCGCGCCGCGGCGTCGGTGTTGACCGCTGCCGTGCTGATCGTGGGCTGCCTCGTCCTGCTGTTCGAGGCCGTCCTGCAGGCCGTGGGGGACGAGCCGTTCCTGCTCGACCTGGACGCCGCGGCGGCATGGCTCGGGGCCCTGCCCGCCGGCGTGCCCGCCTCGCTGCTCGGGGCGGGCTCCGTGCTGCTGCTCGTCGTCGGTCTGCTGCTGGTCCTGCTCGCGGTCCTGCCGGGCAGGCGGGCCCGCTACGCGATCCCCGACGGGCGCGCGGCCGTCGTCGTCGACGCCGAGGTCGTGGCCTCCTCCCTCGCCCGCCGGGCGCGGATCGCCGCGGGGGTGGGGGCCGAGCAGGTCCTCGTCACGGTGGGCCGCACCTCGGTCAGGGTCCAGGTCCGCCCGACGTCCGGCATCCCGGTCGACGCCGACGCCGTCCGCGCGGCGGTCGCGGACGATCTCCACCGCTCGGGTGTGACCCCCGAACCGCGGATCGCCGTCGTCGTCACGGACTCCGGGGTGATCGGGCAGTGAACACGACACCGCGGTGGCTCAACCGCATGGTGCTCGCCGTCGTCGGGCTCCTCGCCGCTGCGGCGGGGGCCGCCGGGCTCGCACTCCTGACCCTGCCCGCCGTCGCCTCCTGGTGGGCCGCCACGGCGCCGGGAGTCGGCGAGGCGCTCGACGGCGCCCGGACGCGCACCACGCTCGAGGGCCAGGCGGACACCTGGCTGTGGCTGGCGCTGGCGGCGGTCCTGCTGCTGCTGATCGTGCTCCTCGTCCTCTGGATCACGGCCCAGGGCAGGGGGCGCACGGGCATCTTCGCGTCCACGGCGGACGTCCGCCGCCCCGGGACGGGTGACGCCGGCGCCGATGCCACCGGCGCCGCCGGGACGGTGACGATCACCGCCGCCGCCGCCGAGCAGACGCTCAAGGCCGCGCTCCTGGAGCGGCCCGATCTCGCAGCCGCCTCCGTCAGCACCTGGCTGGTGCGGGGCGTACCGGGCCTGCATGTCCGGGTGTTCCCCCGCAAGGGCGTCCCCGCGTACGCTGTCGCCGCGGACCTCTCCCGTCTCGTGGAGGCCCTCGACGCGGTCACCGGATACCGCACGCCGGTGCTCATCAGCATTCGATCCGGTGCGCGGGTCCGGATCACGCGAGCGGACCGCGTCGCGTGAAGCAGGTCACATTTCTGTATCAGAACCCCCTGAGGCGCCCGGGATGCTTGTGGCGCATGATGTAAGCGCTTACTGTTGCGATACCAATCAGTGAGGCGGAACATCCTCGGGCCCGGCGCGTCCAGCTGCAAGCCCGCACGTAGACGTACCGCCAGACAAAGGAGTCTGTTTCAATGGCGAATATTCGCTCACGGAAATTCGTGCTGCCCGTTGCAGCACTCAGTGTTTCCCTCCTCGCGCTCGCCGGCTGTGGTTCGGAAGGGTCGGACAGCGCGGGAGGATCGGGTGACGCGGACTGCGCCGCCTACGAGTCCTACGGGACCTTCGACAACGCCGAGGTGAGTGTCTACGCGACGATCGTCGACATCGAGGCGGAGCGGCTCGAGAACTCCTGGGCGGATTTCGCCGAGTGCACCGGCATCGAGGTGGCGTACGAGGGCTCCAAGGAGTTCGAGACGCAGGTCGGCGTCAGGGCCCAGGGCGGTACCGCCCCCGACCTCGCGATCTTCCCGCAGCCCGGACTGCTCGCAGCCCAGGCGCAGGGCGGATTCCTCAAGCCTGCGCCCCAGGAGGTCTCGGACCTCGTCGACGAGGGATGGTCCGAGGACTGGAAGAACTACGGCACGGTGGACGGCACCTTCTACGCAGCCCCCATGCTCGCCAACGTGAAGGGCTACGTCTGGTACGTGCCGGCCACGTTCGAGGAGAAGGGCTGGGAAGTCCCCACCACCTGGGACGAGATGACCGAGCTGTCCGAGAAGATCGCCGGCGAGGGGGACATGAAGCCCTGGTGTGCCGGGTTCGAGTCCGGTGAGGCCACCGGTTGGCCGGGCACCGACTGGGTCGAGGACGCCGTCCTGCGCGAACACGGCCCCGAGGTGTACGACCAGTGGGTCGCGCACGAGATCCCGTTCAACGATCCCAGGATCGTCGACTCCTTCGACCGCGTCGGGGACATCCTGAAGAACGACAAGTACGTCAACGGCGGCTTCGGCGATGTCCGCTCCATCCTCTCGACACCGTTCGCCGAGGCCGGCCAGCCCGTGCTCGATGGCACGTGCGCGATGCACCACCAGGCGTCCTTCCAGGCCGTGAACTGGCCCGAAGGGACCAACGTCGCCGAGGACGGCGACGTCTGGGCCTTCATGACCCCACCGATCGACGCGTCCCAGGGCACGGCCATCACCGGTGGCGGGGAACTGATCGGCGCGTACGCCGACCGGCCCGAGGTGCAGGCCCTGCAGACGTACCTGGCGAGCGCCGAGTTCGCCAACGCCCGCGTCTCCCAGGGTGGTGCGATCAGCGCGAACAAGGGACTGGATCCCGAGGTCGCGCAGTCGGACCTGGACCGCCAGTCCATCGAACTGCTGCAGGACCCCGAGACGGTGTTCCGCTTCGACGCATCCGACCTGATGCCGGGTGCCGTCGGCGCCAACTCCTTCTGGAGCGGCATCGTGAACTGGATCAACGGTTCCTCCACCGAGGAAGTCACGCAGACCGTCGAGGACAGCTGGCCCTCCTCCTAGGCAGGTAGCCGCGGGCACCCCGGACAGCCGGGTGCCCGCGGACCGTCGACGGAACGGGAGGACCGCCCCACGGTCCTCCCGTTCCGCCGCCTCCCCATTCACTTACAAAAGGCACGCCAGGAGGCTGGGCTGTGGAAGATATTGCAGACAAAGGTTTACAGGTGGTGGTGGGCCTCGCCGTCTTCGCCGCCATCATCGGGCTCATCATGCTGGTGGTGGACCGGGCGCCCAAGTCCGGACGCGAGAAGATCCAGATCGCCGGCTTCCTCGCGCCGGCCCTGCTCCTGCTCGCCGTCGGGCTCGTGTTCCCCGCCCTCCAGACGTCCTACCTCTCCCTGACCGGCCGCAACGGCGAATTCGTCGGCCTCGACAACTTCGTGTGGATGTTCACCCAGCCGGAGGCCCTGGTCACGCTGCGCAACACCGTCATCTGGGTGATCCTCGTCCCTCTGCTCGCCTCCGCGATCGGCCTCGCCTACGCGGTCTTCATCGACCGGGCCCGCGGGGAGAGGGCGCTCAAGGCACTCGTGTTCATGCCCATGGCGATCTCCTTCGTCGGGGCCGGCATCATCTGGCGGTTCGTCTACGCCTACAAGGGCCCGGAGCAGGATCAGATCGGCCTGTTCAACCAGATCCTGGTGTGGTTCGGCCAGGAGCCGAAGCAGTTCCTCCTCGATGCTCCGACGAACACGTTCTTCCTGATCGCTGTCATGATCTGGATCCAGACCGGCTTCGCCATGGTGGTGCTCTCGGCCGCCATCAAGGGCATCCCGACGGAGATCGTCGAAGCCGCCCGGCTCGACGGCGCCAGCGCGTGGCAGCAGTTCCGCAACGTCACCATCCCCACCATCCGCGGCTCGCTGATCGTCGTCGTCACGACCATCACCATCGGGACGCTGAAGGTCTTCGACATCGTGCGGACGATGACCGCGGGGCAGTACGAGACCTCCGTGGTCGCCAACGAGATGTACACCCAGGCATTCCGGGCGGGTGAGCCGGGCCGCGGCGCCGCTCTGGCCCTGATCCTCTTCCTGATGGTGCTGCCGGTGGTCGTCTACAACGCCCGGCTTCTCCGCAAGCAGAAGGAAATCCGATGAGCACTGTCCCCCTCGAGAACAAGGACCTCCTCCCGGACGTCAAGGACGACGCCACCCAGGGCCGCCCCACCATGCAGAAGCGCGTCAAGCAGAAGCTGACGTCGAGGCGTGCCACGGCCGCGGCCGTCATCATCGCCGTGCTCTGGACCATCCCCACCTTCGGCCTGCTCATCTCGTCGTTCCGGCCCGAGGACAACATCAAGGGCAACGGCTGGTGGAACGTCTTCTCGGACCGCCAGTTCACGCTGGAGAACTACGCGGATGTCCTGAGCCCCGGCGGCAGCCAGTCGCCCAACCTGCTGTCCTACTTCGTCAACTCGCTCGCGATCGTGATCCCCGGGACCATCTTCACGCTGGTCCTCGGCTCCATGGCGGCCTACATGTTCGCCTGGGGGCGTTTCCGCGGCAAGGACTCCCTCTTCATCTTCGTGTTCGCCCTGCAGATCGTCCCGCTCCAGATGGCGCTCATCCCGCTGCTGCAGCTCTTCACGAAGGTCCTGACGATCGGCGACTTCCAGCTGCTGCCCAGCGGAACCTACGCCCAGCTGTGGGTCGCCCACACGATCTTCGGACTGCCCCTGGCGATCTTCCTCCTGCACAACTTCATCGCGGAGATCCCCGGCGAGGTCATCGAGGCCGCGCGGGTGGACGGCGCCGGGCACAGCACCATCTTCTGGCGCATCATCATCCCCCTCGCGACCCCCGCCCTGGCCTCCTTCGGCATCTTCCAGTTCCTCTGGCTGTGGAACGACCTTCTGGTGGCCCTCGTCTTCTCCGGCGGCGGCGCGGACGTGGCCCCGATCACGCAGCGTCTCGCCGAGCTCCAGGGCTCCCGCGGCGGCGAATGGCAGCGACTGACGGCCGGGGCGTTCGTCTCGATGATCATCCCCCTCGCCGTGTTCTTCGGGCTCCAGCGGTACTTCGTGCGGGGCCTGCTCGCCGGTGGCCTGAAGGGCTGACCGTGACGAGCATCGACGACGTCGCGGCGTCCCTCGGGGTCTCGACGGCGACGGTCTCCCGTGCGCTGCGCGGGCTGCCGGGCGTCGCCGAGGACACCCGGGCGCGGGTCACCTCGGCGGCGAAGCGGCTCGGCTACGTCCCGTCGTCGGCCGCCTCCGGCCTCGCGTCGGGCCGCACCATGGCCATGGGCGTCCTCGTCCCCGTGATCGACCGCTGGTACTTCTCGGCCGTGCTCGAGGGCGTGGACCGTCAGCTGCGCGCCGCGGGGTACGACCTCATCCTCTTCAGCCTCGGCGGTGCGGGCGTGAACCGGGACCGGGTGTTCCACCGCTCCATCCTCCGCAAGCGCATCGACGCCCTGCTGGTCATGTGCATGCACCTCACCGAGGAGGAGCGCACCGCCGTCCAGGAGCTGGACTACCCGAACATCGTGGTGGGCGGCGCGGTCGAGGGTGTCCGGCATGTAGGGATCGACGACGCCCGTGCCGTCCGCGACGCCGTGGAGCACCTGATCGGGCTCGGCCATACGCGCATCGCCCACATGCGGGGCGGCGGGTCCTTCGACATCGACTTCGAGGTGCCGCGCCTCCGCGAGCAGGCCTTCCAGCAGACCATGACGGACCACGGGCTGAGTGTGCGCGAGGACTGGTCCGCGTTCGGCGACTTCCGCTTCGCCACGTCCCGGGCGTCGGCGCTGGAGCTGCTCGCCGATCCGGCGGACCGGCCGACGGCGGTGTTCTGCTCCTCCGACGAGATGGCGTTCGGTGTGCTGAAGGCTGCGGCGGAGCTCGGCGTCTCCGTACCGGGGGAGCTGTCCGTGATCGGCATCGACGACCACGAGTTCTCCGAACCCATGGGCCTGACGACCATCCGGCAGGATCCCGAGGATCAGGGCGCGTTCGCGGCGGACCTCCTGCTCGGGGAGCTGCTGCGCAACGAGCCGGCGGACTACCCGCCGTCGCGGCCCCACGCGCTCGTGGAGCGGGCGACGACCGCGCCGGTCAGGGCCTGAGGCGCCCCGACCACTCTGTGGAGCGGGGCTTCCGGCACGCGTTTCGCCGCGGAAGGGCGTGTTGCAGCAGAACACGCCGCGTCAGAGGCCCCTTCGACGCGAAACGCACGCACGACGCCGCACGCGCATCGCCCGCGCGGTCAGGAGGCGCGGGCGAGCTGGCGGATCGGGATCCACCGTGATGCGAGGCGCCGGTACGAGGCGGCGGCACCCATCATGTCGGCTTCGGCCAGGCTCTCGATCCCGAGGCGCACGTCCATCGGGGAGTCGTCCGGGAACACGCGGTCGGCGACCGGCCCGTAGTCGACCTCGACGACGGCGTCCCGCCGGAAGATCTCCAGCCATTCGACGATCTCCGTGAGTTCGTCCAGCAGGTCCATCTCCGGGGCACCGACCGCCAGCTGGGCGATCGAGCGGCGCCCGCGGTCGATGCAGTCCCCGATCCGCGCCGTGATCCGCACGGTGCTGACCCGCCCGTCGTCCTCGACGACCTCCGTGAGGTCGTCCTCGTGGATCAGGGCGAACCAGGCGAAGGGCACGCCCCAGGTGGCCGACCGCGTGTAGAGCCTCGCGACGGAGTCCGCGAAGGTGTCCGGGTCCAGCCGGGCCTGGTGCGCCTCACGGGCGATCTCCGGCACGAGGACGTCGATCAGGGGCCCGCGCAGGCTCTGGTCCAGGGACTCCGCGGCGAGCGTGGTCCGGACGGCCAGCTGGTTGGGGCAGTAGTAGGGCGTCGTCGTGCCGTTCAGGCTCGGGAAGTGGGTGACGCGCACGAGGTCCGCCTCGTGATGCGGGAAGGGGTCCGAGACGGTGCGCAGGATGCGCCGGAGCGACTGCTCGTGCTCGAGCTCCTCCGTCAGTTCCCGTTCGCGGGCCCGCTGTTCGAGGATCGCGAGCTGCTGGGCGTCCGAGAAGGCGTCGAGGGGTTCGTAGACCCGCAGGTAGGAGACGTACGGGAACGGCCGGAGGACCTGGCCCAGTCGGCTCACGGTCCGCTGAGTTCCACGATCACGGGCGCGTGATCGGAGGCGCCCTTGCCCTTGCGCTCCTCCCGGTCCACGAAGGCGTCCGTCGTGCGGGCGGCCAGGGCGGGGGAGCCGAGCACGAAGTCGATGCGCATGCCCTCCTTCTTCGGGAAGCGGAGCTGCTTGTAGTCCCAGTAGGTGTACAGGCCGGGCCCGGGGGTGAAGGGCCGGGCGAGGTCGGCGAAGCCGGAGTCGAGGAACGCCTGGAACGCGGCGCGCTCGGCCGGGCTGACGTGGGTGTAGCCGCCGTCGACGAACAGGTCGATGTCCCAGACGTCGTCGTCCTGGGGTGCGATGTTCCAGTCGCCCATCAGGGCGATCTGCGCATCGGGGTCCTCGGTGATCCACTGCTGCGCGTGGCCGCGGAGCGTGTTCAGCCAGTCGATCTTGTACGGCATGTGCGGGTCGTCGAGGGCGCGACCGTTCGGGACGTACAGGCTCCAGACCCGCACCCCACCGCACGTCGCCGCGATCGCACGGGCCTCCTGCACCTCGTCCGCGCCGGGTTTGCCGAAGGCGGGCTGGCCGGGGAAGGTGCGTTCGACGTCGTCGAGCCCCACGCGGGAGGCGATCGCGACGCCGTTCCACTGGCTGATGCCGAAGTGCGCCACCTCGAAGCCGCTGTTCTCGAACAACTCCCAGGGGAAGTTCTCGTCCTTGCACTTCGTCTCCTGGATGGCCAGGACGTCGACGTCGGACCTGTCCAGCCAGGCTTCGACGCGGTCGGCGCGGGCACGGAGGGAGTTGACGTTCCAGGTGGCGATCTTCACGCCCCCTACGTTACCAACGGTGCTGTTTACTCACGCCACCACGAGTCGAACAGGGTGACCGGCACCGTCCGCTTGTGCCGCGTGGTCCAGTAGCGGTGCTCGATCGCCTTCGCGGCGTCGGCGTCGATCTCGCGGCCCTCGAGGTAGTCGTCGATCTGCTCGTAGGTGAGGCCGAGTTCGTGCTCGTCGGTCTGGCCGGGCACCTCGTCCAGCAGATCCGCCGTCGGGATCTTGTCGTAGAGCGCGGCCGGTGCTCCGAGTTCCCTGAGGAGGGCGCGGTTCTGGCGCTTGTTCAGCCCGAAGAGCGGGAGGACGTCGGCTCCGCCGTCGCCGAACTTGGTGAAGAAGCCCGTGACCGACTCCGCGCCATGATCGGTGCCGATGACGAGCAGGTTGTGCTGCCCGGCGACGGCGTACTGGGCCACCATGCGGGCGCGGGCCTTCGTGTTGCCCTTGGTGTAGTCCGTGATGCGCTCGCCGGTGGTCGCCGCGTACTCCTGCTGGATGCCGTCCACGGCGGGGGCCACGTTGAACACCTTCGAGGTGCGCGGCTGGATGAAGGCGAGGGCCGCCTGGGCGTCCTCCTCGTCCTTCTGGACGTTGTAGGGCAGCCGCAGGGCGATGAAATCGGCGTCCGCGCCTTCGGACCGCAGTTCGTCGACGGCGAGCTGGGCGAGTTTGCCGGCCAGGGTGGAGTCGAGTCCGCCGCTGATGCCGAGGACGAACCCGCGTGTGCCTGTGGACCTGACGTAGTCCTTCAGGAAGCCGACCCGGCTGCGGACTTCCGCCGCGGGGTCGATGGTGGGCCTGACGCCCATTTCCTCGATGATCCGTGCCTGGAGTTCATGCATGCTCCAAGGCTACTCCGCGTCCATTTCTACGAGGTTACGAAAATGACCGGAATCACACCTCCGGGACTGGTCCGCCGCGGCGGGTGTTCAGACCCGGGGCGGCGTTCCCCCGGGTACGGGTGTCCGCCGCGGCGGCCCCGACGGCCACAACCGGGGCGGGCGGCGTGCCGCGATGTCCTCGACCCAGCCGACGGTCAGGATCGCGATCCCGACCATCAGCCAGACCAGCGCGAGCTGGAGCCCATGGCTGTCGAGCAGCCCCGGGACCGACGTCTCGAGGGCGGGGACGGCCCACAACTGGTCGATCACCGGGACCGTCAGGATGAGGGCCGGGAGGTGCCAGAGGTAGATGGTGATGGCCCGGTTGTTGATGAGGGTGATCGCGCCGTCGAAGAGCCGCAGCGGCCCGGGGAACGTGGACCACGAGGGGGAGATGCGCAGCAGCAGCACGCAGAAACCGAAGGACCAGAGTGCCTGCGCGAGGGGTATCTCCCCGAGGTCCCACCCTTCCTCGGTGGGGTGTCCTGACGCCCACCAGAGACCGGCCGCCATGAGCAGTACCGCCACCAGTGGAGTGGCGATCCGGGGGAGTGCCTGCAGGAACCCCCGCTGGTACGCGAACCCCAGCACCCAGCAGGACCCGAAGGTCGCGAAGTCCTCGATCACGGAGGCGACGGCGTCGGGGACCGGCATCTCGCCGGTGGCGAGGACGCCGCAGAGGACGAGGGGCGCGAACAACGTCACCCAGGGCAGGCGACGGAACGCCCTCAGCAGCAACGGGGACAGCAGGACGAACCAGAAGTACGCACGGATGTACCAGAGCGCGATCACCGCGAGTTCCGCCCATGCGAACGGAGCCCCGTCGATGCCCGACGATGCCTCCTGGGGGATCGGGAATTCGCCGATCGGCACGAACCACAGCATCAGGCGCAGCCACCAGCCGACGGCATCGCCTTCGGGGGGCCGCCAGCCCTGGAGGGCCAGCAGGCCCAGGATGGCGAGGGCATAGACCCAGAGGGGCAGCAGCAGCCGCCGGGCCCGGTTCCTCAGCACCTCGAAGGTGGGCCGGTCCAGCGACCGCGCCATCAGCGCTCCGGCCAGGGCGAACATGATGCCCAGGGAGGGGAAGACGACGGTCAGCCAGACGGCCTCGAAGTAGGTGTGCAGTGTCACGACGCGCACCAGTGCGATGGCGCGGAGCAGATCGAGGTAGCGGTCGCGGCCGGGGACGAGCGTCGCCGCCCGTCCCCAGACCGCCGTGCCGGTGGCTCCCGCCCGAGTGTCTGTCATGTCGCATCGTCCCCCGGAAATGAGGCACCCCGCACGAAGACCCGGCTGCCCGTCGTCGCCCGGGCCGGATGGCACGGGCGAGGACCACGCTAGGCGGGTGCGGCGGACGGGTCACGCGTAACGGGTACTCGGAAGGGCCTGCCTCCTACTGACCGGGACTACTGGCTGAACGCCGCGTCGAAGGACGTCTCCGACGGCGCGAAGTCGAACCGCTTCAGGAAGGCGAGGGCCTCGGGTGCTCCCTGCAGCCGGTCCATGCCGGCGTCCTCCCACTCCACGGAGATGGGGCCCGTGTAGCCGATGGCCGTCAGCGCCCGGAAGCTGTCCTCCCAGGGCACGTCGCCCCGGCCCGTGGACACGAAGTCCCAGCCGCGCCGCGGGTCCCCCCACGGCAGGTGCGAGGACATGATCCCGTTGCGCCCCCCGCCCATGCGCATCTTCGTGTCCTTGCAGTCCACGTGGTAGATGCGGTCCTTGAAGTCCGAGATGAACGCCACCGGGTCGATCTGCTGCCACAGGAAGTGGCTCGGGTCCCAGTTGAGGCCGAAGGCCGGGCGATGGCCGATGGCGTCGAGCGTGCGCTGCGTGGACCAGTAGTCGTAGGCGATCTCCGAGGGGTGGACCTCGTGCGCGAAGCGGACGCCGCACTCGTCGAAGACGTCCAGGATGGGGTTCCAGCGGTCCGCGAAGTCCTGGTACCCGGCCTCGATGACCGTCGCGGGCACGGGCGGGAACATGGCCACGTACTGCCAGATCGAGGAGCCGGTGAAGCCGACGACGGTGTCCACGCCGAGCTTCCTCGCGAGGCGCGCGGTCAGCTTCATCTCCTCCGCCGCCCGCCGGCGCACGCCCTCGGGGTCGCCGTCGCCCCACACCGTCGGGCCCACGATCGCCTCGTGGCGGAAGTCGATGGGGTCGTCGCACACGGCCTGCCCCTTGAGGTGGTTCGAGATGGCCCAGACTTTCAGCCCGTTGCGTTCGAGGATGTCGAGCCGGTCCTGGACGTAGGCGTCGTCGTCCCACCGCCAGGCGTCGAGGTGGTCCCCCGAGACGGCGATCTCGAGGCCGTCGTAGCCCCACTGGCCGGCGAGCTCGGCGACCTTCTCGAAGGGGAGATCGGCCCACTGGCCGGTGAACAGGGTGTAGTTGCGGGTCATGCGGTCTCCTGGGGTGAGTGGACGGGCAATGAAGTGCAGCTTCCGGGCCCGGCGACCAACCCTGCGAACGAGCACGCCGTCGAGCGCTGGGATTTATGTTGTCCTGGTCCAGAGGCTGTCCGCGCCGGCGCTCCGCTCCACGCCGTCGAGCACTCTCTGAACCTGGAGGCCGTCAGCGAAGGAAGGCTCGGGCTGGCGTCTCTCCACGATGGCTTCGACGAAGTCCTTCGCCTGGTGCACGAAGCCGTGCTCGTATCCGAGGGAGTGGCCGGCAGGCCACCATGCGGACAGATAGGGGTGGTCGGGCTCTGTCACCATGATGTCGGTGAATCCCCGGCGGGTGTCGGGGGCGGTCGCATCGTAGAAACCGAGGGAGTTCATCTTCTCGAGGTCGAAGTAGACCGCGCCGGATGAACCCGACACCTCGAGGCGGAGGGCGTTCTTGCGACCGGTCGACATGCGAGTCGCTTCGAAGGACCCGATGGCTCCACCGTCGAAACGGCCTGTGAACAGGGCGACATCGTCCACCGTGACAGCGCCCCTCTCCTGTGTTGCGGTTCCTGCCAATCCCCTCGTTTCCGCGAGGAGGGGACGCTCGTGGACGAACGTGTTGAGCAACCCGCTCACGCCGGTCACCCTTTGGCCGGTGATGAACTGGGCGAGATCGACGGCGTGGGCGCCGAGGTCGCCGAGTGCGCCGGAGCCCGCGTGGTCCTTCTGTAGGCGCCACGTCAACGGGGCCTCGGGATCCACGAGCCAGTCCTGCAGGTACGTTGCCCGGATCTGGCGTACCTCGCCGATGGACCCGGACTGGACGAGGCCGCGGGCGAAGGCGGCCGCAGGGACGCGGCGGTAGGTGAAACCGACCATCGCGAAAACGTCCTTGCCGGCCCGGTCGGCCGCCTCGGTCATTGCGATGGCCTCTTCCAGGGTGTTGGCGAGCGGCTTCTCGCACAGGACGTGTTTGCCCGCTTCCAGTGCAGCGATGGCGATTTCAGCATGTGAACCGCCGGGGGTGACGATGTCGATGGCGTCGATGTCGTCGCGTTGCACCGCGACCCGCCAGTCGGTTGTGGTCTCCTTCCAGCCCCACTTCTCGGCCGCGGTCTCGACCCCCGGGGAAGTGCGTCCCACGAGCAGAGCCATCTCCGGTCGGGCAGGCAGATCGAAGAACCGCGGTGCCACCCGCCATCCCTGGGAGTGGGCGGCGCCCATGAAACCATGACCGACCATGGCGATCTTCAGTAGTGGTACGTCGTTGTGCATGTTTCCTCTTGTTCGGCGGCGATGGGAAGACTGTCCGATGGGTGGGTGCCGCCTCCACGACGGGCACCCACCTCATCCTTCACTAGGACTCGAAAGCCGTCGGCAGGTACTGATCTACGTTCTCGCCCGTCACCACGGGCGCGTTCAGGACGACACGCTTGGGAACCTTCACCTCGACGAGGTCGCTCATGGCCTTCTCCTGGACGATGAGCCGAGCGAGCCGGATGCCGTCCGCCGCCTGGGTCGACGGGTAGATGACAGTAGCCTTGAGGACGCCCTCGCCCGCCTGGATCTCACGCATCGCATTCGCCGAACCGGCACCCCCGACCATGATGAACTCGTCGCGGCCTGCGTTGTCGATGGCGGCCAGGACGCCGATGCCTTGATCATCGTCGTGGTTCCATATGGCGTCGATCTTGGGTGCTGCTGACAGGAGCTGGGATGTCGCCGCCTCGCCGCCCTGGACGGTGAAGTCTGCTGCGACCCGATTGTCGACGTCGAGCCCGCATGCCTCCAGCGCATCGGTGAAGCCGCGGCTGCGGTCCTGCGTCAGTGGCAGTGAATCTATCCCCGCGATCTCGGCCACGACCGCGCTGTCGTCACCTCCGAGCTCCTTGCAGATGTACTCACCGGCGCTGACGCCCATTCCGTAGTTGTCCCCCAGGACGGTGGTACGCGCCGCAGCGGGGCTGGAGAATTCACGGTCCACATTGATGACCGGGATGCCGGCCTCCATGGCCTGGATGGCGACGGGCGTCAGGGCCGCACCGTCCGTGGGCAGCAGGACGATCGCGTCGACCTTGTCATTGATGAACTGCTCGACCTGGCTGATCTGGAGATTCGCGTCATTGGTGCCCTCCGCCACGCGGAGGTCGATGTCGCCGTACTTCTCCGCCTCTGCCGTGGCGGCCGTATTGATGGCGCCGAGCCAGCCGTGGTCGGCGGCAGGTCCGGAGAAACCGATGACCACCTTGTCGCCCTCGGCCTGGTTGCCCTCGACGGATGCGTTGGTCGGCTGAGCATTGGAGTTCTCCGCTTCCGGTGTGCACCCGGTGACAAGGGCTCCGACGGACAGGAAGGCGCCGAGGGTCACGAGCGATTTCCGGCCGGTTCGAACTGTAAGCATGGGGTCTCCTCATTGAGTCGGTGCGTCTCCGCATGGTGCGGCATGCTCTCTTCGCGCCCGCAAGTCTGCGTGACAGGCGTCACAGTAACAGAAGGAAGCGGAGAATCGGCAGTCTTATATCGAGTGACGACATAATGTGTTAGGTTCCTCACATGTTCGCCGACGATCATGCCCAGCCGTTGCTCGAGGTACGCGGAATCACCAAGCGATTCGCCGGTGTGCAAGCGCTGAAAGGGGTCGACCTGCAGGTCGTCCCGGGGGAAGTCCACTGTGTCATGGGGCAGAACGGCGCTGGAAAATCCACGCTCATCAAGACGCTCTCCGGTGTTCACCTACCCGACAGCGGGAGCATCCACTGGGAGGGCAGGGAGATCATCATCGGGGGGCCGACGGCCGCGCTCGATCTCGGCATCGCGACCATGTACCAGGAGCTCGACGTCGTCGACGGACTGACCGTGGCAGAGAACATCTTCCTCGGGCACGAGCGCGCAACGGGCGGCGTGCTCCACGTGAAGCAGTCCAACGCAGTGGCCCGCACGCTCCTCGAGCGGCTCGGGCACGGCAGGCTGTCACCGACAACCGAGGTGGGCTCGCTCTCCGCGGCCAACAAGCAGATCGTCAGCCTGGCGCGGGCGCTGTCGCGCGACACCCGCCTGATCATCATGGACGAGCCGAGCGCCATCCTCGACTCGGGAGAGGTCTCCAACCTCTTCCGGGTGGTGCGCGAACTCACGGCGCAGGGCATCGCGGTGGTGTACATCTCCCACCGGCTCGAGGAGATCCGACAGATCGGCGACCGCATCTCGGTGATCAAGGACGGCCGCAGCACGGCAAGCGGACTGAGCGCGCTGGACACCCCGAAGGCGGAGCTCATCCGGCTCATGACGGGCAGGGATATCGAGAACGTCTTCCCGGAGCGGAAGCCCGTACCCGCTGATGCGTCCGTGGTCCTCGAGGTCGAGGACCTGGAGTTGTACGGGCAGTTCGAAAGGGTGAGCTTCTCCGTCCGGGCGGGGGAGATCCTCGGCTTCGCCGGGCTCGTGGGGTCCAAGCGGTCCGAGATCTTGGAGACCATCTACGGGGCTCGGAAGGCGTCCTCCGGATCCGTGACCGTCCAGGGCCGCTCCCTCAGGGCGGGGTCCGTCAGCTCCGCCGTCGATGCGGGGATCGGCCTGTCCCCCGAGGAGCGCAAGGTCCAGGGGCTCATCCTCGACGAACCGATCTTCAAGAACGTGACCCTCTCGACGTTCGAGCGGTTCGCCCGTGCCGGGTACCTCGACGAGCGCGCCGAACGTGACGCCGCCCGCCAGCAGATCGCCGCGCTCGAGCTGCGTCCGGCCGACCCGGACCGTCCGGCCAGGACCCTCTCCGGAGGGAACCAGCAGAAGATCCTGCTGGCCCGCTGGTTGGTCCACGGAACCCCGGTGCTGCTGCTGGACGAACCCACACGCGGCGTCGACGTCGGCGCTCGGACGGAGATCTACGCGCTCATTCGTCGGCTCGCCGCGGACGGCACGGCCATCATCGTGGTCTCCAGCGAGATCGAGGAAGTCCTGGGCCTCGCCGACACCGTGCTCGTCATCGATGACGGCAGGGTACTCACTCAATCCGAAGCAAGCGACCTCGACGAGCACGCCGTGCTCGACCTCGTCATGAAGGGAAGTGCCGCGTGAGCGATCAGAATACGAAGGTGGCGGCACAGCGTCCCGCAGTGGCGGACGACCACGGTGCGCCCGGGGCAGGCGCGTTCCGGAACTTCCTGCGGGGCTCAGCGGGACGGAACCTGGGGCTGGTCATCGCGCTTGCACTGCTCCTGGTCGTGGGGGTTATCACCAGCGGGGACCGGTTCCTCAATGTGGAGAACATGCTCACGATCCTGCGCTACGCCTCGATCATCGGCGTGGTGAGCATCGGCGTCACCTTTGTCATCACGGCGGGCGGCATCGATCTCTCCGTGGGCTCGGTCCTCGGCCTGACGACCGTGGTTGCCAGCCTCACCAGCGTGCAACTGGCAGCGACGCAGTCCTCCTGGGTCCTCATCGTGCTCGTCGCGCTCGCGGTCGGAGCCGGCGCTGGACTGATCAACGGAGTGGTGATCGCCTACGGGAACGTGGTCGCGTTCATCGCCACCCTCGCCATGCTCGTCGGCGCACGCGGTCTTGCCGAACTCATCTCCGGCCGCAGCACTCAGATCGTCAGCAACCGCGAGTTCCTGCAGGTCATGCGCTCTGACTTCCTAGGGGTCCCCACCCTTATCTGGATCTTCGTCGTCGTCGCAGCCGCCGGATGGTTTCTTCTGAACCGCACCACGTTCGGCCGCCGGACCGTTGCGATCGGTGGGAACCTCGAGGCATCGCGCCTGGCCGGCATCAAGGTGAAGCGGCACCTCGTCTACCTGTACGTGCTCACCGGCCTCACGGCGGGCATCGGCGGCGTCATGTTCCTCGGCCGGACCACGGCCGGTACGTCCACCCATGGTCTGCTCCTCGAACTCGACGTGATCGCCGCCGTCGTTGTGGGTGGAACGCTGCTCGTCGGTGGGCGCGGCACCATCATGGGCACTGTCCTGGGTGTGCTGATCTTCAGCACCCTGACCAACGTGTTCACTCAGAACAACCTGGACACCTCCGTGCAGGCGCTGGCCAGAGGCCTGATTCTCGTCATTGCAGTCCTCCTGCAGCAGCGCTTCGCCGCCCGTGATGTCCGCGGAGCGAAGTCGGTCAAGGTCTGACCAGGTTCGGGGAGGCGGACCTGTCTTCCGTCGATCGCTGTGCTGTAATTGATCGATGAGCGACATAACCAGTTTCGGCGGCCTGGCTGCGTCGGGCGCGAGCGAACTCTTCCAGATCCTGCGGGACGGGCGCCCGCGGACGCGGACCGAACTCGCGGACCTGATGGGTCTGGCCCGATCGACGGTGACGCTGCGCATCGAAGCCCTCAGGGAACTGGGTCTCGTAGGTTTCGTCGACGACGTGGTCTCCACCGGAGGGCGGCCTTCGTCGCGGATCGCGCTGAAGTCCGGCAGCAAGGTGGTCCTCGGTGTCGACATCGGAGCATCCCATCTCAGGGTCGCCGTCACCGACCTCACCGGGCACGGCCTTCACAGCACGACGCGCGCCATCGAGATCACCCGGGGGCCGGAGGCGGTACTGGGCGCCGTCGTCGAACTCGGAGCCGAGCTCCTCCGGGAATCCGGACGCGCGGCAACCGATCTGCTGGCGATCGGGGTCGGGGTGCCGGGTCCCGTGGAGCACCGGACCGGCCGGCCGATCAACCCCCCGATCATGCCGGGCTGGAACGGGTACGACGTCCCCGGCTACCTGGAGGGGCACTTCGATGTTCCCGTGCTCGTGGACAACGACGTCAACATCATGGCTCTCGGCGAGCGCAATGCGGCCTGGCAGAACGTGGATGACCTCCTCTTCGTCAAGGTCGCGACCGGGATCGGCGCTGGGATCGTGTCGGGCGGACGACTGCAGCGGGGCTCGGACGGTGTCGCCGGCGACATCGGCCACATCCGCGTCCACGGCGGAATGCAGGCGCCCTGCCGCTGCGGCAACTTCGACTGCCTCGAGGCCGTCGCGTCGGGGCCGGCCGTCGCAGCCAGGCTCCGCGCGCTCGGACTCGACGCGCGGACCGGGGAAGACGTCGTCAGGCTGGTCGAATCGGGCGACCGGGATGCTGTCCTTGCCGTGCGCCAGGCGGGACGCGACGTGGGCGAGGTGCTGTCCGCCTGCATCAGCCTCGTCAACCCCGCCGTGATCGTCATCGGAGGATCGATGGCGCTGACAGGGGAGCACTTCATCGCCGGCATCCGTGAGGTGGTGTACTCGCGCACCCTTCCGCTGGCCACCCAGCACCTCCAGATCACGCAGTCCAGCTCAGGGCTCGACGCCGGGGTGCTCGGGGCCAGCATCCTGGCGATCCATCACGCGATGTCTCCCCAGCGGATCGACGCGATGGTCCTGGGTCTGGCCGCATCGGTGGCAGGCTGACCGAAGCCCCCGGCGTCGGCACGGGCGCGAACCAAGCCCCATGGGCAGGGCTCGCCCTCGATAGACTTGGCGCATGACTGCCCAGACCACGCCGACCACCGACCGCACCCGGCTCCTCGAGCTCATCCGGGAACTCGCCGTGGTCCACGAGCGCGTCACGCTCTCCAGCGGCGTCGAGGCCGACTACTACATCGACCTCCGCCGCATCACCCTGCACCACGAGGCGTCCGTGCTCGTGGGACGGGTCATGCTGCAACTGCTCGACGACGCCGGCATCGCCTTCGAGGCGGCGGGCGGCCTGACGATGGGCGCCGATCCGGTCGGCACCGCCGTGATGCACGCCGCCGCCCGGGCAGGTCGCCCGATCGACGCCTTCGTGGTCCGCAAGACCCAGAAGACCCACGGCATGGGCCGTCAGGTGGAGGGCCCGGACGTGTCCGGCCGCCCCGTCGTCGTGCTGGAGGACACCTCGACCACGGGCGGCTCCGCCCTCGCCGCCGTCGAGGGTGTCCGCCGTGCGGGAGGCGACGTGCGCGCCGTCGCCGTCATCGTGGACCGCGACACCGGGTCGAAGGAGCGCATCGAGTCCGAGGCGGGGGTGCCCTACCTCTTCGCCTTCGGCAAGGACGAGCTGGGCCTGGCCTGACCGGCGGACCCGCAGACGGGCACGGTCCGGAGATCCACGTGCACGACGACGGCGAGGCGCTGCAGCGGGCGTACGACTTCCGGGAGTCCTCCCGCCGGTCCTTCCTGATCGGGTCCGCCGCAACCGCCCTGGTGGCCGCCGACCTCGTCACCACCCGGGTCATCCAGGGCCGGCGCGAGGCGACGCGCATCCTCCCGCTCGACGACGAGGAGGCCCGCGCGCGCTTCCCCAACGACCGCTGGGTCCTCTTCCCGGGCTACAAGACGAGCTGGGAGGAGGGGCTCTGGATCCTGAACTCGCTGCGTCCGGCCCTGTCCCGGCGGGCGCAGATGGCGGTGATGGGCTACTCCAACCGCGGCCTGGACATCAACAACGTCGTCGCCACGATGAACCGCTACGTGGAGAACTTCCGACTCGAGAGGCTCTACTTCTACGGCCACAGCTTCGGCGGCATGGTGGCGGTGGAGGTCGCGGCGCGCCTGCGTGACCGCGGCATCCCCGTGGAACTCATCCTCCTCGACTCCTCGCCGTCCAGCCGCTACGACGTCCGCGACCAGCGCATGTTCGACGGCGTGGTGCGGCTCTACGAGGCGGGAGTGCGCGTGCCGATCAGCGTGCGTGGGACGTACGAGCTCGGCGAGCGGATCGTGCACAAGAACGAGCGCACCTGGAGCCAGATCGTCGACCAGACGCTCGAGCAGCTCTCACCGCTCGCGCCCAGCAGCGAACTCATCCAGACCCAGTCCTCGTACATCTACCACTTCGACGTCGCGCGGTTCCGGCTCTCCCTCGGGGACACGAAGGTGGTCTTCGCGGGCAACCCGGACGACGGCGTCGTCGACTACGCGACAGCGCGCTCCGGCTGGGCGCGCTCGCTGCCCGACAACGTGGTCTCGGTGGACCTCCGGACGGAGGGCGCCCTGCCCGCGCACGCCAGCCCGCAGTGGAACCCGCTGGTCTACCAGGGCGTCGTCTCGGCCGTTCAGCGTGAGTACATCCCGGTCCCGCGCGGTGGCGGGTGGAAGCGCTTCTTCTGAGCCTGCCGGACGGTCGGCTAGACCTGGTCGATCAGCTCCGCGACCGACGCGCAGATCTGCGCGGGCCGGAACGGGTAGGCGTCGATGTCCTCGGGCTGCGTGATGCCGCTGAGTACCAGGACCGTGTGCAGGCCGGCCTCCATGCCGGCGATGATGTCGGTGTCCATGCGGTCACCGATCATCGCGGTCGTCTCGGAGTGGGCGTCGATCTGGTTCATCGCGGAGCGGAACATCATCGGGTTGGGCTTGCCGACGATGTACGGGGCGCGGTTCGTCGCGGCCGTGATCATGGCCGCGATGGCGCCCGTCGCGGGCAGCGGGCCCTCCTTCGACGGGCCGGTGACGTCCGGGTTGGTGGCGATGAACCGCGCGCCGTCGAGGATGAGGCGGACCGCCTTGGTGATGGCCTCGAACGAGTAGGTGCGCGTCTCGCCGAGCACCACGTAGTCGGGGTTCGTGTCGGTGAGGACGAAGCCGGCCTCGTGCAGCGCCGTCGTCAGGCCCGCCTCGCCGATCACGTAGGCCCGCCCGCCCGGCAGCTGGTCCCGCAGGAACTGGGCCGTGGCCAGCGCCGACGTCCACAGGTTCTCCTCCGGGATCTCGAGCCCGGAGGCCTTGAGGCGGGCGGCGAGGTCGCGCGGTGTGTAGATCGAGTTGTTCGTCAGGACGAGGAAGCGCTTCGAGGTGGCCACCCACCGTTCGATCAGTTCGGCAGCGCCGGGGATGGCCTGGTTCTCGTGCACCAGGACGCCGTCCATGTCCGTGAGCCAGCACTCGATGTGTTCGTTCTCGCGCATGGGCGTCCTTTCCAGGGTGTGGGAGCTGCCACCGCCAGTCTCCCACCTTCCGTGCCGTCTACGCTTGGACGGTGAAGAAACCCCTGCCGGAGCTGCCCGACCCCACCGATGCGACCGACCCGCACGGGACGCCGGGCCCGACCGTCGGCGTCGGCCCGTGGGAGGGTGAGGCGCCCGACGGCGAGCACTGGGACCGCGAGCTGCTGGCAGCCGGCGACACCCGCAACGTCGTCGACGCGTACCGGTACTGGACGCACGAGGCGATCGTGGCGGACCTCGACGAGCGGCGGCACGGTTTCCACGTGGCCATCGAGAACTGGCAGCACGACCTCAACATCGGCTCCGTGGTGCGGACGGCGAACGCCTTCCTCGCCCGGGAGGTCCACATCATCGGACGACGCCGGTGGAACCGGCGCGGCGCGATGGTCACCGACCGCTACCAGCACGTCCGCCACCACCCCACGGTCGCGGACTTCACGGCATGGGCTGCTGCCGAGGGGTTGGCCGTTATCGGGATCGACAACTTCCCGGACTCCGTGCCCCTGGAGACCTACGACCTCCCGGAGAAGTGCGTGCTCGTCTTCGGGCAGGAGGGCCCCGGCCTCACCCCGGAGGTCCACGAGGTGGCGGAGGCGACCCTCTCGATCGCGCAGTTCGGCTCCACCCGGTCCATCAACGCGTCCGCGGCCGCTGCGATCGCCATGCACGGCTGGGTGCGCCGGCACGTGTTCGGCCAGCCCGTCTGAACCCTGCCGTCATCCTGCCGGCGGCCCCTGCACCGGGCAGGTCCGCTCGCTAGGATGAAGCGAAGCACTCACCACCACGAAGGAGTCCTCAGCATGCCTATTGCAACCCCTGATGTTTACGCCGAGATGATCGACCGCGCGAAGGCGGGCGGCTTCGCGTTCCCGGCCGTGAACGTGACCTCCTCGCAGACCCTCAACGCAGCGATGCGCGGCTTCGCCGAGGCGGGCTCCGACGGCATCGTGCAGGTCTCCACGGGCGGTGCGGCGTACTGGTCCGGCGCGAGCGTCAAGGACATGGTTGCCGGCTCGCTCGGCTTCGCCGCCTTCGCCCGCGAGGTCGCGAAGAACTACGACGTCAACATCGCCCTCCACACCGACCACTGCCCGAAGGACAAGCTCGACGACTTCGTGCTGCCCCTCCTCGCAGCCTCGGAGGAGGCCGTGAAGAACGGCCGCGACCCCATCTTCAACTCGCACATGTGGGACGGTTCGGCGGAGACCCTCGAGGAGAACCTTCGGATCGCCCGCGACATCCTGCCCCGCGCGGCGGCCGCGAAGATCATCCTCGAGGTCGAGATCGGCACCGTGGGCGGCGAGGAGGACGGCGTGGATAACGCCATCAACGACAAGCTCTACACCACGGTCGAGGACGCCCTCGCGACCATCGACGCCCTCGGCGCCGGCGAGCACGGCCGCTACATCACCGCCCTGACCTTCGGGAACGTGCACGGCGTGTACAAGCCCGGTGGCGTGAAGCTGCGCCCGGAGATCCTCAAGGAGATCCAGGACAAGGTGGGCCAGAAGATCGGCAAGGACAAGCCGTTCGACCTCGTCTTCCACGGCGGCTCCGGCTCCTCGGACCAGGAGATCGCGGATGCAGTCTCCTACGGCGTCATCAAGATGAACATCGACACGGACACCCAGTACGCGTTCACGCGCCCGGTCGCGGACCACATGCTCCGCAACTACGACGGCGTCCTGAAGGTCGACGGCGAGGTCGGCAACAAGAAGACCTACGATCCCCGTGTCTGGGGCGCCGCGGCCGAGGCGGGCCTCGCCGCGCGCGTCGTCGAAGCCGCCGCGTCCCTCGGCTCCGCCGGCAAGAAGCTCTAGCGCCGTGTCGGACGAGTTCCGCAAGAACCTGCTGGGCCCCGAGCCCACCCTCCTGCCCGAGGAACCCGACGTCGTCGGGCGCCTCGCTGCAGGCGACGAGGCCGTCGATCTGGCCGCCGCCCACCCGACGTCGTCGCTCGTGTGGGCGATCCTCGCGGACGAGGCGTACGCCGAGGGCCGGACCATCGAGTCCTACGCCTACGCGCGCACCGGCTACCACCGGGGCCTCGACGCGCTGCGGCGCAGCGGCTGGCGCGGGGCCGGGCCCATCCCGTACTCGCACGAGCCGAACCGGGGCTTCCTGCGGGCCCTCTTCGCCCTCGGCCGGGCCGCGGCCTCCATCGGCGAGATCGAGGAGGCCGAGCGGATCGCGGTGTTCCTCAGGGAATCGGACCCGGAAGCCAGCGCACAGCTCGCCGGCTGAGGTCCTCGTGACCTGAGGGAGAGGGCGGGTCCGCTGGGGCGGACCCGCCCTCTTCGAGCGACGTGCAGCGTAGCCCTACTCGGACCCGAGGAGCATAAACAAGTAGTTCTGCTCCTTGTGCCGTTGTTACCAGCGCGACCACTGTTAAAGGACCACTCAATGTGGTGAGGCGGATGGGAGCAGTGGTAAGCATGGCGACGAATGTGCATACGAGTGACCTGTACACGGTGGCGGAGGTCGCGAGCATGATGCGGGTATCGAAAATGACCGTCTACCGGCTGGTCCAGGCCGGGACGATCCACAGCATCCGGTTCGGGCGCTCCTACCGGGTGCCGCAGAGCGCGGTACGGGAGTACATCGCCTCGACGAACCCGGGGTCCGACTACTCGATCTGAACCACGGCAGACAGGACGGCATGCGGGGCACTGCCCGGTTCTTCCCTCCCGCGCCCGGGCCCGGGGCCGCCGGGGATGCCGGGCTCTTCGGGCCGGGCTCGACGGCGTGGCGCGTCGCCCGGGAGCGGCTGATCGTGGCGGGCGGACCGGCGGCGCTCCTGCTCCAGGTGGCACACCCGCTGGTCGGCGAGGGCGTGCGCGCCCACAGCGACTTCGCCACCGACCCCCTCCAGCGACTGCGCGGAACCCTCGACGCCGTCCTCATGGTCACGTTCGGGGACCGGGCCCAGGTGCGTGCGGCCGCCGGGCACGTGGCACGCAAGCACCGACCGGTCACCGGGACGCTGCCCCGGGACGCCGCCTCCCTGCCGGCCGGCACGGCCTACAGTGCCACCGATCCCGGCCTCGCCCTCTGGGTCCTCGCGACGCTCGTGTGGACGGCCCTGCAGGTGACGGAACGCTTCCTGCGCCCGACGACGCCGGCGGAACGCGACGCCTACTACCGGGACATGCGGCAGCTGGCCCACTTCTTCGGGGTGACGGACGCGGTGCTGCCGGAGGACTACCGTGCCCTGGAACGCTACGTCACCGAGCAGCTCCAGGACACGCTCGACGTCGGGCCGACGGCGCGCCTGATCGCCCGGCAGATCCTCGCGCCGGACCCACCGCTCCTCCCGGCGCCCCTCAGGCCGCTGCCTTCCATCCTCGCGGCGGGGATCCTGCCCGCACGGCTGCGGGACGGGTACGGCCTGCCGTGGCGGCGCC
Organism: Arthrobacter pityocampae; assembly: GCF_002927275.1. Lineage (GTDB taxonomy): Bacteria > Actinomycetota > Actinomycetes > Actinomycetales > Micrococcaceae > Arthrobacter_D > Arthrobacter_D pityocampae. The sequence goes on along the minus strand of NZ_PRKW01000006.1, from coordinate 192,703 downwards.
GCGAACGCGTGGTGTTCGCCGTCGTCCGGCGGTCCACCCGGCTCGTCGTTCCCCTGCTGCCCGGGAGCGTGCGCTACTGGCCGCACTACCGGGTGGCCCGGGACCGGCTGGCCGCCGACGGGTAGGTCCGGGCGGTCACTCCTCGGGGCGGCGGATCGTCGTCGTCACCGTCACCAGCTGCGGGCGGGGCGGCGCTGAGCTGAAGCCGAACCGGACCGGCGGGCTCACGGGGGCGAGGGTGCCGAGGTCCGCGCCACGCCACGTGGCGGTCGCGCCGAGGACGGCACGGGCCGAGGTGACCCCGTAGTACTCGGTGCGGCCCTGCCCGGCGGAACCGGCCGTCGCGACGCCCTTCACGAGCAGCGATGCCACCGGGTTGATCAGCGCGAGCCACCGCGGGTGCGTGGCCAGGCGCCGCGGGAGCACGCCGAGGAGCCGCCCCAGCAGCGTGACGCCGCCCAGTTCGGCGAGGACCTGCAGATCCCCGGCGTCGACGACGAGCCGGCCGCCCGCCAGGGCCGAGGTGATCGGGGTGAGCACGACGTCGTCGAACGTGTACGTGGCACCCACGTAGTCCGCGATCTGGGCGGTGGGGGCGAGCAGCGTCCGCCGGCCCGCGGCGTCCTCCATCATGACGTCGGTGAAGGAGCCGAAGGGCGAGGTGTCCCACCGCCCGATCACCAGGCGCGTACCCGAGGCGGTGCCGATGCCGGCGATGTGTCCTTCGAAGCGGTCCATGCCCCCATTGTGCCCGGGCCTGCTCGACGGCGTCCCTGCGGCGTCCCGTCGTCCCGGCCGCTCGGAGGGGCAGTCGCAACGGAACCGCAACCGTCACGGCCGGAGCTTTTTCCGCGCTCCCCCGGCACCTCGGCTAAACTCGGACGGTAAGAGCCCCAGTGGCCGCGCCCCGTGCGCGACCGGTTGGGGCGTTCTGATGCACGGCTTGCTTCCCGCGTCGCGCGGGAGGAACCCGTACCGAATGGGGGAGGATCCCATGCCAGCAATCGTCATTGTCGGAGCCCAGTGGGGCGACGAGGGTAAGGGCAAGGCCACTGACCTGCTGGGCGGCCGGGTCGACTACGTCGTGAAGCCGAACGGCGGCAACAACGCCGGGCACACCGTGGTGGTCAACGGCGAGAAGTACGAGCTGAAGCTCCTTCCCGCCGGCATCCTCAGCCCTAACGCCGTGCCGGTCATCGGCAACGGCTGCGTCATCAACCTCGAGGCGCTCTTCGAGGAGATCGACGGCCTCGAGGCCCGCGGCGCGGACACCTCGAAGCTGCGCGTCTCCGCCAACGCCCACCTCGTGGCCCCCTACCACCAGGTCCTCGACAAGGTCACCGAGCGTTTCCTCGGCAAGCGCGCGATCGGCACCACGGGCCGCGGCATCGGCCCCGCCTACATGGACAAGGTGGCGCGCCTCGGCATCCGGGTCCAGGACGTCTTCGACGAGTCGATCCTGCGGCAGAAGGTCGAGGGCTCCCTCAAGCAGAAGAACGAGCTGCTGGTCAAGGTCTACAACCGCCGCGACGTCGAGGTCGAGGAGGTCGTCTCGTACTTCCTCTCCTTCGCCGAGCGGCTGCGGCCCCTCGTCATCGACTCCACGTTCGTGCTCAACGAGGCACTCGACGCCGGCAAGGTGGTCCTCATGGAGGGCGGCCAGGCGACCTTCCTCGACGTCGACCACGGCACCTACCCGTTCGTGACGTCGTCCAACCCCACAGCGGGCGGCGCGTCCGTCGGCTCGGGTATCGGTCCCACGCGCATCTCCCGCTCGATCGGCATCATCAAGGCGTACACCACCCGCGTGGGCGCCGGGCCCTTCCCCACCGAGCTCTTCGACGAGATGGGCCTGCACCTGCAGAAGACCGGCGGCGAGTTCGGCGTCAACACCGGCCGCCCGCGCCGGTGCGGCTGGTACGACGCCGTGCTGGCGCGCCACGCGTCGCGCGTCAACGGCTTCACCGACTACTTCGTGACGAAGCTCGACGTCCTCACGGGGATCGAGAGCATCCCGGTGTGCGTCGCGTACGACGTCGACGGCGTGCGGCACGACGAGATGCCCATGACGCAGACCGACTTCCACCACGCGAAGCCGATCTTCGAGTACTTCGACGGCTGGACCGAGGACATCACGGGTGCCCGGACCATCGAGGACCTGCCCGACAACGCGCAGACCTACGTGCGGGCCCTCGAGAAGCTCTCCGGGACCCGGTTCTCGGCCATCGGCGTCGGCCCGGACCGCGACCAGACGATCGTGGTCAACGACCTCATCAGCTGACCCGTCGACCACACGGCAGCGGCCCCCTTCGTCCGGCGAAGGGGGCCGCTGCCGTCCGGGTAGTACCGGTACCGGGGTTACAGGTTGACGGTGATGTCCGCGTCCTCGCGCAGCTTCGCGATCAGGGACTGGGCGGCCTCGGACGTCTCGCCGCCCTCGAGCTGCTTCACGATCTCGTCCCGCACCTCGTCCAGCGGGGGCAGCGGCGACGCCGTGGCCCCACTCGCCTCCTGCTGGGCCGTCGCGGCGTCGTACGCCTCCTGGATCTCCTTGTCGCTGGGCGTCGTGTCGCCGGCCTCGTCCGCGATCAGCGCATCGAGCGCCACCTGGTCGGAGAGCTGGGCGTCGAACTCGGCGTCGTCGAGCCCCTGCTCGGCGAAGGCCGCCCGCAGTTCATCCTCGGAGCCCAGCTGGCTCGATGCCAGCAGCTCGTCGATCGCCGCGGCGCGTGCCTCGGGCGTCGCCTTGATGTCCCGCTTCTCCGCTTCCTGGCGGAGCAGCTCGGTGCTCACCAGGTTGTCCGCCACGGTCGTCCTCAGGAGCTCCTGGTCCACCTCCTGGCCGCCGGCCTGCGCCTGGGCGGCCGCCTGCGGGAACTGGCTCTCGTACGCCGTGGTGAACTCGTCCTTCCTGATCTCGGTGCCGTTGACGACGGCGACGACGTCGGGCAGGCCCTCGAGATCCGGCTCCGGCTGGGCGGCAGCCGACTCGCCCGGCGCGGGCGCCGCGCTCGACGACGCCGTGTCCTCGGGCTCGTCCCCCGCGGCTCCGCAGCCGCCCAGGACCGCGATGGAGCCGACGAACGCGGCTGCGAGCAGCCGCCGGCCCAGATGTGTTCCCTTGATGCTCATGCCGAGCCCGTCCTTGCCTTGCGTGCGATGGTCAGCCTGCGACGATAGCGCAGCGACCTGATTGTCCGCTGGACGGATGCTCCACGCCGTCGGGCTACCAGCCCCAGGTCCCCGCCCCGCCCTTGAACGGTCCGACGATCGCCGCGGTGATCCACCCGCCGTAGAAATCGCCCTCCTGCGCCTGCACCCGCTCGCCGTCCACGGTGCACTCGTCCATCCGCGAGGGATAGAGGGCGGCACGCGTGGACAGGTCCTCGTAGCCGCGCACCGGGGTGGGGTAGGTCCAGGCGCCGCGCGGGCTGCGGGCGGACCCGGCGACGACGTCGAAATAGCTCGCGGCGCCCTTGAACTCGCAGTGCGTGGACCCGTCGACCGGGACCAGGACGCCGGGCGCGAAGGCGTCGATCGGCAGGTAGTAGACCGGCGGGTGACTCGTCTCCAGGACCCGGACGGCGTCGTCCGTGCTGACGATCAGCCGGCCGCCGAACCGCACCTCGATCCTGGCCGAGGTCCGCTCCACGCGCGGCGGCCTCGGGTAGTCCCATACCGACTCCCGGCCGGGGCCGGGATCCACGCGCTGCTTCTTTCCCGGGTTCCTCATGGGACGAAGGCTACCCCCGCGTGCTGGACGGGGTCTGTACGCTTGACGCAGGGTGTCATCCACACGTGAGGGCGGGAACATGTTGGTCAGCGTTGGTCAGTTCAGGCCGGATGGTGATGCCGCGGCGAACCTCGCCGTCATGCGGGACCTCGCGGCGGAGGCCGCCGCCGAGGGGTCCGACCTCATCGTCTTCCCCGAGGAGTCGATGTTCACGGTCGGACGGGTCGAGGGTTCGTTCCGGCATGCCGTGGAGGCCACCTGGACCTCCTTCGTCCAGCAGCTGTCCTTCATCGCGGCCGAGCACTCCATCGCCGTCGTCGCCGGGGGCTACGAGCCCAGCGGCGAGGAACGGCCCTTCAACACGCTCGTCCTCGTGGACGCGACCGGCCGGATCGTGGACACGTACCGGAAGCTGCACCTGTACGACGCCTTCAGCTACTCCGAGTCCACGCGCATCAAACCGGGCGACGGCGGCCTCACCGTGGCCCGGATCGGCGAACTCTCGGTGGGACTCATGACCTGCTACGACCTCCGGTTCCCCGAGCAGGCGCGGGCGCTCGCGGATGCCGGGGCGGACCTCATCTGCGTGCCGGCCGCATGGTTCAAGGGCGACCACAAGATCGAGCACTGGGAGACCCTGCTCAGGGCGAGGGCCATCGAGAACACCGTGTGGGTGGCGGCCGCCGGGACCTCCAGCAGCCACACCATCGGCCACTCCGCCGTGATCGACCCCATGGGGGTCGCGCAGGCCCACCTCGAGGACGAGGAGCGCGGCGTCGCCACCACCGGGGTGACGCGGCGCAGGGTCGACGACGTCCGCGAGTTCCTGCCCGTCCTGCGGAACAGGCGCTTCGCGCGGAACGAGACCATTGTCGACGCCCACTGACGCGGAGCCCTCCCGTCCGGCGGCGTTCTCCCGCCCCGCGGAGGGGGCGCGGTCCCCGGACCAGGGCCGTGCCGCCAACATCCGGGACGTGGCCCGGCGCGCCGGGGTCTCGCACCAGACCGTCTCCCGCGTGCTCAACGGCCACCCGAGCCTCCGCGCCGCGACGCGCGACCGCGTGCTGGCCGCCATGGACGAGCTCAGCTTCAGGCCCAACCGGGCGGCCCGTGCGCTCGTGACCAGCCGGTCCACCACCATCGGGGTGCTCGTCAGCAAGGGCTTCGAGTACGGGCCCGCGGCGAGCCTGCAGGCCATCGACAGCGCGGCGCGCGAGGCCGGGTACGCCGTGGACATCGCGCACCTCGACGACGTCGACGGCGGATCGATCCGCTCCGCCCTGGACCGGCTGCTCGCGCACGGCGTGGACGGCCTCATCATCCTGGCACCGCAGGCGCAGACCCTCGGGGAGATCGAGCGGCTGTCCATCACGCTGCCGTTCGTGACGGTGCACTCCGCCCGGGAACGCGACGACCACCGGCTGTCCGTGGACCAGTCCGGCGGAGCAGTTCTCGCCACCCGCCACCTGCTCGAGCTGGGCCATCGGCGCATCGCGCACATCGCGGGTCCGGACGGCTGGTTCGAGACGGACGCCCGCGTGCGCGGCTACCGCGGCGAGATGCAGGCGTGGGGCCTGGAGCCCGAACCCCTCCTCTCCGGCACGTGGACGGCGGAGTCCGGCTACCGCGCCGGGCTCGCGCTGGTCGAAGACCCCGGGGTCACCGCCGTCTTCTCCTCGAACGACCAAATGGCCCTCGGGCTGATGCACGCCTTCCGCGAGCGCGGGCGCCGACTGCCCGAGGACCTCAGTGTGGTGGGGTTCGACGACGTCCCCGAGGCCGCCCACTACTGGCCGCCGCTCACCACGGTGCGGCAGGACTTCCCCGAACTCGGCCGGCGTTGCGTCGCGCGGCTGCTCGGGCTGATCGGCGCGCCGGGCTCGGCCGCCCCCGCACCGGACGGGACGGCCGACGACGTGCGGCCCGAGCTCGTCGTCCGCTCCTCCGCAGCCCGCATCCCGGACTGACGCCCCGGACTGACGCCCCGGGCGGGCCCGATCATTGACACATCCCGCAGGAGGCTGCACACTGGTGACCGCTGATGTGAACGGTCACATGACCGGTCACACCACTCCGATCCATCAGGGCACTGCCAGCAGTCCCGAGAAGAACAACGAGGTCCTTCCCTTGAGCGACTCCACCCCGCGCGCCTCCGCGCCGACCCGGGATGCCGGCAGGCCCGGCTACGTCATCGGCGTCGATTACGGCACGCTGTCCGGGCGCGCCGTCGTCGTCCGCGTCTCCGACGGCGCCGAACTCGGCACCGCCACGCTCGCGTACCCGCACGCCGTCATGGACTCGACGCTCGCGGCGACGGGGGAGCAGCTTCCCCCCGAGTGGGCCCTGCAGGTTCCCTCCGACTACGTGGACGTCCTGCGCACCGCCGTCCCCGCCGCCGTGCGGGACGCGGGCATCGACCCACAGGACGTCATCGGCATCGCCACGGACTTCACGGCCTGCACCATGGTGCCCACGCTCGCCGACGGCACGCCCCTCAACGAGGTGCCCGGCTACGAGGGCCGCCCCCACGCGTACGTGAAGCTGTGGAAGCACCACGCCGCCCAGGGCCAGGCGAACCGTATCAACGAGCTCGCGGCCGAGCGGGGCGAGGTCTGGCTGCCGCGCTACGGCGGACTGATCTCCAGCGAGTGGGAGTTCGCGAAGGGCCTGCAGCTGCTCGAGGAGGATCCCGAGCTGTACGGGCGCATGGACCACTGGGTGGAAGCGGCCGACTGGATCGTCTGGCAGCTCACCGGGGAGTACGTGCGCAACGCCTGCACCGCCGGGTACAAGGGCATCTACCAGGACGGCGCCTATCCGTCCGAGGAGTTCCTCGCCGCACTCAATCCCGACTTCGCCGGCTTCGCCCGCGAGAAGGTGGAGCACACCATCGGCGCCCTCGCCTCGAAGGCCGGGACGCTGTCCGAGGAGGCCGCCGGCTGGACAGGGCTGCCCGCCGGTATCGCGGTCGCCGTCGGGAACGTCGACGCTCATGTCACCTCCCCGGCTGCGCAGGCCACCGACCCCGGCCAGATGGTCGCCATCATGGGGACCTCCACCTGCCACGTCATGAACTCCGACAAGCTGGCCGAGGTGCCGGGCATGTGCGGCGTCGTCGACGGCGGGATCGTCGAGGGGTTCTACGGCTACGAGGCCGGCCAGTCCGGCGTCGGCGACATCTTCGCCTGGTTCGTCGCCCACCAGGTGCCGGGAGACATCCGCGACGCCGCCGCGGCGGAGGGCCAGAGCGTCCACGAGTACCTGACGGAGCAGGCGCAGGCGGAGCCGGTCGGCGCCCACGGCCTCGTCGCGCTCGACTGGCACTCCGGTAACCGCTCGGTCCTCGTCGACCACGAACTCTCCGGCACCATCGTGGGCCTCACGCTCGCCACGCGGCCGCACGAGATCTACCGCGCGCTGCTGGAATCCACGGCGTTCGGGACCCGGAAGATCGTCGAGACCTTCAACACGGCCGGCGTGCCCGTCACGGAATTCGTCGCGGCCGGCGGACTCATCCGGAACCCCTTCCTCATGCAGGTCTACGCCGACGTGCTGAACATGCCCATCTCCGTGATCGGCAGCTCGCAGGGCCCGGCCCTCGGTTCGGCCATCCACGCCGCCGTCGCGGCAGGCGCGTACGAGGACATCCACGCCGCAGCCGCCGCCATGGGCCGCCTGCACCGCGCGGCCTACACACCCGACGCGGACCGCGCGGCGGCCTACGACGCGCTGTACCGCGAATACACGGAGCTGCACGACTACTTCGGCCGCGGCACCAACGACGTCATGCACCGCCTGAAGGCGCTCCGCCGTTCGGCGCACAACCGGCAGGAGGTCCCGGTATGAGCAGCTTCACCCCTGAGATCGAGGCCGCAATCGACGCCGTCCGTCAGGACGTCGCCGCCCTGCACGCCGAACTCGTGCGCTACGGGCTCGTCGTCTGGACCGGCGGCAACGTCTCAGGTCGCGTCCCCGGAGCGGACCTCTTCGTCATCAAGCCCTCCGGGGTCGGCTACGACGAGCTGACGCCCGAGAACCAGATCCTGTGCAACCTCGACGGCACCGTCGTCGACGGCACCCCGGGGTCGGAGCGCTCGCCGTCGAGCGACACCGCGGCGCACGCCTACGTCTACCGGCACATGCCCGACGTCGGCGGCGTGGTGCATACGCACTCCACCTACGCCGTCGCCTGGGCGGCCCGCGGCGAGCCGATCCCCTGCGTCCTCACGGCCATGGCCGACGAGTTCGGCGGGGAGATCCCCGTGGGACCGTTCGCGGTCATCGGGGACGACTCCATCGGGCGCGGCATCGTCGAGACCCTCACCGACCACCGCTCCCGCGGCGTGTTGATGAAGAACCACGGCCCGTTCACCATCGGCCGCGACGCGAAGGACGCCGTGAAGGCCGCCGTCATGCTCGAGGACGTGGCCCGGACCGTCCACATCTCCCGGCAGCTCGGCGCCCCGGCCGCCATCGGCGCCGCACACATCGACTCACTCTTCGACCGCTACCAGAACGTGTACGGTCAACCCGTCCCAGGAGCCCCCGCATGAGCGCCCTCAGTACCACCCTCGACGCCTACGAAGTCTGGTTCCTCACCGGCAGCCAGGATCTCTACGGGGAGGAGACGCTGCAGCAGGTCGCCGAGCAGTCCCAGGAGATCGTCCGCCTGCTCGGGGAGGCCGGACTGCCCGTGCGAGTGGTCTGGAAGCCCACGCTGAAGGACTCCGCCTCGATCCGGCGCATGGCGCTCGAGGCCAACGCCGCGGATCACGCGATCGGCGTGATCGCCTGGATGCACACCTTCAGTCCCGCGAAGATGTGGATCGCCGGCCTCGACGCCCTCCGCAAGCCGCTGCTGCACCTGCACACGCAGATCAACGTGGCCCTGCCCTGGGGTGAGATCGACTTCGACTTCATGAATCTCAACCAGGCCGCGCACGGTGATCGCGAGTTCGGCTACATCCAGTCGCGCCTCGGGGTGCCGCGCAAGACCGTCGTCGGGCACGTCTCCAGCCCCGACGTGTGCGCGGGGATCGCGTCCTGGCAGCGGGCGGCCGCCGGCTGGGCCGCCGTCCACGGACTCAAGGTCGCCCGGTTCGGCGACAACATGCGTAACGTCGCCGTCACCGAGGGGGACAAGACCGAGGCCGAGCTGCGCTTCGGTGTCTCCATCAACACGTGGGGCGTCAACGACCTCGTCGCCGCCGTCGAGTCACAGTCGGAGGCCGACGTCGACGCCCTCGTCGCCGAGTACGAGCAGACGTACGACGTCGCACCGGAGCTCCGCCGCGGCGGGGACCGGCACGAGTCCCTGCGCTACGGCGCCCGTCAGGAACTCGGGCTGCTCTCCTTCCTCGAGGACGGCGGCTTCGGGGCCTTCACCACCAACTTCGAGGACCTCGGCGCGCTCCGGCAGCTGCCCGGTCTCGCGGTGCAGCGCCTCATGGCGCGCGGCTACGGCTTCGGCGCGGAGGGCGACTGGAAGACCGCCGTCCTGGTCAGGGCCGCCAAGGTGATGGGCGCGGGGCTCCCGGGCGGTGCCTCCCTCATGGAGGACTACACGTACCACCTGGTGCCGGGGGAGGAGAAGATCCTCGGCGCGCACATGCTCGAGATCTGCCCCACCCTGACCACCGCGACGCCGTCCCTCGAGGTGCACCCGCTGGGGATCGGCGGCAAGGAGGACCCCGTGCGCCTCGTGTTCGACACGGATCCCGGCGCGGGCGTCGTCGTCGCGATGTCCGACATGCGCGACCGCTTCCGCCTCACCGCGAACGCCGTCGAGGTGGTCCCGCCGGACGCCCCGCTGCCCAACCTGCCGGTGGCCCGCGCGGTGTGGCAGCCGGAGCCGAGCCTCGCGGTCTCCGCGGCGGCGTGGCTCAGTGCCGGGGCCGCGCACCACACCGTCCTCAGCACCGCGGTGGGCCTCGAGGTCTTCGAGGACTTCGCGGACATCGCCCAGGTGGAACTGCTCCGCATCGACGCCGACACGACGCTGCGGGACTTCCAGCGTGAACTGCGCTGGAACGCCGCCTACTACCGGCTGGCCCAGAAGCTCTGAGTCCTTTCCCCGAAAGCCGGCTCTCTCTGCCGGAAACCCCTCACAAGAAAGATCCACCATGAATCGGAAATACCTGGCCGGCATCGCGGCCGCCAGCATCCTGACCCTCAGCCTCAGCGCGTGCGGCGGAAGCCGCGGCGGTGGCGACGACGCCGCAGCGGGGGGCGGTTCCAACGAGGGCGCGAAGATCGGCGTCGCCATGCCCACGCAGCAGTCCGAGCGCTGGATCGCCGACGGCGAGAACGTCAAGAGCCAGCTCGAGGACCTCGGCTACGAGGTGGACCTGCAGTTCGCCAACGACGACATCCCCACGCAGGTCTCCCAGATCGAGAACATGATCAACGGCGGCGTCAAGGCCCTCGTCATCGCCTCGATCGACGGCACCACCCTCACCAGCGTCCTCGACCAGGCCGAGTCCCAGGACATCCCGGTGATCGCCTACGACCGTCTGATCAACGGTTCGGACACCGTGGACTACTACACGACGTTCGACAACGAGGAGGTCGGCGTCCAGCAGGCCACGTCGCTGCTCACCGGCCTCGGCGTCCTCGACGCCGACGGCAAGGAGACGGGCGAGAAGGGCCCCTTCGACGTCGAACTCTTCGCCGGCAGCCCGGACGACAACAACGCCACGTTCTTCTGGAACGGCGCCATGGAGACCCTGCAGCCCTACCTGGACAGCGGTGTGCTGCGCGTGCCCAGCAAGCAGACCGACTTCGAGCAGGCGGCGATCCTCCGCTGGCTCCCCGACACCGCGCAGGACCGCATGGAGGACCTCCTCACCGTCGGCGGTGGCGAGCGCCTCGAGGGCGTCCTCTCGCCGTACGACGGCCTGTCCATCGGCATCATCTCGGCCCTGACCTCCGGCGGGTACTCCGCGGACGAGCTGCCGGTCGTCACGGGCCAGGACGCCGAGGTCGGCTCGGTGAAGTCCATCATCGCCGGCGAGCAGTACTCGACGATCTTCAAGGACGTCCGTGAGCTGGGCAAGCAGGCCGTCACGATGGTCGACGCCCTGATGAAGGGCGAGGAGCCCGAGGTGAACGACACCGAGACGTACGACAACGGCGTGAAGGTGATCCCGTCCTACCTCCTCGAATCGGAGATCGTCACGGTCGACAACTACGAGGCGTCCCTCGTGGAGACCGGCTACTACACCGAGGACGAGCTCAAGTAGTCCTGCCGCACCCCCGACGCCGGTGGCCCCGGACCTTCCCGGTCCGGGGCCACCGGCGCCCTACCTCGCCCGGCCGCTGCCGGGACATCCACCGACGTAAGCGAGGCTCGACCATGGCGGAGAACATCCTCAGGATGCGCCGCATCACCAAGACCTTCCCGGGCGTGAAGGCCCTGCAGGACGTCAACCTCGACGTCGTGCGCGGCGAGGTCCACGCGATCTGCGGGGAGAACGGGGCCGGGAAATCGACCCTCATGAAGGTGCTGTCCGGTGTGTACCCGCACGGCACGTACGACGGCGACATCGAGTTCGAAGGCAGCATCGCGGAGTTCCGGGACATCCGGGACAGCGAGCGCGCCGGCGTCGTCATCATCCACCAGGAGCTCGCCCTCTCACCCTTCCTGTCCGTGGCGGAGAACATCTTCCTCGGCAACGAACGCGAGAAGCGCGGCTTCATCAACTGGAACGAGACCAACGTCGAGGCGGCCAAGCTGCTCCGACGCGTGGGCCTGGACCTGAACCCGGTGGTGCGGGCCCGCGACATCGGCGTGGGCAAGCAGCAGCTCGTCGAGATCGCGAAGGCCCTGTCGAAGAACGTGAAACTGCTGATCCTCGACGAGCCCACCGCGGCGCTGAACGACGAGGACTCCGCGCACCTCCTCGGGCTCGTCAAGGGCCTCCGCGAGGAGGGCATCACCTGCATCATCATCAGCCACAAGCTCAACGAGATCCGGGAGATCGCGGACTCGGTGACCATCCTGCGTGACGGGCGCACCATCGAGACACTCAGCCTGCACGACGGGTCCGTCACGGAGGAGCGCATCATCCGGGGCATGGTGGGGCGCGACATGGAGAGCCGCTACCCCGACCGCACGCCGTCGATCGGCGAGGAGGTGCTCCGGGTCGAGGACTGGACCGTCCATCACCCGCAGGAGAGCACCAGGGTGATCGTCGACGCCGCGAACCTCTCCGTCCGTGCCGGCGAGGTGGTCGGCGTCGCCGGGCTCATGGGCGCGGGACGCACCGAACTCGCGATGAGCATCTTCGGCCGGAGCTACGGCTCGAACATCACGGGCACGCTCTACAAGAACGGGACGCCGATCACCGCGAAGACCGTCGGCGACGCCATCCGGCACGGCATCGCGTACGCGACGGAGGACCGGAAGCGCTACGGCCTGAACCTGATCGACGACATCAAGCGCAACATCTCCGGCGCCGCCCTCGGCAAGCTCGCGAAGCGCGGCTGGGTGGACGGCGGCCGGGAGACCGTGGTCGCCGGTGACTACCGGCGCTCCATGAACATCAAGGCGCCGTCCGTCACCTCCATCACCGGGAAGCTCTCCGGCGGGAACCAGCAGAAGGTGGTGCTCTCCAAGTGGATGTTCTCGGACCCCGACGTCCTGATCCTGGATGAGCCCACCCGCGGGATCGACGTCGGCGCGAAGTACGAGATCTACACGATCATCAACCGCCTCGCCGGGGAGGGGAAAGCGGTGATCGTCATCTCCTCCGAACTCCCCGAGCTCCTCGGCATCTGCGACCGCATCTACACCCTCGCGGAGGGGCGCATCACCGCCGAGGTGCCCATCGCCGAGGCGACACCGGAACTCCTCATGCACTACATGACCAAGGAAAAGGACTGATTCCATGGCAACCACCGTCAAGGACCCCGTCGTCTCGACGCCGCCCCCCACCGTGAAGGACGGGGTGTCCTTCCTCGCGGGGAGGCTCCGTCAGATCGGCATCTTCGTGGCGCTCCTCGTGATCGTCACCCTGTTCCAGGTACTGACCGGCGGCGCGCTGCTGCAGCCGGACAACGTCTCGAACATCATCGTGCAGAACAGCTACATCCTCCTGCTCGCCATCGGCATGGTCATGATCATCGTGGCCGGGCACATCGACCTGTCGGTCGGCTCGGTGGCGGCGTTCGTGGGCGCCATGTCCGGCATCATGGTGCAGGACTGGAACTTCCCCTGGTGGGCGGCGTTCGTCGCCTCGATGGTCATCGGCGGGCTGGTGGGTGCCTGGCAGGGCTTCTGGGTGGCCTACGTGGGGATCCCGGCGTTCATCGTCACCCTCGCCGGCATGCTCGTGTTCCGCGGTCTCACGCAGATCGTGCTCGGGAACCAGCGCATCACCGGCTTCCCCGAGGAATACCGCCAGCTCGGCGGAGGCTTCCTGTTCCCCGGATTGTTCCCGGCCGAGACGAACCTGCTCGACTGGACCACCGTGGGCCTCGGCGTCATCGCCGTCGTGCTCCTCGTCGTGACCCAGCTCCGCGGGCGCGCCACCCGGGCCCGCCTGCAGCTCGAGGACGAGCCGCAGGCCTGGTTCGTCACGAAGCTCGCGTTCATCGTGGCGATCATCCTCGGCCTGACCTATCTGCTCGCGAGCTCACGCAGCGGGACGCCGATCGTGCTGGTGGTCCTGGGTGTGCTGATCGTCGGCTACAGCGCCGTGATGAACAACTCCGTCTTCGGCCGCCACATCTACGCCCTCGGCGGCAACCTGCAGGCAGCTCAGCTCTCCGGCATCAACACCAGGCGCATCGACTTCATGCTCTTCGTCAACATGGGTGTGCTGGCCGCGCTGGCCGGGCTCATCTTCACCGGCCGCCTCAACTCGGCCGGCCCGGGGGCGGGCAACCTGTTCGAGCTCGACGCCATCGCGGCCGCGTTCATCGGCGGAGCAGCGGTGACCGGCGGCGTGGGAACCGTGATCGGGGCCATCACCGGTGGTCTGATCATGGGCGTGCTCAACAACGGGATGTCGCTGCTCGGGGTGGGGATCGACGTCCAGCAGTTCATCAAGGGCATGGTGCTCCTGCTCGCCGTCGGGTTCGACGTGTTCAACAAGCGACGCGCCTCGAACGCCCTGAAGTAGGGCTCCACAGAAAGATCTTGGAAAAGAACGGGTCGGGCGTAACCTTTCCCGATCCCCGGTCGATTACCTGACTGAAAGCGCCGCACCGAGGCTTATCCCCCAACGGGCCTCGGTGCGGCCTTTTTTGCACCTGCACGGCGGGCTCCCGGCCCGGTCGGGAGGCGACGGTTACGATGGTGACGCCGTCCCGCTCGAACAAGGAATAGATGAAACGTGGTCTCGACGCTGCCTGACGATGCGCTCTCCCGCGCTCAGACAGGCGAACCCGCGGCCCTGTCCCTGATCTACCAATCACTGAGTCCCGCCGTCCTGGGGTACTTCGTGGGACGCGGGTCCGCGGACCCGGAGGCTCTTACCCAGGAAGTCTTCCTCGCGGTCTTCTCCAGGCTGGAGTCGGTCACGGGAGGGCTGCCGGGGCTGCGCACGTTCACCTTCTCCGTCGCCCACGCGCGCCTCGTGGACGAGGTGCGGAAGAGAACACGGGCGCCCGTCCTGGTGGGCTACGAGGTCGACGGCGATCCCCGGACCGCCGACTCCGCGGAGGCGGTCGCGCTCCGCGACCTGGACCTCGGCGGGGCCGGTGGACTGCTCGAGCAGCTCAGCCCGGACCAGCGCGAGGTCATCCTCCTGCGGATCGTGGCGGAGCTGCCGATCGACCAGGTCGCGGAGATCCTCGGGAAATCGGCAGGATCAGTGAAGCAGCTGCAACGGCGGGGACTGCTCAGGCTGAAGGAACTCGTTCACCTCGATGAATCGGAAGCGCAATGACTGGACGTGAGACGCCGCCGGACGCCGTGCTGCATCTCCTCGACGAGGCCGGCATCGCCGAGGACCCCGCCCTCGTGCGCGCCGTGAAGACCATCGGCGCCCTCGGGGCAGGGCCTGCACCCGAGGTGACCGCCGAACTCGCCCAGCTGATGGCCGCCGGCGGCAAGGCACCACCGGCCCGCCGCAACAAACGGCGGATCACGTTCATCGGAGGAGCCCTGGCCGTATCCATGGGGGTCGGCATGTCCGGCGTTGCCGCCGGCACGTTCCATCTCACAGACGGCCTCACCGAGGCCGTCGAATCGATCGCCCGCTTCACCATCCGGGACAGTGCCGATCGGGCGCAGCCTCTTCCCGGCGCGATGGCGGGGCCGGACGACGGCGGACGCGGCGTCGTCACCCCAGCGGAAATCCCGGCGCCGTCGCACGCGACCGCTGTCCCGGCACCGTCGCGGTCGGTCACCGAGCCATCTACGGTTCCGTCGCCGTCGGTCGCGGACCCCTCGCGTCCGGCCCCGTCGGTCGCGGTGGGCCGGGCCGCCGACGCCCCTCCGTCCGCAGCCGGCGCCCGTCCGTCCGCAGTGGAGGCAGGGCCGTCCGCGGCGCCTGCGACGCGCCGTCCGGTGCACACCGCGCCACGGGCTCCAGGGGACACCGTGCAGCGCGCGGACCCGCCGCCTGCTGTGGTGCCCCCTGCCGCCGTCCCTGCCCGCCAGGCGCCGCCCGTCGCGGACCCCGTCGCTGGCCCGGCCGCGGCTCCTCACGCCGTCCCACGGGCGGCAGCGTCCCCCGTCGCCCCGGCAGGATCTGCGCCGGCGCCCGGGCGTGAGCGTCGCTCGGCGCCGGCGCCTCACAGCCCGGCGCCCGAGAGCCGTGCGCCCGAGAGCCGTGCGCCCGAGAGCCCCGCGCCCGGAAGCCACACTCCGGGGGCGCCGGTTCCCGGGAGCGGGAAGGCGCCTCACAGCCCGGCGTCCGGGAACGGCAAAGCGGACAAGTCGGGTCACGAGGTCCGGCAGATGAGGCAGCCTGGGCAGGAACAGTCGGGCGGCCTGGATGCCGGGTCGCAGGGGGCGGGTGCATCGCCCGCGGAGAACACGCCTGCCGCGCCGGGCAGGGCCTGGCTCCTCGCGCCGGCCGGCGACCCCGGGAGCATCCCTTCCGCGCCCGAGGACCCCGATCGGCCTGCCTCGGGGGACCCCGGAGCCGGGGCGTCGACGTCGATGCCCGCACCGACCGCGGAGACCCGCGGTGCGGAGGAGCAGGCGCCCGCACCGGCCCCGGAGAACCCCGAGGCGGAGGAGCAGGCGCCCGTGCCCGCACCAGCCCCGGCCGCTGGTCCTGCGGGAGCGTCCGGCCTCCGCTAGGAGGTGATCTGCCGCTTCGAGGAGATGACGCCGGTGTTGAACCCGGCGAGGTTGAGCCCGCCGTGGAAGCGTGCGTGCTCGATCTTGATGCACCGGTCCATCACCACGTCCAGGCCCGCGGCCTCGGCGTCGCGTGCGACGCCCTCGTGCCACGACCCGAGCTGCAGCCAGAGTGTCTTCGCACCGACGTCGAGGGTTTCCTGCAGCACCGAAGGCAGGTCGTCGTGCCGGCGGAACACGTCGACGACGTCGGGCACCTCCGGCAGGTCCTTCAGCGACGCGTAGGCCGGCTGGCCGAGGATCTCCTTCGCCACCGGATTCACGAAGTACAGGCGGTAGGGGGAGGAGGACTGCAGGTAGGTCG
The DNA here is from genome assembly GCF_002927275.1 of Arthrobacter pityocampae. Taxonomy (GTDB): domain Bacteria; phylum Actinomycetota; class Actinomycetes; order Actinomycetales; family Micrococcaceae; genus Arthrobacter_D; species Arthrobacter_D pityocampae. The sequence goes on along the minus strand of NZ_PRKW01000006.1, from coordinate 176,350 downwards.
CGACGAAGTAGGACGCACGCGAGGGTTTGTCCGACGCGCCGACGATCGCGACCGATCGCGCAGTCCTCAGCAGGTTCAGCCGTTCGGGTGCCGTCGGCCCCTCCCAGGTCCGGTCCTGTGTCGTATTGTCTGTGCCGCTCATGCTCCCACTCCCACTGCCCGTGACGCCGAGGCGTCGTCGTCGTCCTCTCCGGCCGCTTCCTGCGGTAGATCCTCGAACGCGGCGTCGGAGGCGTTCACCGCGATGTCCAGGGCCTGGTCCAGGTCCCAGAGGATGTCCTCGAGGTCCTCCAGGCCCACGGAGATGCGCACGAGGTCCTCGGGCACGCCCGCGGCGGCGAGCTGCTCGGCCGAGAGCTGCTGGTGCGTCGTCGAGCCCGGGTGGATCACGAGGGTGCGGGCGTCGCCCACGTTCGCGAGGTGCGAGGCCAGCTGCAGCGACTCGATGAACTTCTGCCCCGCCTTGCGCCCGCCCCTGATGCCGAAGCTGAACACGGAGCCGGGACCCTGCGGCAGGTAGGTCTTCGCCCGCTCGTGGTGCGCGTGAGTGGGGAGCCCGGCGTAGTTGACGTACTCCACCCGCGGATCGGCGTGCAGCCATTCCGCGACGGCCTGCGCGTTCTCGAGGTGCTCGTCCAGGCGCTGCGCGAGGGTCTCGACCCCCTGCAGGAGCTGGAAGGCGGACATCGGCGAGAGGGAGGGCCCGATGTCGCGGAGCTGTTCGGTGCGCAGCTTGGTCAGGAACCCGTACTCCCCGAAGTTCGCCCACCACTGGATGTTGCCGTAGGAGGGCACGGGTTCGGTCATCATGGGGAACTTGCCGTTGCCCCAGTCGAAGCGCCCGCTCTCCACGATCACGCCGCCGAGCGTGGTGCCGTGCCCGCCGATGAACTTGGTGGCCGAGTGGATGACGATGTCCGCGCCGTGCTCGATGGGGCGCACCAGGTAGGGCGTGCTGAGCGTGGAGTCCACGATGAAGGGGACGCCGGCGTCGTGGGCGACCTTCGCGAGGCCCGCGAGGTCCGCGATCTCGCCGGACGGGTTCGCGATCACCTCGGCGTAGACCGCCCGGGTGTTGTCCCGGATCGCGGCGGCGTAGTCCGCGGGGTCCGTCCCGGGGACGAAGGTGGTCTCGATCCCGAACCGGCGGAGCGTGACGTCGAGCTGGGTGACCGTGCCGCCGTACAGCTGCGACGCGGCGACTATGTGGTCCCCGGCCTGGCAGAGCGCCGCGAAGGTGATGAACTCCGCGCTCATGCCCGACGCCGTCGCCACCGCCCCGATCCCGCCCTCGAGGGACGCGATGCGCTCCTCGAACGCGGCGACCGTGGGGTTGCCGATCCGCGAGTAGATGTTGCCGTACTTCTGCAGCGCGAAGAGGTTCGCGGCGTCGTTGGTGTCCTTGAAGACGAACGACGTCGTCTGGTAGATCGGGACGGCCCGGGCCCCGTGGGTGGCGTCGGGGGTGCCGCCCGCGTGGAGTGCGCGCGTGCGGAAACCGAAGGAACGTTCTGCCATCAGGCACCTGCCTTGCTGGATCGGGGGAGTGCGAAGGATCGAGGATCGAGGCGGGAGCCGAAGGCGGCTGTGGCAATGCTCATGCTTCCCTCCATCGGTCTGGCAGTAGCACCCTCATGTCGCCGCGTGGACGCGGAGGCCAGGGTTGCTGCGGCGTCAGTGAGCCAGATCTCTCAGCCGCTCGGGATGGTCGGGTCGAGTCTGACACCGGGCCGGCACAGAACCAAACCATGTGTCCCCGTGTGAGGCGCGGGCGCGCGGACGGCGCCATACGGGGGTGGCATGGACCCGCGGTGCGGCGCCTAGGGTGGAGGGGTGGAGAACTGGAGATCGGCGAACCGGGCGCAGGACCGGAGGCTGTGGCACACCCTCTGGTGCGTCGGCGTCGCGCTGACGCTCACCCTGGCGAGCAGCATCCTCGTGGCCGTCGGCGGCCCCGGAGGGACGGGCGACGAAGGGTTCTACGTCCAGCAGGCCGTGCTGCTCGCGCTCAGTGCTGCCGGGACGGTTGTCGCGCTTCGTCGCTGGCGGGCCCTGCGCGGCTGAGGGGCACCCTACATCCCGTTATCTAAATGTGACAAATCGGCGAAGTGCTGGGTATTGTCAGCGAGTGCCTCCGCGACCGTGGGGCGCTCCTGGACGGATTGCCGAGCCCTGCCGTCGTCCGGGACTCGTTCGCAACCACGAAGGCAGGGACGGGGGAACCACCAGTTCCACCGGGCGCGCAGGGCAACCTGCAGGCGTCCTCGGGGTTAAGTCGTACCGCAGCACCCACGGGTGACGCACACGGCCGGGTGACTCCCATCCGAACCCGACAGCTCACCCCGCAGGCATGGGAGAGGTACAACACCATGTCACGTAAGACCACTTCACCGCGCCACCGTGCCGACGTCGAGGGCAACCTCGCACTTCAGGGCCTGTCCCGCGCAGCCAAGACCCACGCCGCCGCTGTCGGCCGTCCTGTCGCCATCGCCGCCGTCACCTCGGGCCTCGCCCTCACCGCCGTGGGCACCGCCAACGCCGGTGAGTACACCGCCCAGAGCACGACGCCGGCCCCCGCCGCTGTCGCAGCCCCGGCCGCCCCCGCCACCGTCGCAGCCCCGGCTGCCCCCGCCGCGAAGACCACGGTCGCAGCCTCGACGCACACCGTCGTCGCCGGCGACACCCTGGGCGCCGTCTCGGCACGCTACGGCGTCGACCTGAACGCCCTCCTCACGGCGAACGGCCTGTCCGTCTCGTCGATCATCTTCCCGGGCGACACCATCACCATCCCCACGGGCGGCGCTGCTGCGGCTTCCGTGAAGACGGTCTCGGTCACCGTGCCCGCCCCCCAGGCTGCACCGGCCGCATTCGTGGCTCCGGCCGCCCCCGCGGCGCCGGTCCAGCAGGCCGCAGCCATCGCTCCCGCCCAGGCGCCGGCACCGCAGGTGACCCTGCAGTCCGCCGGCATCAAGAAGATCGCGCCTGCTTCCGGCGTCGCCGGCACCCTGGTGGCCTCCGCCCAGTCGCAGATCGGCACCACCCAGGACTGCACCGCAATGGTCGAGAAGGCCCTGCGGTCGGCCGGTATCGCCGTCGGCGATCTCGGCCCCTCGCAGTTCTTCCAGTTCGGCTCGACCGTGGGAACCCCGGCACCGGGTGACCTCGTCATCACCGGCGGCCACGTGGCCATCTACGTCGGTGGCGGCCAGGTCATCAGCGGTGGCATGAACGGCGTCAACGGCACCATGCAGCACCCCCTCTCGGATCTTCCGGGAGCCTCCTTCGTCCGGGTTGCTGGCTAATACCTGAACGAACCACACGCGGGAAGCGGCAGGAGCTTGGACGGGGCTCCTGCCGCTTCCTTCTGTTAACGCCTCGTCCTCGGACGGGGCATCAGCGGCGGGCCAGCACGTCCTGGATCCCCGGGATGCATCCCTCATTCTGCAGGGACGTGGTGTCGCCGAGCGGCGACCCCTCGTAGAGCTGCGTCAGCAGGCGGCGCATGATCTTGCCGGAGCGTGTCTTCGGCACATCGGGGACGACGACGACGGCGGACGGCCGCGCGATCGGCCCGATGGCCTCCGCAACATGTGCGCGGAGCGTCGAGGTGACGTCCTCGTCCGGATCCGCGCCGGCCGCCAGCACCACGAACGCCGCGATGGCGTGACCCGTCAGCGGATCGGGGACCGGGCACGCGCCGGCCTCGGTGACGAGGGGGTGGGCGACGAGCGCCGATTCGATCTCGATCGTGGACAGCCGGTGGCCCGAGACGTTGATGACGTCGTCCACGCGGCCCAGGATCCAAGTGTCGCCGTCGTCGTCGTACCGTGCGCCGTCACCGGCCAGGAACCAGCCCTGCGCGGCGAACGTCCGCCAGTACGAGTCCAGATACCGCTGGGGATTTCCCCACACGGTGCGCGCCATGGCCGGGCCGTGACGGTCCACGACGATCAGACCCTGGACGCCCGGCGGGACGGCCCTGCCCTCCTCGTCGACGATGCGCGTACTGACCCCGGGCAGGGCCCGGGCCGCGCACCCCGGCTTGAAGGCCGCGTCGGTGGGGCTCGGGGAGAGCACGGTGGCGCCGGTCTCGGACTGCCACCAGGTGTCGACGACGGGCACCTCGTCGCGGCCGAGGTTCCGGCGGAACCAGCGCCACGCCTCGGGGTTGACCGCCTCGCCGACCGTGCCGAGCACCCGGATGCTCGAGAGGTCGTAGGAGGCAGGGACGCCGTCCGGGAACCAGCCCATGAGTGAACGCACCAGCGTGGGTGCGGTGTAGTAGCTCGTGACGCCGTAGCGTTCGATGACCTCGAGGTGGCGCCCGGGATGGGGTGTGTTCGGCGTGCCCTCGTAGAGCACCTGCGTGGCCCCGTTGGAGAGCGGCCCGTACAGCTCGTAGGTGTGGGCGGTGACCCAGGCGAGGTCCGCGGTGCACCAGTGGACGTCACGGTCGCGCAGCGCCGGGTCCGGGTGGCTGAAGAGGTGCTCGAAACTCCACGACGCCTGGGTGAGGTAGCCGCCCGAGGTGTGGACCAGGCCCTTCGGCTTCCCGGTGGTCCCCGACGTGTACATGATGAACAGCGGGGTCTCGGCGTCGAACGCCTCCGGTGCGTGGTCCGGGGAGGCGGTGTCGACGACGTCGTGCCACCACACGTCGCGACCCTCGGTCCAGCGGATGTCGCTCCCCGTACGGCGCACCACGAGGACGTGCTCGATGCTGTCCGCCCCGGCCACGGCGGCGTCGGCGTTGTCCTTCACCGGGACGGCGGTGCCCCGCCGGAACTGGCCGTCGGTGGTGACCAGCAGCTTCGCGCCGGTGTCCTCGACGCGGAAGCGGAGCGCCTCCGCGGAGAACCCGCCGAAGACCAGCGAGTGCACGGCCCCGATCCGCGCGCACGCGAGCGTGATGACCACCGTCTCGACGAGGACCGGCAGGTAGATCACCACGCGGTCTCCCCGCCCGATGCCCAGCGCCAGCAGTGCATTCGCGGCCCGCGACACCTCGTCCTGCAGGTCCGCGTAGGTGACGGTGCGGCGGTCCCCGGGCTCACCCTCGAAGTGGAGGGCGACGTTCGCGCCACGCCCGGCCCGGACGTGCCGGTCGACGCAGTTCACGGCGACGTTCAGGGTGCCGCCGGCGAACCACTCGATGGCGGGAATGCTGAGCGTCCCGTCCGGTTGCGGCTGCGCCCGCTCGAAGGAGTGCACGGTGTGCCAAGGGGTCTCCCACTCGAGCCGGGCGGCCTGGTCGGCCCAGAACGCGAGGCGCTCGGCCTCGTCCCGGGCGTCGGCCTCCTTCCGTGGCACGTCGGCTGGGTCCGCGCCCGGACCTGCACCCGTCGTCGCCGTGCTCGCGCCCGCGCCCACCGTTCTTGCGCCCCCCGTCCTCACGCCCACCGTCGCACCGCCCAGCGTTCGGCGATGCCGAGGAGCGCGTCCGTCGTCTTGCCGATGACGGCCAGCAGGATGATCGCGAGGAGAATGCGGTCCACGCGGCCCGTCTGCTGCGAGTCGGTCAGCAGGAAGCCGAGTCCCATCGACGACGCGATGAGCTCGGCGGCCACGAGGAACAGCCACGACTGCGCGAGGGCCAGCCGCAGGCCGGAGAACAGGGCCGGGACGACGGCGGGCAGCTGCACCGTGGTCAGCAGGCGGAGACCGCCCAGCCCGAACGCCCGCGCCGCCTCGACGAGGTTGCGGTCCACGTGCCGCAGGCCGAGGTAGAGCGTGGTGAAGACGGGGAAGAAGGCGCCGATGCTGATCAGGGTGACCTTCGAGTCCTCGTTGATGCCGATCCACAGCACCAGCAGCGGGACCCATGCCAGGGACGGCACGGCGCGCAGCGCGCCCACGGTGGGGGTCAGCAGGACGTCCGCGAGGCGGGACAGGCCCAGCAGTGCGCCGGCCAGGACGCCGAGCAGGGACCCGATGACGAAGCCGAGGACGACGCGCTGGGTGGAGATCAGGATGTGCGGGGCGAGCTGGCCGCGCTGGGCCAGGTCGACGGCGGCCGCCAGGACCGACGCCGGCGAGGGGAGCTGCGACGGCCGGAAGAAGCCCGACGCCGTGCTGAGGTGCCAGGCCAGCAGGATCAGCGCCGGGACGATGAGCCCGAGCAGGATCACCCCGGTGCGCCGGGCCGTCCTGCTCCGGCCGGCGTCCTTCTGCGGTTCCACTCCGGATACCGGCGCGCCGATCGCCTGGAGGCCCTGCGCGCTCACCGGCGTCGCGTGGTCGGCACTCATGATCCGGAGCCGATGGACGCCGGGTCGGCGTTCTCGACGAGCGAGGCGTCGAACAGGGAGCCGAGGGCGTCGTCGATCTGCTCCTGGGTCTGGACGTCGCCGGTCTCGACGAATACGGGGCCGATCTTCTCGAGGACGCTGCGCTGGGCGTCGCCCGGGGCGGGGTCGACGTCGAGATTCGTGCGGTCGATGATGACCGACTCGGCGACCTCCGGGTCGATCGCGGCCACCTCGGCGAGGATGGCGGCGGTCTCCTCGGGGTTCTCCGTCGCCCATTCCCGGGCCTTCTCGTAGGCGTCCACCACGGTCTGGGCGATGTCCGGCTTCTCCGTGAGGAAGTCCTCGGTGGCGTTGAGGAAGCCGTAGGAGTTGAAGTCGATGTCGCGGAAGAAGAGCTCCGCGCCGTCCTGTTCGGCGGCGGCCATGATCGGATCCAGGCCGGACCACGCGTCGACGGCGCCGCTCGCGAGTGCTGCGCGGCCGTCGGCGTGCTGCAGGTTCTCGATGGTGACCTCGGACTGGTCCACGCCGGCGGCCTCGAGCGCCTGCAGGAGGAAGAAGTACGGGTCGGTCCCGCGGGTCGCGGCGACCGACTTGCCGCGGAGGTCCTCGACGCTCGTGATGCCGGAGTCGGGGAGTGTGACGAGGGCCGCCCACTCGGGCTGCGAGTAGATGTCGATCGCCTTGATCGGGGAGCCGTTGGAGCGGGCGAGCAGCGCGGCGGACCCGGCGGTGGAGCCCACGTCGATCGCCCCGGCGCGCAGCGCCTCGTTGGCCTTGTTCGACCCGGCGGACTGTACCCAGTTCACGGTGATGTCCTGGTCGGCGAGTTCCTCCTCGAGCCAGCCCTGCTCCTTGATGATCAGGCTCAGCGGGTTGTAGGTGGCGAAGTCGATGTTCAGCTCGCCACCCTGGGTTCCGCCGTCGGCCGCGGCCTGCGTGTCGGAGGCGTTCTCGCCGGCGAGGCAGCCGCTGAGGCCGACCGAGAGGGCGGCGGTGAGGGCGAGGGTGGGCAGGAGGGCGTGGCGCTTCATGGTGGTCCTTCGGTCGGGCGGAGGTGCAGGGAGAGGTGCAGGAAAGATCATCGGCAGGCAGGCAGCACAAGGACGGCGACACTGCGGGAGGTCTGGGTGGGCGGGCCTAGTGCCCGGTGACGCCCAGCATCGACAGCAGGGTGCTGCGGAGCGCCCCGAGGTCCGCGGAGTTGCGGTCGCGCGGCCGGTCGCCGGGCACGGGGAGGAGTTCGGCGACGGTGGACCCTTCCGGACGGCGACCATCACCGTGGGTGTCGCCGCGGGCGTCTCCACGGCCGAGCACGAGGATCCGGTCGGCGAGCTGGAGGGCTTCGTCGACGTCGTGCGTGACCAGCAGCACCGTGGTGGGCTGCGCGCGGTGGATGTCCAGGAGGAGGTCCTGCATCCGGATGCGGGTGAGCGCGTCGAGGGCGCCGAAGGGCTCGTCGAGGAGCAGGACGCCGGGGTTGCGGGCCAGGGCGCGGGCGAGCGAGGTCCGCTGGGCCATGCCGCCGGAGACCTCGCGGGGGCGGTGCTTCGCGAAGGTGTCGAGCCCCACGAGCTTCAGCAACTCGAGGACCTTCGCCTTGCCGGCGCTGGCGCTGGAGGACTTCGGGAGCCCGATCGCCACGTTGGCCTGCAGGGTGTGCCACGGCAGCAGCCGTGGTTCCTGGAAGGCGACGGCGCAGCGCTCGTCGATGCCCGTCACGGGGGTGCCGTCGATCAGGACCTGCCCGGTGTCGGGGATGTCGAGACCGGCGGCGGCGCGCAGCAGGGTGGACTTCCCGCAGCCGCTCGTGCCGAGGATGGCGAGGATCTCGCCGGGTTCCACGTCCACCGTGACGTGCCGGAGGACGGTGCGGCGGTTCGTGGACGGGCCGAAACTGCGCCCGAGCCCGGCGAAGCGGACGCCGAGGGCCTGTTTGCGGTGGGACTGGGTGCTGCCGGGTGCCAGAACTGCGGTCATGGTGTCTCCATCGGTCCTGGCGGTAGCACCCTACGGACCGAGCCTTCCCCACCGTGTCCGGTGGTTCCCGTGGCTCGGACCTCGATATCGTCCGGCATCAGGGGGATGCGGACGACCAGGGTTGCTGCGGCTTCACTGATCCAGGTCTCTCAGCCGCTCGGGATGGTCACTCCTATGAAACGCCCGGGGTCCCGCGGGAGCAAAATAGGGCGTGTAACAAACGCTGTAACAATGGCAGGACACACCGGGAGGCGCCATGGCACACCAGAACGATCCGCAGGTCATCAGGCGGCTCCTGACCGAGCACGGCCGGTGGGCGGTCGTGGGCCTGTCGAACAACCCGCGCCGCGCCGCCGTCGGGGTGTCGCTGTTCCTGAAGGACCGCCTCGGGATGGAGATCGTCCCGGTGAGCCTGAAGGGCGACGACGTCCACGGACAGCAGGGCTACACGCGGCTCGCGGACGTCCCCGGCGCGATCGACGTCGTCGACTGCTTCGTGAACTCGTCCCGGGTGGGCGCCGTCGTGGACCAGGCGATCGCCGTCGGCGCGAAGGCCGTCTGGCTGCAGCTCGGCGTGATCGACGAGGATGCCGCCCGCCGGGCCGCGGAGGCGGGGCTCGACGTCGTCATGGACACCTGCCCCGCGATGGAGGCGCCGGCGCTCGGCCTCTGACGCCTACATGCGCTGGTACTTCGACCGCACCGCCATGAAGACGCCGTACGCCATGAGCCCGAGCGCCACGGCGCCGAGGAGCCAGACGCCGAAGGGCTGGTCGCGCACTGACTTCAGGGCGCCGTCGAGCCCGGTGGACTGCTCGGGGTTGTTGGTGACCGTAGCGACGACGATGAGGACGCCGAGGACGCCGAGGGCGAAGCCCTTCGCGATGTACCCCACGATCCCGAGTACGACGACGGCGGTGCCCGCCCGCCCCGACGGGAGGCCGGTGAGGTTCTTGAGGAAGTGCCGGGTGGCCCCGCTGTAGACGAAGTACCCGCCGACCACGAGGATGCCGACGCCCACGGCGAGGAGGAGGGCGGTCCCGGCCGGGTTGGACATGAGGGAGGCGCTCATCGAACTCGCGCTGCTGCTGCTGTCGCTCGAGCCGCCGAGCGCGTACCGCCCGAACGTCACGCCGATCGCGGCGTACACGGCGGCCTGTCCGCCGCTCTTGGCGCGGGCCTTGAGCTTGTCCTTGTCGCTGAGTCCCTTCGCGCCGAAGAAGACCTCGCTGAGCTGGAACAGGGCGAGGCCGATGCAGCCGATGAAGCAGAACCACAGGAGGAGGGTGCCGCCGGGGCTGCCGACCAGTTGCCCCATCGCGCCGCTCTGGTCGGCCTCACCGGAGCCGCCGCGCGCCAGGCCGAGGGCGATGAGGCCGATCAGGATGTGCAGGACGCCGGCGGCAACGTAGCCGGCGCGGGCCGCGACCTCCAGTCCCTTGGAGTTCGACGCGTCCTCCGCGGCATCGGATGCCTTGTCCGCCGCGTCCCTGCCCGGCGTGCCGGAGCCTCGTGCCATGGTGTTCCTGCTTTCCTCGTCGATCGGCGGGGCGGACGTCATGGGCGCGTCCGGGCCGGTCTGACCCCCATCCTGCCACTGCTCGTCCGTCTGCGCCGGTAGGGCGGGGTCGGGTCCGTAAGGTTGGGACCGGGCCCTGTCCCACGGGGTCCTGACGGGTATCGAGGAGGCACGCATGGAGCAGTTCACGTACGAGGAGCGCGGCGCGACGGACAGGCCCTTCCCGGAGCCCCTCGAGGGTGGGTGGCCAGCGGGCTACACCGTGATGGTGGAGTCCCACGAGATCCCCGCGGAGGATCCGTCGGCCGCGTTCATCGCCCTGACGGAGGGCATCCTCGCGTGGGAGCTGCACCGCCGCGCCGGGCTCACCATGGAGTCCGACGCCGGGCGTGCCGATCCCGGCGTCCGCGTGGTCTCGGGGTTCGGCATCGGTCCGGCCCGGATCAAGGCGCCGTGCAGGGTCCTCTGGTCGCGGGCGCCGCAGCTCGACGGCGCGGGGCGGGCAGTCCCGGGCCAGCGCGGCGGGTTCGGCTACGGCACGCTGCCCGGCCACCCGGTGCGGGGCGAGGAGGGGTTCTACGCCGAGCTGACGGCCGACAACCGGGTGGTCTTCCTCTGCTCCGCCTACAGCGTGCCGGCGAGCCTGGTCTACCGGCTTGCAGCGCCGGTGACCCGGCTGACCCAGCGGTACGTCCTGGCGCGGTACGTGAAGGCGGCGCGGGAGCTCGCGGGCGTGTAGCGTCGCTGGGCGTGCCTGGGCGTGCGTGGGCGTGCGTGGGCGTGCTTGGGCACCCGCCGCGGCGGCCCCGTTCCGTGGGAACGCCCCCACGGGTTGGGGCGCCCGCCGCGGCGGCCCGCCCCGCGCTGGCTTCCGCACCTGCCGCAGCCGACTTCCCGCCGTAGCCGATCCGAAACGGGCCCGTAACGCCCCGGCGCTAGCTTGAGGAACTCCACGACCCGGAGAGGACCCAGCATGGCTGACGTAGTAGGGCAGGAAGCTGCCGACGTGTTGACGGACGGATTGGGCAGGCGGAACTTCATGGGCGTCGTCGCGGCCCTCGGCGCGCTTTCCGCCGCATCGGTGGCGGGAGCGCCGTCCGCGACGGCCGTCGGCCCCGCACCAGGGCGTGAGCCAGGCGCGCCGGGCAAGGCCCCCGGCGTGCCCGGCAACGGATCCACAGGGAAGGGGCCCATCGACGTCCTGCAGCCGGGACGCGGCCGGATCCGCGGCGACCACTACCTCTCCTCCACGCCCGACGAGGTCCTCTGGGGTTATGTGCCCACCGTGGACGCGGAGCCGGTCATGACGATCCGCTCAGGTCGGACGGTCACCATCGACGCCCTCTCGCACGAGGGGATCCTCGAGGATCAGGGCCGTGACCCGCTCGAGTATTTCGGTGCGCTCGGTGTCGGGCGGTCGTCGATCCTCGACGACGCCGTCGACATCGCCGCCGGGTACCGCAGGACCGAACGGCGGTTCGATGTCGACGGCCCGCACATCGTCACGGGCCCCATCGCGGTCGAGGGTGCCGAGCCCGGCGACGTGCTGAAGATCGAGACGCTCGAGGCCGTTCCGCGGGTCCCCTACGGGGTGGTGTCCAGCCGGCACGGGAAGGGCGGCCTCGCGGTGCAGCCCGGCCCCACGCCGCCGGCCGGAATCACGCTCGACGAGGTCATGCCACCGGTGGCCACGGACAATCGCGCCTCGGGCATCCCGTCCGACTACGGCAACGTCTCCGTCTTCACGCGGATCGAGAAGGGCAAGGGCGTGATGACCAGCGGCGACACGACCGTGCGGTTCCCGCTGCGGCCCTTCATGGGCATGATGGGTGTCGCCTTCGCGGACGCCGACGGCCTCACGGCACCCGAGGCGAACTCCGTGCCGCCGACGCTCGGGGGAGGCAACATCGACATCCGTCACCTCGGCGCCGGGTCCACCTTCTACCTTCCGGTGAAGGCGCCGGGCGCTCTCTTCTACGTCGGTGATCCGCACATGGGCATGGGCGACGGCGAAGTGGCGCTCACGGCGATGGAGGGATCGCTGCGTGGGACCTTCCGGCTGACCGTCTGCAAGCCCGGCTCCGGCGACGCTCCCTCGGTCGCGTACTCCTACCCCTTCGGGGAGACGAAGGACGCCTGGATCCCCATCGGCCTGTCCGATCCGGACGCGCTGGCTGGCGGAGGCGTCTCCGGCGACCTGAACGTCGCCATGCGCCGTGCCATCATCAACGCCCTCGACTTCCTGCAGCACGATCGCGGCATGGACCGGGCCGTGGCGTACGCCTACCTCTCGGCGGCGGCGGACTTCGCGGTGTCGCAGGTCGTCGACCGGACCGTCGGGGTGCACGGGCTGATCGCGAAGTCGCACTTCGGCTGAGCAGGGGGCTCGCCGTCGTCGTGCCGTTCTCGGCTGCAGGTCCGGCTGTACCGGATCCGACGACGGCGAACCGGCCGCGGTAGCTGGGCCTATCGGTCCGGCTCGCGTCGGCCGGCCCGGCTCGCGTCGACCCGGACCGAACGGCGGGCTGCGCAACCGGGAAGCAACGCCGGGGGATCAGCCCCATTCCGGGGGAACGCCGCCACGGGTCTCGGCACCCGCCGCGGGGACTCACTCAACCTCGATGCCAAAGCGTGATGCTGACGACTCACAATTTTTATTGCCTACGTCACACAACACCTCTAAGTTGGTGCTTACAGCGACCGTTCAGCGGAGTCACAGCAAGTTGTGGCTCCGGCGTCATGACGATCAGCGGATCATAGCGATCTTGTTCGCGGCGCCCTCATCGAGGGCGCTGCTTGCGTGTGGGGCCGCAAGCTGCGCCGTCGGGGATGGCCCGGGGGAAACTACGTGTTCAGGAGAAGCACAGACATGATCAATACGAAAAAGTGGGTTGCTGCCGGTTCGACGGCCACCCTTCTCGCCGGAGGCCTTTTCCTCGGTGCTCCGATGGCATCGGCCGCACCCGGTGACGCCGCGTGCCTGCAGGCGTCCACGCAGTTCAATGCGGCTCTCGGCCTCGCCGGTGTCGACGTCGGCTTCGTGAACCAATTCGAGGCAGCGACGGCGGCCGTCGTAGCAGCTGCAGCGAACTATGACGCAATCTCGGCGTCGTTGAACGTGGAAGCGTTGGTTGCTGAAGCCGATCGCACAAACGAGCTCGCTGAGGTCGCTCAGGTCGCGGTCGAGAACGCTCAGATCGCGGTTGACGCCGCCGTGGTTCTTGCTACGGGTGAGAACACGGATGGGGATGGCAACCCCGAGAACGATCAGCGCGTCATCGATGCGCGCGCGGCGCTTAAGGCGGCGTCGACTGAGGAGACGACTGCAGTTCAGGCAGCTGTCGACGCAGGAGCAGCTGCTGAGGCGGTCTCATCCAATGCCGACCTGGTCACAGCGGTAGCCGATCTGGAAGCCAAGGGCGCGCAGGCTGACGCTCTTCTCGCTCAGCTCAGCGGGAACGAAGCCCTCGCGGGCGAGCTCCTCGCCCTGTTCAAGGCGTTCCTCGCCGCATGTGATGCCAGCGCCATCGGCGTCGACCCGGCACCCGTCGCGCCGGCCCCTGTCGTACCGGCCGGACAGGGCGTCACGCCGGTGGGCCCCGCCCCCGTCGCCCCCGTCGTCGTCGCGCCGGTCGCACCGGGTGCCGTCGCGGCACCGACCGGCACGAACAAGGGCCTGAACGTCCAGACGGCCGTTGCGACCGAGGACAACAGCGCAGCTGTGGCCCTCATCGCCGCGTTGCTGGCCGCCGGAGTCGCGGTTTCCGCGGTCACCGCCGCGCGCATGCGTCGTCTCGAGCGCGCACAGCACTAGCACCCTGGCCGCTCCGGCCCGGAGCCGTGGTCGAGAGACCGCCACTCCGGGCCGGAGCGGTGCCCCCTTCATCTCGAGCTCAGGACAGCGCAGCCATGGAACAGCCCCGGACGCCCGACGACGCCTCGGACCAGCCGGGGGCCCCCGCGCAGACGCGCTCCGAGCCGCGCCGCCCGCTCGCGAAGCGCTGGGTGGCGCTGCCCCTCGTCGCCGCTGCGGGGCTTGCCCTCGCCGTCGGGGTTCTGCCGCCGTCGATCGGCGCCTCGTCGGACACCCCGTCGTCGTCGAGCACTGTGTCGGCCGCGGCGACCCTCGCGCCGTCGTCTGCGCCCTCCGCAGCGGAGACTGTCCCCGCGCCCAAGGCATCCACTCCGGCGCCCGGTCCCGCCGCAGCCAAACCGACTGCGTTGTCCTTCCCCGCAGCCAAGATCGACATGGCGGTCCTACCGCTCACGCCGAGCGAGGCCGACCTCGCCACGCAGACCCTCGTCCCGCCGCTCACCATCGACGCCTACTGGCTGACGTCCTACGGGATCCCGGGCGCCGGGTCGAACAACACCACCTACATCGCAGGCCACAGCTGGGACGGCAGGGACGCCCCGTTCAACGCCCTGAGCGAAGAATCCCTGGTCGGCGCGGAGTTCACGCTCACCGTTGAGACGGGCGACCTCACCTACGTCGTCGACTCGGTGACCACCCACGACAAGGACACGCTGAAGGACAGCGACATCTGGAACATCGTTCCGAACCGCGTGGTCCTCATCAGCTGCTACACCGAGGACCCGTGGGGCAAGAACGTCGTCGTCACGGCGATGCCGAAGACCGCCTGAGGCTTCCCGCCGCCCCGCACTGCTGCAGAGCCGGGGGATCGGCCCCGGTCCGGGGGAACGCCGCCACGGGTCTGGGCACCCGCCGCGGCGGCCCACCCGGAAGCGGCGGCCCACCCGGAAGCGGCGGCCCACCCGGAAGCGGCCGCCCCCATCCGGTCAGGCGAAGTGCTTCGGCAGCGTTCCCTCGTGAGCCTTGCGCAGCATGTCCAGCGGCAGCGTGAAGTAGCCCTGCACGTCGAGTGCCTGGTTCTCCGTGTCCACCACGCCGATCCGGATGGTGGGGAAATTCCGCGCCGTGCACATGTCGTTGAAGCGGACCTCCTCGGAGCGGGGGACGCTGACGACGGCGCGGGCCTGGCTCTCGCTGAACAGTGCGGTGAACGCGTCGATGCCGTCGCGCTCGCACAGCTCGTCGAGCCCGATCCGCGCACCGACGCCGAACCGCAGCGCCATCTCGCTCAGGCCGGCTGCGAGGCCGCCCTCGGAGAGGTCGTGGGCGCCGTCGATCATGCCGTCCCGCGAGCAGTTGACGAGGATCGCCGCGAGCGTCTTCTCGGCAGCGAGATCGAGCGCCGGCGGCTGCCCGCCGAGGTGTCCGCGCAGGTTGGCCCACTCGGAGCCGTCCAGCTCGTCCGCCGTCGTGCCCAGCAGGTAGATGGCCTGCCCGTCCTCACGCCAGCCCGACGGCGTGCGCCGGGCGACGTCGTCGAACACGCCGAGCACGCCGACCACCGGGGTGGGGTGGATGGCGACGCCGCCGGTCTGGTTGTACAGGGAGACGTTGCCGCCGGTCACGGGCACGCCGAGTTCCTGGCAGGCGTCGGCGAGGCCGCGGACGGTTTCGGCGAACTGCCACATGACCTCGGGGTCCTCGGGGGAGCCGAAGTTCAGGCAGTCGGTGACCGCGAGCGGCTCCGCGCCCGACGTCGCCACGTTCCGGTACGCCTCGGCGAGCGCCAGGCGCGCCCCCTCGTAGGGGTTGAGGTAGGAGTAGCGGCCGTTCGCGTCCGTGGAGATCGCGATGCCGAGGCCGGTCTCCTCGTCGACGCGCACCACGCCGGCGTCGTCGGGCATGGCGAGGGCCGTATTGCCCTGCACGTAGCGGTCGAACTGGTCGGTCACCCAGTTCTTCGCACACATGTTGGGGGAGGCCATGAGGTCCAGGACGGCCTCGCGCAGGTCGGCGGGCCGCTCGGCGGCGGGGGAGGCGGTGAAGGCGTCGGCCTGGACGCCGTCGAGCCACACCGGCCGGTGGTACGGCCGCTCGTAGACGGGGCCTTCGTGGGCGACGATGCGGGGGTCGACGTCGACGATCTTCTCGCCGTCCCACTCGATGATGAGCCGGCCGGTGTCGGTGACCTCGCCGAGCCAGGAGTACTCCACGGCCCAGGTGTCCATGATCGCCTCGAACGCCGCCACGTTCTCGGGCGTCACGACGGCCATCATGCGTTCCTGCGACTCCGACATCAGGATCTCGCCGGGGGTGAGGGAGGGGTCGCGGAGAAGCACGTTGGTGAGCTCGACGTGCATGCCGCCGTCGCCGTTCGAGGCGAGCTCGGACGTCGCGCAGGAGATGCCCGCCGCACCGAGGTCCTGGATCCCCTCGACCACGGACGCCTTGAACAGCTCGAGGCAGCACTCGATGAGCACCTTCTCGGCGAACGGGTCGCCCACCTGGACGGCGGGACGCTTGGACGGTTTTGAGGAGTCGAAGGACTCCGAGGCCAGCACCGAGGCGCCGCCGATGCCGTCGCCGCCGGTGCGGGCACCGAAGAGGACCACCCTGTTGCCGGCACCGGACGCGTTCGCGAGGCGGATGTCCTCGTGGCGCAGCACCCCGACGGCGAGGGCGTTGACGAGCGGGTTGCCCTGGTAGACGGCGTCGAAGACCACCTCGCCGCCGATGTTCGGCAGCCCGAGCGAGTTGCCGTAGCCGCCGATGCCCGCGACGATCCCGTGCACGAGGCGCGCGGTGTCCGGGTGGTCGATCGCGCCGAAGCGCAGCGGGTCCATGACGGCGACCGGGCGGGCGCCCATCGAGATGATGTCGCGGACGATCCCGCCGACGCCCGTGGCCGCGCCCTGGTAGGGCTCGACGAAGGAGGGGTGGTTGTGGCTCTCCACCTTGAACGTCACGGCCCAGCCGTCCCCGATGTCGACGACGCCGGCGTTCTCGCCGATGCCCACGAGGAGGTGCTCCTTCATGGCCTCGGTGACCTTCTCGCCGAACTGGCGCAGGTGCACCTTGGACGACTTGTAGGAGCAGTGCTCGCTCCACATCACCGAGTACATGGCGAGCTCGGCGGCCGTGGGCCTGCGCCCGAGGATCTCCTCGACGCGCCGGTACTCGTTCTCCTTGAGCCCGAGTTCCGCCCAGGGGAGCGCCTGGCCGGGGGTGGCCTCCGCGTTCGCGACCGTGTCGATGTTGAAGGTCCGGGACGTTGTCTGTGCAGTCACTTAGCCCACCAGTTTCTTGAGTACCGAGGTGAAGATGCCGAGCCCGTCGGTGCCGCCACGGACCCCGACGTCGCCGCGCGCCGAGGAGTCGGGGCCGAAGCCCGCCTCGACCGCGTGCTCGGGGTGCGGCATGAGCCCGACGACGTTGCCCGCGATGTTCGAGATGCCCGCGATGTCACGGCGGGAGCCGTTCGGGTTGCCGTCGACGTACCGGAAGACCACGCGTCCCTCGCCCTCGAGCTCGTCGAGGGTGCGGTTGTCGGCGACGAACTGCCCGTCCTGGTTCTTGAGCGGGACGACGATCTCCTCGCCGTCCGCATAGTCCGCGGTCCAGAAGGTGCCGGCGTTCTCGACGCGCAGGCGCTGGTCGCGGCAGATGAAGTGCAGGGAGTTGTTCTTGATCATGGAGCCGGGCAGCAGGTGCGCCTCCGTGAGGACCTGGAACCCGTTGCAGATCCCGAGCACGGGGAGGGCGTTCGCCCCGCCCGACGCCGCCGCCGTGATCTGCTCCATGAGCGGCGCGAAACGGGAGATGGCACCGGCGCGGAGGTAGTCGCCGTAGGAGAAACCACCGGGGATGATGACGGCGTCGACGCCCTGCAGGTCGTGGTCGCCGTGCCACAGCTGGACGGCGCTGCCGCCGGCGAGGCGGACGGCGCGGACGGCGTCGCGGTCGTCGAGCGAGCCGGGGAACGTGACGACGCCGACCCTCACGCCGTCGAGCGCGCGGTCAGCGCCGGCGGTGGCGGGCTGGGGGCCGCCGATGAGCGGGGTCTCGAGGTCGGAGGCGGTCACTGGCCGTCCTCCTCGATGACCTCCACGCGCGTGACGTCCTCGATGACGGGGTTGGAGAGCAGCGTGGTGGCGGCGTGGCGGGCCTGCTCGAGGATCTCCTCCGTGACATCACCGTCCACGGTCAGTTCGAAGCGCTTGCCCTGGCGGACACCGGCGAAACCGGTGAGGCCGATCCGAGGGAGTGCTCCGGCGATCGCCTTACCCTGGGGGTCGAGGATCTCGGGCTTGGGCATGACGTCGACAACGATCCGGGGCATCCGGCAACTCCTGTGCGTGAGCGGCAAGTGCTGGGGGTTCCAGCATTAAATGCAGTAGCCCGGAAGTGCCGTCTCACGCCGCATCTGGGTCGATACCGGCGCTCCGCGAGCTTGCCGTCCAAGTCTAGCGGGGATTCCCCGCAGGCCCGTGCGGGCCCTGCTGTCCGCACGGCCGTCCGTAAAGCCCACCCGACGGGCCCGGACGGTGGGGATGGCCGCATCTGCCCACCGGCCAGACCGAGTCGGCGGGCAGATCCGACCGTTCCAGGCCCGACGGCGTCGCTGACCTACTGCGCGCCGGGTGCCCCCAGCAGGTCCTTCGCGCTGTTCCAACGTGAGATCTGGCAGCCGTCCGTCAGGGCGAACGATCCCGTCACGGCGGTGCCGTCGAGCTCCCCGGTGATGCTCGCGGTCTGCGGGCCGCCGTACTGCTGGGTGCACGCCACGTCCTTCCGGGGGCGTGCGGTGAAGAAGGCGGTGCCGAGCCGCGCGAGGGACGCGCAGGCGGCGTCGGCGTTCGGGTGCGTGGTCGCCGGCCCGGGCGCGCCGTCGACGCATTCCAGGACGTACTGCACGGGCTCCGAGGAGGCATCCTGCTGGACGGAGATGGTCAGCAGGGCGTTCGTGGAGGCAGGCGGGGTGGAAGCAGGTGGGGTGGTCGGCGTTGGTGTGGAGGGCGCCGGGCTGGAGGCAGGCGGGGTGGACGACGCCGGGCTGGGCGCGGCGCTCCCGTCCTGCGCTGGGGTGGAGGACTGCACGGCGGTCTCCTGATCTGTCGGTTCGGTGGTCGGCCCGCCCTGGGTGCAGGCGGACAGGGCGAGGGCGAGTGCCACGAACGGCACCAGGGCGCGCAGGGCGGCCCTGTGCGTACGGCAGACGGCCGGCGTCGGATCGGTGCTGGTCATGGCGTCCCCTTCGGCTGGCTCCCCAGCGTAGCGGCTGGGGGCAGCACGATGCGGGACGACGGCGCGGTCCCGCCCGTCCCGCTGGGGTGTGCGGCAGCGCCCTGCCCGGCACGGGGTTGTGCGGTCCAGTACGTCTAGGGAGCGTCCAGCGCGGCGTCGAGCAGTTCGAGGAGCTTCGCCCGGAGCGCCTGCGACTCCTCGGCGAACCCCCGCTGCAGGCGCACGTACTCGGCCTTGCCCTCGGCCGTCTCGATCGCGATCGGCGTGTAGCCCCACGCCGCGAGGTCGTACGGAGAGGCGCGCATGTCCATCGTCCGGATCCGCCAGGACAGTTCGAAGCAGTCCATGACGATCTCGCTGGGCAGCAGCGGCGTGAGCTTGTACGCCCACTTGTACAGGTCCATGTTGGCGTGGAGGCAGCCCGGCTGCTCGAGGTCCCGCTGCGTCTGGCGCGTGGGCGCGTGCTCGTTGAGGGGCACCGCCTCCGGCGTGTAGAAGCGGAAGGCGTCGAAGTGCGTGCAGCGGATCCGCGCGGAGTCGACGACGCCGTCGGTGCCGTCCGCCCCCAGGCGCAGCTCGAGGTAGTCGTGGCGGACGCCGTTGACGGCCGACCGGTACGCCATCGCCCACTCGTGGAGCCCGAAGCAGCCGAACTGCGCGGGCCGCGCCGCGGTCCGGCCGAGGATCACCCGGGCGAAGGCGATCGCCTCACGGCGCTCCTCGATGAAGCGCTGCGCATCCACCCGGACCCCGGCGTCGTCGGCGGCGTAGTACTTCCAGCCGGCGCGCTCGAGCGCGGCCGGTCCGGCGAGGACGACGGCGGCCCCCGGGTGCCAGCGCATGAGCTGACCGGGTTTCTGGGTGTAGTAGGTGAAGAGGAAGTCCTCCACAGGATGCCGGGCGCCGTGGGACCGCCGCTCCAGATAGGGGCCGGCGAAGCGTGCCACCCGGTCCCGGTGCAGCTGCGCGCGGTCCTGCCATTCCGCTTCGGGGAGGCGGATCGACGGGCGGGGCATTGTTCCATTATCACCCGGCCTGCCGTTCGTAAACCTCCTGTGAAGTTTCTGGGGATTGACCCGCGATCCCTCTGGGCAGGGTGTGTTGCCTCGGGTAAGTTTGTGCTCGCTGTGGCGTCTGTGAGCGTCATCACAGGGATGGGGTCCCATACGGGAGACCACGGCATCGGGGGAACGGCTTCGGTCGGTCCGCACTTTCACGAGAGGCACTACCTTCCTATGACACAACGGAGAAATGCCGGGCAGGGGCGCGCCAGACTGCGCACTGCCGCGGCGATCGTTCTGGGTCTGCCGTTACTGGTCACATCGACGGCTGTGGCACCTGCTGCGTTCGCGGCCCCCGGGACGTCGGTGGCGCCGCAGAAGGCGCCCGCCAAGGACCTGGACCCGGCGCAGTTCCCGGCCGGCAAGTACATCGTGGTCCTTGCCGACAAGCCGGTCGCCACCTACGAGGGTGGCGTGCAGGGCATCGCCCCGACGAAGCCCCAGCCGGGCAAGAAGCTCGACGCCGAGGCACAGAACGTCCAGCAGTACTCGAAGTTCCTCGAGACCAAGCAGCAGGAAGTCGCCGCGGCCGAGAACGTCGAGGTCGACCGCACGTACACCGCGGCGATCAACGGCTTCGCCGCGGACCTCAGCGCCGAGCAGGCCATCGAACTCGCCAAGAGCGACAAGGTGCTCATGGTCGCCCCCGACGTCGAGAACGCCCCGGACTACTCCACCATCGACTTCCTCGGCCTCGACGGCAACAAGGGAGCCTGGAAGACCCAGTTCGGCGGCAAGAAGAACGCGGGCAAGGGCACGGTCGTCGGCGTCATCGACACCGGCTACGCCCCCGACAACCCCTTCTTCGCCGGCAAGCCCGTCAAACCCCTCCCCGGCAACTCCAAGCCCAAGGTGGGCGAGCCCTACCGCGACGCCGACGGCAGAATCGCCATGCTGAAGGCCGACGGCACCACGTTCGCCGGTGACTGCGAGGTCGGCGAGGACTTCGACGGCAGCCTCTGCAACTCGAAGGTCGTCTCCGCCCAGTACTTCGCCGAGGCCTTCATCGCGACCGTGCCCGCCGAGAACCGCGCCCCCGAGGAAGTCCTCTCCCCGGTGGACATCGACAACCACGGCACCCACACCGCGAGCACCGCCGCCGGCAACGCGGGCGTCACCCAGACCGTCGACGGCCGGGACTTCGGCGTCTCCGCCGGCGTGGCCCCCGAGGCGAAGATCTCGGTCTACAAGACGTGCTGGGAGGACAAGGACCCCAACACGGGCGGCTGCTACTCCTCCGCCGCCGTGGACGCCATCAACCAGGCCATCCTCGACGGCGTCGACGTGCTGAACTACTCGATCTCGGGCAGCACGACGACGACGACTGACCCCGTCTCCCTGGCCTTCCTCTCGGCCACCTCGGCGGGCATCTTCGTCGCCGCCTCGGCCGGCAACTCCGGCCCCACAGCCAGCACCGTGAACCACGGCGCCCCGTGGATGACCACGGTCGCCGCGAGCACCTTCAACTACGAGCTGCAGGGCACCGCCGAGTTCTCGGACGGCACCAAGTACCGCGGCGCGTCGATCATGCGCACCGGCGTTCCCGCCAGCCCCGTCGTCCTCGCGGCGAACGCGGCCGCGGCCGGCGCGGTCAGCCCGAGCCTGTGCGGCCCCAACACCCTCGATCCCGCGAAGGTCGCCGGCAAGATCGTGGTCTGCGACCGCGGCGTCGTGGATCGCACCGCCAAGAGCGCCGAGGTCAAGCGCGGCGGCGGCGTGGGCATGATCCTCGTCAACCTCGTCGACTCCTCGACGGACACCGACCAGCACGTCGTCCCGACGGTGCACGTCAACGCTCCCGAGGCTCTCGAGCTCAAGGCGAAGGTCGCCGCGAACCCGGCCATCACCGTCGCCCTGAAGCCCACGGACACCACGGGCAAGCCGCTGCCTCCCACCCCGCAGATCGCGGGCTTCTCCTCCCGCGGCCCCCTGCTCGCCACCGATTCCGATCTGCTGAAGCCGGACATCACGGCTCCCGGCGTCGCCGTCCTCGCGGGCGTCTCCACGGTCGGGTCCAAGGGCGCGCAGTTCGGGTTCCTCTCCGGGACCTCCATGGCATCGCCCCACATCGCGGGCTTCGCCGCGCTGGTCCTCGCCAAGAACCCCGCCTGGTCCCCAGCCGCCGTGAAGT
Source organism: Arthrobacter pityocampae (assembly GCF_002927275.1). GTDB lineage: Bacteria > Actinomycetota > Actinomycetes > Actinomycetales > Micrococcaceae > Arthrobacter_D > Arthrobacter_D pityocampae. The sequence goes on along the minus strand of NZ_PRKW01000006.1, from coordinate 154,353 downwards.
CGGCCATGATGACCACCGCCTACCCGCTGAAGACCGCCACCGGCGGCGTCGAGACCGACGTCCTCGCGGTCGGTGCGGGCCACATCAACCCGGCCAGCGTCCTCAACCCCGGGCTCGTCTACGACCAGACCGTGGACGACTACCTGCGCTTCATCCAGGGCACCGGCGTCGATCTCGGCATCAAGGAGATCAAGGCCGTCGCCGCGAAGGACACCAACGTGCCGTCCTTCGCCCTCGGCAACCTGACCGGACGCACGGAGGTCACCCGCACGGTCACCGCCGTCACCCCCGGCCTCTACCGGGCCACGGCCAACGTCCCCGGCGTGAAGGTCACCGTCACCCCGGCGGTCCTGAACTTCAGCGCCCCGGGCGAGAAGCGGACCTTCAAGGTCTCCTTCGAGAACCAGAGCGCGCCGTTCGGCACGTTCGCGGCCGGGTCCCTGACCTGGTCCGGCCAGGGCACCACCGTCACCTCTCCGGTGGCTGTGCGCCCGCAGGCGGTCAAGGCTCCGGCCGAGGTGGCCTTCACCTCCCCGGGCCCCGATGGCAGCGGCTCCTTCGATGTCACCTCGGGCACCAACACCCCGATCAAGATGACCCTCGACGGTCTCTCCAAGGCGGATTCGACGCCGATCAACCTCGAGGTCGGTGCTGAGACCACCAAGGAGGTCACCGTCCCCGCGGGAGCCCCGGTGGCGAAGTTCTCCGTCCTGTCGAGTGACCCGACGGCCGACTTCGACATGAAGATCATCCTGCCCTCTGGCGCGGCCCAGGATGTCGCGACCGCCGATGCCAGCGAGACGATCACCATTCCGAACCCGGCGCCGGGCACGTACCGGATCATCGCCAACCTGTACGCCAGCACCGACAACCGGCCCACCGCCGGCACCATCGACGCGGCGGTCCTGAAGACCGAGAACAACGCGACGCTGACCCCCAACCCGCTCGCCCTGGCGAACGGCAGCACGGGCAAGGTGAACCTCGCCTGGCAGGGCCTGGCCGCCGGCTCCTACGTGGGCCGCGTGACCTACGCCGGATCCTCGGCCGTGACCTACGTGACGGTGGTCGTGGGCGGTGCCGGTGAGGCACCGGCCGCAGCCCAGGAGCCCACCGCCGGCGCGGCGGACAAGCTCCTGACCGGTCCGCGGGAGGCCATCACCCCCACCGGGAACAAGTAACACCCGCTGAAGGACAGGCAGAAGGCCGGTGGATTCATGATCCACCGGCCTTCTGGCTGTGCGGCGCCGCTCGGTCCGCTGCTCCAGCCCACTGTCCAGGATCATGGAGTGGGACCGTCTGGACATGCCCACTCGACGAGCGCGGCCGGTGGGCAGACGGTATCCCCGGCGTGCGGGCGGCCCGGGCCGGTGGGCGGACGGCGTTTCCGGGGGTCGTCCGGCTACGGGTAGGAGTGTTGGGTCAGCGGCCCGTCCCGGCGTACACCGTCGCCGTGCTCTCGCCGTCGAGCTCGAAGGCGGCGTGCACGGCGCGCACCGCGGTGTCGAGCAGCTCGGCGCCGGTGACCACGGAGATGCGGATCTCCGATGTCGAGATCATGTCGATGTTCACGCCGGCGTCGGACAGGGCGCGGAAGAAGCGGTAGGAGACGCCCGGGTTCGAGCGCATGCCGGCGCCGATCAGCGAGAGCTTGCCGATCTTCTCGTTGTAGTCGACCGATTCGAAGCCGACCCGCTCGCGCGCGCCGTCGAGCGCGGCGAGGGCCTCGGCGCCGTCCACGATGGGGAGGGTGAAGGAGATGTCCGTGCGGCCCGACCCGTGGGTGGAGACGTTCTGCACGATCATGTCGATGTTCGTGTTCGCGCCGGCGACGATCCCGAAGATCTCGGCCGCCTTGCCGGGGATGTCGGGCACGCCGACCACCGTGACCTTCGCTTCGGAGCGGTCGTGCGCGACGCCGGAGATGATGGGCTGTTCCAAGGGTTCTCCCTCTTGAATCTTGATCTGGTCGTCGGGGCTGGGCAGCACCCAGGTGCCCTCGTTGTGGCTGAAGGAGGAGCGGACGTGCAGTGGCACGCCGAAGCGTCGCGCGTACTCGACGCAGCGCAGGTGCAGGATCTTCGCCCCCGACGCCGCCATCTCGAGCATCTCCTCGCTGGAGATGGTGTCGATCTTCTGTGCCGACCCCACCACGCGGGGGTCGGCGGTGTAGACGCCGTCGACATCCGTGTAGATCTCGCAGACGTCCGCGTCGAGCGCGGCGGCGAGGGCGACGGCGGTCGTGTCCGATCCGCCGCGGCCGAGGGTCGTGATGTCGTTGCTGTCGCGGCTCATGCCCTGGAAACCGGCGACGATCGCGACGTCGCCCTTCTCGATGGCCGTCCGGATGCGGTGCGGGGAGACGTCGATGATCCGCGCCTTGCCGTGGATGGCGTCCGTGATCATGCCGGCCTGGCTGCCGGTGAAGGACTGCGCGGAGGCGCCGGTCGCGTGGATCGCCATGGCCAGGAGGGCCATGGAGATGCGTTCACCCGCGCTCAGGAGCATGTCCATCTCGCGGGCGTCCGACGACGCCGGGCTCACCTGCCCGGCGAGGTCCAGCAGCTCGTCCGTGCTGTCGCCCATGGCGGAGACGACGACGACCACCTGGTGCCCGGCGGCCTGGGTGTCGACGACCCGCCGCGCGACGCGCTTGATGCCTTCGGCGTCGGCCACCGACGACCCGCCGAACTTCTGGACTATGAGGCTCATGCACTCGCTCACTGACGAAGGAGGACGGCGGCGTCAGCCGGCCGTGCTTGCTGGAACGGGCGGCAGCATCGGCGCCTGGGGGAGCGGAATCCGGATCCCACGCCCGTGCCAGTGTAGCGGCGGGGGATTCGTCCGCTCAAAGTCGGGTCCGAATAAGAACCTGCCGCGTTACGGCCCATACACTCCCGCGTCGCCTAATCTCGGAGCATGACCAACGACTGTGGGGGAATCGTCGTCGAGGGGGTCGCACGGAGCTTCGGCTCCGTGCAGGCCGTCCGCGATATCGATTTCGAGGCTCCGCCCGGGGAAGTGACCGCTCTGATCGGTCCGAACGGCTCCGGCAAGACGACCCTGCTGCTGATGATGGCGAGCCTCCTGGCCCCCGATCTCGGCTCCATCCGCGTGGCGGGGTTCGATCCCGTCGTGCAGCCCCGGGAGGTGCGGAGCAGTGTCGGCTGGATGCCTGACACCCTGGGCGCGTGGGAGTCACTGACCGCCCGGGAGGTCCTGACCACGATCGGCGCGCTCTACGGCATGAGCCGCCCGGACCGGACCCGGAGGGCCGGCGAACTCCTGGCGGCCGTGAAGCTCGACGCCTTCGGTGACCAACCGGCCCGCGTCCTCTCCCGCGGGCAGCAGCAGCGGCTCAGCCTGGCCCGGGCCCTGATCCACGACCCGCAGGTCCTGCTCCTGGACGAGCCGGCGTCGGGCCTGGACCCCGGTTCGCGGGTGGATCTGCGGTCGCTCTTGCGCTCCCTCGCCGCCGAGGGCAGGACCGTCGTCGTCTCGAGCCATGTCCTGTCGGAGCTGGACGAGATCGCCGACCGCGCCGTCTTCGTCAGCCGGGGCCAGTCGGTGAAGAGCCAGACGCTCGACGAGGCGGGCGGCCAGACCCGCCGCTACTACATCCAGGCCGAACCGATGACCGCCCTCGCCGCAGCCCTGCAGAGCCACGGCGTGCGCTTCGAGGCGCGCCGCGACTCGCGGCGCGAGGAGTTCCTCGTCCAGCTCGGCACCACCGCGGAGGCCTCCTGGCTGCTGCGCACACTGGTGATGGCCGACGTCGTCGTCACCGCCTTCGCACCCGCCGGCGGTGCGCTCGAGGAGACCTACATGAGCCTTGATACGGACAGACGATGAGCACAGTGACCGAACCCTCGACCCCCGACCGCGCACGGTCCGCGCCCTCGCTGCCCTTCACGACGGCGGTCCGCACCGTGTTCGCCCTCGAGATGAAGCAACGGCTCCGGGGCAGGGGCTGGTACTGGATGCTCGGCATCTGGTTCGTGGTGGTCGGCTTCATCTTCGTCCTCGGTCTCGGCGTGATCGGCGCCACCGATAACGAGGGCGGGATCCTCTTCGACCTGATCGTCGGCTTCGTCCTCTTCTTCGGACTCCTGGTTTCTCCCGGGCTCTCGGCGAACGCCGTCAACGGGGACCGCGCGGGCGGCACCCTCGCGATCCTGCAGGTCACCCTGCTGACGCCGGGGCAGCTGATCGCCGGGAAGTGGCTGGCCTCCTGGGCAGGCTCCCTCGCGTTCCTCGTCCTCAGCACCCCCTTCATCTTCTGGGCGCTGGCGCTCGGCGGGGTCACCGGCCAGGAGGCCGTGGTCTCGCTCCTGATGCTCGCCGTGGAACTCGGCATCGTCTGCGCGATCGGGGTGGGCGTCTCGGCGCTCGCCAACCGGCCGCTCTTCTCCATCGTCAGCACCTACATGCTGGTGGCCCTGCTGGCGCTCGGCACGGTGATCGTCTTCGGGCTGAGTGCCCTGCTGGTGATGGAGGAGCGGACCATCACGTCCTCCTACTACACCTATCCGGAGTCCAGCCTGGACAGCATGGGTGCCCCCGAGCCCGGCGCCGAGCTGGAGTGCGTGACGCAGACCTCCCAGTCCGAGGTGCCGAACACGCAGTACATCACCTGGATCCTGGCCGCGAACCCGTTCGTGGTGGTGGCGGACGCCGTGCCCTACAACGTGGAGGATCTGCCGGAGCCCGAGACGGCCGGCCCCTACGGGCCCACCGGGGGGCCGTACTACACGCCCGGCGTCATGGAGACGATCAGCCAGGGGGTGCGCGCGGCGCAGGCCGGACCCGACACCGACCAGACCTGCGAGGAGGCGGCCCAGGCGTTCCGGCCGCTCCCGCAGGAGACGCCGGTCTGGCCGCTGGGGCTGGGGATCCAGCTGCTCCTGGCCGCCGCGCTCCTGCTGGGTGCCCGCCGGAAGCTGACGATGCCGGCCCGGCGTCTGGCGCGCGGGACGCGCATCGCCTAGGGGCTCCCTTCGGGGCCGTTCGCGTCAGGACATGACGCGGCGGCCCTCGAAGGCCCGCCCGAGGGTCACCTCGTCCGCGTACTCGAGGTCGCCGCCGACCGGGAGGCCGGAAGCGAGGCGTGTCACGGGGATGCCGATGGTCTTGAGCATGCGCACCAGGTAGGTCGCCGTCGCTTCCCCCTCCAGATTCGGGTCCGTGGCGATGATGATCTCCTGGATCTGCGCATCCGACAGACGGGCGAGGAGTTCGCGGATGCGCAGCTGGTCCGGGCCCACCCCCGCGATGGGATTGATGGCGCCCCCGAGGACGTGGTAGCGGCCGCGGAAGGAACGCGTGCGTTCGACGGCGATCACGTCCTTCGACTCTTCGACGACGCAGATCATGGACGCATCCCGGCGCGGGTCGCGGCAGATGGCGCACTGGTCCTGCTCGGCGACATTGCCGCAGACGCTGCAGAACTTCACGCGTTCCTTGACCGTGGTGATCGCCGTGACCAGGCGCTGCATGTCCTCGCCGTCGGCCTCCAGGATGTGGAACGCGAGGCGCTGGGCCGACTTCGGCCCGACCCCGGGCAGGCGTCCGAGCTCGTCGATAAGCTCCTGCACTGCGCCTTCGTACACGGTGTGTCCTCTTCTGCCTGTCGTGATGCTGATCCGATGCCGGATGCCGCACCCTCCCGCTACGTCAGCGGGAGGAAGCGCACCCTCCATTGTCCGCCCTCCCGGGGACCTGAAGCCCCCGGAGAGCGGGTGCGGCGTTACGCCCTGAGCGTGGGCGATCCGCAGCGGGCACCCGCTACTGGCCGTCGATGCTGCGTTCCTCGACGAGGCGTCCGTTGAGGATGCGCTCGATCGCGGTCCGCCCAACGAGCCCCGATTCCTCGATGGTCTCGTCGTCCGCGCTGGGCTCGTCCTCCACGAAGCGGAGATCGGCGACGCCCCGCGCCGCTGCCGCCTCTTCGGCGCGCTTCCGTTCGGCTTCGTCGAGCAGTTGCTGGTACCGGCTGACCGGCTTCCGCAGGACATCGCCGGTTGCGGGGCGGTCCTGACTGGCACCGCCACCGGGCGCGGTGGTGGGAGGCGTTGCGCCGGGTGCCGACCGCGTGGGGGCATCGCCTGCCCCGGGGGCTGGCGCTGCGAACCTGGGGACGACGGCGGTCCTGGGCTGGGCGGGCGACGTGGTGTGGGCGAAGGGCGGCTGAGGCGCTGTCCCCGCATCGGTGCCGTCCGTGCCGGGAGCAGGGGTGTGCGTCCTGTCCCCGGCGGCGGTGGTCGGGGGTGCCGTGTCCGGCGGGCTCCAGATGACGGAGCGGGACGCCGCCGGCGCGGGGGCCGGGCTCGTCGCCGCTCCCTCCGGTGCAGCGCGCGAGCCGGATACGGAAGGGCCCTGGGGTGCAGGGGCACGCTTCGGGCTCCGGGGGTCCGGGCCGCGGCCGTCCGTCGTGTCGGGTGCCGGGGCCGCTTCCGCGGTCCCACGGGGTCCTGTAGCGCGACGGGCGAAGGGATCTTCCGGGACGGAGCCCCAGCCCGGACCCGGGTCGAAGGCTTCCTCGGGCGGTTCGACGAGGGCCCAGGAGTCATCCGACATGGACGGGTCCCAGGCGCTGACGCTCTCCGTGCCGGGTTGTCCCGGGGCAGACGCCGCTCCGGACGCCACGCCCGATGCAGGGCGCCCGGCCGGGCGCGTGTCACGGGAGGCGCCGGCGTTGGGTGCTGGAGCCTCGGCGCGGTTCGGCACGGGTGCGTCGCCGCGGGTGTCGCGTGCTGCTGGTGCGGCAGGGGGCGCGGTCGTGCCCGCGCGCTCGTGCTCCTCAGTCGCTGCCGGGCGGATGCCGGAGGGCTGCCCGGCCTGCAGCGTCGGCGGGACGGCGGCTGGTGCCGGGCGGACGGTATCCGGGGTACCCGCGGTATCTGCGCCGTTATGACCTGGGGTGTCGCTCGTGACCGGTTGCGGTGACTCTGCGGTCGGTGCGGCGGTTACCTCCTCGGTGTCCGTGCGGTCCGAGGTGGGTGCGTCGCCGGCGGCCGGCCGAGCTGCGGATGCAGTCTGCTGGTTCGCGTGACCGGCACGGCCTGCGACCGACGCCGGACCGGGGGGAGGATCGTCGGCCGACGGCGTCGAGGTCTCCGCCGCTCCGGCGTCACGCATCCCCGAGCCCGTGAGCGAGGAGGGCGCCGGAGCAGCGGCCCCGGTGCCATGCGCCCCGGGGCTGGCGGGCGAGGACGGCGCGGGAGCACTTGCCCCGGCGGCCGGTCGACCATCCTCCCGAGGGGCCGACGGATCGCTCGCGCGACCCGGCGCCGATGAAGCAGGGCCCGGGCTGCTACCCGGGCCCGCCGTGCGGGCCGGTACTTTTGGGCCCGACTCACCCGCCCCGCCGGCGTCGTGGACCGCTTCGATGGAGCAGGTGAGGCCGAGGACCTTGTGGATCGCCTGCTTCAGGTTGTCCATGTGGGGCCCACGCTGGAACCCGATCGCGTTGCCCTGGTTCACGAAGGCGAGGACCAGCTGGTTGCCCTCGAACGACCGCGGCTTGGCCGAGACGTTCACGATGAGCCAGGTGGCGCGCTTGATCTGGGCGACCTCGTCCATGATCTCGGGCCAGGCGCGCCGGATCATCTCGACGTTGCCGCCGGACGCAGCGGGCTGCTGCTGCCGGCCGGCTTCGGGTCGCCGGGCTTCCTGCTGCGGCTGTGCCGGACCGCCCGAAGCCTGCGCCGGGTGCTGCTCCTGTCCCGCGTCCGGCTGCCGGCCCGGTTCGCCGGTGAGGTGCTGCCCGGGAGCGCCGTCGGTCCGCTGCCCCTGGCTGCCCTCGTGGCCCTGCGACTGTGGAGCCCGGCCACTCCGGCGACGCGCTCCGTCGTCGACGACGGCGGCCTGATCCGACCGGCCCGTTTCCGGCATCGCGACCGGCCCGTCGGGCCCGCGCTCCCCAGCAGCCGGGCGCTCGTCGCGGACTCCGTCGCTCGCCGAGGTGTCCGGCGTGGAGGCGTCGGGCCTCGGGGCGCCCAGCATCGGGGCCGTCGAGGCGGACCCTGCAGCGTCCCGATCGCGGTCGGTGGTCCCGGTGACCGGAGTGCGTGCCGCATCCGGTGCGGACGGAGAGCCCGCTGCGTCCGGCGCACCCGCTGCGTCGGCAGTGTCCCGGGCGCCAGGAGCAGCGGTGGCCGGCGCACCTGACGTGCCCGACTCGCCCGGGGCGCCCACACCTCCGGGAGTGACTGCGGGGGCGCCCGGCGTCGTACCCGGAGCTCCCGCCGCGGGACGCGGCGCTGCCGCCTGCGCCTCGGGCTCCGGGGCCGCGAACGCGGACGGAGTGGAGACGCCCCAGTTGCCGCCCCAGTCGGGTGAGGAATCCGCCGCAGGCGTGCCCGGCTGCCTGGCTGCGGCAGGGACGGCGGGGGACTGTGCGGCGGCGGCTGCGGGTACGGCGGGCCCGGCCGGATCGGCCACCGGCAGCGACCAGCGGGCCGCGGCCTCCTCCGCGGTCCGGGGGACGCCGTCGAGCCGCGGACGCGGAGGCTTCGATGGTTCGGCTGCGGCGACCGGTGCGGCGTCGGGTTCGACGCCGTCGGCAGCTGGCGTCCCCGCGGCGTATTCGAGGCGGCGCTCGATGCGGTCCACCCGGGCGAGCGTGCCGCGCACCGAGGCATCCGCCGCCGGGAGCAGCAGGCGTGCGCACAGCAGTTCGAGATGCAGCCGCGGCGACGTGGCGCCGGTCATCTCGTTCAGGGCGGCGTTGGTGACGTCGGCGGCGCGGGACAGTTCGCCGGCGCCGAGCTGGGTGGCCTGCGTGCGCATGCGGTTCAGCTGGTCGTCGGGCACGCCGCGCAGGATCGACGCGGCACCTTCGGGGACCGCGTTGATGACGATCAGGTCGCGGAACCGCTCCAGCAGGTCCTCCACGAACCGCCGGGGGTCGTGACCGGTCTGGATCACGCGGTCCACGGCGTTGAACACCGTCGCGGCGTCGCCGGCGGCCACGGAGTCGACGACGTCGTCGAGCAGGGTCGCGTGCGTGTAGCCGAGGAGTGAGACGGCGAGCTCGTAGTCGAGCCCCGTCTCGCTCGCGCCGGCCATGAGCTGGTCGAGCACGGACAGGGAGTCACGGACGGAGCCGCCGCCGGCGCGGACCACGAGCGAGAGGACGCCCGGGGCGACCGGCACGTTCTCTTTCCGGCACAGCAGTTCGAGGTAGGCCATGAGGGGTTCCGGCGGGACGAGCCGGAAGGGATAGTGGTGCGTCCGCGAGCGGATGGTGCCGATCACCTTGTCCGGCTCGGTGGTCGCGAAGATGAAGAGGATGTGCTCCGGCGGCTCCTCCACGATCTTCAGCAGGGCGTTGAAGCCTGCCGAGGTGACCATGTGGGCCTCGTCGATGATGAAGATCTTGAACCGGTCGCGGACGGGGGCGAAGGTGGCGCGCTCGCGGAGGTCGCGGGCGTCGTCGACGCCGCCGTGGCTCGCGGCGTCGATCTCGATGACGTCCAGGCTGCCCGAACCGCCCCGGGCGAGTTCGACGCAGCTGTCGCACACGCCGCACGGCGTGGAGGTGGGGCCCTGTGCGCAGTTGAGGCAGCGGGCGAGGATGCGCGCCGAGGTGGTCTTGCCGCAGCCGCGGGGCCCGGAGAACAGATAGGCGTGGTTGATGCGGTCCTTGTCGATGGCCGCCATCAGGGGTTCGGTGACATGCTCCTGGCCGATGACGTCCGCGAAGGTCTCGGGGCGGTAGCGGCGGTAGAGGGCTGTACTCACGGAGAAACCTTATCGGTTGGTACTGACGGTGTGCATGCCGGTCCGGCGGCGGTGGAGAACAGGACAGCGGGCTCGACCACCCACGGGTGGTTTGGCAGCCGCCCCGGATCGAACACCGCGAGGGCCGCGTCCAGACTCCCGCGGGGAAGACCGAGCGAGGCCAGGATCTCGTCCAGGACCGCGGCCGCCGACGAGCCCTGCCCGGCAAGGTCCTCCAGTGTCACAGCGCCGTCGCGCTTTGCCAAGCGGCGGCCCCCGGCCGTGACCGCCAGGGGGACATGCGCGTACGTGGGCGACGGGAGACCGAGCAGGGAGGCGAGGTAGGCCTGCCGGGGGGCCGAGTCGAGGAGGTCCTCGCCCCGCACCACCTGGTCGATGCCCTGGGCCGCGTCATCGACGACGACGGCGAGGTTGTAGGCGATCACGCCGTCGTTCCGCCGCAGGACGAGATCGTCGACCGGCGCCGTGACACGCCCGGCGAGCAGGTCCTCGACGGTCCAGCTGTCGACGGCGGAGCGCAGCCGCAGCGCGGGGCGGCGCTCCAGCCGACGTCGTGCCCGCTCGTCCTCGCCGAGGGACCGGCACGTGCCGGGGTAGAAGCCGGGCCGGCCGTGCGGTGCGCTCGCCGCCTCGGCGACGTCGCGCCGCGTGCAGAAGCACTCGTAGGCGAGGCCCCGGGCCATGAGCTGCTCCAGCGCCGCGGTGTAGCGGGGGACGTGCTCGCTCTGGCGCAGGACCGGCTCGTCGGAGGCGAGACCCAGTGCCGTCAGTTCGGCGAGCTGCTCCGCCTCGGCACCGGCGCGGACGCGGACGCGGTCCAGGTCCTCCACCCGGATCAGGAACCTGCGTCCGGTGGAGCGGGCGAAGAGCCACGCGAGGACGGCCGTGCGGAGGTTGCCGACGTGCAGCTGGCCGGAGGGGCTGGGGGCGAAGCGGCCGGCGCCCGTGTCTGCCACCGTGGAACCTCCCGCTGCCCGCGCTTAAAGTGAAGACCCCCCATGCACCTGCCAGAGCCCGCTTACCCTTGCTACCTTCCGGTCCTGGGGGAGTTCACAGGATGACACCACATGAGGGGCCGGGAAATAGTCTACACAGTGGATCGGGTGGCATTCGACTCCGCGGGCCAGGCCTGCGGGAGGGCCGCCGCGGCGCCGGCGTGGCCCTGCGGAATCGGGGCGATTCGGCGAGAACCGGTTGTATGGGTATTCTGGTATCTGCTCCAAATGAGGAGGATTCGCCTAGCGGCCTATGGCGCACGCCTGGAACGCGTGTTGGGTTCACGCCCTCGGGGGTTCAAATCCCCCATCCTCCGCCAGTTCGACCAGCAGGACCCCGGCTCCGGCCGGGGTCCTGCTGCGTTCAGGCCGCCGACGGGTCCGCGGCGCCGGCCACGCGGCGGATGCGGTTCTTCGCGGCGGTCTCCGCTGGGCCCTCCGGTCCCAGCCCCAGCCGGATCATCCCGAGGACCAGCCGCACGGCCGGCCGGATCGGCAGCGGGAGCGGTCCGAGGGACGGCACCCGCAGGCCGAGCAGCTCGCGATGGCGCGGCTCCAGCGTGGCCACCGCGCCTGCGAACAGGATCCGGTAGCCGAGGCGTTGGGAGCGGGGCAGGGGAGGACGGCGGATGTAGGTCAGCGCCTCCTGCACCTGCTCGCTGTTCCTGAGGTCGTCGTCGAACGCGGCGAGCTGCGCCCGGAGCTCGCCGGCGGAGCGCGGCGGGTCCTCGAGGCCCATCAGCTCCCCGGCCTGCGCCCATTCCGCCACGTACTGGTCCACGCCGCCCGGGATGGGCCCGCCGTACGCCGAGTGCGCGGCCACGAAGGCGTCGGCGAACGCGAGGTGGACCCACCGGATCAGGTCCGGATCCGCCGCCGAATAGGGCTGCTCAACGCCGCGGCTGTCGATGTACGTCCCGTGGACCCGCGTATGGAGACGCTGGACGAACGCCGACCCCTCCCGGGCCGCGACCGTGGACCCGTACGTCACCGTGAAGATCCAGCGGATGGTGTTGGCGAGCCGCCCGAGGGGCTCCTCGCGGAAGCTCGAGTGGGCGTGCACGCCGGCCATGGCGCCCGGATGCAGGGTCTGCAGCAGCAGGGCGCGGATGCCGGCCACGGTGGGCGTGATGGAACTGTGCACCGTCCAGACGGCCGAGTCGACGGGGAAGTACCCGACGTCGTCGCCCTTCTCGAACTCGAACTGCCACTGCGGGATGGTCGGGTCGCCGTCCGTGAAGGTCGTCCGGAGCTGCGTCTTCCACGTGTCGATGATTCCCATCCGGTGACCCGTCCTGTCGGTGTCGTGCGGCCTGCCTCCGGCCGCCGTTCCTTCCAACGTGCCCGCGGGCCGATTTGCTCCGTTGAGGGAGGCCCATCCGCTTCGTGCGACGATACGAACACCGAGCACCACCGACCCCCGAGGAGTCACCATGCCTTCGTCCGCCCTGTACGGGATCGACCTCACCATGACCGACGGCAGCACGAAGTCCTTCGGGGAGTTCCGCGGCCACCCCGTCCTGGTGGTCAACGTCGCCTCGAAATGCGGCTTCACCCCGCAGTATGCGGGCCTCGAGGCCCTGTACGGCCGGTACGCGGAGGAGGGCCTCGTGGTGCTCGGCATGCCCTGCAACCAGTTCATGGGGCAGGAACCCGGCAACGACGGCGAGATCGCCGCGTTCTGCTCGAGGACCTTCGGCGTCACCTTCCCGCTGATGGCCAAGGGCGACGTCCGCGGGAAGGACCAGCACCCCCTCTACCGGCAGCTGACGACGTTCAGGACCGGGCTCCTGCCCGGCCTCGTGAAATGGAACTTCGAGAAGTTCCTCGTCAGCCGCGACGGCGAGGTCGTCGCACGCTTCGCCCCGACGGTCGAGCCGGATGCCCCCGAGGTGATCGCCGCGATCGAGGATGCCCTGGCACAGGACGCCGCCTGACCGGGGCGTGGCGGGACGCCGCCGGGTACGTCCCCTCCCGGAACGGCGACGGGCCCTAGCCGAGGGACGCGACGCAGCGGGCGAGGAAGGCGGCGCCGGCCTCCTCGTGGATGAGTGAGCCCTCGGTCAGGACCTCGTAGGGCTTCGCGGGGACGCCGTCGGCCGGCCGGACGTCCACGTGCGCGAGGTCGTACCCCTGCTCGTGCAGGTAGTCGGCCATGGCGTAGTCGGTGCGTGAATCGCCCACCGTCCGCCACGTGCGGGGGAGGTCCATGAGCGGCGCGACGAGCGTGAGGGCGCGCTCGGCGCCGAGGTCCTTGCCCACCCGGACGGACTCGATGTCCGTGGAGATGATGGTCGGGTCCACGCGGTACTCGATGTCCCCGTTGCTGTCCGGCTCCTCCCGGTCCAGCCGGCAGGCGCCCATGTCATGGCTGTGCATGATGTCGAGGACGTCCTCGTCGAAGGAGCGCTGGCCCTCCAGGTAGTCGGCGTTCGCCGCCTCGAGGGACTGCTCCACCGAGACCATGGCGAGCTTCGTCTCGTCGAAGAACATGAGGTGCGAGTACTTCTCCTCGACGAGGTCCCGGACGTCGTCGGCGAAGCTCGTGGGCAGCGCGAGCCCGCGGTCGGTGAAGACCTCCCCGGCGCCGTCGGCCGTGAACGAGAACCAGGTGGCGCCCTTCTCGCAGACGGCATGGAAGGTGATCCCGGCGGGCAGGCCCGCGGCGAGCATCGGCTCCATGACCTGCTTGCGGATGAACGCGTCCGAGCGGCCCGTGTTGAACACCACGGGCCAGCCCGCCGTGGCGAGCGTCAGCAGGTCGGCGATGATCCCCGCGGGGACCGTCCGCGTCACGGGGCTGGCCACCGGGCCGTCGACGTCGAGCAGGAGCCCCCGGGCGGGCCGTCGCCCGTCGGGGGCGCGCGGGGCGGGGGCAGCGGGCAGCAGATCGATCGGGGCATCCGTAGGCATGGCTCCATTATGTTCCGGGACGACGCCCGCCCAACATTCGGGACTGGTCCCGCGGACCACCGGACCGGACCGGCGTGAAAGACTCACGGCATGAGCGCAGGGTCGGGCATCGTCGTCGTCGGGTCCATCAACGCGGACCTCGTGGTCACGGCCGACCGGCACCCGAGGCCGGGCGAGACCGTGGCCGGCCGCTCGATGACGGTGCTGCCCGGAGGCAAGGGCGCCAACCAGGCCGTCGCCGCGGCCCTGCTGGGCGCCGAGGTCGCCCTGGTCGGCGCCGTGGGAGCCGACGCGTACGCCGACGTCGCCCTCTCCCTCCTGACGACGGCGGGCGTGGACCTGCGGGCCGTCCGGCGGACCGATGGCGCGACCGGGCTCGCGGTGATCCAGGTGGCCGGCGACGGCGAGAACACCATCGTGGTGCTGCCCGGCGCCAACGCCGGGATGACCCCCGACCTCGTCGCGGCCTCTGCCGGCACCATCCGCGCGGCCGGCGTCGTCGTCGTCCAGGGGGAACTGCCCGCCGACACCACGGCCGCGGCGGTCCGCCTCGCCACCGGACGCGTGATCGTCAACCTGGCACCCGTCATCGCCCTCGACCGCGCCGCGCTCCTCCGTGCGGACCCCCTGGTGGTCAACGAGCACGAGGGGGCGCTGGTCCTCGAGCGATTCGGACACCCGGTGGCCGCGGACCACCCGGGTGTCGTCGAGGGGCTTCTGGGCCTTGGCTTCGCGTCGGTGGTGATGACGCTCGGCGGGGCCGGTGCCCTCGTCGCCGACGGCGGGGGCCTCCACCGGGTGCCCGCACCGCAGGTGGCCGTGGTCGATACGACCGGCGCCGGAGATGCCTTCGTCGGGGCGCTCGCGGCGCGCCTCGTAACAGGTGAGCCGCTGGACGACGCCGTCCGGTACGCCGTGCGGGTCGGCTCCTACGCGGTCCGGCGCCCGGGGGCCCAGCCCTCCTACCCGACGCCCGCCGACGCCCTCCCCGCCGCTCCCCGGGCGTGACCGTCGAGCCGCGGGATGCCCGGCTGGCGGACGCGCGTTCCATTGGTCGAAGCAATTACCTACCCTAGAGGTGTGATCTTCAAAGCAGTGAGTGACGGGCGGCCGTACCCCGACCACGGATGCGTGACCCCCAAGGACTGGGCGGAGGTGGCTCCCCGGCAGGTGCGGCTCGATGAACTGGTGACCACCAAGACCACGCTCGACCTCGAAGCGTTGCTCGCCGAGGACTCGACGTTCTTCGGCGACCTCTTCCCGCACGTGGTGCGGTGGAACAACACGATGTACCTGGAGGACGGTTTGCACCGCGCGGTCCGGACGGCGCTGCACCAGCGGACCATCCTGCACGCGAGAGTCCTCGTCCTCGATGAGTGAGCACGGCTCGCCGCGCCACCAGCGGGCGCAGGCCAAACAGGACCCGACCGAGTGGCACGGCCAGCGGATCGTCACCGAGACGGACCTCGGCGCCGTGTTCGGCGAGGACGACGCCGATCGCCACCGCCGGGTACCGCTGCGGAAGATCTTCCACGGCGTCGTCCTCGTCCTGCTCGTCGGACTCGTGACCGCCGCGGTGTACTTCGCCGTCGGTATCACGCGCGGCGACATCAGCATCAGCATGGGGGCGCCCGAGACGGCGGCCCCCGAACCGACCCCGACGTGCCCCGCCGGACCGTTCGACTACCAGGATCCGAGCTCCGTCAACGTCAACGTGTACAACAGCACCAGCATGGACGGCCTCGCCACCACCGCTGCGACGCAGCTCCGCGGCCGGGCCTTCGCGGTGCGCGAGGTCGGCAACCGGCCGGTCGGCCGGACCGGCATGACGGCGATCATCGTCTCGGGCGAGGCCGGGCGCGACAACGCGTTCACCCTGCAGCGCACCATCCCCGACACGATCTACGTGACCGACGAACGCAAGGACCGGACGGTCGACGTCGTCGTCGGGTCCGGTTACGCGGGCGTCATCCCGCCGGAGCGGGTGGACATCACGCCCGCCGGGCTGACCTGCGCCCCGAAGGACGGCACGCCGGCTCCGGCGGCGTCGCCCACCGCCCCGTAGGCCGACCGCGGGGGACGACGTCGGCGTCGTCCCCCGCGTCGGTGTCGGCGGCGTCACACGGCGGCGAGCGACCGCTCGTCCCGCAGGTACTTCGAATACGCGGTCACGGTCAGGAAGGCCGGGAACTCGGTGCCGAGGGCCACCTCCTCGAACACTTCGCGGGCCTCGTCGAACCGGTCGCCGTCGAACCGTGCCAAGGTATCGAACTCCTCGTCGAGCAGATCGGCCACCCGCTCCCGGGTGATCACCTCGCCGTCGTCCGTGAGGGCGCCCGTGTAGATCCACTGCCAGATCTGCGACCGCGAGATCTCGGCCGTCGCGGCGTCCTCCATCAGGTTGTTGATGGCCGCGGCGCCGTTACCCCGCAGCCAGGACTCGATGTACCGGACCCCGACCTCGAGGTTCTCGCGGACACCGCGCTCGGTGATGATGCCCGGCGTGGCGGCGATGTCCAGCAGCGCGGCGTCGTCCGGACGGACGTCCTCGCGCAGGCGGTGGAGCTGGTTCGGGCGGTCACCGAGTGCCGCGTCGAAGACCTCCATGGCCACGGGCACGAGGTCGGGGTGCGCCACCCACGATCCGTCGAAGCCGTCGCCGGCCTCCCGGGTCTTGTCCGCCCGCACCTTCTCGAGGGCGAGGGCGTTGGCCTGCTCGTCGCGGCGGTTCGGGATGAACGCGGCCATGCCGCCGATCGCGTGGGCGCCGCGGCGGTGGCAGGCGCGGACGAGCTGCTCGGTGTAGGCGCGCATGAACGGCGCCGTCATGGTCACGGCGTTGCGGTCCGGCAGGACGAAGCGCGGGCCGCGGGTGCGGAAGTTCTTGATCACGGAGAAGATGTAGTCCCACCGGCCGGCGTTCAGCCCCGCCGCGTGGTCCCGCAGTTCGTACAGGATCTCCTCCATCTCGAACGCCGCCGTGATGGTCTCGATCAGCACGGTGGCGCGAATGGTGCCCTGCGGGATGTTGAGCAGCTGCTGGGCCTGGACGAAGATGTCGTTCCACAGGCGCGCCTCGAGGTGGTTCTCGATCTTCGGCAGGTAGAAGTAGGGTCCGCGTCCCTGGTCGATCAGCGTGCGGGCGTTGTGGAAGAAGTAGAGGGCGAAGTCGAACAGGCCACCGGCGACGGCGACGTCCTGGATGAGGACGTGCTTCTCGGACAGGTGCCAGCCCCGGGGGCGGACGACGATCGTCGGCAGCGTGTCCGCGGCGCCTTCGACCCGGTACTCCTTGCCCTCGGGCGACGTGAACCCGATGCGCCCGGCGAGGGCGTCCCGGAGGTTCAGCTGGCCGTTGATCACGTTGGACCACGACGGCGTCGAGGAGTCCTCCATGTCGGCGAGCCAGACCTTCGCGCCGGAGTTGAGGGCGTTGATGGTCATCTTGCGGTCCACGGGGCCGGTGATCTCCACGCGGCGGTCCTCGAGACCCGGCGCCGTCGGGGCCACCCGCCACGACGCGTCCTCGCGGATGTGCCGTGTCTCGGGCAGGAAGCGCGGGTCGGCGCCGGCCGCCACGGCCTTGCGTTGGCGGCACCGGTGGTGGAGGAGCTCCTCGCGGCGCTTGTGGGTGGCCCGGTGCAGCGCCTTGACGAAGTCCAGGGCCTCGCGGGTCAGGATCTCGCCCTGGCGCTGGATGGGCGGCGCGGTGAGGGTGATGCCGTTCAGGGTGTAGGTGTCGTTCATGGTGTGCTCCTGGAGGTCTGGGTGCCGGTTCGGGGTGCCGAGAGGGGTGCCGGTTCGGGGTGCCGAGAGGGTAGAAGTGACCGCCCGGACCCGGGTTTCGTGGTCATTCCTGCCCTCCCGACGGGGAGGGTCAGTGGAACTGCTGCGTCTCGGTGGACCCGGCGAGAGCGAGGGTGCTGCCGCCGGGGTTGAGGGCCGTGGCCACCTGGTCGAAGTAGCCGGTGCCGACCTCGCGCTGGTGCCGCGTGGCGGTGTAGCCGCGGGACTCGGCGGCGAACTCGCGCTCCTGCAGGTCCACGTAGGCGCTCATCCCGTTGCGGGCGTAGCCGTGGGCGAGGTCGAACATCGAGTAGTTGAGGGCGTGGAAGCCCGCGAGGGTGATGAACTGGAAGGTGAACCCCATCGCGCCCAGCTCGCGCTGGAACCGGGCGATCGTGGCGTCGTCGAGGTGCTTGCGCCAGTTGAACGACGGCGAGCAGTTGTAGGCGAGCATCTGGTCCGGGAACTCCGCCTTGATCCCCTCGGCGAAGCGCCGCGCCAGGTCGAGGTCCGGGGTGCCGGTCTCCATCCAGAGCAGGTCCGCGTACGGTGCGTAGGCCCTGCCGCGGGCGATGCACGCCTCGAGGCCGTTGCGTACGTGGTAGAAACCCTCGGGGGTGCGCTCGCCGGTGACGAACGGCTGGTCCCGCTCGTCGACGTCGGACGTGATGAGCGTGGCGGCCTCGGCGTCCGTGCGGGCGACGATGACCGAGGGCGTCCCGGCGACATCGGCCGCGAGCCGTGCCGCGTTCAGGGTCCGCACATGCTGCTGCGTGGGGATCAGGACCTTGCCGCCGAGGTGCCCGCACTTCTTCTCCGACGCGAGCTGGTCCTCCCAGTGGATGCCGGCCGCGCCGGCCTGGATCATCGACTTCATGAGCTCGTAGGCGTTGAGCGGCCCGCCGAACCCGGCCTCGGCGTCGGCGACGATCGGCACGAGCCAGTCCTCGACGGTCGAGGTGCCCTCCGCCCACTCGATCTGGTCGGCGCGGAGGAGCGCGTTGTTGATGCGGCGGACGACGGTGGGCACGGAGTTCGCCGGGTACAGCGACTGGTCCGGATAGGTGTGGCCCGAGTTGTTGGCGTCCGCGGCCACCTGCCAGCCGGAGAGGTAGATGGCGCGCAGCCCGGCCTTGACCTGCTGCACGGCCTGGTTGCCGGTGAGGGCGCCGAGGGCGTTGGTGTACCCGCCGGTGCCGACCTCCTCCGTGAGCTGGCGCCACAGCTTCTCGGCGCCGCGCCGGGCGAGCGTGTGTTCCTCCTGCACGCTGCCGCGCAGGCGGACGACGTCGGCGGCCGAGTAGTCGCGCCGCACGCCCTCCCAGCGCGGGTCGGCCGACCACTCGAGGTCCAGGGCGCGGGCCGCGTCCGCAGCCGCGCCCTGCAGTCCGGTGGAGGGGGTCGAGGGTGTGGGTTCCTGCGTCATTGCTGTCTCCTTGGTCGGTGGCCGGCTGCCCGGCGGGTGTGGAATCAACAATTCGCCACTTCTGCCGAGGTTCCTACCCTCCAGCCCTGGCAAGAAACGCAGTTCTTCGCTTACTGTCAAGAAATGACGACTCCCGCGTGGACCCAGCCCTCCTCCGCCACGCCGCCGAGTGTCGAGGGCCAGCCCCTGGACCTCATCAGCCTGGGGCGGCGCGTACGCCATCTCCGCAAGGCCAAGGGGCTGACACTCGACGAGCTGGGCGCCGCCGTCGGGACCGTGGCCTCACAGCTGTCCCTCGTCGAGAACGGCAAGCGGGAGCCCAAGCTCGGCATGCTCCAGCGCCTCGCGGCGGCGCTCGGGGTGACGATCGACGAGCTGCTCGGGGCCGAGCCGCCGTCGCGCCGGGCCGCCCTGGAGATCGCGCTCGAGCGGGCGCAGCGCGGCCCCCTCTACGAGTCGCTGGGGCTGCCGAAGGTCCGCATCTCGTCGAGGTTGCCGCTGGAGGTGCTGGAATCCCTCGTGGGACTCCAGGGCGAACTCGAGCGCCGGCTGAACGAGCAGGTGGCCACGCCGGAGGAGGCCCGGCGGGCGAATGCCGAACTGCGGGCCGTGATGCGCGAGCGGAACAACTACTTCCAGGAGATCGAGGCGCAGGCGCAGGGCGTGCTCGACGCCGTCGGATACGGCGCGGGACCCGTGTCCCAGCACCTGATCGCGGACATCGCCGCGCACCTGGGTTTCTCCCTGCACCATGTGGGCGACCTGCCACACTCCACCCGCTCCGTGACGGACCTCAAGAACCGCCGCATCTACCTCACGCAGTCGCAGCGGACCGACCACGACCCCCGCTCCGTGCTGCTGCAGGCGCTCGGGCACTACGTCCTGGAGCACAGGACGCCCGAGAACTACGGCGAATTCCTGCGCCAGCGGGTCGCCACCAACTACTTCGCGGCGGCCCTCCTGCTCCCCGAGCGCCCCACCATCGAGTTCCTCAAGCGGGCGAAGGCGGCGAAGGAGATCTCCGTGGAGGACATCCGCGACAACTTCGCGGTGTCCTACGAGACCGCCGCGCACCGCTTCACGAACCTCGCCACCGAGCACCTCGACATCCGCACGCACTTCCAGAAGACGCACAAGAGCGGGATCATCTACAAGGCCTACGAGAACGACGGCGTGACCTTCCCGCAGGACCACACCGGCGCCATCGAGGGCCAGCCCTCGTGCCGCCGCTGGACCTCCCGCGTGGTGTTCGACGTCCAGGACAAGTTCCGCGCCTACAACCAGTACACGGACACCCCGAGCGGCACGTACTGGTGCACGGCGCGCACCGAGCGGGCGGCGAGCGGTGAGTTCTCGCTCAGCATCGGGGTGCCGTACGCGCACGTGAAGTGGTTCCGCGGACGGGACACGGACATCCGCGAGAAGTCCTTCTGCCCCGACGAGTCGTGCTGCCGCCGGCCGCCGGCGGATCTCGCGCAGGAATGGGCCGGGCAGGCCTGGCCGAGTGCGCGTGCCCATTCGCACCTGCTCGCGGCGATGCCGCCGGGGGCCTTCCCCGGCGTCGACGAGACCGAGGTGTACGCGTTCCTCGCGACGCACTCGGGCTGAGGCGGCGCCTCTCGGCGCATGGTGCGCTTCACCGGGCACGACGACGGCCGGCCGGCGGCGCCTTCCGGTCCCCTGATGCGCTTCCTGGTCGCACCACGACGGCGGGCCGGCGGCGCCTTCGCGGTGCTTCCCGCACGCGCTGCGAGGGGGTCAGCCGCGCTCCCTGAGTGCCCGACGGCGGAGGGTCAGCGGGTAGGCGAGCCACAGGATCGCCTCCAGGACCAGGAGCGCCCCTGCCACGACGAGGCTGGCGGTGCGCCCCAGCACGAGGTCGAAGATCAACCACATCGTGCCCATGAGGACCACCCCCACGAGCGCTGTGGCCATCGGGATGGTCGCCGCGGTGTGCTGCACCAGCGTCCCCTTCACGTGCAGGCCGAACAGGGCCCGGTGCAGGGTGATCGTGGACAGCAACAGGGCCTGGATCAGGAAGGCCAGGCCTACCAGGCACAGGTAGACGGTGATCTGGAGGTCGTCGAGCTCCTCGAAACGGGACTGGAAGGGCAGGATCAGCAGGAACCCGGCCAGGATCTGGACACCGGCCTGCATGACGCGCAGCTCCTGCAGCATGTCCTGCCAGTTGCGGTCCAGGCGCTGGTTCCCGCTCTCGCCGCGCCGGTCGTCGCGGTCGGGACGCCGCCTCGACGAACCCGACCCGCGGGAGATGCCGCCCGTAGCCGGGGTGTCCCCTGCTCCGGTGCTGTCCTGTCCCGCGGCGGCGTCCATCACATGCCGGCTACCGGGTGGACCCCGCGCCGCCCTGCCAGACGGCGTCGAACGGGGCGTTGGAGGGGACGCGGTTGCGGATGCCCTCGGTCACGAAGGCCTTGGCGGTGCGGGCGGCGTCCAGCGGCGTCGCGCCCTTCGCGAGTTCCGCGGTGATCGCCGCCGCGAGCGTGCACCCGGCGCCGCTGACCGCGACCTCGCCCACCTTCGGGGCGGACAGGACCTCGAGCGTCTCGCCGTCGAAGTAGACGTCGACGGCGTCGGGGCCTTCGATGCGTACGCCGCCCTTGGCGAGGACCACGGCACCGCTCTGGCGGTGGATGATGCGGGCGGCCTCCTTGAGGTCGTCGAGCGACTCGATGCTGATGCCGGAGAGGGACTCCGCCTCGAAGTGGTTCGGGGTGACGAAGGTGGCCAGCGGCAGGATGGTGGCCTTGAGCGCCTGATCGGTGTCGAGGGCGGCGCCGGGCTCCTGACCCTTGCAGATGAGCACCGGATCGAGGACCACGTTGTCCCACGCCTGGCTCTTCAGCGCGGCGGCCACGGTGTCGATGGTGGCCGGGGTGCCGAGCATCCCCAGCTTGACGGTGTGCAGCGGGTAGCAGGACTGGATGGCCTCGAGCTGGTCGGCGATGACCTGCTGGTCCACCGGGACGAAGCGGTGCTGCCACTCGTTCGCCGGGTCGAAGGACACGATGCAGGTGAGGGCTGCGATGCCGTAGACGTCGAGTTCCTGGAACGTCTTGAGGTCGGCCTGGGCTCCGGCGCCGCCCGTCGCCTCGGACCCTGCGATGGTGAGGGTGACGGCGGGGGCTGCGGAGGGCTGGGTATCGGACATCGTCCTAGTCTGCCCGACTCGGCTCCACGGAGGCCACCCGATCCGGGCCGAGGATGTCGTCGAGAGCCGGCCCCAGCGTCGGGTGGTCGAAGATGAACCCGGCATCGACGAGCTTGCGCGGGGCCACCCACCGGCTCTTCAGGACCAGTTCGGCCTCCGTGCGGATGATCCTGCCACCCAGTTCGAGGAGCCACGCGGGGGTGGGGAGCCCGGCCGGGACACCGAGGCGGGAGCGGACGGCGGTCATGAGGGCGGCGTTGGTGACGACGTCGGGCGCTGCCGCATTCACGGGTCCGCTCAGCGACGGCGTGTTGGCGATGAACACGACGGCACGGAAGACGTCGTCGAGGTGGATCCAGCTGAACTTCTGCGTCCCCGGACCCATCGGGCCGCCGAGCCCTGTTCTCGCCAGCACGGTCAGTGGCGTCATCACGCTCCCGGGCCCGAGCACGATGGACAGGCGCAGTGCCACCTTCCGGGTGCCGGGTGCGTCGGCGTCGGCCAAGGCCTGCTCCCAGGCCCGTGCGACCGACACCGAGAAGCCGGTGCCGAGGTCGCCGTCGTGCTCCGTCTGGGGCCGGTCCGTCGCATGGCGGTAGATGGTGCCGGTGCTGGAGTTGATCCAGACGGGCGGCGGGGTGCCGCCGTTCCGGCGACACAGGGCGAGGGCCCGACCGAGTTCCTCCGTGGTGTCGACGCGGGAGGAGAAGATCGCATCCGCATTCCGCCTGTTGTACCGGCAGTTCACGCTGCGTCCGGCCAGGTTGACGAGGAGGTCGACGCCGTCGAGCGCGCCCGCGATGGCTTCCGTGTCTCCCCAGCGCACCGGCCCCGAACGGCCGATCGTCCGGACCTCCGCTCCCAGGGCGCGGAACCGCCCGACGAGGTGCGCCCCGATGAAGCCCGAGGCTCCGGCGATGGCGACCGTCCTGATGGTCGACGCAGGGTTCGCTGCGGGCACCGCTGCAGGGTTCGCCGCCGGGTTCGTTGCACGCTTCATTGCACGCGGACCAGCTTCCAGACGCTGGCGCGGGCGAGGGCGCCTGCGCCTCCGATGATGAGGGCGATGGGGAGGCTCTCGAGGAGCACCCGGGAGGGGGACAGCAGGGTGATGACGGCGAAGGAGACCAGGGTGAACGCGGCGAAGAAGACGCCGACGTGCACCCACTGGTTCGCCACGGGCCGCAGCAGGAGCCCGAGCCCGACGCCGAGGGGCAGTCCGGTGATCGTGCCGACGCCGACGCCGTACGCGAGTGCCAGCAGGAAGACGCCGGGGGCGGCGGGTCCCCAGGAGAGAGCGAAGGCCAGGGCGAGGGTCGCGAGTCCCACGAGGAACCCGACGGCGACGGCGCCGACCCCGAACGTCACCCGGCGGCGGGGGTCCGGTGTGGGCCGCCCGGCGTCGTCGTCGGACGTCATGGTCGGGTCGCCCGTCACTGCCGGGTCCCCCGGATCAGCTGCACGATGTCCTCGGCGATCTTCCGCACCACGGGGAGCCGGGAGAGGATCACGAGCTTCGAGATGAGCGGTGCGGCCTGGTCGATGAGCCGGCGGGTCCGGATCTGGTCGGGCGAGGAGTCGTAGACCCAGAAGAGGGTGATGCCCATGTAGGCGTACCAGAGGAGTTCGGGGAGGTCGTCGCGGATGGCCAGGGGTGGTTGCGGACGGGACATCGCCACGGCCTGCCGGAAGAGTGCGATGGCGCGGGCCCTGGCGACGGCGGATTCGCTGCCGAACGGGCTCGTCGTCGCGGACGGTCTGATGGCGATACCGACGAAGTTCGAGCCGAAGTCGTGGTACGGCCCCATCACGTCGACCCCCGTGTTCAGGACGATGCGCAGGAGTTCGCCGAGGTTCTGGCCTTCCCGCAGGCGGGGGAGGGCCAGCGCGCGGTGCTCGTCCTGGAGGGTGCGGTACAGCTCGTGGACGAGGTCGTCCTTCGAGGCGAAGTAGTAGTAGGCGCTGCCGGTGGACACGTCCGCGGCCGTGGCGATGGCCCGCATGGTCGTCTTCTCGTAGCCGTGCTTGCGGAACAACCGGAGCGCGGTGGAGACCAGCAGCTCCCGGGTGGCTTCGCTCTTGGCCGTCGGCGTGGGCATCGGTCTCCTTTTCGAACGTGTTCAATTCGGAGTGTAGCCCACATTTGAACACGTTCAATACCCCGGCGCGGGGCCGCCGCGGCGGGTGCCCGGACCCGTGGAAGCGTCTCCCCGGAACGGAGCCTATGCCCCGGGTTCAGGTGTGCGGAATCGCCCCTTGGACCGCCCGACCGCCGGACTGCCGGACCCCGGACTGGTGGTCGTCTGCCGGTCCGCCGGTGAGTCGGCGACGGGTGCTGGTGCTACGCGGCGAGGCGTGAAGCCACGCGGCGGAGCGTTGCTCGCAGCCGGGCCTCGAGCTCCGCCTCCCGGAAGAGATCGCTCCACTCGATGCGGAGGATCGTCCACCCCTCCTCCACGAGGGCCCGCTCCCGACGGCGTTCCTCGTAGAGCACCTCGTCGGTGGCCTCGGTGCCGAGGTACTTCACTCTGCCGTCGAACTCGAGCCCGACGAGCAGGTCCGGCCAGGCGAAGTCCAGCCGGTAGCACCCGAGACGCGTGGACACCTCCACCTGAGACACCGCCCGGGGAAGCCCGAAGCGGAGGAGGCGGCTGCGGGTCAGGGTCTCTCCGGGGGACTCCGCCAGGGGATCGGCGGCAGTCAGGACGGCGCTCGCCCTGCCCACTCCCGCCGCGGGCCCGAGCAGGTCGACGGCGGTCAGCGCCGCTCCGCGTGTGACGCCACGCGCCATGCACTGGTCGGCCACGATCAGGGCCTTGTCGAAGGGGAGCGTGCGCGCGCAGTCGATCGCGGTTCGCAGGAGCGAGGTGACGGGCAGGCCCTGGAGGAGGACGACGTCGTCGGCTGCCAGGTGCGCGCTGTGGTTCCGCACGTCCGCGCCATGGCTCGCGTTGGAGGTGCGGGTGGGCTGGGTGACGTGCACGTCGTTCCCCGGCCGCCACAGGTCCAGGCCGTGGAGGACGGCCGCCGTCTCGTGGCTGTAGACATGCCCGACGGTGTCCCGTCCAACCAGGCTGTGCTGGTGCGCCTGCGCCTGGAGTACGAGGCGCTCGACGGTCGAGAGGCCCGACCATTGCGCCTCCGGCACGTAGCAGTTCTTCCGCAGCCGCCGGAGTTCGCCACTGCCCACGAGGTGGTGGACGTGCTGACGGGACAGCCCCTCGTCCAGGAGTTCTCGGTAGCGCCAGAGGGTCTTCGTCGGGCTCAGCCGTGCGGTCATGCGCCAACGGTCCCAGGAACGAGGACGGCACGGTGGGCCGGAGGCCCGGATGTGCACAAGGTGTGCTCGACGGCGGCAGACCCGTGGCATCGGCCCAGACCCGTGAGGGCGTTACCCCGGGTCGGGGCACCCGCCGCGGCGGCCCCGCAGAAGAACGCCCACAGGGTCAGGCATAGTACCGACCCAGCACCTCGGCCTTCAGGTCGTAGAACGTGCCGTCGTCGAGGGCCGCCCGGGCGTCGTCGACCATGCGCACCACGAAGCGCTCGTTGTGGATGGAGATCAGCGTCGCCGAAACCATCTCCTTGGCCTTGAACAAATGGTGGATGTAGGCCCGCGTGTAATGGGTGCAGGTGTAGCAGTCGCAGCCCTCGACCAGCGGCGTGAAGTCCCGCCGGAAGCGCGCATTCGAGAGGTTCCACCGGCCGTCCGGCGTGTAGAACGCGGAGTTGCGGGCCACCCGTGTGGGGGAGACGCAGTCGAATGTGTCGGCACCGTTCTCGATCGCCGTGAAGAGGTCGTCCGGTTCCGAGATCCCGAGCAGGTGCCGGGGCTTGTTCTCGGGCAGTTCGTCGCTGCACCAGCCGAGGATCGTCCCGAGGTTCTCCTTCTCCAGGGCGCCCCCGATCCCGAAGCCGTCGAAGTCCATGACCCCGAGGTCCGCGGACGCCTTCCGGCGGAGATCCTCGTACTGGGCGCCCTGGATGACCCCGAACAGGGCCTGGTACGGGCGGTGGCTGCGCTCGACGGTGAGCCGCCGGTGCTCGGCGATGCACCGCTCGGCCCACAGCCGGGTCCGTTCGAGGGACTCCTCCTGGTAGCCGCGCGAGTTCATGAGGGTGGTGAGCTCGTCGAACGCGAACATGATGTCCGCGCCGAGCTGGTGCTGCACCTGCATGGAGATCTCGGGCGTGAAGCGGTGGCGGTCGCCGTTGAGGTGGCTCTTGAACCAGACGCCGTCGTCGTCGATGTGCGCGAGGCGCTCCTTGCCGACGGCGATGCGGTCGTCAGCCCCTGCCGCCTCGGCGCCCACGGGGACGTCCATCGAGATGACCTTCTTGAAGCCCGAGCCGAGGCTCATCACCTGGAAACCGCCGGAATCCGTGAACGTGGGGCCGGGCCAGTTCATGAACGCGCCAAGCCCGCCGGCCTCGTCGAGGATGTCCGCCCCCGGCTGCAGATACAGGTGGTACGCGTTCGCGAGCAGCGCCTGTGCGCCGAGCTCGGCCATCGCCCCCGGCAGCACGGACTTCACGGTCGCCTTGGTGCCCACGGGGATGAACGCCGGGGTCCGGATCTCCCCGTGCGGTGTGGTGATCGTCCCGGTCCGCCCGTGCCGGGGCCCGCCGCTCCCGGCCCCCGGCGTCGTGTCCTCGATGCGGGTGTGGACGGAGAAGGCGAACGAGGACTGCTGGGACTGTGGGTGCACCGTCCCATTTTGCCAGCCCGACGGCGGTGGGCCGGACCGCTACCGGTCGGCGAGCTGCGCGTTGAGGGCTGCGACGGCCGCCAGTTCCGCGGCGATGCGGCGCTCCAGCACGTCCCTGCTCAGGGTCTCCGAGCCGCCGTGGGCCCGCAGGTACAGCAGGACGCCGATGCGGAGCACGCGCCAGTCGCGTTCGACGTCGATCCGCCCGGACGTGGAGGCACGGAGGATCTCGGGGTCGTACACGTTGGGTTCGTTGAGCTGCCGTTGCCGGTACATGGCACTGGTCTTGGCGCGCAGCGGATCCGTCTCGGCGTCGTCAGCCGCGCGGATCGCGGCCGAGTACCGGAGGGAGCGCTCCTCGTCGTGCCGGGTGAGGTAGGCGGCGATCGCGAGGCCGCCCTCGATCCACTTCCAGCGGCCGAAGTTGCCGTCGAACGGCAGCTCCGCGAGGAGATCGGCGATGCTCAGGGCCGCCGCGGCATCGCCCTCGTCGACGAACAGGGCGAGCGCGAGCTGGTGCAGGTCCTGGAGGTTGCTGCCGGCCTTGAGGTTGATGCCGCGGGCCAGGCGCCCGGCGACGCCCTGGATGTCCGTGCTGTCGGGGTGGGCCTGGGCCACCTGAGCGACGAGCGCCTCGGGGGATCCGTGGTCGGCGGCGACGGCGGAGACCCCGATCTCGGCGTCCGCCGGCTCCACGTAGACCATCGAGCCCGTGGCGATCGTGATGCGGCGATCCTCGTCCACGGTCGCCACGACGAGCGCGGGCACCCCGAAGTCGTCGTTCTCGACGTCGACCGCCGTGACCGCGGCCGCCGCGTCTCCACCGGGCAGGGCCAGCACGTCACCGGCCGCCAGCATCTCCGCCGGGACCGCGCGCAGCCCTGTCCTGTCCACCCTGTTCACCATCATGTCCGTCGTGCCAACCTCTGCCTCTAGCCCCCTGGATGTTCCCGTCGCCCCGGTGCGCCCATACGACGATACGGTAAACGCGGAGCAGGGCGGGTGCCGTCGGGTCAGCGCCCCCAGCCGGCGTGGGCCAGCGCCTGGCGCAACAGGTCCGCGCGTCCACCCGAGAACTCGGCCTGGATCGAGGGGCTCAGCGCCTCGGACGGCGTCAGCCAGGACAGCTCCAGCGCGTCCTGCCGCGGGTTGCACTCGCCCGTGACGGGGATCAGGTACGCGAGGGCGACTGCATGCTGGCGGTCGTCGGTCAGTCCCGTCTCCGAGGGGGAGGGGAAGTACTCGGCGATCGTGAAGGGGACGGGCGACGGCGGCAGCTGGGGCAGGGCCAGCGGTCCCAGATCCTTCTCGAGGTGGCGCAGCAGCGCGGCCCGGATGGTCTCCCGGTACATGACGCGGCCGGAGACGAAGGTGCGCACCATCTCGCCCTGCTCGCTGGCCTGCAGCAGCAGCCCCACCTCGTTGACGTACCCGAGGGAATCGCACCGCACGGGGATCGCCTCCACGTACACCATCGGCAGGCGTCGGCGGGCCTCGTACAGATCATCTTCGGAGAGCCAGCCCGGGTTGGGGTCAGGGGTGCGAACGTTCATACCCTAGTTCTATCGCAAGTTCTCCCGCAGTGGCTCCGCCGGGGCCGGTGGCACGGGGTTCTTCGGCCCGTGGCTGAATCCGCGCGGACATGCACCGTCACAGGGCGGTGGAGCCGACGGCGTCCCGAGCCCGCTCGTCGACCCGGACCTCGGCGCCCCACGGGGCGGGGACGCGCAGCGA
The DNA here is from genome assembly GCF_002927275.1 of Arthrobacter pityocampae. GTDB lineage: Bacteria > Actinomycetota > Actinomycetes > Actinomycetales > Micrococcaceae > Arthrobacter_D > Arthrobacter_D pityocampae. Next base: position 125,877 of record NZ_PRKW01000006.1, on the reverse strand, counting down.
TCGCCCGTGCTCCCCGTCGACCACGACAGCCCCGAAGCCGCCGCCGGTCACCCCGGGGAGGAGGTCCCGCACGTCGCCGGCGTACTCGAATGCCAGTCCGATCGCGGGGCGGGCGCCCGCACGGACGGCCACGAGACCCCCGTTCTTCGCCCGGAAGCTGTGCGGGGCACCGGCCTCGGCGGCGGTCCGGGGCTTCGCTCCGATGTCGTTCAGCACCGTCACGGCCGGTACGACGCCGGGCGTAGACCACAGGGCGAGGACCGTGAGGGGCGACGGCGGCGCGCCCGTCTCGCGCGGTCCGACGTCGGCGGGGAAGGACAGCCCATCCGGTGCGCTGATGTGGGCCGTCGGGCCGTGGCCGTCCTCGGCGGGCTCGACCCTCGACCGAGTGCCCGCCTCCGCGGTCCGGCGGGCGAACTCCCGCACGTCGGAGACGTCGAACGCGAGGCTCACCCTGCCGTCCTCGGCACTGCCCGGCGCGCAGGAGTGCAGGGCCACGCGGCCGCTCCCGGCGTCGAACACGGCCTCGTTCTCCGCGTCCATGCCGGCCTCGGAGCCGGTCGGCGGGGGATCCTGCACCGGGGTGAGGCCCAGCGCCTGCAGGAACCGGGCAGCACCGGGAAGATCCGGGGTCGAGACGACGGGACGGACGCGGAGCATCAGTTCTCCTGGGAGATCGGGGAGGCCGGGCCCGTCCAGCATGCCAGCCCGCACGGTTCCGCGCCGACCGGAAGCGTCCTAGGGTGGGCGCATGAAAGCCGAACTGCCCGAACTCCTCCTGCCCGACGCCCCCGCCTGGCGTGCCTGGCTGGAGGAGAACCACGCCTCCTCGCCCGGCGTCTGGCTGATCGAGCACAAGAGGGGAGGGACGACGACGGCGCTCACCTACGCGCAGGCCCTCGACGAGGCGCTGTGCTTCGGGTGGATCGACGGCCAGGCGAAGTCCCGGGACGACTCCAGCTATCTCCAGCGCTTCACGCCGCGCGGCCCGAGGAGCATCTGGTCCGTGCGCAACCAGGGGCACATCGAGCGGCTCCGCGCGGATGGACGCATGCGGGAGGCGGGGGAGCGTGCGGTGGCCGCGGCGCAGGCCGACGGCCGGTGGGAGCGCGCCTACGCGGGACCGGCGACCGCCGAGATGCCGGTCGAGCTGACGGCCGCGATCGAGGCCGACGACGCCGCGCTCGCCACCTTCCGCACCCTGTCCTCGCAGAACCGCTACGCCATGATCTTCCGGCTGTCGCAGCTGAAGACGGACGCGGCGAAGGAGCGCAACATCACGAAGTTCGTCGCCATGCTGGCACGCGGCGAGACGTTCTACCCTCAGGGGAAGGGTCCGACGACGAACGGCTGACGCCCGGCCAGGACAACCGGGTCAGGACAGCCGGGTCAGGACAACCGGGTCAGGACAGCCGGGTCAGGACAACCGGGTCAGGACAGCAGGGTCAGGACAGCCGGGTCACCTCGTAGGTGTGCCCCGCGGCGCGGAGCCGTTCCACGAGGACGTCGCCGAGCGCCGTCGCCGGTGTCAGTGATCCGCTCACGGGCGGGAGCCGGTCGCCGTCCAGTGCCAGGGCCAGCGCCGTCTCCCCGGCCATGACGGCCGTGGCGGCGTAGCCCGGGTCGCCGGGGCCTGCAGCGAGCGCCCGGTACCGGTGCCCGTTCTCGGTGCGGGCGGTCACCTGGGAGCGGAACCAGCCGTTGTTTCGCGTGGCCTCGCTCGGGCCCGTTCCCGGCGCCGGCAGCACGCGGTCGAGGAGGCGCCGGGTCGGCCGGAACGCCATCGCGCCGGCGAACGCCCCGAGTCCGAGCGTCGTCGCCGCGGCCAGCACAGCCCCCACCGGCCCGCGCGCGATGCCCATCACCTCCCCATAGCGCAGGGAGCGGCCGTAGGCCCAGCCCTGCAGGGCGTTGCTGCGGCGCACGATCCGCGTGTTGGCCGCCGCCATGATGAAGGGCGCGGTCCACAGTCCGTTCTCCGAGCGGCGCACGGACGCCACGTCCGCCGGCTGCTTCGTGTCCGGCTCCTGGGCGCGGTCCGGGCTGAGGGAGTAGGGATCGGCGACGAGGGACCGCAGGGCGGGGGTCGACCGCATCGACTCGAGCTGCCCCCGCATCGACTCGAGCGTGCCTCCGCTGATGCCGCCCTTGGCCGTCGCGACGAGCTGGACCTCGGTGAGGTCACCGGCGCCATCGGCCTCCGCGGCCTGATGGAGCAGCAGGACCGCCAGATCGGACGGGACGGAGTCGTAGCCGCACGAGTGGACGATCCGGGCGCCGCTCGCCCGCGCGAGGGCGTCGCAGCGCTCGATCGCCTCGCGGACGAAGATCACCTCGCCCGTGAGGTCACCGTAGTGGGTGCCCGCCCGCGCGCAGGCCTCGACGACGGGCAAGCCGTACTTCACGTAGGGGCCGACGGTGCTGAAGAGCACCCGGGTGCTTGCCGCCAGGGCGGTGATCGAGCCCGGGTCCTGCGAGTCGGCCTCGATGAGGGGCCAGGCGTGGGCCGCAGCGGGCAGCCGTGACCGGACCGCCTCGAGTCTGGTCCTCGACCGGCCCGCGAGCCCGACCCGCAGGCCGGCCGGGGCGTGCGTCGCGAGATAGGCGGCGATCAGTTCGCCGACGAAGCCGGTGGTTCCGAAGATGACGAGGTCGTGGTCGCGGGGTGAAGTCTCCATGCCAGCAGTCTGTCACCCGGCGGCGGGTTGCCCTGCCCCGGCGCGGCCTGCGGCTTCCAGGATCATCCAGGCCTGGAGCTGGGAGGACAGACTGACCGGCCCGTCCTGCCTCGGCGGGAAGACGAGCATCCCGGCGCCGTCCGTGCGGCGGCCCGCCCAGACCGCCTCCGCCGTCGCACCGAGGACGGCCCGGACCTCCGCCGCGGCGGACCCGCCGATGGGAGCCGCAGCCGGATCGTCCGTCGCCGTCGCGGCCTGCGCGAGGTACCGCGCGAGGATCCCGGTGAAGAGGCCGGCGTCGCCCGTGCCGGCCAGCGGCAGCACGCCGTCGTCGTCGGCGACCTCCCGGGCCACCGCCCGCGCGAGATGGGCCGCGTGCCGCAGATTGTGGGGTCCGCCGACGGCGACCAGCGCGCCGAGCACCGTGCCCTGGTTGTAGGTGTGCAGCGACCGCTCCACGCGGCCGTCGGCCTTGACGCCGTCGAGGTACAGGCCGTTCCCGGCGTCGAACAGGTGCTCCCTCAGCCAGTCGAGCAGCTCCTGCGCCCGACCGGTCTCGCCGGCCCGCGCGAAGAAGAGCGCTGCGGGGGCGGTGCTGGGGGTGTTCTTGTAGTCGCGCGCGGTGTTCCAGTAGACGCCGCCGCCGAGGTCCGGGGTGTGCGCCGACCGGAGGGCGTTTGCGAGCACCCGCACGCGGCGCCGCGGACGGCGCCGTCCGTCCACAGCGTCCAGGCGCTGCAGGGCGAGCGCCAGCCAGGCCATGTCGTCGTAGTAGGCGTTGCGCCACCGGCCGCCGTTCCTCAGCCAGATGCCGCGGGCGAGCTTCCGGGCCTCGGACAGCGCGCCCGTCCCGGCGTCGCGCTCGTGCTCGTCGAGCAGGCAGTCGAGGTAGTGCGCCTGCCACCAGTAGTGCCAGTGGCTCCGGGGGCCGGTCGGCGCGGGGAGGGCGACCGCCGCGAGACGCGTCCCCGGCACCCGCAGGCTCCGCCGGGCGAACAGGTGGCGGACGCTGTGGGCCGCCGCGGCGGGGGCGTCGTCGGGAATGGGCATGTGACCACCCTAGTTCCGCCGCTACGCCGTCGGATTGGGCAGGATGCGCAGTGGATTCCCCGCAGGGTGCGCAGTGGGCCACGTCACAGTACGCTGGGCGCGGCTGGGCCAACGGCGGTCTACCGGATGCGAAAGGACCAGGCATGGACATCAGGGGAGCAGTGGCCCTCGTCACCGGCGGCGCCTCCGGACTCGGATTCGCCACGGCCCGCCGGCTGGTCGACGACGGCGCGTCCGTGGTCCTCGTGGACCTGCCACAGTCTGCCGGCGCCGAGGCCGCCGCGGAGCTGGACCCGCACGGGGAGCGGGTGCGCTTCGTCGCCGCCGACGTCGCCGATCCCGCCCAGGTCCAGGCCGCCGTCGATGCCGCCGTCGCCCTCGGCCCGCTGCGGATCGTCGTGAACTGCGCCGGGATCGCCACGCCGGGCAAGGTCCTCGGACGTGACGGCGTGCTGCCGCTCGAGCAGTTCGCGCGCGTCGTCACCGTCAACCTCGTGGGCACTTTCAACGTCATCCGGCTCGCCGCGGAGGCCATCGCCGCCACCCCTCCGGTGACGGGACTCGGCGGCTCGGACGAGCGCGGCGTCATCATCAACACCGCGTCCGTCGCCGCGTTCGACGGCCAGATCGGGCAGCCGGCCTATGCCGCGTCGAAGGGCGGGGTCGCGGCCATGACGCTGCCCATCGCCCGCGAACTCGCGCGGTCCCTCATCCGCGTGGTCACCATCGCCCCCGGCATCTTCGAGACGCCCATGATGGCCGGGCTGCCGCAGGACGCCCAGGACTCCCTCGGCGCCCAGGTGCCGCACCCCTCCCGGCTCGGCAAGCCCGTCGAGTACGCGGCGCTCGCCGCGCACATCGTCGGGAACCAGATGCTCAACGGCGAGACGATCCGACTCGACGGCGCGATCCGCATGGCGCCCAGGTAGCGCCGCTCCCGGTCTCAACGAAAGGACGGCTCGACGATGAGCCAGCTGCCCACCGCCGATTTCCTCGGCTTCGAATCCCTCCTCCCCGCCCGCGAACGCGAGAAGCTGCAGGATGTCCGCGACTTCCTCGACAAGGAGGTCACGCCCTCCGCCGTCGACTGGTGGAATCGGGCCGAGTTCCCGCACGAGCTCCTGCCGAAGCTGGCGGACCTGCGCCTCAGCACACCCGTGCAGCAGGGCTACAGCAGTCTGTTCAGTGGCCTCGTGATCGCCGAGATGACCCGCGCGGACACCTCGATCGCGACGTTCTTCATGGTCCACCACGATCTCTTCGTCGAGGCCCTGCACACCTTCGGCAGCGCGGAGCAGAAGGGACGGCTCCTGCAGGACGCCATGGACCTGACCATCACCGGGGCGTTCGCGCTCACCGAACCGCTGCACGGCTCCGACGTCGCCGGTGGCATGGCCACCACCGCCATCCGCGACGGCGATACCTGGGTGATCAACGGCGCGAAGCGGTGGATCGGCAACGGGACGTTCTGCGACTACATGCTCCTGTGGGCGCGGGACACGGACACGGGCGGTGTGCGGGGCTTCATCCTCGACGCGACCCTGCCCGGGGTCACACGCACCGTCATCGCGAACAAGACCGCGCTCCGGACGGTCCAGAACGCGGACATCACGCTGACCGACGTGCGCGTCGCCGAGGCCGACCGCTTCGCCGGCATCGCGTCCTTCGAGGACACCCGGCAGCTCCTGCTCGGCTCCCGGATCCTCGTCGGCTGGCAGGCCGTCGGCCAGCAGCTGGCCGCGTTCGACGTCGCCCGCCAGTACGCCGTGGAACGCCACCAGTTCGGCCGGCCGATCGCGGGCTTCCAGCTCGTCCAGGACCAGCTCGTCACGATGATGGGCAACACGACGGCGAGCCTCGGCGTCATGGCCCGCATCGCCCAGTTGCAGGAGCAGGGCATCTCCGACATGCCGCAGGCCGCCTTCGCCAAGTCCTTCACCACGGCCCGGATGCGCGAGACGGTGGCGCTCGGACGGGGCATCCTCGGCGGGAACGGGATCGTGACGGATTACCGCATGGCGAAGATCTTCGCCGACGCGGAGGCCGTCTACACCTACGAGGGGTCCTACGAGATCAACAGCCTGATCGTGGGCAGGGCGCTGACGGGTATCTCGGCCTTCACCTGAGACGCGGCACCCCGGTCGGCGGATCTACCATGGGCGCGTGACCTCTTCCAGTGACGGCCCGCCGGGTGGCGACGCCCCGCCGGGTAGTAACGCCCGACCGGGTAGCGATGCACCGCCCGGCGCGACCACCCCGCCCGCGCGAAGCCCCCGGTCCGCGCGGATCCTCGGCGGCGGGACCGAGCCGGACCCGCGGTTCACCCTCGCCAACGAACGCACGTTCCTGGCGTGGATCCGGACGGCGCTCGCGCTCCTGGCGGGAGGCGTCGCCCTCGAGGCCTTCACCGCGGACACGTTCGCGGAACCGGTCCGGTCCGGGCTCGCCGTCGTGCTCCTGCTGCTTTCGTTGATGCTGGCCGTCGCGGCCGGGATCCGCTGGCTCGCCGTCGAACGCGCCATGCGCCGGCAGGCGCCGCTGCCCCTCTCGCTCCTCGTCCCCGTCCTGGCCGGTGGGGCCGCGCTCGTCGCCGCGGCGTTCCTCGCCGTCGCGCTCGGCGGCGCCTGACCGTGCACGTCCCGCAGGACGACCCTCAGGACGACCCGGACCGGCGACCGCACGCAGATCCCGGGCTGCAACCCGAACGGACGACGCTGGCGTGGAACCGCACCGTGCTCGCGCTGGTCGTCGCGGGCCTCCTCCTGCTCCGCTGGGTGCCCGGCCACGGCTGGTTCCCGCTCGTGCTGACGCTGCTGACCCTCCTGACGGCCCTGGTCATCGCCGGCGGGCAGGCGCGTCGTTACCGCCGCAGTTCACGGGGGATCAGGGACGGTCGGGTCGAGGCCGACGTCGTCGGGGTCCTGGGGACCACCGCCGCCGTGGCGCTCCTCGGTGCGCTGGCGCTGGTCGTGGTCGTCGCCCTGCCCCTGCGCTGACCGGCGGGCAACCAGCCGGCCAGGCGGGCGCGACGCCGGCTGCCGGGCACGACGCCGGCTGCCGGGCACGACGCCGGCACCGGGCCGGGAGGACGCCCCGGGGGGAGCTTCACATGACGGGCCGGGTGAGTCCTGCACCACATCGCCGGGTAAAATCCGACCATCATCCGTCGTATCCAGTGCCGCATACGTCCCGTTCTTTCCGACCTGAAAGCAGGCCGTTGTGACAGTGCCCTCCGAAGTGATCGCTCCGCCCGCCGGCGCCCGGCCCGGTGACGCGACGGGAGACCTCAGTGCCGATCTCCGGGCCGATGTGCGGCGGGTCAGCACCCTGCTGGGCGAGTCGCTCGTCCGGCAGCACGGGCAGGAACTGCTGGACCTCGTGGAGCGTGTCCGGCTCCTGACGAAGCAGTCCAAGGAATCAGGCAGTGTCAGCGACGCCGGCGAACGCGCGGAGCTGGCCGGCCGCGTCCGCGAGCTCCTAGCGGCCCTGCCCATCGACCAGGCCACGGACCTCGTGCGGGCCTTCGCCGCGTACTTCCACCTGGCCAACGCCGCCGAGCAGGTCCACCGCGTACGTGGCCTGCGTGCGCGGCCCGAGGAGGACGGCTGGCTCGCGCAGACCGTGTCACGCATCGCCTCCGACGCCGGCCCCGCCGCGCTCGCCGACGTCGTCGCCTCCCTCGACGTGCGCCCCGTCTTCACGGCGCATCCCACCGAGGCCTCGCGGCGGTCCGTCCTGGACAAGATCCGCCGCCTCTCGGACATCCTCGCCGAGGCCACGCCGGAGGGCTCCCAGCACCGACGGCGCCAGGACCGGCGGCTCGCCGAGGTCATCGACCTCATCTGGCAGACGGACGAGCTGCGGCAGGTGCGACCCACGCCGATCGACGAGGCCCGGAACGCCATCTACTACCTCGGCGACATCCTCACCACGTCGATGCCCGAGCTGCTCGAGGACCTCTCCGACCTCCTGGCCGAGCACGGCGTGGCGCTGCCGGCCGAGGGCGCTCCGCTCCGCTTCGGCTCGTGGATCGGAGGCGACCGCGACGGCAACCCGAACGTCACCGCGGCCGTGACCCGCGAGATCCTGCAGATCCAGAACCAGCAGGCCGTGCGCATCGCGATCCACTTCGTCGACCGGCTCATCTCCTCGCTCTCCTCCTCGACGGCCATCGTCCCGGCGTCGGAGGAGCTGACGTCCTCCATCCAGCGGGACCTCGCGAACCTGCCCCGCCTGGACAAGCGGATCCTGGAGCTCAACGCCCAGGAGCCCTACCGGCTCAAACTGACCTGTGTGAAGGCCAAACTGCTCAACACCGCGGCGCGGGTGCAGAATCACACCGCGCACGAACCCGGCCGGGACTATAACGCGACGGCGCAGGTGCTGGCAGATCTTGCGCTCGTCGGGGACTCCCTCCGGGAGCACTCCGCGGGCCTCGCCGCGGACGGCGCGCTGGCCACCGCGTCCCGCGTCATCTCGTCCTTCGGGCTGCACCTCGCGACCCTCGACGTCCGCGAGCACGCGGACATGCACCACGACGTGATCGCCCAGTTGACCGACCGGCTCGGCGAACTGGAGGTCCCGTACCTCGAACTGGCCCGCGTCGACCGCCTCCGCACGCTGTCGGCCGAGCTGGCCTCCCGGCGTCCGCTGGCGACGGCGAATCCGCCCCTGGACGACGGCGCGCGCCGCACCTTCGATGTCTTCCGCGAGATCGCCTCCGCCCTGGAGACCTACGGTCCGGACGTCATCGAGACCTACATCGTCTCCATGACCCGGGGCGCGGACGACGTCCTCGCCCCGGTGGTGCTCGCCCGCGAGGCCGGACTCGTCGACGTCGTCGGGAATGGGTCCGGGGGCGCCGACTCCGGTGCGTTCGCGAAGATCGGCTTCGCCCCGCTCCTGGAGACGGTCGACGAACTGCGGGTCTCCGCGCGGATCGTGGACACCCTGCTGTCCGACCCCACGTACCGGGAGGTGGTGCGCCTGCGCGGCGACGTGCAGGAGGTGATGCTCGGCTACTCGGACTCCAACAAGGAATCCGGCGTCCTCACGAGCCTCTGGGAGATCCACAAGACGCAGCGGCTCCTGCGCGACGTCGCCGCGAAGCACGGGGTCCGGCTGCGCCTGTTCCACGGCCGCGGCGGGTCCGTGGGCCGCGGCGGCGGCCCCACCTACGACGCCATCGTCGCCCAGCCCAACGGCGTCCTCGAGGGCGAGATCAAGTTCACCGAGCAGGGCGAGGTCATCAGCGACAAGTACCTGCTGCCCGCCCTCGCCCGGGAGAACCTCGAACTGTCGCTGGCGGCGGTCATGCAGGGGTCCGCGCTCCACCGCACGCCCCGCTCCTCCGACGACGAGCGGGACCGCTGGGCGGAGGTCATGGAGACGGTGTCGGACGCCGCGTTCGCCCGCTACCGCTCGCTGATCGACCACGAGGACCTCCCGGCGTACTTCCTGGCCTCCACGCCGGTGGAGCAGCTCGGCTCGCTGAACATCGGCTCGCGTCCGGCCAAGCGACCCGATTCGGGCAGCGGCCTCGGCGGCCTCCGTGCCATCCCATGGGTCTTCGGGTGGACGCAGTCCCGGCAGATCGTCCCCGGATGGTTCGGTGTCGGCTCCGGGCTGCGCGCGGCCCGGGAGGCCGGCCACGAGGGACTGCTCGCCGAGATGCTGGAGCGCTGGCATTTCTTCCGCACCGTGGTCTCGAACGTGGAGATGACGCTGGCGAAGACGGACCTCGAGATCGCCGCGCACTACGTCGAGGCCCTCGTGCCGGGCGAGCTGCAGCACCTCTTCGGCGTCATCCGGGAGGAGTACGAGCTCACCCTTGCCGAGATCAGGCTGCTGACGGGCGAACACGAACTGCTCGACGACCAGCCGGTCCTGAAGCGCTCCCTCGCGGTGCGCGACCAGTACCTCGACCCGATCTCCTACCTCCAGGTGGAACTGCTGCGCCGGGTGCGGTCCGAGGCCGACGGCGGGCAGCCCGACGGGCAGCTCCAGCGTGCGATGTTGATCACCATCAACGGCGTGGCCGCCGGGATGCGCAACACGGGCTGAGGTTTCTGCGCCGCAGCGCCGCGTCGCCCCGGAATACGCCCGGCGGAGGGTCCGTTGCGCCTCACGAAGCGAAGAAGCGACCGGCCCGCCGGCAACCGGCGGGCCGGCCCATGAGAAGGAGACCCCCATGAAGGCAGTGTTCTACGAGCAGTACGGCGACCCCGACGTCCTCCAGTACGGCGAGCAGCCGGACCCGAAGATCGGGCCGGACGCGGTGCTCGTCGACGTCAGGGCGTCCTCGGTGAACCCGGTGGACTGGAAGATCACGGCCGGGTACCTCGACGGGGCGCTGCCGACCTACTTCCCCGTGATCCCGGGGTGGGACGTCGCCGGCGTCGTCGTCCAGCCCGGGCCGTCGGTGACGGAGTTCCAGGCCGGTGACGAGGTCATCGGGTACGTCCGCGCCGACACCGTGGGCCTCGGGACCTTCGCCGAGCAGGTCGCGGCTCCCGTCCGGACCCTCGCCCGGAAGCCGCGCAACGTGTCCTGGGCGGAGGCGGCCACCATGCCGCTGGCAGGACTCACGGCGTACCAGTCGCTCCGGGCCGTCGGCGTGTCCGACGGCGACACCGTCCTGGTGCACAACGGCGCCGGCGGGGTCGGTACCTACGCGATCCAGATCGCCAAGGCGTGGGGAGCCCGGGTGCTGGCCACCGCGTCCGAGAAGAACCACGACTTCCTGCGCTCGCTCGGAGCCGAGCCGCTTACCTACGGCGAGGGACTCGGGGAGCGTATCGCCGCTGCTGCGCCGGACGGGCTCGACGCCGTCGTCGACTACGTGGGCGGCGACGACTGGGTGGCCTCCCTCGCGTACCTGGAGGACGCCACGCGGGTGGCTTCCGTGGCCGACGCCGAGGTGAAGGAGAAGGGCGGCCGGTACATCTTCGTCCGGCCCAACCCGGAGGACCTGCTCGCGCTCACCGAGCTCGTCGAGGCGGGGAGCGTCAAGCCCGTCCTCGCCGCGACCTTCTCCCTCGAGAATGCGGCCGACGCGTTCCGCAGCAGCATGGACGGCCATGTACGGGGCAAGATCGCCGTCACGGTGGGCGACGAGGGCTAGGCCGGACCGGGGCACGGCGACGGCACCTGGCGGCGCCGTGCCCCGCACGGATGGCTAGTGGTGCGGGTCCTCGTGGTCGCCGCCTCCGAGGTGGACGGGCTCGCGCCGGGCGTCCTGCTGCGCGCGGAGCCAGTGCCGGTATTCGTGGTCCACGCGGTGGCGGCGGGAGCCGGCGGTGATGAGCAGCAGGAAGATCGCCAGGACGGCGAAGAACGCCAGGTTCATCGCGAAGGGCTGGCCCAGGACGCGTTCGACGGCGATCCACAGCAGGCCCCACGAGGTCGCCGCGGCCACGGCGAGGCGCCCGCGGTCCGTGGAGCAGATGACGGCGGCCGTCAGGAGGACGGCGCTGATCCCGAGGATGGACCACGTGACCCCGGACCAGCCGAAGAGGTCCGCCCCCGCCGCCGTGAGGAACGCCGCCCAGTTCGCGGCCGCCGCCAGCAGCACCCAGCCCAGGTAGAGGCCGATCGGCGTATCCACGAAGGCGCCCTCCAGCCGGGTCTCGGTGGGGTGCTCGTTCAGGGTCCGGATGGCGGACAGGAGGGCGAAGAAGAGCAGCATGATCACCACGAGGCTCAACGTCAGGCGGCCCGCCTGCGCACTGAGGATCCAGGCGAGGTTCAGGAGCATGGACGCCGCCACGGTCCAGCCGAGCCGCCGCTGGCGGTCGCTCCTCCGCTGCGACGGCAGCCACTGGAACCCGGTGTAGGCCACCAGGCCCGCGTAGATCACGCTCCAGATGGAGAAGGCGGTCGACGACGGCGCCAGGAGCGTCGCGTCCGGAGCGAACAGGCCGCCTGCGGCGTCCCGGATGGACGGTCCGCCGAAGGCCCCGACGCCGGCTGCCGACCCGAGGATGCACGCGATGGCGCAGAGCGTCACGACCACCTGCCGCACGACGTCCCGGTCCCAGGACGAGACGTGGCGGGCCGTCGCGCTGCTGCCGTCGCGGATGGCCCTGCCGGTGACGCTGCTGCCATGGCGGATGGCTCGGCCGGTCGCGCCGCTGCCCCGGTGGATGGCTCGGCCGGTCACACCCGCGGCTGCCCGAGCCCGGACGGCCGCGACCCGGAGCCGCTCGGCCGCCTCCGCGCTGCGGGCATCGCTGCCCGGATCGCCTGGAGCCCTGTCGCCCTCTGCGGATCCAGTGGTCGCGTGCAGGGTGCGGGTGGTACCGGCGCTCGGCGCTGGGCCCGTGACGCCGTCCGTGGCCGCCGTGCTGTCCCCGGCACCAGCTGACCCGCCGGTAACCGGCGCTGCGGAACGCCGGTCGGGGCGGTCGTCGTCGCCGGTCGCGGCAGCCCGCGGCTGTGCGGCCTTGAGGCGTGCGAGGACGCTCGTCGTGTCCGGAGAGGGTGCCGCGGGAGCTTCCTGTAGGCCGGTCGGGGGCCTGATCGGCTTCTCAGGGAGCTTCGGACCCGGGTTCTTCAGGGTGCTCATGCGTGTTCTTGGCCTTCCGGTGCTTCTTCAGGGTGAGGATCGCTGCTGTGATGGCTCCCACAAGCGTACCGACCACCATTCCGAGCAGGGCACCCACCCAGGCGGGTAGTCCGGTGGAGGCGCCTGCCACGAAACCGAGTCCCACCAGCCAGGCCGTCCACAGGGCGCCTCCTGCGGCGGCGGCGAGCATGAAGGGGCGCAGGGGCAGCTCCGCGATGCCGGCCGCTGCCACGCTCGCGGTGCGCCCACCGGGCAGGAAGCGCACGGCGACGACGGCGGCGTAGGTGGGCGACGAGCCCGCTTTCGCGATGGCTTCCCGCAGTCCCCGATGGATCCGGCGCCCCCAGCGGAAACGCTCCAGGAGATGGGTGAGCCGGCGCCGGAACAGGAGGAACAGGGCCACGTCCCCGAGCCAGCTGCCGGCCCACGCGACGAGGCCCGCGACGGGCAGCAGGAGCAGGCCGTCGGCGACCATCGTGCCGGAGCCGATCACGAGCAGTTCGGAGGGCACGACGGGGAGCACCACATCGGCGACGACGACGGCGAACATGACGAGGAGGTAGAGCGGGTCGGAGATGTCCGTTCCGGGCAGATCCACACAGTAAATGTCCCGTCAGGGCCCTGAGCGACCCCCGGGCGAGAAGGGCGGGATCTGCTCAGGGGAGCAAACCGGGGTCGGACAGCGGCTCGGGCCTGGAGGAGATCAGGGTCAGGCGAACTCGGCGAGGGTCAGGCCGGACTCGAAACTCCGGGCCGTGCCGTCCACCGGGTCCGTGAACGCGATGCTGTGCGCGAGGAGTTGCAGCGGTTTCGTGTAGTCGTCCGGGGCCTGCGGGTGCAGCACCGGGTAGAACGGGTCGTTGACGATGCCGAGCCCGAGGGAGGCCATGTGCAGCCGGAGCTGGTGGGTCTTCCCGGTATGCGGCTGCAGCCGGTACAGGCCGCGGTCGGCGCGCTCCTGGAGCAGGCTCACCGTGGTGTGGGTGTTCGCCGGTCCCTCGACCTCCTGGGCGAGCAGGTAGGTCCGGGATTTCACGATCCGGCTGCGCACCTCCAGCGGCTCCTCGTCGAGGTGCAGTTCCGGCCGGAGGGGTGCCACGGCCCGGTACTCCTTGCTGATGCGCCGGTTCTCGAAGAGCAGCTGGTAGGCGCCGCGGGTGTCCGGGTCGATGGAGAACATGAGGATGCCGGCCGTCATGCGGTCCAGGCGGTGCATGGGAATCAGGTCGGGGAGGCCGAGGTCCACGCGCAGACGCACGAGCGCGGATTCCGCCACGTACATGCCGCCCGGTGTGGTCGGCAGGAAATGCGGCTTGTCGACGACGAGGAGGTGGCGGTCCTGGTACAGGATGGACAGCTCCACGGGAAGCCGCTCCTCGACCGGCAGCTCGCGGTAGTACCAGATGAACGTGTGCTCACCGAGCGGGGTGGACCGCGTGAGGATCTCGCCGCCGAGCGCGACCACCTCGCCGCGGTCGAAGCGCTCACCGAGGCCCTCCGGGTCCACGTGGTCGAAGCGGTCGAGGATGTACTCGAGGGCGGTCTCCCACGGGCCCTCTGCCGGCAGGCGGAGCCGGGTCGCGTTGACGCCGTTGCGCACGGGCAGGGGGGATCTCATCGCCATGGGCACATCACCCGTCGTATTCCGTCCACCTGGTCAGGGTAGTGCCGGCCCGGCCGGGGCTTCCACTCGCGGCTGGCAGTGCGGGCAGTAGTAGAGCTCCCGCAGTTCGGTCTCCTTGTCCCCGAGCTGTTCCAGTGCGACGGGCGTTCCGCAGCGCAGGCAGCCCCGCCGGGACCGCCCGTACACCCAGAGCGTGTTGCCGCGGAGCTGCCCGGTGGTGGCCCGGGTGCTGCGCTCCTTGTTCGCCTCGAGGAGCTTCTTCGAGAGCTCGACCATGCGCGGCAGATTCGGCACCTCGCCCACCGGGGTGAGCGGGTGGACGCCGGCGAGGAAGCACAGCTCGCACCGGTAGACGTTGCCGATCCCGGCGAGGTTCCGCTGGTCGAGCAGGGCGAGGCCGATCGGCCGCTCCGGCTCCTCCCGCAGGCGCCGCAGTGCCTCCTCCGGATCCCAGTCGGGACCGAGCAGGTCGGGTCCCAGGTAGCCGACGGCGTCGTCCTCCTCGGCGCGGGGGATCACCCGCAGGAAGCCCAGCTCGAAGCCGACGACGACGGCGTCCGCGGTCTCCAGGATGCAGCGGGCCTTGAAGGCAGGCCTCCGCCACTTCTCCCCGCGGGCGTAGACGTGCCAGAGGCCCTCCATCTTGAGGTGCGAGTGGATGTCCCAGCCGCCGTCGCCCCCGCCGCGGATGAGCAGGTGCTTCCCGCGGGACACCGCCTCCTGCACGGTGTCGCCCGTGAAATCCACAGTGGCGAAGCGGGGGACGCGGATGTCGCAGCGGGTCAGTGTCTTCCCGGCGAGGGCGCGGTGCAGTTCGCGGGCCGCCCGCCAGACGGTATCTCCCTCAGGCACGGATCCTCAGCCCCTTCGGCGTGGAGTGGAAGCCGGCGTCGGCGAGCGCGCGGCCGATGTCCGTGTCCAGGATCTCGCCGCCGTTGACTTTCTCGAGGGCCATCTTCTCCGCGGCCCCCCGGCGGATGATCGTGACCAGGGACAGCGCCGCCGCCCGGAGGGTGTCGACGTCCTCGGTGAACGCCAGCAGTGTCTTGCCGCCCCGCTCCACGTACAGCGCGAGCGCCCCGTCCACGAGCACGACGAGAGCCCCGGCCTTCCGCCCGGCGCGGTGCCCGCCGTCGGCCTGCGGCCAGCTCAGTGCCGCGCCGTAGGGGTTGGCGGGATCGGTGGCCGCGAGGGCCACCGCCTTCAGGGGTGGGGCCTCCCCGCCGAGCACGTCCTGGGCGGTGGGCAGCTGGTTGTCGGCGCTGAAGGAGCGCAGGCGGTCCACCGTGGCGGGGACGGCGAACTGCGCGGCGCCGAGGTGCTCGATGAAGTAGCCGCGCCGGCACCGGCCCATCTCCTCGAGTCGTGCCAGCACCTTGTACATGAGGCCGAATCCGCCCGGGACGCCCTCGTTGCCGACGGCCCCGCGCGTGACGACGCCGTAGCGGTCCATCAGCAGTTCCGCCTGCGCGTGGGCGTGCAGGGTGGTCTCCGCCTCGACGGCGGGCAGCATGTTCCAGCGGCCGGCCGCCAGGGGAGGGGTGGCCCGCTGGTAGCCGCCGGTGGCGCCGTCGTCCCCGGCCAGGCTCAGGCGCATCGACGCTCCCGTGAGGGATTTGCCGGGGGCGCGGCCCAGCCGCCCGGCGCGCGGGGCCCGTGCTCGGGCCGGGGCCGGTCGCTGCTTGTGGGCTGTCTTGCCGTGCGCGAGGAGGGCGCGGACCGGGGAGAACGTGTCGTTGCTGATCCTGCCCGCCCACACCAGGTCCCACAGTGCGGTGACGACGGCGGTATCCGACGTTGCCTCCTGCACGTCGAGCTGGTTGGTGAGCTGCCGCAGGAAGTACCCGCCGCCGCCGGCGAGCAGGTCGAGCAGCCCGGTGTGGAGGGCCGTCGGCTCGAACGTGGGGTCGGGGCGGAGCGTCAGGGGCGCGTTCTCGGCCAGGTGCAGGGCGATCCAGCCGTCGTTGCCGGCCAGCGACCCGGCGCCGGACCAGAGCACCTCGCCGGTCGCCGTCAGCTCGTCGAGCATGGCGGGCGCGTAGTTGGCCACGCGCTGAGCGAGGATCAGCGGCTCCCAGGCGGAGGCGGGGATGGGGACGCCGGAGAGCTGGTCGATGACGGTGATCACGCCGTCGAGGCCGCGCAGGCCGGAGCCGATGTGCTGCCAGGCCGGCAGGAACCGCCCGTAGGCGGCGGGGTCCACGGGCTCCACCTCCTGGCGGAGGGCTGCCAGGGACCGTCGGCGGAGGCGCCGGAGCACCTCGACGTCGCACCACTCGCTGGCGGCCGGCGCGTGCACGGTGATGGTGCCGGGTTCGGCGCCGGAGGCTGCTGAGATGTCGAGCACGGGGACCGACTCGGCGGGGCGGAACTCGCCCTCGACCACGCGGCCTGCACCGGCGAGGCGCTGCAGCGCCCCGGCGACGACGGCGACGCCCAGCCCCAGGCGCGACGCCGCTTCGGCGGCCGTGAAGGGGCTGTGGGTGCGCGCGTAGCGCCCCACGAGGTCCCCCAGCGGATCGGCGACCGGCTCGATGAAGGCCAGGGGGATGCCCATGGGCAGGGGGACCCCGAGGGCATCGCGCAGGCGGGCGGCGTCCTCGACGGCGGAGATGCGCTCGACGCCGCCGATGTGCACGGTCAGGGCGCGGTTGGCCTTCACGAGGGCGGCCACGTGCTCCCGCACCACCGCGGGCGAGGCCCTCACAGTGTTCGGGGTGGCGGGTGCCGTGTCGGCGAGCAGTTCCTCGTCGGAGGGGTCCTCGGACGGGACCGCCCGGGCCGGGGATGCGTCCGTCGGATGGGCGGTTGCCGCAACGGCCGCCCGGTCATCGGCCGGCGCCTCGAGGCGCTCGGCGATCTCCTCGACGGTCAGCGGCCCGAGCAGGCGCAGGAGGTCGGCGACGCCCTCGAGTCCGCGGGCCAGGCGGTCGTGCTTGAGGCGCTGCAGCTCGAGTTCGGTGTCGGCGATGACCCGGGCGTCGAGCAGCTCCCGCAGTTCGGCGCGGCCGAGCAGCTCGTTGAGGAGGGTCGGGTCCAGCGAGAGGGCGGCCGCCCGGCGCTCGGCCAGCGGGGAGTCCCCCTCGTACAGGAAGGACGCCACGTACCCGAACAGCATGGACCGCGCGAACGGGGAGGGCTGCTGCGTGGTGACTTCGACGATCCGCAGCTCCCGGCGTTCGAGGGAGGCCGCGAGGTCCTTCAGGGCGGGCAGGTCGTAGACGTCCTGCAGGACCTCCCGCACCGTCTCGAGGACGATCGGGAACGTCGGGTACTTCTTGGCGACGTCCAGCAGCTGCGCGGACCGCTGCCGCTGCTGCCACAGGGGGGTGCGCTTGCTCGGGTTCTGGCGGGGCAGCAGCAGGGCGCGGGCCGCGCACTCGCGGAAGCGGGAGGCGAAGAGCGCGGACCCGCCCACCTCGGCCGTGACGATGCCGTCGAGTTCCTCGGCGTCGAACAGGAACAGGTCGGCGCCGGGGGGCTCGTCGTCCATGAGCGGGACGCGCAGCACGATGCCGTCGTCGGAGGCCATCGCGGAGCCGTCCATGCCGTAGCGCTGCTCGAGCCGGGCGCCGACGGCGAGCGCCCACGGCGCGTGCACGGGCATGCCGAAGGGGCTGTGCAGGACCACGCGCCAGTCGCCGAGTTCGTCGTGGAAGCGTTCGACGACGAGCGTCCTGTCGTTCGGCACCACCTCGGTGGCCTCGCGCTGCTCGGTGAGGTAGGTGATGAGGTTCCCGGACGCCCAGGTGTCGAGCCCGATCCGCTCGCACCGCTCCTGCGCCTTCTCCGGCGTCGCCCCGGCCATCTCGCGGCGGAAGGCGCCGAGGGCGCGGCCCAGTTCGACGGGACGGCCGAGGGAGTCGCCCTTCCAGAACGGCAGCTTGCCGGGCTGGCCGAACGCGGGGGAGACCAGCACGCGGTCGTGCGTGATCTCCTCGATGCGCCAGCTGGTGGCGCCGAGGGCGAAGACGTCGCCCACGCGGGATTCGTAGACCATCTCCTCGTCGAGTTCGCCCACGCGGCGGCCGCCCGCGCGCGGGCCCTCGCCCTCCGAACCGACGAGGAACACGCCGAACAGTCCGCGGTCGGGGATGGTGCCGCCCGAGGTGACGGCGAGGCGCTGCGCTCCGGGGCGTCCGGTGATGGTGCCCTCCACGCGGTCCCAGATGATGCGCGGGCGCAGTTCGGCGAACTCGTCCGACGGGTAGCGGCCGGCGAGCAGGTCGAGGGTCGCGTCGAAGGCCGAGCGGGGCAGGGTGGCGAACGGCGCGGAGGTCCGGACGACGTCGAACCACTCCTCGACGTCGATGGTCCCGAGCGCGGCGGCGGCGACGGTCTGCTGGGCGAGGATGTCGAGCGGGTTGGTGGGGATGTAGAGGGGTTCAATCTGCCCGGCGAGCATGCGCTCCACCGTGACCGTGGTGTTGATGAGGTCACCGCGGTGCTTGGGGAAGAGGACGCCCTGCGACACCTCGCCCACCTGGTGGCCGGCGCGCCCCACGCGCTGCAGGCCGCTGGCCACGGAGTGCGGCGATTCGACCTGCACCACGAGGTCCACGGCGCCCATGTCGATGCCGAGTTCCAGCGAACTCGTGGCGACCACGCAGCGCAGGCGCCCCGACTTGAGGTCGTCCTCGATGAGGGCGCGCTGGTCTTTCGAGACGGATCCGTGGTGGGCGCGGGCGAGGAGCGCCTCGGCGCCGCCGGACTGCCCCGCCTGGGCCATCATCTGGGCCGGCGTGGCCTTGGTGTGCGCGAACGACGGCGGAGCTGCCGGCTCGACGGCGGCCGGGTCGCCACCCGCCGCCCATACGGCGTCGCGCTCGCGGCGTTCCGCGTGGATCTCGTTGAGCCGCGCGGTGAGGCGTTCGGCGAGCCGGCGCGAATTGGCGAACACGATCGTGGACCGGTTCTGCTCGATCAGGTCGACGATCTTCTCCTCGACGTGCGGCCAGATGCTCGCCTGCGGCACGGCGTCGCCGTCGTCGTCGGTGTTCGCCGCGGCCCCGCCGAGCTCCGTCATGTCCTCCACCGGGACGGTGACGGTGAGGTCCCACTGCTTCTTCGAGGGTGGGGCGACGATCTCCACGGGGGCGTTGCCCGAGAGGAAGCGGGCCACGGTCTCCTTCGGCTCCACCGTGGCCGAGAGGCCGATGCGCTGCACGGGCTTGTCCAGCAGGGCGTCGAGGCGGGACAGCGACACCGCGAGGTGCGCGCCGCGCTTGGTGCCGGCGACGGCGTGGACCTCGTCGATGATGACGGTGTCCACCTCCATCAGCGTCTCGCGTGCCTTCGAGGTCAGCATGAGGAACAGCGATTCGGGCGTGGTGATGAGGATGTCCGGCGGTCGCGTCAGCATGGCGCGGCGTTCGGCCTGCGGGGTGTCGCCCGACCGGACGCCGACCGTGATGCTCGGCGCCGGGAGGCCGAGCCGCTTCGCGGTCTGCGTGATGCCGATGAGCGGGGCCCGCAGGTTCCGCTCGACGTCCACGCCGAGCGCCTTCAGCGGTGAGATGTAGAGGACGCGGGTGCTGCGCTTGGGCTTCGCCGGGGCCTTCCGGCCCTTCGCCGGGGCCGGGGGATCGGGGTCGACGTCGCCGCTGCCCTCGCCGGAGGCGATCAACCGGTCCAGGGCCCAGAGGAACGCGGCGAGGGTCTTGCCCGACCCGGTGGGGGCGACGACGAGCGCATTGGAGCCCGCGGAGATGGCGGACCAGGCGCCCTCCTGGGCGGGGGTGGGTTCGGAGAAGGCCCCTGCGAACCACTCATGGGTTGCGGGGGTGAATCTCGTCAGTACCTGCGTCACTCCCTCATCATGCCCCAGCGCACCGACACTCGGTCGGGCCGGTGCGCCGGGAACCGATCAGGCGGCGGGCTGCAGGGGGCTGACGGTCAGCAGGACGATCGATGCCGCGGAACAGGCCGGCAGCTCCTGGGGCAGGATCAGCGAGTCGGTGGCGCCGGGCGGGTAGACGCGGAGCCCGGCGGCGGGCGTGAGGCCGCAGTCGGCGCCGTAGTTCTGGGCGTTGGCCTGCCGCAGGGTGGCCGAGGCGGAGGCGCCCGGGGCGAGGAGCACGGGTGCGGAGGTTGTGCCGTCGCGGTCCGCCGGAGCACCGATCTGGTTGCCGGCACCGTCCACGGAGGAGACCCCGGGGTAGCCCGCGACCGTGCACGGCTGGCCCGACGCGTTGGTCAGCACGAGGGTTCGGTACACGCTCCCGGCGGCGCCGCCACCTGCCTGGTCCTGGATGGACCCCGTCAGTTGGGCGGCGGTGCAGGTGCCGACCGCAGCCTCCGGTGAGGCCGACGGCGTCGCGCTCGGTGAGGGGTCCGCGGGGGCGGACGTGGCGGACGGCGAGGCTGTGGCCTCGGTCGTCGGTCCCGGTGCGGCTGTCGTGGCCGACGCGTCCGCTGTTGCTTCGGCGGACGGCGATGCGGACGGCGATGCGGACGGTACGTCGGAGGCCGTCGGGGCGGCGGTGGCGATCTCGGAGGTCGACGCCGCCGGTTCCCCGCTTCCCGGATCCGACGCCGAGCAGCCGCTGACGGCGATGAGTGCTCCGGCAGCCGCAATGGCCGCGATCCAACGGTTGCTCCCCAGCAATGTAGTCATGGGCTCACCCTAAGGCCGCGACCCCCGACTCCACAGGTGTGCGCCACGTCGTACCGAGATCGTTACTTTTGGGGCTGATGAGGCCTCTGAGGTCTATGCGTGGTGGTAGGCGCGCCCGCCCGCAATCTCCTGCGCCCGGTACACCTGCTCGGCGAGGATGAGGCGCACGAGCTGGTGCGGGAAGACCAGGGGCGAAAGGGACCAGGTGAAATCGGCGCGCTGGTGCACCTGCTGGTCGACCCCGTAGGCACCGCCGATGATCACCGTGACACTGCGGGAGGCTTCGAGCGGTGTCAGCAGGGTCCGGGAGAGGGCCGGCGAGTCGATGGCCTTGCCGCGCTCGTCGAGGAGGATCACGTAGTCGGTCCCCAGCCGGGCGAGGAGCCGCTCCGACTCCTCCGTGCGTGCCGCGTCGTTCTCCCGCGCCGAATGGGCGATGAGCTGCCAGGACAGGTCGAAGGGCTTCTTCAGCCGCTTGGAGTACCGCTCGATGCCCTCGGACACCCAGCTCTCATGTTTGCGGCCCACTGCGAGCACCCGGATAGCCATCCCCTCAGGCTATCGCCCGGCCCGCCGATACGGGCCGGGCGCACCCCGTAGGGTGGAATGCGGACGAAAGGAGCACGACATGAAGAAGATCCTCATGGTTCTGACCAGCGTTTCCGAGCTCGGCGATACGGGCGAGAAGACCGGCTACAACGTGGCCGAGGCCGCGCACCCCTGGAAGGTCTTCAAGGATTCCGGGCACTTCGTGGACTTCGCCTCGATCCAGGGTGGCCAGCCGCCGCGCGACGAGGTGGACACGTCGGATCCCATCCAGGTCGCCTTCACCGAGGACGAGACCACGCGGGCGGGCCTCTACAACACGGCGCGCGTCGACGTCGTCGATCCCGGCCAGTACGACGCCGTGTATCTGGTGGGCGGCCACGGCACCATGTGGGACTTCCCGGGCAGCGAGGGCCTGCAGAAGCTCGTCGCCGGTGTCTACAACGCGGGCGGCCTGGTGGGTGCGGTCTGCCACGGACCGGCCGGCCTGCTGGACGTGGAACTGGAGAACGGTCTGCGGCTCGTCGAGGGCCGGAGGGTGGCCGCGTTCACCAACGACGAGGAGGTCGCCGCCGGCAAGGACAAGGTCATCCCGTTCTTCCTCGCCGACCGCCTGGAGGAACAGGGCGCCACCCACGTCTCCGCCGACGTGTTCGAGGAGAAGGTCATCGTCGACGAGCGCCTCGTGACAGGCCAGAACCCGGCGTCGGCCGCCGGTGTGGCCAAGGAGATGGAGAAGCTGTTCGCGGAGGTCATCCACCAGGAGAAGGCCGAGGAGCAGCACGAGACCGAGGCACTGCGGGCCGAGAAGGACGCCCTCAAGGCCGCTGCGGCGGCGGACGACGAGGGCTGACCCCGGAAACGCCAGAACCCCTGCTTCCCTTCAGCTGAAGGGAAGCAGGGGTTCTTCATGTGGCGGTGACGGTGGGATTTGAACCCACGTTGGCTTTTACACCAAACAACATTTCGAGTGTTGCACCTTCGGCCGCTCGGACACGTCACCAACGCCACTACGTTACCGGGTGCGCGGCCGAACACCCAAAACGCGGGGTACTACGGAAGGTCGACGACGTCGTTCTTGCCGCTGTCGGGCTTGGTGCCCGTCACGAGGCCCTTGACCATTTTCACGGCCGACACGACGCGCGGCGCGTCCATGGACCAGTACTCCGCGGTGTCGGCGTCGACATGGATGAGGGCGACGGCGGGATCCTCGCGGCCGTTCTCGAACCATGCAGAGACCGATGGTCCCCATAGCTCGTCGATCTTCGCCTGGTCCTTCGTCAGGGTGGCCGTGCCCGCGATGGAGACGTAGCCCTTGCCGGTACTCGCCGAGACGTTGACCTGCGGGTTGGCGCGGATCTCGTCGGCCTTGGGGGAGGGGTCCTCGGTGAAGAACCAGAGGTCGCCGTCGAAGTCCTTCGCCTGGAGCGCGAGGGGCCTGCTCACGAGCTGCCCGTCGAGGCTTACCGTGGTGAGGATCGCGATGTCGGTCTTGCCGAGGATGTCCTGTACTTCTTTCAAGCCGTCCTGCTGATCTGCCACGTCTACTCCTTCGTGAGGGATACTGCGGATTTCCTCAGCCTACGCAGGATCACCGGGAGTCGGAACCGGACCGCTGTGTGGCGAAGAACTCCTTGAGGAGGGCGGCGCACTCCTCCTCGCGGACCCCCGCGAAGACCTCGGTCCAGTGGTTCAGCCGGCGCTCGCGCAGCACGTCGAACACCGAGCCCGACGCCCCTGCCTTCTCGTCCCACGCCCCGAACACTACGCGGGGGATGCGCGCCAGTACGGAGGCGCCGGCGCACATGGCGCACGGCTCGAGCGTCACCACAAGGGTGCAGCCCTCGAGCCGCCAGGCGCCGAGGCGTGCGGACGCGGCGCGGATGGCCTGCACCTCGGCGTGTGCCGTCGGGTCCCCGAGCTCCTCCCGCTGGTTCCATCCCGTACCCAGCATCCCGCCGTCCGGCCCGACGACGACGGCGCCGATCGGCACGTCCGCACTCGCCCGGGTCCGTGCTGCCGCTTCCAGGGCCAGCCCCATCCACGCCCGATGCTCGGGGAGGGCGGGGGCGACGGAGGGGGCCATGGCTCCAATGGTACTTTTGAGGCATGCGTGTACTGGTAGTCGACCACCCCCTGGTAGCCCACAAACTGACGGTTCTCCGGGACAAGGACACGTCGTCGCCGGTGTTCCGCCTCCTCACCGAGGAACTCGTCACCCTCCTGGCCTACGAGGCCACGCGGGACGTCCGCGTGGAGACCGTGTCCATCGAGACGCCCGTCACGAAGACCGAGGGCGTGGGACTCGTGAAGCCCACCCCCCTCGTGGTCCCCATCCTCCGCGCGGGCCTCGGCATGCTCGAGGGCATGACGCGCCTCGTGCCGACCGCCGAGGTGGGCTTCCTCGGGATGGCCCGTAACGAGGAGACCCTCGAGGCGATCACCTATGCCGAGCGCCTGCCGGACGATCTCACCGGGCGCCAGGTCTTCGTGCTCGACCCTATGCTCGCCACCGGAGGAACCCTCCGCGAGGCCATCAAGTTCCTCTTCGCCCGCGGCGCCGCGGACATCACCTGCATCTGCCTGCTCGCCGCCCCCGAGGGCCTTGCCACGCTGCAGGACGAGCTCGAGGGCCGCAACGTCACGATCGTCCTGGCCTCCATCGACGAGCGGCTCGACGAGAAGTCCTACATCGTTCCGGGCCTCGGCGACGCCGGGGACCGCCTCTACGGCGTCGTCGGCTAGGGCCCCGCCCCTCGAGGTGCTGGGCGGCAGGACCCCGAATCGCAGCAAGCCTTGCGCCGGTGCACGCGAAGTACTGCAATGGGGCGATGGCCACGGACAACAGCACCGCAGCTCCGGTCCCCGCAACGGGACTCAAGCGGGCGATCGGCACCCCCCTCCTGTTCGCGTTCATCGTGGGCGACACGCTCGGAGCGGGCATCTACACGCTCGTCGGCAGCATGGCCACGGACGTCGGGGGAGTGATCTGGTTGCCGTTGCTCATCGCGTTGGTCGTGGCTCTCCTCACCGCAGGGACGTATGCGGAACTCATCACCAAATACCCTCACGCCGGCGGCGCCGCCCGGTACGCCGACAAGGCCTTCGGCATCCCGTATCTGTCATTCCTGGTCGGGTTCCTGATGATGGCCTCCGGCATCACCACGGCCGCAGCACTGGCGAACGCCTTCGCGGGCGACTACCTGGCGGCGCTCATCGACGTGCCTCTCGCTCCGGCGGCCATTGTCTTCATCGTGCTGCTGACGATCATCAATCTGCTCGGCGTCCGCGAATCACTGACCGCCAACCTCGTGGCGTCCGTCATCGAGGTGACCGGCCTCGTGCTGGTCATCGCGATCGCCGCGATCGTGTTCGGGAGCGGCGACGGCGAGCCGGCGAGACTTCTCGAATTCGCGCCCGATGTGCCTCCCCTCCAGGGTGCTTTCGCGGCCTCCGTGATTGCGTTCTTCTCGTTCCTGGGCTTCGAGGCGGCCGCCAACATGGCCGAGGAGGTCCGCAACCCCTCGAAGGCTTACCCGCGGGCCCTTTTCGGTGCCATTTCCACTGCGGCCGTCGTCTACGTCCTGATCGCGATAGGAGCAGTCATCGTCCTGCCTCCTGCCGAACTTGCACAGTCCACAGGTCCGCTGCTCGATGTCGTGAATGCCAGTGGGCTGGGTATCCCGCCCTGGTTGTTCGGTCTGATCGCGCTGGTCGCCATAGCCAACGGCGCCCTGTTGTTCATGGTCATGGCGAGTCGTGTCGGCTACGGCCTCGCAGAAGCGGGGCTCCTTCCTCGAGCCTTCGCCCGGGTTCTGCCGACCAGGCGTAGCCCGTGGGTCTCGATCGTCATGGTTGCCGGGCTGACCATCGTGCTGACAGTGGTCGGGGACCTCGCCACGCTGGCCGAGACCACAGTGCTCCTGCTGCTCCTGGTGTTCCTGTCGGCCAACGTCAGCGTGCTCGTCCTCAAGAAGGACAAGGTGGACCACGCCCACTTCACGGCCCCTCGGATCGTGCCTGTCCTCGCCATCCTTGCCAGCGTCGTGCTTCTGGCGCAGCAGACCGGCGTCGTCTGGGTCGGAGCCGGCGTCTACGTGGCGGTCGGGTCGGTGCTGTTCCTGGTCGCGCGGGCCGGGCGGAAGCGCGAGGCGCAGCCCGCCAAATGATGGTCTCCAGCAGAGAGGATCCTGGGCAGCCGGCGTGGACGCCTGTCCGCATGCTGGACTATCCGTCATTGTTACTTGTGCGTAGCCAATTGTTACGTGCAATAATTCGTCACGTGAACACCCCTTCACTCCCATGTGCAGCCGCAGTTTCCTCCCCGGACGTCCTGTCCGGCGCGGGTCGCTGCTGTCTTCGAATGCACGCGTAACGGTTACACCCCACCCACTTACGCATTCTCAAGCCCAACGGCGGGCGATCCTCTCATCCCGACCGGGCACATCCCGCATTCGAGCCGTGATGACGGCACACTTCACGAGGTTGGTTCCATGTCAGTTAATCCGGGTTACGTCCACATCTCCCTCCGCTCCCCCCAGAGCCGCCAGGCGCGTCCGTCCTTCGGGCACCCCCTTCCCGGTCACATCCAGTCTCCGGCCCAGTCCCGCCTGCAGGCCGTCCCCGGAGACGCTGCCTCGGCCATGACGGCGCCCGTTCCCGTCGTCGCGCCCAACGGTGTGCCGGGCCCCCAGGCGGTCACGGGTGACACCACCGCGCGGGGCTTCGTGCTCTACGTCGCCCTCGACGAGGCCACCGCCGCAGCAGCGGGCACCACCTTCACCAAACTGGCCCAGGACGTGCGGGCCTACGTGCGCTCGCTCGTGCCGACCGCCGAGAGCCACGCGGCCGTCGCCCTCGCCCCGGCCGATGCCCCCGGGTCGGACATCGACGTCGTCCGTGCTGCGCTCGGCGACCCGACCGTCGCCCGTCGTGCCCGCCCCGAGGCGGCACCCGCTCCCTCCCGGACGCAGCAGTCCCGGCCCACCGGTGTGCTCATCGACCTGTCCCGCCGTGAGGTCCACCTCGACGGCGAGACGCTGAACCTCACGTTCAAGGAGTTCGAACTCCTGAACTACCTCGTCGAGAACGCCACCCGCACGGTGGGCCGGGAGGAACTCCTCAGCGGCCTCTGGCGGAACGCCGACGAGGTGCCGAACGAGCGCACCATCGACGTGCACATCCGCCGTCTCCGCTCGAAGCTCGGCCGCCTGGCCAATACCGTCCGCACCGTCCGCGGGCAGGGCTACCGCTTCTACGACCACCCCGAGGTCGTTGTCTGGGCCGCCCCCGAGTACTCCATCTAGGCTGCTCGGCAGACAGCAGACGCCCTAGACTGCGGAGATGGCCTCCCACCTGAAACGACTCATGCTGCTGCGCCACGCGAAGGCCGAGTTCGGGGAGGGTGTGCCCGACCACGAGCGCTCTCTCAGCTCGCGCGGCCACGCCGACGCCCCGCTCGTGGGGCGCTGGATGCTGGAGCACGACGCCGTCCCCGACTTCATCCTGGTCTCCACGGCCCTGCGCACCCGTCAGACGTGCACCTGGGTGTGCAAGGAACTGGGGGACAAGGCGCCCACGCCGAAGCTGGAGGACGAGCTCTACGCAGCCCACCCCTCGGAGATGCTCACCCTCATCAACCACGTGCCGCAGACCGTGACGAGCCTGCTCGTCATCGGGCACAACCCCGGCATCCAGGACCTCGCCATGCGGCTGGCCTCCGTCCGTTCCAGCGAGCACGCGGTCATGGACCTCGCCACGGACTACCCGACGTCGGGACTCACCGTCATGACGTTCGACGGCCCCTGGGCGGAACTCGACGGACGCGACGCCGACGTCACGGACTTCGTGGTGCGCCGGGCCTCGACCCTCCGCTGACGAAGCCTGAGCGGCCCGCTCACAGCCCGTACTTCTCGAGCAGGCGCAGCCACACCTCACTCACGGTGGGATAGGCGGGCACGGCATGCCACAGGCGGTCGAGGGGCACCTCCCCGACGATCGCGATCGTGGCGGCATGCAGCATCTCGGACACCTCGGGGCCGGCGAAGGTGACGCCCACGAGCACCTTCCGGTCCTCGTCGACCACCATCTGCGCCCAGCCCGTGTAGCCGTCGGAGTGCAGGGCGGACCCGGCGACGGCGATCTCGAGGGACGTCTCGGAGGCGTTGACGCCGTCCTTCCGTGCCTGTTCGAGGGTCCGGCCCACCATCGCGATCTCGGGGTCGGTGAAGACCACCTGGGGCACGGCTGCGCGGTCCGCCGTCGAGGCGTAGGCGCTCCAGTCCGCGGCGCTCTCGCCGAGGTCACCCCGGGCGCGGGCCGCGATGGCGTCACCGGTGACGCGCGCCTCGTACTTCCCCTGGTGCGTCAGCTGGACGACGCCGCCCGCGTCGCCGACGGCGTACAGCCAGCCCCCGGCATCGGGCACGCGTCCGGTGTCGTCGCGGGTCAGCGTCTTCGGATCGAGGCCGACGCTCTCGAGCCCGAGGCCGGCGGTGTTCGGGTGCCGTCCGGTCGAGACGAGGAGCTTCTCCGCCGTGACGGTCCGCCCGTCGCCGACGTCGAGCACGAACCGACCGTCCTCCCGCGTCACGGCGTTCGTCGCCGTGTCCGTCAGGACGGTGAGCCCCTCACCGCGGAGGGCGTCGAGGACGAGGTCCGAGGCCTCCTTCGGATAGTTGCCGAGGATCCCGCTGCGGGCGATGACGGTCACCTCCGCGCCGAGTCGCGCGTAGGCCTGGGCCAGTTCGACGCCGGCCACGCCGCCACCGAGGACGGCGAGGCTCGCGGGGACCTCCTTCGCGGAGGTCGCCTCGCGGGTGGTCCAGTAGTCGAGGTCGGCAAGGCCGTCGATCGGCGGGACGGTCGGCGTGGAGCCCGTGGCGAGCACGACGGCGTGCGTCGCGCGGTAGGTGGTCCCGGATCCGTCATCGTGACTGATGGTGACCTCGCGCTCGCCGGTGAGCGTCGCCCACCCGCGCTCCAGGATGATGCCCGTCGAGGTGACCCATTCCTCCTGCGAGGAGTCGTCCCAGTCGGAGGTGAAGGAGGTGCGGCGCTCGAGCACCTGCTGCGGGTCCAGGGCGCCCGTGACCGCTTCGCGTGCGCCTGCCACACCGCGTGCCGCGCTGAGGACGGTGCCCGGGCGGAGGAGGGCCTTGGACGGCATGCACGCCCAGTAGGAGCATTCACCCCCCACGAGGTCCGACTCGACGAGCACCGCCGAGAGCCCGCGCTCGACCACGCGTCCCGCCACGTTCTCTCCGACGGCGCCGGCGCCGATCACGATGACATCGATACTCAGGGGTTCGCTCATGGGCTGAGCCTTCCACCCGTCCCTGCACGGAGGCAACCTCGACGCAAAAAGGCCCCGACCGGAGTCGGGGCCTTTTGGTCTGCGTGACCGTCGTGCGCGCGAAGGGATTCGAACCCCCAACCTTCTGATCCGTAGTCAGATGCTCTATCCGTTGAGCTACGCACGCATCCGTAGGCCGTCGATTCGCACTGCGAATGAGTCCTACAAGCTGGCCGTTTGGCCGTAAATAACTCTAGCGCGGATTCGCTGCGGCGCCTAATCAGCAGTCGCCCCTGGCAGAAACTAGACCGGTCTACGTGACCTTTGTCACAGTGAGGCGTAGCGTAAGCGCTGGACATCGGCTCACTGGCGCGGAAACCCGCCGGGTCGGGCCGGACATGCCGTCGATCGGACCCTTGCACGAAATATCGCGCCCCTAGCATCGGAAGACACCAGGCACCCAACGAAGGGAAGAGTAATGGGCGATCCCGCACGACAGCTCACGGTCGACACACCCCCCGCTGCGCCGACCACCCACCAGGCCCTGCTCGCCTGGGTCGAGGAGGTCCGGCAGCTGACGCAACCCGACGACGTCGTCTGGGTGGACGGCTCGGAGGCCGAGAACCGCCGGCTCACGGACGGGCTGGTCGCGAGCGGGACGTTCATCCGGCTCAACCCCGAAACCTTCCCCAACTCCTTCGCGGCGTTCTCGGATCCCAAGGATGTGGCCCGGGTGGAGGAGCAGACCTTCATCTGCTCCGCCGACGAGCGTGAGGCGGGCTTCACGAACAACTGGATGGATCCGGTGGAGATGAAGGCGAAGCTCACCGGGCTGTTCACCGGCGCCATGCGCGGCCGCACCATGTACGTCATCCCGTTCGTCATGGGCCATCTCGACGCCGAGGACCCCAAGTTCGGCGTCGAGATCACCGACAGCGCCTACGTGGTCACGTCCATGCGCATCATGGCGACGATCGGCACCGCCGTCCTGGACCGCATGACCGAACTCGACGCCGCGTTCGTCCCCGCGCTCCACTCGCTCGGCGCACCCCTCGCCGCCGGGGAGGCCGACGTCCCCTGGCCCTGCAACGAGGAGAAGTGGATCGTCCACTTCCCGGAGGAGCGCTCCATCTGGTCCTACGGCTCGGGCTACGGCGGCAACGCCCTGCTCGGCAAGAAGTGCTATGCGCTGCGGATCGCCTCCGTCATGGCCCGCGACGAGGGCTGGCTGGCCGAGCACATGCTGATCCTCAAGCTCACCTCGCCCCAGGACAAGACCTACTACCTCTCCGCGGCGTTCCCCTCGGCGTGCGGCAAGACGAACCTCGCCCTGCTCGATCCCACGATCGACGGCTGGAAGGTCGAGACCCTCGGCGACGACATCACCTGGATGCGCTTCGGCAAGGAGGGCGAACTGCGGGCCGTCAACCCCGAGGCGGGACTCTTCGGCGTCGCGCCCGGCACCGGCTGGCACACCAACCCCAATGCGATGCGGGCCATCGCCAAGGGCAACTCGGTCTTCACGAACGTGGCCCTCACCGACGACGGCGGCGTCTGGTGGGAGGGCATGACCGAGGAGGTGCCGGCCCACCTCATGGACTGGCAGGGCCGCGACTGGACGCCGGACATGGACCACACCGCCGCCCACCCGAACGCCCGGTTCTGCACGCCGATCGACCAGATCGACATGCTCGCCGAGGAGTTCAACCGGCCCGACGGCGTCGAGCTCTCGGCCATCCTCTTCGGCGGACGCCGCAAGACGACGGTCCCCCTCGTCACGCAGTCCCGCGACTGGGCGAACGGCATCTTCATGGGCTCGACGCTCTCGTCGGAGACCACGGCCGCCGCCGCGGGCGAGGTGGGCCGGGTGCGCCGTGACCCCATGGCCATGCTGCCCTTCATGGGCTACGACGCCGGCGACTACCTGAAGCACTGGCTCACCCTCAGCGCGGCTGCGGACCAGGCACGCCTGCCGAAGATCTTCCTCGTCAACTGGTTCCGCCGCACCGCCTCCGGCGGCTTCGCCTGGCCCGGTTTCGGCGACAACGCGCGGGTGCTCAAGTGGGTCATCGAGCGGTTGGAGGGCACGGCGGACGCCGTCGAGACGCCCATCGGCTTCGTGCCCACGGGGGAGTCGCTCGATCTGACCGGGCTGGACATGACGCCGGCCGAGGTGGAAGCCGCCGTGCACGTCGACCGGGAGGAGTGGGACGTCGAGCTCGCCTCCATCGAGGAATGGTACGCCCGGTTCGGGGACTCGCTCCCCGACGCCCTGCAGGCCGAGCTCGACGCGCTGAAGGAGCGTATGTCCGCCCACTGAGCGTCCGGCCGACGACGGCGTCCGCCATGCCTGCGCACGTCCGGCGGGTCCCGAGCGCCGGGACCCGCCATGCCTGGGCACTCGACGGGGGCATGAGGGCGCTTCCGCGCCCATCCTCCGTCGGTGTGCAGAGGTGGCGGGTCCTGGGCAACCGGACCCGCCACGCCTGCCCAGTCAACCGTCCTCAGGGCCGATACTAGGCCGGGAGGCCGGGCCGAGGGTCAGTCGCGGATGACGGCGAGGACGCGCTGCACGAGGTCCTGGAGCGTCTGCGGGTCCACGGCCTCGGCGTTGAGCCGCAGGTACGGCTCGGTGTTCGAGGGGCGGAGGTTGAACCACCAGTCCCCGTGGTCCGGCGTGAAGGTGAGCCCGTCGAGGTCGTCGACGACCACGCCGTCCTGCTCGAACTCGGCGCGCGCCCGGGCGATGGACGCCGGGAGGTCCGCGACCTTCGAGTTGACCTCGCCGGAGGAGAAGTAGGGCTCGTACTCGCGGCCCAGCTCAGAGAGCGGACCGTCCTGCTCGCCGAGGGCCGCGAGGACGTGCATCGCGGCGAGCATCCCCGTGTCCGCGTTCCAGAAGTCCCGGAAGTAGTAGTGCGCGGAGTGCTCGCCGCCGAACACGGCGCCCTCCTTCGCCATGACGGCCTTGATGAAGGAGTGGCCCACCCGGGTACGCACCGGGCGGCCGCCGTCGTGCCTGATGAGTTCCGGCACCGCGCGGGAGGTGATGAGGTTGTGGATGATCACGGGCTCGGCCTCGCCGGCGGCCTGTGCGCGGGCGATCTCGCGGCGGGCGACCATCGCGGTGATGGCACTGGGGGAGACGGGCGCGCCGAGCTCGTCGATGATGAAGCAGCGGTCGGCGTCGCCGTCGAACGCGATCCCGAGGTCCGCGCCGTGCTCGACGACGGCGGCCTGCAGGTCGCGGAGGTTCTCCGGCTCGAGCGGGTTGGCCGGGTGGTTGGGGAACGAGCCGTCGAGCTCGAAGTAGAGCGGCACGATCTCGAAGGGGAGGGCGGGCAGGATCTTGTCGCCGAGGACGGCGGGGGTGGTCAGGCCCGCCATGCCGTTGCCGGCATCGACCACCACCTTCAGCGGGCGCGACGACGAGAGGTCCACCTGGGCGCGCAGGAACCGCGAGTACTCCTCGAGGACGTCACGCACGCCCACGGTGCCCTGCACCTCGACGGCGGGGATCACGCCGTCGGCGAGATAACGTTCCGCCCGCGCCTGAACGTCGTTGAGCCCCGTCTCAGAGGACACCGGGACGGCACCGGGACGCGTCATCTTCATGCCGTTGTACTGGGCCGGGTTGTGGCTGGCGGTAAACGTCACACCGGCCGCGTTCAGGGTGCCGCTGGCGTAGTAGAGCTCGTCGGTGGAGATGAGGTCGAGGTACACCACGTTCGCGCCGCGGCGGGTGGCGCCCTCGGCGAAGGCCTTCGAGAACTCGGGTGACGACGGCCGCATGTCCCCGCCGACCAAGATGGTCTCACCCGCCAGCTCCAGCGAGTCGACGAACGCCGCTCCCACGGCCCGGACCGACTCGACGGTGATGGTCTCGCCGACGATGCCGCGGACGTCATAGGCCTTGAAGGATGCAGAGAGATCGATGGTTGTAGTCACGTCTGGAAGTGTATCGGCTGGTAGCGGAGCGACGGTTGTGCACATAGCCGTTGCACCACGGGGAGTGGGGGAGGCGGCTGGGATACTGGGGACATGTCGCCGACCACCACGCTGAACGAGCAAGCCACCGAAATCCTGACCACCCTCGTCGGGTCACCGGACGCACGGTTCCACGACGGGCAGTTCGAGGCCATCGACGCCCTCGTGGAGGGCGGGCGCCGGGCGCTCGTGGTCCAACGCACCGGGTGGGGCAAGTCGGCCGTGTACTTCGTCGCGAGCCTGCTCCTGCGCGCCCGCGGTGCAGGCCCCACGCTGATCGTCTCGCCGCTCCTGGCGCTCATGCGGGACCAGGTCGCCGCCGCGGCGAGGGCCGGTGTCCGGGCGGAGGCCATCAACTCGGCCAACCAGACCGAGTGGCAGGACATCACCGCGAAGCTCGAGGCCAACGAGGTGGACGTCCTCCTCGTCTCGCCCGAGCGCCTCAACAACCCGTCCTTCCGCGAGCAGCACCTCCCGGAACTCATGCGGCGGACAGGCCTGCTCGTGATCGACGAGGCCCACTGCATCTCCGACTGGGGGCACGACTTCCGGCCCGACTACCGGCGCCTGCGCGAGCTCATCCTTGGCCTGCCGACCGGGGTGCCCGTGCTGGCCACCACGGCAACCGCCAACTCGCGCGTGGTGAAGGACGTCGAGGAGCAGCTGGGGGCGGGCGGCACGGACGTCTTCACGCTGCGCGGCGAGCTCGCCCGGAAGTCCCTGCGACTCGGCGTCCTGCGGCTGCCCAGTCCGCGGTCGCGCCTCGCCTGGCTCCTCACCCACCTCTCGGACCTGCCGGGCAGCGGCATCATCTACGCCCTCACCGTGTCCGCCGCGGAGGACACCGCCCGGCTCCTGCGGGAGAACGGCCACGCGGTCCGCGCCTACACCGGGCGCACGGACCCCGCCGACCGCGAGGCCGCCGAGGCGGCCCTCAAGAACAACGAGGTGAAGGCCCTCGTGGCCACGAGCGCCCTGGGCATGGGCTTCGACAAGCCGGACCTCGGGTTCGTGGTGCACCTCGGCGCACCCTCGTCCCCGGTCGCCTACTACCAGCAGGTCGGACGCGCCGGGCGCGGGACACCCAACGCCGACGTCCTGCTGCTGCCCGGCGCGGAGGACCGCGACATCTGGGAGTACTTCGCCACCGCGTCGATGCCGTCCCAGGACGCCGCGCTCCGGGTGATCGAGGCGCTCCAGCCCGGTGTCGTCCTGTCCACCCCCGCCCTCGAGACGCGGGTGAACCTCAAGCGCTCACCGCTCGAGCTGCTGCTCAAGGTGCTCGACGTCGACGGCGCGGTCCGCAAGGTCACCGGCGGGTGGGAGGGCACCGGTGCGACGTGGGAGTACGACGCCGAGCGGTACCGCCGCATCAGCGAGGCGCGCGTCGTGGAACAGAAGGCGATGCTCGACTACGAGAACACCACCGCCTGCCGCATGGAGTTCCTCTCGCGGTCGCTCGACGACCCAGCGGCCACCCCCTGCGGCCGCTGCGACAACTGCGCCGGCCCCTGGTACTCCGACGAGGTGGCCCACGAGGCGTCGGACTCCGCGAACCAGGCCCTCAGCAGGGTCGGGGTGGAGCTCGAGCCCCGCGGCCAGTGGCCCTCCGGCATGGACAAGCTCGGGGTGCCGCTCAAGGGGAAGCTGAAGCCGGGCGAGGTCAGCCTGCCCGGACGTGCCCTCGCCCGACTCACCGACCTCGGCTGGGGCAACCGGCTCCGTGAACTCCTGGCGGATGCGACACCGGACGCCCCGCTCGATCCGGCGGTCGTCGAGGCCGTGGTCCGCGTGCTGGCCCAGTGGGGGTGGGAGGAGCGGCCCGTCGCGGTCGTGAGTATCCCCTCGCGACGGCGCCCCCAGCTCGTCGGGTCCCTGGCGCAGGCGCTCGCGGGTGTGGGCCGCATCCCCTATCTCGGGCAGTTGACCACACCACACGGCTTCCCCCAGGGACAGCCCGGCGGGAACAGCGCATTCCGTCTCGCCGCGGTGTGGGATCACTTCGGCGTTCCGGACCAGGGGGCTGCCTGGTTCGCGGCGAACCCGGGGCCTGTGCTGCTCGTCGACGACTTCGCGGACAGCCGCTGGACCATCACGGAGGCCGGGCGGGCGCTGCGCGCTGCCGGGGCGTCCGGGGTGTTGCCGTTCGCGTTGGCGCTCAAGGCCTGACGCCCCTGAGGAACGGCCGGGCAACAAAAAGACCCCCGCAGGTGCGGGGGTCTTAGCGCGGAGACGGGGGGATTTGAACCCCCGGTAGGCTTTAGGCCCACACTTCATTAGCAGTGAAGCCCATTCGGCCGCTCTGGCACGTCTCCATCGGCTATCGCTAGCTTCCCAAGGTTACCCAGAAGGGGACAGCACAAGCAAAACAGGCCTTCGATCCCGCGCCAGACCGAAGCCGAGACCGAGCCCGGGCCGGAGGCGAGGCGATCCAACCGACCCGAAGCGAGGCGCCCGAGCCCGGGCCGGAGGCGAGGCGATCCAACCGGCCGCCGGTGGGCCCGGACCCGAAGCGGCACCGCCGCCGGTCAGAGGGAGCCGGTCAGCGCCCGCCACAGGAACTCGAAGCTCATCGCGTGCATCCTCGCGGCCTGCCGATTGTCCGATGCCCCGGCGTGGCCGCCCTCGAGCGCCTCGTGGAACCAGACGTCCCCCGCGCCGAGGTCCTTCATCCTCGCGGCCATCTTGCGGGCCTGGACCGGCCCCACGCGGTCGTCGCTGGTCGCCGTCCAGATCAGGGTCTTCGGGTAGTCCACACCGTCACGCAGCAGGTGGTACGGCGAGAACGTCCGCACGTACTCCCACTCCTCGGGCTTGTCCGGGTCGCCGTACTCCGCGATCCACGAGTACCCGGCGGAGAGCTTCGTGTACCGGCGCATATCCAGTAGCGGGACGCCGCAGGAGACGGCGCCGAACAGGTGCGGGTAGGTGGTCAGCATGTTGCCCACGAGCAGGCCGCCGTTGCTCCGGCCCGTGCAGCCCAGCAGCGCCGGTGACGTGACGCCGCGGCCCACCAGGTCCTCGGCGATCGCCGCGAAGTCCTCGTACGCGCGGTGTCGCTCGGCGTGCAGGGCGGCGCGGTGCCACGCCGGGCCGTACTCGCCGCCGCCGCGGATGTTCGCCAGCACGTACACCCCCGGGCGGCCGTCGTCGGTGGTGCGTTCCAGCCAGCCGCGGCCGATCACGCCGCTGTACGCGGGCGTCATGGAGTGCTCGAACCCGCCGTACCCGGAGAGCAGGGTGGGGTTGCCGCCGTCGAGCACGAGGTTCTTCGCGGCGATCTGGAAGTACGGGACGCGCGTGCCGTCGCGGGAGACCGCGAAGTGCTGCTCGACCGCGAAGCGGTCCTCGTCGAAGTACGACGGCGAGGCCTTGACTGCGGTGTGGTCACCGCCGATCGTCCCGCGGTAGAGGGTCGAGGGGGTGAGGAAGCCGGTGGCGATCAGCCAGTAGTCGTTGCCGGCGTCGTCGTCCTCGTCGTCGACGGCGTAGGCGTCCACCGCGTGGAGCGGCGGGCAGGCGTCGAGGAGTTCCACCGCCCAGCCCTGCGCGGGATCGAGGATGCGGATCTCGGAGGAGACGTCGCGCAGCAGGTTCAGCAGCAGATGATCCCGGGTCCAGCTCCAGGACTGCAGGGATGTCGACGCGTCCGGGGTGAACACCGTGGCGAAGGACCGCTCACCGGCGAGGAACGCCTCGAGCCCGACGACGAGCAGCGAGCCGGCGGCGTGGGTGGTGCCGGCGACGGTCCAGTCCGTGCGCGGCCGCACGATCAGCCACTCGCGGTGGAGGGAGATGCTCGCGTCCTCCGGCACCTCGATCATCAGCCATGCCCCATCACGCCGGAGATAGGTGTGCCGCGTGTAGAAGTCGATCGAGTCGACGGCGACGTCGCGCACGAAGCCGGGGGTGGAGTCGTGCAGGACCAGGGCCATCAGGTGGTCCTCGTCCACGTCGAAGTACTCCTCGGCGTCGGCCAGGGTGCCGCCGCGCTGCAGGGTGCGGACGGTCCGCGGGTAGGAGCTCGTGGTCATGGAGCCCGGGCCGAAATCAGTGCCCACGTGGAGGGTGTCCGGCCCCGCCCACGTGATGCGGCTCTTGGCTGTGGGGATGTCGAACCCGCCGTCCACGAAGGCCAGGTCGCCGAGGTCGAACTCTCGGTAGCGTGCGGCGTCGCCGCCGTCGGGGGACAGCACCACCAGGACCCGGGTGTGGGGCTCGCCGTCCGCGGGGCGCAGGAACAGGGCACCGCCCCAGACCCACTCCATGCCTTCGGCGGCACTCAGGGCGTCGACGTCCAGGAGGAGCTCCCACGCCGGGGCGTCGGAGGCGTAGCTCTCCCACGTCGTGCGGCGCCAGATGCCCTGCCGGTGCTCGGCGTCGCGCCAGAAGTTGTAGTAGTGGTCGCCGTGCTTGCCCACCATCGGGATGCGGTCGGTGGAGTCGAGCACCTCGAGGATGCCGCGCTCGCGGGTCTCGAAGTCCGGCGTCACCAGTGCACCCTCCGTCAGGGCGTTCTCGGCGCGCACCCAGTCGAGTGGCCGCTCGCCGTAGATGTCCTCCAGCCAGAGGAAGGGGTCGTCCGTCATGGCGGGGCTATCGGTGTGCAGCGTCATGGGCCCATCCTATGCAGGGACGCGTCACGCACCTTCCGGCGGACCGGCAGGGCGGCCGGGTTGGATACTCTGGAACGGTGGAGATCCAGGACACACGGCAGGTGGCCGTCATCGGCGGTGGGCCCCGCGGCACCTCCGTTCTCGAGCGGCTGATCGCCGGGCATCGGGCCCTCGGAGAGTCCGCGCCCGCGCTCGTGATCCGCGTCGTCGAGCCGCACGATCCCGGGCCGGGCCACGTCTGGCGGCCGGACCAGTCGCGGCTCTTCCTGATGAACACGCCCTGTCTGTACCCGACGGTGGTGCCGGTCGGCGCCCCGGCCGCGGGCATCGCCCCCGCGCCCGTGGGTCTGTCCTTCGACGCGTGGCGCGAGCGTGCGGTGGAGGGTCTCGTCCCGGGGCTCGACGGCGACGACCTGGCGGAATGCGCGGGGCTCGCCTCCCGGGACTTCCCGAGCAGGGCGCTCTACGGACGCTACCTCGCCTGGGTGTTCGGCGAGGTGGTGCGGTCGGCGCCGCCCAACGTCTCCGTGATCCACCACCGCCACGAGGCGGTGGGCCTCGACCGCACCGGCTCGGTACGGCGCGGCGCCCACGAATGGCGGATCACCCTCGACGACGGCTCCCGGCTCGACGCCGACGACGTCGTCCTGGCGCTCGGCCACCTCCCGGCGGCCCTGACCCCCGAGCAGGCCCGATTCCAGGACGCGGCGGCTCGGCACGGCCTGCAGTACTGGCCGCCCGCCGTCCCGGCCGATGTCTCCTGGAACCGCCTTCCGGCGGGCAAGACCGTCCTGGTGCGGGGGCTGGGACTGAACTTCTTCGACGCCATGATCCAGCTGACGGAGGGTCGCGGCGGACGGTTCTCCAGCGCCGGCGACGACGGCCGGCTCGTCTACACGCCGTCCGGCAAGGAGCCCCGCCTCGTGGCCGCCTCACGCCGCGGCGTCCCCTACCGGGCCAAAGCGTCCCTGGACTCGTACGTCCCGCGCAGCGTCGTCCTGCGTTTCTGCACCCTCGACCGCGCCCTCGCCTTCCGGGCCTCCGGCGTCCAACCCGGCTTCGACCACGACCTCTGGCCCCTCCTGCACCGCGACGTGCTGTGGACCTACTACTCGACCCTCGGCCGGACCGCGCCCGGCGTGTTCCTCGTGCCGACCGAGGCGTTCCTCGCGGACCTCGACGCAGCCCTGGCGACGGACGGCCCCGGCTGGGAGGTCACAGCCGGGGACGCCGTCGCGCGAGCCGTTCCCGTGGACCTGCGGCTCGACGTCGAGGCCCTCGCCCACCCCTTCGCCGGCCGGCGCTTCGCGGACGGGGACGCCTTCACCGGGGCCGTGCTCGCCTACCTCGACGCGGATGCCGCTGGGTCGGCGCAGGGCGAGGACGATCCGCTGAAGATGGCGATCGGAGCCCTGAACGCCGGGCGCACGGTGATCAAGCAGGTCGTGGCGGACGGAGGGATCTCCGTCGCGTCGTGGAACGCCGAACTGCGCGGGTGGTTCGAACCGCTGGTCGAGGGTCTCGCGAGCGGCCCGCCACCGCTCCGGATCGCACAGCTCGCGGCGCTCGTCCGGGCGGGGATCGTCCGCTTCGTCGGCCCGAACCCCAGTTTCGGCTTCGACCCGGAGGTGGGCCTGTTCCGGGCGGCTTCGCCGTGGGTCTCCGGGGACTCCTTCACGGCGCACTACCTCGTTGAAGCCATGATGCCGGCGAACCGCGTGTCCACGAGCATCTCCCCGCTGATGCGCCAGATGCTGCAGGAGGGGATCGTCCGGCCGGCGACGTTCCTGGGGGAGGGCGGCGCCCCCGTCACCACTACCGGACTGGATGTCGCCGGGCCCCCGTACCGGGCGGTCGACCGGTCCGGCAGGGAGCAGGGATCGCTCTTCGTCATCGGTCTCCAGCTCGCGTCCGTGCAGTGGGGCACGGCGATCGCTGCGCAGGCGGGCGCGGCACTCGAAGCGGGCAGCAGGACCCTGCTCGACGCCGATGCGATCGCCGACGCCATCCTGGACCGGGCATCGGCGTGGACGCCGAGCGAGGTCCCGCTGTCGGCCGGGCAACAGACGGCAGCCGGAGTGACTGCGGCCTCGACGGTCGACTGACGTGTCGACGGCGGCCCGGTCTGCGGGAAGCGTCAGCGCGCTCGCGAGAGGTGACAGACATTGTCCGGGTCGTAGGCGACGGCAGTCCGGCCGGCAATGGTGCCAGCGGACGGGGGACACGGGACCGCAACCCGGCCTGCAGGGGGTCGGTCGCCCAGCCGGGCAGGGCGACCGGCCCGTAGCCGGCGAGGACAGCCCGACATGACAGAGGGACCCCCGCCCGTAGTGAGCCGGCGGGGGTCCCTCTGTCATGTGCGGCCGGCCGCGGAACGGCCGGCGATCAACCTAGCCTTCGAGGCAGCGGTTGTAGTTCGCGAGGTGCGCACGGTAGCTGACCCAGCTGCCGTGGTTCGCGCCGGCGGCCGGCTCGGTCGGCTTGGAGCAGGCGGGCTTGCCGGGCTTGATCGGCTTGCCCGGCTTCTCCGGCTTGCCGGGCTTGACCGGTGCGGGCGGTTCCGTCGGCGTGACGGCCTCGACCGTGACCGGCAGGGTCACCGTCGTCGCGCTCGGAGCGGCGGTCAGGATGAGACGACCCTGTCCGCTGCCGGCCGTTGCGGGAACCGTGAGGTTCACCGTGGCCGTGCCGCCCGTGACCGGGACACTGCCCAGCTCGGTGGCCGTGCCGTCCGCCGCCACGAAGCGCGCGGCCAGCGTGGTGTTGGTCGGGCTGCCGAGTGACGTGAGATCCAGCCTGGACACCGTGAAGGAGACGGCGGTACCGGCCTTCACCGTGGTCGGGGCGCCCTGCACCTGCACACTGCGGCGGTCGAACGACGGCGACAGCGGGCTGTTGGCGCGGAGGTAGTCGATCCACGCGTCGCGATCGACGAGTCCCGACTCGCGGGTGTCGGTGCCCTCACGGAAGACCGTGAAGTTGTCGCCGCCCTGCGCCAGGAAGCTGAACGTGCCGATCCGGTAGTCCTTGGCCGGATCGAGCGGCGCACCGTCGATCGTGACCGAGGTGATCCTCGACCCGCGTGCGAGGGCCGGATCGTAGGTGACGCTCACGTTGTCCGACAGGCCGAGGGCCAGGAAGGAGCGCGAGCTGCCGTCCGGCTGCCACTGCTGCTCGAGCATCGCCTTGAACTGCGCACCGGTCAGGGTGGTGGTCCAGAGGTCGTTGACGAACGGCAGGACGGCATTCGCCTCGGCGAACGTCACGACGCCATCCGGAGCGTAGTAGAGCTCGTTGCGGAGCCCGCCCGGATTGACGACGCCGATCTGCGCACCGCCGCGCTCGACCGGTGCGAGGCTGGCCCGCAGCGAGTCGGCGACGAGGTTACCCAGGGTGGACTCGTTCGTGCGGTCGTCGCGGGTTGTGCCCGAGAAGGCCGTGGTGATGTCCGCGGTGACCGCACTGACCGGCTGGTCGCCGATGACCTTCGCCTGCGCGAGCGCAGCATCCACGATGGTCTTCACGGCGGCGACGCGGGGGTAGGTGGCCACGAGTGCTGCGTCCGTCTCGGTGGAGCGTGCGACGTTGCGGGCCGTGTAGGACTCGACGTCGCCCGTCGCGGTATCCACGGTCAGCGTGATCTGACCGACGAACTCGCCGTAGGACCCGGTCTGGAGGACGGGCCGGGTCTCACCTGCGGCGCCGGGGACGGGGGCGTCCCACGCGTACTGCTTGTGGGTGTGGCCGGTGAAGATGGCGTCCACGAGGGGCGTCGTCTCCGTGACGATCTCGGCGAACGTCCCGCCTGCTGCGACTTCCTGCTCCAGGCTGGCACCCTCGACGACGCCGTCCCCGGCGCCCTCGTGGTACTCGGCGACGATGACGTCGGCGAGGTCCTGGGCCTCGATCTCCTTCGCCACCCGGTTGACCGCCTCGACGGGGTCCCCGAAGTCGACGGTCTCGATGCCGCCGGGGCTGACGAGTGCCGCGGTCTCCTCGGTCACGACGCCGATCACCGCGACGTCGACGCCGTCGACCGTGATGATCGAGTACTCGTCGAGGGCAGGCTCGGTGGTGCCCTTGGTATAGACGTTCGCGCCCAGGTACGGGAAATCGGCGGCGTCGGAGACGCGGCCGGTCAGATCGCCGAGGCCCTTGTCGAACTCATGGTTGCCCACGGCGGACGCGCGGAGTTCCAGGGTGTTCAGGACGTCGATGGTCGGCTGGTCGTCCTGGAGCGCCGAAGCGAACAGCGACGCACCGATGTTGTCGCCGGCCGAGAGGAAGGCCGTCTTGTCCTCGCCGAACTCGGCGCGGAGCTTCTCGACGGTCCCGGCGAAGCGGACCGTGTTGGAGTCGATCCGACCGTGGAAGTCGTTGATGCTCAGCAGGTTCAGTTCGGCCGTGGTGTCGGCCGGTGCGAGGTCCAGGCCGACGACCACGGGGTCGTGGTCGCTGGCGCGGTACGGGTCCGTCCGGTAGTAGTCGGTGACGTTGTTGTTGTACCGGCTGTACTCGAGGGCCACCGACTCCACGGAGTTGATGTTCCAGGTGTCCACTCCGGACACCGTGGCGTCCGCGGTCGGCGACGCGAGGATGTGGTCGAGGGAGCCGCTCAGGCCCGAGAAGACGTACGAGTAGCTGTCGTCCTTCTCACCCTGGTTGACGTACCCGGCCTCGTAGAGGACCTGCATGGGGTCCTCGTACGTGTAGGAGTTGAAGTCGCCGGTCAGGAAGACCTTGTCCGTCTTCGCCGCCGTCTTCATGGAGTCCGCGAACGCGGCGAGGGCCCGGGCCTGGTTCACGCGTGCGGCGTTCCATGCGCCCTGGCCGTCACCGGCGTCGGCGTCGGGTCCGGAGCTCGGCCCCGACCCCTTGGACTTGAAGTGGTTGACGATCGCGAGGAAAGTCTCGTCCGCGGTCCCTCCGACGGGCTTGAAGGCCTGCGCCAGGGGCTTGCGGGCGTTGGTGAACACCACGTTGTCGTCGAGGATGACGGACTCGCCCACGGGCTCGGCGGCGGCCTTCTTGTAGATCAGGGCCGTGCGGATGACGTCCTCGTTCTCCAGCGCCGGCAGGGCCGCGGGGGAGCGGACGTAGTCCCAGGTGCCGGGCGCCTTCTCGTTGAGGGCGTCGGTGAGGGTCTTGAGCGCGAAGTCGCGATCCTTGCCGAACTTCGCGGAGTTCTCGATCTCCATGAGGGTGACCACATCGGCGTCGAGCGCGTTGATCGCCGAGACGATCTTCGCCTCCTGGCGCTCGAAGCTCTCCTGGGTCGCGGCACCGCGGGCGTCACAGCCGCCTCGCACTGTGATGGGGTTCCCCGCGCGGTCGGTGTTGTAGGTGCAGCCCGTGAGCTGCTCGCCGGTGGTCGCGAAGTAGTTCAGCACGTTGAAGGAGGCGATCGTGAGATTCCCGCCCACCTCCTCGGGGGCGGCAGGGCGCTCGCCGGCGAACTGCACGGGCTGCACGCCGTCCGGGGCGGCTCCCTTCAGTTCGGCCAGCGGCTGGAACTTCCACGCGCTGTTGCGGAAGTCCAGGACCACCGGGGACGTGAACTGTGCGCTGGAGCCGACGCGGACCGGCTGCGACGGCGTCAGGTACGGCAGCACCGTGCCGCGGTTGACCTGGGTGAAGAAGTTCGTCGAAGCGCCGTCGTCGAGCCTGATGCTCCGGGCGGCGTTGTCCGCGATGACGGCGGCGTTCTCGGGCGTGCCGGGACGTGCGACGTCGGTCGGCTGACGGAGGCGCTCGGTGCCGGCGGCGAGGGTGACCTCGCCGTACTGGTTCAGTGCGTAGTTGTCGGCGACGGTGAAGTCTCCGGAGGGCTGGAAGAGCATCCCCTCGACGGCTTCGCGCGCGGTGTCCGTGGCGGGGAGGGCGATGGCCGAGGCCTTCGGTTCCTCGGCGGCCTCGGAGAGCTTGACCGTGCCGCCCGCGGCGACGGTGAGCTGGGTCAGGTCGAAGAACTCGCCCGCGGTGCCGGTGACCTCCACGTAGTCGCCCACGGCGACGGAGCCGACGGTGGCGGGGGAGTAGACGAAGACGGCGTCCGACGCCGTCTGATCGGCGGTGGCCGAGCTGCCGGCGGTCTGGAGGTAGAAGCCCGCGAAGCCGCCCGTCGGGTAGGCCGCGGTGACCTTGCCGCGTGTGGTGACGGTCTGCCCGGCCAGAGGGGTGGCGGAGCCGGAGCCCTGGATGTCCCGGATGGGGGTGACGACGCCGGGCGCCGGAGGTTCGGTGGGCGTCGGTGTCGGGGAGGGAGTCGGAGTCGGCGTCGGCGTCGGTGTGGGCGTGCCGGCGCTGCCGGTCGCGTTCATCGGCGTGGTGTCCTGCAGCGTGAAGTCGGCACCGTTGTCATCGGTGTCGGCGAACGCGGTGCGGTTCGCGGACTTCGTGCTGCCCGCGCCCGGTGTGGTGGCGGCGGTGCCCTCGAAGGCGTTCGCACTGCCGTAGCCGAGGAGGTCGACGACCCCTGCGACACCGGAGGCGTCACCGACCGGAAGGGCCCCGACGCTGGTGGCCTGGTCCGCCAGGACGATCACGCCGCCCGCAGCGCCCGGGTTGAACCCGCTGGTGAGGTCGGGGGTGGGCAGCGCGGCACCGGCGGTCCCGTTGCTGCCGCCCTGGACCAGGAAGTAGCCCCTGGCGGGAATGGTGCCGCGGAGTGCGGTGGCTCCAGGAGTGGAGGTGGACCCCGGTGCGCGGTACTGCAGCGACCACCCCTCCAGGTTCACCGGCGCATCGGTCGGGTTGTAGAGCTCCACGTACTTGTTGACGAAGGGCGTTCCCGCGGAACCGCCCGTGAGGTAGGCCTCGTTGATGACGACGCCGTCTCCTGTGACGGACGCCGTCCCCGGGGTGGTCTCGACCGCAGTGGCCGGCAGTGCGATCATCGGCGAGGCTACGAGCCCTGCCGACAGCGCCGCACAGAGCGCTCCCTTCCATGACGAATGAGTCATTCGTTCCTTCTTCTCCTTGACGGTGGCCGCTACTGCGGCCGCGAGTGAAGCCCGCCGACCCGTGATGGGTGGGCGCGTTGGCATCTGCACCGTATGTGACGCAGGTGACATTCCTATCCCCAGGAGTAGCCAACCAGAACATCGTTAACAATGGGTTACCAAAACGCCAGTGGCCCCGGAAGATCCGGGGCCACTGGCCGATATTCATGGACGAATGCTGCTATCTGGCGGCATCCTGGAGCGTCCCCGTCACCGGGGTCTCCCCCTCCTCCGCGACGAAGCACAGGATCTCCCGATCGCCCTCGGCGTTCCAGCTCTCCTCGACGGGATAGAAGTAGAGCAGTTCGAGGACGGAGGCGTCGTGGTCCACGCCGACGAAGGTCCTGAACTCCGCGGCACAGAAATCGGCCGCGGCGGCGGTCGCCTCGCCCAGGCCGGGATACTCGCCGTCGGGCATGTCGGTGGTGGAGAAGGCCTCGAACACGTGCTGTTCATTGCACGGGATGACGGGGATGTCCGCGCGAGGCGTCATGCCCGGATCGTCGATGCAATCGCCGACCGCGATCGGGGAGGTCCCGGCCGGGGCCGTTTCCACGCTGTCGGAGCGACGCTCCGGCTCGTCCGGGGCCGGCATGGTGCATCCTGCGATCAGGGCGGTTGCCGCGACCGCTCCGGCGACCGACGCCGTCCTACCCGGGCGGCGTGGTGACGCCCGTCTTCCCTGCCCACTGCGCATTGGATCCCCGTTGTCAGGCCACGCACCCGTGGCGCCGCTGCTCCTCGGGACAGTACACG
Source organism: Arthrobacter pityocampae (assembly GCF_002927275.1). Lineage (GTDB taxonomy): Bacteria > Actinomycetota > Actinomycetes > Actinomycetales > Micrococcaceae > Arthrobacter_D > Arthrobacter_D pityocampae. The sequence goes on along the minus strand of NZ_PRKW01000006.1, from coordinate 81,143 downwards.
ACGGCGTGGGGCACGACGGCGGGCCCGCGGCCGGCGGGTTGTGCACCGGGCCCGCGGCCGACGAGTCAGCCGAGGACGCTCCCGCCGCCGGTCCCGGTGCCGGCGGGCTTCGCGTCGGGGATCCGCATCATGCGGAGGGACATGCCGAGCCCGGCGAGCCCGGCGAGGATGGGGACGAGGAGGGCGATCTGGAGGGCCAGGGGCCGTGCCTCGGTGTTGATGCGGATGATCTCGTCCTGGATGTCCTCCGGCTGGCCCACGAGGAGTTCCTCGAGTTGCGCGTTGCTCAGCACCTCGGCGTCCTCCTCCAATGCCGTCGCGACCTGCTGCTGCTCCGAAGGCGGGAGGACCTCGCTGGAGGTCGCCAGGCCGGTGAAGATGGTCGCGAGCGAGGCCAGCATGATGCCGCCGGCGAAGGCGAGCCCGAACGACAGGCCGAAGGACCCGGCGGCCGAGTTGACGCTGGCCGCCTCGCTCACGCGCTCGTCCGAGATGGGGGACAGGGTGTAGTTGTTGAGCTGGGACACCAGGAGCCCCAGGCCCGCCCCGGCGAGGACCAGCGGTATCAGGAGCCACCAGCCGGAATCCGCCCGCGGAACCACCGGGATCAGCAGTGCCAGACCCACGAGTAGCAGCAGGAAGCCCGACCGGATGAGGCTCGCAGGGCGCCGCCCGCCGGGCTTCTTCCCGATCAGGAGGGCGACGACGAACATGGTGAGGGACAGCGGGGCGATGGAGAGCCCCGACTGCATCGCGTTGTAGCCGAGCACCATCTGCAGATAGATGGGCAGCACGATCATCGTCCCGCCCAGGGCGATCTGCTGGAGCATCTGGCCGGTGGCGCCGAGACGGAAGGTCTTGGCCCGGAACAGTTCCGGGTCCAGCAGTGTCGGCTTGCCGTGGCGTTTGCGCTGGACGAGCCAGTAGACCAGGCTGCCCAGCCCCACGACACCGACGGCCAGGAGGGCTCCCACCGCTTCGCCGCCTTCCTGCCACACCAGGATGCCGAGCACCACACCGCCCATACCCACGATGGACAGGATCGATCCGATGATGTCCAGCTCCCGGGGCCCCGTGTACGGGACGTCGCGGACCCGCTTGACCCCCAGGAGGACGACCCCGATGAGGACGGCCTCCAACAGGAATGCGACGCGCCAGGACAGGAACGTCGTGATGAACCCACCGAGCAGGGGCCCGACGGCGGCGGCGACTGCTGCCGAGGCGCCGACCAGGGCGTAGACCCGCTTCTGGGCGTCCCCCTCGAAGTTTCCGTGGATGAGGGACTGCATGGCGGGCAGGAGGAGCGAGGCGCCCAGGCCGCCGATCAGGGCCCAGAAGATGAGAATCGGGAGGAGGCTCTGAGCCAGGGTCATCGCCACGGCGCCGACGGCGTAGCAGCACAGCCCGACCACGTACGCCCGCTTGCGCCCGATGAGGTCGCCGATCTTGCCGCCGATCAGGATGAAAGCCGCTGAGACCAGCGCCTCGAGGGCGATCGTCGACTGGAGTCCGCTGACGGTCGCGCCGATGTCGTCCACCACCGCGGAGATCGAGACGTTCATGATCGATGTGTCGACCACGAGGACGAACATCGCCGTCGCCAGCAGCATGGCGAGTCGTTGGTTGAACGGCGTCGTCTGGACGTCGCCGTCGTTCGGAGGATTCATCAGGGACCTGCTCGACTCGCCGGGTTCGGATGTGCGGGGCGGACACGTCGCCCTGCCCGACCCACCCTCTACCCGCGGGCAAGGCCCCGACAGAGGCCAAAGCCCTTCCGTCGTCGAGGCCCACCACCGGGATGATCACCCTCGGAGGAGGAGGCTCAGGACCCTCTCCGGCGCTACCGTGACGTGCGGTGCACTCGTCCCATCCGGCGGGTGGCTGCCGGATACGACGACAGTCCGCGCAGGAGCGCCGAGCACGGACCGACCCGGGCCCCTGGTGCCGGGGACGGGCCCCTGACGGAAGAGGGAGGCCACCGATCATGGCCGTAGTGACCAAGGTGGAGCACCAGAGTGTGGAGGAACGTGCCGCGAAGGGCAGGGCGTGCCGGGAGCAGTCCCCGCGCTCCGGACACAAGGCGTGGGCGCCGGCCACCGACCGACCGGATCCGGTCGCGCTGCTCGAGGAACAGAACCTCACCCGCGACCAGGATCTCGTGCCGGTGCGGCACGGCCGGATGCTGGTCTCACCGTTCACGTTCTATCGGGGTGCGGCCAGGATCATGGCCGCGGACCTGAAGGACACGCCGCGGGCGGGCCTGGTCTCCCAGCTCTGCGGGGATGCCCACCTGTCCAACTTCGGCGTCTTCGCCTCCCCGGAGCGGACCCTGCTGTTCGACCTGAACGACTTCGACGAGACCCTCCCCGGACCGTTCGAGTACGACGTCAAGCGCATGGCCGCGAGCTTCACGATCGCGGCACGCAACAACGCGTTCACCGCGGACGAGGTGCGCGACGTGACACTCGCGGCGGTGCGGTCCTACCGCGAGGCGATGGCCGATTTCGCCCGGATGCGCACCCTGGACATCTGGTACGCCCGCCTGTCCGAGGAGCAGTTGCTGGAAGCTGTGGACCTGGCCGTGCGGTCCCAGAAGGGCAAGGCCCTGAAGAAGGCGCAGCGCGGGGCGGAGGCGGCGCGGCGGAACGTGGACAAGGCGCGCACCCGGGACAGCCTGCATGCTCTGTCCAAGCTTGCCGAGCTCGTGGACGGGCAGTACCGGATCGTCAGCCAGCCGCCGATCGTGGTTCCGCTGCGCGAGCTGGAAAGTGCGTACGGGATGTCGGCGGAGGAGGCGGGGCCGGCGCTCCGTGAACAGCTCCGGGCCTACCGTGCCACCCTGCCCGCCGATCGGCGCCGGCTGCTGGAGCGCTTCGAGGTCGTCGATGTCGCCCGGAAGGTCGTGGGGGTCGGCAGCGTGGGGACGCGGGCGTTCATCGTCCTGCTCCAGGGCCGTGACCAGCAGGATCCCCTGTTCCTGCAGGTCAAGGAGGCCACACGGTCGGTGCTCGAGGACCATCTGCCGAAGAGCCGGTACCGGCAGCCGGGCGAGCGCGTGGTGCAGGGGCAGCGGATGATGCAGGCCGCGAGTGACATCTTCCTGGGGTGGACCAAGGGGGTGCAGGACAACCGATACCTGTACTGGCGGCAGCTGCGCGACATGAAGGGCAGTGCCGTCGTCGAGGGGATGAAGCCGCTGGCCATGAGGTTCTACGCCGACGCCTGCGGCTGGACCCTGGCCCGGGCCCACGCCCGCTCCGGCGACCCGGTCGCGATCGACGCCTACCTCGGCAAGGGCGACACGTTCGACCGCTCCATCACCGATTTCTCGCAACGCTACGCCGTCCAGAACGACCGCGACTACGAGGCCTTCGCCGAGGCGGTCCGTTCGGGACGTCTGGAGGCAGCCGACGCCGTCTAGGCCGCCGGTGCCGCTTCCGGAGATGACCTCGTCGCTGCCATGTTTCTTGCGGAAGGTAAGGGATTCGAACCCTTGAGACGGGGTAACCGCCCACTGGTTTTCAAGACCAGCTCCTTCGGCCGCTCGGACAACCTTCCCGCCGCTAGTGTTTCATGAGGTGAAGGTGGTGCCCAAATACCGAGCAGGGAGTGGAGGCCGACGTGCGAGCAGTCGTGATCGAGGGAGCGGGTGGGCCTGAGGTCCTGACGGTGCGGGAGGTGCCCGCGCCGGTCCCGGCGGCCGGCGAGGTGCTCGTCGACGTCGTCGCCGCGGGCCTCAACCGCGCCGACGTACAGCAACGGCGCGGCCTCTATCCGCCGCCCGCCGGCGCGTCCGACGTCCCGGGGCTGGAAGTGTCCGGACACGTGGCCGATCCGGGGGACTCGGGGTTCGCCGTCGGGGACGCCGTCGTCGCGCTGCTGGCCGGCGGCGGGTACGCCGAGCAGGTCGCGGTGCCGGCGGGGCAGGTGGTCCCCGCGCCCTCAGGCGTGGGCCTCGTGGAGGCCGCGGCGCTCCCCGAGACGGCGGCCACCGTCTGGTCCAACCTCGTCCTGCAGGCCGGCCTCGCGGCAGGCGACCACGTCCTGATCCACGGGGCGTCCGGCGGGATCGGTCTCATGGCGATCCAGGTGGGCCTCGCGCTCGGTGCGGTGCCGCACGTGACGGCAGGATCGACGGCCAAGCTCGACGTCGCCCGGTCCCTGGGCGTCGACTCCCTGATCAACTACCGGGACCAGGATTTCGTCGCCGAGGTCGTGGCCGCGACGGACGGTCACGGTGCGGACGTCATCCTCGACGTCGTCGGGGCGGCGTACCTGGCACGCAACATCGAGGCGCTCGCGACGGGCGGGCGGCTCGTGGTGATCGGCCTGCAGGGCGGGGCCAGGGCGGAACTCGACCTCGCGGCCCTGATGGGCAAGCGGGCGAGCGTGGCCGGCACCACGCTGCGCTCCCGTCCGGTGACCGAGAAAACCGCGATCATGCGCGCGGTGCAGGAGAACGTCTGGCCCCTCGTGGCCTCGGGGGCGGTGCGGCCCTTCGTGGACCGGACGTTCCCGCTCGCGGAGGTCGCGGACGCCCACACCTACTTCGATTCCGGGGAGCACACGGGCAAGATCCTGTTGACACTGGCGTAGGTGCGCCGGGCAGCGGTCCGACGACGGGGGTCGCCGTCGCGCGACGTCGGGTGCCGGACACCCTCCCCCATTCGCCGCAGGTACGCGTACGTTGGGCGCAACCACCCCGCGCCTGGGCTTGCAGTGTGATGTACGCCTCACTAGCTTGCTACCCTTCGGGAGCATCACACTCTCGCCCCCCGAGGAGCACCATGAACAACAAGCAGAACGGATCCCACCGGCACGCGGACGTGCTGGTGACGGATCCGGACCTGCCGCCGGTCGCCGTTGACCCGCAGCAGGCCGAAGCGGAAGACCGCCGGTGGACGCCGGCGAAGATCGCCCTCTGGCTGGGCATCGCCCTTCTCGGCGGTGTCTCCTGGGCCGTCCTCGCGATCGTCCGTGGGGAGACGGTCAATGCGATCTGGTTCGTCTTCGCGGCAGTCTGTACCTACCTGATCGCCTACCGGTTCTACTCGAAGTTCATCGAGCGGAACCTGCTGAAGCCCGACGACCGCCGGGCGACCCCCGCCGAGTACAAGGCCGACGGCAAGGATCATGCGGCCACCGACCGCCGGGTCCTCTTCGGTCACCACTTCGCCGCCATCGCCGGAGCCGGCCCCCTCGTGGGACCGGTGCTCGCAGCCCAGATGGGCTACCTCCCCGGGACCCTGTGGATCATCATCGGGGTGATCTTCGCGGGCGCGGTGCAGGACTACCTCGTGATGTTCTTCTCCATGCGTCGCGGTGGGCGCTCGCTCGGGCAGATGGCCCGTGAGGAACTCGGCGTCATCGGCGGGACCGCCGCGCTCATCGCCACCCTCGCAATCATGATCATCATCGTCGCGATCCTCGCCCTCGTCGTCGTGAACGCCCTCGGCGAGAGCCCGTGGGGCGTCTTCTCCGTCTCCATGACCATCCCGATCGCCCTCTTCATGGGCGTCTACCTGCGCTACCTCCGCCCCGGCAGGGTCACCGAGGTATCCGTGATCGGGTTCGTGCTGCTGCTGCTCGCCATCATCGGTGGCGGCTGGATCTCCGAGACCGCTTGGGGCGTCGAACTCTTCACGCTGGACCGCATCACGATCGCCTGGGGCATCATCATCTACGGGTTCATCGCCGCCGTCCTGCCGGTCTGGCTCCTGCTCGCCCCGCGTGACTACCTCTCCACCTTCATGAAGATCGGCACGATCATCATGCTCGCCGTCGCGATCATCGTCACCCGCCCGGAGATCAGCGTCCCGGCGGTCACCGAGTACGCGACCACGGGTCAGGGTCCGGTCGTCGCCGGCACGCTGTTCCCCTTCCTCTTCGTCACGATCGCGTGCGGCGCGCTGTCCGGGTTCCACGCCCTCATCGCTTCCGGCACCACCCCGAAGATGATCGAGAAGGAGCGCCAGACCCGCTTCATCGGCTACGGCGGCATGCTCATGGAATCCTTCGTGGCGATCATGGCGCTGGTTGCCGCGCTGTCGATCGACCGCGGCATCTACTTCGCCATGAACTCCTCGGCGGCGGCGACGGGCGGCACCATCGAGGGAGCGGTGGCGTTCGTCAACGGCCTCGGCCTGACCGGCGTCAGCCTGACCCCCGAAGCGCTCAGCACCATGGCCTCCAACGTCGGCGAGGAGTCGATCGTCTCCAGGACCGGTGGGGCTCCGACCCTGGCGGTCGGTATCGCGCAGATCATGCAGGGTGTCTTCGGCGGCGCGAACATGATGGCTTTCTGGTACCACTTCGCCATCATGTTCGAGGCCCTGTTCATCCTCACGGCGGTCGACGCCGGTACCCGCGTGGCGCGCTTCATGCTGCAGGACAGCATCGGCAACTTCGTCCCCCGTTTCCGCGACACCTCCTGGCGTACCGGCGCGTGGATCTGCACGGCGATCATGGTGGCCGGGTGGGGAGCGATCCTCATCATGGGTGTCACGGACCCGCTGGGCGGCATCAACACGCTGTTCCCGCTCTTCGGCATCGCGAACCAGCTGCTCGCGGCGATCGCCCTCGCGGTCTGCATGGCGATCTGCGCCAAGCGCGGGTTCTTCAGGTTCCTGTGGATCCCCGCGGTGCCACTGGCCTTCGCCGCGGTGGTGACCATCACGGCGTCGTTCCTGAAGATCTTCTCGCCGGTGCCGGCCATCGGCTACTGGGCGCAGCATGCGGCGTTCCGCGACGCGCTCGCCGCGGGGGACGAGAGCTTCGGCACGGCGAAGACCGTCGCCGCCATGGAGGCGGTGGTCCGCAACACCTTCATCCAGGGCACGCTGTCGATCGTCTTCGTGGTGCTGTCCATCATCGTCATCGCGACGGCGATCCTCGCCACCATCCGGTCGTACCGGGCCGGCGGCGGAACGGACTCCGAGGACCCTCCCGTGGCCTCCCGGGTCTTCGCGCCGGCCGGGCTGATCGCCACCCCCGCCGAGAAGGAGCTGGAAGCCCGGTGGGCCGCCCTCGAACCCGGCGGACGTCCGGCCAGGACGGGCCACTGATGACCATGCCGCAGGTCCTCACCCGGGCACGGGACACCGCACGGGAGGTGGCCTGGCTGTTCAAGGGCATCATGGGGGAGAACGCGTACCAGGCGTATCTCGACCATCACGAGCGGACGCACGCCGGTGGCCTGCCCATGACCGAGCGGGAGTTCTGGCGGGACAAGATGGACCGCCAGGACGCCAACCCCGAGGGCCGCTGCTGCTAGGCGGAATCTCACGCACGAAGCCCGACGCCGACCGATCGGCGTCGGGCTTCGTCGTCCACCAGACTCAGCGTTTCTCCCACCGGAAGCGTCTGGAGGCGACCAGGTAGGGCACGACGATCCAGGCCAGGAGAGCGGCCGCAGCGCCCGCCGTCGACACATCCAGTGGGATCGCGCCCCAGCCGGCCATCAGAAGGTTCTGCAGCGCGCCGCCCGGGGTCAGCCGGGACAGGGTTTCGAAGCCGTCGTCGAAGGCGGTCCAGAAGAAGGAGGCGAAGACCACTGCGAAGAAGGGGAGGGTGGTGATCTGCGCGGCAGCGGCCGACGGCGTGTAGATGCTCGTGAACATGCCCACCGTCGCGCACAGGGCGAGGAAGCCGAGGACGGCGCCGAGCACCACGAGCGGCCGCGCGGGAGCGTCCATCCCCGCCATGCCGAACCCGACTGCGATGACGGCGAGCTGGCCGGCCACGAGGGTGACGATCGGCACCAGCATGCCGAGCCAGATGACGGCGTCGGACGACTCACCGCTGCGCAGCCGCTTGAGGAAGAGCTCTTCGCGTCGTGTCGCCATCGTCGTCGTCGCTGTCAGGTACACGCCGAGCAGGGCGACGGCCATGAGGGTCAACCCGGCCATGACGGCGGTCGATGCGGGGCTGACCATCTGCTCCGCGCCGAAGTAGAAGAAGTACACGGCCATGGCGATCGGCATGAGGACGGCACCCAGGAGCACCGTCTTGTTCCGGAAGATGATGCGCAGCTCCATCAGGGCGATCGAGGTGACGCGGCTTGCGGCTGAGGGGCTGTGGGGCGTGGCCGCCGGGATCGGTGCGAGGGTGCTCATGGGTCTTTCCTGTCGTGGGCTGGCGGATCGGAGGGGCTAGGCTGCATCGCCGTTGCTGACCCGGCGGAAGACCGCGGCGAGAGAGGCCTCCGAGGCGGACAGGCGGTCCAAGCGGATACGGTTGCCGTCCGCCCAGGACAGGACCGTCCAGAGGTCCTGCTGGAGGTCCATGGAGTGCACGCTCACCCGGGTGCTATGAGGGGTCGGAGTGAAGTCGGGGGACAACCCGAGGCCCCCGAGCTGCAGGACGTCGACGGACGCCTCCACCTCGAAGGAGATCACCGACGGTTCACGTCCCAGCACCTCCGGAAGGGTGCCTTCCACGGCGATCCGGCCGTCGTGCATGATCGCGAGGCGGTCCGCGTAGCGTTCAGCCTCCTCGAGGTAGTGGGTCGTCAGGACCACCGTGGTCCCGGCATCGTTCAGGCCCTGAACGAGATCCCAGGTCCGTTCCCGGGACTCCGGGTCGAGGCCCGTGGTCGGTTCGTCGAGGAACAGGAGGTCCGGTTCGTTCGCTGTGGCGAGGAGCAGGTCGAGGCGGCGCCGCTGTCCGCCCGAGAGCATCTTGACGCGTGTGGTTGCCTTCGCTGTGAGATCGAGGAGCTCCAGGCCGGTGGCGATGGTCTGGGCCTGACTCCTGGACCGCGGGGCCGCCGAGAGACGGAGCCAGAGGCGGCAGGTCTCCTCGACGGTGAGGTCGTCGGCGAACCCGGCCTCCTGCAGCATGATCCCGAGGCGGGGCCGGATCGAGGCCCTGTCCCGGTGGGGGTCGCCACCCAGGACGGACACCCGGCCGGAGGTCGCTGCGCGGTGCCCCTCGAGCGTCTCCATGGTGGTGGTCTTGCCCGCGCCGTTGGTGCCGAGCAGGGCGAAGAACTCCCCGTTCCGGATGGACAGGTCGATGCCGCGGACCGCCTCGTACGAGCCGTAGGCGCAGCGCAAGCCCTCGGCCGAGACCGCGATGGTGTCGGCCGGCGCTCCACCGGCGGTTCGATGTCCGTGCCTGAACGGGAATGCCCGGGTGCTGGGTGATGTGGTCATGGTTCAATCCTCACCAGCCGGCCGGGCACGCGTCAGTGGCCGTCCGTCACGACCCCACGCCATGATTCCCACGCCGGGACCGTGACAAATGTCATCCATCTACGATGGGAAGCATGGCGCTTCTGACTGCTCGAGGCAGGACCCGGGACCGGGAGACGACGGAGGAGCAGGGCACCGCGGCCGTACCGGAGATGGGCCGCGGGGTCCGTGCGACCTGGCGCTACACGGTTGTGACGATCGCGGCCTGGGGGCTCTTCGTCAATGTGGTCGCCACCCTGGTACTGCTCGGTGGCGACGGGTTCGGGGTGCAGCCGCTCGACCTCGTGATCGTCATGCTCGTGACGGCGTCAACGGCATCGCTGGTCCGCTACTGCTGGTTCTTCAAGACCGGACTCGGTGGCGGACTGCCGGCCCGCCACCACACCCTGAGCCTGCTCCTGCCGGCTGGTGCACTCTGGTTCGTCTGTCTCCTTCAGCCGCAGGCCCTGTGGGCCGGGGCCGTTCCACTCTGGTTGGCGTGCAATGCGCTGGCGGTCGTCGTCGGCCGGCGTGCCCGGTGGTCGATCCTCGGTGTCGGGTTCGCCGTCCTCCTCGCGCACGGTCCGCTCGGCATCCTGCTGGGGCAGAGCATCGGCGGACCCTCCTGGGAGGACGGCTCGCTGGTCGCCCTGGCGATCTGGGCGCTGATGTCTCCGGCCCTCTTCGTGGCGAGCATCTGGTGGTGGGACATCGTGCTGCGCCTCGATGACAGCCGCCGCACGTCCGGAGAGCTTGCCGTCACCAAGGAGCGGCTGCGCTTCGCCGCCGATCTGCACGACATCCAGGGGCACCACCTCCAGGTGATCGCACTCAAGACGGAACTCGCAGGCCGACTGCTCGACGTCGATCCCGCGGCCGCCCGTATCCAGATCGCCGAGGCGCAGCAACTGGCCCGGACCGCACTGGAGGACACCCGCGCCCTCGTGCACGGGTACCGCACGGTGTCCCTCGCGTCCGAGGCGGCCAATGCCGCGGAAGTCCTCCGCGCCGCGGACATCGAGTGCTCGGTGGACGTCGACGCCGGAGCGCTGCCTCCCGAGGAGAGGACCCTGTTCGGCCTGGTGATCCGTGAAGCCACGACCAACATCCTCCGCCACAGCGAGGCGACCACCGTGACGCTGTGTCTCGTCCGCTCCGGCGTCGGGTCCGTCCTGACCGTGCTGAACGACGGCGTGTGCGACCACGAGGATGCCCGCACGGGCGGGTCCGGCATCGATGGGCTGCGCCGTCGGTTCGAAGCCGTCGGGGGGCGGGTCGAGACCCGGCAGGAAGGCGCTTCCTTCCGGCTCACGGCCAGGACGCCCCGGCAACCACGTACCGGTGATCCGACGACCGCTGCTGTCCCCGTCGCGGCTGTGCAGGCGTCGGGCCCGCGGGCCGAGGCGGCCGGGGTCCCCTCCGCCACGCCTGCACGCCCGGGCGGTTCCCCGTGGAGTCCTCGGTGATCCGGGTGGTCCTCGCCGACGACGAGCATCTCATCCGGGGCGCGCTCGTGGCGCTGCTGGGGCTGGAGCCCGACCTGGAAGTAGTGGCGAGCACGGACAACGGGACCGACGCCGTGCGCCTCGCGAGGAAGCACGCCCCCGACGTGTGCGTCCTGGACCTCGAGATGCCCCCGACTGACGGCATCTACACCGCGGAGGAGATCCTCCGGACGGTCGCTACGCGCGTGGTGATCGTCACCCGGCATGCCCGGCCCGGCGTGCTGCGACGGGCTCTGGCGAGCAGGGTGTCCGGCTTCGTCCCGAAGTCCACTCCTGCCGACCAGCTGGCGAATGTCATCCGGGATGTCGCCGCCGGCCGCCGTTACGTGGATCCGGACATCGCCGCGAGCGCCCTCTCCGGAGAATCGTGTCCGCTCACCGTCCGTGAACTCGATGTGCTCCGGCACGGTCGGCAGGGCGCCAGTCTGCAGACGATCGCCCGCGAGCTGCACCTGGCGCCGGGCACGGTCCGGAACTATGTGTCCTCCGCGATGACCAAGCTGGGCGCGACGTCGCGCCATGAGGCCTCGACGCTCGCCTGGGAGCAGGGCTGGATCTGACCTGCCCCGGGGCTTCGCGCATCCGGAGGGCCACACCGGATGTCGCGCCGTGACGCGGCGCCGGTCCGCGGGTGGGCCCTGATCTGCCCGGCCCACGACGGTTGTGGGAGCATAGCGGGATGACTGAACAGCAGCCGGCCGGTCCGTCCGCTCCGGTGCCCGCGGCGGACGCCCCGGATCAGCTCGCGTCCGCCGGCGTACCTGCCCCGGACGGCGCTACCCATGGTGACGCTGCTCCGGGTGACGCCGCCCCGGACAGTGGTGCACCGGCTGAGGGCGAGAGCACCCCAGCATCGACGGACGGGCACACGACGTCGCTCGCGGACCTCGTCGACGAACCCGCCAAGGTCATGCGGATCGGCACCATGCTCAAGCAGCTGCTGGAGGAGGTGCGCAGTGCGCCGCTCGACGACGCCGGCCGCACCCGCCTCGCCTCCATCCACGAGCGTTCGATGCGGGAGCTCGAGGACGGCCTCGCACCGGAGCTGGTCGAGGAGCTGCACCGCATCAATCTGCCCTTCGACGAGGACACGGTGCCCACCGACGCCGAGCTGCGCGTCGCGCAGGCGCAGCTCGTGGGCTGGCTCGAGGGCCTCTTCCACGGCATCCAGACGGCGCTCGCGGCGCAGCAGATGGCCAACCAGCAGCTGGCCGCCCGCCTCCAGCTCCGGGAGCTCCCGCCCGGCACCGTGATCGCCCCCGGGGTGGTCATCGGCGAGGACGGCGAACCGAAGCGCACCCCTCCCGGCCGTCAGGCCGCGTCGCAGCAGGCCGAGGGCCACGGCCCCGGCCAGTACCTGTAACGGGCGGATGGCTCTCTTCGCAGCGGCCCGGCAGGGTCGCAGGGACGACGCCGAGCTCGGTACCGGGGTCTGGCGCCGCGCACATGACCGCTTCCGCCGCGGTCTGGACCGCTACCACCAGATCCTCGAGGGCATCGAGGACGATGACGTCTACAACGAACTCGTGGGGATCGCCGACGAGCTCGGTGCCTTGCTGCCGCGCGTGCGGGCGGTCTGCGTGAGTGCCCAGGCGTCCTCGCCGAGTACTGGTCTCGATATTCCGGGGGCCCTCCTGCAGGTGCACCGGGCGCTGTCCCGGGCCGGGAACACCCTCGCGACGACCGCGGAGGCAGCCGCGATGACGAGGCTCGACGGCGCACGATGGGGTGTCGCCTCGTCCGGGCTCGACAACGTCCGGCGTCGCGCGCAGCTCGTAGCGGAGGACGTCGAGGAGGCCGAGCGGGCCATGCCGGGCGGCCGGTAGGGCCGGCGTCAGTAGGTCAGCAGGGTGGTTCCGGGTTCGACGGCGATGTCCCACACCTCGAGCTCCTCACCACCGCACTCGTCCCGCCGGCCGGTCGGTGTGCCGCCGATGAACGGGACCTGCCGCTGGTGGTCCACGTACGGGTAGCCGCGGTCGTTCAGGACCGTCAGCACCTGCCGGCCGCGCCGGGGGTCCCCGTTCGGATAGGCCAGCACCTCCGTGCGCTCGTAGGCCGAGAACCCTTCGGGCCAGCGCAGGAGGACCGACCGTCCGTCGTACTCGAAGACCGCGCACGCCCGGTCGTCCGCCGTGGGCAGGACCCGGAACGAGCCGAGCGGGTTGCGGGGGCGGTTCTGTACGTCGTCGTCCTCGGGCGGGCGGATGCCCAGGACGGCATCCTCGGCCACCAGCCCCGGGGCCGTCCCGTTCGTGTCGAGCGCGAGTTCATCCAGGGGCAGGGCGTCGATCGCGTTGCGGAGTGCGTCCGGCAGCGGTGCAGGGTCTCCCGCGATCGTCGTCGTTTCCGGGGAACGGCGGTCGATCAGGGTCAGGACCGACGCGTCCCCCTCGATCGGCGAGAGGACGCCGTCGTCGTCGCGCACCAGGAACATCAGCCGGTCCGGCGTGAAGAGATCCCGGCTGAAGGGGCGCTCGAGGGTGCTCCGACCGGTGACGTCGATGGTCAGGGTGCTCTCCTCGGCGTCGCCCTTCACGATCTGCACCACCGCCGCGGCCTGCAGCATCCGCAGTTCGCCGTCGACCTGCGTGGGTGTCAGGTCCGCGATCGACACGACGGCGACGACGTCGGCGAGGGCGAACAGACGCTCGGCCTCGCCGGCCGGGCCTGGCGCGGCCCGCGGGAAAAGGACAGCGGTCAGGCCTGCGACGACGGCGAGGAGGCAGAAGGTTCCGAGGGCCACCTGGGCCCTGCGACCGGGAGCGCCGGGGCGCGTGAGGAAGCGGGGGAAGTCCCTGGTCGCGGCGGGGACGTCGTCCGGCGCGTCGGGGGCCGGCATCGGAGTGGCTGACCCCGGTGCGGTTCCGGGGGAGGAGGGGGCCACCTGCCCTTCACCGGCCGCCGCGAGGGGTGCGGATCCCGCTGCGGCCGTCGTGACGCGCTGCTGCCCGGTGGTCGACGGCACGATCGACGGCGTGGTCACGGCCCGGGTCTCCGGCCGGACCCCGGCCCCGGGACCTGTTGCGGTTCCAGGCAGGGCCTGGCGGCTGCGGACCAGGTCCTCGACGGAGATCGCTGCGGCGGGATCGGCTGCGGAGAGGAGGGCGGCCAGCGTCGTCGACAGGACAGCATCACCGGCCGCAGCATCACTGACCGCCGCACCACCGGTCGTCGTGTCACCGGCAGGCGCATGATCGGCCGCAGCGTCACCGGCCGACGCACCCCGCTGCCGTACCTCCTGCGCGCAGGCAGCCTCGACGGCGGGGAGGCGTCCGGGGTTACCGCCCGCCAGCCGGGCGGCGTCCTCCACCGGGAGGCCGTCCCAGTGGTGCAGGAGGAGGAGTTCACGATCCGCGGGGGCCAGATCGGCGAGGGCGGTCTGCAAGGCGGGGTCACCGACAGCGCGGGGCGGCAGCGTCGTCGGGAGGTAGCGCTGCAGGACACTCCTTGCTGCACGGAGCACGGCGACGCGGTCGGACTCAGCGGCGGACGTTGCGCCCTCGGCGGGGTCAGCCGGGTCGCCCGGGTCGTGCAGACCGGCAGCGGGGGCGGCGTGCAGGTAATCGATGGCCTCCCGTGCCGCGGAGGTCGCGAGCCGCACCGAGAGCGAGCGGCGGAAGGCATACCGGTAGGCGGCGTCATGGAGTGCGGCGCGGGCGTCGTAGTCGTCGAGCACGTCCCATCCCCGTCCTCCGGGCCGATCGCCGCGGCCACCAGGGCCTGCGAAAGTATGTCGGCTGATAGTTGTCGGTGGGAACCGAAATAAACGGGCTGCATCCTTGGTTCCCGCCTATATGACTACATCACCAAATCTTACGTTCAACGACGGCCACACGATCCCGCAGCTCGGGTACGGAGTGTGGCAGGTCGAGGACAACGTGGCCGAGGACGTCGTCGGCAAGGCCTTCAAGGCCGGCTACCGCCACATCGACACCGCCAAGATCTACGGGAACGAAGCCGGCGTGGGCCGCGCCATCGCGTCGTCCGGCCTGAGCCACGACGAAATGTTCATCACCACGAAGCTGTGGAACGCCGACCAGGGCTACGAGAGCACGCTGAAGGCGTTCGAGGAGTCCATGGAGCGTCTCGGCCTCGAGACCCTCGACCTCTACCTCATCCACTGGCTGCAGCCCAAGCAGGGCAAGTACCTGGACACGTGGAAGGCGCTCATCGAGCTGCAGAAGCAGGGCCGCGTCAAGAGCATCGGCGTCTCGAACTTCACCATCGAGGCCCTGACCGAGATCATCGACGCCACCGGCGTGGTCCCCGTCATCAACCAGGTGGAGACGCACCCCTACCTGAACCAGTCCGAGCTCCGTGCGTTCGAGGCCGAGAAGGGCATCCTCCACGAGTCGTGGTCGCCCATCGGCTCCGGCAAGGGACTGCTCGACGACGCCGTGCTGCAGGACATCGCGCAGAAGCGTGACGCCACACCCGCGCAGGTCGTCCTCGCCTGGCACCTCGCGCTCGGCAACGTGGTCATCCCGAAGTCCGTCACGGAATCCCGCATCATCGAGAACTGGGAGTCCCTCGACGTGAAGCTCGAGGACGAGGACATCGAGGCCATCAACGGGCTGGACAAGGGTGCGGCCGGCCGCATCGGCGCCGACCCCGCGACGGCCGACTTCGCGTAACCTCCGCGTCAGCGTGCTCACTGAGCACGTGTGGTGGGTATGCGACGGCGGAACCCGCCACGAATATTCAACGACGTGACATCCAAGGAGCCGCCCGGCATCGCCGGGCGGCTCCTGTCGTCGCCGGGCGGTCTCAGGCAGCCTGGGCCAGGGACGCCCGGAGCGAGTAGTCGGTTCCCTCGAGGATCAGCTGTGCGCAGCGTCCCGTCACCGGATCGAGGACGATCGGGGCGGCCAGGTTCACGGTCGTCCCGCTGGGGCCGGGATTGGCGACGACGAACAGGTGGGCGTCGGGGACGTCCGGCCCGAGGACGCCACGCTGCGCGTCCGAGAAATGTGGGCTGTACTGCGGCACGTAGGTGGCGGCGTCGAGAAGGAACAGGCGCACCCCCGTGTCCTGGGCCGCGGTGAGGGTGAACAGCCCGTCCGCGCCCTGCACCTGCTCGAGGTGGAAGTCCGTGAGCGGTGCGAGCCCCGGGGGAGGGGTGACGAACGCGGCCCTCATCGCAGGAAGTCCATCAGGGAGGGCTGGAGGACGCGGGCCGAGACGGCGAGCGCGCTCTGGTAGGCGGTCTCCTGGAGCTTGAGGTCCAGGATCACGGAGGCGAGGTCGATGTCTTCCACGGTGGCGCGTTCTCCTTCGAGGGCCAGCGAGGCGTCGGCGACGGTGTCCTTGGCTTCGAGCAGCCGCGCGTGGCGGGTGCCGATCTCGCTGTGCTGGGTGGTGACGGCCTGGATACGCTGCTGGAGCGGGGCCAGGTGGACGGACACGTCCTTGCCCTCGCGCAGGTCCGCGGCGATGGTGTCCAGGAGAGCGAACGCCGAGGTGGGGCCGCTGCCGAAGACGTCCGCGCCGTTCGCGTCGACGCGCACGGTCTGCCCGGGGCCCACCCTGCGCTCCACCGTCCCACCGGCCTCGAAGGTCAGATCCGGGCGCAGCGCGGCGGATCCGTCGGTGTTCCCTGCGAACAGGAACCGGCCGGCGTAGGTCGCGTTCGCCTGGCCGGCGAGTTCACCGCGCAGTGATTCGATGTCGAGCGCGAGAGCCTCCCGCGCAGCCGGGGGCAGGGACGAGTTGGAGCCCTGCAGGGTGAGGTCGTTGACGCGGTCGAGCGCGCGCTTGGACGTCGTCATCGCATTGTCGAGCTGGGAGAGCCAGCCTTCGCCGTTGGAGATGTTCCGGGCGTACTGCTCGTTCGCGCGGATCTCGCCGCGGACGCGCAGTGCTTCGCCGGCGGCTGCGGGGTCGTCGGAGGGGCGGCTGATCGCCTTCTGGCTGGATGCCTTCTCCTGCAGCTCTGACAGCCGAGCGAGGTTGTGCTGCAGTGAACGCTGGGCTCCCTGCATCATGGTCTGGTTGGTGACGCGCGTGATCATGGTGGCCTTTCCCTAGCGTCCGACGATTCCCATGCGGTTGATGAGGACGTCGAGCATCTCGTCGACGGCCGTCATCACGCGCGCGGCGCCCTGATAGGCGTGCTGGTACTGCAGCAGGTTGACCTGTTCCTCATCCATGCTGACCGAGGTGGCACCCAGCTGCTGCCGCAGGGCGCTGGTGGCGGAGACCTCGGCGAGGGCGTTGCCCTGGAGCTCGGTACGCGCTGCGGCGCCGAGGTCGACGACGAACGCCGACCACGCGGCGTCGGGCGATCCCGAGCCCTGACCGATCTCCGAGATGGCCAGGGCCACGGAGCCGTCGAATCCGCTGGCGCCCGGGGCGCCGGCGGCGAGCTGGTCGCGCCCGGTCGGCAGCACATCGAGGGACGCCGCGGCGCGGTCCGGATCGTAGGCGAAGAACGGGCCCTTGCCGGCGCCGGTGTGGAGGGTGTTCACCTTCTCGGCGAGTGTCGTTGCGAAGGCGTCGTACCCGGCGGCGGCCTGGGCGAGGGGCCCGCCGTCCTCGGCGCGGGCGAGGAGGGACAGGGTCGCGGCGAGTTCGCCGGTCTCGACGCCGGCGGATGCGCCGGGGAGGTCCGCCCATTCGACCTGGACGCTCCCGGCGCCGTCGAGCCCTGCGGGTCCGGTGACCTGCAGGGCGCGGGCTGTGACGCCGGAGACGAGGGCACTCCCGGCCACCAGGACGTCGGCCGTGCCGTTCGCGTTGTCGCGGACCGTGGCGCCGGTCAGTGCGGCGAGCGTCGAGGTCAGGGTGGTGCGGCGGTCCACGAGCTCGTTGGCGGAGGTGCCCGCGGCGACGGCGGAGCGGATCTGCCGGTTCAGGTCCGCGACCTGCGTGGCGGCGGCGTTGACCTCGGTGACGAGGCCGGTGGCCGTGGAGCGGGAGGTGGCCCACTGGGACTCGACCTCGCGGTAGCCGGCGGCGATACGGGAGGTGAGCTGACCTGCGGCGGCGAGGAGCGTCGACGCCGGAGCGCCCTTCTCGGGTGCGTTGGAGACTTCCTGCCAGCCGGCCCAGAAGTCCTGGAGGGACGCGGAGACTCCGTGGGCGCCGGGTTCCCGCAGCCCGTCCTCGAGCGTGGCGAACGCCTGGGCGCGGACCGCGGTGTATCCGGCGGCCCCCGCCGTGATGCGGACGCGTGCTTCCAGGTGGGCGTCGCCGAGCCGGGCGATGCCCGTGGCGAGGACGCCTTCGCCGGCGCGGACGCCGGTGGTGAAGAGCGACGGCCGGGCCGGGGCGGTGGCCGCGGTCTCGAGCCGCTGCCGGGTGTACCCCTGGGTGGTGGCGTTCGCGATGTTCTGCCCGGTGACATCGAGGCCGGCCCGCGCTGCGGCGAGCCCTGAGTACGCCGTGGTGAGTCCGCTGAATGTGCTCATGGTCCCGCTACATGTCCTTGTCGAGGAGGGTGGGTTGTGCGTGGCCCCGGCGGTGGCCGTGGCTCGCGGCGCCGTCTGCGGCATAGGTGCCCGCTCCGGTGCCGATCCCCGCGAGGGTCTCCTGGGCGGACCGGCTGGCCGCCTTGAGGAAGTGCTGGTTGCTGTCACGCAACGCACCGATCTGCGCCACGAGGACCGTCATCGCCTGGAGGTGCGCGGTCAGCAGCTCACCCCACGGTTCGTCGGGGGCGGCTGCGGCCAGTTCGCGGAGGGTGGCGGTGCCGTCGATCCCCCAGCTCTCCGCCACGCCGGAGGCGTGCACGGCGCGGGCGAGGCCTGTGTCGCGGAGCCGTTCGAGGACCTGCTCCACTTCGCGGGTGGCGTGGTGGAGCCAGCGGGTCCGGCCGGAGGTGAGGAGGAGCTGTTCCTCCTCGAGCTTGAAGACGAGGAGCTCGAGCAGCTCACGCTCCTGCCAGAGCAGGGCGGACAGATTCTGGGCGCTCACGGTGCTTCCTCCTCTCCGGTGCCACGGACGGTGGAACCGGGAGAACTATCGGCGGTATCCGGCGCGATGTAAGGGGATGTGGCCGGTCGCGTCGTCGCACCCTACCGGCAGGGGCTCAACCGGCAGCGCTCAGGGCCGTGGACATCGGGGCATGCCGGGTGATCCAGGGGGCCACCTCCGCGGCCGGCAGGGGCTTGGCGAAGTGGAAGCCCTGCGCCACGTCACACCCCAGCGCACGCAGCTCCATGAGGGTCTCCTCGTTGTCGACCCCCTCGGCCACCACCCGCAGGTCGAGGCTGTGTGCGAGGACGATGATCGAGCCCACGAGCCCACTTGCACGTGGATCGGTGCGCATCACCGTGATGAAGGAGCGGTCCAGTTTGAGCTCATCGGCGGGGAGGTCCCGCAGGTACGCCAGGGAGCTGTAGCCGGTCCCGAAGTCGTCGATCGAGATCTGGATGCCCGCGGTGCGCAGGCGGGCGAGGATCTTGGCGGCATGGGCGGGGTCGGCCATCAGCATGTCCTCGGTGATCTCGAGCATGAGGCAGTCCGGCGGCAGGTCGTGCTGCTCGAGCAGCGTCAGGACCTGCCGGGGGAGGTACTGCTGGATACAGGACCCGGACAGGTTGACGGCGACGCTGATCGCCATCCCGTCGGCATGCCAGCGGGAGGCCTGGTCCACCGCCGCTTCCAGGACGAGCGTGGAGAGCTGCGGCATCAGCCCGGCCTCCTCGGCGATGGGAAGGAACGACGTCGGCGGCAGCTGCCCGAGGACAGGGTGGTTCCATCGGACCAGGGCCTCGACGCTGGTCACGGCGTCATCGGCGAGGTGCACCTTGGGTTGGTAGTGCAGCTCGAACTGTCCCTCGACCAGCGCCGTCCGGAGTTCCTCGAGGGTTCTCAGCTTGCGTGCGCCGCCGTCGTCGTCCATCGAGCTGTAGAGATGGTGCCCGCTGCGGGTGGACTTCGCGCGGAACATGGCGATGTCCGCCTTGCGCATCAGGAGGGTGATGTCGGTGCCGTTCTCCGGGGTGAGGGCGATGCCGATGCTGACGCTGATCGTCAGGGCGGCCGTCCCGATGCGGATCGGCTCCGTGAGTTTCGCTTCCAGCCGCCGCGCCACCTTCAGGGCGTCCTCCCGGGACAGGCCGTCGAGGAACACGGCGAATTCGTCACCGCCCAGGCGTGCGAGGAGGTCCTCCTGCCTCAGTGCCCCGGCGAAGCGCTCGCTCACCTGGACGAGGAGGGCGTCGCCGACCTCGTGCCCCAGGGCGTCGTTGACGTCCTTGAAGCGGTCGAGGTCCAGGAAGAACAGTGCCCCGGGACGGCGCCTGCCCAGCCGGCCTCGGAGGTCCTGGACGAGGCCCCGGCGGTTCGGCAGCCCCGTCAGCTCGTCCGTGGTCGCGAGGGTGACCAGCATCCGGTTCCGGAACAGCAGGGGTACCGCGGCCAGGAGGAGGGTGAGGGCGGCGAGGATCTGGGCGACGGGGGCGATGGGCACCTGGCACCCGATGATCAGGACGGCTACGGCCGACCCGGTGGACAGCATCAGGGCGGTGGCAGCAGGCAGGCCGCGGTCCCGCCGGCGCAGGGGCGTACCTGTACGCGTCACGCCGTCGAGCCACAGGGCGATGCCGACGAGTCCCAGGATCCAGCCGGCGTCGATCATCGAGCCGACGGCGTAGTCCC
This sequence comes from Arthrobacter pityocampae, assembly GCF_002927275.1. Classification (GTDB taxonomy): domain Bacteria; phylum Actinomycetota; class Actinomycetes; order Actinomycetales; family Micrococcaceae; genus Arthrobacter_D; species Arthrobacter_D pityocampae. Next base: position 60,859 of record NZ_PRKW01000006.1, on the reverse strand, counting down.
GCATGCCCAGCGCGAAGGCGATATCCGCGGCGGCGAAAAGGGTGAGTCCGGCGACGAGCAGCAGCCAGCGCGACCCGAGATCGATCCCGCGGGAGGCCAGCAGGCCACCGGCGGCGGTGATCAGCAGGAGGTCGAGCAGGGGGTAGATGACGATCACGACCACCCCCAACGCCGTACCTCCACTGACCTCGGCGCGCAGGACCGGCGCGAGGACCATGGCCATGACGGCCGCGGCGGCCATGGCACCGACGAGGCTGTCCAGCAGCAGCGGCCAGGTCATGCCCTTCAGCTTGCGGAGCGAGACCGCTAGGGCGCCGAGCATCAGCGGGTAGAAGGCGCAGTATGCGATATCAGCGGCCGATACGTCCGTGAGGGCCTGCTGCCCGTCCAGCGCCGCGAGATAGAAGACGTCTCCTGCGGCGCGCACGGTCACTGCTGCGGCGCCGAAGACCACCTGCCACTGGGACAGTCGTGTACGAAGGACCGCGCAGACGCAGACGGCGACGGCGGAGAGTTCCACCGTGGTGCCGAGCCACACGCCGACGACGTCGAACCGGACCAGGTCGCCGAGGAGGAGGCCCGCGATGTACAGGATCGACGCGGTGACGGCAGCGATCACCGGGATCCGGGACATGCTCCGCCACGCCGTGCGTTCTCCGTGCGCTTCAGCAAGCACCGGCACTTCCTCCCCGTCTCCTATGGTCAGGACCCTGACCGTAGGAGATCGAGCCTACGGCCGTCGCTCCACCCCGGCAGTCGATCCGGCCTGCTGAGCCCGAACCCACGGGGAAAACTGGCGATTTGCTGCGTCAAATAACGCTCGGCCGACGGCGACCGGAAAAAAGTTCTCCGGATTCCTAACACCCTGGGCCGGCTGTTCCGATAGCTACGGTTGCAGGCCCATGGATGGGCCGGCGATAGCAACCCTTTCACGGAGGAATACATCATGGGTTTCCAGATCAACACCAACACCGCGGCCAACACCGCATACCGCAACCTCTCCAGCACTCAGGGCGATATGTCCAAGTCGCTCGAGAAGCTCTCCAGCGGTCTCCGCATCAACCGTGCAGCCGACGATGCCGCCGGTCTGGCGATCTCGGAGGGCCTGCGCTCGCAGATCGGTGGCCTGGGAGTTGCAGCCCGTAACGCCCAGGACGGCATCAGCGTGGTCCAGACCGCTGAAGGTGCGCTGACCGAGGTCCACAGCATCCTGCAGCGTGTCCGTGACCTGGCCGTCCAGTCGGGTAACGACTCCAATAACGCGGACGCACGCACGGCCATCCAGACCGAGGTCACCGCGCTGTCCGAAGAGCTGACGCGAATCGGCAACTCGACGAACTTCAATGGCACCAAGCTTCTCGATGGCAGCGCGGACCTCACTTTCCAGGTGGGTGCAGGAAGCGTGGACGTCAATGATCAGATCAGCGTTGACCTTACGGGTGCAAATATCTCGGATCTGGGCGCGACCATCGGTGCCCTGCCGTTCGACTCTGCAGCGAACGCTCTGACGACGATTGCCGCGCTTGATACGCAGATCACTGCAGTCTCCACCTCGCGCTCCGAGCTCGGTGCCGTGCAGAACCGCTTCGAGTCCGCGATCAACAGCATCAACGTCTCGCAGGAGAACCTCTCGGCGGCCAAGTCCCGCATCACCGACACCGACATGGCGAAGGAGATGGCGGACTTCACCCGCGCGAACATCCTCTCGCAGGCCGGCACCGCGATGCTGGCCCAGGCCAACCAGATGAACCAGGGTGTCCTTCAGCTCCTCCGCTAGACGGTGAGTATGTAGGCGAAAGTGCACGACGGCGGGGCCGATCCTGGACCGTGAGGTCCCGCCGCCGTGCATTCGCTTGCCCAGCACCGCCCGTCCTGATGAACACGACTGATCCTGATCACTAGGCAGCACCTTCCAGCCCCGAGAGGCAGACCCATGGCGTTCTCCATCGACGGCATCGCGAGCGGGCTGGACACCACGAACATGATCAACCAGCTCATGCAGTTGGAAGCCCGCCCGCAGACGCTCCTGAAGGCGAAGGCCACCTCGACGCAGGGCTTCGTCACCGCCCTGCAGCAGCTGAACACCCGCTTGAGCTCCCTCACCGAGCTCGCGACCAAGACCGCAAAACCCCTGGCCCTCGACCTCTACAAGGTCGCCAGCAGCTCCGACGCCGCCACCGCTACGGCGACCTCGTCCGCCGGCGCCGGCACCGTCGACTTCACCGTGAAGCAGCTCGCCTCTTCCCAGTCCTCCGTCACGGGCGCCATGTCGGTGTTCTCCCCAGCAGCCTCCACGCTCACCCTGCGGGCAAAGGACGGCACCACGACCGAGATCGCGACCACCGGAACCCTCGACGACGTCGTCGCCCGGGTGAACAAGGCCGACGTCGGCATCACCGCGACGAAGGTCAGCACCGGTACCGACGCCGCCGGCGTGCAGCAGTACCGCCTCCAGTTCACCGCGCAGGAACCCGGCGCGGAGCACGCCTTCGAGGTGTTCCGCGGCACCGCGGCAGATGTCACCGCCGGCACAGCGACCGATCTCTTCACCGAGCCGGGCGCAGCCACCGTCCGCGCCGCGCAGGACGCCGAGGTGGTCCTCTGGGGCGGGACCGCGGCCGAGCAGATCGTGGCGTCGTCATCGAACACCTTCGCGGACATCCTCCCCGGCGTCTCCGTCACCGTCGCCAAGACCACCACCGAACCGGTCTCCGTCACGGTGTCCCGTGACACCGAGGCCACCACCACGAAGGCGAAGGAGCTCGTGGAGGCCCTGAGGGGCGTCTTCTCCTTCGTGGAGACGAACACCAAGGTCACACCGGGTGCGACGGCCAGCGCCGCTCCGACGTCGGGCCGGTTCACGGGCGACAGCGCCGTCCGCGGGATCACCCAGTCGATCCTCACGGCGGCGACGGCGCCCATCAACGGCAAGTCGACCTCGGAGCTCGGCATCACGCTGACGCGCTCGGGGACCGTCGAGTTCGACGCCGACAAGTTCGCCGCAGCGCTCGCGAAGGACCCGGCCGCCGTGAAGGACGCCCTGACCCAGCTCTCGACGCGCATCGCGGACGCAGGCAAGGCCGCGTCGGACAAGTACGACGGCGAGCTCACGCGCCGGATCACGAGCCAGGAATCGACGGTCCGCAGCCTCAACGACCAGGTCTCCGGCTGGGACACCCGGCTCGAGAAGCGCCGGGCCACCCTGGAGCGCACCTACTCGGCACTCGAGGTGCAGCTCTCACAACTCCAATCACAGGGGGACTGGCTGTCATCCCAGCTGGCAGGCCTCCCCACGGGAAGCGGGCTCTAGATGCTGCAGATGAACGGATACCAGGCCAAGCGGTCGCAGTACGTGCAGGACGCCGTCCTCTCGGCGACCCCGGCCGGGCTGCTGACCATGCTCTACGACCGCCTGCTGCTCGACTTGGCCCGCGCCGGTGCCGCCCAGGAGGCGGGGGAGTGGACGGAGGCCTCCGAGCAGCTGCTGCATGCACAGGACATCGTGGGCGAGCTCATGTCATCGCTGCGCACCGACGTGTGGGACGGCGCAGCCGGCCTCATGTCCCTCTACACCTACGTCCGGCAGACCCTGATCGAAGCCAACACCCGGCGGGATCGCGCCAGAACGGCGGAATGCGCCGAGATCCTCGAGCCACTGCGCCAGGCGTGGCACGAAGCGGCCAGCACGGGCCAGGCGCCTGCGAGCCAGGTGCCTGCGCCCCAGCAGGACGAGGCCGCGCCCCGCTCCCTCGGAGTGCTCGGTGTCGGTTGATCCCGACAACCTGAGGGACCCCGACAACTTGAGGGGCCCCGGCAGCCCGATAGATTCCGACAATCCGACAGATCCCGACAGCCCGACGGCGACGGCGGCCCTGAAAGCCTGGACGGCGGTTCTGGACGCCCTGGAAGCGGCGCTGGAAACGGCCCTGGATGCCGCATCCGGGACCCCCGCAAATGCCGCGTCCGCCGCCGACGCCGACCCCGGGACGGCGCCCGACGGCCCCACGGACGCCGCGCTCAGGACGACCGGCGACGGCGTCGTCCCGTCTTGGACCGTGACCGGTGGCGCCGCCACCGGGGACGCCGCGGCGAGCATCTCCGCGGTCGGTGACCTCCAGCGTCAGACCGCCGTCCTCGCCGGGTGGATCCCGCCTCGGGTCGAGGGCCCCATCCCCGCCGAACTCCTCCCGCGTGCGCGCAGCATCAGTGAGCGCCAGCGGGCAGCTCTCGCGCAGCTGACGGCCGACGCCGACACCCTGCGGCGCCACCGGAACGCCCTCGGGACCGTCCAGGCGGCGACCGCCCCGCGGCAGTCGGCCGTGTATCTCGACGTCACGGGCTGAAGTTCCCCCGAAGAGGACCTAACGGCGGGCCCGGGCACGTCCGATAGTGGCCGGTGAGCATGGATCGCTCACCCCCAGGCCATGGATCGGCCGCTCAGCCTTGCCAGAAGAGGTTCTGCCGCCGTGCTCGATTCAGTGTCCTCGCTCGCCCTGCGCAGTGCCCTCGACGGGCTCGCCCTGCGCCAGCGCGTCACCGCGAACAACATCGCCAACGTCAACACCCCTGGCTTCCACGCGCAGCGGGTCAGCTTCGAGGACGCCCTGGCGCGCTCGGTGGCCATGGGGGACGGCAGCGTGCAGGCCACCACCGACACCTCCCTGGAACCCACCCGGCTCAACGGCAGCAACGTCAACATGGACACGGAGACGCTCTCCAACATCGACACCGTCCTGCGCTTCCAGTTCGCGGCCCGCGCCGTTGAGGGCCCCTTCACCAGCCTCCGCACCGCCCTGAGGACCAACTGATGACCTTCGACGCCATCGGCATCTCCGGCACGGGGCTGACCCTGCACCGCAAGTGGCTCGACGCCGTCGCGGACAACATGGCCAACGCCAACACGGTCACCGCGACCGACGGCGCAGCCTTCCAGCAGCGCTACGTCACGGCCCGCGCCGACGGGAACGGGCAGGGCGCTTACGTGGCCGGCGCCGAGTTCGGCAGCGCCGAGGGCCGCATGGTCCACGAACCCACCCACCCCCTCGCGGACGCGGACGGTTACGTCCGCTACCCCGACATCGACATGAGCGCCCAGATGGGGCAGCTCATCATGGCGCAGCGCGGCTATCAGGCCAACGCCGCCGTCGTCGACCGCGCCAAAGCCACCTACGAAGCAGCCCTCCAGATCGGACGCTCCTGATGCCCGTCCCCGCCATCGCCGCCGTCCAGCCGGCCGCCACCTCCTACCTGCCCTCCGTCGGAGCCGTCTCCGACGCCGGCGGTGAAGGCTTCGCGTCGTCCCTCACCTCGGCCGTGGACAATCTCCAGGGCCTGCAGTCGACGTCGAACGCTCTCTCCGTGCAGGCCGTCACCGGCGACCTGACGGACATCCACAACGCCACCCTCGCCTCCACACGGGCCCAGGTGACGCTGGAGCTCGTCGCGGCCGTCCGGAACAAGGGCGTTGACGCCTTCAACGAGATCATGAGGATGCAGGCCTGATGCCCACGCCCCTGTCCACCGCAGCCACCCGCCTGGGTGACGCCGTGAAGAGCTTCACCATCGCCCAGCGCACCATCGCCATCATCGGTGTCGCCGTGCTCGTGCTCGGCGGGATCGCCCTCACGTCCTGGCTCTCCAAGCCCTCCTACACCCCGCTGTTCTCGGGGCTGAGCGGTGAGGACGCCAGCACCATCGTCGACCAGCTGCAGACCGACGGCGTGCCGTACGAGCTGACCCAGGGTGGCGGCACCATCCTCGTCCCCGAGACCGCGGTGTACGACCAGCGGATCAAGGCCGCCTCGGCGGGCCTGCCGTCGTCGTCGACCGGGGGCTACTCGCTGCTCGACGACATGGGGGTCACGTCCTCCGAGTTCCAGCAGTCCACCACCTACAAGCGGGCGCTCGAGGGGGAGCTCGCCGCGACGGTCTCCGCGATCGACGGCGTCAAGGCCGCGACCGTCCGCCTCGCCGTCCCCGAGGACACCGTATTCGTGGCCGAGCAGGGCAAGCCGACGGCGTCGGTCTTCGTGGAGACCAACCCGGGTGCCACACTCTCGAGCGATCAGGTGCAGGCGATCACGCACCTGACCTCCGCCTCGATCGACCGCATGGACGCCGCGGACGTCGCCGTCATCGACTCCGAGGGCCGCGTGCTCTCGGCGGTCGGCGTCGGCGCGACCGGCGGTAGCGACCAGCAGGCCTCGGACTACGAGAAGCGAATCCAGGCGTCGGTGCAGGCCATGCTCGACCGCGTGGTCGGGGTCGGCAACGCGACCGTCGCCGTGGCGGCGGACATGAAGCGCGAGAGCGCCGAGCGTGTCGAGGAGACCTTCACGACGCCCGAGGACGCCCCCGCGCTCAACGAGTCCACCTCCACCGAGGACTACGAGGGGGCCGGAGGCGCCCAGGCCGGCGTCCTGGGTCCGGACAACATCGCCGTCCCCGAGGACGGCGCCAAGGGTGACGGCACCTTCAACTCCGTGACGAGCACGCGCAACAACGCCGTGAACAAGACCACGGAGTCCACCACCGTGCCCTCCGGTGGGATCAACCGCCAGACCATCTCAGTCGCGGTGAACCGCGGCGCCACGGCCAACATGGACGTCGCAGCCCTCACCGCCGTCGTCTCCAGCGCCGCCGGCGTGGACACCGCACGCGGCGACGTGGTGACGGTCGAGGAACTACCGTTCAGCGACGCCGGGGCCAACGCCGCCGCGGACGCCCTCGCGGACGCAGCGGATGCCGCCGCGGAGCAGCAGCGGGCCGAGCTCATCCGGACGCTCTCCATCGTGGCGGCCATCCTGTTCGTCGCCATCGTGGCGCTCATCATCTACGCACGCCGGTCACGCCGCCAGCGGCGCGAACCGCTCGATCTCGGGGAGCTGCAGGGCGTCTACCCGGCGATCCCGGCGCCGAGCACCCCCGCGATCGATCCTGCGGTGGCCCTCCTCGCGCCCCTGGAACCGGTCCCGAACACCACCACGATCGACGTCGCCGCGGTGCAGGCCGCGCTGCAGGCCAAGACGGCGGAATCCGACCTCGACCGCATGCGTGCCGAGGTCGAAGCCCTCGCCACCCAGGACCCCGCGAAGACGGCCGAACTCCTGCGCAGCATGATGGATGACAGGCAGAGCGTATGAGCACGCTCGCCCGCACGGCCGTGACCGGGACGCAGAAGGCCGCCATGGTGCTCATGCAGCTCGATCAGCACCGGGCGTCCGAGGTCCTCAAGCAGATGTCCGAGGCCGAGGCCGAGGAGATCGTCGCGGAGATCGTGCGCCTGCGCCGGGTGGAGCCCGCCGCCGCCGAGGAGGCACTCGCCGAGTTCCACGAGCTGAGCACCAGCGGCCGACGCCGGACGCGCGGCGGGATGGACGTGGCCATCGGGCTGCTCGAGTCCTCCTTCGGCGCGGAGCGTGCAGCGGGCGTGGTGGGGCGCCTGGCCTCGACCGCGGCCGGGAAGTCCTTCGAGTTCCTCGACAGCGTGGAGCCCGGCCAGATCCAGACCGTCCTCGAGGGCGAGCTCCCGCAGACCATCGCCCTGGTCCTCGCGCACCTCAAGCCGGAGCGCGCGTCGGTGGTCCTGGCCGCCCTGAACCAGGACACCGGCACCGACGTGGCCCAGTGCATCGCGACCATGGGCTCCGCGACGCCGGAGGCCGTGTCCATCGTGGCCGACACCATCAGGATCCGGGCCGGTGCCGTCGCGGCGCCGCGGCGGGGCACGACGGCGATCGGCGGCATCCAGCCGCTCGTGGACATCATCAACCGGGCCGACATCGGCACCGAACGCGCACTGCTCGACGGCCTCGAGACCCGTGACCCGGCCCTGGCCGAGGAGGTCCGCGCCCGCATGTTGACCTTCGCGGACATCGTCCACTTCGAGCGTCGCGACGTGCAGCAGGTGCTGCGCGGCATCGACACCGCCGTCCTCGCCCTCGCGATGAAGGGCGCCGCCGAAGCCGTGGTCACCGTGATCCGCTCCAACGTCTCCGAGCGCAACCGGGAGATCCTCGACGACGAGATCCGCGCCGTCGGGCCCGTCCGCATGTCGCAGATCGAGGAGGCCCGCGCCGAGGTGGTGCGCGCCATCCGCGACCTCGAGGCGCAGGGCACCATCACCATCCAGCGCGGGGAGGAGGACGAGTATGTCGACTGACGCCCTGACCCCCGTCGCCTTCCCGCGTCTCGGTCCCGGCTCGGGGCAGGCCACGCACCACGCCGCCGTCGCCCAGGGGCACGCCGCCGGGTACGCCGACGGGCTGGCCCTCGCCCGCGCCGAACTCGCGGAGCGCCGCCTACGGCTCGAGGCCGACCACGCCGCCGCCCGCGCACGGGCCGATGACGCCCTCGCGGAGCGACTGCGGGTCCTCGACGCAGCAGCGCGGGCCTTCGACGCGCGGACCGCCCCGGTCCTGGACGAGGCCCGCACCCGGATCCTCGACGCCGCCGTCCACATCACCGAGGCCCTGCTGGGCCGGGCCCTGGAGGACGGGCCGTCCTCGGCGCGAGCCGCCGTCGCGCGGGCCCTCCAGGGAGCGGAGGATGTGCAGGTGCGCACTGTGCGCCTGCATCCCGCGGACCTCGCCCTGCTCAGCCCGGATGACGCGCCGGCCACCGTGCAGCTCGTGCCCGATGCCTCCCTCCAACGCGGCGACGCCGTCGCGGAGTGCCCGGACGGCCATGTGGATGCACGCCTCGGCACCGCCCTCGCCCGTGTGCGGACCGCCCTCGCCGCAGGGGGTGCCGCATGAGCCTCGCCATCGACGACGCCGTCGGCCTCGCCCGCGCTGCCGCCGCGCCCCAGCGGTACGGCAGGGTCGCGTCCGTCGTGGGACTCGGCGTCGACGTCGTGGGCCTCGACTGCGCCATCGGGGACGTCGTCACGATCGGGGACCCCACCGCCGGCTCCGGCACCGTCGATGCCGAGGTGGTCGCTGCCTCGCTCACCGGGCTGCGCTGCATGCCGTACGCCCACCTCTCCGGGATCCAGGCGGGAGCCCCCGTCCGTGCGCACGGGGGTCCGCTCCTGGTGCCGGTGGGTCCGGGGCTGCTGGGCCGCGTGCTCGACGGCGTGGGTCGGCCCATCGACGGGCGGGGGCCGCTCACCGATGTCGCGTGGGTGTCGCTGGACAACACGCCGCCGCCTGCGCTGGAACGCACCCGCATCACCGAACCGCTCCAGCTCGGCGTGCGTGTGATGGACACGCTCACCACGGTGGGCCGCGGGCAGCGGATGGGTCTGTTCGCCGGGTCCGGGGTCGGCAAGTCCTCGCTGCTGTCGATGATCGCCCGCGGCACGGACGCCGCCGTCTCCGTGATCGCCCTCGTGGGGGAGCGCGGCCGTGAGGTGCGGGACTTCCTCGAGGACGATCTCGGTGCCGAGGGCCTCGCCCGCTCGATCGTGGTCGTTTCGACGTCGGACGAACCGGCGCTCCTGCGCCTGCGTGCCGCGTTCGTGGCCACCCGGATCGCGGAGGCGTTCCGTGACGGCGGCGCCGACGTCATGCTCATGATGGACTCGCTCACGCGGGTCGCGATGGCGCAGCGCGAGATCGGCCTGAGCGTCGGCGAACCACCCGCCACCCGCGGCTACCCGCCGTCCACCTTCTCCCTGCTCGCCCAGCTCCTCGAACGTGCCGGGACCGGCGCGAGAGGGTCCGTGACCGGCATGTACACCGTGCTCGTGGACGGCGACGACCACAACGAGCCCGTCGCCGACGCGGCACGGTCCATCCTCGACGGGCACGTGGTGCTCGACCGCAAGCTCGCCGTCGCAGGACACTTCCCGTCGATCGACCCGCTGGCCTCGATCTCACGGGTGGCGTCCCGTGTGACCACGCGCGAGCAGGCGGCGGTCGCCGCCGTCCTGCGCAGGACGCTCGCCGCGCGGAAGGCAGCCCAGGATCTCATCGACGTCGGTGCGTACGCCCGCGGGTCCAATCCGCTGGTCGACGCCGCGCTGAACCACGAGGCCGGGATCACCGCGTTCCTGCAGCAGCGGATGGACGAGCAGACCCCGTTCGACGACGCCTGGAACCGCCTCGCCCACCTCACCACCTCGATGGGAGTCTCCTGATGGCACGACAGTTCCCCCTGGCGGGCCTGCTCCGGCTGCGCCAGCTGCGCGAGGAGGAGGCCGCGGGATCCCTGGCGGCAGCGAACGAACGCCTCCGGTCATCACGCACCCGCGCCGAGGTGCTGAACGACGCCCTCGACGGCACGGACATCAGCCCCGCGGGCTCGGCATCGCTCTATGCAGTGGCCGCGGCCAGGGCCTCGGCACGCAGCATGATGGCCGACCTCCACGCCCTCGAGGCGCACCTGCAGGGTGAGCAGCACCGTGCACAGGACCAGTACCGCGCAGCACGCGCGGCGACCATGGGTCTCGAGAAGCTCGAGGACCGCCACCGGGACACGGAGGCTGCGGCGCTGATCGGCGCCGAGCAGCGTGTCCTCGACGAACTCGCCTCGGTCAGCAGTGCCCGGCGCGGTGCAGAGGAAAGACCATGACGATCACCGACGCGGTGGGCCGTATCCAGCAGATCCAGTCCACCCTGACCATGCTCTCCACCCCGCCGACGCGGGCGCAGGCTGCTCCGGCAACGACGGCGGGCGCCTCCTCTGCCGGGGCCTCGGCGGCGAGCGCCACTTCGACGGGATCGTCGAAGGCGGCGGCGGGTTCGTCGGCGGATCTGTTCGCCAATGCGCTCGCGGGTGCCTCCGGTACTCCGGGTCCGTCCGCTGCTCCGGGTGCATCGGGTGCATCGGGTGCATCGGGTGCATCGGGTGCGTCCGGTACGTCGGGTGTCGTCGGCGCCGGTGCGGCCGACGCCGCCCCGGTCGTTGCTCCCGCTGCCGAATCACCGGCGCCCGTCGTGCCTGCGGACACCGCGCCGGTTCCCGTTCCGGCCTCCGCGGACGCGGCCCGGCTTATCGAGGCTGCGCGGTCCTACGAGGGTGTCCCCTACGTCTGGGGCGGCACCGACCCGGCGTCGGGCCTCGACTGCTCGAGCTTCGTGCAGCGTGCGTACTCGGACATCGGCATCCAGTTGCCGCGCGTGACCTGGGACCAGATGAACGCGGGGACGCAGGTCCCGTCGCTCGCGCAGGCCCAGCCTGGTGACCTCCTGTTCAGCTTCGACGGCGGCCACGTGTCCATGTACCTCGGCGGAGGCAAGGCGATCGATGCCCCGCAACCCGGCAAGACCGTCGCGGTCCGGGACATGTGGGAGACCGACGCGAACATCACCACCATCCGCCGCATCCTGCCGACGGATCCCGCAGGGGCTGCAGCTATGGGTGCCCCTGTCGCAGCGCCGGCGGTCTCCGAATCGGTCGACGCGGCCCTCTCGGCCCAGGCTGCCTTCCTCGCGAGCATGGCGCGATGACGCCCGTTCAGGGGCCGCCCGCCGCCGCCGTTCCGCGCGCAGCAGGCGATCCGTTCCGTCCGGGTGTCGGGTCCCGCGACAGGAACTCGGCGGCGTCCTTCGGCGACCTGTACCGGACGCACGTTGGGGAGCGCCCGGGCGAGGTCACGGGCGACCGGGGAATCGGCGGGCTAGGGGGTCGTGGTGCGGGTAGCGGCACGGGTCGTGTGGTCGACCGCGGTGTCGCGGGTCCTGCGGTCGACCGGTATGCCGGCCGCGATGCCGGCCCTGTCGCTGGTCGACGCCCGGAGTCCGCCGCAGACCGTGCCGGTCGCTCCTCAGCAGGACCCGGGCCGGGCTCAGCAGCGAACCGGGCGCGCCTGGCCGCGCAGACTTCGGCGGACCGTGTGGATCGGCCCGGTCATGCTGACAGTGCAGATCGCGCTGACCGTGCTGACCGTGCTAACGGTGCTGACCGTGCTGACCGTGCTGACGGTGCTGACGGTGCTGACGGTGCTGACGGTGCTGACGGTGCTGACGGTGCTGACGGTGCTGACGGTGCTGACGGTGCTGACGGTGCTGACGGTGCTGACGGTGCTGACGGTGCGGGTCGCGCTGACCGTGCTGACGGTGCGGATCCTGCTGACCGTGCCGGTCGTGCCATCCCGGATACCGCGATCGCCCCGGCAACGCATTCATCATCCGTGGCAGTCTCATCATTCGTGGGCGGTGGGTCCGTTCCACAGGCAATGAACTCGGCCCCTGGAACAGTCGAACCCGGTGCCGCTTCGTCATTCAGGGGCGATTCGAGTGCCTACGGAAGCACGGCATCACCCGCTCACGGGGTCATGGGTACAAACACCGTAGTGGTCCCGGCACTTGCGGAGGGCCCGGCGACACTGGTTGCCGAGTCCCGAATGGATGTGTCCGCAGCAGCCGCTCACGGGACGGCGTCGTCGGGAGCCGGCACCGGCACGGTGGTGACGTCGTCGAGCGCCGGCACTGTCGCCACATCGCCGGGAAGCGACGCTGGAGTGACGCCACCGGGCACGGTCATCGGTGTCGCGTCATTGTTGGGGGCGGCCGATTCCGCGGGTGCAGGCGCTGCAGTTGCTCCGCCTGGTCCTCTGGTCCAAGCTGCTTCGGCTGCTTCGGCTGGTGCTTCCGTTCAGGCTGGTTCGGTTGGTCCTCTGGTGCAGGCTGGTTCGGCGGACGGCGTCGTGCCCGGCCTGGTCCCGGCGTCCGAGACCATCCCGCCCGAGGCCACCCCGACCGGCGCAGGAGCAGAGGGCGAGGCGCCGGACGCCGTCGATCCTGGTGCGCCGGTCGCTACGGAGACCGGAATGCAGGCCGCCGCTGATTCAGGTGCGCAGACCCCTAACCCTGACGCAACCACCGGGCAGCCCGGGGCCGATCTGCAGCCCGCATCAGGACGCGTCGACCTGCCGGCACCCGCGCACCCGATGTCCGCGGGCGCCGTCGTCGGGTCCTCCGATGCGTCAGCGGCGGCACCGGTCCGACCGGCAGCGGCTCCCCTGCCCCAGCAACTGGGCGGTCACGCGTTCGTGCTCGCCCAGTCCGCGGCCGACGCCCCGGGCGGGACGAGCACCATCACCGTCACCGTCGCGCCCGACGATCTCGGTCCGATCACCATCCGGGCCAGCTTCACGTCGGACGGCACCAGGCTCGAGTTCTTCTCCTCCACGGACACCGGCCGGGAGGCCCTCAAGCAGGCACTACCCGAGCTGCGGCGCGAGGCGTCGTCGTCGGGTCTGTCCGCATCGCTCGATCTCGGGACCGGCACACCGGGCGACCACCGGGACGACCACCGGGACGGGCCGTTCCGCTCCACCACTACGACTGCACCCACGGCCCGCGGGACGATTCAGGACTCCTCCTGGACCAGAAACCCCGCCGCAGGTTCCTCCGCCCTCGACCTCTTCGCCTGATCCGGAAGGACACCATGCCCATCGACCCCGTCGCGTCCGCGACCTTCGCCCCCACCGAGACCCCTGCCCCCGGGACCCGGAAGCAGACCATGGACTCGGAAGTGTTCATGTCCCTGCTCGTCAACCAGCTCCGCAACCAGGATCCCAGCGCGCCCATGGACACCAACGAGATGATCGCGCAGACCACGCAACTGGCCATGATGGAGAAGATCACTCAGATGACCGGCGTCAGCGAGGAGAACTTCCACCTCCAGATGCGATCCTCCGCAGCTGCGCTGATCGGCAACGAGGTCTCCTACACGGGCTTGGACGGCGTCGAGGCCCGAGGCCTGGCGACCGCTGTCTCCTACAGCGGGCCGGTCCCCACCGTCACCATCGGCGGGAAGAGCATCGCCCTCGACCTCGTGTCCGGTGTGGGTACGCTCCCCACACCGACGCCCGTACCGCTGTCCTGATCCCACCTTTGACTTCCTGATCCGCCCGTTCCGTCTCCGAAAGGCATCATCATGCTTCGCTCGCTCTACTCCGGCATCTCGGGGCTCCGCTCCCACCAGACCATGCTCGACGTCACCGGCAATAACATCGCCAACGTCAACACCACGGGCTTCAAGGCGTCCGCCACCCAGTTCCAGGACACACTGTCCCAGCTGACGCAGGGTGCCGGCGCTCCGCAGGAAGCCCTCGGTGGCACCAATCCCGCCCAGGTGGGCCTGGGTGCGCAGGTGGCCGGCATCGTCACCAACTTCTCGCAGGGTTCGGCGCAGTCCACCGGCCGCGCGACGGACATGATGATCAACGGCGACGGACTCTTCGTCACCCGTGTGGGTGCCGAGACCCTCTACACGCGGGCCGGAGCCTTTACGCCCGACGCCGATGGGCGGCTCGTCACGCCCGACGGCTCCATCGTCCAGGGCTGGCCTGCCGTCAACGGGGAGGTCCAGCAGGGCGCGGTGGGCGACCTGCAGATGCCCAAGATGGGCGAGGTCACCGCGAACGGTACGCTCGAGTCCTTCATGCTCAGCCCCGACGGCACCCTGATGGGTGCGTTCAGTGATGGCACCCGCCAGCCGCTAGGCCGGATCGCGCTCGCGGGCTTCGTCAACCCGGCGGGGCTCGAGAAGGCCGGCGGCTCGTCCTACCGGGCGACGGCGAACTCGGGTGCTGCGGAGATCGGTGCGGCCGGAGCCAACGGCCTCGGAACGCTCGACGCCGGAGTCCTCGAGATGTCCAACGTGGACCTCTCGCAGGAGTTCACCAACCTGATCGTGGCGCAGCGCGGGTTCCAGGCGAACGCGCGCATCATCACGACGTCGGACGAGGTGCTCCAGGAGCTCACGAACCTCAAGCGCTAGCTCGCAACGGAAAAGCGCCGGTCGGTCCCGGGATGGACCGACCGGCGCTTTTCGGTCGATAACGGGGTCAGGGAAGGTCCTGTCGGCGTCGCCCGTGACGCCGCAACAGAAGGCCCGGTGCCGTGGGTGGTGCTTCGAGCGCACTCGTACTTGAGATGGTTCAGATTCGGCGAGGTGCGATGGCATCACTCGTCCGGATCGTGCAGGGCCCAACGTCGGTGCCGGCTGCGCGGAAGGCCTGCTTCGGTCTTCGAGGTGGATGATCGCCGAGTCACTCTGCTGATTGACTGCGGCACGCGCCCGTGGGGGTGCTCGTTCGGTCCTGCCCGCCTGCACGAAGCGCTGCGACTTGAGGGCCATGACGGGCTGCGACGCTCGTCAGGGATAGTGCCAATGCATGCCGGCAGCTGCCGTGGAAACTGCTTCGGGCGAGGCGCCCGGACACCTCAAAATGTCGGTGGCGGTTGGGAGAATTCAGTATGGACAGCAGCCGGAACGCTCCTCACGAAGCGACCTTCAGTGGTAGCGCTTCGAGGCAGGCGGGCGTTCCTGCGGCTCGGGTGCGGGATCTCATCGACGTCATGGCTTCCCTTCCCCTGAGTGCAACTGGTCCGGAGCTGATCGACGAGGTGCGGGCCCTGGAGGAGTTGAAGTCGGCGATCGCCGGCGCGCAGGCTCGGGCTGCTGTCGCTTTCGATCTGGTCCAGCGCCAAGTGCAGGCGGCCGCTGGTGTCCCGGTGGCGGAGCAGGGGCGTGGGGTGGGCGCGCAGCTCGCCCTGGCCCGCAGGGAGTCCCCGGCCCGCGGGGGCCGGCTGCTCGGTCTGGCGCGGGCGTTGGTGACGGAGATGCCGAAGACTCTCGCGGCCCTGGAGTCGGGTCGCCTGAATGAGTGGCGGGCGACCCTGCTGGTGCGGGAGACGGCGTGCCTGTCCGCTGCGGACCGGTGCGCGGTCGACGAGGAACTCAGCCCCGATACGGGCACCTTCGACGGCGCCGGCGACCGACAGCTGGTCGCCGCGGCGCGGGCGGCGGCGTACCGGCGGGACCCGCGCAGCGTCACCCAGCGGGCCAGCCATGCCGCCACGGAGCGGCATGTGAGTCTGCGCCCTGCCCCGGACACCATGACCTACCTGACCGCCCTGCTCCCCGTCGCCCAAGGGGTGGCCGTGCATGCGGAACTGACCCGGCACGCCGACACCCAACGCGCCACAGGCGACACCCGCAGCCGGGGACAGCTCATGGCGGACGCCCTGGTGGAGCGGACCACGGGAACCCCAGGCGGGTTCTCCCGCATCGAGGTCCAGCTGATCATGACGGATAGGACCCTGCTGCAGGGCGACAGCGAACCGGCCCGCCTGCCCGGGTACGGGATCGTCCCCGCCGGCTGGGCCCGGGACCTCCTCACCACCACGAACCCGAGGCTGCCCGGGGAATGCGGAGCCGGTCGGCCCGCCGATCAGTCCGCAGGGCGGGCAGCCCGGCGGCACGACGATCGATCAGCCGACAAGGCAGCCGGACTCGCGTCAGGGGCCGCAGCCGATCAGCCCGTGGGGTGGCCCGCCGGCCTCGCGGTTCGAAGCGCACCCGGGCAGGCCGCCCCGGGATTGGACGGGCAACCAGTGGATCAAGCAGCCGGGCCCGCAGGGACCGCAGCCGATCCGGGAGCCGCACCGGGATTCCAGGTGTGCCTCCGCCGCCTCTACACCGCCCCCGGAACCGGGGAACTGGTCGGCGTCGAGTCCAGGTCCCGCCTATTCACTATTGGGCAGCGCCGGTTCCTCCAGGCCCGCGATGATCTGTGCCGGACGCCGTACTGTGATGCGCCGATCCGGCACTACGATCACATCATCCCCTGGCACACCAACGGACCCACCACCCTGGCCAACGGGGCCGGGCTCTGCGAGGCGTGCAACCACACCAAGGAACTCGACGGCTGGAGAGCACGACAACACGCGGACCCCGGGGAACGGCACGCCTTGACGGTCACCACGCCCACCGGGCACACCTACCACTCCACCGCACCACCCCTCCCCGGCAGCAGACCCAGCGGGAGGGACTGCGAGCAGAAGGCCGGGACGCAACACCGTTCCTCGGCGCCGCCCCCATCGCCGGGCCACGCACCCGATGGTCGCAGCACTCAGGGACATTCCTACGTACAACGGAGCCTGCGGGTCGATCTGGTCTACGCGTGATCTGCCGATAGCGATCGACAGGCCGGTCGATGCCACGTTCGGGGATGCCTGCCCGGCCACCGGCAATTTACGAGGCCGCGCATCCCACCGGAGGCGGTCCACCAGAACCTCCTCAGCCCGCGAACGCCGTCCCGGAGTGCCTGCCCTTACAAAGCCCGGACCGCTGCCGACAGTGGGTAGAAGAGACCCCGCCGGGGTGTCCCGAGCGCAGGATGTCCGATGATCGTGGTGACCCGGCTCAACGAGAGCCAGTTCGCGGTGAACCCTGACCTCATCGAGCGTATCCACGAGAATCCGGACACCACGCTCGTGATGGTCGACGGCGCGAAGTACATCGTCACGGAGTCCCTCGTCGAGGTGATCGAACTGATCGCTGAGTACCGCGCACGCATCATTTCTCTGGCACGGTTCATGCCCGGGGACACCTCCGGTGAAACGGCTGACCGCAAAGATCAGGCACCGCAGCGCCCGCTCGGCCTCGTCCGTGATCCGCCTGCCCATGCCACCGACACGAGCGGCACCGCCGACACCAGCCAGAGCGGGAATGCCGGCGCCGACGGCGCGGGCCTGCCCGTCCAGTTCAGACCAAGGACCACGTAATGGATCCCGCAACAATCGTCGGTATTCTCGTCGCCTTCGGTGCGCTGTACGCAATGATCACCCTGGAGCACGCGAGCGTCCAGGCGCTCCTTCTCCCGGCGCCCATGGTCCTCGTCTTCGGCGCCACTATCGCCATCGGGATCGCCGGTGGCACCTTCAAGGACTTCCTGGTCGCGGTGAAGGCCGTCCCTGCCGCGATGATGGGCAAGACCACCCCACCCCAGGACACCATCGACAGCGTGGTGGTCCTCGCCGAGAAGGCCCGCAGCGAGGGGTTGCTCGCCCTCGAGGAGGAAGCCAACACGGTGGGGGACCCGTTCCTCCGAGGAGCCCTCCAAAACATCGCGGACGGGACGGACGGCGAGGAACTGCGCGAGATCCTCGAGGACGAGATCGACTCCGCCTCCCAGACACACCGCACCGCCTCCAAGTTCTTCGCGAGTCTCGGCGGCTACGCGCCGACGGTGGGCATCATCGGGACCGTCGTCTCACTGACCCACGTGCTCGAGAACCTCTCGAGCCCCGACAAGCTGGGACCCATGATCGCCGCGGCGTTCGTCGCCACGCTGTGGGGGCTGCTCTCGGCGAACTTCCTGTGGCTGCCCATCGGCACCCGGATCAAGCGGTTGGGGGAGATGGAGACGGCTCGCATGACCCTCCTGATGGAAGGGGTCCTGGCGGTGCAGGCCGGCAGTCAGCCCCGCCTCCTCGGTGAGCGACTGAAGGCCATGGTGCCCCAGCACGCCCAGGGCAAGAGCGGGAAGGATTCCGGCAAGAACGGCGGCAAGGGCGCGAAGGGCGCCGACGAGGGCCCGACCGCGCAGGGCAAGGCGGCGGCGTGAGCAGACGTCCGCACAAGAGGCGGCGCGGCGAGGAGCACGGCGAAGAGCACCCGGACGAGCGCTGGATGGCGTCCTACATGGACATGGTCACCGTGCTGATGTGCATGTTCATCGTCCTGTACGCCATGTCCAGCGTGGACCAGCAGAAGTTCGAGCAGCTGCGTGCCTCGCTCGCCACGGGCTTCGGCACGGTCGAGACCGCAACGGTGGACACGGCGGAGGGAACCGTCGTCGCCGCAGAGAACGTCAACGCCGAGGGCGAATCCTTCACCGGGGGAGCCGCACTCGCGGACGCCGACCCTGAGACGCAGAAGGACGAACCCGGAGCCGCCGACGTCGCAGCACCGACTCCGTCGCCTGCGCCGTCTGACGGCGGAGCGTCCGAGACCACTGCGCCCACTCCGTCACCCGCGCCGTCGGCCGCTGGGGACGCGGCGGAGCCGACGACGGACCGCGAGCGCGCCGAAGCTGAGGTCGAGAACCTCCGGGCCCTGCAGGAGCGGATCGACGCCGGGCTGCGCGAGCGGGACCTCGAGACGGCTGTCCGCTACGTGATCGACGAGCGTGGCCTCACCATCCGACTCGTCGGTTCCGAGACGTTCTTCCTCCCGGACAGTGCCCAGCTGACCGAGCAGACGCAGCGCGTACTCGAGAGCGTGGGACCGACCCTGGCGACCGTCCCCAACGAGGTAGGCGTCGAGGGGCACACCGCGCGCCTGCCTGATTCCGTGCCGCGGCCGCTCGACTGGGAACTGTCCACCGAGCGGGCCGTCAACGTGGTCCGGAACCTCATCGACACGGGCGGCGTCCCGGCGCCCCGGCTGGTCGCCATCGGCTACGGCGAGTCGCGGCCCCTGGCGCCGGGAACCACCGACGCGGAGCTCGAATTGAACCGCCGCGTGGACATCGTGGTGCATTCCGACGAGCCCGAGAGCGTGCGTGCGCTCATCCCGGGAATCGCCGACGGCGCCTGAACCGCTAACGACGCTCCGGCGTCGTCCGATAGTCGAAGACGTGACGGTCCAGGAACAACTCTCCTTCGGCGTGCCCTCGGCACCCGCCAGGGCGGTGGATGTCTATGACTTCCGCCGGCCCACCACGCTCGCCCGCGAGCACTCCCGCGTCCTCGAACTCGCGTTCGAGACCTTCGCGCGCCAGTGGGGCACGCAGCTCACCGCGAAGGTCCGCGTGATCTCGCAGGTGACCAGCGAACAGGTCCTCATGCAGACCTACAACGAGTACGCGGCATCGCTGCCTGCCACCACGGCGATGGTCCTGTGCACCATCCCGGATCATACGAGCAAAGCCGTGATCCAGTTCCCCGCCTCGGCCGGCCTGTTCTGGGTGGACTCGATGCTGGGCGGTCACGGCACGGTGCCTCCGGGTGAGCGGAAGTTCACGCAGATCGAGCAGGCCCTGATCCGACGGCTCATGGACGACGCCCTCGAGGGGCTCCACTACTCCCTCGGGGCGGTGTTGACCCACCAGCTGGGCATCGACTCCCTGCAGTACAACTCGCAGTTCGCGCAGGCGGCCGCCACCACCGAGCTCATGATCGTGGGCACCTTCGAGATCCGTGTCGGCGAACTGTCCTGCCCCGCGACGGTCGCCATCCCCGCGCAGCTCCTGCTGGCACAGCTCGGGGACACGAACCCCATCGCGACCGGCGAGGACGCCCGCGAGCTGATCGAGCAGCAGGTCGCGCACGTGCCCGTCGACGTCGCGGTACAGCTCGCCGCCCTGCCCGTGCTGCCCTCACGCATCCTCCACCTCGCCGTCGGGGACGTCCTGAAGCTGCCGCATCCGCAGCACCGGCCGTTCGAGCTCGCCGTCAACGGACAGCGGCTCGGAGAGGCCGCCCTGGGCCAGAACGGATCCCGTCTTGCCTGCGTAATCGTGACCACCGAGGAGACTCCCGCACCATGAACACCATCACCGCCGAGTTCGACGCCGCCGCAGCCCTCGCAGCGCGCCTGCCCCTTCCCGGGCCGCTCACGGCCCAGACCTGCATCGCCTCCGAGGTCCCGTCCGCCAGCGCCTCGACCGCCGTCGTCGTGTCCTTCGTGGGGGCGTCCTCGGCGGACCTCGCCGTCGTCCTGATCGACACGCAGCCCCTGGCCGCGGCCGCCGGCGCGTCGTCGCCTCTCGTCTCCCCGGCCGATGTGCTCGTTCCCGCGCTCGAGGCGGCAACCTCGTCCCTCGGCGACGGCGTGCTGGGCACCCCCTCCGTGCAGGACGCCCTGCCGCTGTTCCGCGATGCTGAGACCTCGGTGTTCCGCCTCGCCGGCCCCTCCGGCACCGTGGGATGGTTCGCCGTGCGCCTGCGCGGTGCCCGGCCCGGCGCCGCCCCGCGTCGCTCCGCCGCGTCCGCCGGAGCGGCCAACCTCGGCCGCATCAGCAACGTGGAGATGGCCATGACGGTCGAGATCGGCCGCACCCGCATGTCCGTCCGGGACGTCCTGGACCTCGAACCCGGCGCCGTCATCGAACTGGACCGGTCCGCCGGGGCGCCGGCCGACGTCCTCCTCAACGGCCGACTCGTCGCGCACGGGGAGGTCGTCGTCGTCGACCAGGACTACGCGGTCCGCATCACGCAGATCCTCGACGTCACCGACGGCGCTCTCTAGTGGACGTCGTGGTCCTCGCCCTGCGGGTGCTGCTGTCCCTCGGCGTGGTCCTCGCACTGCTCTTCGTGCTGCACCGCAAGGTCTCGAAGCTCAATGGCACGCGGTCCGGTGCAGGGCTCGTGTCCGTCGTCACCCGTCAGGGTCTCGGGGCGAAGGCCTCGCTCGTCGTGGTCGACGCCGAAGGCACCCGGTTCTACCTGGGCGTCACCGAGCAGTCGGTGTCGGTCCTGCACTCGGCGTCTGCCCCGCGTGCGCTGCAGTCCGTTCCGGCGGTCGACGCCGCCCTGCCGTCCCGCGCAATCCAGCCCGGACCCGGAGGGCCCGACTCCCTCGGCCAGGACTCTCCCAACCCCGGACCGAGCGGCCCCGACTCGTCCATTCCGGAACCCGACGCGGCCTTCGCCGCCTCGCTCCGCCTCGCCACAGCGGGGAACCACCCCGAGCCCGGCACACGCAGGGCGGCCCGTGACGCACGGGCGGGCGGAACCGGACGACCCACGACGCCGCTGCAGGGCTCGATCCTCGCGCCCGCCACCTGGAAGCAGACCGCAGCCTTCCTGCGCCAGGGACGGGCCGGGTGACGGCGGCGCCCCTGCCGCCGGTCCGCCCCGCGCACTCCGCCCGTACCTTCTTCCTGACGGCGCTCGCGGCCCTCGTGCTCGCCGTCGTCGTCATTCTCCTCGGCGCCGCGGCCGGCCATGCCGGCGAACTGGACCCGGGCGTGCCCGCACCCACCGCGCCGTCCGCACCCGCCGATCCGACGGCACCTGCGGCCCCGGGCAGCGACGACGGCCTGTCGGTCGAGATCAACGGCGTCAACGGTGCTCCGAGCTCCGCGGTCCTGACCCTCATCGGGATCACCCTGCTGTCGGTGGCGCCCGCCCTGCTGCTCATGATGACGTCCTTCACGAAGATCTTCGTGGTGCTCGCCATGACGCGGAACGCCCTGTCCCTGCCGTCCATCCCGCCCAACCAGGTGCTGGCCGGGCTCGCCCTGTTCCTGTCGCTGTTCATCATGGCGCCGGTCCTCACCGAGATCAACGATCTCGCCGTCCAGCCCTATCTCAACGGAACGACGACGTTCACGGAGGCCCTCACCGACGGTTCCGGACCGCTACAGACCTTCATGCTGGCGCACACCCGCGAGGAGGATCTCGCCCTCATGACGCGGGCAGCCGGGCAGCCGAACCCCGAGGACGCCGCGAGCGTCCCGCTGACCACCCTGATCCCGGCATTCATGATCTCGGAGCTGCGGGCCGCGTTCATCATCGGTTTCGTGATCTTCGTGCCGTTCCTCGTGATCGACCTCGTGGTGTCCGCGGCCCTGATGTCCATGGGCATGATGATGCTGCCGCCGGTCATGATCTCCCTGCCCTTCAAGATCCTGCTGTTCGTCCTGGTGGACGGATGGGGCCTCATCATCACGGCCCTCATCAACAGCTACCAGGGCGGTTGACGTGGATACCAGTGCCGTCCTCGACATCGGGCTCGCGGGGATCTGGGTCGCCGCGAAGCTGTCCGCGCCCGTCCTCCTGACCGCCCTCGTGGTCGGATTCGCGATCTCGCTGCTGCAGTCCATCACCCAGATCCAGGAGGTCACGCTTTCCTTCGTGCCGAAGGCCGCCGCCGTCTGCATGGCGCTGCTCGTCTGCGGCCACTGGATGATCTCCGAGATGATCTCCTTCACGCACGAGATGTTCGAGCGCATCCCCGGCCTCCTCGGAGGCGGCTGACATGGAGATCGTCCTCGACCAGTCCCGCATCGAAGCGATCATGCTCGCGGGCGTGCGGATCGTCGCGTTCCTCGTGATCGCCCCGCCCTTCTCCTACAGGGGCATCCCGGCGCGCGTGAAGGCGATGCTCGCCGTCGGGCTCGCGCTCGCGGTCTCCCCGACGGTCGAGGCCGGATACCGGACCGGCGGGACGGGCCAGTACTTCGGCGCGCTGGTCCTCGAACTCGTGGTCGGCGCCGCCCTGGGCTTCCTCGTGCTGGTCGTGTTCTCCGCCATCCAGTCCGCCGGCAGCCTCATCGACCTCTTCGGCGGCTTCTCGCTGGCCCAGGGGTTCGACCCGCAGTCCATGGTCAACGGCGCCCAGTTCACGCGCCTGTTCCAGCTGACCGCCCTGACGCTGCTCTTCACCTCGGACGGCTACCAGCTGATCATCGGCGGACTCGTCCGCACCTTCGACGCCCTGCCGCTCGGCGGTGGGCTGGACCTCGCGGAGCCTGCCGAAGCGCTGACCGGAGCCGTCACCGGACTGTTCCTCGCGGCCGTGCAGATCGCCGGGCCGCTCATCGTCGTCCTTTTCCTGGCCGACGTCGGGCTCGGGCTCCTCACACGCGTGGCCCCCGCGCTGAACGCGTTCGCGCTCGGCTTCCCGCTGAAGATCTTCATCACGCTCAGCCTCGGCGGCGTCGTGTTCATCGCCCTCCCGCGCGTGGTCTCGATCCTCGCGGACAACGCCGCCCAGCTCCTGATGGGGGTGGGCTGAGAATGGCCGAGGACTCCGGGGAGAAGACCGAGCAAGCCACCGACAAGCGGATGAAGGACGTCCGCTCGAAGGGCCAGCTGTCCAAGTCCGAGGACTTCACGGCCTGGATCGGCGTCGGGGCGGCCGCCCTGATGCTGCCCTCCCTCATCTCCCGTTCCGCCGATGCCGCCACCGAGCAGCTCGTCCGCGTGACCGACACCATCGCCGGCCCCGACCCCGCGGCCGCCCTGGACGCCCTGGCCGACGGCGGTTCCTCGCTCGCCGGGATCCTCGGCCCCTTCCTCGGGGTGCTGCTGGTAACCGTCCTCGGGACCGCGGCCCTGCAGGGCGGGATCCACGTCAAGAAGTTCTCCGGCAAGTTCGAGCAGTTCAACCTGGTCAACGGCCTCAAGCGGATCCTCGGCGGGCAGGCCCTCTGGCAGGGCGTGAAGGCGCTCCTGAAGACCGGCGTGGTCGGCCTCGTGCTCGTCGTCGTCGTGCAGAACCTGACGCCGGTGCTCATGGCGGCCGGCGGGCTCTCGGTGTCGGCGCTCCTGAACACCGCGGGGGAGGGGACGGGGGCGCTCCTGCAGGCCGCCGTCGTCGCCGGTCTCGCCCTCGCGGCGATGGACGTCCTCGTGGTGCAGCGCCGCAACCGCAAGAAGACCCGCATGACCAAGAAGGAGGTCAAGGACGAGAACAAGAACTCCGACGGCGACCCCCTCATCAAGTCCCAGCGGCGTTCGCGCCAGCTCGCGATGAGCCGGAACCGCATGATCGCCGCCGTGGGCGGGGCCGACGTCGTCCTCGTCAACCCGACGCACGTCGCCGTCGCCCTGACGTACGAACCCGGACGCTCCGCACCGCGTGTCGTCGCGAAGGGCGCGGGGGTCATCGCGGCGAGGATCCGCGAGGAGGCCGAGAAGAAGAACGTCCCGATGGTCTCCGACATCCCGCTCGCCCGCGCCCTGCATGCGGCATGCGACCTCGGCCAGGAGATCCCGTTCGAGAATTACGACCAGGTGGCCCGCATCCTGGCATTCGTCATGTCCCTGAAGACCCGGGGGGCCGCCCGCGGCGTCCACTCCCTGCCCGTCCGATCCGCAACTGCCGGAGGCTCCTAGACCATGCGCTCATCCGCCCCCAAATTCCTGGTGCCCGTCGGCGTCGTCGGGATCATCCTGCTCCTCGTGGTGCCCGTGCCGTCGGTGCTGCTGGACCTGCTGATCATCGTGAACATCCTGCTCGCGCTCGTGATCCTGCTCAACACCATGTTCGTCCGCAAGCCGCTGGACTTCTCGGTGTTCCCGTCCCTGCTGCTCGTGGCCACGCTGTTCCGCCTGGGCCTCAATGTCGCCTCGACGCGCCTCGTCCTCGGCGAGGGTTACGCCGGTGAGGTCATCGCCGCGTTCGGGCACGTCGCCGTCGGCGGGTCGATCATCATCGGCGCCGTGGTCTTCCTCATCCTCGTGGTCATCCAGTTCGTGGTGGTCACCAAGGGTGCCGAGCGCGTGGCCGAGGTGGGCGCCCGCTTCACCCTCGACGCGATGCCGGGCAAGCAGATGGCCATCGACGCCGACCTCAACGCCGGGCTGATCACTGACACGCAGGCCCGGGAACGGCGTGCCGAGGTCTCGGCGGAGGCCGACTTCTACGGGGCCATGGACGGTGCGTCGAAGTTCGTGAAGGGCGATGCGATCGCCGGCATCATCATCATCATCATCAACCTCGTGGGCGGCATCGCCATCGGGATGCTGCAGGACGGCCTGCCGATCTCCGAGGCACTCACCACGTACGGCCTGCTCACCATCGGCGACGGCCTCGTCACCCAGATCCCGGCGCTGCTCATGGCAGTATCCACCGGCATGATCGTCACGCGGTCCAACGCCGAGGCGGACATGGGCTCCACCGCGGCCCAGCAGCTCGGCCAGTCTCAGAACGCACTGCGCATCGCGGGTGCCGCGGCGGTCGTCATGGCGCTGATCCCCGGCATGCCGAAGCTGCCGTTCATCGTGGTGGGTGCGGGCCTGATCGTCATCGCACAGCGCATCAGGAAGTCCGAGGCCGATGCCATGACGGCCGCCAGCGCACTCGAGGCCGAAGCCGCCCGCCCCTCGGCCGACAACACCGACGACCTGCTGGAGCAGATGCGCGTCCATTCCCTCGAGGTGCTGCTCGCACCCGACCTCGTGGACGTCGTCACCGGCGCGCCGGACGATCTCCTCGGCCGGGTCCGCGCCCTGCGCCGCAAGATCGCCATGGAACTCGGCGTCGTGGTGCCTCCCGTGCGCACGCGGGACAGCGTCGAGCTGCCGCCCGCCACGTACGTCATCAAGATCGCCGGCGTCGAGGCGGGGCGGGGCGAGGCTCCGCGCGGCAAGGTCCTGGCCCTCGGCGACCACCTCACGCACCTGCCGGGCACCGCCGTCGTGGAACCCGTGTTCGGGCTCGCCGGGAAGTGGGTCCCGGCCGAGCTCCGGCACAATGCCGAGCTGGCCGGGGCGACCGTGATCGACCGCGTGTCCGTGCTCGTGACGCACCTGTCCTCGGTCATCACGGCGAACGCCGCGCGCCTGTTGTCCCGGGAGGACGTCCGGGTGCTGACCGACGGCGTCCGCCAGGTGAACCCGTCGGCCGTCGAGGAGCTCGTCCCCGGGCTGCTGTCCCTCGCCGAGGTCCAGCGCGTCCTGCAGGGGCTGTTGTCCGAGCAGGTGCCGATCAACGACCTCGCCCGCATCTACGAGGCGCTGACGCTCAAGGCCAAGGCGTCGTCCGAGCCCGAGGGCCTCGTCGAGGCGGCGCGGCTCGCCCTCGGACCCGCGGTGACCCAGCAGTACCTCGACGGCACGCTGCTGCGGGTCATCATGATCGACCCGCTGCTCGAGCAGTCGATGCTCGAGGGGCTCCGGCCCTCCGACCAGGGCACGCAGATCATGCTCGATCCGGCGCGGACCGACGCCGTGCTCACCTCCGTCCGCTCGACGGTCGCCGACGTCGAGGCCGGCGGGAACTCCGCCGTGCTCGTCTGTGCGCCCGCGCTGCGGCCGGCCCTCAGGCGGCTCGTCGGACCGCAGGCAGCGAACCTGCCCGTGTTGTCCTACCAGGAGGTCACGAGCGCCAATGTCGCGATCGAGACAGTAGGGGTGGTCCGTGCAACCGCAGTTATTTCATCTTGAGGGTCCCTCCCTCGAGGAGCTGAAGGCGAAGGCCGCGGCGCTGTACGGGCCGCGTGCCCTCATCGTGTCCGCGGAACTCGTGACGGTGGGCGGTATCCGTGGCGTCCTCTCCCGCAAGCACTACGAGATCGTGGTCGAGGTGCCCGAGCCCGACGGCGCATCCCCCGCGGGATCGGGCGTCCCCGACGGGGGACGCTCGTGGGAGGGCACTCCGGAACGGGCGCGTGGTGGGCCTGATGCTCCCGGCGGTGGCCGGCCTCGCGGGCGTCGCAGTGCGGCTGCCGGGCCCGCGGGCCTCGATGCGCTCCTCCAGCAGGCCGAACTCGATGAGGTCCGCATTGCAGCAGGGCACGACGACCGCACAGGGACCCCGGTGTCCCCTGACACGCCTCCGGCCGTTGTCTCCACGGATTCGGGGCTCTTCGCGGCCCTCATGGACGAACTGACGTTCGCAACGGACCCTGCGGCAGCGCCGGCGCCCTCGCCTTCGGTGGCGCCCTCGCCTTCGGTGGCGCCCTCGCCGGCTGCTGATGCGTCGGGGGCCGTGACGGCCAGGCCCCGACGGGCGTTCGCCGTCGGGCGGGACGCTGTGGCCTCGTCCGGAATGCCCGATGTCCCCATGGCCGACACCAGGACCCGGCGGTCGATGGCTCTCGGACGGGATGCAGAAGCATCGCCCGTGCCGGGTGCGCCGGGTGCGCCGGGAATCGGCGTCAAAACCCGGCGGTCCATCGCTGCCGGACGGGATGGCGAGGCGTTGCCCGCGCCTCGCGTGCCGGAGTACCCCGCGGCTGACGCGGGGACCGCGACGGCGCCCGGGCCCCCCTCCGGATCCGATGCCACGTTCCTCCACGAGGGTGCGGGCGCCCCGACCGATCTGCCCGAGGTTCGGGGCGCGATCCTCCGGATACCCGATCCCGTGGCGTCGGCGCCCTCGGTGCTGCGGGCACCCGGCGATCTCGTCGTCGTCGTCGGCGTCCCCGCCGTCGGCTGGTCGGTCGCGTCCTCGATGGCCACCGTCCTGGGGCGGGGAGCACCCACGGCGGTCGCGGTCTCGGGCCCGCCGAACCGGGCCCACCCGGAGGCCCGCTCGATCGACGACGGGCTGGAGGCGAACGCAGCCCGGGCCGCCGGTGTGGACGGCGGCCATGCCGTCTTCGTCGCGCTGCCCTCCGAGGACCCCCTGATCGACATTCGTGCGCTGCTCGCGCTGCGGCCCGACCAGGTGTGGCTCGCCGTCGATGCCGGGCGCAAGGAAGCGGACACCGCGGCGTGGGTCGGGGCACTGTGCCGCAGCATGGAGCGTGCCGGGCTCGCTCTCGCCGGGCTCGCCGTCATCGGGTCGACGACGACGGCGACGCCGGAGACCGTGCAGGCACTCGGCCTCCCCGTCGGATGGTTGGAGGGACGGCCCGCAGCCGCGACTGCTTCTGCTTCATCCCCTGCGTCGGTCGTACCGCGCAGGACGAGCGGCGGTCGACGTCGTGCCGAGCCGACCGGGATAGAGTGACACGATGCTTGTACTCACGCGAAAGGTCGGCGAGCAGATCCTGATCGGCGACGACATCGTCATCACGGTGCTCGATTCCCGGGGTGATGGTGTGCGCATCGGTATCGATGCTCCCCGGGGTGTCAAGATCCAGCGCGAGGAGGTTCTCCGTGCGGTCACCGAGGCGAACCTGGCGGCTGCGGCGGCCGGTGCCGACGGCGCCGATGCACTGAAGGCCCTGCTGCAGTCCGGGGCGACGGTCTCCGCGGACGACGCGGGAGCCGGCAAGCCGGACACCTGACAGTCGCACCGACGGGGGAGGGCTCGCTGCAGGTCCACCGGCCTATTCGCTCGGGTCGGAGTCACCACGCCGTATCTGTTCCGTGCACCCGGGCCCCCGGCGCCCTGTTCTTCGGGCAGAGTGCCCAGGGCACAGAAAAGCCCCGGTGGCGAACCAACCGGGGCGATCGTGGAGCCTCCTGCCAGAGTCGAACTGGCGACCTTCTCATTACGAGTGAGACGCTCTACCGACTGAGCTAAGGAGGCAATGCTTCCTGGCCCCGGTTGTCGCCCGGGCCGATCCACAAGTGACAACTTTATAGGAGGGGTCGGCCCGCGGTCAAAAGAGGGCCCGTGTCCGGAAGTTCGCCGACCGTTCACTCGCTGTCGGCCTCCCCGACGGAGACATGTCAGCGGCCCCGGGGAGGATGGTCGCCAGCCGCGTCCCGCATCGTCGCGGGTGGCCGCCAGGGGGATGTCGCATGACGCAGGACCGATCATTCACGCTCGCTGTCCTCGACATGGCCGGCACCACGGTCGACGAGGGCGGCCTGCTGGACGAAGCCCTGGCGCGGGCTCTCGCTGCGCACGGGATCCAGGAGGGTACCGGCGCTTTCGACGCGATGGCGGCATACGTCCGCCAGGAGATGGGGACGTCGAAGGAGCTCGTCTTCCGCAGGCTGTTTCCCGACGGCGACGCCGCCGCGCGGGTCAACCGGACCTTCGAGGCAGCCTATGACGACCTCCTGGCGCGATTCGGGGTTCGGCCGGTCGCCGGCGCGGAGGAGGCGATCCTCGGGTTGCGCGAAGCCGGCCTGAAGATCTGCCTTGCAACCGGGTTCGGTCGGCACACCCAGAACATGATTCTGGAATCCCTCGGTTGGATGGGGCTCGCCGATCTCAGCCTCTGCCCCTCGGACGCCGGGCGCGGCCGGCCCTATCCCGACATCATCCTCACCGCGGTCCTCGCGCTCGACATCGAGGACGTGCGTTCCGTGCTGGTCGCGGGGGACACGACGTCGGACATCACAGCGGGCCGACGTGCCGGGGCGGGCGCCGTCGTCGGGGTCCTGACCGGCGCCCATCCGGAACCCGCGTTGCGCCTGGCCGGGGCCGACGTCGTCCTGCCCTCCGTGTGCCATCTGCCCGGATGGCTCGCATCAGCGCCGGTCGTGGTGCGGCTGGGACGTGCTCCCACGGTTGCGTCCGCGCGTGATGTTCCCGTGGACGACCTTCCGTCGGCCGACTCACCGCCGACGGGCATACTCGACGACGGCGGCGTTGCCCAGCGGACCTGAGGAGTCCCTCAGCAGCGGGCGCCGTCCTCCGGGATCGTCCCGTCGATGAAGAAGTCGTCGACCGTGTCCCGGATGCAGTCGTTCGAGCGCCCGTAGGCTGTGTGTCCTTCGCCCTCCCATGTCACGTGGACCCCCGATGCGAGCTGATCGGCCAGCGCCGTGGACCACTCGTACGGGGTCGCCGGGTCGCCGGTGGTGCCGATGACGACGATCGGATCTGCGCCGGCGGCCCGGACGGGAGCGGGGTCGAGGGTCGGCGGGTACTTCCACGCCGCGCAGGTCACGCCGCCGAACGCGAGGAATTGGCCGAACGTTGGGGAGGCCGCGACGAGTTCCTGCTCGTCGGCGCGCATCTGGTCGGGGTCGCTCCTCATCGGGTAGTCCAGGCAGTTGACGGCGAGGAAGGCGGCTGTCGAGTTGCCGGCATAGGTGCCGTCCGGTCCGCGTTCGGCAGAGAGGTCGGCGAGGTAGAGCATGCTGGACGCGTCTCCCTCGAGGGCGTCCGAGACGGCCTGGGTGAGTGTGGGCCAGTTGCCGTTGTCGTACAGCGGCAGGATGAAGCCCTGGACGAAGGTGGAGACAGGGACGACGCGGCCGTCGTCGGCCGTCATCGGCTCGCGCCCGACGGCGGCGAACAGGTCCTGGACCTGCCGGACGCCGTCGTCGACCGTGCCCGTGTAAGGGCACTCCGTGCCCTGCTGGCAGTCGGCGACATACGCACGCAGCGCCTTCTCGAAGCCACCGGCCTGACCGAGGGTGATGTCCTCGTTGCTCAGCGACGGATCGATCGCGCCGTCGAGGACGAGACGCCCGGCCCGCTCGGGGAACAGTTCAGCGTAGGTCGCTCCGAGCTGCGTCCCGTAGGAGAAGCCCAGGAGGTTCAACTTCTCGTCGCTCACCAGCGCGCGCAGGATGTCCATGTCCCGGGCCGCGGAGTCGGTGTCCACGAAGCCCAGCAGTTCGCCCGTGCGTTCGGCGCACACGTCGGCGAATTCCTTGGCGTCCACCGTCATGAGGTCGAGGAGTTCATCCGGGGACGCCTCGGCAGGGTAGCTCTCCTGCCGCGCCTCGTCCTGTTCGGCGTCGGTGTAGCACTCCACGGCACTGGACCGGTTGACGCCCCGGGGATCGAAGCCGACGACGTCGTAGTCCTCCCGCAGGCGGTCGCTCGTGACGTAGTCGAGGGAGTCCCGGACGATGTTGAAGCCCGAGCCGCCCGGCCCGCCCGGGTTCACGAGGATCGTCCCCCGGGCCTCGCCCGAGGCGTCAGCGCGGATCGCGGCGATCTCGATGATGTCACGTCCCGGGTCGCTGTAGTCCAGTGGCACCTCGATCGTCGCGCAGGAGAACGATTCCTCACAGCTCTCCCACCGCACGTCCTGTGTGTAGAAGGTCCGTAGGTTCTCGTCCACGGTGCCGATCGCCGCTGGATCGGCGGTCTCGACCTCGCTCGCAGGCGCGTCGGACCGGGTATCGGGTCCGAGCAGCATGCACCCGGACAGCCCGAACACGACGGCGGTGATCGCGGCGAGGAGCGCGGCGGCGCGGCCGCGGGGACGGCGGGGGGCACCGTCGAGGGGGCGGCGCGGTCCGCTGGTCATCGGTCCAGGTCCTTCCTCGACAGGAGGCTCACCATCATGGCCTCGATCGCGAGCAGCGGGGACACATTGGTGCTGACGAGCCGGGAACGCACCTCGTTGATGGACTCGAGGCGGAGGAGGGTGTCCTCGGGGTGCTCCCGGTGGGCGAAGTCCTCGAGTTCGGGTCGCAGCGGCTCGTTGACGAGCATCTGTCCGCTGGAGACCTGGAGCATCAACACGTCCCGGTAGAAGGAGATGAGATCCGTCAGGGCGCGGTCGAAGTAATCGTTCTTCGAGCGTTTGGCCCGTCGCGTCTGGTCGTCCTCGAGCCTCTTGATCTGTGCGCGCATCGACGGCGGCAGGACGCCCGTCTCGGGGGCGCCCAGCGTGGCGAGCAGGGCCGTCCTCTCCTCGGCGTCGCGCTGCTCGAACGAACTCTGGGCTTCGGCTTCGGCAAGCTTCACCAGGTCTGCCGCGGCACGCATCGCACCGGCCACCGAGCGCAGCGTGAGCGGGAGCCGGACGATCTGGTTGCGTCGCTCGCGGGCGCCGTCGTCCGTGGCGAGCCTCTTCGCGATGCCGATGTGGCTCTGTGCGGCGCGGGCGGCAGCCTCCGCCGTCACCGCATCGATCCCGTCGCGGGCAACGAGCAGGTCGGCGACGTCCTGCACGGGTGGCAGCCGGAGGCCGACGGACCGGCACCTGGAACGGATGGTGACCAGCACGTCGCCGGGGCTCGGAGCGCACAGCAACCAGATGGTCCGCGGCGGTGGTTCCTCGATCGCCTTGAGCAGCACGTTGGTGCTGCGCTCCTGCATGCGGTCGGCGTCCTCGACGATGATGATGCGCCAGCGTCCGGTGGACGGCTTGTCCTGTGCCTTGCGGACGAGCTCGCGTGCCTCGTCGATGCTGATCGTCACCTTCTCGGTGGTGACGTTGGTGAGATCGGCGTGTGCCCCGGAGAGGACGGTCCGGCACGCCTTGCACGTGCCGCAGCCCCGCTCACTGAGGGCTTCGCGCTCGCAGAGCAGGGCGGCGGCGAAGGCGCGTGCGGCGTTGGACCTGCCGGAACCCGGGGGGCCGGTGAAGAGCCAGGCATGCGTGGGCGTGCCGGACTGCGCTGCGCGACGCAACTGTTCCACCACCTGTTCCTGCCCGCGCAGATCGGCCCACACTCCGGAGGACGGGAGGCTGTGCGTCACGGTGCTCACGCCGACACCACCGGGAGGGCATCGAGGATGGAGTGGTGGAGATCCTCGGGCGTCCCCGACGCGGCCAGCACGAGGTACCGTGCGGGGTCCGCACGGGCGAGATCCAGGAACGCGGCCCGGATACTGGCATGGAAGACGTCCGGTTCCGACTCGAGGCGATCCTCGGCGGCTGCGCCGGTGGTGCGGCGGTTCCGGCCCTCGGCGGGGTCGACGTCGAGCAGGACGGTGAGGTCCGGGCGGAGCCCGTCGGTGGCCCAGAGGTTCACGTCGAGGACCGCCTGTGCGCCCAGCCCGCGCCCGGCACCCTGGTAGGCGACCGAGGAGTCGATGAAGCGGTCGCAGACGACGACGTCGCCACGCTCCAGTGCGGGCACGATCACCTGGTGGACGTGGGCCGACCGGGAGGCGGCGAACATGAGGGCTTCGGTGCGTGCGTCGATCTCGCCGTGACCATGCTCGAGGACGAGGGACCGCAGTTTCTCGCCGATGGGTGTACCGCCCGGCTCGCGTGTGCGGACCACGGTGTGGCCGGCGGACTCGAGGGCCTCGCAGAGCAGCGCGGCCTGCGTGGACTTGCCTGCGCCGTCGCCGCCTTCGAGCGCGATGAAGAGCCCGGGAAGCCCGTGCGGAAGGGGAAAGGTCACGCGCCCAGCCTACCGAGTGCCCGTGACATCGGAGCCACAGGGTTCGCGTTGTGTGCTGTGTGAGCTGTCCTCATTCGAGGGACAAGAGTTGTCCACATACGGACCTCCCCCCAATTCTTCGAATGCGTGTACTAATACGCTTGCCTCATGGCGACCGCAGTAGCAGAGGAACAATCGACGACGGCGCAGGCCCTGAGCCTGGTCCGGTCCCACCTCGTGTACATCGCCGGGCAGTTCGAGGCCGACGCCGGTCTGGCCTCCACAGCAGATCTCGCCGAGGCCCTGGGAGTCATCGAGCACCTTGCCCGGGAGGTCGAGTACCTGCAGGTCGTGGGTGCTGCTGCGGCGGACCAGCAGGAGATCGCACGGGTCGGGGAGACCCGGCAGGGCCTCGGCTGGAGCGGTCCTCTCGCTGTTCCGAGTGACAGCCACGAGTTCAGGGACACCGCGGAGTATCTTCGTGCCCGTCTGGGAATCACGCGGCACGAGGCGCAACGGCGGATCCGTCTGGGGAAGTCGGCGCTTCCCCGGCGAACTGTTACAGGTGAGCTTTGTCCGGCCCTTCTCGAATCCGTGGGGGACGCATTCAAGGCCGGTGCGATCAGTTCGTATGCCGCAACCCGGATCAGCGACGCGGTGGACCGCGTCCGGCCCTGTGCCTCGACGGAACAGGTGCAGGCCATGGAGGAGAATCTGGTTGCGCAGGCCACGGAGTCCGATGCGGATCTGGTGAACGTGGTCATCCGACGCTGGGAAGCAGCTCTCGATCCTGACGGGGCCGACCCCACGGAGGCGTTGCTGAAGGCGCAGCAGGGCGTATTCATACGGGGCAGGCGACGCGGCCTGCACCGGCTCGAGATCGCGGCGGATGACGAACAGTTCGAGTACCTCCTCACGGTCATGAACACGGCTACCAACCCACGAACAAGGCGAGACGTCGGTTCCGCGGGCGTGACCTCCGGAGGCGGGGCCACAGGTGTCAGCGCCGGTAGCACAGGAGGCAGCAGTGACCCCGGCGAACGCCTGCCCTGGGAAGTGGCGCAGGGTGGCGCGCCAACGGGTGGCTTCGAGGCGGATACCTCCTTGCCTGACACCTCGATGACTGGCGACGCCCTGTCACCCGACGTCCTGCCACCCGACGCCGGGTCCCGCGGCTCTGTGTCCGGCTGGGAGCGCCGGACCCGAGCACAACGCCATCTCGACGGGGTGGTCGGCGCCTGTCAGGTCGCGCTCGCCACGGATACGCTGCCGGCCACCGGTGGCCATCGACCGCAGGTGATGGTCACCATCGACTACCGGACGCTCCTTGAGGATCTGCGCAATGGGGGAGTGCTCCGGAGGCGAATCCGCGGGTTGTACGGGCAAGCATCCGAATCGGGACGCAACGGCTACTTCCCGGGTGACGGCCACATCGACCAGGACCAACACGCTGAGCAGGACCATCACACTGAGCAGGACGGCCACTTCTGGCGGAACGAGTCTTCGGCGCAGGACAAGCATCCCGGATGGGACGGTCTTTCCAGGCGGCGCAGCCACTTCGAGCCGGACACCCGTCCGATGAACGACACCGGCTCCGACGCCCTCATCGACCCGTCCGACGGTTCAGATCCGCATCCCGCAGGTGGGTACAGCATTTTCGGCGGTCCTGTCAGTGTGCGGACCGTACGCAAGATCGCATGCGATGCAGACATCATCCCGGTCGTCCTGGGAGGGCGCGGGGAAGTTCTCGACGTCGGTCGGGCCCGAAGGCTCTTCGGTGTTGCACAGCGGCGCGCATTGGTAGCCCGGGACAGAGGGTGCGCGTTCCCCGATTGCACTGTCCCCGCCGTCTGGTCGGAAGCACACCACATCACGCCGTGGTTGGCGGGTGGAAGAACCGACGTCTCGAATGGATGTCTCCTGTGTTCCTTCCACCACCGGCTCGTCGAGCGGGGCAACTGGATCATCCAGGTGAAACACGGCGTCCCCTGGTTCACTCCACCGCCGTACATCGACCCCGATCGCACTCCGCGGAGGAACAAGCACCGGGAACTCGTACCCGGCGGGACGTCATGATTACGGACGTCATGAGTACGGATCGCCAGGCAGTCGCCATCGGGAGGGAACTGCACTGCATCGATCACTGTGAACCGCCACTTTCCAGACACACGCCGTTCCGACTTACGCTGACCCCATGACGACATCTCGCGAGGATCTGCTGCACGCCGGGCTCGCCCGGGACACCCTGACCGTCGCGGCAGGCCGACCTCCCCGTGAGCATGACGCCCCGGTCAATGCGCCGATCGTGCTCTCGACGACCTACCACGAGACACGCGCCCCCGAACAGGGTGACCGCATCTACGCCCGTGGCTCCAATCCGACCTGGGATCCGTTCGAGGAGGCGCTCGGCGCACTCGAGGCCGCGGATCTCCCTGCCCTCGTCTTCGGGTCCGGCCTCGGTGCGGCCGCGGCCGCACTGTCCCTCGTCCCGACCGGGGGAGCGGTGGTGATGCCCCGGCACGCCTATGCCGGGTCGATCAGTCTCGCAACCGATCTCGCAGCGCAGGGCCGGTTCGAACTGCGTACCGTCGACATCGCGGACACCGCGAGTGTCCTCACTGAGCTTGACGCGCTCGCCGTACGGTTCGATGCCGGTCAGGTGATGCTGTGGCTGGAGAGTCCCACCAACCCGATGCTCGAGGTGGCCGAACTCGCCGTCCTGACCGACGCCGCCCACGCCGCCGGCGCGGTCGTCGTCGCCGACAACACCTTCAACACGCCCATCGTGCACCGACCCCTCGAGTCCGGTGTCGACGTCGTGCTGCACTCGGTCACGAAGTGGCTGGCCGGGCACTCCGATGTCGTCCTCGGTGCGCTGGTCACGTCCGATCCGGTGCTCCGTGAGCGGCTGCTGGCTCACCGCACCCTGCACGGCGCCATCGCGGGACCCTTCGAGGTCTGGCTCGCGCTGCGCGGACTGCGTACGCTCGCCCTCCGCATGGAGCGGAGCCAGGCCACGGCGGCCGTCCTCGCACACCGCCTCGTCGACCATCCCGTCGTCCGGCACGTGCGGTATCCCGGCCTTCCCTCCGATCCGGGTCATGGACGTGCGGCCGGCCAATTCGACGGCTTCGGAGGGATCGTCAGTATCGAGCTCGACGACGTCGTGACGGCGGATGCCCTCGTCGCAGCCGTACGTCTCTGGCTTCCGGCAACCTCGCTGGGCGGTGTCGAGTCGCTCATCGAACGACGTCGGCGCCAGCCCGCCGAGCCGAAGACCGTCCCCGAAGCGCTCGTCCGCCTGTCCGTAGGTATCGAGAACCCTGACGACCTGTGGACGGACCTCGACCGGGCCCTCCAGCAGGCCTCCGATCGGCATCGTGCTGACCGGGCGGGAACGCCGCCGGTTGGGATCACGGACACCCCAGCGGGTGCGACGGCGAGCCTCATGGTGGATGCACCGGCGGATGCGAAGACGGACGCGACGATGGACTGACCCGCGGTCAGGACGAGGAGGGAGTCAGCGGATGCATCGACGGACGGAACTGCGGGTGCGACGACGGGCTGACCCGTGGTGAAGGCGACGACCGTGCTGGTGAACTCGTCAGCAGGGCGCGAGGACGGGATCAACGGCCGAGGCGTCAGCTGGCATGACGCTGGCTTCCGTAAAGGCGACCCGCGAGTCGGCAGCCCTGATTGCGCCGTCATCAGCACCTCGTCCGAGGCAAGCGAGCTAAGCTGATTCTGTGACTCTTGTACTTGCCATTCAGGCCTACCTGTACCTCGCCCTCGGCATCGTGGCCCTCGGTATCGAGGTATGGGCTTTCTCGGACTGCATACGGCGGCCCGGCTCGGCCTTCGAAGCCGCCTTCAAGAGGACCAAGGGGTTCTGGCTTGCGCTCACGGGTGGTGCCGTCGTCGTCGGTCTGTTGTCCGTGCTCGGAGGCAGGGGCGGCTTCAACCTCTTCCAGCTGGTTGCCATCATCGCAGCGTGTGTCTATCTCGCCGACGTCAAACCGGCCGTCAGCCAGACGTCGGGTCGCGGTGGCAATCAGGGTCCGTACGGTCCCTGGTAGGAACGCTCAGCCTGGAGCGACCGCACTCCAGGCCACGGTGACCTCACCGAGACGCCAGCGTGCTGGCCCGTCCCGTAGCGGCCAGCCTGCAGCCCGCATCGCTGTGCACATCGCCACCCACCGCTGCTGATTCCCGAAGGACGCGAGGGACGCGGCGTCGAGCCACGCCCGGTCCAGCGCTTTCAGGTAGGTGTGCACCCGCTCGCCCTCGACGTTCCGGTGGATCAGCGCTTTCGGCAGCCTCTCCGCGACGTCGGACGGTAGCGTGAATGCGCCGAAACGCAGCGAGATGCTCAAGGACTCCGGTCCCCCCGGTCCGATGGCCGCCCAGGTCGAGCGACGCCCGATCTCGTCGCAGGTCCCGTCGATGAGCAGGCCTTCGGGTGCCAAGCGTCCGCGGACCTCGTCCCAGTGGGCTTCGTACTCGTCCTCGCCGTACTGCCGCAGCACATTGAACGCTCGGACGACGACGGGCCGTCGGCCGGCAAGCGGCAACTCGAACCCGCCCTGACGAAAACTGAGGCCAGGGCGGGCCAGGGGTTCGGCACCCGCAACACGAGCAGGGTCGATCTCTATACCGACCACCTCGACGTCGTCGCGCACCGACCGCAGGCGGGTGAACAGTTCGACGGCAGTCACGGGGGCGGCGCCGTAGCCGAGGTCGACCACGAGCGGATCGGCAGCCCGGCGCAGGCGGACGCCATGGGAGCCTGCAAGCCACCGATCGACGCGGCGGAGGCGGTTGGGGTTGGTGGTGCCACGGGTGATGGTCCCCAAAGGCTTGGGGGGACGGAGACGCGAAGGCACCAGTCAACACTAGGGCACTCCGGACGGGCCGCCGCGCCGGGTGACCAGACCCGGGGGTGCGTTCCACCGGGTCTGCACTGATGCCCCGGCATTACGCCGACACCAGCTGCTCACCCCAGCAGCACGCCGCCTGCTTTACGCCGGCTGGCCGCCGCCTGCCCCGGCCGCTGACGCCGACGCCGACGCGGCCTACCTCGGCATGCCGCCGTTTACGCCGGCACGACGACGCCCGGCACGTCTACCCCGGTACGCCGCCGTTTACGCCGGCATGACGAGGCCCGGCACGCCGCCGCTTAAGCCGGCATGACGGCGCCCGGCTCTGCGCCGTACCCGCGTGCCCCGCACCTGCCGCCGTGACCGCGTGTCCGGCTCTGCGCCGCACCCGCGTGCCCGGCTCTGCGCCGCACCCGCGTGCCCGGCTCTGCGCCGCACCCGCGTGCCCGGCTCTGCGCCGCATCCGCGTGCCCGGCACGACGACGCCCGGCACGCCGCCGCTTACGCCGGCATGACGGCGCCCGGCCGCCGATGCCGACACCGCTGCGGCCTACCTCGGCACGCCGACGCCCGGCAGGTGCGCCGCACCCGCGTGCCCCGCACCCGCGTGCCCCGCTCCTGCCGCCGTGACATGACGAAGCAGCATGACCGCCGCAACACGATGCGGCAGACTAGGACTCATGACCTACACACTGATTTTGCTGCGCCATGGCCAAAGCGAATGGAACGAGAAGAACCTCTTCACCGGCTGGGTGGACGTCGCCCTCACGGAGAAGGGACGCGAGGAAGCAACCCGCGGTGGACACCTCCTGACCGAGGCCGGCATCCTTCCCGACATCGTGTACACGTCCCGGCAGAAGCGTGCCATCATCACCGCCAACCTAGCCCTCGAAGCGGCCGACCGCAGCTGGATCGACGTCAAGCGGAACTGGCGCCTCAACGAACGCCACTACGGAGCGCTGCAGGGCAAGGACAAGGCCCAGACCCTCGCGGAGTACGGCGAGGAGCAGTTCATGGAATGGCGCAGGTCCTACGACACCCCGCCGCCCCCTCTCGACGACTCCAGCGAGTACTCGCAGGTCGCCGATCCCCGCTACGCCGATCTCGGCGACGCCGTACCCCGCACCGAGTGCCTGAAGGACGTCCTCGAGCGCTTCCTGCCGTACTGGGAATCGGACATCACGGTGGACATCAAGGCGGGCAAGACCGTGCTCATCGCCGCCCACGGCAATTCGCTCCGGGCCCTCGTCAAGCACCTCGACGGCATCAGCGACAAGGACATCGCTTCGCTGAACATCCCCACGGGCATCCCCCTCGTGTACGAGCTGGACGAGAACCTCAAGCCCGTCAAGGCGGGCGGCACCTACCTCGACGCCGACGCCGCAGCCGCCGCGATCGAAGCCGTCGCGAACCAGGGCAAGCACTGACACCAGGCACCCGCACCAACAGAACGACGGCGGCCCCCGCAGGGACCGCCGTCGTTCTGTCGATAGTGCGGAGAAGTGCTCCGCGGACGAGTCAGTTCAGTGGTGCGACGGGCTGCCATTCCCCCGTGACGAGGTAGGCGACCTTCCGGGCCACCGAGACTCCGTGATCCGCGAAACGCTCGTAATAGCGGCTGGCAAGAGTGACATCCACCGTCGTCGGCGCACTCTCGGTCCAGTCGTCGGCTGCGACAGCCTTGAAGACACTGGCGTGGAGCTCGTTGACACGCGCGTTGGCGGCCCCGATCTCGTTGATCAGCTCGAGCTTGCGCGTCTCGAGGAGTTCCTTGACCTTCATCGCGATCTGCACGTCGAGTTCGGCGAGTTCGTCGAACGTCGCACGGATACCCTCGGGGATCACATTCGCGGGGAACCGCAGACGCGCGAGCTGGGCCACATGACGTGCGAGGTCACCCATGCGCTCGAGCGACGCGCTCATGCGCAGCGCTCCTACGATCATCCGGAGATCGGACGCCACCGGACCCTGGAGGGCGAGGATGTCGATGGCCCGCTCGTCGAGGGAGTTCTGCAGGAAGTCGATACGCGCATCGGCGGCGATCACCTCCTGCGCGAGCTCGGTGTCGGCGCCCTGGAAGGCACTGTTGGCCTTCTGAATGGCCTCCGTCACCAGCTGGGAGATCTCGATGAGCTCCTCGCCGATCTGGTGAAGCTCGGCCTGAAAAACCTTACGCACGTGGGCGTCCTTCCCTGGAAATGTCGAAGCGAACCGTTCCCACAGTTCTGCCGACGAGCATTCCAGCCAGCGGTGAACTGTTTCTCCGCTTTGTGTGAACGTTAGTTGAACCCCCTGCCTAATGCCACCGGATGGGGTGGGAGGCGAAATGCCAGAGCATAAGCTTGGTCCGTGGACCCCCTTCTCCTGACGCTCGTGGCCGGGCTGGTCGGCCTGGCCCTCGGCGTGACCGGCATGGCGGCGTTCCGTGCAAGCGAGGTACAACGGCTCCGGCTCCTCTACGAGGACGAGCCTTCCCTGCCCGACGGCGCCGCCGAGGTCCTCTCCATCATCGGCAGGGCCTACGTGATCGTGGATGCGATCGACGGGGTCGTGCGGGCCAGCCCTGCTGCCTACGCCTTCGGCCTCGTCCGCGGCCACACGGTGGTCCACTCCGAGCTCCTGGACCTCACCGCTCGCGTCCGGCGCGACGGCGTGATCGAGCAGCAGCAGCTCGAACTCGCTCGAGGCCCGCTCGGCCAGGGGACGATCGTGGTCCAGGTCCGCGTCGCAGCCCTCGGCGCCGAGTACATCCTGATCCTCGCCGACGACCGCACCGAGATCACCCGTACCGAGGAGATCCGCAACGACTTCGTCGCGAACGTGTCCCACGAGCTGAAGACGCCCGTCGGCGCGATCTCCCTGCTCGCCGAGGCCATCGACGATGCCGCCGAGGACGAAGTGGCCGTCCGTCGCTTCGCCCAGCGCATGCACAAGGAATCCGGCCGGCTGTCCGCACTCGTGCAGGACATCATCGAGCTCTCCCGCCTCCAGGGGGCCGACGTCGTCCGCCGCGGCAAGCCGGTGGACATCAACTCCGTCGTTGCCGAAGCCGTGGACCGCAACAAGCTTCCGGCCGAGAGCAAGCAGATCGACATCGTCGTCGGTGGATCGGTCTCCGTGCCGGTGCACGGCGACCGGGACCTGCTCATGACCGCGTTCCGGAACCTCATCGACAACGCCATCCGCTATTCGCCCGAGGGCACGCGGGTGGGTGTCGGTCTCCGGTCCCGCGACGGCCTCGTCCAGGTGTCGGTCACTGACCAGGGTGTGGGCATCACCCCCGAGGAACAGGAACGCATCTTCGAGCGCTTCTACCGCATCGACGCCGCCCGATCCCGCCAGACCGGCGGCACCGGCCTCGGCCTGAGCATCGTCAAGCACGTGGTGTCCAACCACGGCGGCGAAGTCACCGTTTGGTCGCAGCCCGGACAGGGCAGCACATTCACCGTCCGGTTGCCGGAGATGGAAGTGGCAGTGGACGACGACGCCGCAGCGAACAGTTCCGCCTCGGGCGACGGCACCGCACCGTCCGCCGAGCGTAAACCAGGAAGAAAGGGCAGCAGCGCTGCCCACGAGCAGGGAGTCAAGGCTTGAGCCGCATTCTGATCGTCGAGGACGAGGAGTCGTTCAGCGACCCGCTGTCCTACCTCCTCGGCAAGGAAGGGTACGAGGTGTCCGTGGTCGACAACGGCCTCGATGCCATCACCGAGTTCGACCGCTCGGGAGCCGATCTGGTCCTCCTCGACCTCCAGCTGCCGGGGCTACCCGGTACCGAGGTCTGCCGGCAGCTCCGCCAGCGCTCCAGCGTCCCGGTCATCATGCTGACCGCGAAGGACGCCGAGATCGACAAGGTGGTGGGACTGGAGCTCGGGGCCGACGACTACGTGACCAAGCCCTATTCATCCCGCGAGCTCGTGGCTCGGGTCCGCGCGGTGCTACGGCGCCAGGCCGAACCCGAGGAACTCATCTCGAACACCGTCCAGGCCGGACCGGTCCGCATGGACATCGAACGCCATGTCGTGAGTGTCGACGGCAACCAGGTGGCCCTCCCGTTGAAGGAATTCGAGCTGCTCGAGATGCTGCTCCGTAATTCGGGCCGGGTCCTGACCCGCGGACAACTGATCGATCGGGTCTGGGGCTCCGACTACGTGGGGGACACCAAGACGTTGGACGTCCATGTGAAGCGACTGCGCGGCAAGGTGGAACCCGACCCCTCGAATCCCCGCTACCTCATTACCGTGCGGGGTCTCGGCTACAAGTTCGAACCCTGAGCAGCAGGTCCCGAGCCGGGCGGTCCGTGCCCCGCCTCTGAGACCGTGGGTAGCTCCCGGAACCGTGACGCCGGCCGACGGGGACCTGCCGACACGACACTGCCCGCACCCGATCGATCGGGTGCGGGCAGTGTGGGTGCTGAGAGCTACTCGCCCTCGGCCGCTTCTTCGTTCACCTCGGGTTCGACCGGCCGCGGCGTGAAACCGCCGGGCACGAATTCCCGGTACTCCTCGAGTGTTCCGTCCAGCACCGGCACCTCGAAGGTCGCATCCTCGCCGTCGACCCCGAAGTCGACGTCGACCAGCGAACCGGGAGGGGTCGTCATCAGTCCCCCGACGGTGGTGTCGTCCCCGGCCTCCTCCTCGAACCTGAACTCGCCGTCGCCCTCGACGGTGATGATCGTTTCAGCCCCACCCGCCCGAATGGACAGGTCCACGGGCTGGTCGGTCGTGTTGAACACGGTGCCCACGAGGCGGCCTTCGCTCTCGCCCTGGTTGCCCACGATCAGGACGTTCCGCAGCAATACCGGCCCGAGGTCCTTCACGATGCCGTCCGAGGGGGCGTACTCCGTCGTCGTCGACTGCTCCGAGGTGAAGCTGCAGCCGGAGACGCCCAGCATCACCAGCACGGCGCCGGCAGCAACGGACTGCCGCACTCGGTTCTTCGGTGCAAAATTCACAGCACAAACTCCTGGGGTTGAACAGGTGGGACAGGGACGGAATCCGGAGCGGACCTACAGGACAGACTATCGGCAACGCCGCCCGATCGTGGTCTCGGTTTCGATCGCCCATCCGAGCCCGAAGCACCTCAGGCCCGGTCCGTCAAGAGGCGAATGATAGCTACTTTCGCTTGATTCCCGCCCCTGACCTGCGAAAACACGCCCGTCGGCGTGTCGTTGCCGTGATAAACTGATTCCCGGGAAAGGGGAAAGTCCACATGGTTTTTGAGGTCGGCGAAACAGTTGTCTACCCTCACCACGGCGCAGCGAAGATCGAAGAGATCAAGATGCGCGTGGTCAAGGGCGAAGAGAAGATGTACCTCAAGCTCAAGGTAGCCCAGGGTGATCTGACGATAGAAGTACCGGCGGAGAACGTGGACCTCGTCGGGGTCCGCGACGTCGTGGGCAAGGAGGGCCTCGAACATGTGTTCGACGTCCTGCGGGCCGAGTTCACGGAAGAGCCGACCAACTGGTCACGCCGCTATAAGGCGAACCTCGAGAAGCTCGCCTCCGGCGATGTCATCAAGGTTGCCGAGGTAGTACGCGACCTCTGGCGCCGCGACCACGACCGCGGCCTGTCGGCAGGGGAGAAGAGGATGCTCGCCAAGGCGCGGCAGATTCTCATCTCCGAACTCGCACTGGCGGAGAAGACCGACGAAGAGAAGGCGGCAAGCGTTCTCGACGAGGTTCTCGCCTCCTAGGGAGCGGAACGACCACGAAAGAGGGACCCCCCGGGTCCCTCTTTTTCGTTGCGCTGTCATAGGGTGACGGAGTGTCCGCGAGAAATCCGCAGTACCCCACCCCGGTCGAGGTCGGCGTCGTCATCGTCGCGGCAGGCTCCGGCCAACGCCTCGGCCACGGCATCCCGAAGGCCCGTGTCCTCTGCGGCGGACGCCCCCTCCTTGACCACGCCGTCGACGCCGTGCTCCGGTCGGACGTCGCCACCGCCGTCGTCGCGGTGCTCCCGGAGGACGACGACGTCCTGGCCGCCGTCGTCGCGGAGGCGGCCACCCGGTACGCCGGCCGCACGCACGATACCGCAGGGACGCGCACCCCGGTCCGTATCTCGTCCATCACGGGAGGTTCCACCCGGACAGCGTCGGTGCGTGCCGGGATCGACGCCCTGCCGCCGACGATCGGCATCGTGCTGGTCCACGACGCGGCGAGGGCCCTCACGCCCCCTGCCGTCTTCCGGCGGGTCGCGAGCGCCGTCGCCGACGGCGCGCCGGCAGTCGTCCCCGTCCTGCCGGTGGTGGACACGGTCAAGGTCGTCGACGGCGACCTCGTCACGGCGACCCCGGATCGCGCCGCCCTACGGGCCGTCCAGACCCCCCAGGGCTTCGACGCCGTCGCCCTGCGTGCAGCGCATGCCGGTGACGCCGCAGCCCACCCCGGCATCACGGACGACGCCATGCTCATGGAGGCACTGGGGCACGCGGTCCACGTCGTCGAGGGGGACCCCCTGGCCTTCAAGGTCACGACGCCGCTCGACCTCGTCATCGCCGAAGCGGTCCTCGCGCAGGAGTCCGCGGGCAGCATCGCGAGCCCGGGCGACCAGGATCCTGGCCAGGAGCCGGATCGGGACCCCGACCAGGAGCCGGACCCGGCCACCATCCCGACCACCAGCAGGAGCAGCCGTGTACCTGAGTGAGCACCTCCACCTTCCCCGCACCGGGATCGGCGTCGACGTCCACGCGTACGCTGCCGACGGCCAGGCTGACGCCACCCCGCTCTGGCTCGCCGGCCTGCTGTGGGAGGGGGAGCGCGGACTGTCGGGACACTCCGACGGCGACGTGGTGGCCCACGCAGCAGCCGACGCCCTGTTCTCCGCGGCCGGTGTGGGCGATCTCGGGACGCACTTCGGCACGGACCGCCCCGAGTACGCCGGGGCTTCGGGTCACACCCTCCTGTCGGCCGCCGCACGGATCGTACGGGACGCAG
Organism: Arthrobacter pityocampae; assembly: GCF_002927275.1. Lineage (GTDB taxonomy): Bacteria > Actinomycetota > Actinomycetes > Actinomycetales > Micrococcaceae > Arthrobacter_D > Arthrobacter_D pityocampae. Next base: position 15,989 of record NZ_PRKW01000006.1, on the reverse strand, counting down.
GATTCGACGTCGGCAACATCGCCGTCCAGCTCATCGGCAACCGCCCGAAGTTCGGACCACGCCGGGCCGAGGCGGAGGCCGTGCTGTCCGACGCCGCACAGGCCCCAGTGAGCATCTCCGCCACCACCACGGACGGGCTCGGCCTCACCGGCCGGGGGGAGGGCGTCGCAGCCATCGCCACCGCCGTCGTCGTCCGGTCTGCTCCGCGGACGACGCCCCCTGCTTCGCAGGGCTGACACCCGCCGCCGGGTAATCTGGACCGGTGAGCCTGCGATTCTATGACACCGCCCGTGCCGAAGTGCGCCCCTTCGAACCTCTCGAACCGGGCAGGGCGAGTCTCTACTATTGCGGCGCCACCGTGCAGGGCATGCCCCATGTCGGCCACGTCCGGTCCGCCATCGCCTTCGACCAGCTCACCCGCTGGCTCGAGGCACGCGGCCTGCGCGTCACCGTCGTCCGGAACGTCACCGACATCGACGACAAGATCCTCGCCCGGTCCCAGGACTCCTTCCGCCCGGGAGCCACCGACGAGGACCCCTCCCTGAAGCCGGAGGAGCAGTGGTGGGCCCTGGCCTTCCGCTTCGAGCAGGAGTTCCAGCGGGCCTACGCGGCGCTCGGTGTCCGGCCCCCCACCTACGAGCCACGCGCCACCGGGCACATCCCGGAGATGCACGCCCTCATCCAGCTCCTCATCGACCGCGGTCACGCCTACCCGGCACCGGACGGCTCCGGCGACGTCTACTTCGACGTCCGTTCCTGGCCCGCCTACGGCAGTCTGACGCGGCAGGACATCGACGATATGCAGGCCGCCGCCGACGCCGACCCGCGGGGCAAGAAGGATCCGCGGGACTTCGCCCTCTGGAAGGGGTCCAAGGAGACCGACCCGCCGACGGCGTCCTGGCCGAGCCCCTGGGGTGCGGGCCGCCCCGGCTGGCACCTCGAATGCTCCAGCATGGTGACCCGGTACCTCGGAACGGAATTCGACATCCACGGCGGCGGACTGGACCTGCGTTTCCCCCACCACGAGAACGAGATGGCGCAGTCCCAGGCCGCCGGTCACGCGTTCGCCCGCTTCTGGATGCACAACGGGATGGTCACCTACGGTGGCGAGAAGATGTCGAAGTCCATCGGCAACACCGTGAGCCCGCAGGAGATGATCGACGACGCCGGCCCCCGCGTGGTGCGCTACTACCTCGGCCAGGCGCACTACCGCTCGGTGCTCGACTACCGCGAGACCTCGTTGCAGGAGGCGGCCGCCGCCGTGGCGCGCATCGACGGCTTCATCGCGAAGGCGTCCGCCCGCGTCGGTGCGCCCGACCGTGGAGCACTCTCGTCGGCGGATCTCCCCGCGGCCTTCGTGGACGCGATGGACGACGACCTCAATGTGCCCCAGGCCCTCGCGGTCCTCCACACCACGGTGCGCTCCGGCAACACCCGCCTCGCCGGGGGCGACGACGACGCCGTGCGCGCCGATCTCGCCGCCGTCGTCGCCATGACCGGTGTCCTCGGGCTCGACGACGCCGGAGCCTCCGCCATGGTCGGGGACACCGCCGCAGCCGCTGCCCTCGACGCCCTCGTCGGCGATCGCATCGCTGAACGCAGTGCCGCCCGCACAGCACGGGACTGGGCCAGGGCGGACGCCATCCGGGATGCGCTGGCAGCTGCCGGAATCATGCTGGAGGACACCCCCGACGGCGCCACCTGGTCGCTCTCGGAGGGCTGACCAGGGCTCCGGCCGACGGCGCGGGGCGTCCGCGAATCAAGGTCCGGACAACGCCGGAAGGCGCCCGCAGCACGCCCTCGGCAGAGGTCCGGACGCAGCCGGGAGAATGCGTGCTGAGGGAGCCGACGCGCTCCGCGTAAACTGGGGTCGATTCTTCTTCTATATAAAGGTGTTCTTCCATGGCCAGTCACGGACGTCCAGGCGCGGTTCGCAAAACGAAAAAGGGCCCCACCATCGGCACCGGCGGCCACGGACGCAAGTCGCTCGAGGGCAAGGGCCCCACCCCCAAGGCGGAGGACCGCCCCTACCACAAGTCGTACAAGAACAAGGAGCTGGCCGAGCGCTCGGCGGCGAAGCGGGCCGGCGGCAAGAGTGCCGGCACGGGACGCACGAAGGGCAAGGCGGCCGAGGAGGTCGTGACCGGCCGCAACTCGGTGGTCGAGGCCCTCCGTGCCGGCATCCCGGCGAAGGCGCTGCACGTCGCCATCCGCATCGAGATGGACGACCGCGTCCGCGAGTCGCTGAAGATGGCAGCCGAACGCGGCATCCCCGTCATGGAGACGGGCAAGCCCGAACTGGACCGCATGACCGACGGCGCAGTGCACCAGGGACTCATGCTGCAGATCCCGCCGTACGAGTACGCGGACGCGCTCGACCTCGTCGACGAGACCATCGAACGTTACCGGCGCGGGCACATCGGCAACGCCCCGCTCTTCGTCGCCCTGGACGGCATCACCGATCCCCGCAACCTCGGCGCCATCATCCGGTCGGCGTCGGCCTTCAGCAGCCACGGCGTGATCGTCCCCGAGCGGCGCGCCGTCGGCGTGACGGCGTCGGCCTGGAAGACCAGCGCCGGTGCCGCCGTGCGCGTCCCGGTCGCCCGTGTCGGCAACCTCAACTCCGCGCTGAAGTCCCTCAAGGCCAAGGGCATCTTCGTCCTCGGGCTCGACGGCGACGGCGACGTCTCCCTCCCGGAGCTGTCCCTCGGCCGCGACCCCATCTGCATCGTCGTCGGCTCGGAGGGCAAGGGCCTGTCCCGCTTGGTGCGTGAGAACTGCGACCAGATCGTGTCCATCCCCATCGAGTCCGCCATGGAGTCGCTCAACGCCTCGATGGCCGTGGGGATCACGCTGTACGAAGTCTCCCGCCAGCGTTCCGCCTGACCATGCTGAACCCCGCCCCGTCGCCCCGCCCATCGCGTGAGTTCCCGCTCGGACTCCACGGCATCACCGGAGCGTGGGGGCGGGACGCGCATGCCAACGCCGCGGTCTGGGCGCCTGCCATCCCCTCCATCGACGTGCACTGGCGCCGCCCGGACGGCACCTGGACGTCGGAGACGCTGGTGGGGCTCGACGGCGGCGTGCACCACGGCGTCGTCGGTCCGGTGTCCCCGGGCTCCCTGTACGCCTTCTGGCCCACCGGCACGGAGCTGCCCGGCACGGTCGGCGAGGCGCAGCTGCTCCTCGACCCCTACTCCCGCGCGATCGAGGTCGTCGACACACCGCCCGGGGCCGACGAACCGACGTCACGCTCCTACTACTCCGTGTTCCTCGAGCACGCCTTCGACTGGGGGACGAGCGAGCGGCCGCACACCCCGTGGCGGGACACCGTCATCTACGAGGCCCACGTCAAGGGACTCACGAAGCTCCATCCGGACATCCCGACGGAGCTGCAGGGCACGTATGCCGGGTTGGGACACCCCGTCATGCTCGATTACCTGCGCGACCTCGGGGTGACCGCCGTCGAGCTCCTGCCCATCCACTTCCACCTCGACGAACCGCACCTCGAGCCGCTCGGTCTCGGCAACTACTGGGGGTACAACACCCTCGGGTTCTTCTCGGCCCACACCGACTACGCGACGGCGGCCGCACGGGCCGCCGGCCCCGCCGCCGTGCTCGACGAGTTCAAGGGCATGGTCCGCGCACTCCACGAGGCCGGACTCGAGGTGATCCTCGACGTCGTGTACAACCACACGGCCGAGGGTGAGCAGCACCGGCCGGCCCTCTGCTGGCGTGGACTGGGCGACCTCGACTACTACCGGCACGACCACACGGGGCACTACGTGGACACGACCGGCTGCGGCAACAGCCTGGACTTCTCCCAGCCCCGGGTGGTCGAGTTCGCACTGGAGTCGCTGCGTTACTGGGTGGAGGAGTGCCAGGTCGACGGCTTCCGGTTCGACCTCGCCGTCACGCTGTCCCGCGACGAGCGCAACACCTTCACCCCGAGGCACCCCTTCCTGGTCGCAGCCGGCGCCTCCAAGGCGCTCCGCGGCACGAAGCTCATCACCGAACCATGGGACATCGGCCCGGACGGATGGCAGACCGGGCGGTTCCCCGTGGGCTGGGCCGACTGGAACGACGGCTTCCGCGACACGGTCCGCGACTTCTGGCTCCGCGACATCGCCTCCCTGACCCAGGGCGGCACCGGGTCCTCACCCGCCCGGCTCGCGGGCTGCCTCGCCGGCTCGGCGAACACCTTCGCGCACTCGGGCCGCAGCGCCCTGGCCTCCGTCAACCTCGTCACCGCCCACGACGGCTTCACGCTCGCCGACCTGACGGCGTACGAGCGCAAACACAACGAGGCCAACGGCGAGGGCAACCGAGACGGTCACAACGACAACCGCAGCTACAACCATGGTGCCGAGGGTCCCACGGAGGACGAGGGGATCCTCGCGGCCCGCGAACGGACCGCCCGCAACATCATGGCCTCGCTGCTCATCTCGCTGGGCGTCCCGATGATCACGGCCGGCGACGAGTTCGGACGCACCCAGGCCGGGAACAACAACGCCTACTGCCAGGACAACGAACTCGCCTGGGTGCACTGGCCCGACGACGCCGCGTCCCGGCGCCTGCTCGGATCGACCCGCACCCTGCTCGCCATCCGGCGGGCCTTCCTGGCCGAGCAGCCGCCGTCCTTCCCGTCCCGCGGCGACCAGTCGACCCTGCTGTGGTTCAACGCCGCCGGGCTGCCGATGACCGCACAGGAGTGGGAGGACCCCCGGACCCGGACCGTGCAGTTGATCCTCGGATCGGCCGGGGGGACGGTCAACGGGCTCGTCGTGATCAACGGTTCGCTCGAGGAGACCCGCATCCACCTGCCCTCGGCGTGGATCCTGCAGCAGCAGGGCGTCGAACGGGAGCAGCCCCGCGCGTTCCGGCCGGTGTTCGACTCCGCGTCACGCGAACCGGCACCCGCCCGCGCACGACTGCGGTCGGGTGAGGCGGACACCGTCGCCGCCGACTCGGTCCGTATCTACCGCTGCTGATACCCGGACCTGCTCACAGGTACTGCTGCTGACGCGGCGCCCGCCAACCGCGGTAGCTGACCGTCCGTCGTCCGGCCATCCGCGGGTGCTGACCGTCCGTCGTCCGGCCTCCTCCGGCTCTGGGACGGCCGGCGTCTCGTGGAGGGACACGCGGTCCGCCCCCGGAAAGCCGGGAACGACGGCGGGGGAGTGGCCCACAGCGCGGTTGACCTCGGGAGCGACGGCGGGCGGAGCCACTCGCAGCCAGACCGGACCCGGGCACAGCAGGAGCCCGGAACCTCAAGGTCCCGGGCTCCTGCGGTGCCGGTCAGGCGTTGACGACGAGGCCCAGTTCCGCCTTCGTAGCGAGGGTCGCGTGCTTCGGCAGCACGCGCACCGTGTAACCGAAGGAACCGGAATGGTCGATCCTGATGCCCCCGGTGAACAGGTAGCGGCCACTGCCGAGGTTCTCGGCGACCTCCAGGTCCTGGACCGTCACGTCACTCAGCTCGTCGGTCTCGAGGGCGCGGCCGTAGGCCACCTCGACGGCGACGTCCTCGGGATCCAGCCCTCCGAGGGACACATAGGCGTTGACCGTCAGCGAATCACCGATCTGCGGGTCCTCCGTGACGCCCGAGGAATCGACGTGTTCCACCTGGACGGCAGGCCAGTTGCCCTGCACACGGGAACGCCACGCGGCGGTCCTCTTCGCGAGCGAGTAGCTGTCGGCTGCTGCGGCGTTGCCGGCGCGCCAGGCCGGACGGTACAGCTTCTCCACGTAGTCCTGCAGCATGCGCTCGGCCGATACCGCCGGGCCGAGCGTCGCCATGGTGTGCTTGATCATCGCGATCCACTGGTGCGGCACACCGTCGCGTGAGGGCTCCGACGGCCCTGCGGCCCCGGCTCCCTCGGCGGGGACCTGCGAGTAGAAGCGCGGAGCGACCTGCGTTTCCAGGAGGTCGTACAGGGCGTCGGCCTCGATGTCGTCGCGCTCGTCGGCGGACGCTCCGTTGTTGGCCGTCGGGATGGCCCAGCCGTTGTCGCCGTCGTACATCTCGTCCCACCAGCCGTCCAGCACGGACAGGTTGAGGCCACCGTTGATAGCCGCCTTCATGCCCGATGTGCCACAGGCTTCCAGCGGCCGGAGCGGGTTGTTCAGCCAGACGTCACAGCCGGGGAACAGGGTGCGGGCCATCGCGATGTCGTAGTTGGGCAGGAAGACGATCCGATGGCGGACCTCGGGGTCGTCGGTGAAGCGGACCAGGTCCTGGATCATCCGCTTGCCCTGCTCGTCCGCCGGGTGCGACTTCCCGGCGATGACGAGCTGGATGGGATGCTCGGAGTGCAGGAGCAGGGCCTTCAGGCGCGCCGGGTCACGCAGCATGAGCGTGAGGCGCTTGTAGGTCGGCACACGGCGGGCGAAGCCGATCGTGAGGATGTCTGGGTCCAGCACGGAATCGGTCCAGCTCAGGGCGGCGTCGGCTGCGCCGCGCTTCTTCCACGAGGAGCGCAGGCGCTGGCGCACGTCGTCCACGAGATTGGAGCGGAGGTTGCGGCGCAGTGCCCAGACATCGGTGTCCGGCACGTCGTACACCCTGCTCCACTGCGGATCGAGGACGGACTCCGCACCGAAGCTGGTCCGGGCGAAGTCCGCGATCTGGGGATCCACCCAGCTGGGCACGTGCACGCCGTTGGTGACCGAGGTGATGGGCACCTCCTGGGTGTCGAATCCCGGCCAGAGCCCGGAGAACATGCCGCGCGACACTTCGCCGTGCAGCTTCGCCACACCATTGGCACGCTGCGCGAGGCGGAGACCCATGACGGCCATGTTGAACTTCGACCGGTCGCCGTCGTCGTAGTTCTCCGCACCGAGGGCCAGGACGCGGTCCGTGGGTACGGCCGGCGCGAGGCCGGCGTGGAAGAAGTGCTCGATCTGCGCGCGGTCGAACCGGTCGATACCGGCCGGCACGGGGGTGTGGGTGGTGAAGACGGTCGAGGCCCGGCCGGCCGTGAGCGCCTCCTCCCAGGTCATGGGGGATTCGTTGGACGGGTCCATGAGCTCACGGATGCGCTCGATGCCGAGGAAGCCCGCGTGACCCTCGTTGGTGTGGAACACCTCGGGCGCCGGGGTGCCGGTGAGTCGCTCGAAGATCCTCAGGGCCTTCACGCCGCCCATGCCGAGGAGCAGTTCCTGCTGCAGCCGCTGGTCCCCGCCGCCGCCGTAGAGACGGTCGGTGACGTTGCGTGCTGCCTCGTCGTTCCCGGGCACGTTGGAGTCGAGGAGCAGCAGGGGGACGCGCCCGACGTCGGCACGCCAGATATGCGCGGAGAGGTGGCGGCCGTTGGGCAACGGCAGCACCACCTTCGCCGCCGAGCCGTCCTGCTCGCGGAGCAGGGTCAGGGGCAGCCCGTCCGGGTCGAGGACGGGGTAGGTCTCCTGCTGCCAGGCGTCACGCGAGAGGGACTGCTTGAAGTAGCCGGACTGGTAGAGCAGGCCGACGCCGATCAGGGGGATGCCGAGGTCCGAGGCGGACTTCAGGTGGTCGCCGGCCAGGATGCCGAGGCCGCCGGAGTACTGGGGGAGGACGGCGGCGATGCCGTATTCGGGGGAGAAGTAGGCGATGCTGCGGGGCGCGTCGTCACCGAGCCCCTGGTACCAGCGCGGCTGCGTCAGGTAGTCGTCGAGGTCGGCACCGACCTCCTGGATGCGTTGCACCAGCGCCTCGTCACCGGCGAGCTGCTCGAGCTTCTCGCGGGTCACGGAGCCGAGGAAGGACACCGGGTCGTGACCGCTCTCCTCCCAGGCGGCGGGGTCGATCTCCTCGAACAAACGCGAGGTCGGCAGGTGCCACGACCAGCGCAGGTTGCCCGCGAGTTTGCCGAGCGGGGCGATCTTCTCGGGGAGGACGGTTCGGACGGTAAATCTGCGGATTGCCTTCACCCCGGTTACGCTAGCGCACTCGCCGAGAGGTATGGCAGAGGCGTTCCGTAAACGCTTGCTCGGTGTGTTACCGACGCGGATGTTACGCAAAGCCCCCTTAGCAATTCGGCCCATTACTCGCTAACGTCATACGGGTGACCACCACTACGGACCAGAACCGAAATGCCCCTTATCCCGAAGGACTGCGATTCGGCCGCATTCCCATCACCGCGGTCAGCCCCGTTGTCGAGGACGGACGTTTCCCGGCCAAGGCACTTCCAGGCTCGGACATCGCCGTAGGCGCCACCGTCTTCAGGGAAGGACACGACCAGCTAGGTGTCTCGGCCGTCCTGTACGACCCCCGGGGCAAGGAGGTGCAGCGCATCCGGATGACGCCTGTCGGCTCCGGGCTGGATCGCTGGGCCGGAACCCTGACCCCGCGTGCGAAGGGCCTGCACACCTTCACGATCGAGGGCTGGTCCGACCTCTTCGGGACGTGGGAGCACGACGCCACCATCAAGATCGCAGCCGGCGTCGACGTCGAGCTGATGCTGATGGAGGGTGCAGCACTCTTCACCCGTGCAGCAGGGGAGCGCAGCGCACGTGATGCGGCGCTCTTCCGCCGCACTGCGGCGGTCCTCGCCGATGCCTCCCTGAGCGTCGACGAGCGTCTCGCCGCGGGCCTGACCCCCCAGATCCACGAGGCGGTCGCCCGCCAGCCCATCCGCGCACTGGTCACCGCGTCCCGTGCGTACCCGATCGACGTCGAGCGGGCACTCGCAGGCCGCGCCGCCTGGTACGAGTTCTTCCCGCGCTCCGAGGGCGCCACCTACGACCCGGAGACGGCGCAGTGGACCTCCGGTACGTTCCGGGACGCCGCCAAGCGACTCGACGCCGTGGCCGCCATGAACTTCGACGTCGTCTACCTGCCGCCGATCCACCCGATCGGACACACGCACCGCAAGGGTCCGAACAACACCCTCACCGCCGGCCCCGGCGATCCGGGCTCGCCCTGGGCCATCGGATCCGCGGAGGGCGGCCACGACGCCATCCACCCCGATCTCGGCACCTTCGAGGACTTCGACGCCTTCGTCGCCCGTGCCGGCGAGCTCGGGCTCGAGGTGGCCCTCGACCTCGCGCTGCAGGCAGCACCGGACCACCCGTGGGTCCGGACGCACCCCGAGTGGTTCACCACCCGCGTGGACGGCACCATCGCCTACGCGGAGAACCCTCCGAAGAAGTACCAGGACATCTATCCGATCAACTTCGACAACGACCCCCAGGGTCTGGCGAAGGAGATCCTGCGGATCGTCCTCATGTGGGTCCAGCACGGCGTGAAGATCTTCCGGGTGGACAACCCGCACACCAAGCCCGTCCAGTTCTGGGAGTGGCTCATCGCGAAGGTCAACAAGAAGCACCCCGATGTCATCTTCCTGGCCGAGGCCTTCACACGCCCGCCCATGATGCACGCCCTCGGCCGCGCCGGGTTCCAGCAGTCCTACTCCTACTTCACCTGGCGCAACACGAAGACGGAGCTCGAGGAGTACTTCACGGAGATCAGCCAGGTCTCCCCGGCCTACTTCCGGCCCAACTTCTTCGTCAACACCCCGGACATCCTGACCGAGTACCTCCAGTACGGCGGCCCGGCCGCCTTCAAGATCCGCGCCGTGCTCGCCTCCATGGCCAGCCCGCTGTGGGGTGTCTACTCCGGGTACGAGCTCTTCGAGCACGTGGCCCGGCCCGGCGCCGAGGAGTACATCGACAACGAGAAGTTCCAGTACCGTCCGCGGGACTACGCAGCAGCCGAGGCCGAGGGCCGGTCACTGGCCCCGTTCATCACCCGGCTCAACGCCATCCGCCGCGCACACCCCGCGCTCGGTGACCTCGAGAACCTCACCATCCACAGCAGCACCGACCCGGCCACGCTGGTCTTCGTCAAGCACAAGCAGACGGCGGAGGGCAAGGACACGATCATCGTCGTCGTCAACGTCGATCCGCACAGCACCCGCGAGAGTACGGTGTCGCTCGATCTGGCAAAATTGGGCCTCGACGCAGCCGACGTCGACGAGACCGGGACGTTCCTCGTGGACGATCTCATCACGGGTCAGACCTTCGCCTGGGGCGAACACAACTACGTCCGGCTGGATGCCCATGTGGAACCGGCTCACATTCTCTCAATCAGGAGGCAGCACTAGTGCCCAACCCCTTCCAGCTCAATGCACCTGGACTGGCCCACGACCCCCTGTGGTACCGCAAGGCGGTCTTCTACGAGGCTCTGGTGCGCGGCTTCGCCGATGCGAACGGGGACGGCTCCGGTGACCTGTCCGGTCTGATCGAGAAACTGGACTACCTCCAGTGGCTCGGCGTCGACTGCCTTTGGCTGCCCCCCTTCTTCAAGTCCCCGCTGCGCGACGGCGGGTACGACATCTCGGACTACTACGACGTCCTCGACGAATTCGGCTCCCTCAGCGACTTCAAGCGCCTCGTCGCGGAAGCGCATGCACGCGGCGTCCGGGTCATCATCGACCTGCCCGTGAACCACACCTCGGACCAGCACCACTGGTTCCAGGAATCGCGCCGCGACCCCGAGGGGCCGTACGGTGACTTCTACGTCTGGAGCGACACCGACGAGAAGTACGAGGACGCACGAATCATCTTCGTCGACACCGAGGAGTCCAACTGGACGTTCGACCCGGTGCGTCGGCAGTTCTTCTGGCACCGGTTCTTCAGCCACCAGCCGGACCTCAACTTCGAGAATCCCAAGGTGCAGGAAGCCATCTTCGACGTCGTGAAGTTCTGGCTCGACCAGGGCATCGACGGATTCCGCGCTGACGCCATCCCGTACCTGTTCGAGGAGGAGGGCACCAACTGCGAGAACCTGCCGAAGACGCACGAGTTCCTGAAGCGACTCCGTGCCATGGTCGACGAGACCTACCCCGGCCGGGTCATCATCGCTGAGGCGAACCAGATGCCGGACGAGGTCGTCGAGTACTTCGGTGACGCCGAGGGCCCGGAGTGCCACATGGCGTTCCACTTCCCGATCATGCCGCGGCTCTTCTACGCGCTGCGTGACCAGAAGGCCGCGCCCATCATCGAGACGATGAAGGACACGCCGGACATCCCGGCCGGAGCGCAGTGGGGCACCTTCCTCCGCAACCACGACGAACTCACGCTCGAGATGGTCACCAGCGAGGAACGCGAAGCCATGCTCGGTTGGTACGCGCCGGATCCCCGCATGCGGGCGAACGTCGGTATCCGCCGTCGGCTGTCCCCGCTGCTGGACAATTCACGGGCCGAGGTGGAGCTCATCCACGCCCTCCTGCTGTCCCTGCCCGGTAGCCCGTTCCTGTACTACGGGGACGAGATCGGCATGGGCGACAACATCTGGCTGGAGGACCGCGACGCGTCACGTACGCCGATGCAGTGGAACCCGGACCGCAACGCCGGCTTCTCCCCGGTGGACCCCGGCAAGCTGTACCTGCCGGTCGTCCAGTCGCTCGTCTACCACTACAACCACGTGAACGTGGAAGCCCAGATGGCCAGTTCGAGCTCACTGCTCCACTGGGTGCGCCAGATGCTCGCGGTACGCAAGACCCACCCCGCCTTCGGTCTGGGCTCCTACCGGCATGTCGCCGTCGAGTCCGAGCACGTGCTCGCCTTCCTCCGCGAGATCAACGACGGCAATGCGGAGGGCGAGCAGGCGGAGTCGGTGCTGTGCGTCTTCAACCTCTCGCAGCACCCGGTCGCAGCGAAGATGCGGCTGCCCGAGTTCGCCGGCCGCGGCCTGCGGGACCTCTTCGGCGGGTCGATCTTCCCGGCCTTCGGCGAGGACGGAGAGGTCACCCTGACGCTCGGCAGCCACGACTTCTTCTGGCTCCGCGTCCGTTCGGCCAGCTCCAACACGTCCTCCCCGCACACCCAGGCCATCCCGGTCATCCCCATCCCGGAGGCGATCCGATAATGGCGGTCCACACACCGTTCGTCCCGGAGATCCTCACGGCGTGGCTTCCCACCCAGCGATGGTTCCCCGCACGGGGGCAGTCGGTCGACCTGACGGTCGTCGGCGGCGCCGTCCTCGAGGACCCGACGGGCGCAGCGAGCTTCGAGGTGCACTTCCTCGCGGTCGATTCGGGACGCCGCACCGACGTCGTCAGCGTGCCGATCAGCTATCGCAGCGCACCGCTCGACGACGCCGCGTCCGGCCTGATCGGTCAGGTGGACCACCCCGCGCTCGGGCGGCGGTACGCCTACGACGCGACGCACGACCCCGCTTTCGTGCGCCTCTGGGTCGATTTCATGCTCGGCGCGGGCAGTGCCTCGGACGGTCGCCTGACGGGCGTCGCCATCAAGGCACCGGCCCACCAGGAGCCCGGCGTCGTCCAGCCCGTGAAGGTCCTGCAGGGCGAGCAGTCGAACACCTCGGTGATCTACGGCTCCGGACCCGGGTCCATGATCGTGAAGTTCTTCCGGGTGCTCGCGGCCGGGGACAGCCCCGACGTGGAGCTCAGCGCCCAGCTCACCGCGGGCGGCTCCACCGACACGCCGGACACCTTCAGCTGGGTGACGGGCACCTGGCAGCACGCCGGGGCGGAACCGGGCCACCACGTCACGGGTCACGTCAGCGTGCTGCGCGACTTCGTGGAGGGCAGCACCGACGCCTGGCGCACAGCATCGCTCGCCGCCTCCACCGCCACCGACTTCACCGCGGAGGCGCGCGGACTCGGGCAGGCCGTCGCGAGGATCCACCGGCAGCTCGACACCGCCTTCGGGCACCGTCAGGCGACCGAGGCCGAGAAGAAGGACTTCCGGGAAGCACTCACGGCGCGCATCCGGTGGGCCTGGGAGGAAGCCGGCGACGCCGTCGGGCCGCTCGGCGCAGAGGTCGAGCACATCATCGGCGCCGTGGAGACGCTCGAGGACATCCCGCCCCTGCAGCGGATCCACGCCGACCTGCACCTCGGCCAGATCCTGCAGGCGCCGGACGGCACCTGGCTCGTCATCGACTTCGAGGGCGAGCCCCTTCGGCCCACGGCCGAGCGGAGCGTCCCCGACGTGCCGCTGCGCGACGTCGTCGGCATGGTCCGCTCGCTCGAGTACGCCGCGGCATCACGAGGCGCAGCACCCGTCGGCTCGCCCGCGGCGGTCGAGGCCGAGCAATGGTCCATCGCTGCCCGTGAGGCGTTCCTCGCGGGCTATGCGGAGGAGGCCGGTGCGCCCGTCGACACCGACGGCCCGCTCTTCCGCGCACTCTGGCTCGACAAGGCCCTGTACGAAGTCGTCTACGAGATCCGCAACAGACCGGACTGGGTCGAGATGCCCGTCCGGGATGTCCGACGCGCCCTGGGTGCACACCCCGGTGCGGACGCCACGAAAGCAGCTGACATGAATCCTCCGAAGAAGTCCGCCCCACGCAAGGGTGCCGGCAAGGAAACCCTCGCGGGCAAGGCAGCAAAGGCAGTCACCGAGACCGCGAAGACCGTGGCCGACAAGGCGAAGAGTGCGACGGCGGACATCGCCGAGAAGGCGAAGGACGCGGCCCCGGCGGCGAAGGCCCCGGTCTCCGCTGCCGACCTCACGCCCGTCGCCGTCGAGCAGTCCGTGCTGCAGCAGGTCTCCGAGGGCTCCTACCACCAGCCCCATGCGGTGCTGGGCGCCCACCTGAACAGCGACGACGTCGTCACCATCCGTACGCTGCGTCGCCTGGCCGGCTCGGTCGTCGTCGTCACCGGAAGCGGCAGGACGGAGCTGACCCACGAGCACAACGGCATCTGGGTCGGCGCGCTGGCAGCCGAGAACTCCGGGCACGTCCCCGACTACCGGCTCGAAGTGACCTACGACGGCGGCCCCATCACGGTCGACGACCCCTACCGGTTCCTGCCGACCCTCGGCGAGATCGACATGCACCTCCTCGGTGAGGGCCGGCACGAGACCCTGTGGACCGCGCTGGGCGCGCACGTCCGCCGGTACTCGTCCGTCCTCGGCGACATCGAGGGCGTCTCCTTCTCCGTCTGGGCCCCGAACGCCCGCGCGGTCCGCGTCATGGGCGAGTTCAACGGCTGGGACGGCAGCGTCAACGCGATGCGCGTGCTGGGCAGTACGGGCATCTGGGAGATCTTCATCCCCGGGGCCGCTGCCGGAAGCGTCTACAAGTTCGAGATCCTGGGCAGCGACGGGCAGTGGCGCCAGAAGGCCGACCCAATGGCGCGGGGCACCGAGATCCCACCGCTCACGGGTTCGAAGGTCGTCGAGTCGAACTACGTCTTCGGCGACGACGAGTGGATGCAGGCACGAGCCGCCACCGATCCGCACAACGGGCCCATGAGCGTCTACGAAGTGCACCTGGGTTCGTGGCGCCAGGGTCTGAGCTATCGGGAACTGGCGGAGCAGCTCGTGGAGTACGTCTCCTGGCAGGGCTTCACCCACGTGGAGCTCATGCCCGTCGCCGAACACCCCTTCGGCGGGTCGTGGGGCTACCAGGTCACCTCCTACTTCGCGCCGACGGCCCGTTTCGGGTCGCCCGACGACTTCAAGTACCTCATCGACAGGCTCCACCAGGCCGGCATCGGCGTCATCATGGACTGGGTCCCCGCGCACTTCCCCAAGGACGAGTGGGCGCTGGCCAACTTCGACGGCGGCACCCTCTACGAGCACGGCGACCCGTTCCTCGGTGAGCACCGGGACTGGGGCACGCTCATCTTCGACTTCGGTCGTCGTGAGGTCCGCAACTTCCTCGTGGCCAACGCCCTGTACTGGCTCGAGGAGTTCCACATCGACGGTCTGCGGGTCGATGCCGTGGCGTCGATGCTGTACCTGAACTACTCCCGCGAGGAGGGCCAGTGGCGGCCGAACAAGTTCGGCGGCCAGGAGAACCTCGAAGCCATCTCCTTCCTCCAGGAGGTCAACGCGACCGCCTACAAGAGGGCCCCGGGAATCGTCATGGTGGCCGAGGAGTCGACGGCGTTCGACGGCGTCACCAGGGCCACCAGTGCCGGAGGCCTGGGGTTCGGCATCAAGTGGAACATGGGCTGGATGCACGACACCCTCGAATACATCGCCGAGGATCCGATCAACCGGATGTACCACCACGGCAAGGCCACGTTCTCCATGGTGTACGCGTACACGGAGAACTTCATGCTGCCCATCAGCCACGACGAGGTCGTACACGGCAAGGGTTCCCTCCTCCGCAAGATGCCGGGGGACCGCTGGCAGCAGCTTGCCAACGTCCGCGCCTATCTCGCGTTCCAGTGGGCGCACCCGGGCAAGCAGCTGGTCTTCATGGGAACCGAGTTCGCCCAGGAGGCCGAGTGGGCCGAGCAGCACAGCCTCGACTGGTGGCTCACGGACACCCCCTCCCACAAGGGGGTCCAGGAACTCGTCCGGTCGCTGAACGCCGTGTACCGGGAGACCCCGGCGCTGTACGCACGGGACAACGAGCCCGCCGGCTTCCAGTGGATCGACGAGAACGACGGCGAACACAACACGCTGTCCTTCATCCGCTGGGACCACCAGGGCAACCCCCTCGTCTGCATCGCGAACTTCGCCGGCGGCCCGCACGAGGGGTTCCGTGTGGGACTGCCCTGGGCGGGGGAATGGACCGAGGTGCTCAACACCGACGCCGAGGAGTTCGGCGGATCGGGTGTCGGCAACTCCGGACCGGTGACTGCCCACGAGGGGGCGCACAACGGCCAGCCCGCCTACGGCGACGTCCGCGTCCCGCCGCTGGGCGTGCTCTACCTGAAGCCCGCCACCTCCTGACGCTGGACGCCCACAGCGGCGGACCCCGATCCGGGGTCCGCCGCTGCTTTGCATCCGGTGCCTGCCGGTGCTATCGTTTATATCCGCGCCGACGAAGTAATCTGGTCGGCCGATCACCACAGCATCGGGATTCACCTCCTGTCCACGCGGACGGGAATGGAGAACGAAGCGACGGAGATCGGCGGATTTGCGGTTACGGGGTGGGTGCGGGTAAGCTTGAAAAGTTGCTCCGGAGCGAGGACATGACGGTTTGGTCGTGTGTGGTGCCGGTTGTTCCTGTTGTTTGAGAACTCAATAGTGTGCCAAGTTTGTTGATACCGATTGTTTGTTGATTGGTTGAATTG
>NZ_PRKW01000005.1 GCF_002927275.1 Arthrobacter pityocampae | reverse complement strand
TCCACGGCCGCGTGGACGAACCCGGCGACGATCGCGTCGGAGTCCGGTTCCCGCTGCAGCGACCGCGCGAGCTCCGCGAGTTCCGTGGCGAGATCGCGCTCACGTTCGCTGCCGCCGTGATGGGAGGACGGCATGCCCCTGTTCACTCTGAGCTGCTCGCTCATCATTTCCACCTTCTTGCAGTGGGACACGATCAGTACCGGCGGCGTTGCACCCAACCTTACTGGGCGTCGTCGACCCCCGGGTAGACATCGGGCGGGCGGATACCCGGGCGGGAGGGGACCACGGAACGCACATCCTGCTCTCCGTACCCCTGTGCACGCAGGAGGATGGGCTGGTGGAGGCCCGGATGTAGGGGGCCGTTGAGGTAATGTCGGTCTCGCCTCTAGAAGCGGGGCCCTTGGATCTGTGGCACGTGAATGAGGTACTTCGTGAGTGATAGCAGCAGGTTGGACCCCGAAAAGGTCTTCCCGGAGGATCTGACGTTGATCGATCGGGATGACCTCGACATCCTGAACAGCAGGAACCACCGCTCACGGGATGTGCAGTACATCCGTGACGGTGAGGTGGATGCGGAGACCGAGGGTCAGTACCACGAGCTCCGCGAGGAGCTCGACCGCCGCCAGCTGGCCCGCGACAGCCAGGCCCCCGCCGACGGCGCGGGCGATGTCGTCGAGGACGACGCCGAGGTGAAGGAAGCCTGAGCCGGTCGGCGCGGGTGTCGGATCAGAGTGCCACGAGAGCGCCGATGATGTCGCCGGTCTCCGTGCGGTGCGTATAGTCCACCTGCACGTCGATGAAGCGGATGATGCCCGTCGCGTCCGCGACGATCACCGTGGGGTACGGAATCGTCGGGGTCCGGTCCATGGTGGACCCTGCGACGTCCACCCCGAGGGCGATGCGCGCCAGCGTCGACTCGGGGCTGGGCGACGTCGTGATCCCCAGCCGCGAGGCGAGGGCGTTGCCTGCGTCCGAGTAGAGCGACAGGTACACCCCCTTCTCGTGCGCCATCCTCCGCACGACGTCGGGGTCCTGTGGGCTGATGGCGATGAGTCGCGTCCCGAAGGTCTCCGCGATGGGACTCAGTTCCCGCTGATAGGTCTGCAGGGCGATGCCGCAGTAGGGGCACCACGCCCCGCGGTAGAAGACGATGATCGCTGCCGCCGCCCCGAGGACCTCCCGCAGGGGTACCGGCCGCCGGTCGTTGTCATAGAGCAGGACGTCGGGAAGCTTGTCCCCCACGCGGGCGATCCCGTCCGGGAGTCCTGCACGACGGAGTTCCTCCTGCTCCATCGCGAAGACCTCCGCGAGCGCCGGACCGATGTGCGCATCGAATGCCGGATTGAACTCGTCCACCTGCGCCGCGATCGTGTCCGTGAACTTCTGCTTCTGCTTCATCCAGTCCCCTCAGCACGCCTCACCACGGGAGCCTCCAGCCCGTCGCACCATCCATTGTGGTCCACCCCACACGATTTCCCAAGGGCACGGGCGCATACCGCCGGGGCCACCCCCTTGGAGAGGCGTCCCACGCACCCTGCCACGGCGGTGCGGACCGGCCCGCGGAGCCCTGCGGAAGACCTGCCGGAATCCTTCGCCGTCGTTCGGGGATACCCGGCCCCCACCGCGCAGTGTCGGCGGCACAATGGGGTGGGTCCCGCCGCACCGTGGGACCGACCACACCCGGGCGACCGCCCGGCGACAAGGGCAAACCCGGCGCGAGCCGGGGACGCAAAGCCACGGGACCCTCGCGGTCGGCCGGGCCACCGAACCAGCGAGGTGCCGATCATGCTTCCCGTTCCCCGTCCCGCAGCCTCCGCGATCCGGGCGGCCTCCGTGCGCCTCGTCGTCGTCCTCGTGGCGCTGTCCGTCCTGATGCTCGGCACGACGCCGGCACCCGCTCAGGCCGCGGCAACGATCACCGTCAGCGCCGCTGCCGGAGCGCCCGGCACCGCCGTCACGGTGACCGGGGCGGGCTTCCCGAAGAAGAGCAGGGGGAGCGTCGTGGCCGGGACCGCGACCGCGTCCCTGACGACGTCGTCGACGGGCACCTTCAGGGTGTCGATCGTCCCGGCGGGTACCGGCACGATGGACATCACGGCGACGTCCGGCACCACCACCGCGAGGACCGGTTACACCGTCCTCGACCCGACCCCCGGCCCGAAGGGAATCCGCTTCGGCGTCGGCACCGGCGGCGGGCCCGCGGCCGGCGGTGAACTCGACGACGTCGCCGCCCTCGCGGGCGAGGCTCCGTCGATCGTGCTGTCCTACAAGGACTTCAACCAGCCCCCTCCCATCGCCGAGCTCGACGCCGTGCGGGCCCGCGGCGCGGAGACGCTGCTGACCTGGGAACCGTGGACCTGGGGTGGTGGCACCGAACAGCCCGCCTACTCCCTGGACCGCATCGCGGCCGGCGAGTTCGACGCCCACCTCCGCGAGTGGGGCGCCGCCCTGGGACGCTGGGGGCAGCCCGTGTACCTGCGGTTCGCGCACGAGATGAACGGGAACTGGTACCCGTGGGCCGCGGGCGTCAACGGCAACACCGCGGGCGACTACGTCGCGGCGTACCAGCACGTGCACGACGTCGTCGCCTCGACCGGGGCGACGAACATCCGCTGGGTCTGGAATCCCAACGTGCCCTACCCGGGATCCACGCCCCTGGACCAGCTGTATCCGGGCGCGGCCTACGTCGACGTCGTCGCACTCGACGGGTACAACTGGGGCACGTCGCAGGCGTGGAGCTCGTGGCAGGGACCCGAGGCGCTGTTCGGCGACGGCATCGCGCAGCTCCGGCAGCTCGCCCCGGGTACTCCGATCATGATCGCCGAGACCGCCTCGTCCGAGCTCGGCGGGTCCAAGCCCCAGTGGATCTCCGAGCTGTTCGGGTACGTCTCCGCACAGCCCGACGTCGTCGCGCTCGTCTGGTTCCACATCGCGAAGGAGGCCGACTGGCGCATCGACAGCACCGCCGCCTCCGCCGAGGCCTTCGGGGCCGCCCTCGCCGCGCGGCGGTGACGACCCGCACGGCAGTGACGACCCACGCGGCGGTGACGACCCGCATGGCGCCGTGCCGTGCCCGGCCGGCCGTCAGCCCGGCGGGGGCTGGCAGCGCGGACACCACCAGGTGCGACGGCGGCCCGGGTCGTTCGGCACCTCGGCCCTGACACGGACGACGGTGCCGCAGCGGAGGCACGGCCTGCCCGCGCGGCCCGCCACCCAGTGCTGCTCCCCCCGGCGGGTGTTCCCCGTGGTGACCTGGTGCGCGCCCGGCTGCGTCGCCGAGAACCGCAGGCACCGGGCGCCGAGGGCCACCAGCGCCGGGACGTCGACGTCGGCCATCACCGTGTCGGGGTGGACGCCCCGCAGGAAGCAGAGCTCGTTGGCCCAGAGGTTCCCGAACCCGGCGACGTTCCGCTGATCGAGCAGCGCGGCCGCCACCCGCTCCCCCGGGCTGCGACGCAGCCGGCGCACCGCCTCGTCCGCGGACCAGTCATCGCGGAGCGGATCCGGTCCGAGGTGGCCCACGGCGTCGCCCTCCGCCCGCGTGTCCAACAGGTCTACGACGGGCAGGTCCAGCCCGTACGCCGTCGGGCCGTCATGCACCGCGAGGATCACCCGGGCATCCGGCAGGAGCTTCCGCGGCAGCGCCCTGCCGGGGGCCGTGACCGTCCAGGACCCCTGCATCAGCAGGTGCGTGTGGAGGGTCAGGCCGCCGTCGAACCGGGTCAGCAGGTGCTTGCCGTGGGTGACGTGCTCCGCGACCCGCATGCCGTCCAGCGGCGTGGTGGCGTGCGCAGCGACGCGGAGGTCGCCACGGCTCAGCGTCCGCCCGTCGAGGGACCTGCGCAGGCGGGCGGCGAGCCGGAACACGCTGTCCCCCTCGGGCATGGAGCCTCCCTGTCCTGTTGCTGCCGCCGCCAACCTAGCGCCCGGCACCGACGCTTCGTGCCGGAGGGCCCTAGCGCACGTTGCGCCCGGCGACCACTCTCGCCCCGGCCGACCGCGTGGTCTAGATTCGACAGGGAACGCAGTCCATCGAAGGGAGAGCACCATGAAGAACAAGCTTGTTTTCGCCGCAGGTATGGCCGCCGGGTACGTCCTCGGGACGCGCGCCGGCCGGGAGAGCTACGAGCAGCTCAAGACCAAGGCGCAGGAGCTGTGGGAGAACCCGAAGGTGAAGGACACGGTCGCCTCGACCACCGACACCCTCAAGAGCAAGGCCCCCGAGGTGCAGGATTCCCTGAAGGGCGCCCTGAAAAAGGGCGAGTCCGGCAAGGCGAAGGACGGCGCCGGCACCACCCCTGCGGCGACCCCGGGTACCGGTACCACGGGCCCCAGCGGTGGGGATCCCCGGCACGTCGAGGACACCCCGTTCCAGGCCCAGGACGGCGACACCCGCCCTGATCTCGGGACGGATCTCGGGAAGTAGCGGTTCTCCAGGAGGCGGGCCCCGGCACGACGTCGGGACCCGCCTCTTCCGTGATCCCTGCGGCGGCGGTCAGCCGCCGCGCACCGTTCCCTCCGCGTCCGGCAGCACCGCGCAGTCCTCCTGAACCAGGACCGCGTTGACGGCGACCGCCGTCCGGTAGGCGTCCCCGGCCGCGGTGGCGAGGTGGGCGGCCGGATCCGCGGCGTTGCCGACCGCCCAGACCCGCATCCGGGATGCCCGCCCCAGATGGTCGGTGACGATGCAGCCGTCGTCGCGCAGCTCGCACCCCAGCGAGGCGACCAGCGGGGAGCCCGCATCGGCTCCGGGCTCGCAGAAGACGGCGACGCACGGAACCCGCTCCCCGTCCGCGGACCCGTCGTCGACGCGGACGCCGAGCAGCGCCCGCGGTCGGTGGTCGGCGTCCCCGGCCAGGAGGAACTCGCGGACCGGTCCCTCCACCACCCGGACGCCCCGGGCGCGCAGCCGGCGTGCGTCCTCCTCGGGTACCGGTCCGAGACGATGCGGGAAGTAGGTCACGTCCGCCGACCACTGCCTGAGCAGCAGCGCCTGCGCCAGGGAGGCCCCGGTGGACCCGATCACGCCGAGTGCCTGGTCCCTGACCTCCCAGCCGTGGCAGTACGGACACTGCAGCAGACCGCGGCCCCATGCCTCCCGTGCGCCGGGGACCTCCGGGAGGACGTCGCGGAGGCCCGACGCGAGGATCAGGTGCCGTCCCCGCGCCGCCTCGCCGTCCGTCGTCGTCACGGTCCAGAGATCCGCGCGCTCCTCCGCGCCGTCGACCACGCCATCCAGGAAGTGCACCCCGTAGGGCTCCAGTTCGGCCCGCCCCAGGCCGACGAGGTGCTCCGGCGTGGCGCCGTCGCGGGTGGGGAACCCGTACGCGGCGTCTGCCGGTGCGTTGCGGGGCGTGCCGGCGTCGATCACGAGGACGCGCCGACGGGCACGCCCGAGCACGAGGGCCGCGCTCAGGCCGGCGATCCCACCGCCGATGACGACGGCGTCGTACGTTTCGGAGTCGTCCACCCCACTATCCGACCACGCCGCGCGGCCGCAGCTCCCCGGGGACCACCCGCTTGCGTTCAGGCGGCGGGTCCGGTCGCTCCTGGATCAGCGGGCAGGCCCAATGACGCCACGAGGGAGGCGAAGCGCCGGTTCGCGGCGAGGTCCTCGACGAGGACGGCCCTGCCGTCGGCGTCGGCGAGGGGGATGCGCCAATTGGGGTACTCGTCATTGGTGCCCGGCTGGTTCTGGGTACGGCGCTCCCCGACGGCATCGGCGAGCGCCACGCCCAGCAGGACGGACGGGGTCTGCCCGATGAACGCGTGCAGGGCCTCGACGGTCTCCGGGACGCCGGCGGCGCCGTCCGGGAGGAGATCGCGGTCCCGGAGGAGGTCCAGGAACTTCTCCTGGACGGCACGGTCCTCGGCCTGCTCCTCCTCGACGGGCCGGCTGAGCAGCCCGAGCCTCTCGCGCAGCGCCACGTGCTCGCCCGCCAGGTATCCGGCGCTCGGCGGGAGGTCGTGCACCGTGACCGTCGTCAGGCAGCCCTTGCGGTAGGCCTGCGGGGGGAGGGGGCCGTCGGCGTCCTGCTCGAACCACAGGATCGACGTGCCGAGGATGCCGCGCTCGGCCAGGTACTCCTGCACGCCGGGTTCGAAGACCCCGAGGTCCTCCCCCACCACGATCGCCCCGGCCCGCTCGGCCTCGAGGGCGAGGATGCCGATCAGGGCCCGGTGGTCGTAGTACACGTAGGCCCCGGCGCCGGGCGCCTCGCCCTGCGGGATCCACCACAGCCGGAACAGGCCGAGGATGTGGTCCACCCGGATGCCGCCGGCGTGCCGCAGGATGTTGCGGAGCATGTCGCGGAACGCCGTGTAGCCGGAGGCGGCGAGGCGGTCCGGGTGCCAGGGCGGCTGGCTCCAGTCCTGGCCGAGCTGGTTGAACATGTCCGGTGGCGCGCCGACGCTGATCCCCGCGGCGAGGACGTCCTGCAGCGCCCAGGCGTCGGCCCCGCTGGGGTGGACGCCGACGGCGAGGTCGTGCACCACGCCGATGGTCATCCCGGCGTCGGTGGCCTCCTGCTGGGCGTCCCGCAGCTGCTCGTCGAGCAGCCACTGCAGCCACGCGTGGAACTCGATCCGCCCCGCATGGCGCTCGGCGAATGCCTGGGCTGCGGCCGAGCCGGGGCGTCCGACGTCGCGCCATTCCAGGGCGTCCGGCGGATACGTCTCGGCGAGCGTCGACCACAGGGCGAAGTCGGCCAGCCCCCGGCCCTGGTGGGCCCGGTAGGCGTCGAAGTCCTGCCGGCGCGCGGCGGCGCGCTCGACGGCGAAGAGCAGTTCGAGGGCCTCCAGTTTCGCGGCGTACGACGAATTGCGGTCGAGCAGGTCGGTGGCCGTGTTCGCGGCGGCGAAGCCTGCGGCCAGCTCCTCGATCCGCGTCCGCGCCGGGGTGTCGAGGTCCGCGTACTCGGGGATGTCCTCGATGCGCAGGTACAGGGGGTGGAAGTACCGGCGGGTGGTCGGCAGGTAGGGCGAGGGTTCCACCGGCGGGACCGGCTCGGCGGCGTGCAGGGGGTTCACCAGCACGAAGTCGCCCCGGTACTGCGCGGCGGCCTGCGCGACCCGGCCGAGGTCCGCGAGGTCGCCGATGCCCCAGGAGCCGGCGGACCGGACGGAGTACAGCTGGGCCATCAGGCCCCAGCCGCGGTGGTCGGCCAGCGCCGCCGTCGTGCTCAGCCGGTCCGGCGTGACGACGAACGCGCACGTGCTCTCCTGCCCGTCCACGCGGGCGTGGAGCGTGTGCCAGCCGAGGTCCACGCCGTGCGGCAGCGTGCCGTCCCGCCGCTCGAGGTCCTGGCCGTCGACCGTCCGTGCCTCCACCGCTGCTCCGACGGTCCCGGGGTGGCGGACGCCGTCCTCGTCCACGGCCCAGAACTCGACGTCCGCGCCGGCCGGCACATGGAGGGGTACGGGGTCGGTGTCGCCCCGGCGCACGACGACGACGGCGGGCAGCACCGACCGCCAGGCGGCGGTCGCGGTGTCGGCGAGGGCCCGTGCGACGGCGTCGTCGGACGACGCGTCGACGCCGAGCGCTGCGAGGACCGCCACGAGTGTCTCCGGGCTCACCTGGGCAGGGTTGCCGTCCCATCCCTTGAAGGTGGTCCCCACACGGTGCGCCTCGGCGAGCTGCTCGAGGGGGGAAGGGGTCCGCGGGCGTGTGTCGTCGTGCTGTGTCGTCTGGGCCATGGATCCAATCTAGGCGGCCATCAGCAGGCTGTGCATCCGCTTCTTCCCCGGGCCCCGGGGTGACCGTTCACCAGGTGTCCTTCGTGTAGGTGCTGTTGAGGCGGGCGATCAGTGTGCCGAGCGCCTCCACGTCCTCCGGCCTCCAGCTGCGCATCAGGGCCGTGAAGGCCGTGCGTCGGCCGCTCTGGGCGATGGCGATCCGCCGCTGCCCGAGCGGGGTGAGGACCACGCGCTGGGAGCGGGCGTCATGCGGGTCGAGTTCGCGGTTGACGAGCCCCAGCCGTTCCAGCCCGGCGAGCTGCCGGCTCACCGACGGCTTGCCCACCCCGATGCTCAGGGCGATGTCCGTCGCCCGGAGGGATCCTTCCCGCTGCAGGAGCGTCAGGATCCCGTAGGCGGCCGGCTCCATATCGGGATGCACGTGCTTCGCGAGCGCGTGGGACGTGGTCCGTTCCCGACGCCACAGCACGCTCGTCTGCTCCTCGAGCACCGCGATGGCGTGGTCGAACGCGACGTCGTCGGCCTCCGTGACTGTCTCCATTCCCGAAGCGTATAGACGAGCGGCTCGGGCGGGGAGTGCCTTGGGGGAATAATCCGAAGATTTCAGGGCCGCGGCGGCGGCTGCGCCCTCACGAAGTCCCGGTGCATCTCCGTCTGGGAGAGCGCGGACAGCAACTGGAATCCCTGCAGGCCCTCCCAACCCGCGGTCCAGGTCAGGCGCGACGCGAGATCCCAGACGGTGGGCTCCTCCACGGCCTCGAGGACCGCCACCACCTCCCGCGCACGCCTCAGCTGATGCGCGGCGCTCTCGTCCGCCCGTTCGCCCAACCCGGTGAACCGGTGGCCGTGCCCGGGGAGCGCCTCGTAGTGCCCGTAGCGGCGCACGCGGCCGATCGATGCCACGTAGTCGGCCAGCGGGTTCGACGGCGTCGCGCCTCCGAGCCCCAGCCCGGCGAATACGGTGGGCAGCACGTGGTCGCCCGTGTAGAGGAGCCCGCGGTCGTCGTCGCGCAGGCAGATGTGGCCGGCCGTGTGGCCCGGGGTGCTCATCACGACCATCCGGAAGCCGGCGACGGGCAGGACGTCGCCGTCGGACAGGGTGCTGTCCACGGCCGGCGCGAGCCCCTCCGGCGAGCGATCCACGAACCGGGACAGCTCCTTCCGGCGCTCGTGCGGGACGCCCCACCCGTCGAGGCGCCCGGTCATGGCGTCGGGGTCGAACAGGCGGGTGCCGTGCCGCTCCAGGGTGGCACGCTCCACGCCGTGCAGGGCCAGCGGCGCACCCGAGGCCTGCCGCAGGCGGGCGGCCATGCCCACGTGGTCGGGGTGCAGGTGCGTCCCGGTGATCCCGGTGACGACGCCGTCCGGCGCGATTGCGGCGAGCGCCGCCGTCAGACGGTCCCAGTTGGCGTCGGAGTCCCACCCGGGGTCGACGACGTGCACACCGCCGTCCGTACCCCGCAGCAGGTACGTCAGGGAGTAGGCGAGATGCCCGCCCGGCATGGGCTGGGCGAGGGACCAGACGTCGTCGCGGACCTGCTCGAGCGGCGGGAGTCCCCCGGGGTCGAGGGCCCGGGTGTGCTGCGTGCTGGTGTTGTGCATCTGCCCTCCTGAGTCGTCTTCCACGGTAGACCGCCGCGGCGGGTGCCCGGACCCGTGGGGGCGTTGCCCCGGGTCTGAGCACCCGCCGCGGCGGTTCGCCCCCAGAAGGGACTCCTACGGTCCCGAACCGGTCAGCCCCCGAAGAGGGCCGCGGCGCGGGTGAGGGTCTGGACGATCCCGTAGGCGAGGGGCACTCCGACGAGTGCCCATACGGCGGTGATGCGTGCTCCGGCCATGTCAGGCCTCCTTTGCGAATTCTCTCGGTGCTTCCCGGACGGGTTCGTGGAAGCGGGCGTTCACGGGCTTGACGAGCAGGTTGGCGATGAAGCCGATGATCAGCAGCACCACCATGGTGAGCAGGGCGGGCTGGTAGGCGCCCGCGGTGAGTTCACCCGGGGTGCCCTGCGCGTCGAGGAAGGCGTTCACGATCAGGGGTCCGGCGATCCCGGCGGCGGACCACGCGGTGAGCAGGCGGCCGTGGATGGCCCCGACCTGGTAGGTGCCGAACAGGTCCCGCAGATACGCCGGCGCGGTCGCGAACCCGCCGCCGTAGAAGGAGATGATCACGAAGGCGAGCGCGACGAACAGCAGGGTCGTGGAGGATCCGGCCAGGGCGAGGACCAGGTACAGGACGGCGCCCACGCCGAGGTAGACCATGTAGATCCGCTTGCGTCCGATGAGGTCCGAGAGGGTCGACCACCCGAACCGGCCGCCCATGTTGCCGATGGACAGCAGGCCCACGAATCCGCCGGCGACGGCGACGGAGACCGCCGTCGTGCCGTCCGCGCCGCGGAAGAAGTCCTGGATCATCGGGGAGGCCTGCTCGAGGATGCCGATGCCCGCCGTGACGTTGCAGAACAGGACCACCCACACGAGCCAGAACTGGGGCGTCCTGATCGCATTCGCGGCAGAGACGTTGTCCGTGGTGATGAGGGGCTTGGACTTCAGCTGGGAGGGGTCGAAGCCCTCCGGCTTCCAGCCGTCGGCCGGCACCTTGATGGTGAACGCACCGAACATCATGTAGGCGAAGTAGACGACGGCGAGGGTCAGGAACAGCTTCCCGACGGCGTCGCCGCTGGCCACCCAGCCCTCGGCGCCCGAGTTCGGGTCGTACATGCGGAGCAGCTGCGTGGACAGGGGACTCGCGATGAGCGCACCGCCGCCGAAGCCCATGATCGCCATGCCCGTCGCGAGGCCGGGGCGGTCCGGGAACCACTTGATCAGGGTGGACACGGGCGAGATGTAGCCGATGCCCAGTCCGATGCCCCCGATGAACCCGTACCCCAGGTAGACGAGCCACAGCTGGTTCGTGAAGATGCCGAGCGCTCCCACCAGGAACCCGGAGGTCCAGAGCACGGCCGAGGTGAACATGGCCTTGCGCGGGCCGTTGCGGTCCACCCAGGTGCCGAGGAGTGCTGCCGACAGGCCGAGCATCACGATCGCGATCGAGAAGATGATGCCGATCTGCGTCAGCGTGGCGTCGAAGTGGGCTGTCAGCGCGGTCTTGTACACGCTGGTCGCGTACGCCTGGCCGATGCACAGGTGGACGGCCAGCGCGGCGGGCGGGATCAGCCAGCGGTTGAACCCTGGCCGGGCGATGGTGCGGTCGCGGTCGAGCCAACTCATGGATGGCCTCTCTGTCAGCTGGAGTGGCCTCCCCCGGCCATTGTTTGTCGAAAGCAATTATGCGGTGCGTCACACCCGCCGGCGTGCAGCCCCGCGTTCGGCGGTAGGGGTGGCGCGTCGAGCGGTTGTGTGGATGAGAAAGTACCCAGCCGGCTTAGTAGTTTCGTTTACACTGGCGCTCATGACCATCACCGAGCCGAACGCCGACACCAGACTGAAACGCGGGATCACCGGCCCGCTCCTGTACCTCTTCATCCTCGGTGACGTCCTCGGGGCCGGCGTCTACGCCCTGGTCGGGGTCATCTCGAAGGAGGTGGGCGGTGCCATCTGGATGCCGCTCATGGTCGCCCTCGCCCTCGCCCTCCTGACGGCCGGGTCCTACGCCGAGCTGGTCACCAAGTACCCGAAGGCCGGTGGGGCCGCGGTCTTCGCCGAGCGCGCCTTCAAGCGCCCGTTCATCTCGTTCCTCGTCGGCTTCTGCATGCTCGCCGCCGGCGTGACCAGTGCCGCCGGACTCGCCCAGGCGTTCGCCGGCGGGTACCTCACCACGTTCATCGATGTCCCCGCGACGCCGGCCGCGCTCGTCTTCCTCCTCCTCCTGGGCCTGCTGAACATGCGCGGCATCAAGGAATCGGTGCGGACCAATGTGGTCATGACCGTCATCGAGGTCTCGGGCCTCGTCCTCGTGATCGTCGTCGTCGGGATCTTCCTGGCGGCCGGCAACGGTGACCTCTCGCGCGTCAACGAATTCCCTCCGGGCGTGGGTCCGGCCTCCGCCGTGCTGGCGGCATCGCTCATCGCCTACTACTCCTTCGTGGGCTTCGAGGTCTCGGCCAACGTCGCCGAAGAGGTCCATGACGTCAGCCGCGTCTACCCGCGGGCCCTGTTCGGCGCGCTGCTCACAGCCGGCGTCGTCTACCTCCTGATCGGGCTGGCCTCCTCCGCCGCCCTCGCCCCCGACCAGCTCGCGGGATCGACCTCGCCGCTGCTCGACGTCGTGGCCGCCACGGGCGCGGGCATCCCCGGCTGGCTCTTCAGCCTCGTGGCGCTCATCGCGGTCGCCAACGGCGCCCTCCTGACCATGATCATGTCGAGCAGGATCACGTTCGGGATGGCCGAGCAGGGACTCTTCCCGTCGGTCTTCGACCGCGTCCTGCCCCGACGCCGCACCCCCTGGGTGGCCATCGTCGCCACGACGCTTCTCGCCATGGCGCTGACACTGACCGGCGGGCTCGAGTCCCTCTCCCAGACCGTCGTCCTGCTGCTGCTCTTCGTCTTCCTGAGCACCAACATCGCCGTCCTCGTCCTGCGAAAGGACGCCGTGGAGCACACGCACTTCCACATCCCGGTGGTCTTCCCCTACCTCGCCATCGCCTCCTGCATCCTGCTGCTCACCCAGCAGACGGGCGAGATCTGGCTCCGCACCGGCATCCTGCTCGCGATCGGCCTCGCACTGTACGGCGTGCAGCGACTGGTCCGCGGACGCACGAAAGAAGCTTCCACCCGGTAACTTCTTCCGCCTGTGCACGACCGACGGGGGCGGTCCGCCGGGCCGCCTCCCTCCGTTGTTCCCGGACGACTGTTCCCGGACGATGGAGCGGTTGCCCTACCAGGCGTGGGGCGCGGGCTTCCGGGTGCTGGGCAGTGCGTTGTTGAGGCGCCACTCGTGGATCCACTCGGGCAGCACCAGGTCCGCCGGCGGCGCGCCGAAGGCCTCGAGGATCTCCTCGTTGCTGACGGGGCCCGACGACGAGACGAGTCGCGTGGCGATGAAGGCCCGCGCGTAGATCTCGGCGTCGGCCACGGCGCGCTGCTCGAAGTAGATGGCGCGCTCGTCCAGGCCGATGATGCGTGTCTCCACGGCGTAGCGCTGGCCGAGCTGGAGCGACCGGCGGAAGCTGATGGTCTCCCCGGCGGCCACCGGGCTCCACCCCCGACGGCGCATCAGCCGCCACACCCCGCTCCGGACCATCAGGTCGAAGCGGCCGAGGTCGAAGACCGAGAAGTACATGCCGTTGTTCATGTGCATCGCGATGTCGATGTCCGTCGGCAGGACCCGGAGACTGATGCTGCCGGCACCCCAGATCTCGAGGTGCGATCGCTTGCCGGACAGGAAGAGCTGCAGCATCGTGCGGAAGATCAGGTGCATGCACATGACATTACCCGTCGGTAACATCACCGGGCCCGGACGCACCCGCCTACACTCGATAGATGGACCAGGCCTCCCCGCATGCCCTTCCGTTCGACCGGTACCGGGAGTTGCTGGACCGGGAATACCGGATCCTCGCCGACCTCGTCCCCGCCACCCTCGACCTGCCCGTACCCGCGTGTCCGGGCTGGACGGGCGAGGACCTCGCACGGCACACCGCGATCGTCTTCCTGCACAAGGCGGAGACCATCAGGACGGGCGAGCGCCCGAGCCACGGCTGGCCCCCCGTGAGCATCGGCAGCCTGCCGGCGCCGGCGCTCCTCACGCATTCCTTCACCAGCCTCACCGACCAGCTCGACCGGCACCGCCCCGAGGACCCGGCGGAGACCTTCGTGCCGTGGGACCAGACCGTCGGATTCTGGATCCGGAGGCTCACGCACGAGACCGCGATCCACCGCGTGGACCTCCAGGACGCGGCGGGAGGCGGGGCCACGCGGCTCGACCCCGACCTCACCGTCGACGGCATCGACGAGGTGCTGACCGTGATGCTCGTGCGCAGCCGGCCGGACCGCACAGCCTCCGGGGCCGTGGTCCGCCTCGAGACCGGCGGGCACTCCTGGGACGTGCGCCTGGACCCCGAGCAGGTCAGGATCACGCGCGATGCCACCGCGAACGGGCACCCGACCGTTCGGACGGACCCGGAGGGCTTGCTCCTGTGGCTCTGGGGCCGCGCAGCGCAGCCCGACCCGCCGTCGGCCGCGGTGCCGGAACTGCGCGCGCGCCTGGCCCGGGCCCTCTAAACGGAATAGATCCTCCGGATAGCGGGTTGGCATCAGCAGGAAGCACCCGAGAACGAGGAGCAGCAATGACCGTCAGTACCCAGATCCAGCTCGTCCGGCGCCCGGTCGGCACGCCGACCCCCGAGGACTTCGCCACCGTCACCGTGGACCTGCCCGCGCTCGACGACGGCGAAGTGCGCGTCCGCAACGAGTACGTGTCCGTGGACCCCTACATGCGCGGCCGCATGAACGACTCGCGCTCCTACGTCGCACCCTTCGGACTGAACGAGACCATGACCGGCGGAGCAGTGGGCCGGGTGACGGAATCGGCGTCCGCGACCCTGCCCGTGGGCACGGCGGTCCTGCACGGCTACGGCTGGCGCGACGTGGCGCAGGGCCCGGCCGCCCAGTTCTCGCCCCTGCCGGAGACGGACCTGCCGCTCTCCGTCTTCCTCGGCGCCGCCGGCATGACCGGCCTCACCGCCTACGCGGGACTCAAGCGGGTCGCCGGCCTGAAGGAGGGCGACGTCGTCTTCATCTCCGGCGCGGCGGGCGCCGTCGGCTCCATCGCCGGCCAGGTGGCGCGCAAGCTGGGCGCCTCGCGCGTGATCGGCTCGGCCGGCTCGGCCGAGAAGGTGGCCCTCCTCAAGGAGAAGTACGGCTACGACGACGCGTTCAACTACAAGGACGCCCCCGTGCGCCGGCAGCTCCGCGACCTCACCCCGGACGGGATCGACGTCTACTTCGACAACGTGGGCGGAGACCACCTCGAGGCCGCCATCGACCGCCTCAACACCGGGGGCCGCGCCG
Organism: Arthrobacter pityocampae; assembly: GCF_002927275.1. GTDB lineage: Bacteria > Actinomycetota > Actinomycetes > Actinomycetales > Micrococcaceae > Arthrobacter_D > Arthrobacter_D pityocampae. The sequence continues at coordinate 509,472 of NZ_PRKW01000005.1, read as the reverse complement.
CCCTGTGCGGCGCGATCTCGCAGTACAACGACACCGAGCGGGCCCCCGGCCCGGACAACCTGGGGAACCTGGTCACGCGGTCCCTCAACCTGGAGGGCTTCATCGTGGGCCGGCACCAGGACCTGCAGGCCGAGTTCGCCGAGCGGATGACCGGCTGGCTCGCCGACGGCAGCATCGTGTTCGACGAGACCGTGGTGGACGGCATCGGGAACGCCGTCGGCGCGTTCCTGGACATGATGAACGGCGCCAACACCGGCAAGATGCTCGTCCGCGCCTGACCCGATGGTGCGCGTCGCAGCCGCCGCACGGCCGGGCTGCGGCGTGCCGCGTCACCCGCCGGATCCGACCGGGCTGGATCCGGCACACCGGGCTGGGATACTGGCGCCATGACGGTAGCGTTCACGTGCACGACGACCACCACGGTGGGCCAGGCCGACCTGTTCGACAGCTCACGCAGCATCGACGCCCATACGGGATCGATGCGCTTCTCGCGGGAGCGGGCGGTCGCAGGGGTGACGAGCGGGCTCATCGGCCTCGGCGAGTACGTGACGTGGCGTGCCTGGCACTTCGGTGTCCCCGTCCGGATGACGAGCGTCATCACGGAGTTCGACGCACCGCATCGGTTCGTGGACGAGCAGTGTAGCGGCCCGTTCCGCGACTTCCGCCACGTCCACGAGTTCTCGGAGGCCGACGGCATCACCACGATGGTCGACCGGATCCGCTTCACCGCCCCGTTCGGCGTGGTCGGGGCCGTTGCAGAGCGCGCCCTGCTCCGGCCGTACCTCCGCTACCTCATCACGGTGCGGAACCGGTTCCTGACGGCCGGATCCTCCGCCTGAGCGGAGGCCCGGCGTCCGGGCGGGCGGGGTCGGCCGCTCAGGCGTCCACCGAGACGCGCAGGGCAGCCTCGAGACGCTTGCGCTGGTCCACGGGCAGCAGTGCGCGGTACTGGGGGAACTCCCGGAGGAACTCCCGCACCCGCGGGCAGTAGGGCACGACGGCGAGGCGCCGCTGGTGGGCATTGAGGAGGACCCGGCGGATCAGCGCTGGTTCGACGTCGACGGGGTCGAACTGGGGATCGACGACCGCCTGGATCAGGACGGCGTGCGAACCCTTCATCTCGTACTTGACGTGGCCCACCATGGTGCCGTCGCTGAAGAGTTCGAAGCGCGAGAACAGGGAGTTGTCCCGGAAGCCGCTGCGCGCCTTCGTGGGTTCGCTGCGCGTCTCGGCCTGCACCTCGCGCCGTTCGATCTCCTCGATCAGCAGCTCGTACTGGAAGATGGCCTCCATCGACGGGAAGTCGCGGTCGAGGACACGGTAGGTCTGGTTGCACAGGACCCTCAGCTGCCGGTTCGACACGGTGGTGAGATCCTGGGGGAAGACGCCGTCATCCGACCGCGAGGCGGTGGCCTGGGAGACCGCAGCTGCGGCGTCCGGCCCGGACGGCTGGGACTCGGCGGGAGGCGCGGTCAGGGTACGGTGATCGGCAAATGAAGAGGATTGCATGGGGGCAGCTCCACGATGGTGGTTCAATGGCCCGCTGCTAGGCCCTGTTACGACTATACCGCGTCGGGGCCGCGAGCGACATCAAGTAGATGTCACATTCGATGTTCGCCACCACGGGCCCGCCTGGACGGGTCTTGACGGAAACTTGATGAGGCATAGGGGGTCCACCCCCTGCCGGGCGGGCTAGCGTGGCGCCAGGACAGGCAGCCCCCGTCCGGAGCACCCTGGACCCGAGGAGCCCACCTTGCAGCCCCAGACAGCCTGGACGGCCATGGCGGGATCCTCCCTGACCCTCCACGAGGTGTATCTGCACTACCTCAATTCGGGCGGTTTCTTCGACGAGTTCGAGATGGACGCCTACCTCCACGGCCTCATCCCGCTCCCCCGCGAGGAACGCAACTGCATCGCCCAGGCCGTGAACGAACTCATCGACGACCTGCTCGCGGGAGGGGGCACCGGCCGCCGGCCGCGGGCCTCGTACAGCCGTACCCCCTGATCGCCTCCGATCGCGGGAGTCCGTCCACGGCGGCGCGGACCAGCGACCGGGCGCTCCCCACAGGACAGGACCTACCCGAGGGACGCCAGGAAGTGCACCGTGGCGTCGACGATGATCTCCTGCGCCGGTTCCCGACCTGCCGTCGCGGTCCCGTCCCCGGGCTGCTCCCCGTAGTCCCCGAAGAAGGCATGGACCGCCCCCGGGACCTCGACGAAGGACGTCCCCGCCGGCAGGCGCGCCCGCGACGCCTCGACGTCGGCGCGCGTGGTCAGGCCGTCCTCCGCTCCACTGACCGAGAGGACCTCCAGGTCACTGCCGGACAGGTCCTCCAACGGGTAGGACGCCCACAGCACGAGCCCGTCGACGGCGTCGTCCTCCGGGGCGACGATGGACGCGGAGACTCCGCCGAGGGAGTGCCCGCCGACCGCCCACACCGACAGGTCCGGGTACGCCTGCATCGCGGATCGGGCCTGACCGGAGTCCAGCAGCGAGATCCCGAGCGGCTCCTTCAGGATGACGACGGTGGTGCCCTCCTGGGCCACCCTCGCCAGCAGCGGCACGTAGGCGAGCGCCTCCACACGGGCCCCGGGGTAGAAGACGAGTCCGCGGACGGAACTCGTCACCGGGATGAGCGTGATCGACGTGGCGTCCTCCCGGTAGTCCACCCCGGCGAGAGCGAAGCCCTGCGCGGCACCCGGCGTGCCGTTGCTGAACGGGAACGGTGCGAGCCAGGCGAGGGCGGCCATCGACCCGATGGCGAGCAGCGCCGCGACGGATGCGAGCACGGCACGACGACGTCCCGGGCGCGGCGGACGCCGCCGGCTGCGGGCGGTGCGCCAGGCGATCACGAGGCCCAGCACGCACGCCGCCGCAAGGAGTCCCGGCAGCAGCGGGTGGGCGCGCGCGACGGACGGGTTCGTCCCGACGAGCCAGAGGGGCGTGAGGGTCAGTGCGACCGCAGCACAGACGGCCGGGACACGATGGAGCATGGCATGCCTCCCTCCGGCGCCACCTTGTGGACGCCGTCGACGTCGGACTCCCCGGGGCGGGCGCCCGGGTGAGGCGGGCGACCAGCAGCCCTACGGCCAGAGCAACTCCCGGCGCCAGCCCTCACCGGAGCGGCTGTAGCGCAGGCGGGTGTGGCGCCGCTCCTGGTCGGCCTGCCAGAACTCGACGGCGTCGGGCGCCACGGTGAAGACCGTCCAGGTGGTCGACGCGAGGCCGTCCGTCGCCTCGAGGCGGCGCACCTGGTCCGCCACCGCGGCGTCGACGTCGTCCCGGCTGCGTACCACCGTGCTCTGGGCGCCGGCCAGCACCAGGGCGCGGGCCACCGGGTGGCGGCGCTGGAAGTCGGCGTCGTTCTCCTGCGTGGTGCCCGTCGAGACCGCACCCCGGATCCGGACCTGGCGTCCGGCCTCCGGCCAGAAGAAGGTCAGGGCGGCGGCGGGGTGCTGCGCCAGCTGGCGGCCCTTCGGGCTGTCGCTGCTGGAGGCCACCTGCCAGCCGGCGGACGTGAGGTCCTTCAGGATCACGACGCGCGCATCCGGCAGGCCGTCGTCCCCCACGGTCGCGAGATTGACCGCGTGGGGAGCGGCGACGCCGTCCGCCACCGCCCGCTGCAGCCACTCGACGAACAGCTCGATCGGGGATTCGGGAGATGCCGCCGGGTCGAAGGGCGGCATCTCGTCGGGGAACACCGGAACGCCACGGACGATGTCGCGGATTCTGCCTGGATCGCTCATGCGGCCAGCCTAACCCTCGTACCACGCGACACCTGCGGGGCGGTCGCGCAACCCGACGCCCCGCGCCGCGCCACGGCGTGCCCTTCCCCGGGGCGGAGCATAGAGTCGGTGGATGCCAGCGCATCAGGATCACTACGTCGGCCCGCGAGACCTCACCCGCTGGACGACGCCGGTGGGCCGCTTCCTCGTGCGGTGTGTCCGCCCCCTCGTCCGGTGGGCCGGTCCGCACGCGGCCCTGCTGCTCCTCCTCGCGATCGGCGGCGGGATGGCTGCGGCCCTCACCGCGGCGTCGGCCGAAGTGTACGAATCGGTGATGGACGCCGACGGCGTCGCCGCCCTGGACCAGCCGGCCCTGGATCTCGCCGTGTCGCTGCGCGAGGGCTGGTTCGACGCCGTCGTCACCGGGTACACCCACATCGGCGGACCGATCGGCATGCCGATCCTCGCCGTCGCGATCATGGTGCTGCTCGCCGTCCGCCGCCGCTCCTGGACACCCGTGATCCTGCTGCCGGCCGCGGCGTTCGGATCCCTGCTGATGACGGTCGCCGGCAAGGACGCGATCGGGCGCCTGCGTCCGCCCGTGGGCCTGGCGGTCCCGCCCTACGAGTCCTCGCCGTCGTTCCCCAGTGGGCACTCCCTCAACGCGGTCGTGATCGCCGGCATCGTGGCGTACCTGCTCGTCCTGCGGCAGCGCCGCAAGCGCACCCGCACCCTGACCGTCGCCCTCGCCGCCGTCTTCGCCGTGACCATGGGCCTCAGCCGGGTCTACCTCGGGCACCACTGGTTCACGGACGTCCTGGTCGCCTGGACGCTCGGGGTCGCCTGGCTCGCCGTCGTCATCACCGCGCACCGGCTCTACCTGACGTTCCGCCTGCACCGGTCAGCCTCCCGTGATGCGCCCGTCTGAGCACTCCGCGCCCAACGTGGGCGCAGTGCCCGGCCCGCGGCCGCTCCGGCGGGATGCCCGGCACAACCGTGAGGTGGTCCTGGCCGCCGCCCGACGCATGTTCGCCGTCCACGGCGCGGACTGCAGCTTCGAGGACATCGCCCGCGACGCCGGGGTGGGTGTGGGGACCGTGTACCGCCGGTTCCCCGACCGCCGCACGCTCATCGAGGCCGTCCTGGTGGAGCGCGTGGCGGACGTCGACGCCGCGGTCTCCAGGGCCCTCGCGCTCGAGGACCCCTGGGCGGCCGCGCGCCTGTTCATCGGCGCGGTCGCCCGCATGCAGCTCGAGGACCGCGGACTGCGGGAGCTCCTGCACGAGGACGGCTTCGTGTCCGCGGGGCTCGCGATGCTGCGGCGGCGGATCGCCCCGGCCGCGGAGGATTTCGCCGCACGCCTGCGGCACGAGGGTGCACGCCCGGACCTCACCGGGGACGACGTGCTGGTGCTCATCCGCATGCTGGGCTCGCTGCCTCCCGAGGCCGGCGCCGCGGTCCCGGACACCGGGTTCGAACGGTACCTCGGCCTCGTCCTCGACGGCGTCCGTCGCCGGTCGGCCGCCGAAGGATCAGCAGAACTGACGGATTCCGGTCAGGAATAGTGATTTCCCCCCATCAACGGGCCACCTCATACTGGGTGGTGCCACACAGGCAGCCCCCTCTCGGAAACGGACGATGATGTCGGACAACTCAGCCCTGCAGGGCACACAATCGGTGTTGCGGCGCAAGCCGATCGACAACGTCGAGGACGAGACGGGCCGCTCCGGCCTGTTCAAGAGCCTCGGCCTCTGGCAGCTGACGGCCATCGGCGTGGGCGGCATCATCGGCGTCGGGATCTTCACGCTCGCCGGACTCGTCGCCAACGGCGGCCCCGGCGGCACGCCGGTGGGCCCGGCCGTCCTGATCTCGTTCCTCATCGCAGGCCTGGCCAGTGCGGCCGCCGCACTGTCCTACGCGGAGTTCGCCGGGATGATCCCGCGTGCCGGCTCCGCCTACACCTACGGCTACGTGGCGCTCGGCGAGATCATCGGGTGGTTCATCGGCTGGGACCTGCTCCTCGAGTACATCGCCATCGTCGCCGTCGTGGCGATCGGCATCTCCGGGTACTTCACCGAGTTCATGTCCGGCATCGGCATCACCGTCCCCACCTGGATGCAGGGCACCCCGGACACCATCGAGGGCGGCGTGGTCAACCTGCCCGCCGTCGCGGTCTGCCTGCTCGTCACCTTCATCCTCAGCCGCGGCACCAAGACCTTCGGCCGCTTCGAGCTCATCGCGGTCGGGCTGAAGATCCTCCTCATCCTCGGCATCGTGGGCCTCGGCTTCTTCTACGTGAACGCCGAGAACTACTCGCCGTTCGTCCCGTCCGGATTCGGTGCCGTGTTCGCCGGGGCCGCCACCGTGTTCTTCGCGGTGTTCGGCTACGACGCCATGAGCACCGCCGCCGAGGAGGCCAAGGACGGCAAGAAGCACATGCCGAAGGCCATCCTCCTGTCCCTGCTCATCGCGATGGTCCTGTACGTCCTGGCGACCCTCGTGCTCACCGGGATGCAGAACTACAAGGACATCAGCCCCACCGCCGGCTTCGCCTCGGCCTTCCAGTTCGTAGGCCTCCCCGTCGTCGCGACGATCATCTCGGCCTTCGCCGTCATCTCCATCCTCACCGTGATGCTGACCTTCCTCCTGGGCGTCACCCGCGTCTGGTTCTCCATGAGCCGCGACGGGCTCCTGCCGGCCTGGTTCTCGACGACGGACCGCAGCGGCACGCCGCAGCGCGTCACCTGGATCGCCGGCATCGCCTCGGCCCTGCTCGCCGGTGTGTTCCCGATCCGCGCCGTCGCCGACCTCACGAACATCGGCATCCTCGCCGCGTTCGTCGTCGTCTGCGTCGCGGTCATCGTGCTGCGGCGTACGCGTCCCGAAGTGCCGCGGACGTTCAGGCTGCCGCTGATGCCGATCGTCCCCGCGTTCGGCGTCCTCGCATCGCTGTTCCTGATGCTGCAGCTGCACTGGGAGACCTGGCTGCGCTTCGGCGTCTGGCTCCTGATCGGCCTGGCCATCTACTTCTTCTACGGCCGGAAGCACTCGCTCATGAACCCGGACAGCCCGCGCCACGCCCTCCTGAAGCAGCAGCAGGCCTAGCCCCGCACGGGCACCGGGGCCCGCCGCTCCTGTCACGAACGTGCGGCGGGCCCCGCGACCTCCTATCCTCGACAGGGGCCGCGGCCCCGCCGACACCCCTCCCACCGAAGGACCAGACCCATGGACCTCTTCCGGACCAAGTCCATCGAGCAGTCGATCAAGGACTCCGACGAGAAGGGGCGCGGCCTCAAGCGGTCCCTCACCACGTGGGACCTCATGGTGATGGGGGTCGCCGTCGCCGTGGGCGCCGGCATCTTCTCGGTGGGCGCCCAGGCCGCCGCCTTCAACGCCGGCCCGGCGGTGACCATCTCCTTCGTCCTGGCAGCGATCACGTGCGCCCTCGCGATCATGTGCTACGCCGAGTTCGCGACGGCTCTGCCCGTCGCGGGGAGCGCCTACGTCTTCACCTACGCCACCATGGGTGAGCTGATCGCCTGGATCATCGGCTGGAACCTGATCCTCGAACTGCTCATGGCCGCCGCCGTCATCGCGAAGTTCTGGGGCGTCTACCTCTCCGACCTGTTCCGCGCCCTGGACCTCGACATCCCCGCGGAGGTGAGCCTGCTGGGCGTCGACCTCGCCTGGGGCCCGCTGCTGATCGTCGCGGTCTTCACCGCCGTCCTGATCTGGGGCACCAAGCTCTCCGCCCGGGTCAACAGCGTGTTCACGGTCATCAAGATCGGCATCGTGCTGTTCGTGATCGTCGTCGGGTTCTTCTACGTCGACCCCGCGAACTATTCGCCGTTCGTCCCGGCGTCCGAGCCTGCCACGGACGGCGGCGCCGGGTGGGCCGAGCAGCCCTTCCTCTCGTTCCTCAGCGGGGCCACCCCGGCCGCCTTCGGCTTCACCGGCATCATCTCGGGCGCGGCGCTCGTGTTCTTCGCGTTCATCGGGTTCGACGTCGTCGCCACCTCCGCCGAGGAGGTCAAGGACCCGAGCCGCACCCTGCCCCGCGGCATCTTCGCCGGTCTCGCCGTCGTCAGCGTCCTCTACATCCTGGTGACTCTGGTCGTCACCGGCATGGTGCCCTACACCGAGCTCGGCGCCTCCGGCGCGCCGTCCCTCGCCACGGCCTTCCAGCTGGTCGGCGCCGACTGGGCCGCCGGCGTCATCTCGGTGGGCAGCCTCATCGGGCTGACCACCGTGATCATGGTGCTGCTGATGGGCCTGGCGCGCGTGGTCTTCGCCCTCAGCCGCGACGGACTGCTGCCGCGCACCCTCAGCCGCACCTCCGACCGGCACGGGACGCCGGCCCGCACGCAGCTGCTCTGCGGCCTCGTCGTCGCCCTCCTCGCCGGCTTCACGCAGGTGGAGGTCCTCGCCGAGATGATCAACATCGGCACGCTGTCGGCCTTCATCACGGTGAGCCTCGGGATCATCGTCCTGCGCCACAAGCGCCCTGACCTGACGCCGGCGTTCCGTGTGCCGTTCGGCAAGGTCATCCCCATCGCCTCCGCCCTGCTGTGCCTCTACCTGATGTTCAATCTCGCCACCATCACGTGGCTGTTCTTCGCCGGCTGGCTGGCCCTCGGCTTCACCGTCTACTTCGCGTACGGCAACCGGCACTCCCGCCTCGGGGCGCGGCAGCGCGCGGACGCCGACACCTCCGCGCCCGGATGAGGTGCGCCGGCGCGCCGGACGCGGGATGATGGTGTCCCCGGGGTAGCGTCGCCGGGAACCGCCGAGCCGATCAGGAGAACCACGATGTCCCAGGATCCGTATCCCAGCGAACTCCCCTCCCCCGGCCACAAGAACCCGTACGACGGCGGCGCCTACGGCAACGCCGGCGGGTACGGCACCCCCGGCGGCTACCCGCCGGGCAGCAGCCCCTACCAGCCGACCGGCAACTATCCCTCGGGCCTCTACCAGTCCTCGTACCAGACGATGGAGGGCGAGAAGGCGGCCCAGCTCTCCCTGATCCTCGGCGTCGTGGGGTTCTTCGTGGCAGGCATCGTCCTCGGTCCGCTCGCCATCTGGCAGGCCCGGAAGGCGGAGCGCCTCGGCGTGCCCGCGACCGCCGGGAAGGTCCTCGGCTGGATCGTCACAGCCCTCTACGCGCTCGCGCTCCTGGCCGGCATCCTGTTCGTCGTCCTCATCGTCGTGGGATTCAGCGCCACTGCCGGACTCAGCAGCTGACCGGCAGCAGCTAGCCGGACTCAGTAGCTGACCGGCAGGTCAGAGCGTGGGGAACAGGTGGGTGGACTGCTCGCCCGCCTCGAACATGCCCGAGTGCGGCCCCGTCCCGACGATCAGGGGGTCGGGCGTCCCGACGACGTCGTGGTCCTTCTCGTCGTAGTCGAGGACGGACAGGATGTAGCGCATCGCCTCGATCCGGGCCCGCTTCTTGTCGTTGCTCTTGATGACCGTCCACGGGGCGTCCGCCGTGTTCGTGTAGAAGAACATCGCCTCCTTGGCCGCCGTGTACTCGTCCCACTTGTCGAGGGACTGCAGGTCCATCGGGCTGAGCTTCCAGCGGCGCACCGGGTCCGTGTGGCGCTTGGCGAATCGGCGGCGCTGCTCCTCCTGCGACACCGAGAACCAGAACTTGGTGAGGTGCGTGTCGCTGCGGACGAGCATGCGCTCGAACTCGGGGGCCTGCCGCATGAACTCGAGGTACTCCGTGGGGGAGCAGAACCCCATGACGCGCTCCACCCCCGCCCGGTTGTACCAGGAGCGGTCGAACAGCACGATCTCGCCGCCCGAGGGGAGCGTGGAGACGTAGCGCTGGAAGTACCACTGCGTCCTCTCCCTGTCGCTCGGCTTGTCGAGGGCGACGATCCTCGCCCCGCGGGGGTTGAGGTTCTCCATGAAGCGCTTGATGGTCCCGCCCTTGCCGGCAGCATCACGCCCCTCGAAGATCAGGGCGATCTTGGCCTCGTTCGCCCGGACCCACCCCTGCATCTTGAGCAGCTCGATCTGGAGGGCACGCTTCGCCTCCTGGTACTCCTTCTCCGTCATCTTCTTCTCGTACGGATAGTCCTCGCGCCACGTCGGCTGGTCCGGGTGCGGCAGGAGCATGGGTGCGCCGCCCCTGGCGCCGGGGTTCGGGACGGGGACGGCCGGCGCCTCGGGGGCGGGCGCGGCGCCGTCGTCGACTGCTTTTCCTGAACTCATCCCTGGTCCTCCGGTCCGACCGCGCCGCGTGGAGGCCCATCTTCTCAGAGAAACCGCCGGGGAGATACGGGGCCGGGGAATCCTGCGCCCCGTCGGGAGGTTACAGCCCTCGACCCGCCGAGCAAGGAGCACCCATGAACAGCAGGACCCCGGAGGAACGCTGGCGCCGGTTCCGTGACGCCCGTGACGCCGCCCTCGCCGAGGAGCACGGCTGGCTGAGCCTGACGTCCTTCCAGTGGCTCGGCGGGGAACCGGCACCGGTCGACGGCGTGCCCGGCCTCTGGTCCTCCGCGGGCGACACCGCCCGGCTGACCGCCGGGGCCCCGGACGGCCTGACCGACCTCGCCGACGGCGGACCGGTCGAGGGGACAATCACGGCGACCCTCGACGACGAGGAGTCGCTGCTGTGGGTGGGCCACGGCGGGGAGGACGGACGCCGCGTCGTCGTCGAACTCGCGCGGCGCGCCGGCCGCTACGCCCTCCGGACCAGGGATGCCTCCTCGCCCGCGCTGACCGGCTTCACCGGCGTGCCGACCTTCGACTACCGGCCCGACCTCGTGGTGGAGGGACGGTTCGAACCGTATGCGGAGCCCCTGCTCGAGCCGATCGCCACCGCCCACCCGGACGTGCCGGGAACCCACGGAACGGCCGGCGAGGTGGTCTTCTCCCTTCCCGGGGACCACCGCCGGTTCCGGCTCCGCGCCGCCCAGGACGCGGCCGGCGCGCTCTCGATCACCTTCCACGATGCAACCAACGGCGTCAGCACCGCGGACTGGCGGAAGCTGACCACGCGCCGGCCCCGCCCGGACGGGAGCGTGGCCCTGGACTTCAACCGGGCGATCAACTATCCGAGCGCCTTCACGGCCTACGGGACGTGCCCGGCGCCGGTGGGCGGGAACGTCGTCGACGCTGCGATCGAGGCCGGGGAACGGACGCCGGCGGGCGTTCCGGCGGCGCTTCAGGCCTCCGCGTCGGGGTAGATGCTCCGGGTCTCGGTGCGGCGGTTGCGGTCCGTCACCCAGTCCGTGGGGTAGATCTTCGGTAGGATGTTCGCCAGCGCCAGGGAGGCGTAGATGACGGTGTTGATGGCGACGAAGGCGGCGAGGACGGAGAACAGGCTGCTGGAGAGGACGGCCTCCGGCAGGAGCAGGCCGCCCCGCACGATAGGCCCTACGGCGGTGGGGGTCATGGTTCAGGCTTCCTGGGGTGCGAGGTCGGCGGCGGGTGCGGTGTGGGAGAGGTGCTTCCAGTTGGCCTGGCGGCCGAAGGAGATGTCGATGATGCCCTTGACCCACACGACGTTGAGGAACATGTCGAAGAGGAGCTCGGGCAGGAGCGCGGCAGCGAGCAGGCGCGCCCTCCAGCCGCCCTTCCAGGCCCCGAGGACCCGCTCGATGGTGAAGAGCAGGCCGAGTCCCAGCCAGAACGGGAACCAGATCCACGACTCGAGGGACACGACGGTCAGGAGGATCAGCCCCAGGTAGGCGCCGAGCGCGATCACCCCGTAGCCGATGCCCAGCTGCTGCGCCCAGTAGCGCAGGGTGGTGGGGGTGATGCCGTAGGCCCCGATGTTCTCGAGGGCACCGCGCTGCCAGCGCAGGCGCTGGTTCCACAGGGTCCGCCAGGACGGCATGAGCTCCGTGACCACCGTGCAGTCCTGCGGGGAGACCATGAGACCGCCCAGGGACTTCAGCGCGATCGTCAGTTCGTTGTCCTCGGTCAGGGCCGCCGTGTCGTAGACGTCGCCGGGAGTGCCGGGGATCGTGCGGTTGCGGCTGGCGGCGACGGTGCGGAGGGCGACGGGCCGGAAGAGCGAGGCGGTGCCGGTGAGCACGAACACGCGGCCACGACGGCGCCGCATCTGGCGGGCGTACCGGATGTACTCGTTGCGCTGGAACTGGCCGATCAGGCCGTGGCCCTCCTCGCCGTGGAACAGCCCGCCCACGGCCATGAGTGCGCGGTCCGCGGCGAACCGCTGCACGGCGTTGGCGAGGAAGCCGTCGTCGAGCTGGGTGTCCGCGTCCATGATCATCACGACGTCGTTGTCGCCCTGCTGCGGCAGGACCACCGTCAGGGCCTGATTGAGGGCGCCGGCCTTCTTGCCCGTGTTGTCCACGGACTCGATGACCTCCACCCCGGCCTCGCGGGCCAGGCGGACGGTGGCGTCCGTGCAGTTGTCGGCGACGACGATGATCCGCTCGGGCCGGTGCGACTGGCCCTGCAGCGAGGCGATGGTCTGCGGGAGGGACGCCTCCTCGTTGTGCGCCGGGATCAGCACGGTCACGGTGACGGCGCCCGCGAACACGCCGCGGGTCGCTTCCATGACGACCTTGGGCGCGAGCGGCTGGTGGGTCGGGTTCATCGAGCGGCGGGACCTGGTGACGATGCGCTGCTCCAGCAGGGCCAGCCCGGCCGCCGCCAGCAGGGCGAGGGCGATGGCCGCGAGGATGACGCTGGTGTCCGGGGCGTCCGCGTTGTAGAGGATGCGCCAGATGCCGATCACGGCATCCTGCGAGTCGGCGATCGCCGGTTCCGGGCCGTTCGCTGCGACCGCGAGCCACAGGAGTGCCGCCGCGACGATCACGATGCCCGCGATGACCAGGCCCACCACGCGGTCGAACCGGCCCCGCGGGGCGTACTCCACCGGCTCGGCCTCGGGCGCACGTAGTGCAGGCGTCATCTCGTTCGGTCCTCTCGGGGAATGGGGGACACCCTCTGGTGCCGGTGCCTGATCCGAGTCTTTCGCGCCCACCTCGATGCAGTACCGGGCAGGGACCGAAGATTGCTTCAACGAACGGCGTGGGTTTCCCGAGCACAATGGTGGGGTGACCGATCCGTTCGACGCCCTGATTCCCCGCCCGCGGCGGCAGCTCGCGCCCGGCGCCGTGCACATCCCCGACTGGCTGGACCCGGATCAGCAGCGCCGCCTGGTGGGCCTCTGCCGCACGTGGGCGAGCGGGCCGGTCCCGATGCGCGCGGTGACCATGCCGACCGGCGGCGTCATGTCGGTGAAGAGCGTGAGCCTCGGCTGGCACTGGCTGCCCTACCGGTACAGCCGCACGGCCGACGACGTCGGCGGCGCCGCCGTCGCACCCTTCCCGGAGGTGCTGCGCACGCTGGGGCGCGACGCCGTGACGGCAGCCTACGGGGAGGACGCCGGCTCCTCCTACGAGCCCGACGCCGCCCTCGTGAACTACTACGACGACGCGGCCCGGATGGGCATGCACCAGGACCGGGAGGAGCGGACGAACGCGCCGGTCGTCTCACTGAGTCTCGGTGCGGCGTGCGTGTTCCGCTTCGGCAACACCGAGAACCGGAACCGGCCCTGGCAGGACGTGCAGCTGGCGTCCGGCGATCTGTTCGTCTTCGGCGGCCCCTCGCGCTTCGCCTACCACGGTGTCCTGCGGACCCTGCCCGGGACGGCGCCGGCCGGCATCGGCTTCGAGGGGCGGCTGAACGTCACGCTGCGGCAGACGGGCCTCGGCTAGGGCCGGTCGGCGAGGATGATGCCCCGGGCGTAGGCGGCCTGGCCGGCGTGCTGCACGGCGTCGTCGAGGACGCTCACGAGCCGGACGAGCAGGGTGACCGGCGGATCCCACCCCTCGTCGACCACCCGGTGCAGGTGCTGCTCGTCCACGCCCGCCACGAGGTCCCGTGCGAGCCGGTGGACCGCGTCGAAGTAGTCCAGCAGCTGCTGGGCGGAGTCCACGCGGACGGCGTCGACCTCGTCCCCCGAGTGACCGTAGCCGGTGTCCCCGTGATCCAGCGGGAGGTCCCAGCGGTCGGCGACGCCGTCGGCCAGCCACACCTGCTCGTGACCGAATGCTTCCGCGAGGTGGCTGTCCTCCACGCGGGTCAGGTGCCAGATGAGCCAGGCGATCGAGTTCGCTGAGCCGCCCGGACGGGCGGACAACTCGTCCGCATCGAGGCCGCGCACGGCGCCGCGGACGAGGTCGGGCAGCCGGCCGAAGGCGTCGGACAGGACCTCGGCGGACGTCACCGGCGATCCCGTCCTGCGGCGCGGGCCGCCCCGGGCCGCCGGAGCCGACGGCGCAGTGCGCGCGGCATGAACGTGATGACCACGGCGGTGTCGCGGAACCTCGACGGCGGGCCCTCCGCGGTCAGCTGCTCCGCATGGGCCTCCCGCCACTCGAGCTCCTCGACGACGGCCTCGTACCGCTCCCGGCTCTCGGCGGACGGGCAGTCATGGTCCAGGAGCTGGTAGGCATGGTTGCAGATGATCCGCAGCCGGCGGGTCGACACGCCCCGGAGGTCGTCCGGGACGTCGGGGGCCGCGCCGGGGAGGATCCCGGGGAGGACGGCGCGCCGACTCTCCGGGACGGGCGCCCCGTCCCGCAGCACGGTGGGGTGTTCGAGGATGTGAGGGAGATGTTCCATGGCCTGCTCCACGTCGAGGTCGGTGGCCCGCTGCTCGACCAGACTCCTGCAGTCTAGATCTCGGGCATCCCCGGGGAAAGGGTCGCCTGCCGGGGGGAAGCGCTTGCATCCTGGGCGACGCCGGCCTCGCGGTAGAAGCCCTCGATATGGGAGCGGACCAGTTCCGCTGCGGTCCCGCCCCGGCCCGACAGCACCGCCTCGAGGATGGCGCGGTGTTCCCGCCGGAGGCGGTCGGAGGTGGCACCCCAGTCGGGGAGTCCAGCGGTGAGCCGTTGCGTGTACGCCGCGATCGATCCGCGCAGCGATCCCATCATGGCGCCGATCAGGACGTTGCCCGCAGCCTCCGCGAGGGCCACGTGGAAGAGGGAGTCGCGCTCCAGGAAACCGTCCGGGCCGTCGTCGTGCCGGTCCATCTCGTCGAGGAGGAGGGCTGCGCGCGCCAGGGCGGGCGAGTCCGGCGAGGCATGGGCCGCCGCCCACGTCTCGAGCAGCAGCCGCGTCTCGACGACGTCCCTGACGGGCAGGTGCGCGCTCGCGACGTGCAGCCGCAGGGCGGAGTCCAGCGCCAGTGCGGGATTGCCGGTGATGACCGTCCCCGCCTGCGGACCGGAGCCCACCCCGGCGCGGACGACGCCGAGCGCCTCCAGGACCCGCGTCCCCTCACGCACGGACGCGCGGGAGATCCCGAGCTGCTCGGCCATCGCGCGCTCCCCCGGCAGGCGTGAGCCGATGGCCAGCCGTCCCGCCGCGAGTTCCTGCTCGAGCCATGCAGAGACCGCCTGGTGAGTACGCATGCGGCCAGCATAGCTTGTGTGGTAGGACCACACACCGTAGGATCTGTGGCCTGACCTCACCCCGGCGCCCCCCGGTGATGGGTGGACCGCGGCCCGACGACGAGCAAAGGCAGACCATGCAGACTCCCCCGAAAGCAACCGTTCCCCCCGCCCTGCGGCGCAGGCTCCCCCGGGTCGCGGACCTGGCCCCGCTCATGCAGTTCAAGAAGCCCGGGCTCGGCACCACCGCGCGCCTCCAGCGGGCCAACACCGTCTGGGATCTCCGCGATCTGGCCAAACGGCGCACCCCCACCGCACCGTTCGACTACACGGACGGTGCGGCGGAAGCCGAGATCTCCCTGGCGCGTGCCCGCCAGGCGTTCCTCGACATCGAGTTCCGGCCGGGCATCCTGCGGGACGTGGAGACGGTCAGCACCGTCACCCCGATCCTCGGACGGGACTCCGCACTGCCGTTCGGGATCGCCCCCACCGGCTTCACCCGCATGATGCAGTCCGAGGGCGAGTACGCCGGGTCGCGGGCGGCAGCCGCGGCGGGCATCCCCTACACGCTCTCGACCATGGGCACCGCGTCCATCGAGGATGTGGCCCGGGCGGCGCCGGACGGACGCAACTGGTTCCAGCTGTACCTGTGGACGGACCGCGACCGCTCCCTGGAGCTCATCGCCCGCGCCGCCGCCGCCGGTAACGACACCCTCATGGTCACCGTGGACACCGCCGTGGCCGGGGCGCGGCTCCGGGACGTCCGGAACGGGATGACCATCCCGCCCGCGCTGACCCTGAAGACCGTCGTGGATGCCTCCTACCGGCCGGCCTGGTGGTTCAACTTCCTCACCCACGAGCCGTTGTCCTTCGCCTCCCTCTCGCGCTACTCCGGCACGGTGGCGGACCTCATCGACTCGATGTTCGATCCCACCCTCACGTTCGAGGACCTCGACTGGCTGCGCAGCGTGTGGAAGGGGAACCTCGTGGTGAAGGGCATCCAGACGCTCGACGACGCCAGGAAGGCGGTGGACCACGGCGCCGACGGCATCATCCTCTCCAACCACGGTGGGCGCCAGCTGGACCGCGCGCCCGTCCCACTGCACCTGCTGCCGCGCGTCGCCGCCGAACTGAAGGGCAAGACGGCGATCATCCTCGACACGGGCATCATGAGCGGCGGGGACATCGTGGCCGCCGTGGCCCTCGGGGCCGACTTCACCCTGATCGGCCGGGCCTACCTGTACGGGCTCATGGCCGGGGGACGCCGGGGCGTGGACCGCACCATCGAGATCCTCGGCACGCAGACGGCCCGCACCATGCAGCTCCTCGGTGTGAACCGCATCGGGGACCTCAACCCGGACCACGTCCGGTTGCTCGGCGAGGGCACCGCGCACGCGGATCTCCCGGGGGCCGCACTGACCCTGTAGGAGGCCGGCTGTGGTCCGGTATCGATTCGGTCTCGAATCGCCGGAGGAGTCGCCATGCCGGTCTAGTCTTTTCTCCTGTGGTCCTGCCGTGCGGGTCCGAGGGATCAGTCTGGGGAGAGCGATATGGCGCGTAGCCGGGTGCACCATCCGTTGCGGTACCGGCGTGCCCGCTCCGTGCTGTTCGTGATCGGCCTCTTCTGGGTGTGGCTGTGGCTCGGCAGCGGCGCCCTCCTGGCGGGGCTGCACCACTCCCCCGTCCATCTGGCCCTCGCGGTGTACGCCCTCGCCGTCGCCATCCTCGTGTCCATCCCCGCCGCGCTGCTGGCGGGGATCCGGATGCTCCTCACGCACCCGCGCGGGGGCGCCGTCGTGGTGGCCCTGCCTGCCGCCCGCCGGTCGCCGCGCGCGGACGCGCACTGGTGGTACGACGAGAAAGCCTCCTGAGAACAACCGGGTCAGCCGGGCGCGGGTTGCGATACGCGCCGTGACGCTGGTCCTACCATCAGGCCGCCGGTGTCCGCCCGCCCGGAGACGCGGTGGACCACACCCCGCGTCCACTGGCACGCTGGACCCCGACCCGCCCACCGACCAGAGGGATCACCATGGCTGCATCCGGCCGGCCGCCCGCCGCGGCTCCACGCTCCCGCGCGGGCCTCCTCGAGCGCCGCAACGTGCTGGTGGGAATCCTGTTCGGCTGCGGGATCATCGCCTTCATCGACGAGGCCGTGTTCCACCAACTGCTCCACTGGCACCACTTCTACGACCGGTCCACCCCCGACGCCGGCCTCGTATCGGACGGGCTCTTCCACGCCTTCAGCTGGTTCGCGACCGTGGCATCGCTCTTCCTGTTCGCCGACCTCCGGCGCCGCAACGCACTGGACACCCGGCGCTGGGTGGGCGGAACCCTCGTGGGCATCGGCGCTTTCCAGCTGTACGACGGCCTGATGCACCACAAGATCCTGGACCTGCACCAGATCCGCTACGGCGTGGACCTCCTTCCGTACGACCTGCTGTGGAACGGGGCCGCCGCGGCGTTCCTGCTCGCCGGCCTCCTGGTGCTCCGGACGGCCGGTCGAGCCGGACGCAGGGGCGACGCCGCGGACCGTGGCTGAGGGTCCGCACCACTCCGGCTCCCTGACGACCGGCGTCGGCGACCCTGCCGTCGCCGCGCTCGACACCGTTGCCGTCGTCGTCTGGCTCTGCCTCGCCGTCCTGTACCTCGCCGCAGGGCGTGCGGCCGCCCTGCGCGGACGCGACGCCCTCCCTCTGCGGCACTCGATCGCCTGGCTGTCCGGGACGGCGCTCGGGCTCGCCGTGACCGCCGGGCCGCTCGCACACGCCGCCGCTACGAGCAGCACCGGCCACATGGCCGTCCATCTGGTGCTGGGGATGGTCGTCCCGCTGCTGCTCGTCCTCGGCGCGCCCGGCACCGTCCTCCTGCGGGCGGTGCCGGCCCGGGTGGGACGCGCGTACAGCAGGCTCGTCCGTGCCCCGGCGCTACGGCTGCTCGCCCATCCCGTTCCCGCGATGCTCCTGGCGACGGCGCCCATGGCGCTCCTGTACTGGGACGGGGCGGGGTTCGCGCTGCTGCACCATCCCGCCCTCGGGCCGCTTCTCCACGTGCACTTCGTGGTGTCCGGCACTCTGTTCACCTATGCCGTCGTCGGCATCGATCCTCATCCGCACCGTGCCCCCGTCAGGGTCGGGGCCGGAGCCCTCGTGGTGTCGATCGCCGTGCACGGGATCGTGGCCAAGCACCTGTACGCCGTCGCGGACCGGGACGGGCTGCCCCCCGATACGGAGCAGGCAGCCCAGCTCATGTATTACGGCGGCGACATGGCGCATGCCCTCCTGCTCGTCGCCTTCTGCGCGCAGGTCTACCGCGAGTCCGGCCGCCGGCTCCGCCGGGCGGACCGCGGTACCGAAGCGGAGCGATCCTCGAACTAGAGCAGGGCGAGTCCCGCCGTCCGCGGTGACACGGGACTGTATCGTCGGGCCCAGCAGGGGCCGCAGGGGCCCCGTCACACCTGGGGGTCCTTCATGTCGCGTGTCCTGTTCCGTCCCGTCCTCACCGGCAGCCTCCTGCTCGCCCTGACCGCGTGCGGCGGCCCCTCCGCGGCCGAGCCTGCGCCGACGGTCGGTGCACCGGAAGCGGCGGTTGCCAGCAGTTCCGCCCCGGCGGATCCCGGGGGCTACTCCAGCGAGGACCTGGCGGAGATCCTCGGGACCATCTCGACGCACGACGGCACGCCCCTCACCGTCGTACCCGCGGATCAGGTGACGGCCGCCCTCGGCCAGGCCTCGCAGCTGATGGACGGTGTGACGATCACTCCCGCCGAGTGCAACGTCCTCCCACAGGACTTCTCGACGCTGGTGGAGGACGCGGAACTGGCCATCGGCGTGGCCCCGGCTCCGGACGGCCTGTCGAGCGTCTCGGTGAGTCTCGCGGTCGCCGACGGCGCCGAGGACCGCCTGACGGAGAACGCCGAGAAGGAGCTCGCCCTGGTGGCGACCTGCTCGACGTACACGATCGAGATGCAGGGAGTCACCGTCGAGGGCACCATGGAGTCCGTCGAGACCACCATGGAGGACGCAACCTCCTTCGCCGTCAGGTCCACCGTCGAGCTGCCGGATGGCCAGCAGCAGGACAGCACCACCGTGACCGTCGCTCGCGGCGACCTCACGGTTGCCGCGACGAGCCAGGCGACGGGCTCCCCCGGTGCGTCCCCGGCCGTCCTCGAGCAACTGGCGGGACGGGTCCTGGAGGCCGCCGGGGAGGGGTAGACCGCGAAATGGACACGCGGAGGTCGCTCCGCATATAACTAGTTTGTCGAACTAGTTATATGTCCGGTTCGTATTTCCGACTCGAAAGGTCAGGTCATGACGCAGGCCATCGGTGACACGCTCGGCGGGGACGATGCGAGGACTGTCGCTCCCCTGCACTGCGGGGACCCCATGATCCTCCGCGAGACCTCCTACCGCGCCGCTCCCTACGGCCTGATCCCGCAGGTGCCCGCCGCGGACGACGTCGAACTGGTCTGGGCCTGCCCCTGCGGCTTCCAGCTCTCGCCCGAGGAGCCCGCCGAACTCGCCCACCCCCTGCCTCCCGCCCTTCGCCGGGTGGCAGCGGCCGCGGCCGACCTCGAGTCCTCGGAGTGGCACCTCGACCAGCTCACGGCCGACCTCGAGGCCGCCGTCGTCCGGGCCGCGGACGCGGGCGGGGCCATCGGAGCCATCGCCGACGCCGCGCACCTGGATCCGAGGGACGTCCGGGATCTCGCGGCGGGCGGCCGGCAGTTCGCCGACGTAGGCTAGTCATCGTCCCGGCCGCAGCCGGGGTGCTGCCCCATCCGGGCCGGTGCGAGCAGACGGGAAGGCCGACGCCATGAACGAGCCCGAGTGGGTCCAGCACGCGATCTGGTGGCAGGTCTACCCGCTCGGCTTCGTGGGTGCCGAGAAAGCGGCCACCGGGGAACCGGCGGCAGCCCATCGGCTGCTCGAGCTGATCCCCTGGCTCGACTACGCCGTGGAGCTGGGCACATCGGGGCTGGCGCTCGGCCCCGTCTTCGCCTCCGAGACGCACGGCTACGACACCACCGACTACTTCGCGATCGACCCCCGGCTGGGTTCGCTCGAGGACTTCGACACGCTGGTCGCGGAGGCCGGGAGGCGCGGACTGCGGATCCTCCTCGACGGCGTCTTCAACCACACGGGCCGCTCCTTCGCACCCTTCCAGCAGGTCCTCACGCAGGGACCGGGCGCCCCGACCGCCGCCTGGTTCTCCCTCGACTGGCCCGACGGCGCCGGGCCCGGCATCGAGCCCGGGTACCGCGACTTCGAGGGGCACCACCACCTGGTGGCCCTGGACCACGAGGAGCCCGCCGTCGCGGACTTCGTCGTCGAGGTCATGGAGTACTGGCTGGGTCGCGGGGCGGACGGCTGGCGACTCGACGCCGCCTACGCCGTGCCGTCGTCGTTCTGGGCCGACGTGATGCAGCGCGTGCGGTCCTCGCACCCGGACGCGTACTTCGTCGGTGAGTACATCCACGGGGACTACGCGGCGGCGGTCCAGGCCGGCGGCATCGATTCCACCACCCAGTACGAGCTGTGGAAGGCCATCTGGAGTTCCCTCAACGATGCGAACTTCTACGAGCTCGCCGCCGCCCTCGAGCGCCACAACGCGCTCCTGGCCGCTTTCGCGCCGCTGACCTTCGTCGGGAACCACGACGTCACACGCATCGCGAGCAAGCTCGAGGACCCCGCCCTCGTGCAGCACGCCGCCGTCGTCCTCTTCACGGTCGGCGGGACGCCCTCGGTGTACTACGGGGACGAGCAGGGCTACCGCGGCATCAAGGAGGACCGGGCAGGGGGCGACGACGACGTCCGCCCGCTCTTCCCGCCCTCACCGCACGATCTCTCGCCGATCGGCGGACCCGTCTTCGCCCTGCACCAGGAGCTCATCGGACTGCGCCGCCGGAACGCGTGGCTGCACCGGGCGAGGACCGAGGTGCTCCACCTCTCCAACGAAGTGCTCGCCTACCGCTCCGTGGATGAGTCCCACGCGCTCGTCGTGCTGCTCAATCTCTCGCACGAGGACCAGCGGCTCGGGACCGCGGGTGCGACGTCCGTCCTCGCCGGACAGGCGGCCGTCGACGACGGCTCCGCGCTCGTCCCGGCACGCGGCTGGGCCGTCCTCGGGTGAGGTGCCTGCCGCCTGGAGACGTTCCGCGTGGATAATGGAGGCACATACCATGCAGGGGGTCGGATGAGTTGGGACACGCAGCCCGGGGACACCGAGTCCGCCGATTTCACGCCCTGGCCGCGCCCGGTCCCGTGGCATGTGCTGAGCGCGCTCAAGAAGGTGTTCCTCGTGGCCGCCGTCCTCGTGGGCGTCCACCAGCTCTTCCCCTCCACGACCCTAAGCTCCTCCCTGAGCAGCACCTTCACCCTCCTGGTGGTGATGTCCTGGCTCGGACCGCTCGCCCGGATCCTTGCGGCGAAGCCCTGGACGCGGAAGGCGCCCGAGGCCGAGTAGCCGACGCGGCGCCACGACAGAGCGCGTTTCGTCCCGATTTCATTAAACGCACGGTACTGTTCGGTTCATGACACCGACCTCCGCCCTTGCCCTCGGCATGCTCCCGGCGATGACCACCACCACGACCACCACCACTGATCCCGCCGCCGTTGCGGGGGCTGCGATCGGCGGCATCCTGAGCCTTGTGATCGCTCTCCTGATCACCGGCTTCGCCCTCAGGGGGATGTTCAAGAAGGCCGGCGAGCCCGGCTGGGCCGCATTCGTGCCGCTCTACAACATCATCGTCCTGCTGCGCATCTCGGGACTGTCCCCGTGGCTGGTCCTCCTGGCCTTCATCCCGGTCCTGCAGATCGTCCTCGCCGTGCTCCTCGCCATCAACGTCGCGAAGGTCTTCGGCAAGGGCGCCGGCACGGCGGTCCTGATCTTCTTCTTCGCCGTGATCATGTACTTCGTCCTGTCCTACGGATCGGCGCGCTACCTCGGCCGCGAGGCCGCTCGCTACCCGCTCGGCCAGGCTCCCCAGCAGGGCCCCGGCGCCGCCGGCTCCTACAAGGCGGACCAGTACCAGTCCTGATCCCGCCGGCCGGGCTTCCCGTGCCTTCCGCCCTGGAACAAAAGCGAGGCCCCTGGTGACAGGGGCCTCGCTGTGTGCGGAGACTGTGGAGCTTAGGGGAATCGAACCCCTGACCTTTTCATTGCGAACGAAACGCTCTACCAACTGAGCTAAAGCCCCGGGTACTACTTCCGAACACCAACACTGTACCCAGAAGTTCCCGCTACGCCCAAAGCGCGGGCGGTTGCCGGCGGCGGCAGGGATGTCAGCGGGCGGGCGTAGTCTTCTCCTCATGTCCCGCACCCCCACCCCGGCCGCCACAGACACCGCCCAGCAGGACGGCATCAGGGCATGGCCGGCCCTCTGGTCACTCGTCATCGGCTTCTTCATGATCCTCGTGGACTCCACGATCGTCTCGGTCGCCACCCCGGCCATCATGGAGGGGCTCGACGCCGGGATCGACAGCGTCATCTGGGTGACCAGCGCGTACCTGCTGGCCTACGCCGTGCCGCTGCTCGTGACGGGTCGGCTGGGTGACCGCTTCGGGCCGAAACGCATCTACCTGGTGGGGCTGGTGGTCTTCACGCTCTCGAGCGCCTGGTGCGGGCTCTCGGGCACGGTGGAGACGCTCATCCTGGCGCGCGTACTGCAGGGACTCGGCGCCGCGCTCATGACGCCGCAGACCATGTCCGTCATCACCCGGATCTTCCCGCCCGAGCGCCGGGGTGCCGCCATGGGCCTGTGGGGGTCCGTCGCCGGCGTCGCGACCCTCGTGGGTCCCGTGCTCGGGGGCATCCTCGTGGACTCCGCCGGGTGGGAGTGGATCTTCTTCATCAACGTCCCGGTCGGCGTCATCGGCTTCGTCCTCGCCGTCCGCCTCGTCCCCACCCTGCCCACCACGTCCCACCGCTTCGACATGCTGGGCGTCTTCCTCAGCGCCGCCGGCCTGTTCTGCCTCGTCTTCGGCATCCAGGAGGGCGAGACCTACGACTGGGGGACCATTGCCGGCCCGCTCTCCGTCTGGTCGCTGATCATCACGGGCATCGTGCTGCTCGTCGCCTTCGTCATCTGGCAGAAGATCAACCGCGGCGAACCGCTGGTGCCGCTGCGGTTGTTCCGGGACCGTAACTTCTCCCTCGCCAACACCTCCATCACCGCCATGGGCTTCGCCATCACCACCATGGCACTGCCCCTCATGCTGTATGCGCAGACGGTCCGCGGCCTCTCGCCCACGCAGGCGGCGCTGCTCCTCACCCCCATGGCCGTCATCTCCGGCGCCCTCGCCCCCTTCGTCGGCAAGTTCGTCCAGCGGAGCAATCCGAAGTACATCGCCATCGCGGGATTCGCCGGCATGTCGGTGTCCCTCTTCTGGCTGGGCTCCCTCCTCACGCCGGACGTCCCCTTCTGGCAGCTCCTGCTGCCGATCTCCCTGCTCGGCCTCTCCAGTGCAGGGATCTGGGCGCCGGTCTCCCTCACCGCCACCCGGAACCTCGCCCCGTCCCTCGCGGGAGCAGGGTCCGGCGTCTACAACACCACCCGCCAGATGGGCGCCGTGCTCGGCAGCGCCGCCATCGCTGCGATGATGCAGTCACGCCTGATGACCAATCTCGGCGGCGGCGGCATGAGCGCCACCCCCGGAGCAGCGCTGCCCGAGGACGCGAAGGCCGGCTACGCGCTCGCGATGGGCCAGTCGCTCTACCTGCCGGCCTGCGTCATCATCATCGGCTTCCTCGCCGCCCTGTTCTTCGCCCGGCCGCAGCGGAACGACCAGTGGTCCGGCGACGCCGGGGCCTCC
Source organism: Arthrobacter pityocampae (assembly GCF_002927275.1). GTDB lineage: Bacteria > Actinomycetota > Actinomycetes > Actinomycetales > Micrococcaceae > Arthrobacter_D > Arthrobacter_D pityocampae. Next base: position 485,546 of record NZ_PRKW01000005.1, on the reverse strand, counting down.
CCGGCACAGGGCGCCCACAGGGGGCCTCGCCCGGCATCGGAGTCCCGGGAGACAGCACCCGCCGACCGCTGAGCGGTTGCCTCAGGGAACTACCGGTAGTCTTCTGGCATGGCTGATGAGACGAAGGACACACCGACCACCGCCGCGCAGGAATCGGATGCCCGGGCCAGGGAGGTGTCCGACGATTTCGCCGTCCGGGAGCACACCACGGCCTCGGGCCTGACGTACACGACGACGACCGGACGCCTCGTCCTGCGCCGCGAGGAGACGAAGGACGGCAAGGCGGACGGCTTCAAGCCGAAAGCCGAGATCTTCATCGTGGCGTACACGAAGCAGGACGCGGAGCCGGACCGGCCCGTCACCTTCGCCTTCAACGGCGGCCCCGGCTCCGCCTCCGTGTGGCTCCATCTGGGACTGCTGGGGCCGCGTCTGGTGGATTCGGGGGACGTCGGCGCCATGACGCCTGCACCGTTCGACCTCGTCGACAATCCGGACAGCCTGCTCGAGTCGAGCGACCTCGTTCTGATCGACCCCGTGAACACCGGCTTCTCCCGTGTGGTCGAGGGCGAGACGGCCGACGAGTTCCACGCCTTCGTCCAGGACCGCGATCTCGTGGCTGAGGTCATCCGGCTCTGGACCACCCGCAACAACCGCTGGCTCTCCCCCAAGTACCTCGTCGGCGAGTCCTACGGCACACTGCGCGCCGTCGCGGTGGCCGGGCGCCTGTTCGACGCCTACGGCATGGCCGTCAACGGACTCGGCCTGATCTCGACCGTCCTCAACATGTCCACGCTGCGCTTCTTCCCGGGCAGCGACCTGCCCTACGCGCTGCACCTGCCCACCTATGCCGCGATCGCGCACCACCACGGCAGGCACGGCGGGAGGGAGCTCTCCGACGTGCTCCGGGAGGCCGAGGAGTTCGCGTCCCGCGACTTCGGCTACGCGCTGACGCAGGGCAGCCGGTTGAGCCCGGCGGAGTACGACGACGTCGTCGCGCGCCTGCACGCCATCACGACGCTCGACGAGGGCTTCATCCGCCGCACCGACCTCCGCTGGGCCTACCACGAGTTCGCGGCGGAACTCCTGCGCGGGCAGGGCCTCGCGGTGGGGCGCATCGACGGCCGGTTCGCCGCCCGCCCCGAGAACCAGCAGGCCTCGGACTCCTTCGACGACCCGAGCATGCGGGCGATCACCGGACCGTACTCGGCGGCGATGAACCACTACGTCCGGGCGGAACTCGGCTACGAGAACGACCTCCCCTACGAGATCCTCACCGCGCGCGTCCAGCCGTGGAGCTACCGGACGTTCGAGGGTGCGCCGGTGGACGTCTCGGGCGTCCTGGAACGCCTCCTCGTGCACAATCCCACCCTGCGCGTGCACGTCGACTACGGCTACCACGACGGCGCCACCCCCCACTTCGCGGCCGAGTACGTCTGGGCTCACATGAACCTCGACGACACCGCCCGGGCCCGCTTCACGCACCACTATCACGAGGCCGGCCACATGATGTACCTGAACCCGGTAGCACGGACCGCCCAACTCCGCGCACTGGCGGCGTTCGTCACGGAAGGCCGGGCCGTCGGGTGATCATCAGTAGGATGATGAAGTCGACCGTCCGTGACCTTCGCGGGCGTCCCTCACCGTAAGGACACACCATGCTGCTGAAGAAGATCCTCTGGGCTCTCGTCCCCGTCATCGCCTCACGCCTGATGAACAGCCGCCGCGCAGGCCAGCAGACCCGCGCCGGCAAGGCGCGCTACAACGGCCGGCCCGGCAGGTAGCAGGAAGACGGCGGTAGACCAGGACGTGGTGGACGGCGCCCTCCGGGATGATGCCGGTTTCGTCGATCTCCGCTCTTACGCGGCGATCGGCGACGGCCGGACCGTCGCGCTCGTGGCGCTCGACGGCTCCATCGACTGGTACCCGACCCCGGACCTCGATTCGGCGCCGGCCTTCGCCCGGCTGCTGGACGCCGAGGAGGGTTTCCTGTCCCTCGCACCCACGGCGCCCTTCTCGGTGGAGCGTCGCTACGCGGACGGCTCCAACGTCCTGGAGACCACCTACACCACGGCCGGCGGCACGGTGCGCGTCACGGATTCCCTCAACACCGGAGTGGCCGGCCGACTTCCCTGGGGGGAGCTCGCCCGGCGCGTCGACGGCCTGACGGGTTCCGTGGAGATGGCGTGGTCGGTCGCGCCCGGAACCTGTTTCGGTGGCGCGTCGCCGTGGGTCGACACGGGCGCCGGGCAGCCGATCCTTCGCATCGACGGCGCCGCGCTCGGGATCCTCGGCATCGACCACGGCGTCCGGCACGCCGGCGGACGGTCCGTCACAGGCGTCTTCACCACCTCGCCGCAGTCGAGGCACCTGGTCGCCGTCGTCTCCACGCACGGCGAGCCCCTCCCGCTCCCGGACCCGCAGACCATCGACGACGGCGTGGACCGCACCATCGCCAACTGGCAGTCGTGGTCGGACGCCTTCGGCTACGACGGCGAGTACCGGCACGCCGTGCTGCGCAGCGCCCTCACCCTGAAGCTGCTGCTGCACAGCCCGTCCGGATCCATCGCCGCCGCGGCGACGACCTCCCTGCCCGAGTCCCTCGCGGGCGGCAAGAACTGGGACTACCGCTACGCCTGGGTCCGGGACACCGCCTACACGCTGCACGCCCTCACGCGGGCGGGGATCCGCGAGGAGGTCCACGCCGCCGTGTCGTGGATGCTGAAGAACCTGCGGGCCCAGGGCGCCGACCTCGAGGTCTTCACCGGGCTTAACGGCGACATCCCCGAGGGCACGCGCCGCCCGGACCTCACCGGCTGGCGCGGCATCGGCCCCGTCGTCGACGGCAACCCCGCCGCGGGCCAGCTCCAGCTCGGTGTGTTCGGGGACATCTTCGACATCGTGTGGCAGTACGTCCAGGCCGGCCACGCCCTCGACCCGGCGACGATGCGCCAGCTCGCCGACCTCGCGGACCTCGCCTGCGACGTGTGGCAGCGCCGCGACGCCGGCATGTGGGAGCTCCCGGAGGAACGGCACTACGTGACCTCGAAGCTCGGGTGCTGGAACGCCCTGCGGTGCGCCGTCCTCCTCGCCGACCGCGGCCAGCTCCAGGGGCCGGTCGAGCGGTGGGCCTCCGAGCGCGACCGCATCCGCGACTGGGTGCACGAGCACGGCTGGTCCGAGGAGCGCCAGAGCTACATCTGGTACCCCGGGTCCACGGAGCTCGACGCCTCGATCCTCCTGCACGCCATGAGCGGCTTCGATACCGGACCGCGGATGTCCTCGACGCTGGACGCCCTCCGCGCCGAACTCGGCGCCGGCCCGCTGCTCTACCGCTACAGCGGGATGCAGGAGGAGGAGGCGACGTTCGTGGCGTGCGCCTTCTGGATGGTGTCGGCGCTCGTCGCCGTCGGCCGTCGGGGTGAGGCCGTGCACCTGATGGAGGAGCTCGTGCCCCTGGCCAACGACGTCGGCATCATGGCCGAGATGATCGAGCCCTCCGACGGCGCCTTCCTGGGCAACCTGCCGCAGGGACTGAGCCACCTCGCGCTGATCGTCGCGGCCCTGACCCTCTCCGGAGAGTCCTGACGCCTACGCGCCGGCGAAGTGGACCCAGACCCCGATGACCCAGGTGATCCCGGCCAGGCAGGCGAGCGCCAGCTCGGCGAGGATCCCGAAGCCGGTCGCCTTCAGGGCGTGAAGGCTGGAGGTCACGGCCTCCCGCGCATTCCGCTGCCGGGCGAACTCGCTCAGGAACAACCCGAGGGCGAACCCGACGAACAGCCCCACGACGGGGATGAGGAACATGCCGGCGATTCCCGCGAGCACCCCGATGGTGACCGACCGGCCCGGGATCCGCCGCTGACGGAGCGTCCTGCCGGTGAGGACGAGCCCGGCGGCGAGCCCGGCACCAGCCAGGACGGTCCCCACCGTGAAGACGGTCCAGCCCGCGACACTCCCCACCGTGAGCGCCCAGACGAGCATGGCCACGATGATGAGGATGCTGCCCGGCAGCACCGGGATCACCACACCCGCGATGCCCACGGCGATCAGCGCTCCACACACCACGGTCATGACCAGCTGAAGATCCATGAGCCCAGTCTCGCATCCCGTGCTGCGGCGCGGCGCCGTCGGCCATTCTCCCCGCCGTCGTGGGATACTTGACGGGAATACTAAGCCGCCTTAGCGAGCCTGCGGGCCCTGAGATCAGGAGGATCCATGAGCACACCCACATCAGGGAACAGGGACGGCGAGCGCCACGACGGCCCCGAGCACGCCCCGTCCCAGGACAACCCCACCGAACTGATGGACACCCACCGTGCGGGGGCCGGCGAGAGCGGGTCCGGCGCGTCGTCCGTGACGCCGCCGGCCACGCGGAACGGCGGGAACGACGCCATCGGGTACGAGTCAGACGACGACGCGGGCGGCGCCTACGTGCCGGGCATGTACTCGGGCGGCACGGCCGACACCGAGGACACCACGCCCACCCGCCGGCAGGCGCCGCCGATCTCCGCCTCGCGGGAGACGCGCCCCGCCGAGGACACGACGACACGGCCCCACACGCAGGTGGTCCCCACGACACCCGCCGGCAAGCGCAGGGAGCGCGGCACCCCCGCCCCCGAGAACGACCAGCCCCTCCCCCGCGGCGCCGCAGCCGCGTCGGGCGTGCCCAGCCTGTCCGACCGCAAGCTGCTGCACCAGCGCGAGAAGGAGCACTTCGGGGGCATGAAGTTCGGCTCCGCGTTCTTCGGCTGGCTCACCGCCACGGGCATGTTCGTCCTGCTCTCCGCCCTCGTGGGCGGCGTGGCCGCGCTGTTCGGCATCGGCAGCAACCTCTCCGTCACCGACCTCACGAGCGGCGCGGGCGAGGCGCAGAGCGCGGCGATCACTACCGCCGTCGTCCTCGCCGTCATGCTGCTCCTCGCCTACTACACGGGCGGTTACGTCGCCGGACGCATGGCACGCTTCAGCGGTGCCAAGCAGGGGATCGCCGTCTGGCTCTGGGCGGTGGTCGTCACGCTCGTGCTCGCCATCATCGGACTCATCGCGGGCAACCAGGCGAACGTCTCCGAGCGGATCCAGGGCCTCGGCCTCCCGTCCCTGCAGGACGTCACCGGCCCCGGGCTCCTCGCGCTCCTCGCTGCAGCCGCCATCGCCCTCGTCGGGGCGATCCTCGGCGGACTCGCCGGCATGCGCTACCACCGCCGGATCGACCGCGCGGACTTCGACGCCCTGGACGAGGCCCGATAGCCCCGGAACCACGCACCCCAGACGACAGCAGCCCCGGACTCGCAGGAGTCCGGGGCTGCTGGCGTCTGCCGCCGGGGGTTACGGCGAAGGCATCCCACCGTTGACGTTCAGGGTCTCACCGAGCACGTAGCTCGACTCGGAGGACGCCAGGAAGACGTACGCCGGCGCGAGCTCGGTCGGCTGGCCCGCACGGCCCAGCGGGGTGTCCTTGCCGAACTCGGGCAGTGCCTCCTTCGGTTGTCCGCCCGAGGGCTGCAGCGGCGTCCAGATGGGCCCGGGTGCCACGGCGTTGACGCGGATGCCCTTGGGGGCGAGCTGCTGCGCGAGCCCCTTGGTAAAGTTGTTGATCGCGGCCTTGGTGCTCGCGTAGTCCACCAGGGTGGGCGAGGGCTCGTAGGCCTGGATCGAGGTGGAGTTGATGATCGCCGACCCGGGCTGGAGGTGCTTGAGCGCCTCCTTGGTCACGCGGAAGAACGAGTAGATGTTCGTCTTGTACGTGTGGTCCAGCTGCTCGTCGCTCAGCTCCTCCAGCGACTCCACGGCCACCTGCTTGCCGGCGTTGTTGACGAGGGTGTCCAGGCCGCCGAGGCCGTCCACGGCCTCCTGCACGAGCGAGATGCAGTACGCGGGGTCCTTCAGGTCACCGGGGATGCAGACGGCCGTGCGGCCCTCCGCCTCGATGAGTCCCTTGACGACCTGCGCATCCTCCTCCTCCTCGGGGAGGTAGGACAGGGCGACGTCGGCCCCTTCGCGCGCGAATGCGATCGCGACGGCGGCGCCGATCCCGGAGTCCGCGCCGGTGATCAGGGCCTTCCGGCCCGTGAGGCGGCCCGTGCCCCGGTAGGAGGTCTCGCCGCGGTCGGCCTTGATGTCCATCTCGGACTCGAGCCCGGGCTCGTCCGTGTGCTCGGCAGGAGGGGTGATGCTCTGGAACCGCGTGACGGGGTTCTGGAACGTGTACTGGTCGGTGGATCCTGTGGTGCTCTCGGAGGTCATGAGTGTTCTCCCTGGGTTGATGCGTGTCCTGCGCCGCGACGGGCGCCGGAACGAAGGTCGGCCCGCCGGTGAAGCTAAGCCTACTGATGACTTTAGGCACGCGATGGCGTCACTACCAAGTCCGGCGCCGCCGCGGATCCGTGCTGGCGGAAGGCGGACCCGGGGGCTACGGGGCAGGACCGCCGGTCCGGGCGGGCGAGGTCCCGGCCGGTTCCTAGAAGATGACGGAGAAGAGGCCCGCGCCGACGCTGAGAACCAGGGCGGCGACGAGCAGCCAGACGATCGGGGTGCGGAGCCTGCGCATGTGATCCATAGGCGTCGAGTCTAGTCGCCGCCGGTCGACGCCGAGGCATCCGGCGGGATCCCGCCTACCCCCTACCCCGCGGTGGTCTGCCGGGCGCGCGCCAGACGCTTCAGGCCGTCGGCCGGGCGGACGGGCTCCGGCCACCGCGGCTGCAGGTCGTCGCCGAGTGTGACCCTCCGCAGGCGCCGCCCGAACATGGGCACCACCCACTCCCCGAGCCAGGCCGTCTCGCGGCGCAGCCCGGCCACCAGGCCCGCGTACCCCTCCCGCTCGGGCAGGCGCGGCGTGAGGGAGTGCTCGACGCCGAGGACCCGCAGCACGTGCGCCGCCAGGTTCCGGTGCCCGGCGGGCGACATGTGCAGCCGGTCGGCGTCCCACAGCCCCGGATCCGAGTATTCGTCGAAGCACCAGTAGTCCACGAGGACGGCGTCGTACGCGCGGGCGATGCGCCGCACGTGGTCGTTGAAGAGCCAGTTCCGGCGCTTCATCGGTTCGAAGACGGGGCTCAGGGGGATGTCGAAGCCGGTGAACAGGAGCGGACGGGCCCCCGACGCGGCGATGCGCGCCACGATGGACTCGTACTCCCGCATGAGGGCCACCATGTCGGTGCGCAGTTCGAGGATGTCGTTGCCGCCGGCGTACAGGCTCACGAGGGTCGGCTGGAGAGCCAGCGCGCGGTCCACCTGCTCGTCGCGCACCTGGTGCAGCCGCTTGCTGCGGATCGCGAGGTTGGCATACTCCCACGCGGGGTCCTGCCGTCCCAGTTGCTTGGCCACGCGGTCCGCCCAGCCGCGCACCCCGTTGGGGAAGGCGGCGTTCCAGTCACCGACGCCCTCGGTGAAGGAATCGCCGATCGCCACGAACCGTCCAGTCATTCGAGGGAGCCTAGCGGCGCCGGGCGGCCCGCGGACCACCGGGCGGCGAACGGAGGGTGACGCCGGAAGGAATACTTCCGCCCCCGCCGCGGCTGTTCCGGACATGGAGCAGCGCATCGCAGTCACAGGATCCACCGGCACCGTGGGTGGGCGGGTCGCCAGGGACCTCGCCGCCGAGGGGGTGCCGCTCGTCCTCCCCGCCAGGTCGCCGGACCGGGTGCAGCACCTCCCCGAGGCCGTCGTCCGGCAGTGCAGCTACGGCGACGCCGACGCGTCCGTCGCGGCGCTCGCCGGTGTGGATGTGCTGTTCATGGTGTCCGCCGCGGAGGAAGCCGACCGCGTGGCCACCCACCGGACCTTCCTCGACGCGGCGAAGGCGGCAGGCGTGCGGCACGTGGTCTACACCTCGTTCCTCGGCGCCGCCCCCGACGCCACGTTCCTGCTCGGCCGCGACCACTGGGCCACGGAGGAGTACCTGCGGCACTCCGGCATGGCCTGGACGTTCCTGCGCGACAACCTCTACCTCGACGCCGTGCCCGCCCTCGCGGAGGACGGCGTCATCCGCGGCCCGGCCGGGAACGGCCGGCTCTCCGCCGTCGCCCAGTCCGACGTCGCACGGTCCGCCGCAGCGATCCTGCGGGCGCCCGCCGACCACGAGGGCGCGGCGTACCGGCTGACCGGCCCGGAGTCCTTCACCCTGGCCGAGGCCGCGGCCACCATCAGCGCGGTGACCCCCGCCGCCGTGCGGTTCGAGGACCAGACGTACGAGGAGGCGCTGGCCTCGAGGGCCCACCACGGCGCGCCCCGCTGGCAGGTCGAGGCCTGGGTCAGCACGTACACGGCCATCGCCCGCGGCGAGATGGCCGAGGTGTCCCCCGACGTCGAGCGCCTCACGGGGCGCCGACCGCTCGGCCTCCGCGACCTCCTCTCGGCGCGGGGCTAGGTCGGGATGCGCAGGGACATCGTGCCGGACCCCGCCGACAGCCGCGCCTTCTACCGGCTGCTGACCTCCGTCGTCGTGCCGCGCCCCATCGCCTGGGTCTCGTCGACGTCGGCGGACGGCGTGGACAACCTCGCGCCGCACTCCTTCTTCACGATCGCGTCGGTCGATCCGCCGATCGTCCAGTTCACGTCCGTGGGCCGCAAGGACTCCGTCCGCAACATCGAAGCCACGGGCGAGTTCGTGGTCAGCTTCACGCCGGAGGACCTCTTCGAGGCCGTCAACGCCACCGGCACCGCCTTCCCGCCGCAGACCAGCGAGTTCGACGCCGTCGGCCTCACCCGCGAACCCAGTGCGACGGTGCGGCCGCCGCGCGTCCTGGAATCCCCCGTGGCGCTCGAGTGCCGGCTCCACCTGATCCAGGAGATGGGCGACTGCACCCTCGTGTTCGGCGAGGTGCTGCACGCGGCGGTCTCCGAGGACGTGCTCGACGGCGACCTCCCCTCGGTCACCGCGCTCAGGCCGCTCTCACGGCTGGGGAAGAACGAGTGGGGGACGGCGGGGATCATCCGGACGATCTCGCGCATCCCCCTCCGGGAGTGGCCGGGGCACTCCAAGTAGCACGTCCGTGGTCGGACGGGGAGATAGTAAGCAGGCTTCCCTCTTCGGTCCGGCGCCCTTACCGTGGAGGGATGTTCTTCCTCTTCGGCCTCACCACACGTGAGCACCTCCAGTCCACCCGGTCCGCCTCCTGCCGCTACTGCGGGGTGTTCGCCCCGCAGCAACTGATCCAGCGCAGGACGAAGCTCTCGGTGTTCTTCATCCCGCTCCTCACCGTGAAGAAGACACGCCTCCAGGCGTGCACGAACTGCGGCGGCACGTCGAGGCTCAGCGGTATGGAGGAACGCAGCCTGGCGCACTGACGCAGCGGATGTCTCAGCTGCCGACGGCGCCGATCGTGCCCCGGACCATGCTGACACTCGAGTGGGACGGGTCCCCGTCGAAGGGCTCGTCGGAGATGTCGACGATGGGGTACTTGGCCAGGTCGATGTCCTCCGGTACCGCGAAGCTCCCGTGCTCCGTCTCCAGCAGGCCCACGCTGTACATCTCCTTCAGGTCGGGGGCGATCAGCCACACCTGACGGAACCCCTCCGGCGTCGCCCCCGTGAGGTCGACGTCGAGGCTCCGGGTGCCGTTGTCGGCACGCAGGATCGTCGCCTCTCCCGATCCCGAGAAGCCGGGCAGCGGGTCCAGTTCGGCCTGGGCCAGCACCACGCCGCCATCGCCGGCGCGCAGCGTCTCCCAGCCCCAGAGCGCTCCAGCACCTACGAGGATGCCGACGCCGGCGGCGACCGCCAGCCATCGCGTGGGGACCTGGCGCCTCCGGCGACCGCGCTGCTCCCTGACCGCAGCGAGGGACCTCACGTTCGTCGGGGGCTCACCGCGGGATTCCGCGCCGTCCGCGGACAGATCAGCGGACAGGCCGAGCTCGGCCCTGACCGCTTCCCAGACCGCCGGGTCGGGCCGTTCGAGGACGGCTACTCCGCCGTCGGCCTTCGCGACGGCGACGACGTCACGCAGCCCGTCCACGTCGGCAGCACAGGCACCGCACTGTTCCAGATGTGTCTGCGACCAGGAGTCGAGGGATTCACCCAGTGCAGCGAGACCCACGGCATCTGGGTCAAGATGCTGCATTCCATTCCCCCAGTCGATTACGCAGGTGCACGAGACTCCTTCGGATGTGGCTCTTGACGGTTCCCAGAGGAAGATTCATCCGCGCCGAGATCTGTTGATGTGTGAGGTCTTCGTAGAAGGCCAACTTGAGGATGGAGCCCTGGGGCTCCCCGAGCCGTTCGAGCTCCGAGCCGAGGACCACGCGATCGGTGATGGTGTCGACACCGTGGTCGAGGGCGGCTCCGGACTCCGGGGCGAACCCGGCTCGCACCACCAGGTGCTCCTGCCGCGTCCTCGCCGACAGCGAGTCGAGGATGACGTTCCGGCAGATCCCCATGATCCAGGCCGGCAGGACTCCCGATTCCGGGTCGAAGCGGTCCCTGGATCGCCACGCCCTGACGAAGACGTCCTGGGTGATGTCCGCGGCGGCCGCCCGGTCCCTCACCGACCGCAGCGCGATCGTGTACACGAGGGGGGCGAAGCTCTCGTAGGCAGCGGTCATGGCCCGCTCGTCCCCGGCGGAGAAATCCAGGTCGAGCTGCTTCGTCCAATCAGGGCCCGGAGATGCCACGCGTAACTCCTCAAGCCGGGGCCGGTGCCGCACGAATGCGGCCTCCTGCGATCCTGGGCTCTTACCCTTCGGACTCAGAGCGGTAAGGCTGTGAGCACTACATTATCCTCATAGTCTCCTTCCTCGGCCAGCCATTCACCCCCGCACGTGATGATCTTGAGCTCGTGGTCGCCGTCGCGCTTGAAGATCTCCGATCCATTGAGTGTCGCCTTCGGGACGTTCCGGACGTCCGAGACGCTGTAGGTCAGGGTCCGGCCGTCCTCCAGGCCCACCGTGACGGTGGTCCCGATCGCCACGTCCTTCAGCTGGGCGAAGGGCATCACCTCCGTGAGGCTGTCGACATGGGCGGCGATCACCGCGTTGCCGGCGTCCGCCCCGGGGGTGGGCCCGTACCGATACCACCCTGCCTCGTAGAAGCTGTCGGGGATCTCCATGGCGTCGTTCTCCTCGATCCCGACGTCCACGACCTTCACCGCGATGTCGGTGCCAGCGATGGCCAGGGAGACGGGAGCGGGATCCCGTGGCTGGAGCGCCCCGTCGGCCTTCTGGAGGGGTACTTCGGGGATCGTCACCGGTGGAGCCGCTGCGACGGTCGCGGGCGCGTCCGTCGGGGGCGTCGCCCCGGGTGTCGGGGTCCCGACGTCCTCCGCGGGGGCCGACGCTGAAGGGACGGGCGCGGTGATCGCCGGAGCCGGGTCTGCCGGACTGTCGGCCTGGGCGCACCCCACGAGGAGGAGGGCGGCGAGGACGGCCGCGGTGACGGCGGGTGGTCTGGAGCGCACGGTCTTGGACTCTCCTGCAGGGGGCGGTGGCGTGCCGGGCGGGGAGGGGGAAAGGGTTTCCCCGCCCGGCACTGCTGGCATCAGACCCGGGCGGTCCGACGACGGGCGACGGCAGCCGCTCCGCCCAACAGGACCAGGAGGAACGCCCCGAGCCCGACGGCCGCTCCGTTGTCGTTCTGGGCTGCGAGGCCGGACTGGCCTCCCGGGACGGCGCCGGGCGCGGAGTGCAGCCCTTCGATCGACTGCGTGGCGAGCGCGAGGTTACCGGCCTCGAGGCTGCCCCAGGCATAGACGATCGTCGAGGTGCCTTCCGGCAGGTTCAGGTCGGCGGGGCCGATCACCGGATCGGTGGTGCCGGTGGCCGCGACCGCGGCCGAGACCATGCCGGGATCCGTCGTCAGCGAAGCCTCGTCCGGGTTGCTCAGGTTCTCGACGATCGGCGTACCACCGGCCAGGACGTCGACGGCGGGGGCCGCTGCGACGTGGCGGACCGTCAGGCGCGTCTTGCCGGCCTCGATGGTCGAGGTGTCGTTGGTGTAGAAGTTCGCCGTCGGCTGTCCCTCGGCGTCGAGGTTCGCCGTGGCGGTGTAGTTCCCGCCGGCCTCCAGCGTCACGTCGACCGGGCCGATCACCGGCGCGCTGGCGTCCGCGGCGTCCGACGCCGTGATGGCCAGCTGGTAGTCCCCGGCGGGCAGGGCGAGCGGACCGGCCAGCGTGCCCGGCGTGAAGTCGTCCAGCGTGAGGGCTCCGTTGACGTAGACGTCGACGGTGAGGTCGGGAACCCCGTGAAGGACGGACAGGGACGCGTCGGCGGGAGCCTCGGCGGCGGCTGCCGGGGCGGCGATGGACGCTGCTCCCAGGGCTGCTACGGCTCCGATGGCGTACAGGCTTCGTTGCATGGCTACTCCTTGGTGTGACCCCGTGACGGGGTTTTTCGCTGACACCCGGTACTACCCGGCCACGAGGCGGTTTGGATGCAGGGAGCGCGAAAAACTTTCCCGTCAGGCGTTCCAGAGGCCGTAGGAGTCCGCGAGGGAGGAGATCTTCTGCGCACGGGCCAGTCGCGGCAGGTAGGAGCCGTCGCCCACCACGGCACCGGCGGCGTGCTCGCGGAGGAGCTCGGCGGCCCAGCTGATCTCGGACTCGCTGGGCGAGAGCCCGCGGTTGATGGTGTCCGTCGCGTCGGTCAGGAGGCACAGCTTGCCGGTCATCCCCATGGAGGCGGTGACCTTGCAGGCCTCGAGCAGCTCCTCCCCCAGGGCCCCGACGGTGGGGCCGTCGATCGGCCCGGGCAGCTGCCCGACGCGGGAGGCGACCACGAGCTTCGACCGCGCGTAGGCGAGCGCCATGGGGTCGTCGGAGGCTCCGGTGTCGCGCCGGAAATCGCCGACGCCGAACGCGAGCCGGAACGTGCCCGGGGCACTGGCGATCGCCGTCGCGTTCTCGATGCCGAGCGCCGATTCGATGAGCGCCAGGACGGGCGTGCCGGCCTGCAGGCGCATGGCCGTGTGCGTGACCTGCTCGGGCTTCTCCGTCATCGCGAGCATGACCCCGCGCAGGCCGGGCGCCTTCGACAGCGCCGCGAGGTCGTCGGCCCAGTACTCCGTCTCGATGCCGTTGACCCGCACCCAGGCGGTCATGCCGGTGGACAGGGCCTCGACCACGCGCTCGCGCGCCTCGGCCTTGCCCGGGGCGGGGACGGCATCCTCCATGTCGAACACCACGGAGTCCGCCTCGGAGGTGAGGGCGGGGATGAACGTGTCCTCGGACGCCGCGGAGGCCAGCAGCCAGGATCGTGAGAGCTTGGCGGGAAGCGCGGCGGCGCGGCTGTTTCTGAGGAAGGTGGCCATGGTCAAACACTACTGAGGATCGCTCCAGGTTACCCAACGAACCTCACGGCATCGCATGAACACTACGACCAAAAGGGCCCGATCGGTCTCCCGCGATCCTTGACCATGCTCCGCAACGGACCTACTCTTCGTATACGATTCACCGCCCGACGCCGAGGACATCGACGCTCGCCAGCGCGGGGATCATGCCAGCAGGACACATCGGAGAACAAAGGGGTTTTTCATGGCACTAGCGTCAGAGCGTCCGGACGCACAGTCCCGGGACGGCATGAGCGCGGCGGACCGCAAGGTCCTCGCCGGGACCATGGTCGGCACGACGATCGAGTGGTACGACTTCTTCATCTTCGCCCAGGCCGCGGGCCTCGTCTTCGCGACCCTGTACTTCGGTCCCCTCGAGGGCGAGAGCTCAGGCCTCGCCCAGCTCGTCGCCTGGGCCACGATCGGCATCAGCTTCTTCTTCCGCCCGCTGGGCGCCGTCATCGCCGGGCGCCTCGGGGACCGCATCGGCCGCAAGGCGATGCTCGTCTTCACGCTCGTCATGATGGGCTCCGCGACCGCACTGATCGGCCTGCTGCCCACCTACGCGCAGATCGGCGTCTGGGCTCCCATCCTCCTGATGCTCCTGCGCATCCTCCAGGGGTTCTCCGCCGGCGGCGAGTGGGGCGGCGCAGCCCTCATGGCCGTGGAGCACGCACCGGTGAACAGGCGCGGCTTCTGGGGCGCCTACCCCCAGATCGGCGTGCCCGTCGGCATGATCCTGGCAACCCTCGTGCTGTTCCTCCTCCGCAGCTCCCTGTCCCCCGAGGACTTCCTCGCCTGGGGCTGGCGCATCCCGTTCCTGCTCTCCGTCGTCCTGATCGTCGTCGGCTACTTCATCCGCGCCGCCGTCGCCGAGAGCCCCGTGTTCAAGCGCATGATCGAGCGCAAGAGGGACACCGCGACCCCGCTGCGGGACCTCATGCGGACGCACAAGCGGCCGGTCATCCTCGCCGCCGTCATCTTCATCGGCAACAATGCGGCCGGCTACCTCGTGATCGCGTTCCTCTCCTCCTACGCCCAACGGATTCTCGGTATGCCCGCGGCGCCCGTGCTCCTCGCAACGCTCCTGGCATCCTTCGGCTGGCTCATCTTCACGCTCTACGGCGGCATCCTCTCGGACCGCATCGGGCGCGTGCGGACGTTCCAGATCGGGTACGGGCTGATCTTCGTGTGGATGATCCCGATGTTCCTGATGATCGACACCCGGAACGTCTGGGCGTACGGCATCGCGATCTTCGTGCTGACCATCGGGCTCGGACTCTCCTACGGGCCCATGTCCGCGATGTACGCCGAGATGTTCCCGGCGAACGTCCGCTACTCCGGCATCGGCATCGGTTACGCCCTCGGTGCCATCCTCGGCGGCGCCTTCGCACCCCTCATCGCCGAGGCGCTGCTCAAGGGCACGGGATGGTCCGGCTCGATCGGCCTCTACATCATGGGCCTCTGCGTCATCTCCTTCATCGGCGCCACCCTGGTCAAGGAGACCAAGGGTGCGCCCCTGGAGGCGGAGGAGGAGGCCGGCGCGGGGGCCGGTCGCCGCGGCTGACCGGCCGACGTCGTCGGGCCCTGTCCGTTGCACCTGAACATGCCCACCGAACAGGGCGAGTCGGTGGGCATGGTCATTCATGCCCACCGACCAGGGCGAGTCGCTGGGGGATCGGACGGGGACGACGCCGGGAACCCCACGCCCCGCCCGCTATAGTGAAAAGCGTCGGGTGTCACGGGCGCCGTGCCTGAAAAAGAGGCAATAAGGGCGCAGCCGCCCGAGGCACATACGGACTTCACCCACCGGTCCCCGGGGTGACCGTGTGCCTGCACCAGCGCGCCGGGGACTCACGCCCGCAAGGACCCGACCATGGCCACCGTCTCCGCCCGTATCGTCTCCGCACTCCTGCCCGCCGCCACCGAGGTCTTCGGGGTCATGGGCAACGGCAACGCGCACTTCCTCGACGCCGTGATGGCCGCGCCGTCCCTGCACTTCACCGCGGTGCGGCACGAGGCCGGTGCGGTCGCCGCCGCCGACGCCTATCACCGGGCGAGCGGCCGCCTCGCCGTCGCCACCACCACCTACGGCGCCGGATTCACCAACGCCCTGACCCCGCTGGCCGAGGCCGTGCAGGCGGACATCCCGCTGGTCCTGGTGGTCGGCGACGCCCCCACCACCGGGATGCGCGCCTGGGACGTGGACCAGTCCCTGGTGGCCAAGGGCCTCGGCGCCACGACGTTCACGGTGTCCGCCGCGCATCCGCTGGCGGTGACGGCGGCGGCGGTCGAGCACGCGCTCCGTCACCGCGAGGCCGTGGTGCTGGCCATCCCGTACGACCTCGCCGCCGCCGAGGCCGCCGAGGAGGAGACCCCCGCAGTGCCGGAGCCCCTCCCCCGTCCGGCACCGGCCGCAGCGGACGTCGAGCGCATCGCGGCGCTGCTCTCCTCCGCCGAACGGCCCCTGATCCTGGCCGGCCGCGGCGCCTGGGTCAGCGGGGCCGGCCCGGCGGCGGGCGCACTCGCCGACCGCCTCGGCGCCCTCACCGCCACCTCCGGGCTCGGCGCGGGACTCTTCGGGGACGACGCCGCAAGCCTCGGCATCGCGGGCGGCTGGGCCTCCGAGCGCACGGCCGGTCTCGTCGGGCAGGCGGACGCCGTCCTGGTGCTCGGCGCGCGGCTCAACCAGTTCACGATGCGTTTCGGCCACTCCTTCGCCCCCGACGCCCGGGTCGTCCAGGCCGATCTCACCGCCGGCCCCACCTCGCCGGTCGTCACCGACTTCCTGCACGCCGACGCGCGCCTCACCGCGGAGGCGCTGGTCGCCGCCGTCGAGCGCCGTGAGGGAGGGCAGCGGTGGAGCACGCGTGCCGCCGCCGACGCCCTCGGCGCCCACGACGCGCGGGACGACGGCGACCAGGCGGCCCCCGACGGCCGCCTGGACCCCCGGAGTCTGTGCCGCGCGCTGGACCGGATGCTGCCGGCGGACCGGACGGTCGTGCAGGACGGCGGCCACTTCATCGGCTGGGCGCCCGGATACCTCCACGTCCCCGCGCCGGACCGCCTGATCATGGTGGGCACCGCGTACCAGACCATCGGCCTCGGCTTCCCCAGCGCGGTCGGCGCCGCCCGTGCGCTGCCGGGCTCCACGATCGTCCTGTGCACGGGCGACGGCGGGGCGCTCATGGCCCTCGCCGATCTCGAGACGGTCATCCGGACGGCGCGTCGTGCCGTGATCGTGGTCTTCAACGACGCCGCCTACGGCGCCGAGATCCACCAGTATGCCGTCCGCGGCATAGACTCCGGTCCCATGCTGATCGACGAGGTGGACTTCGCCGCTGTTGCCTCAGCTCTCGGGGCGCGGTCAGCGATCATCGCCGCACTCGGCGACCTCGCTGCGGTGGAGGGCTGGCTCGCCTCCGACGACGACGGCGTCCTCCTGCTGGACTGCAGGATCTCCCGGCTGGTCGTGGCTCCCTACATGCAGGAGATCGTGGCCGTCGCCACGGGCGCCCGCTGAGGTCAGCGCTTCACACGGTAGCGGGAGATCACGACGCCCGAACCGAAGACCCGGCTGCCGACGAGCTCGAGGTCCGTGCGGCGGCGGTGGGGCGGGAAGAACGGATGCCCGCCCCCGACCAGCACCGGGTGGACCCGCACCTGGTACTCGTCGATGAGGTCCAGTGCCGCCGCAGCCTCGGCGAGGGTGGCGCCTCCGATCGCGATGTCCCCCTCCGCCGGGTCGGCGCGCAGCCGTGCGATCTCGTCCGCCAGGCTGCCCGATGCCAGACGCGTGTTGCTCCCCCGGACCGCGGAGAGCGAGTGGGAGAACACCACCTTCGGCAGCCGCTTCCACAGAGCGGTCCACTCGCGGTCCGGCTCGTCCGGGGACGGGTCCTCATCGGCGGTCTCCCAGTACAGCATCGTCTCGTAGAGCCGTCGGCCCAGCAGGTGGACGCCGACGCTGCGGACCTCGTCGATGGCGGACCGGAAGACCTCCTCGTCCGGCGTCGTGAAGTCGAATCCGCCATCCGGTCCGACGATGTAGCCGTCCAGGGAGACTCCCATCGAGTAGGTCACGTTGCGCATCAGCTCTCTCCTCCGTGATGGGTCAGGACGGCGTGCCGCGCAGGGTCACCGGGTCCCCCACGCTGATCGCTCCGCTGCGCTCGACGCGGGCCTGCACGCCGAACTCCAGCCCGTTGTGGACGGCCAGGGTCCTCAGCGCCCGAGGACCGGCGTCCATCCCGGCCTGGGGCTGGTCGATCATCGTGCAGCGGGGCATGCCGGCGTCCACGGTGATGACCACATGGTCGCCGATCGCCAGTTCCACGCCCGCCCAGTCGCGTTCGAGGAACAGCGGAGCCGAGCCGGTGTCCAGGACGATATTCGGGCGGAACCGGCGCTCCTCGACCGCGCCGCCCAGCAGGTCCGCGAGCGCGGCCAGGGACGACGTCGTCACGAGGTGGAGGGGCGACTCGTCGTGGTGCTGGACGGTGGTCCCCTCCCGCAGCGTCAGCTGCTGGCCGAATCGCGAGGTCAGGGCCTCGGACGCTGCGGGGTCGTCCACCCGGTACGGGACGCCCGCGGGGCTGCGGAGGACGGGGACGCCGTCGGGACCGTCCAGTTCCGCCGCCCAGTCCAGCAGCCCGGGGACGGGCCGGAAACGGCGCGTGCGCTTGCCGCTGGCGATCCCGCCGTCGTGCGTGTAGACGGCCCAGCGGCGGTCGTGCTCGAGCCCCGACGGGGTGACGGCGGCGGTGACCAGCGGCTGGCCCGACGTCGACTTCACCGGATAGCGGTACAGCGCGCGGACCCGCCCGACGGGTGTTCCGTGGTGCGGCATGCGGTCATTCTCGCACCGACGTCCGTGGCCGTCACGGAGACCCAGCCCGCGGGCACCACCCGCGCCGGGCGAGGCGCCCTCCGGGAGCGGATCCGCGGGGTGCCCGGAGCGTACGATGAGGCCCCTAGCCAGGGGGTCCCATGGTGCTCGACGACGACGGACGTGCCCGCGGGCCGGCGCGGCGGGAGGCGGTCGGCGCCCGTTGCGCCCCGGGGCGAGGGGGAGGTCATGCGCGCCTGGTGGGTTGACGACTGTGCCCGCGCCGCGAACGGCGGCACCGGCGCAGGAGGCGCGTCGGCGCTCGTGTTCGGCATCCGGCCCGACCCCTCCCCGGGCCCCGGCGAGCTGCTGGTGGGCGTCCGGGCGTGCGGGGTGTGCCGGACCGATCTGCACCTGGTCGAGGGCGATCTGCCCGCGAAGCACCCGGCCACCGTGCCGGGCCACGAGATCGTCGGCGAGGTGGTGGACACCGGGCCCGGCTGCCGGCTCTTCCGCGTCGGCGACAGGGCGGGCGTCGCGTGGCTGCGCTCGACCTGCGGCACCTGCCGGTTCTGCCGCCGGGGCGACGAGAACCTGTGCCTGTCCCCGCGGTTCACCGGGTGGGACGACGACGGCGGGTACGCGGAGCTCGTGACCGTCCCCGAGGCCTTCGCGTACGCGGTCCCGCCGGGGTTCGACGACGAGGAGGCGGCCCCGCTGCTCTGCGCGGGGATCATCGGGTACCGGGCCCTGCGCCGGTCCGGGGTGCGGCCGGGCGGCCGGCTCGGCATCTACGGGTTCGGGGCGTCCGCCCACCTCGCCGCGCAGGTGGCCATGTTCGAGGGCGTCGAGGTGTCCGTCATGACGCGCTCGGCGAGCGCACGGCGCCTGGCCGCGGACCTGGGCGCCGTCTTCGTGGGAGGCGCGGCCGACGAACCGCCGCAGCCGCTGGACGCCGCCATCCTCTTCGCGCCCGCCGGCGGCCTGGTGCCTGCTGCCCTGCGGGCCCTGGACCGCGGCGGCACCCTCGCCGTCGCGGGCATCTACCTCAGCGACATCCCGGTGCTGCACTACGCCGACGAGCTCTTCCAGGAACGTCGGCTGTGCAGCGTCACGGCGAACACCCGCGCCGACGGCCGTGAGCTCCTGGCGCTCGCGGCCCGCATCCCGCTGCGGCCCACCGTCCAGCGGTACCCGTTCACAACGGCGGACCGCGCCCTGGCGGACCTGGCCGCGGACCGGGTCGACGGCGCCGCGGTCCTGCAGCTGGCCGGCGGTCCCGGTGGGGCCTGAGGCGCGCAGCACCGACGCGCCCGCCGAGCGGAGCCGCCCTGCGCGGCGTGGGGCCGGCTCCCCCACGGTCGCGGGGACGGCGTCCCCCTTCGACGCGGTGATCCTCGACCTGGACGGCGTGGTCACGGACACGGCGTCGGTGCACCGGGCTGCGTGGAAGCAGCTGTTCGACGCCGTGCTCGCGGACCCGCGGATCCCGGCCGGCGCCGACGTGCGCCCCTTCGACGACGCCGACTACTACGCCTGGGTGGACGGGCGCCCGCGGGAGCAGGGCGTCGCGGTGTTCCTGCGGTCCCGCGGGATCCGCCTGACGCCCGGGACGCCGTCGGACCCGCCGGACGCCTGGACCGAGCAGGGCCTGGGCGCCGCCAAGAACGCCCTGTTCGTGGATGAACTGCGCCGGCACGGCGTGCGGGCCTTTCCCGGCACAATGGAACTGCTGCGCCGGCTGCACGAGAGCCGCGTCCCGTGCGCGCTGGTGACGGCGAGCCGCAATGCGGGCGCGGTGCTCGCCGCCGCCGGGCTGGACGGCGCGTTCGACGTCGTCGTCGACGGCACCGTGGCCGCCGAGCTGGGCCTGCCCGGCAAGCCCGACCCGGCCACGTTCCTCGAGGCGGCGCGACGGCTGACGGCGCGCCCCGCCCGCACCGTGGTCCTCGAGGACGCCACGAGCGGGGTTGCCGCCGCCCACGCCGGCGGGTTCGGGCTGATCGTGGGGATCGACCGCGCGGAGCAGCGGACGGCGCTCGAACGCGCCGGCGCCCACCTGGTGCTCGACGACGCCCGCCAGCTGGACATGGGGCTGGTCCTCACGCATCGGTGGCATCTGATCTACGACGGCTTCGACCCCTGGCACGAGGGCCACCGCGAGGCCCTGACCACCCTCGGCAACGGGCGCATGGCCATTCGCGGCGCCGCCCCCGAGTCCGTCGCAGACGCCGCCCACTACCCCGGCACGTACCTCGCGGGCGTCTACAACCGGTGTCCCGAGCGGGTGCACGGGGAGGAGGCGGAGGGCGAGCACCTCGTCAACCTCCCCAACTGGCTTCCCCTGGACCTCCGGCTGCCGCCCGGTCCATGGTGGTCCGACGGCGGCCTGACCCTGGTGGCGCAGCACCGCGAACTGGACCTGAAGCGGGCCGTCCTGTTCCGGCGCGCGGTACTCGAGGATGCGCGCGGGCGGCGGCTGGAGGTCCACCAGCGGCGCATCGTCTCCATGGCCCAGCCCGGCATGGCGCTGCTGGAGACCACGCTGACCGCCCGCGGCTGGGACGGCCCCGTGGAACTCCGCACGGGCATCGACGCGGACGTGGTGAACGGCAACGTCCCCGAGGACGCCGCGCTGGGAGGCCGGCACCTCCGCGTGGTGGACCGCGGCGTGCGGTCGGGCATCGAGTCCGTCGAGGTGCTGACCCGGCAGAGCCGCCTCCGGATCGCGGTCGCCGCCGGGATGACGTTCACCGGCCCCGACGGCGCCCCCGCCGCGGTGAGCAGCACGCCGGTCCTGGACACAGGGCACGCTGCCGGGTCCGACAGTGGGTCCGAGGACTGGACCGACGGTGCGTCCGACGGTGGGTCCGCGCCGTCCCGCTGGCTGCAGCACCACGCCGCCGTGCTGACAGACGGGGTGCCGCTGACCGCCTGCAAGACGGTCGCCGTCGTCAGTTCGAAGGACCGCGCGGTGTCCTCGCCGCTGACCGCGGCCCACGCCGTCCTCGCCCGCGCACCCGGCGGCCTCGGGCGGGCGCTCGCCGCCCACGAGGACGCGTGGCGGCCGCTGCTGGACCTGTTCGGCTTCGACCTGCACGCCGACCGGCAGACCCAGTTCATCCTGAACCTCCACGTGTTCCACCTGCTGCAGACCCTCTCCCCGCACACGGCGGAACTCGACGCCGGCGTCCCGGCGCGCGGACTCCACGGCGAGGGCTACCGGGGGCACATCTTCTGGGACGACCTCTTCGTCCTGCCGCTGATCACCTCACGCCTGCCGTCGGTGACCCGCTCGCTGCTGGACTACCGGTGGCGGCGGCTCGACGCCGCCCGGGACCGGGCACGCGCGGCCGGCCTCGACGGCGCCATGTTCCCGTGGCGCAGCGGCAGCGACGGCACCGAGGACACCCCGCCGTGGCTCTACAACCGCTTCTCCGGGCAGTGGACACCGGACCACTCCCACCTGCAGCGCCACGGCAGCCTCGCCGTGGCGTACAACGCCTGGCAGTACTACGAGGCCACCGCGGACCGCGAATGGATCCTGGGCCACGGCGCGGACCTGATCGTCGAGGTGGCCCGGTCCTTCGCCGCCGCGGCCGAGTTCGACGCCGGGGACGGCCGGTTCCACCTGCGCGGCGTGGTGGGCCCGGACGAGTACCACGACGGCTACCCGGGCCGCCCCGGGGAGGGCATCGACGACAACGCCTACACCAACGTTCTGGCCTCCTGGGTGCTCTCGCGCCCGGCGGGGATCATGGACGCCGTCCGCGGCCGGGACCGCCGGGACCTGCGCCGCCGTCTCCATGTCACCGGCGGGGAGCTGGAGCGGTGGAACCGCCTGGCGCGCCTGCTCCACGTCCCATTCCACGACGGCGTCATCAGCCAATTCGCGGGCTACGAGCAGCTCGAGGAACTGGACTGGGACCGCTACCGGCGGACCTACGGCACCATCGAGCGGCTGGATCTCCTCCTCGGCGCCGAAGGGGACAGCACCAACCGGTACAGGCTCTCGAAGCAGGCGGACGTCCTCATGCTGTTCTACCTCCTCGGCCAGGAGCAGCTGATGCGCCGGCTCCGCCGCATGGGGTACGCGCCGACGACCGGGCAGATGGCGCGGACCGTGGAGTACTACCTCGCCCGCGTGTCCCACGGGTCAACGCTCAGCCGGGTGGCGCACGCCTCGGTGCTCGCGGCGTCGTACCCGGAACGGGCCTGGGCCACCTTCCGCGACGCACTCGACTCCGACCTCGACGACACCCAGGGCGGCACCACCCGCACGGGCATCCATCTGGGGGCGATGGCCGGCAGCGTGGACGTGGTCCAGCGGAGCTTCGCGGGCCTGCGGATGCACGCCGATGCGCTCGTCTTCACCCCGCGCCTGCCCACCGAACTGCAGCGGGTCTCCTTCCGGATCCGGTACCGGGGGCTGCCACTGGACATCACCCTCGGGCACGACACGCTGACGGTGGTCGCCGCCGAGAGCACGGCCGATGCGGTCCGTGTCCGCGTGGGCCGGCACCTGTGGGTGGTGCAGCCCGGCAGCACGGTGCGGATCAGCCTGCGGACGGGCCCGCCGCCCTCCGGTGCGTGAACCGCTTGTGCCAGTAGTCCGCCGCCAGCAGGGCCGGCATGGAGAGCAGAGCCACGAGCAGCCCGGCGATCGTGGGCGGCGCCTGCCCGAGCATGGTGGCCACCGGCATGATGAACAGGAACCCGAGCAACGCCAGGAGTTCAACGGCCACGGCCTTGAGCATCAGCGGGTTGGTCCGCCACCCCAGCCGCCACGGGGGCACGGACTCGCTGCGGCAGGCGAACGCGTTGGCCAACTGGGCCAGGACCACCGTGGTGAATGCCGCACCGGACGCCGCCGCGAGGACCCCGACGCCGGGGAACTCCGCTCCCGGACGCCAGCCCGCCAGCCACAGGGTGAGGGTGAACGCCGCCATCTCGAAGACGGCCTCCACCGGGCCGAGGACGGCGAAGACCCGCACCATCAGCCGGGTGTCCATCAGGTGCCGGCGTTCCGGCGGGCGGTGCATCGCGCGCTTGTCGGCCTTCTCAGTCCCGAGGGCCAGCGCCGGGAGGAGATCCGTGCCGATGTCCAGGAACAGGATCTGCAGTACCCCGAGCGCCAGCGGGAAGCTCCCCCCGGACAGGGCCCACACCACGAAGGGGGTGAGCTCTGCGACGTTGTCGGTCAGGTGGTAGGTGAGGAACCGGCGGATGTTCGCGTACGTGGCGCGGCCCTGCTCGACGGCGGCGACGATGGTCGCGAAGTCGTCGTCCAGCAGCACGAGGTCCGCCGCTTCGCGTGCCACGTCCGTGCCGCTCGCGCCCATGGCCACGCCGATGTCCGCTTCCTGCAGGGCCGGGCCGTCGTTGACGCCGTCCCCGGTCATCGCCAGGACGTGCCCCCGCAGCTGCAGGGCCTGGGCCACCTTCAGCTTCTGCTCCGGGGACACCCTGCTGACCACCACCCCGTCCCGGTCCAGGAGGGCCCCGAGCAGGTGCGGGTCCTCGGGCAGGTCCTTGCCCTCGAGGACGGTGCGGTCGGGACCGAGCAGCCCGATCTCCCCGGCGATCGCCGCCGCCGTCGTCGGATGGTCCCCGGTGAGCATGGCCACCTTGATGCCGGCCGCCCGCGTGGCGCGGAGCGCTTCGGCCACCGATTCCCGCGGCGGGTCGTGCAGGCCCACCAGCCCGAGCAGGGTCAGTTCCCGTTCGAGCTCGCCCGGGTCCTCCGGCCACGGCCCGTCCGGGCCGGGTGTCCCGGGCAGCACCCGCTCGGCGACCGCGAGGACGCGCAGCCCGCGCCCCGCCATCTCGTCGAGGGCGGCCTGGCAGGCAGCGAGGTCCGCCGGTGCCACGCACAGGGGCAGGACGAATTCGGGGGCGCCCTTCAACAGGAGGTGCCCCGCGACGGCCACGGACTCACGCTTCCGGGCCGGGTCGAACGGCCAGCGGGCGTCGACGGCGACCTCGACGGCGACCTCCGCGCCGGCGGCAGCCTGGCCGGGGTCGTCCCCGTCGGCGCTCGTCCCTGCACCGGTCCCGGCACTCTTCCCGGCGGACCTCCCTGCTCCGGACCCGGCGCCGTGGTCCAGCCGGCGGGCCAGCGCGTCGAGGGCCGCCTCCATCGGGTCCCCCTCGGCGACCCACTCGTCCCCATGCAACACCGCCCGTCCGCGGGACGCCGCCCGGGCCGTCCACGCCAGGCGGCGCGCCCCGGCGACGGCGTCCGGGCCGCCGGTGATGCTCGCGCTCGGGGCGTACCCGGTGCCGCTGAGCACCACGACGCTCTGCGGCGTCCACACCTCGACGGCGCTCATCCGATTCTGCGTCAGCGTGCCGGTCTTGTCGGTGCAGATGAACGTCGTGGACCCGAGCGTCTCCACGGCCTGCAGGTGCCGCACCAGGGCGTTCCGGCGCGCCATGCGCTGCGCGCCCATGGCCAGGGACAGTGTGACCGTGGGGAGCAGGCCCTCGGGGATCAGGGCCACGGACACCCCGATCGCGAACAGGAACGCGTTCCGCCAGGACGTCCCGGACAGCAGGGAGACGGCGAAGAACACGCCGCCGAAGGTCAGGGCGACCACGGAGATGATGCGGACCACGCGGCGCAGCTCGACGTTGAGGGGGCTCTGGGGTGGCTGGGCGGTGGCGGTCAGGGTGGCGATGGCCGCGAGCCTCGTCCGCGCCCCGGTGGCCGTGATCTCCGCCTCGGCGTTCCCGTTGACCAGGAACGTCCCCCCGAAGCCGGGGTCGCCGGGTCTCTTGGGCACGGGCTCGCTCTCCCCCGAGAGCATCGATTCGTCCACGGTGCAGGATTCCGTTCCGGTGAAGTCGACGTCGCCCGGGATCCTGTCGCCCGCGGAGAGGAGCACCACGTCCCCGTGCACGATCTCCGCGGCGGGAATGCTCACCGCCGTGCCGTCGCGCCGCACCAGCACCTGGGCCGGGAGCATGGCCCGCAACTGCGACGCCGCGCGCTCGGCCCGGGCCTCCTGCACGTACGAGAACACGCCGTTGATGACGACCACGACGGTCACGGCGACGCCGAGCTGCGGCATGCCCGCGATGAAGGCCAGGGCCGCGGCCACCCACAGCATGACGGCGAAGAAGTGGGTGAACTGGGCGGCGAACGCCCGCCAGCGCGGAACCGTGGACGCCTGCGGCAGGAGATTCGGCCCGTCCTCGGCCAGGAGACGGGTCGCGGCCGCCGTGCTGAGACCCGCGACGGTGGTGGTCATGGAAGGATCCCCGGACAGCAGGCCGCCGTGGTCGACGGGCAGGGTGCCGCCGGGGCGGCGCCCGGGCGCGGCATCCCCGCGGGCCCGGTGCCGCGGGCAGGGACCATGATCTTCTCCGGGGATCGGCGCACGGGCCCAGTATCAGCCTTCGACCCGCTGCTGGGGAGGGTCCTCGGTCCCCTGCCGGTCCCTGGCCGATCACCCCGGATCAGGGCGCGAGCACCTGCCGATCAGCCCGGTTCAGGGGCCGAGCACCACGTCCTCGCCGGTGAGGGCGGCACGGAACCCGTCGCCCTGGACGGCGACGTCCCGGAGCTCGAGACCCTCCGGCAGGCCCTCGATCTCATGCTCGATCGTGACGAAGCGGCGGACGACGGCGGCGATGCCGTCGGAGAGGAAGCCCGGGCCGCCGAGGTCGATCGAGCGCGGCTCCATGACGAGCCGGCCGTTCTCGACGTCGACGGTACCGGTGGCCGTGACGGGCAGCTCCCGGCCGAGGGCCTCGACGGTGCGCACCACGGTGACCTGTCCGTCGTCGGCCGGGCGGACCACGGCCCCGCCGCCGAGTTCCGCGGCGACGACGTCGAACGGCACCGTCGCGTCCACGGTGAGCCGGTCGGCGCCCAGCCCGTCAGGGCCGGTGACCACGCCCTGCCCGACGGCCCGGACATCCCGCAGCGTCGAACCGGCGGTCACCACGGTGCCGGCGTCCAGCGCGAGGTCGGCGAGCCACACCTCGTCCTCGGCCAGTCCGGCCGGCGGCCCTGCCGGGGACTGTGCCGAGGAGTCCGCCTGCGTCGGAGGACCGGAATCCGCTCCGGCACCGGCGGGGCTGCTCGCCGTCCACCAGAGGGCTCCGGCGGCGACCCCGAGGATCACGAGCATCCCGAGAGCACCGATCAGCCAGTCCCTGATGCGCGTCGACTTCATCAGCCCAGTCTGGTGGAGCAATACCCCGGATGCGAACACCCGCCGCGGATGCGCGGCGGATATTCGCATGGCACCGTCAGCCGCGGGTCCCCGGGCCGCCGTCAGCCGCGGGGCCGGAGGTCGTAGATCCGCCGGAGCTTCCCGCTGGAGCGCACGAGGGAGCCCTGGTCCACGACCGTGACGGAGCACGTGGAGCCGATGTGGGTCTTGACCTGGTGCTGGAGTTCGACGGCGGCCGCGGCGGCGTCGGCGGCGGTCACCCCGTCGCGTGGCTCCACCTTGATGGTCAGCCGGTCCATCCGCTGGCCCTCGGGGCGTGTCAGTTCCAGCTGGAAGTGCGGGCTGAGGGCGGGGATGCGCAGCGTGAGCTCCTCGACCTGCGTGGGGAACAGGTTCACGCCGCGGACGATCACCATGTCGTCGCTCCGCCCGGTGATGCGCTCCATGCGGCGCATGCCGGGGCGTGCGGTGCCGGGCTGCAGGCGGGTGAGGTCGTGGGTCCGGTACCGGATGATCGGCAGCGCCTCCTTGGTGAGGGACGTGAAGACGAGTTCGCCGGCCAGTCCGTCGTCGAGGACCTGCTCCGTGAACGGGTCGATGATCTCCGGCCGGAAGTGGTCCTCCCAGATGTGCGAGCCGTCCTTGGACTCCACGCATTCGCCGGCGACGCCGGGGCCCATGACCTCGGACAGTCCGTAGATGTCGCACGCGTCGAAGCCCCCTCGCCCCTCGAGTTCCTGCCGCATGCCCTCCGTCCACGGCTCGGCGCCCAGCACGCCGGTCTTCAGGGACGTCGACGACGGGTCGATCCCTGCGGCGGCCATGGCGTCGAGGATGGTCAGCAGGTAGGTGGGCGTGGCGAGGATGGCGTCCGGGGCGAAGTCCCGGATGAGCTGCACCTGCCGTTCGGTCTGGCCGCCCGAGATCGGGATGACCGTGCAGCCCAGCCGCTCCGCGCCCGCGTGGGCGCCGAGGCCGCCCGTGAACAGGCCGTACCCGTACGCGTTGTGCACCTTCCAGCCGGCCTTCACGCCGGAGGCGCGCAGCGAGCGCGCCACGAGGGACGCCCACCGGTCGAGGTCCCCGGTCGTGTAGCCGACGACGGTGGGCTGGCCGGTGGTGCCGGAGGACGCGTGGATGCGGGCCACCCGTTCCTGCGGGACGGCGAACATGCCGAACGGGTAGGTGCTGCGCAGGTCCTCCTTGGTGGTGAAGGGGAACTGCGCGAGGTCGGCGAGCTCTCGCAGGTCGTCGGGGTGGACGCCGGCGTCGTCGAACTTCCGCCGGTACAGGGGCACCTGCGCGTAGGCGTGCGCGAGCGTGGCTTTGAGGCGCTCCAGCTGGACGGACTCGAGGTGGTCGCGGGACCACGTCTCCTCGGCGTCGAGGGTGGCGGGGTCCGCGGCGGACGCGCGGAGGGCGGTGGTGGTCATGGCTTGTCCTTCGCACGGAGGGGTGTGGGGTGGGAGTACTGGGTCACAGGACGGATCCGACGGCGCGGGCAGCGGCGGCGACGCGGGCGCCGATCGCCTCGACGGGCCGGTCGCTGCGGAGGTAGACGACGGCGAGCGCGGCCGGGAGCCGGCCGCGGACGTGGATCGGGGCGGCGACGGAACTGACGCCGGGGATCACCTCGTCCTGGCTCGTGGCGTACCCGGTGACCGCCGCGATCCTGGCTTCCTCCCGGTAGGGCGAGCCGGGCGCCAGGCGCTGCCAGTGGGCCTCGGTCAGGGCGGACTGGATGGCGATGCCGGGCGCCCCGGCGTCGAACGGGTGACGCGAGCCTGGCCGCTGGACGAGGGTGCCCTCGCCGTGCGGCGGTTCGACGGCCACGAGGGTGACGCAGTGGTGCCGGTCCAGCACCGCGATGAACGCGGTCATCTGCAGCTCGGAGGCCACCGCGGTGAGCTCGGGCAGCGCGGCGGTCTGCAGCCGGGGCGCCACGCCCCGGGCGAGGTTCGCGAGTCCCGGGCCGGCCTGGAAGCGGCCGGCGGCGTCCCGGACCACGAGGGAGTGCTCCTCGAGGGTGCGCAGGATCCGGTAGGCGATGGAGCGGTGCACGTCGAGCGCGCCGGCGATCTCCGCCGTCGTCAGTCCGTCCGGGGTGTCCGCGAGGATCTCCAGGGCACGGATGCCCCGGGAGAGGGTCTGGGAGGCGGGGGCCGACGGCGCCGCTCCGGTGGCGTCCGCCCCGGCCCGACCGGCGGGTGCGGCCCGCATGTCAGGCAAGGGCCCGTCCGGCGCCCGGCCTCCCGGAGGCGGCGGCCCGGGGTGCCAGGAGGGGGGCGAAGAACGCGGCGAGGCCTGCGGGGTCGGCGAGCGGGAGCACGTGCGCCACGTACTGGTCGGGGCGGACGACGACGACGACCCCCGCGCGGTCCAGTCCGCGCAGGTCGAAGATGTCCGCGGCGGGATCGGCGGCGTACACCTTCTCGTAGTCGGTGAGCCCGAACGGCCCCACCGCGGGCGTGAACTCCGCCGGGACCCGCCCGATGTCCACCTGCGTGTGTGCCTGCTGGTAGATCACCTTCACGTCGAACCAGGCGTCGCGGTCGGCGCCGTCCGGCGTGGTGGCGAGCGGCGAGTCGGGGTGCGTACCGATCCAGTCCGCGAACGCGGCGACGCCGGAGGCCGCACCGGGTTCCGGCCCGTCCGCGAACACGTAGATCCGCCACCGGCCGTCCGCCGTCGCGTGGTGGCCGAGGTGTATCGGGACGCCGTCGCACACCCGGACCACGGGCGCGGACTTGAAGCGCTTGCCGACGGGGAAACCGGCCGCGAGGTCCTGGTGGGCATCCCCGGCGATGAGCATCGACGGCGCGTACTGCGTCATGAAGCCCGCCGGGAACTCCATGGTGCGCACGTAGAAGTCCTCGAGTTCGGACGGGTCGGCGAAGTCCTCCGGCTTCCGCGCCATGAGCGTGGACCATTCCTTGTCGAAGGCGATGAGGTCCTTCGCGACGACCTGCCGTTCGGCCGAGTAGGTGGCCAGCAGGGTCTCCGGGCTGCGGCCATCCAGGACGTGCCCGAGTTTCCAGCCGAGGTTGAAGCCGTCCTGCATGGACACGTTCATTCCCTGGCCGGCCTTGGCGCTGTGCGTGTGGCAGGCGTCGCCGGTGATGAAGACGCGGGGGGTGCGGGTGCCCACGTCCTCGGGCCGGACGTCGTCGAATCTGTCGGTGAGGCGGTGCCCCACCTCGTAGACGCTGTGCCAGGCGACGTTCCGCACGTCCAGGGTGTACGGGCTGAGGATCGTGTTGGCCTTGGCGATGATCTGCTCGAGTGTCGTGGCGCGCACGGCGCCGTGGTCCGCCGGATCCACCTCGCCGAGATCCACGTACATGCGGAACAGGTGTCCGCCCTCCCGCGGGATGAGCAGGATGCTGCCGCCGGCCCCGGACTGGATGGCGCACTTGCGGCGGATGTCGGGGAAGTCGGTGACGGCGAGCGCGTCCATCACGCCCCAGGCGTGGTTGGCCTGGTCCCCGGCGAGGGTGCAGCCGATCGCCTGGCGCACGGGGCTGCGCGCGCCGTCGGCCCCCACCACGTAGCGGGCCCGCACGGCGTGCTCCTCGCCCTCGTGCTCCCCGGCGGTGCGCACGAGGGTGACCCGCACCGGGTACTCCTGCGCGTCGTCGACCTCCAGGCCCTCGAAGGCGTAGCCGTAATCGGCTTCCATGCGGGTGGGCGCGTTCTTCATGAACTCGGCGAAGTAGTCGAGCACGCGGGCCTGGTTGACGATCAGGTGCGGGAACTCGCTGATGCCGGTCGGATCGTCCTCGGGGCAGGCCGTGCGGACGATGCGCGAGGGATCAGCCGGGTCGGGCTTCCAGAACGCCATCTCGACGATCCGGTACGCCTCGTCGATGATCCGGTGGGCGAACCCGAAGGCCTGGAACGTCTCGACGCTGCGGGCCTGGATGCCGTCGGCCTGGCCGATGACGAGTCTGCCGGGGCGGCGCTCCACGATCCGCGTGGTGATGTCCGGGAACTGGGAGAGCTGCGCGGCGGCGATCATGCCGGCGGGTCCGGTGCCGATGATCAGGACGTCGACCTCGTCGGGGAGCTCCGGCGGACGGTCCAGACCGACGCCGGCGGCGGGCTGGACGCGGGGGTCACCGGACACGTAGCCGTGGTGGTGGAATTGCACGGGCTGGCCTCACTTCATCGTGGATGTGCCGTCCGCGTTCGATAATCGAACACGCCGTTCTTCTTTCGTAGGGCGATGGTAGCCCGGGTGCCCGTGCGACTCAATGGCGGGGCACGGTCACCACTTGATGAGGTCGTCTCCGTACCCGGCGTCGCACTCGCCGTCGTGGATCACCCCGTCCCCCTCGGCGACCACGTAGTCGTCGGCGGGGTCGAAGACCACGGTGCGCACGCCCGTGACTTCCCTCGCGCACTCGTGGGCGAAGTCCTCGCTCTCCTCCTCGCCGCCGATCCACAGGTCCAGCCACACGGAGGCGTCACCGAACTCCTCCGCGCCCGTGTGGCACGGGCCGTCCTCGGGCTCGTCGCCGTTCCCGCAGGTGTCCTCCACGATGAAATACCGGCGCACGTCAGGCACGTAGAGGCGGGTCCCCGCGGGGTAGTCCAGGACGTCCTCTCCCGTCTCCAGGGAATGCCCGACGGCGACGGTGACGGGATCGTCATAGGTGCCGGTGCCCCCGGCGGTCCGATGGAGCACGGGGTTGCTGATGATGGGCGAGCCGGGCGGGGTGTTGTCATGCCAGGTGTAGGCCGTGATGTACACGTCCTCCCCAGCGGTGTCCGCTGTTCCGGTGGACGGCGGTGGCTGCGGTGGCTGGGTCGACTCCGGCGGCCCGGAGCACCCGGCGACCGCGAGGACCATCAGGAGCGTCCCTGCGAGCAGTGAGCGCCGCGGCCCACCCTTCACCTCGTTGACCACCGGCGCGCGGCGGCCGGATCGAGGACAGGGTGGTTTCGTCATCACGTCTTTCCGAGGAAGCGCAGGCGCCGCAGGTATCTCCGATCACAATAGAGGCGCCGCCCGGGGCCGCGCATCCGTAGGAAGTACCCCAGAATGTGCCGGCGTCACCGCCCTGCGGCTACGCCGGACCCGGGGGCTACCTCAGGACCGCGGTGCGGTCGGCCTGAGTCAAAGTGCAGTCATGGCAGCCCCTCGCCTTGACCCGGGCCTCCTCTTCCGATGAACTGGTAAGTGTGCTTATAGAACGGGTCAAGCAGCCGGCCTGGTGATGAGCGCCCCGACGGCGTCCGGCCAATAGTTCACTGGAGGCCGGGCGCTCTCGCGGGGACCGTGTGGGGTGCAGCCGGGTCCTCACCCGCGGAAGCGGCCTGCACCCTCTCGACGGACCGCCCCACCCTCAGGACGGTCTGGTCGGCAAACGGCCGTCCCATGATCTGCACGCCGACCGGTAGACCCGACGTCGAGAATCCGCACGGCACCTGGAGCGTCGGCAACCCGAAGAGATTCCCCGGGATGGACAGCCGGCCGTACCCCACCGATGCGCTGTCGACCCGCCCGTCGTCCCAGCGATACACCGGGTCATCGGCCGGGAGCGCTGTCGTGAAGACCGTCGGAGTGACCACGACGTCCACATCCAGGGCGACGACGGCATCCCGCCACGCCGCTTTCAGGGACTGCCGGAACCGGAGGGCGTCGATGTAATCCGTCGCGAGAATCGTTTCCCCGACCTCCAGCAATCCCCGGACCTCGTCCGTGTACAGCTCCGGGGTGTCGCGGAGCGTCCGGCGGTGATAGGCACTGGCCTCGGGCATCATGATGCCGGTGATCACGGCACCGAAGTGTTCGGCCTGCGGAATCTCCATCGGCACGACGACGGCGCCCTGCTCCACGAGCGTCGCCACTGCGGCGGCGACCATCCGCGCGGTCTCCGGGTCGATCCGCTCCGTGAAGTAGTTGACCGGGATCCCGAGGCGGAGACCCTCGACGCCGTCGTCGATCCCCGCCGCGAAGTCCTGCACCCGGGCCGTAACCGAGCCGGGGTCGCGCACGTCGTGGCCGGCCATGGCATTGAGCATCCAGGCCGCGTCCGTCACGGTCCGGGCCAGGGGGCCCACGTGATCCAGCGACCAGGCCAGTGATGCCACCCCGGTGCGGGAGACGCGCCCGTAGGTCGGTTTGAACCCTACAACACCGCAGAGGGACGCGGGGATCCTGATCGACCCCGCGGTATCCGTCCCCACCGCGGCCAGGGCTCCGCCGTAGCTCACAGCCGCCGCGGACCCCCCACTGGACCCGCCGACCATGCGGCCGGGATCCCACGGGTTGCGCGTCGTCGGCGTGACGCCGCCGTACGCGAATTCATGCGTATGCGTCTTGCCGACCATGACCATGCCGGCGCGCTTGAGCGCAGCCACGACGGCGGCGTCGGCCTCGGGCACGTGGTGCTCCCGCACCCGGGAACTCGCCGTCGTCGCTACGCCGGCCGTGTCGATGAGGTCCTTGTACGCCACGGGGATGCCGTGCAGGGGGCCCCGGTACGACCCCGCCACGATCTCGGCGGTGGCGAGGGCCGCCTCCCGGAGCGCCTCCTCGGCGGTGACCGTGACGAAGGCCCCCACCACGCCGTCGACAGCTGCTATCCGCGCCAGCACCGCTTCCGTCAGCTCGAGCGGCGTCAGGCTGCCGGAGGCGATCCTGGCGGACGCCTCGACCAGCGACAGCTCGTGGAGATGAGCCACCCGGATCAGTCCCAGGCTGGATCGAAGGACGTCGCGGGGGCGATGTCATCGAGGCGTACGGCCGCCAGCGCCCGCAGGGACGCATGCACCGGCGCGGCCGCAGCGGCCAGACCCTGCACCCTGTCCGAGGGGACGACGAGGCCGGCCTGCGCCGTGACGGCCTCGACGAAGGCGGCGAGCGGGTGACCCGCGTCATCCCGGATCGCGTCGTTCGACATCACGGGGCCCCTATCCCTTGACGGATCCGTCGCTCAACCCGGCCACCAGGTACTTCTGCGCGATGAACGAGATGGCGATGACGGGAAGAGTCAGCAGCATCTCTGCCGCGCCGGCCTGCTGGAGCATGGGCAGGGTCTGGCCCAGCTGCGTGGTGATGAACACCGGCACCGTCTTCGACGCCGTGTCGGTG
Source organism: Arthrobacter pityocampae (assembly GCF_002927275.1). Taxonomy (GTDB): domain Bacteria; phylum Actinomycetota; class Actinomycetes; order Actinomycetales; family Micrococcaceae; genus Arthrobacter_D; species Arthrobacter_D pityocampae. The sequence continues at coordinate 452,179 of NZ_PRKW01000005.1, read as the reverse complement.
AGCACGAGCGCCGTCAGGTACTCCTGGAAGGCGAAGAGGAAGACGAAGACCCCGGCGGTGAGGATGCCCGGCCGCATGAGCGGGATCATGATCCGGCGGAGGGTGCCGAACCGTGTACAGCCGTCGATCATGGCCGCTTCGTCCAGTTCCTTCGGGATCTCGGCGAAGAAATTGCGCAGGAGCCAGATGCTGAAGGGCTGGTTGATCGCCACGAGCGCTGCGGCCAGGGCGAAGTTGGTGTCGTAGATGCCGAGGGATTTGCTGATCTCGTACATCGGCAGCACCACCGAGAACCGGGGCAGCGACCGGAAGACCAGGGCCAGCAGCAGGAGGATGGCCGAGACGTACCCGGGGAAGCGGGAGAGCGCATAGGCCGCGGGGACGCCGAGCACCAGTGCGATCACGGTCGAGATGATGGCGACGACCGCCGTGTTGACGAGATACTGGGCGAAGTACGTCGTCTCCCAGAGGTCCTTGAACGCCTGGAAGGTCGGGGTGTACCCGCCGAGGACGGGCGGGTTGGCGAAGGCGACATCGGTGGGCTTGGTGACCGACAGCGCCGTCCAGATGAACGGGGACAGCATCAGGACGGCGAGGGCCAGGAGGAGGACGACGGCGGTCGGATTCCTCCGACGTCGACGGCGGCGCTGCGCAGGGTGACCTGCGGCCCGGAGCCGTGAGGGCGGCGGGGTGACGGTGTCCGTGGCGGAGCTCATGCTTTGGCCTTCGCTTCCTTGAGGAGGTCCCGGATGAAGGGGAAGAGGCAGATCAGGATGATCACGATCGACAGGACGTTGACCGCGCTACCGAGTCCCAGGCGCTGGGATCCGTCCCGGAAGGCGTTGTCGAAGACGTAGAACATGATGGACTCGTTCCCGATGGCGTCGGCCTGGGGGGAGAGCGGGATGAGGCTGTCGAACGTCCTGAGGACGTCCATGATCGTGATGAGGCAGACGAATCCGACGATCCCGCGCATGGTGGGGATGATGACGTAGAGGTGCATCTTCCACGCCGACGCGCCGTCGATGGTGGCTGCTTCCCTCAGCTCCTTCGGTACGCCCTGGAGCCCGGCGAGGATCATGAGCACCGAAAAGGGCAGCAGGTGCCACACCGTGTGGGCGATGATCATGACCCGGTTGGGCCAGGTGTCCGTGAACCACAGGAACTCCTGACCCGTGAGCCGTTCGATGACGAGGTTGAGGACGCCGCCGAAGTTCGAGTCGAAGAGCCACGAGAAGGAGACCGCGCCGACCACCCCGGGGAGCACGTACGCGACGAGCATCGACCCGAGGACATAGGGGCGGAGCCTGCCCAGGCCGTTGACTCCGACCGCCACCAGATACCCGACCAGGAGAATGAGGGCGGTGACGATGCCGGTCAGCAGCAGGGTGAAGAACACCGCGCGCCCGAAGCGAGGGTCGGAGAGCGCCTGCGTGTAGTTGGACAGGCCGACGAAGACTCCCGGGGAGCCGTAGCTCACCTGCTGGAAGCTCCACTGGACGGTCCGTATCAGCGGGAAGACAAGGAGTCCCAGCATGACGAGCAGGCTCGGACCGATCAGTACTGCGAATTCACGACGACGCATGGGGTTACCTCACCTCGGATTGGGGGGGGTGGACACGACCGGTGGCCGCCGGGCAGTCCGGCGACCACGGGCCGGTGTCACTTCGCGGCGACGGTCTCCTCGGCGAGACGCTGCATCTCCTGCATGCCCGCCTCGACGTCCGTCTGACCGGTGAGCACCTGGACGAGCACCGGACGGATGGCGTTGGTCACGGGGGCGCTCGCCGGGTCGTTCGGGGCCGGCATGGTGGCCGCGATCGTCTCGTTCGCCGCGACCGCGTACTTCGAGCTCTCCTCGGTGACGATTCCCTCCCGTGCCGGGTAAGCGGCGGGGACGGAGGCCTTCGAGGCGTCCTCTCCGACGGAGGACGCGATCATCTGGAACAGCATGTCCTTGTCCAGCTTCGTGTTCTCCGGGATCGCCCAGCCATCCACCGACAGGCGGCTGAACAGGTACGGCGCCTCGGCGTCGAGCGACGGCGGCGCGGCGAAGGCGAACTCCTCGGAGAGCTTCGAGTTGGTGTCCAGGGTGAGATCGTTCATGCGACCGGAGAACATGATCGACATGGCCGCGGTCCCGTTGAACATCTGCTGCTGGACCTTGGGCTGGTCGAAGGTGGTGACCTGCGGGTCCATGTAGGGAAGGAGCGATCGCAGGCCTTCGAGCGCCTCACGGGACCCGTCCGAGGAGAACTGCGGGGTACCGGCGTCGAGGAAGTCCGTGCCGGTGGAGTTCATGGCGGCCTGGTAGATGGTGGAGACATCCGCCGTGGCATTCATCGGCAGCGCGATCGGGTACTCGATGTCCCCCTGCTCGCGGATGGCCTCGGCCGCAGCAATCATGTCCTCGAACGTCTTGGGCGGCGTCAGGCCCAGCTCGTCGAAGACGTCCTGGCGGTAGGCCATGACGTACATCTGCGCCTGCATCGGCAATGCGTAGAGCTTCCCGTCGAAGCTGAGGGCAGAGCGCATACCCTCGTCCAGCGCATCGAGTTCGTACTTCTCGCCGTACTCGGTGACGTAGTCGTCCAGAGGCACGATCGAGCCGGCCGAGGCGATCTCGGGGACCGCGAAGCCGTAGGTCTCGATGATGTCGTAGCTGCCGGAGTCCCCGGCGAGCGTCGCCGTCGTCTTGGTGACCTGACCGCTGAAGTCGATCGGGTCATGCTTGAGCGTCACTTCGTCGCGGGTGCAGCTCTTGACCATCGTGTTGGTGAAAGGGTCGATGGCCGAGGAGTTGTAGGCGAGGACGTTGACCGTCGTCTCCGACTCGGGTGCCGTGTAGTCGCAGTCGACGGCGGTGGCGTCGTCCGCGCCGGTCCGCGACCCCGCACCGCAGGCGGTCGCTCCGACGAGCGTGGCGGTGATGACCATGGCGGTGAGGCCGGTACGGAGGTGTGTGCGGTATCGCATCATGGGGTCCTCTGGTGGTGTCGTGGGCGGGAGGCAGCTCGGGCATCCCCTGGGTCACGGCAGCAGCCCGGGCGTCGGCGAGCCACTACCCGATCCACTGTTGTCCGCGCTACATGCAATCGCCGTGGGCGGGCCACCGTGTGAACCCGAAGTGGCCATGAAGTCCTGGCCTGGCGTCGTGGTTTCCCACCTCGTCCGGCGGCCCGGGCGCTGCTGCAGCGACCGGACCGCCCGAGGTGATCTCCCACGTGAGATCGAGTGTAAACGGACCCACCGACATCCCGACCGGCCGGGCCCTCAGCGGGGAGGACGCAGGACCCAGGCGGCGGTGTCCGGGGCGAGCAGCCCGTCGGCGGCCAAGGGTCCTGAGGCGAGAAGCACCTCGCCGGCGGGCAGGCGGACCGGGCGGTCACCCATGGCCATGACCGCCAGGAACCGGTCGCCCCGTTCGCACACGAGGAGCTCCCCTGCGGCCACCCGCCACCCGGCCGGACCGCCTGCGGGCAGTGTGCCGTCGACACGGAGTCGCTTCCGCAGCGCGATGGCCCGGGCGACGAAGCTCGCCATCGATCCCTCGTCCGCCAGCTGGGTCTCGATGGCGTACCGGCCCCACCCCGACGGCGGGGGAAGCCACGGAGCGCCGGCTCCGCCGCGGGAAAAGCCGAACGTCCCGTCCGGGGCCGTCGTCCACGGGAGGGGAACACGCGTGCCGTCACGCGACACCCCACCCCTGAGCCACATCGGGTCGACCCGCGCCTGAAGCGGCACATCCACCTCGGGCAGCCCGAGCTCCTGGCCCTGGTACAGGTAGGCTCCACCCGGTAGTCCCAGCAGGGTGAGCAGGGCCGCGCGGGCACGGGACAGGCCATCGTCCCCACCGCCGTACCGGGTGACTGCGCGGACCACGTCGTGGTTCTCGATCGACCAGGCCGGCGCCGTCCCGACTTCCCCGTGGGCCTCCGCCAGCAGCGCTGCGGTCGACCTCCAGGTCTCCGCGTCCCACGGCACCTTGACGAAGGGGTAGGCGAACGCCTGATGCATCTCGTCGGACCGGACGAGGCGGGCTGCGCGATCCGCGTCGAGATTCACCTCCCCCACCAGGACACGCACGGGCGAGAATTCGTCCGCGATCTTCCGCCACCGCCGGTAGACGTCGTGCAGCTCCTCCTGATCCGTGAGGTGCGGGTTGAACCGCAGCCCCCGGGCCACCGCACCGGGGTCCTCGGCGTCGGGCAGTCCCTCCGTCTTGAAGAGCCCATGAGCGACGTCCACCCGGAGGCCGTCCACTCCCTTGCCGAACCAGAACCGGAGCACCTCCTCGAAGAAATCGCCCACCGCGGGGTTCCGCCAGTTCCAGTCGGGTTGGGCGGGCGAGAAGATGTGGAGATACCACTGCCGGTCGCTCGCGGAGTCCGGATGGGCCCGGGTCCAGGAGCGGTCGCCGAAGGAGGACACCCAGTTGTTGGGTGGGGTGTCGGCGTCGGGCCCGTCCTCGAAGTGGAAGAACTCCCGTTCGGGGGAACCGGGGCCGGCCGCGAGGGCGGCCTGGAAGAGCGGGTGTTCCACCGAGCAGTGGTTGGGGGCGATGTCCATGAGGACGCGCAGGCCCCTGCCGTGCGCCGCCTCGATCAGCTCCTCGAAGTCCTGCATCGTCCCGAACAGCGGATCGACACCGCAGTAGTCGCTGACGTCGTACCCCTGGTCGACCTGCGGCGATGGTTGGAAGGGCGTGATCCAGATCCCGTCCGCGCCGAGGGACGCGATGTACGGCAGATGCGCGGTCAGACCGACGAGGTCGCCGACGCCGTCACCGTTGCCGTCGGCGAAGGAGCGCGGATACACCTGGTAGATGACCGCATCCTGCCACCAGTCCGGCCGCCCTCCGCCATCGGCAGGAGTCATCGAGGACTGCCCGCAGCAACGGACCGGAGGGAGACGCGACGGCGGGCACCCAGCGCGCCGACCGGCCGAGGGACATGGTGGACGCACATGGTGCGAGCTTACGACGCCGCGATGCCACTTCCCTCCCCCGGACTCCGGGCATGGCGTCGCCCCCGGGCCGACGATAGGTTGCCGTCATGACAAATTCGGCGCCCGACGTCGTCCGAGCACAATTCGAGGCGTACCGGTCCGGCGATGAAGCCACCGCGCGGAGACTCATCAGCGATCGGCTGCGTTTCACCTCGCCACAGGACGACGGGATCTCCAAGGACCAGTTCTTCGCCACCTGCTTTCCCACCGCAAAATACTTCGTCCAGCAGGACATCGTCGACCTGCAGGAGCTCGGGGACGGGCGGGTGTTCCTCCGCTATCGGGCGCGACGCCGGGACGAACCTTCGTTCAGCAACGTGGAGGTGATCACGGTCGTCGGCGGGGAGATCGTCGACATTCGCGTGTACTTCGGCGGGCCCGACGACACACCCTGAGGCCCGCCCGATGCGTAGGGGTCAGAGCCGCTCACCGGCAGACCGACCCATCCGCTGCCTGGCAGTATTGGTCCCCACCCTGACCGGGCTGTGCGCGGTGGCCTTCGCCAATCCGAAGAGGGGCATCCCGTTGTAGATGGTTTCGATGCCACCCGCAGGCACCTGGTAGGTCTCATGCCAGACGCCCACATCCCCGCTCCCGGCGGTTTCCTTCATGAACCGGCGCCAGGGCTCGAGGTGCGGGGACTCGCGGTCGGCGGCGAACTTCCGCAGGTGTTCCGGGCTCTCCCAGTAGCTGAGCAGCATGGTGGTGCGGCCGAACCACTGCTCACAGCCCAGCATTCCTGACGCGGGATCCTCAGCCAGGTGCTGGAGCATCCGCGGCATCGCGCTCGCCACTTTGCCCACCGTCCTCACCTTCCACCACCGGTTCGCCCGCATGCCGATCAGGAACACCGTCACCGATTCCCGTCCTGGGGTGGCGGTGTACCGGCCCGGGAAGACTGCCTGTGCCATGGGGACTCCTCAGGAAGGGTGGGCGACGATATTTCGTAACTGCGTTATGAAACAAGGTTATGGAACAATCGGATGCATGGCAAGACCTGTGGTCCACGACGATTCCCTGCGGCAGGAGCTGCTGGCCGTGACGGTCGAGCTCGTGGACCGGAACGGACCAGCGCGGGTGACACTACGGGATGTGGCCTCGGCCGCCCGGACCTCCACCACCGCCGTCTACTCCCTGTTCGGCGGGAAGTCGCAGCTGCTGACTGCCGTGGTCGACGACGGGTTCCGCTCCTTCCGCGATTCGCAGGTGGCTGCCGCCCCGGAGGGGCTGCAGGCACTCGGCGTGGCCTACCGGGCCTGGGCGCTGGAGCACCCCGCGCTGTACCGGCTGATGTTCGGCGGCGCGATGGCCGCTTTCGTGGACTGCCGACCCAGCCCGGAGGCTGCGGGGAACGCCATGGAACCACTCAGGGAAGCCGTCGCCGCCGCGCAGGCATCAGGGGCCATGCGTGATGCCCCCGTCGACCTGGTGGCCGCAGCCATCTGGGGCCAGGTGCACGGACTGGTGAGCCTGGAACTGGCGCAGATGGGCCCGCCCAGCGCCGACTGGGCTGCTGCCTACGACTCGGCACTGGACGCCGTGGCCCGCGGGTGGGCCGCCTGATCCACCGCAACCGTTGTGGAGGACTCTGCGCATCGGACCGGCCTCGATCCTGGTTCTACGCTCGATGCGTGGACCTCACACCGGCCTCCCTGCGTCGTCATTTATGATGGGCCACCGACAACGGAAATGATGGACTCGTGGCGGTCTTCAGACGCGGCATCACCTACCTTCAGGCACACCTGCTCAGTCTGGTCTGTGCGCTTGCGCTCGCGTCGCTGGCGCTGACTCCCTCACTCGTGCCACGCCCTACCGTGTTCCAGGGATTCCTGGCCGGTTTCTGGTTCATGGTCGGCTTCCAGATCGGGTACGCGCTCCGCGAGTTGTGGCGGATGACGGCTCGCAGGGTCCGACGGGCAACCCCGCAGCCGGAGTCCGAACACCCGCGCGCCCCACACCGCAGCACGCCATGGGTACCGCCCCTCATCGCCCTGGTACTTCTGGCGTACGTCATCGGCTACGGCCTGCTGGTCGCTTCCTGGCAGAACCGCGTCCGGGAACTGGTGGACATGCCACCCGTCGACGGCGTGGGGCACGCCCGGTTCTTCGCGAGCATGCTCGTCATCATGGGGGTGCTCTACGGGATCTCCCGGGGCATCGGGGCTCTGCGGAGGTTCGTGGCCGAGCGGGTCTCCACGGCCGGCGGATCCGCGGGCGCGGCACGCCGGGCGTCGCGGGCCACGGGGGCGGCGGCCGTCGTCGTCCTCGTTGCCGGACTCGCCGGCGCAGGACTGGCTGCGGTCGGGACGATCTACGCGGCACGGGACGCCGACACCCTCGCGGGGAGCGTGCAACCGGTGCTTCCCACGCGGTCGGGCTCGCCGGAATCGGCGGTCGGGTGGGATCAGTTGGGCCGCCAGGGGCGTGCCTTCGCCGGCGGAGGACCGAGCGCGAGTGCAATCGGCCAGGTCACCGGCAGCCCCGCGATGGAACCGGTTCGTGTCTATGCAGGGCTTCCCGCCGGGCAGGATGCGGCGGCGCGGGCGGATCGTGTGGTCAGGGAACTCGAACGCGCCGGCGGGTTCGAGCGGGAGGTGCTGCTCGTCGCCACGCCCACCGGCTCCGGGTGGCTCGAACCGCAAGCCATCGCGGCCCTCGAATACCTCTACGGAGGCGACACGGCAACGGCGTCGATGCAGTATTCCTTCCAGCCCAGCTGGGTCTCGTTCCTGTTCAGCCCGGACCTCGCGGCGGAATCCAGCGAAGCGCTCTTCGACGCGGTGCATGCGCGCTGGCAGGAACTGCCCGCCGCGCAGCGGCCGAAGCTGGCCGTCTATGGGCTGAGCCTCGGGGCGCACGGCATGCAGGGCAGCTTCGAGAATCTCGATGACCTGCGCTCACGCACCGATGCCGCACTGTTCACCGGACCGCCGTCGAACTCCCAGCCGTGGCGCACGCTGCAGGACAACCGCGATGCCGGAAGCCCTGTCTGGCAGCCCATCTACCGACAGGGCCGGGAGGTGCGCTGGCAATCGAAGCCGGGGGATTTCGCTGCGGTGGCCGGTGATTGGGAGCAGCCACGGGTGGGCTACCTGCAACATGCCACGGATCCCATCACCTGGCTGGACCCAGCTGTCATCTATCAGCGGCCGGAGTGGCTGGCCGGACCGGCCGCAGCCGGCGGGCGTGGGGCCGACGTCAGTGATTCGATGCGCTGGATCCCCGGCGTGACCTTCCTGCACCTGACCACCGACATGCTGGTCAGCGAGGCCGTCCCGCCCAGCCACGGGCACAATTTCGGCGACGTGGCGGTCGACGGCTGGGCGCAGGTTCTCCCCGGACACGGGCGCAGCGACGCCCAGCTGGCGTCGATCCAAGCTGTCATCGAGACGATCAATACGCACGACCCCATCTGGGAGTAGCAACGAGCGTTCATGCTGCGTCCGCGGGTCGCTGAACACTCAGGGCCAGAAGGCGATGGTGAGCACGCCGAGGCCGAGGAGGGCGAGGGTCAGGGCCGTGGGGATGGAGCGTTCGATGGTGCCGGTGGCGAAGCGGTCGTAGACCTTCTGCAGGCGTAGCCGGACCCGCTCGCCGTGGGCGATGCCGAGGCCGAGCAGGACCAGGCAGGGGATGCAGTAGATGAGCGCGTACCCGGCCAGGGCGAGGAGCCCGGCGCCGGTGGTGATGCCCGCGTCGATCATGCGTTCGATGGCGATGAAGTAGGGGAACGCGTTGGGCAGGTCCGCCCCCGTGACGAGGACGCCGAGGGGCAGGGCGGTCCCCACACCGAACCAGGAGGGCAGGCCGATGCCCTTCCTCTCGCGGTCCTTCAGGCGACGGACGGCGGCGATGAACAGGGTGATCGCCGCAATCAGGAAAACGATGCGCCGCAGCCAGACGAGCCCGTCACCAACCGTTTCCGCCGCAGCCCCTGCGCCAAGGAAGATGATGGCGCCCAGCACGAGGACGGTGCTGAACGCTCCGAGGACGAAGGACAGGGCGGAGGCGACCGGGCGTCGGGGGACGGTGAGGAGGATCAGGGTGATCGTCACGATGGTCGCAGGGTTCAGGCTGTCGGCCAGTGCGAGCCCGAGGACCGCCCAGAACAGGCCGGCGCTCATCAGGTCTCCTGCCCCCGGTCCCGCTCGTGGATCCGTTCCGGGCTTCGCCTGGTGTCCAGCCAGCCGAGGATCGCCTCCAGCGACGGGAGGGTGTCTCCCGTCAGAGCGCTCATGACCAGGCCGTCGCCCAGGAGCCGGACGACGGACCCGGCGACGGGATCGCCCAGTTCCTCGGCCAGCAGGCGTTCCCACCGGGCGGAGGCCTCACCCGATCGACGCAGGAGATCCGAGGTGTCGGTTCCTCCTTCGCTGAAGGACATCAGCAGAGCCCGATAGAGATCCGATTCCTCCCGCGCCATGGAGATCTGCAACCACGTCCTGACGACGTCGCCAGTGGCCGCGGCCGCATCGAGGGCCGCGTCCATGGAGTCGATGGACTGCTCCGCGAGACCGGCCAGGAGGGCCGCCCTCGTCCGGAAGTGGTGGGTGAACCCACCCTTGGACACCCCGGCGGCAACCGCGACGACATCCATCGACGGCACCGATCCCGCCTCGATCGTGAGTCGGCGGGCCGTGTCGAGAATGCGTTCCCGGGCTGTCATACGTCAACAATAGCAAAGGACCGACCGACTAGTCGGTCGTTCCCCGTTGTCGATGTCCGCCACGGTCCAGTGGTTCGCCCCCTCGGGCAGCCATCGGATCCGGCATCACCGTCAGCCGCTGGATGATGACACATCCTGGTGGCCATCAGGCCCGCGGCGGCACGATGAGGGTCAGCGGGTGGGCTCGTCATCGACGACGGATGACGGCGCCGCAAGGGGCGCAGTGAATTCCTCGAGGATCCGGAATCCCTGCCGGTCCACGGATCGGTGAACCGCCGACAGCACGACCGCCCCGGTGCCGGCGTCGCGGTCGAGTCCGATCCAGCTGTTGAATCCGCCCGTGCTGCCGTTGTGCCAGGTGATCCTGCGCCCGTGGTGCTCGAGGGTGATCCACCCGGCGCCGATACCGACCCGGGGAGCGAACTCGGTGACCGGATCGAGCGCCGACATGCCGGGGGGCGCCCCGTCGAGGACCGATCGGAGGAAACCGCGCATCGTACCGATGGTCGCGCGGATGCCTCCCGCGGGAGCGATGGCTTCACCGACCCATGGCTGCATGGGCCGCCCGAACCGGTCGCATCCGGTGAGGTCCGCAGGCCCGAGGTCCTCGACGCGTGCGGGAGTCGAGAATCCGGGCCCCAGGTCGTCCTGCAGGAGCTGCGGGTAGCTGCTACCGGCCGCTTTCGCCACGGCGTGCCCGAGCAGCTGGAAACCGAGGTTCGAATACCTGGGCCGTGGGGCGCCGACGTGCACGGTGCGCACCTGGTCCAGGAGGGCGGCAAGCGAATCGCCGTAGGGGTTCTGCCCGTGGATCCAGAACCCGAGGGAGCGCCGGAGCGGGTGCATCCCCGGCGGCAGGCCCGGGAGGCCGGACCGGTGGATGGCCAGGGAGCCCAGGGTGACGGCGCCGACGTCCCCGTACCCCTCGAGGGGGAGCAGGTCGCCGAGGGTCGTCGTCGGCGACACGAGACCGCGCTCTACCGCGTGTCGGTAGAGCATCCCGGTCAGCCCCTTCGAGATCGATCCGATCTCGAAGGCGGAGCGGTCGTCGGAGCCCCTCAGTGCGGTCCTCTCCTCATACGGGGTCACCACCGCGATGGCCGTCGCTGACGCAGCGGGCCGGAATGCGCGTTCCGCCGCACCCAAGAGCCCCCCGTCCCCACTCCATTCGGCGTCCCCCATGAAAGTTCCTTCTCCCTCGTAGTGATGACCGATCGCCTTCCGGTCCCTCTGTAGTGGCTGTCCACCGGCGTACTCGTTACCGATGGTGCCGCCTTCAGGCGCTCACGTTCGCCGCCCCCTTCCCCGAGGTGCCGGCCACAGGGCCGCATTAGGCCGGGCTGCACACCAGGACGCCCTCGCCGCGCTCACCATACGGGGACAACGGCGCTCCATCCGGACTGCGCGCCTGTGGGGTGGCGACTACGCGGCGGGGCCCGCCTCAGCGGAATCCGGCCAGCCCTCGACCCACGACCGGGCTGACTCCTCCTCGGTGAAGTAACGGGTCGGGGTGAGAGCGCCGTGGGCGAAGCCCGCGAGGACCTCGTCGACAGGGCCATCACCGACGAGCGCGACGACGCTGAACCCCTGATAGGAATTCATCCCCAGACGTGTCTTCAGGGTCACGCCGTCGATGCCCCGCATGACGACCACCAGCGGCAGGATGCGCCCCTCGCCGACGTGCCGGAGGGCCAGTGCCGCCTCGACCGCCACCGCGTGAGTGATACGTGCTCCCGGCGCCCACCGCAGGAACAACACATCGTCGTCGCGGGCCACCACGAACTGATCCACTACACGCCCCTCCACAGGAAGAAAGCCCGACCGGGGCCGGGCAGAGAACATCGATTGTGCTGCGCCCTGATTGAATCACCTGCTCCGCGCATGGCGCGCATCATCGGCTTTTCACACACACGGTGTTGCCTCGGAGCTGACGTCCATGCAACCACACGCCGAGATCACCGGGACGATCGGCGGGAGTCCTGGAGCCGATTCGCGCGGCAGCGCTTCCTCAGCGCCGGATCCCCTTCCAGAAATACGCCACGGGCCCCACGAAGTTGATGGCGATGATGGCCGCCCACATGCCCTTGCTGCCGTTCACCGTCTCCTTGGGCCGGGTAGCGAGGTCCGTCCAGGCGAACGCGGCCAGGGACAGTTGCACGGAGCCGAGAATCACCACCCTCGCCTTCTGCGCGTCCGTGAGGTCGCCCCAGCGCTTCCGGGCGGCCTTCTTGTGGTGATGCGTCGATGCTTTGCGATCAGCCATGGGGATCTCCCGGGTCGGAGCCGGTGCCGGAAGCGGGGCCGCTGCCTCGTTCCCGGATGCACGGGCCGGCGGAACATTCGGATGCCACATCCCACCACGGACGGCGTTCCATGACCATGGCCGGAGCGAAATTTCCGCCGCGGACGGGAAGAGACCTTGACGCACCCGAAAGCCCCTGCCTACTCTTCGTATACGATTTTGTACTCGATGAGGAGCAACGGGTGGAACTGCTCGACGACGGCGTCCTCGCCGCAACCCGCAAGGTCATCGCGGTGCACATCAACTACCCCAGCCGTGCTGCACAGCGGGGCCGCACACCCGAGCAGCCGTCCTACTTCCTCAAGCCCTCCTCCTCCCTCGCCCTGTCCGGGTCCGGCGTCGAACGCCCCGCCGGCTGCGAACTGCTCGGCTTCGAGGGGGAGATCGCGCTGATCATCGGCGCACCCGCCCGACGGGTCTCCCCCGAAACCGCGTGGGGCCACGTCCGCTGGATCACGGCAGCGAACGACCTCGGCGTCTACGACCTGCGCTACGCGGACAAGGGCTCGAACCTGCGGTCCAAGGGCGGGGACGGCTTCACCCCGGTAGGGCCCGGGCTCCTGCCGGCCGACGCCGTCGACCCCTCCGACCTCAGGATCCGCACCTGGCAAAACGGGACGCTCGTGCAGGACGACACGACGGCCGGCCTCCTCTTCCCGTTCGCGCGGCTCATCGCGGACCTGTCCCAGCTCCTCACGCTCGAACCCGGCGACATGATCCTCACCGGCACGCCGGCCGGCGCATCGGTCGCCGGTCCGGGTGACCTGCTGGAGGTCGAGGTGACCGGGGCCGGCCTGTCCACGGGACGGCTGATCACATCGGTCAGCGAGGGCACGACGCCGCTGGCAGCGTTCGGTGCCCGCCCGAAGGTCGACGACGTCCAGCGCGAAGAGGCGTACGGCTCCCGCGAGGCGGCCGGACTGCCCGAGGTCGAGGCGACGCCCGCCCTGACCCCGGCGCTGAAGGCGACCCTCGAGAGCGTCTCCACCGCCACCCTCTCCTCCCTGCTGCGCAAGCGCGGTCTGAACAACGTCAGCATCGACGGCCTGACCTGCACGCAGCCGGGCCGGCGCGTCGTCGGACTCGCCCGCACCCTCCGCTACGTGCCGAACCGTGAGGACCTCTTCACGGCCCACGGCGCCGGCTACAACGCCCAGAAGCGCGCCGTCGATACCGTCGGCGAGGGCGAGATCCTCGTGATGGAGGCCCGCGGCGAGAAGGGCACCGGCACGGTCGGTGACATCCTCGCCCTCCGGGCGCAGGTCCGCGGAGCCGCGGCGATCATCACCGACGGCGGAGTCCGCGACGTCGCCGTGGTGGCCGCCCTCGACATGCCCACCTTCTACGCCAACCCGCACCCCGCCGTCCTGGGGCGGCGCCACATCCCGTGGGACACCGACGTCACGATCGCCTGCGGGGGGACGACCGTCCAGCCCGGCGACATCATCGTCGCGGACGCCGACGGCATCCTCGTGATCCCGCCCGCCCTCGCGACGGACCTGGCCGCGGACGCCGTCGTGCAGGAGAGGGAGGAGACGTTCATCGCGGAGATGGTGGCCGCCGGGCACAGCGTGGACGGCCTGTACCCGATGGACGCCGCCTGGCGGGAGCGCTACGACGCGTGGCAGGAGCGGCACGCCCATGGCTGAGCCGGCGGCAACCACCGACGTCCCAGCGGCGGGCAGCAAGTCGCAGCAGGCCTACGACGCCGTCAAGCAGCGGATCGTGGACGGCGCGTATCCCCCCGGGCACCGGCTGGTCCTCGCCGCGATCGCCCAGGACCTCGGCGTCAGCGTCGTGCCCGTGCGGGAGGCCATCCGCCGCCTCGAGGCCGAGGGCCTGGTGACGTTCCAGCGGAACGTGGGAGCCACCGTCGCGGGGATCGACCCCACCGAATACCTCTACACGATGCAGACCCTGAGCCTCGTCGAGGGAGCGGCGACGGCGCTGTCCGCGCCGCTGATCAGCGCCACCGACCTCGAGCGGGCCAGGGCGGTCAACGACGCCATGCGCGCCTGCCTGCAGGACTTCGATCCCGTCCGCTTCACCCGGCTCAACCAGGACTTCCATGCCATCCTCTTCGAGCACTGCCCCAATCCGCACATCCTGGACCTGGTGCACCGCGGGTGGAACCGGCTGGCGTCGCTGCGGTCCTCGACGTTCCGTTTCGTGCCCGAACGCGCCCGCGAGTCCGTCGAGGAACACGCGCACCTGCTCGCCCTCATCGCGGGCGGGGCGGACGCCGACGCCGTCGAACGCGCCGCCCGCCGCCATCGCAGCGCCACCCTCGACGCCTACCTGACGCACTTCAGTACCACCGAGGCAATCTCCGACGCTTCCCCCGACCACGGTTAGGACCCCCCCATGACGATCCCCGGCGCACAGACCACCGCGGCCACCGCGCGGCACATCCCGGACGGCGTGCCCTCCTCCCTCCAGCACTACATCGGCGGCGAGTTCGTCGACTCCGTGGGCGGGGCCACGTTCGACGTCCTGGACCCGGTGTCCAACACCACCTATGCCACCGCGGCGGCCGGCCAGCGGGAGGACGTCGACCGCGCCGTCGCCGCCGCGCGGGAGGCCTTCACCAACGGACCGTGGCCGCGGATGAAGCCCCGCGAGCGCGCCCGCGTGCTGAACCGGATCGCCGACGCCGTCGAGGCGCAGGAGGCCCGGCTCGCCGAACTCGAGACCTTCGACACCGGCCTGCCCATCACCCAGGCGAAGGGCCAGGCCCTGCGCGCGGCCGAGAACTTCCGCTTCTTCGCGGACCTCATCGTGGCCCAGTTCGACGACGCCATGAAGGTCCCCGGCTCGCAGATCAACTACGTGAACCGGAAGCCGATCGGCGTCGCCGGGCTGATCACGCCGTGGAACACGCCCTTCATGCTGGAATCCTGGAAGCTCGCGCCGGCGCTGGCCACGGGCAACACGGTGGTCCTGAAGCCCGCCGAGTTCACCCCCCTCTCCGCGTCCCTGTGGGCGCAGATCTTCAAGGACGCCGGACTGCCCGACGGCGTGTTCAACCTCGTCAACGGCCTCGGCGAGGAAGCCGGGGACGCCCTCGTCAAACACCCCGACGTGCCGCTGATCTCCTTCACCGGCGAGACCACCACGGGCCAGACGATCTTCCGGAACGCCGCGGCGCACCTCAAGGGGCTCTCGATGGAGCTCGGCGGGAAGTCCCCCTGCATCGTCTTCGCGGACGCGGACCTCGACGCCGCCATCGACTCGGCCCTGTTCGGCGTGTTCTCCCTCAACGGCGAACGTTGTACCGCCGGCTCGCGCATCCTCGTCGAGCGCCCCGTCTACGAGGAGTTCTGCCAGAAGTACGCGGCCCGGGCGAGGACCATCGTCGTCGGCGACCCGCACGACCCGAAAACCGAGGTCGGGGCGCTCGTCCACCCGGAGCACTATGCCAAGGTGGCCTCCTACGTGGAGATCGGCAAGACGGAGGGCCGCCTCCTCGCCGGCGGCGGGCGCCCCGAGCACCTGCCCGAGGGCAACTACATCGCCCCGACGGTCTTCGCGGACGTCTCCCCCGACGCGCGGATCTTCCAGGAGGAGATCTTCGGCCCCGTCGTCGCCATCACCCCCTTCGACACCGACGCCGAGGCCCTGGAACTCGCGAACAACACGCGCTACGGGCTCGCGGCCTACGTGTGGACGAGTGACCTCACCCGCGCCCATACGTTCTCGCAGGACGTCGAGGCCGGGATGGTGTGGCTGAACAGCCACAACGTCCGCGACCTGCGCACCCCGTTCGGCGGCGTCAAGGCCTCCGGGCTGGGCCACGAGGGCGGCTACCGGTCCATCGACTTCTACACCGACCAGCAGGCCGTGCACATCACCCTCGGCGCCGTCCACACCCCCCAGTTCGGCAGGATCGACGACTCCGCAGCCAACGAAGGCTGACCCATCCCAGTTTCGCTCGACGAAGAGAGAATCCCATGACCACCCCCATCCCCACGCCCTCGGTCCCCGCCCCGGATATCGTCCGCTGCGCCTACATGGAGATCGTGGTCACCGACCTCGCCCGCTCGCGCGAGTTCTACGTCGACGTCCTCGGCCTGCACGTCACGGAGGAGGACGAGAACGCGATCTACCTGCGCTCCCTCGAGGAGTTCATCCACCACAACCTCGTGCTGCGGCGCGGTCCGGTCGCCGCCGTCGCCGCGTTCGCCTACCGGGTGAAGTCGCCCGCGGAGGTCGACGCCGCCGAGGCGTATTACCGCGAACTGGGCTGCCGCACCGAACGCCGCGCAGGAGGCTTCACGAAGGGCGTCGGGGACTCCGTGCGCGTCGAGGACCCGCTGGGCTTCCCGTACGAGTTCTTCTACGACGTCGAGCACGTGGAGCGCCTCACCCAGCGTTACGATTTGTACTCGGCCGGTGAACTGGTGCGGCTGGACCACTTCAACCAGGTCACCCCCGACGTGCCGCGCGGCCGCGCCTACCTCGAGGACCTCGGCTTCCGCGTCTCCGAGGACATCCAGGACTCCGACGGCGTCACCTACGCCGTCTGGATGCACCGCAAGCAGACCGTGCACGACACCGCCCTGACCGGCGGCAACGGCCCGCGCATGCACCACGTGGCGTTCGCCACCCACGAGAAACACAACATCATCCAGATCTGCGACAAAATGGGCGCCCTGCGCATCAGCGACCGCATCGAACGCGGGCCCGGGCGGCACGGCGTCTCCAACGCCTTCTACCTGTACATCCTCGACCCGGACGGCCACCGCGTGGAGATCTACTGCCAGGACTACTACACGGGCGACCCTGACAATCCCACCATCACCTGGGACGTGCACGACAACCAGCGCCGCGACTGGTGGGGTAACCCGGTGGTGCCGTCCTGGTACTCGGAGGCGTCCCTCGTGCTGGACCTCGACGGAAACCCCCAGCCCGTCGTCGAACGGGACGAGCGGAGCGAGATGGCCGTCACCGTCGGCGCGGACGGCTTCTCCTACACCCGCAGGCAGGACGACGACGGCGTCGAGGGCTTCAAGCTCGGCACCCAGCTCTGACCATCCCCGGCTCCCGAAGGACCCCGATGCTTGATCCGCAGACCATCAGCCAGATCGCCGACGAACTCCTCGACGCCGCCAGCACGCGGACCCCGGTGCCGCTGCTGACGGCCCGCTACCCGGGCATGACCGTCGAAGACTCCTACGCGGTGCAGCGGCTGTGGCGTCAGCGGAACGAGGACGCCGGCCGGACGCTCGTGGGGCGGAAGATCGGGCTCACGTCCCGGGCGATGCAGGCCGCGACCGGCATCACCGAGCCGGACTACGGCGCGATCTTCGACGACATGGTCTTCGAGACCGGCTGCTCGGTGCCGTGGGACGCCTACACCCGCCCGCGCGTCGAAGTGGAACTCGCGTTCGTGCTCAAGAACGACCTCACCGGGCCGGGCTGCACGATCTTCGACGTCCTGAACGCCACAGACCACGTGGTGCCCGCCCTCGAGATCCTCGACTCGCGGATCGAGATGGAGGGACGCACCATCGTGGACACCATCGCCGACAACGCGGCGATGGGCGCCATGGTGGTCGGCGGCCGGCCGGTGAGGCCCGACGCCGTCGACCTCCGCTGGGTGTCCGCCATCCTCTACAAGAACCAGGTGGTCGAGGAGACCGGCGTGGCCGCCGGGGTCCTCGACCATCCAGCCGCGGGCGTGCACTGGCTCGCGAACAGGATCGCCGCCCACGGGGACCGGCTCAAGGCCGGGGACATCATCCTCGCCGGGTCCTTCACCCGCCCGCTCTGGGTGGACAAGGGCGACACCGTCCACGCCGACTACGGACCACTGGGGGCCGTCACATGCCGCTTCCATTAGGAGAGTCCTTCCGCGAGGCGCTCGCCGCGGCCGATCGGCCGCTGGCGGGCATGTGGGTGTGCTCGGGCAGCCCGCTCGTCGCCGAGATCTGCGCCGGGGCGGGCCTGGACTGGCTGCTCGTGGACGCCGAGCACAGCCCGAACGGGCTCGAGTCGATCCTCGCCCAGCTGCAGGCCATCCACGGCTACCCGGTGCACACGCTCGTCCGACCGCCCGTCAACGACACCGTCCTCATCAAGCAGTACCTGGACCTGGGCGTGCAGAACCTGCTGATCCCCATGGTGCATTCCGTGGCGGACGCCGAAGCCGCGGTCGCCGCCACCCGCTACCCGCCCGAGGGCGTGCGCGGCGTCGGGTCGGCGCTCGCGCGGGCGGCCCGCTGGAACCGGGTGCCCGAGTATCTGGCCCGTGCCGCCTCGACGATCAGCGTCACGGTCCAGATCGAGTCGGTGGCCGCCGTCGACGCCGTCGCGGACATCCTCGCGGTCGACGGCGTCGACGCCATCTTCGTCGGCCCGTCCGATCTCGCGGCGTCCCTGGGACTCCTCGGCCAGCAGGAACACCCCGACGTGGTGGCCGCCGTCGAGCGGTGCCTCGCCGCTGCGACGCGGGCCGGGAAGCCGGCGGGCGTCAACGCGTTCACGCCGTCCGTCGCCCGGCGGTATCTGGACGGCGGGGCCGGGTTCATCCTGGTCGGCGCGGACGTCGCGCTGCTGGCCCGCGGCTCCGAGGCCCTGGCCGCGGCGTTCGTCCCGGCGTCCGACGACGGTCCGGGCGCCAGCTACTGACGCCCCGCCCGGCCTCGGTGTGTGGGGGGCGTTCCTACCCCGTCACGCGCTGGACGGCTAGGCTCCGAGGATGACTCGAGCGATCCGCCACGATCCAGGCCCGCACCGGGCGTCCACCGGTCTCGCCGCCCTCCTCCTCGCCGTCGTCGGGGGCTTCCAGGCGGCACTCGCCGCGGGCGCACCCTGGGGACAGGCCGCCTACGGGGGCGGGCACCGCGGTGTACTGCCGGCGAAGTACCGGGCGTCGAGCGCCGTGTCCACGCTGGTCTACGCGGGGCTCATCGCGGTCGTCCTCGGCAGGCGTCCGGGCCCGGGACTGCGGCGGCGGATCCTCACTGGGGCCTCAGGACTGATGATGCTCGGCACGGTGCTGAACCTCGCGTCGCGGTCCCGGGTCGAACGGCTGGTGTGGACGCCGGTGGCGGGGACGCTCGCCGTCACCCTCCTGCGCGTGGCCCGCGGCCCGCGGAGGGTCAGGTCGCGACCGCGATGAATCAGCCGAGGGCGGGCCACCGCGCGGACCGCCGATCCGGGGGTGGCTAGGAGTGCGCGCTCTTGACCTGTCGTCGCTGCGCCGTCCGATCGTGGGCGCCCCCATGGCCGGAGGGCCCTCGACGCCCGGGCTGGCAGCGGCGGTGACCAACGCCGGCGGCCTGGGTTTCCTTGCCGGCGGGTACAAGTCACCGGACCAGATCGGCCGGCAGATCCGTGCCACCCGGACGCTCACCGACGGCCCGATCGGGGTCAACCTCTTCGTCGTGTCCGCGAACGACGCCGACGAGGAGGAGCTCGAGGCGTACCGCCTGGAACTCCAGGTGGAGGCGGACCGGCACGGGGTCGAACTCGGAACGCCCCGCTGGGACGACGATGCGTGGGAGGCCAAGCTCGACGTCGTGCGTGCGGAGAGACCGGACGTGGTGTCCTTCACCTTCGGCTGCCCTGCGGCCGGCATCCTGCGCGAACTCGACGGCCGGGGGATCCTCACCGCGGTGACCGTCACCGATGCTGCTGAAGCACGTGCCGCTGCATGCAACGGCGCCCAGGTCCTCGTGGTGCAGGGACCCGAGGCCGGAGGGCACCGTGCCACCTTCGACGCCGCCGCCGAACCGGGAACCTCGCCGCTTCCCGAACTTCTTGCGACCATCAAGGCCACGACCGATCTGCCCCTGATGGCAGGCGGAGGCATCAGTACGCGCAGGCTCGCTGGAGAGATCCTCGACGCCGGGGCAGTTGCCGTCCTCGTGGGAACAGCCCTGCTGCTGGCCGACGAGGCAGGAACGGCACCTGCGCACCGCACAGCGCTGCAGGATCCACAGTTCACCGGAACGGCGGTCACGCGCGCCTTCACCGGACGACCCGCACGGAGCCTGCGCAACCGCTTCATCGACGACCACCCGATCACCGCGCATGCCTACCCCCAGATCCACTACCTGACCGCTCCCCTGCGCGCGGCCGCAGCGGCGCGCAACGACGCGCAGGCCCTCCACCTCTGGGCCGGAACGGGGTACCGCCACACGCGGGGAGGTTCCGCTGCCGAGATCGTCGCTGCGTTGACGCCCTGACCTGGACCACGATCCGGCGCTGGATCATCGAACCGGACATCAGGGTAGTTGCAGTTCCGCAACAGTCGGCCCTCCGGCAGCGGCCCTCTGCACTGTCGATGACCGGGTGCAGCGCCCCGGAGGAAACCAGGGATGCCATCGCCAACGGTGAGGACGGGCAGGTCGGCGTCGTGAAGCTGCGCAGCATGCTCGTGGTCTCGGCGGAAGAAGGGGAGGCAGGCCGCCTTCTGGGGACGCTCGACAACGAGTCCTCCGCAGCCGTCGAGGTGGTGATCGGCGACTCGGACGATCAGGTGGCGGTGACAGCGCCGGCGAACGGCCAGTACCCGCTGGACACCAGCGAGGAGATCCTGAGCACCGTCGAAGAACCTCCTGGGGCGCTGACGCAGCTCACCCTGGCAACGCCGTCGGAATCCGCCACGCTCGATGTGCCGATGCTCGACGGCACCCTGGACCAGTACGAGGCATACCTCCCTGACTGAGCACAGACCCCGGACCAGTACAGGAACCGGGGCTGGTTGTTCTCGGTGGGCGCCGGGATGAGGGGCGCGCAGCCGACCACGACCGTGTCCTGCTCACGGCACGCGAGTGGCAGTCGGGTACCGAGGACCTCGAGCCATTCGGGATAGCGTGAAGGATCACCGCCCAGCGACATCATGACCGGGGACCCTCCTATGCCAGCCAGTTCGAGCATCGAACGCGACCCTGCGGACCGACAGGTGAAACCGGCGACCCTCGGCCAGGCGGCGTGGGCCCTGATGTTCGTCGTCCTCTACGTCGCTCTGGGTGCCGCCGCGATCGTCGTCGCCGGGCTCTCGGGTGCCGTCGAATTCACCCTCGCATCCCTTCTGCCGGCCTTCCTCGTCACGGTGACCGCGGCCGCGATGCTCGCCCTCTACCTCCACCTCGTCCGCCGGAACCGCCTGTCCCTGGCCGGGCTCGGCTTCCGACGCCCGACGCTCCGGCTGTTCCACCTGCTCTGGCAGATACCGGTCATCATCCTCGTCTGCGGCAGCCTGCAGGGCATCTTCCTCGTGTGGCTGAGCTCCCTCGGCGTGGACACGGCGTCGGCCGGTACGGCCGATGATCCCCTCGCGGACATCGCCGCGCTGCCCGTGCCGTGGATCGTCGTCTGCTTCCTGATCATCGCCGTCGCCACACCTCTGTGGGAGGAGATCCTGTTCAGGGGCGCCTTCCTGGACGGCCTCGCCCGCCGCTTCCGGCCGGCCGTGGCGATCCTCCTGTCCGCCGCGCTCTTCGCGGCTCTCCACCTCGTCCTGCTGGGCTTCGTCTACCTCTTCACCCTCGGCATCGCCCTGGCCCTCCTGCGCCGGTTCCACCGGAACCTCTGGGCCCCGGTCCTCCTCCACGCCGCGAACAACGCGCTCGTCACCCTGACCATCCTCGCCGTCGTGTAGTGACCCGCTCCGTCGGGTCCGGCGCTACTACCTGCTGATACATCTGGGATTGCCCCGGCCGATCAGCGCAGATGAGCCGCCGCACGGAAAGCCGACGTCCAGGGTGAGCGTCTCGTCGAAGAGCCCGTCATCGTCATGTCCTCCGAACGCAGGGAGTATGTGGGGCATGCCTGGAAGGAATGACCCTGATCAGGGGACCGGACGGAACGCAGATCGTCGGTGGTCCAGGGTCGACCCGCCCGCGGGCTCGGTTCAGCGACGTGGTGGTCGTGGAATGAAGAATGCCTAGGCGATGGCAGGTGACGAGCCCGCCAGAGCCGGGACGGCGTCGACGAGGAGGGCGAGCTCCGGCACGTCGCGCGCATCCTGCAGCGCTTTCGTCAGCGCCTGGTCGTGCACGGGCTGGACCGACGCCAGGAGATCCGCTCCGGCCTGGGTCAGTTCCGTGTAGATGCCGCGCCGGTCGTCCTCGCAGAGGACACGCCGTAAGAGTCCGCGCTTCTCCAGGCGGGTCACCAGGCGGGTCGTCGCGCTCGGACTCAACGCTGTTGCCCGGCTGACCTGCTGCATCCGCAGGTGCCACGATCCCGGCTGACGCGACAGGACGCTGAGCATGGTGAACTCCACCACGGACAGATCCGCGGCGTCCCGCAATGCTCTCTCCAGTTCCGCTTCGATCCGGTTGTGCAGCGCCGCCAGAATGCGCCACCCCTGCGCCTGGACCTCGATCGCACCGTCGTCGACACTCATCGCAGACACTCCTCCACAGTAGTTGCTTGCGCGGGATACCTTCTTGTGCAACGATATTACCCGCGTCTGCAACTAGTTTAGTCGATGGGTCGCAGCCGCTGCTGCGCACCCCGCACGATCGTGCTGCGCGTCTCTCACGTCACTCCCTCCACGAAGGATCACCATGCCTAAAGGTCTTCTAGCCCTCGCTCTGGGCGGGTTCGGTATCGGACTGACCGAGTTCATCATCATGGGGCTCATGCCCGAGGTGGCCGGCACCTTCGGAGTCACCGAAGCCCAGGCCGGATGGCTCATCACCGGCTATGCCCTGAGCGTCGCGGTCGGGGCTCTGGTGGTCACGGCCGCCGTGACCAGACTCCCCCGGAAGCAGGTCCTGCTCGGTCTACTGGTCCTGTTCATCCTGGGGAACATGCTCGACGCCGTGGCGCCGACCTACACCCTCATGATGCTGGGTCGCATCATCGCAGCCCTCTGCCACGGAGCGTTCTTCGGCATCGGGTCCGTCGTCGCCGGCTCGATGGTGGCCCCCGAGAAGAAGGCGAGCGCCATCGCCGTCATGTTCACCGGCCTCACGGTCTCCAACGTCCTCGGTGTCCCCCTTGGCACCTTCCTCGGCCAGGCCTTCGGATGGCGTTCGACGTTCTGGGCCATCACCGCCATCGGGGTCGTCGCCTTCATCGGCATCGCCCTCCTGGTACCTGCGACCGGGCGCGATGACACTGCCATCAGCCTGCGCCGCGAACTCCGTGCGTTCCGCTCCGGCCAGGTGTGGGCGTCCCTGAGCATCACCATCCTCGGCTACGGCGGCATGTTCGGCGCCTTCACCTACATCGCCTACCTCCTGACCGAGGTCAGCGGGTTCCCCTCGAGCGCCGTCCCGTGGCTCCTCGTCGTCTTCGGCGTAGGGCTCTTCGTGGGCAATCTCGTCGGCGGGCGCGCCGCCGACCGTGCGCCGGACCGCAGCCTGCTCATCATCCTCGCGGCGCTCACCGTCGTCCTCGTCGTCTTCGCCCTGGTCGCCGAGAATAGAGCCGCCACTGTCATCTCTCTGATTCTGATGGGCGGTTTCGGATTCGCGACCGTGCCGGGCCTGCAGATGCGGGTCATGCATTACGCCGGCGAAGCGACCACGCTCGTCTCCGGTGCCAATATCGGCGCGTTCAACATCGGCAATGCGCTCGGCGCCTGGATCGGTGGTGTCACCATCAGCGCGGGGCTCGGCTACACCTCACCCATTTGGGCCGGCGCCGTGATCACCTTCGCCGCAGTCGTCGTCCTGACGCTCTCCATGACCCGGAACGCCCCCTCACCTCGAGCAGCTCACCTCGCACCCCTCGATGCCACCCGACAGGTCGCGCCAACACGATGACGCCCGGAGCGGACCCGCCATTGGTGTGCCGGTCCAGGTCAGATCGCGGGCGCCACGTTCCCGTAGAGAAAGCCCTGGGTCCGATTGCAGCCTAGTCCGTGGAGGTAATCGGCCTGGACCTGCTTCTCGACCCCTTCGGCAGTGACTTCGAGACCCAGGGTGTGCGCGAGGGCGATCATCGATTCCACGATGGGCGACCGGTCTGTCGGTGTGAGGATCTTGTCGATGAAGGACCTGTCGAGCTTGACGGCATCGACGGGCAGGGCCTGGAGCTGACCGAAGGATGAGTAGCCGGTGCCGAAGTCGTCAAGTGCTATGCGCACGCCGGCGGTGCGCAGGGCTGAGAGTTCGGCGATGACATGGACGTCAGGTTCCAGGAACAGATGCTCGGTGACCTCGAGGACCAGCTGGCAGGGGCTGACGCCCTGCTTCCGAATCGTCGCAAGCGTATTCGCCGCGAAGTCGGTCTGGGCGATCTGCAGTCCGGAGACATTGACCGCGAGGCTGCGTCCGGCGTCCTCCGCGAGCCATGCTCCGGCGTCCCGGCAAGCACGGGTGAGGACCTGTCGACCCAGTTCGACGATCAGACCGCTGTTCTCCGCCTCGGGGATGAAGATGCTCGGGGGGCACGGGCGGCCCTCCCACGTCCATCGGGCGAGAGCCTCATATTGGACGACATTGCCCTCGCGGTCCTGGACCGACTGGTAGACGGGGTGGATGTCGTGATCGTCCACGGCGCGGCGGAGACTCTCCTGCAGCCGTGATTTCTGGAGGAGAGCCTCCATCATGGGCGGCTGGAAGCGGACGAAGCGGTTCTTGCCGGTACGTTTGGCTTCGTACATGGCGATATCGGCGCGCCTGAAGAGGTCCGACGCGCCGCTGTCCGGGCAGCAGTCCGCGTACCGGCTGGCGATGCCGAGACTGATGCTGGGGCGCAGGGCAACGCCGTCAATCTCCACGGGTACTTTGAGGGCGTCCACGACTCGTTGCGCCACCTCGTCCGCGTCCTCGTTCGATCGAAGAATGACCACGAATTCGTCCCCGCCGATGCGGGCGATGATGTCGCTCTTGCGCACGCAGGTTCCCAGTCGTCGGGCGACCTCGACGAGCATCGTATCGCCGGCCTGGTGTCCGTAGATGTCGTTGACCTCTTTGAAGTCATCGAGATCCAGCAGGAGGACGGTCAGATCCTTTCGATCAGCGGTGGAGTGAGCGGCTTCCAGCGCATCGTTGAACAGGGCCCTGTTGCCCAGCCCGGTCAACGGGTCCGTGTAGGCGAGCTTGCGCAGTTCCCTGGCCCGTTTGCGGAGTTTCCGCAACGCCCGCTCGGCTTCGAGTTCAGCATGGCGCCTCGTGGTGATGTCCCGGAAACTCCACACCCGGCCCACCACGGTGTCGGCGAGAAGTTGTGGGCGGGAGAATCGTTCGAAGACTCGCCCGTCCAGGAAGTGCAGGACGTCCAGGCTCTCTGCCCATGGCTCCGCATACAACTCCTGGACCTTGGCGAAAAAGGCGTCGGGGTCGCTGAGCTGTTGCAGGACGAGACCCATGACGGCTGCATCGTCATGGGTCGCCAAGACGCTGCTCGGTATCCGCCACAGTTCCGCGAAGCGCGAATTGATCCCGGTGATACGCCCATCCGTGCCGACTACCAGAAGGCCGTCGGCCGTCGATTCGAGCGTCGCATTGAGCAGGGACACGAGCTCCTGGAGTTGAGACGGAGGTTCCGACGTGTCCTCATTCACCGTCCGCACCGACACAACCCAGCACTCGCTACGCGGCGGAGATGCGACGTGCACCTCCACCACGAGGCTGCGGCCGCCGAAGCGTTGCGCACGGGTCGTGAAGACCTGCCGCTGCAAGCCGTCGGCGGTAGGAGGTGTGGCCGGCGGATCGCTGAGGTCCTCATTCCAGGACGGAAGACATGTGCCCAACGGGACTTCCGCCAAGGCGCCTTCCCCATACCCGAACAGCTGCTCCGCCGCCGTGTTCGACGCCGTGATGCGCTGCCGTGCCGGGTCGACGAGCAGCACCGCGAACGCCATCCCGTCGAGCATCAACCGCTGGTACTCCATCGGGTTCTGCCCTACCCCGAGACCGGGCATGATCACACTGGACATCTGTGCGGCGTCCCTCCTACGAGATTGTCCTGAGATGTCAATCTATGCGAACGCTCCCAGGATCCGGTCACGCAGTCAGCGAAACGTCGGAAGGAGCGGCAGAAATTGCGACTCGAGCGAGGACCGCATGAAGAGCGGGCCCCAAGCGCCATCGAAACGTGCCGGGAAGGTGCTTCGGCAATGATCCGCCGGTGGGGCTCCTCAGGAGTCCAGGCCCAATCGTGCAACCGCCTGGTGACGCATCTCGACCTTGCGAATCTTGCCGGAGACGGTCATCGGGAAAGTCTCGCGGATCTCCACGTAACGGGGGATCTTGTAGTGGGCGAGGCGCCCACGGCAGAAATCCGCGATCGCGGCCGCATCCAGGGGGTCGGCGCCGCTTTCCAGGATGATGCACGCCATGAGCTCCTCCCCGTACTTCGGATCAGGCAGCCCGATGACCTGGACGTCCTGGATCGAGGGGTGGGTGTACAGGAATTCCTCGATCTCGCGCGGGTAG
This sequence comes from Arthrobacter pityocampae, assembly GCF_002927275.1. Classification (GTDB taxonomy): domain Bacteria; phylum Actinomycetota; class Actinomycetes; order Actinomycetales; family Micrococcaceae; genus Arthrobacter_D; species Arthrobacter_D pityocampae. The sequence goes on along the minus strand of NZ_PRKW01000005.1, from coordinate 425,856 downwards.
ATGTTCTCGCCACCCCGGATCACCAGGTCCTTGATGCGGCCTTCGATCACGATGTAGCCCTGGGCGTCCATCCGGGCCAGATCGCCGGTGTGCATCCACCCTTCGGCATCGATCGCTTCCGCTGTCTTGTCGGGCTGATCCCAGTACCCGGCCATGACGGAATAGCCGCGGGTGCAGAGTTCTCCGATCTCGCCACGCTCGAGGACCTTCAGCGTGCCGGGGTCGATGACCTGGTTCTCGAGGTGGGGCATGGTGCGGCCCACGGTCTCGGTGCGCTGGCGAAGGGTGTCCCACGGCCCCGTCATGGTCGATACCGGAGAGGTCTCGGTCATGCCGTAACAGATGGCCACATCACGCATGTTCATCTGCGTGATGACCTTGTTCATCAGTTCGATGGGGCACAGTGAACCTGCCATGACCCCCGTACGGAGCGTGGACAGGTCGTACGAGGAGAGATCGGGCAGGGCGAGTTCGGCGATGAACATGGTGGGGACCCCGTACAGGGAGGTGCAGCCGAAGTCCTGGACGGCCTGCAATGCGGCCGCGGGGTCGAACGCGCGTCCGGGAATGACGGCAGCTGCGCCGTGGCTCAGCGTCGCCAGGTTGCCGATGACCATCCCGAAACAGTGGTAGAACGGCACGGGGATGACTACCCGGTCACGCTCCGTGTAGCCCAGCAGCTCACCGATCGCGTAGCCGTTGTTGAGGATGTTGTGGTGGGTGAGAGTAGCCCCCTTGGGGAACCCCGTGGTGCCGGAGGTGTACTGCAGATTGATGGGGTCATGCGCACTCTGGGTGGCCATCCGCAGTTTCAGCGCCGTGGGCTCCAGGCCTTCGGCCCGGTCGAGCAGTGCGGTGTACGTCATTTCCCGTGCGTCCTGCGGGACACCGGCGGTGAGGCCGGGAATGTCGTGAGCGGGCAGGAACACCAGCTCGCGCAGCTCAGGGCACTCCGCCAGCGCCCGTCGGGCCATCCCCAGGTAGTCGCTGTTGCGGTCCGAGGGTGCGACGACGAGCATCCGCAGGCCGTTCTGCTTCACCACGAAGTCGAGTTCATGGCTGCGGTAGGCGGGGTTGACGTTGACCAGGATGACGCCTGCCTTCGCCGTTGCGTACTGCAGCAGGGTCCATTCGGCGCAGTTCGGACTCCAGATCCCGACCCGATCCCCCTTGTCGATGCCCAGTGCGATGAGCGCACCCGCCAATCGGTCCACTTCATCGTTCATGGCGGTGTAACTCCAGCGACGAGGAGTTCCGTTCGAGATGGGAGCAGCTTCGATCAGGGCGTCATGAAACGGGAATCGGGCAACAATCCGCTCGAAGTTCTGGCCGATGGTTTCCTCGAGCAGCGGGACGTCAGTGTCCCCGGCTGTGTAAGCGAGCATGGTCAAAGCTACCAATGCTGTCCACTGCCTCGCCCGAAGCCACTCCGGATGAGTCCCACCGCGGTGCTGACCGATCGTGCCGGACGGCCCGGACCGTCCGCTACGAGCCCGAGCAACGCCCCGTTCCGGCTCCGCGGGTTCCCTCACCGGGCCGGACGTAGGCCCACGGGCCCCTTCGCCGTCGACGGGTCGATGACGGCTCCGCGCTGCACCATCTCCGCGACGCCGCGGTTCACGAGACGGCGGGCAGCGTTCCGGGCCGGTTCGTGCAGGAGGCCCGCATCGCCCAGGGCCCGTGCGGCGTCCGCCGGGTCGGTGGCCTGTCCGCGCGGCGCGCTCCGCAGACGCGTCAGCAGCCAGTCCTCGAGGGCCTCGTCGATCGGCCGCACCTTCCGCGCCCGGCAGGCGTCGCTGCAGTAGAGCACGGAGTCCCAGTTCCGCTCCCACTTCTTCCGCCACTCCATCCGGCGCCCGCAGGACCTGCAGTACTTCGGGTCCTGCCCCGCCCTGCTGTCCGTGGTCACGGCGATCCTTCCTGTCATCCCTGCACATCCTGCGGCGGACCGACGCGGGACGACCTGCAGCTCTGTGGTCCACCCAGCATAGGGATGGGCGTGCGGCGCCGAAGCTTTGCACGACGCGCCGAAATTCGCAAGCCCGAACCCTTGAGGTGCCGCCCCCGGCACGGCAGACTGATCACGCCAGTCCCATCCGGCACGTCAGCGCACACCATGGTCTCGTTCACGCTCCACGGTCAGCAGGACAGCGCTGCCCCGACCATCTGGAGCCACCATGAATGACGCCGTGATCGAAAGCGGTTCACTCCGCCTCGCGCAGGAGAGCGACCTCATCGCCACGCTCGAAGCCGTGGAGATCAGCGCGGACCTGCCTCGCGCTGCGGCGGACGCCGCCGAGATCAGAGCCTTCGCGGAGACGCTCGGACGGCTCGACGTCGCATTCTGGGCCGAGGTGACCGGGCTCGACGCCCTGGCACGCACGGACGGTGCGCCCGGGGCGCGGACGCGGGGCCAGGAGATCCTCGAATGGGCCACCGAGCAGGGCGACGCGCGACTCGCCAGCCGCTGTCACGCCCTGATCGCGATGATGGATCTCATCGGGGGCCACTCCGGCTCCGGCGCGGAGCAGGCTACCATCGCCGTCACCCTCCTGGACGGCACCGAACTCCCCCGCCTCCGCGCGAAGTTCCTCACGCGCCAGGCGCTCGGCCTCCTGTTCGCGGGGCTCCTCCAGCACGGCTTCGACGTGTCCCGCCGGGCGCTCGCCCTCGCGGACCAGCTGGAGGACCCCGAACTCCTGGCCCAGATCGCCTCGAACGCGTTCCACGCCGCGCTGGACGAGTCGATGCCGGACGAGGCCCGCTTCTGGATGCGGCGGCTGGAAGCCGTCATGGCCTCGTCCCCGGACCTCGAGGCCGAACTGTCGGATGTCCTCGCACGCGGCCATCTGGCGGACAACCGTCCCTGGGACGCGCTCGACGTGCTCGAGCGGGCCGGGGACGACGACGCCGCCACGTCCCAGCCGGAGACCCGCGCCACCCGGATGCTCCTGCTCGCACAGGCCCACCACGGGGTCGGCAACCTCCCCGCGGCGCGGCGCGCCCTCGACCGGGCGGAGCAGATCACCGTGCGTCACGCCCTGGAGGAGGTCGCCTCCACCGTCCTCGAGGAGCGCGCCGCCGTCGCCGCGTCCGCGGCCGATTTCCGGCTCGCCTACGAACTCCACCGGCAGTTCCACCAGGCGGCGCGGAGCCGGTGGATCGAGGCCCGCCGCTCCCGGGTGGACCACCTGTTCGCCGAGCAGAACGTCACCGAGGCGCTGGAGCGCGCCGAGCAGGCGGAGGCGGCCGTCGCCGTCGACCCCCTGACGAAGGTCCGCAACCGGCGGTGGGTGGAGGACACGCTGCCGGACGTCGTCCGGACCTGGCAGGCCGGAGGACCGTGGACCGCGTCCCTGGCCATCCTCGACCTCGACCACTTCAAACTGGTCAACGACCGCTACGGGCACGCCGCGGGCGACGACGTGCTCGTCGCCGTCGCCGCGGCCCTCCAGACGTGCGGCGGGGTCCAGCACGTCGCCCGGATCGGGGGCGAGGAGTTCCTGCTGGTCCTGCAGCAGGACGCCGACCCGGAGCAGGTGGCGGAGCGGGTGCTGTCCGCCATCCGGGAGCTCCGGTGGCCCGGGATCGACGGTGGCCTGCGCGTCACGGTCAGCGTCGGCTTCGCCGGTTGCGCACCGGGGGCGACGACGTCGGCCCTGCTGCAGGAGGCGGACCGCCGCCTGTACAGCGCGAAACGGGGCGGCCGGGACAGGTCGGCCGGCCCGTGGGCCGAGTGAGCGTGCGCTCCGCGGCTGTCCGTCCGGGTCGTAGCTGACGACCGGCAGCAGGACGGATCGCAGGAGAACCGGCGGTCAGGAGGCTCGGGCGGGCAGGCGGAGGAGCTGATCGTCCTGATCGGAGGGGTCTCCTCGCCCGTCGGTGTTGCTCGTGAGGAGCCACAGGGCGCCGTCGGGTCCGACGGCGACGTCGCGGAGCCTGCCGTAATCGCCGGAGAAGTAGTCCACGGCTCGTCCGGGATCGGAGGCCGGTACGGTGCGCAGCACGCGGCCACGGAGGTTCGCGAGGTACAGGGTGCCCTCCCGGTAGGCCATGCCGCTGGGACTCGCGATCCCGGGGTCCCACTGCTGGACGGGGTCCGTGAACCCCTCCTCGCCGGCCATGCCCTCGACGGCGGGCCAGCCGTAGTTGCCACCGGGTGTGATGACGTTCAGTTCGTCCCAGGTGTTCTGCCCGAACTCCGTGGCGAACATCGTGCCGTCCTCCGACCATGCCAGGCCCTGGGGGTTGCGGTGACCGTAGCTGTAGGTGAGGGAACCTGGGAACGGGTTGTCCTCCGGGGCGTCGCCGTCAGGCGTCAGGCGGAGGATCTTGCCTCCGAGCGAGGCTGGATCCTGGGCGGCGTCGGGCCGGCCTGCGTCGCCGGTCGTGGCGTACAACATCCCGTCGGGGCCGAAGGCGAGACGGCCGCCGTTGTGGATGTTCGCCGACGGGATGCCGTCGAGCAGCGTCGTCGCCTCTCCCAACCCGAGGCCGCCGGGCGTCCCGGTGAGTGCGAAACGCTGGATCCGGTTGCCGTCCGTGGCGGTGGAATAGACGTAGAGCCGCTGATCGTCGTCGACCGCCAGCCCGAGCAGTCCCCCCTCTCCCCCACCGGCGACGCCCTCGACCGTGCCGACGACACGCGTCCCCCCGTCATCGAGGACTTCGAGGATCCTGGCGCTGTCCCGCTCGCTGACGAGCGTCGTCCCGTCGACGAACACCACCGACCACGGCGCGTCGAGACCCGGGACGACGGCGACGGGTTCCCCCAGCGCCGTCGACCGGCCCTGGGACGGGGCGCCGTTCGGGGCCATCCGGCCCGGGTCGCCGGGTCCGCCGCAGGAGGTGATGAGCACCGCGACGCCGAGGCCGGCCGCGGCGAGGACCCTGCCGTGGGAGAAGCGGATCCTCATGGTGGCCTCCTGCTGGGTCGGGCGGAACTCGTGCCGTGCACACGAGGTGTTCGTTCTCCGGACGGCGCGAGATGGGCCATCCAGCGGACGGCCCATCTGACCCCCAGCCCCGTCCCGGTCAGGGAGCCCGTTCGAGCCACGCCTCGAGCGCGTCACGGACGAATTCCGCGCCGCCCTGTCCGCCATAGTTCGCCGCGAACCGGGGATCCTGGACGTACATCGCCCCGAGTCCGCGGAGGTACTCGGGCAGGAGGGCCCCGTCGTCGTCGAGCAGTGCGCCCGGGACGGAGGAGAGCCAGGCGACGTGGCGCCCGGCCAGGTCCTGGGCTTCCTCCCCGGTCGGTGGCACACCCCGGGCCGCGGCGTCGGCCCAGCACGCGTTGAGGTCCGCGACCTCCCGCCCGAAGGCGTCCCGTTCCGCCCCGGTCTTCCCGCGCCACCAGGTGTCCCCCTGGGCGTAGGCGTCACGGCCCCACCGCTCCTCGACCTCCTCCCGGTAGCGCGTGTGGTCGAATCCGTCGAACATCATCTCGGGCATGGGTTCCTCCCCTCGTTCCAGCGCCTCCACCGTCGTGAGGACCGCTGTGATCTGGCGGTCGAGCCGTTGCTGCTCGCCGCGGAGGTGGTCGAGGTGGGCCCGCAGGGCGGATGCCGGAGCAGCCTCGTCGCCGTCGTCGAGCACCGCACGGATCGCCGGGATCGGCAGTCCGAGGGAGCGCAGCAACAGGATGCGCTGGAGCCTGACAAGGGCCGGGGCATCGTAGAACCGGTACCCGTTGGCGCCCACGCGGGACGGTTCCAGCAGCCCGACGTCACCGTAGTGGCGCAGGGTCCGGCTCGTGGTGCCGGCCAGCCGAGCCACGGTGGTGATCGGGTAGTCCACGTCGTCCTCCTCCTCCCGCCGCACGGTGCGCCGGGAGAATTCCAGAGTAGGAATTGACGCCGCGTAAAGGTCAAGCGGACCGGTCAGCTGTACCAGAACCACTGCGGCGGCCGCCACGACTCCGGGACCGCGTGCGCGTTGAAGGTGCCGCACTCGGAACACGTGTAGGAGGCGCTCGCGGGAAGGAGGTCGGTGGAGTTCTCGGCCTGCCGCGCGGGCACGAACTCCTCGAAGATCAGGTAGTCGTCCGTACGGCACAGGGGGCAGGAGGGGGCTTCTTCGATGGGAGGGACTGCGACGGCGGAGGTGGTGGTGGTGTGCAGGCTCCGCCCGTGATCGATAGTTGTCATGAGGTTCACCGTTTCCGTAGCTGCAACCGACGCTGGGTGCAGGTACTTGGGGTACGTATACGCCGAGGATAGACCTCTGCTACTCCATGCGGAACCCTCGGACCCCACGTAAACCTCCCGCTTGCGGGCCCCTGCTGGCACAATGACCCCATGATCATCAGGGCCCCCAGATCCACGGCGGCACTTCCTCCGGAGCAGGCCGCGCCCCTGCGCCGCGCACTGGGCGGAAGCGCCGACGTCACCGTGTTCGTCGACGGCACCGCCCACCGCCTTCCCGGGGAGGCCCAGGCCGCCGTCGTCGACCTCCTCGCCCGGCTGTCCGACGGCGACGCCGTCCAGGTGAGCTCGGTCGCCGAACTGCTCACCACCTCGCAGGCGGCCGAGCTCGCCGGGATCTCGCACAGCTACCTGCGCAAGCTCACCGATGCCGGCACGCTCCCGGTGGAGTACCGCGGATCGCACCGGCGGCTGCGCCGGGCCGACGTCGAGGACTGGCTGCGCAGCCAGCTGCGGCGCTCCGACCCCTCGGGCGCGACACCACCGGCATCGGACCCCCCAGCGGCGGAGGGCGGCGAGGCGTAGTGCGGGCGCGGTCCTAGGACTGCTCGAACCGGGGTCGGGAGCGCCACCTGCGGGCCTTGAGCGCGAGGTGCAGTTCCAGGCGCACCGTCCCGGCGAGCGGGTCCGCGCCGATGATCGAGCGGATCCTCGTCAGCCGGTTGTAGACGCTGCTGCGGTGCAGGTGGAGTTGCGCGGCCACATCCTGCACCGAGCCGTTCTTGTCGTACAGCAGTTCGAGGACCGGCAGGAGTTCCCCGAGCCGGTCCGCCTCGCACAGCTCGTCGAACCGCACGCTGCCGTGCGCCGGGACCTGCCAGCCCGCCGCGCCGAGGAACTGGTACACACCGATATCGGCGAACGCCGACACCTTCCCGGGCTGGGGGTCGACGGCGTCGGCCTGGGCCGCGTGCACGGCCTGCCGGAAGGCGTCCGCGAGATCCCGGGGATCGGCGGCGGGCTCGCTGAGGCCCAGCACGAACCGCCCCGCGGGACGTCCCGCCCGTTTGGCCACCTCGCTGCGGCATCGGTCCACCACGTGCTGGAGGGCGCTCCGGCCCACCCGCGCCTCGCACAGGAGGACCGAGTGCGTGGACGCGCCGGCACTGAACAGGACGGGCTCGACGCCGACCGTCGCCTGCAGGGCGATGGTGCGCTGGAGCAGGGCGGCCTCGAGCGGGTCCTCCCTCCCGGCGCGTGCTGAGACCTCGGACAGCTCGTGCACGAGGGCTACACGCCACGGCCCGTGGCCGCCGAGCTCGCGCCAGCCGCGCAGGTCCTCCACTGCGGCGGCGACACCATGGCACGCGGCGAGGAACGTGGCCTCACGCTGGGCGCGCCGCTGGGAGGACGCCGTGTCCGTCTCGAGGAGCAGCTCGGCGAGGCGGTCGATCGTCGGGCGGATGGCCGGCAGGGCCGCGAGGATCCCCGGGGCCGGATCCTCGTTGGAGAGCTGCTGGACCCACAGGTAGCCCACGCGGAAGCCGCGGACCAGAAGGGGGACGCACACCCGCCCCAGCATCCCGAGGCCCTCGTTCGCGGGGACGGCAACCGGGCGGACGGCCTGCGCGATCCCGTGGCGGAGCTGCCACTCGCTCACGTCCGCAGGCACCTTCTTGCTCAGCAGGAAATTGACCCGGACGCGGTCGGCCGAGGTCTGGTGGCTGCTGTAGGCGAGGAGGACGCCGTCGGGGTCCTCGAGGGACAACCCGCGGCCGAGCGTCTGCGCGAGCGACTCGACGAGGTCCTCGATCTGCTGGTTCTGCACAGCCCCACAGTAGGCGCGCGGGCCCGGCCGGGACGACATTTGACGTTCCTGGGCTCGACATCTGTCGATAGCGGCTTTGCCGCCGATCTGCTAGTGGTCCACGTCACACCCTCTCCGGAAGGCGGTGTGGCGGGCTCGCCCGGCAACGGTGCCCGATCTCGCATGCCCGTCACGGCCCGGCAGACCACGCGTCGCCCCGGAAGCGCGTCGGACGGCTCCTATTCTGGAGCTACCCCGTCCCGATCGAACCCGTGGAGCACTCAATGATCATCGGCGTCCCCAAAGAAGTGAAGAACAACGAGTACCGCGTGGCCATCACGGCGTCCGGTGTGCACGAGTTCCGCGCCCACGGGCACACCGTGCTCGTGGAACGCGGAGCGGGCGTCGGATCGGCCATCACGGACGCCGCCTACGAGGCCGCGGGCGCCGAACTCGTCGACGCCGCGGACGATGTCTGGGCACGCGCGGACATGGTCCTGAAGGTCAAGGAGCCGGTTGCCGGCGAGTACCACCGCTTCCGGAAGGGCCTCATCCTCTTCACCTACCTCCACCTCGCCGCGGAACCGGACCTGACCCGTGCCCTGGTGGACGCCGGCGTCACCGCGATCGCCTACGAGACCGTCCAGGACGGCCGCGCCCTGCCCCTGCTCGCCCCGATGTCCGAGGTGGCCGGGCGCCTCTCCGTCCAGGTCGGCGCGCAGGTCATGATGGCACCGGGAGGCGGGCCCGGCCTGCTGCTCGGCGGCGTCGCCGGGGTGCGGCCCGCCAAGGTCGTGGTCCTCGGGGCCGGGGTGGCGGGCACCAACGCGACGGCGATGGCGGTCGGCACGGGCGCCGAGGTCACCATCCTCGACATCAACATCCCCCGGCTGCGGGAGATCGACGCCCTGTACGCCGGGCGCGTCAAGACGGTCGCGTCGAACTCGCTGGAGATCGAGACGTCCGTCCTCGACGCCGACCTGGTGATCGGCTCCGTCCTGATCCCCGGCGCCCGGGCCCCGAAGCTCATCACGAACGAGCTCGTCTCCCGCATGAAGCCGGGCAGCGTCCTCGTGGACATCGCCGTGGACCAGGGCGGGTGCTTCGAGGACTCCCGCGTGACCACCCACGAGGACCCCACCTTCACGGTGCACGGATCGCTGTTCTACTGCGTGGGCAACATGCCCGGCGCCGTCCCCAACACCTCGACCTACGCGCTGACCAACGTCACCCTGCGGTACGCCGTCGCGCTGGCCGACCGGGGCGTCCGCGCCGCCTTCGACGCCGACCCCTCGCTGGCACGCGGGCTGAACGTCGCCTCGGGGCGGGTGACGCACCACTCGGTGTCCGAGGCGCACGGCCTGGAGCTGGCGACGGACTGGTCGGCCCTCGTCTAGCGCGGGTCCGGTACCGGACCGCAGCCGGACCGCTGCCGGACCGCAGCAGGACTGCCGGCCTGGCCGATCCCGCCCGGTCAGGCGCCCGTCATCGGCCCGGGTACGCGGCGTGGATCCGTTCGATCAGCCGTACGACGTCGAGGGCCTGGTCCGCTGGCACGGGTGGCGGTCCGTCCCCCTCGAGGGCCGCGACGAGCCCAGCGTAGAAGGCCGGGTACCGGCCGGGGCCGACGACGAGCGCCCGGGTGTCCCCGTCGCGCCCCATGACGCCCCGGGCCGGTTCTGTGAGGGCACGGGCCGCGTTTGCGATCCCCTCCGGTGGCACCCCCGCCGCGAGCAGCGCCTCCTGCGGGTCCACGCCCGTGATCTCCAGTCCGCCCTGCGTCCCGGTGACGCGGAAACGGGGTCGGGTGAGCGGCGCGAGGGACCCCGCGTGCAGGTGGCTGGTGACCCCGCCGTCGTGCCGCAGGACCACGAACGCCGAGTCCTCGGCGGCACCCCCGCGGTCGTGGCGCAGTTCGGCGTACTCGGGGACCGCCGGCCCGAAGAGGGTCAGTGCCTGGTCGATCAGGTGCGAGCCGAGGTCGTAGAGCACGCCGCCGCCGTCCGCCGGGCCGGCGGCGCGCTTCCACGGCTTCCTGATGGAGGGCTTCCAGGACTCCATCGCCGACTCGAACAGCCGCACCTCCCCCAGAGCTCCTGCCAGGACGGCCTCCCGCACGGCCAGGAAGTCACCGTCCCACCGCCGGTTGTGGAACGGCACGAGGAGCCGGCCGGCAGCGCGCGCTGCGTCGACGAGCCGTACGCCGTCCTCGGCGTGCACCACGAAGGGCTTGTCGACCACCACGTGCAGGCCGCGCCCCAGGGCCTCAGCGGTGAGCGGCGCGTGCGTGGCATGAGGCGTGGCGATGACGGCGAGGCCGAGGTCCGGTACGGCTCGGAGTGCGTCGTCGAGGGTCGCAGCCACCACGGCGGAGGGGTACGCGGCCCGCACGGCTTCCCCACGCTCGGGGCTACGGGTCACGACGACGGCGAGGTCCAGCCCGGGATCGTGCTGGACCAGCGGTGCGTGGAAGACGCTGCCGCCGTGGCCGAAACCGACCAGCACGGTCCGGACGGGCCGTCGCGGCCTCGGCGCCACAGGGGTCAGGAGGGGTCGAAGTGGGCGCGGGGGACGGTGCCGTTCAGATTGGCGACCATCCCGGCGGCGAGCACCCGCACCTTCACGTTGCGGGCGTTGGAGGCCCGGCGCATCTTGTCGAACGCGTCCTTCTGCGAGCAGTTGTCCTGGCCCATGATGATGCCGACGGCGAGGTCGATCTCGGTGCGGGTCTGCAGCACGGCGTGGAGGTCCTCCGCCGTCGCGGCGTGCTGGGCCACCCGCACGGCGAGCTTCAGGGCCTGCGACGCCTGCACCGTGAAGGCCCGCGCGACCCGCCGGTAGTCCTCACTGAACACGGAGGCGTCCTCGGCATACAGATTGAGGGCCGCCCGCGCCTTCCCCTCGAGATCCAGGGGAAGGCAGAACATCGCACCGACGTCGTTCCGCCTGATGTGCTCCATGAACCCGGGCCACCGCGTCTCAGTACGGGCGTCGGCGATGAACACCTCGTCGTGTACGCGCAGTGCATGGAGGCACGGGCCGTCGTCGTGCTCGTACTGCACCTCGTCCATGGCCCGCGCCCTGTCTCCGCTGCTGCCCACGGTGAACTGCTCGTGGACGGACCGCTGCAGCGTGATACCGCAGTAGGTGTCGCCCTCGGTGCCGAGCGTCGCGGCGGTGAACACGGCCAGTTCCTGCAGGAAGGCGTGGACGTCGGGGTGGTCCACCAGCAGATCCTGCAGTCGCGCGGCGGCCGTCTCGGGCGGGAGGGAGGCGACGTCGTCGGCCACCACGTGGAGGCGCGGGCCGGGCACGGCGGCGTCCTCGATCACTTCACGGGAATCGGACATCTGCCCGGTCACCTCCTTCACGCTCCACCAGCCTCACTCGACGGCCGGCAGGCACCGGCGTCTGCCAGTCTACAAGGGGCCGGGCGAAGTGCGGCGGGGATCCGCATCCACCGCGAGGGCCGAGACCAGGGCGCGCCAGGACGCGATCAGGCGTGCGTTCGACATGCCCCGGCGCTCCTGCAGGTGCAGCAGCAGGCCCGCGTTCAGGAATGCCGACAGCTGGTAGGCACCCAGCTCCGGATCCGTCACGTGGAGGCCGCGCAGCAGCACGAACAGGTGCAGCCGCGTGAGTTGCTGGGTCGGGTGGTCGAGGTCCGGTCCGCCCTGCTGCTCGGCCGCCCGGAGGATCTGCCCGTCGAACCGCATGCGCTCGATACTGGCCTCGCCGAAGGCGATCAGTCGCTCGAGGGGCGGCGCGCCGGGCCCCAGCGGAGGAGGGCCCGCCATGAAGGCGTGCTGGAAGGAACGCCCTGCCTCGTCCGCGAGCGCGTGCATGAGGCCCGCCCTGTTGCCGAACCTCCGGAAGACGGTGCCCTTGCCCACTCCTGCGCGGCGCGCGACGGCGTCCGTGGTCAGCCGTTCGGGGCCGCAGGTCGCGACGATCTCGGCGGCGGCATCGAGGATGAGGCGGCGGTTGCGCGCCGCGTCGGTCCGCTCTCCGTCGTCGCCCGTGACCCGGAGCAATTCCTCGCCCTGCATGCCGCAACTATAGCTGTGGAATAAAACGGACCACAGTCCGCTTGAAGGGGGGGAAGCATCTGTCACAGTATCGGCCGCACGGCCCACAGCCCTGGGAGAAACCATGACCACCACGATCCTGACCCTCGTCGGAAGCCTGCGCGAGGGTTCCATCAACCGCCAGCTCGCGGAAGCGGCCGCCGTGCACGCCCCCGACTCCGTGGACGTCGTCACGTTCGACGCACTCAACGACGTCCCGTTCTACAACGAGGACATCGACAACGACGCCGACCGCCCCCAGGCTGCCGACGCGCTCCGCGCCGCGGCAGCCGACGCCGACGCCGTCCTGCTCGTCTCCCCCGAGTACAACGGCAGCATGCCGGCGGTCCTGAAGAACGCCATCGACTGGCTCTCCCGTCCCTACGGCGCCGGCGCGCTCTCGGGCAAGCCCACCGCCGTCATCGGGTCCGCCTTCGGCCAGTACGGCGGCGTGTGGGCCCACGACGAGGCCCGCCGCGCCCTCGGCGTCGCCGGTGCCACGGTGCTCGACGAAGCCCGGCTGTCCATCGGCAGCTCGATCACGCGCTTCGCCGAACTGCACCCGAAGGACGACGCCGAGGTCTCCGGACTGGTCACCGGGGTCCTGTTGGCGCTCGCCGGAGCAGCGGAGCCCATCGCGGCCTGATCTCCGGGATCCCCAGACGCGAGAGGGACGCCGGCGCATGATGCGCCGGCGTCCCTGTCGTTCTCCGGGACATGCGCCTCAGCGCCAGAGACCGTCCGCCCAGACGGCGTCCCTCAGATAGTCCTTCGCGGGTCCGATCTCCCACAGCTGGCCCTGCGGAGCGAGGACACCCGCGTTCTGCATCGACTCCACCTCCTCCGACGAGCAGCCGAGGGCCTCGGAGAGGTCGGTGTCGTCCATGGCCAGCACGATGGTGTTCCTTGCATTCATGGCGCGCTCCTTCGGTCGGTGGGTGGGGTCACGGAGCCGTGCGCGACGAACGCGCCGGGACGACCAGCGGCTGCCAGCTGCGTGCGTACAACCCGAGTGCCGCCTCTTCACGGGCGACGAACCCGAGGCGGTTGAGTGCCATGTGCGCCTGGTACACGGTCAGGTGCTGGGCACTGCGGCTGACGCGGACCTTGTCCGCCCGGTACAGATAGGTGTCGATGGCGCGGAACCAGCGCCGCCGCCAGTTCTGGACGGCGGACTCCGACGCCGTGGCGGCCATCAGTGCGTGGAAGCCGGGCGCCTTCGCGGCGACCTGGGCGGCCATCGCCTCCCGGACCGCCGGGGCGCGCGGGCCGACGTCGGCCGTGCAGGTACGCAGGTGACTGTCCCAGTAGAAATCCCACGAGAGCCGCCGGCGGTCCGGCCATCCGGCGGAACGGGGGCCGCGCATCATGCCCTGGGCGGAGTCGAAGAGGATCAGCGCGCCGAGCGCGGAGCGGTTCTGCATGCGGGGGAAGCGCTGATTGCCCCAGAGCGCGAGCTCGGAGCCGAGTTCGAAGACCTCCTCGGCGAGGTGCAGGCCCTCGACCCCGCCGTACTTGACGAGGTTGGCCTCGAGTTGCGGATCGGCCATCTCACGCCCGCCGGAGTAGTAGGTGTTGTCGGCGGGAGCGGTGAAGTGCTGGCGCACGACGAGCAGGGGCATGCTCTTCGCGCTGCGGGCCTGGAGCGCCCGCTGGAAGGCGCGCAGGGGTTCGAGGACGCGGGGGTGGGCGTGGATGCTGAGCCTGATCTGGCCGACGACGCCCGTCGACGGGTCCTCGCACCGCGTGAAGTACCAGCGTTTGGCGCCGAGCGCCTGGGCCTGCGCCACCAGCGGGGTGATCAGTTCCTCGATGATGCCGTCCGCTACATCGAAGCCACCCGTCGAGAGGGAGAGATGCCACCACTGAGTGCTGACGACCGTCCGTGAGGCGGTACGAACGGCGGTCAACTGGCTCATGACTCTCTCCTTCAGGGTCTGTGATCATCCCCGCTGGGGCGGGTTCCGGGGGGTACCGTCCGGGTCCTGACCCGGGGGCACCTGTTACTTCGGCCAGTCCCAGCTCGCCGCCATGGGCTGGCCCTTGGGCCAGTCCCAACTTGCCGCGCTGATGGACTGGCCTGCCGGCAGAACAGCTCCCACCACGATCAACAAGCCTGCAGTTGCGCCGAATACCTTCTTCATGGCGATCCTTCCTTGCCCGTGTCCGGGTGGTTGAGCTGTCCCCACACTGCCGATCGGCAGTGCCCGATCCAATGTGGGAAGGCCCCCTCGGGACTTGCATCGGATCGGCTTCATCAGAATGTCCGGCACTGACGGGTAGTGTCCAGCAGGAGAAGTGGCCGTTTGCGGACATGGCGTGATCAGGACGCGGACATGCTCCGGGAAGATCCGGGGCCGTGCGATCCTGACCCCGCTCCCGCGGAACGGCGCGGATTCCGGGCGTCCCCCGGACGCCGGATTGCCACTCTCCCTGGTATGTCATTAACTGGACATGTCATCTTTTTCGCACACGATTCGCCGCTGCTGCAGCGGCCGGACAGGGAGCTCGCATGCTGGGTGCGACATCGCTCGAGGTCTACCGGTATGCCGTGGGGCACCCCGGATGGACGCGTTCCGAGGCCTCCGACGCCCTCGGTCTGACGCTGCGCCGCATCGACGAGGCGGTCGGCGAGCTCTCCGACCGCCGGCTGCTCAGTCCGCAGGCCGGGAGCCCCGACGGGCTCGTCGCCGTCTCCCCCGACGTCGCCCTCGCCGACCTCGTGGACGCCGACGAACGCGCCATGCAGGAGCTCAAGGCACGCATCAGCACCCAGCGCCGGGAACTGTCCAGCCTCCTGCCCGCCTTCCTCGACGCCCGCAAGCACGTGCTCGCCAGCACGTCGGTGGAGACCCTGGAGGACCCGCACCTCATCCACCGGGTCCTCATCGACTACGGGCGCGACGTCACCGAGAAGGTGTACATCGCACAGCCGGGACAGGGGTCGACGGCGGACGTCCACGAGGAGAGCGTCCGGAAGGACCTCGAGCTCCTGGCGAACGGGGTGCGTCGGCGCACCCTCTACGACACCAGCACGCGCGACCACGTGCCCACCCGCAAGGCCGTCGAGGCGATCGCGGCGGGCGGTGGTGAGTTCGGGGTCCTCCCATTCATCCCGCTGCGCATGCTCGTCTTCGACGAGAAGCTGGCCGTCGTGGGCCGTCGGCTCTCGCACGACGACAAGGCCGCCCTGGTCATCAGGGACCACAGCCTGATCACCATCTTCACGCACCTGTTCGACATCGCGTGGGAACTCAGCGAGTCCTTCCTCTCCCCGCCCCAGGTGGTGTCACCCCTGAGCGCGATGCAGCGCTCCATCCTCCAGGGCCTCGCGAACGGACTGTCCGACGAGTCGATCGCACGCCGCCTGGACATCAACGTGAGGACCTGCCGTCGGCATATCGCCTGGATGCTGGAGACGCTGCGCGCAGACAGCCGCTTCCAGGCCGCCCTGAAGGCGCGCGACGCGGGCTGGATCTGACCGGGCCGCACCGCCGCCGGAATGCGTGCGGTACGGGGGTCCGCACGCGTTGCACCGCGAGGCAACACCTGTTGCCTGATAGTGAACCCCGGCCTAGACTCTGGGCGTGACGTCCTCCAGCGAAACCCCCACCGACTTCCTGCCCGCCGAGACCGAAGCGGCTCTCGAACGCGCCGTCGATTCCGCCGCGCGCCACGACCGGCTCTTCTCCCTGCGTGCCGCCAACATCAAGCAGTCGGCGGTGCGCGACGTCTTCGACATCTCCATCCGCCCGGGCCTCGTGTCCCTCGCGGGCGGGAGCCCGTACCTGAAGTCCCTGCCGCTCGAGGACCTCGGCCGGACCGCCCAGAAGATCATCGCCGAGCACGGGCTCGAGGCGCTGCAGTACGGCGGCGGCCAGGGCATGGACGAACTCCGGCGGCTCGTCTGCGACGTCATGGCGGCCGAGGGCATCGAGGGCGCGGACCCCGAGGACATCGTGATCACCACGGGCTCGCAGTCGGCGCAGGACGTCGCGGCGAAGGTCTTCTGCGATCCCGGGGACGTGATCCTCTGCGAGGACCCCACCTATGTGGGCGCCCTCAACACCTTCGAGGCGTACCAGGTCGACGTCGTCACCATCCCGATGGACGACGCCGGCCTCATCCCGGACGAACTGGAACGGGTCATCGCCGAACTCCAGGCGCAGGGCCGCTCGATCAAGCTGCTGTACACGATCCCCAGCTTCAACAACCCGAGCGGCATCACGATGGCCGCCGATCGTCGCCAGCGGGTCGTGGACATCTGCCGTGAGCACAACATCCTCGTGCTCGAGGACAACCCCTACGGCATGCTGCGCTTCGACGGCGAGCCGCTGAAGCCCATGCGCGCGGACAACCCCGACGACGTCATCTACCTCGGCTCCTTCTCGAAGATCTTCGCCCCCGGTGTGCGGCTCGGCTGGGCCCTGGTGCCCAGGCACCTCTACCGCCGGTTCTACCTCGCCTGCGAGGCCGTGGTGCTGTGCCCGTCCCCGCTCACCCAGATGCTCGTGAGCGCCTACCTCACCGAGTACGACTGGCGCGGGCACCTGAGCTCGATGCGCAGCCTCTACCGCGAGCGGTGCGATGCCATGCTCGGCGCCCTCGCCGAGGAGTTCCCGGAGGGCGTCCACTGGACCACCCCGGACGGCGGCTTCTTCGTATGGGTGACCTTGCCCGAGGGCATCGACACCTACCCGCTGCTCTACACGGCGATCGACGCCGGCGTCGTGTTCATCCCCGGCGCCGCCTTCACGCCGTCGGACGAGCCCTCGAACAAGCTGCGGCTGGCCTTCAGCGCCGTCTCACCCGAGGACATCGTGGAGGGCGTCCGCCGACTCGCGCCGATCCTGCGCGGGGCGATCGAGCAGAACCGGTAGTCCCGACCCTCGTGCGGCCGTGGTGCGGCTCCGTGCACGGGTTCCAGCCGCCGAAGCGCATGTCCCGTCACGACACGCCGCGTCATGGTCATCCTGTCGAGGCAGAGCCGCGCACGAGGCCCCGGTAGCGGCGTCGCCTACCTCGGCGGCCGCTGCTGACGGAGCGTCACGGCGATCGAGATGAGCGCGGCGATGATCACCAGGATCGACAAGCGCGCCACGGCCCCGAGATCGGGGAAGATCAGCTGCAGGACGCTCGACGCGATGAAGCCGATGACCACCACGAGCAGGAGCCTGCTCAGCGGGTACCGCGGTCGCGGGCGGCCCGGCCCTCCGGGTAGCTGCTGGTCCATGGCCCCACCCTAGTCGAGCAGGAGCGCGGGCTCCTCGAGGATGGAGGCGACGTCGGCCATGAAGCGTGCGCTCAGGTCGCCGTCCACGACGCGGTGGTCGAACGATCCCCCCAGCGTGGTGATCCAGCGCGGGATCACCTCTCCGTCGAGCACCCAGGGCTTCTGCTTGATCGTGCCGAAGGCCACGATCGCCACCTCGCCCGGGTTGATGATGGGCGTGCCGGTATCGATCCCCAGGGCCCCGATGTTGGTGATCGTCAGCGTCCCGCCCTGCATCTGGGCCGGCTGCGTACGGCCGGCCCGGGCCGTCGTGGCGAGGTCGTTGAGGGCGAGGGCCAGCTCCTTCAGCGAGAGGTCCTGCGCGTCCTTGATGTTCGGGACCATGAGCCCCCGCGGTGTCGCGGCGGCAATGCCGAGGTTCATGAAGTGCTTCACGAGGATCTCGTCCCCGGCCCAGGTCGCGTTGACCGACGGGTTGCGTGCCGCCGCCCAGATGACGGCCTTCGCCAGGATCAGCAGCGGCGAGACCTTGATGCCCTCGAAGTCCCGGGACGCCTTGAGCCGCTTCACGAACTCCATGGTCCGGGACGCATCGACGTCCACGAAGATGCTCACATGCGGCGCCGTGAACGCGCTCTGCACCATGGCCTTCGCCGTCGCCCTGCGGACGCCCTTCACCGGGATGCGCTCGATGCGGCCGCCGCCGAGGAGCTTGCGGTCCGACCAGAAGGAGTCCGCGCCGTCCTGCTCGGCGTCGCGCTGCGACTGGTAGCTCATGAGGTCCTGCTTGGTGACCTCACCTGCGGACCCGGTTGCCGGGACGTCCGACAGATTGATCCCGAGGTCCCGCGCCGCCTTCCGGACCGGCGGCTTCGCGAGGACACGGTGGAGAAGCTGGTTCAGCGGATTGGTCCGGCCGGGCGCGTCGGCCGTGCGATCCGGGCTGGATCCGTCGTGTGCGGACGACGGCGGAGCGGTCGCGGCCGCTGTCTGCGGAGGCGATGCGGCCGACGTCGGAGCACCCTGCGCGGGCGACGTGGGCGCGGTGACTGCCGGGGGCGCGGACGCCGTCCGGCGGGGGCGACGCTTCACGGCGTCGGCCTTCGGGCCGGTGCCCACCAGCGGACTGGGCGTCGACTCGGCGCCCCCGGGGCCGGTGGCATCGACCCCGTCCGACCGGGCGTCGGCGACCTCCCCGGGCATCTCGGGTACGGGGACCGGGGCATCGTCAGCGGCGGCGACGGACGCATTCGCGGCCGTCTTCTCGGCGGCCATTCGTCCATCGTCGGCACCGGGGCCCGACGGCGCCGCGGCGTCGTCCCCCTCAGGCCGTGCGCCGTCCGCACTTGCAGAGGTGTCGCCGCTCCGACCATCGGCGCCGGTGCCGCCGTCGCTCCCGTTCCGGGATCCCGACTCGTCGACGGCGATGATCGGCGTGCCCACCTCGATGGTCTCGCCCTCCGCGACGAGCAGTTCGGCCACGGTCCCGGAGTAGGGGGAGGAGAGTTCCACGAGCGACTTCGCGGTCTCGATCTCGCAGATGATGTCGTTGACCTCGACCGACGCGCCTGGAGCCACCTTCCACTGCACGATCTCTGCCTCGGTGAGGCCTTCACCGACGTCGGGCAGGTTGAACGTCTTCAGCGTCATGATGGTCCTTCAGTATGCGAAGGCACGGTCGAGTGCCTCGAGGATGCGGTCGATGTCCGGCAGGTAATGCTCCTCCACGCGGGCCACGGGGTAGGGCATGTGGAAGCCGCCGACGCGGATGACGGGGGCCTCGAGCGAGAGGAAGGCGCGTTCGGAGATCCGCGCGGCGATCTCCCCGCCGATCCCGCCGAAGGTCGGCGCCTCGTGGGCGACGATCAGGCGGCCCGTGCGGGTCACCGATTCGGTGACGGTGTCGAAGTCGATCGGCGAGATGGACCGCAGGTCGATCACCTCGACGCTGCGTCCGTCCTCCTCGGCGGCGGCCGCCGCGGCGAGGGCGACGGGCACGAGCGGGCCGTAGGCGACGACGGTCGCGTCCGTACCGGAGCGCAGGACGTGCGCGGAGAACGGGTCGCCGGTGGGAGCAGAGGTGTCCACCTCGCCCTTGAGCCAGTAGCGGCGCTTGGGCTCGAACACGATGACCGGGTCCTCGCAGCTGACGGCCTGCTGGATCATCCAGTAGGCGTCCTGCGGGTTGGACGGCGTGATGATCCGGAGCCCGGCGGTGTGCGCGAAGAGCGCCTCGGGGGACTCCGAGTGGTGCTCGATGCTGCCGATGCCGCCGCCGTAGGGGATGCGGATCACCACGGGGGCGCTCAGCATGCCGTCGCTGCGCGTGCGCAGCTTGGCGAGCTGCGTGGTGATCTGGTTGAACCCGGGGAACACGAAGCCGTCGAACTGGATCTCGCAGATGGGCCGGTAGCCGCGCAGGGCGAGTCCGATCGCGGTGCCGATGATGCCCGATTCGGCGAGTGGGGAGTCGACGACGCGCAGGGCACCGAAGTCCCGCTTCAGGCCGTCGGTCACCCGGTAGACACCCCCGAGTTCGCCGATGTCCTCGCCCATCAGCAGGGTCTTCGGATCCTGGGTGAGGGAGGCGCGGAGCCCCTCGTTGATCGCCTTGGCGATGGTCATCGTCGCCATCAGGCCTGCTCCCCCTCATCGGCGAACCCGGCCTCGTACTGCTGGAAGAAGCGCAACTCCTCCTGCACGAGCGGGTGGGGCTCTGCGTACACGGTCGCGAAGCGGCTCTCCAGGTCCGGCACCGTCATGGAGAGCACGGCGTCGCGGAGGGCCGTGGCCATGGCCCGTGCCTCCGCGGCAAGCTCGTCGAAGAAGGCGTCGTCGGCCAGCCCCTGCGCGCGCAGGTGGGCCTCGAGACGGACCAGCGGGTCGCGCGGCTGCCACGCCTGCTCGTCGCCGGACAGCCGGTACTTCGTGGGATCGTCGGCCGTGGTGTGTGCGCTCATCCGGTAGGTGTAGGCCTCGATCAGGACGGGTCCCTTCCCGGACCGGGCGCGGTCGAGGGCCCAGCGCGTGACGGCTTCCACGGCGACGACGTCGTTGCCGTCCACCCGGACGCCCGGGAACCCGTACCCCTCGGCCCGCCGTGCGAGGGGCACGCGGGCCTGGACGGCCGCGGGGACGGAGATGGCCCACTGGTTGTTCTGGCAGAAGAACACCACCGGGGCGTCGAAGGACGCGGCGAAGACCATGGACTCGTGGATATCGCCCTCGGAGCTCGCGCCGTCGCCGAAGTAGGCGACGGAGGCGGCCTGCGGCAGCGAGGGATCGGCGAGCTGGTCCCGCTGGATACCCATCGCGTAGCCGACCGCGTGCAGGGACTGCGCCGCGAGGACGAGCGTGTAGAGGTGGAAGTTCCGCTCGCGAGGATCCCATCCGCCGTTGGTCACGCCCCTGAAGAGCCGGAGGATGTCCGCCAGTTCGACGCCGCGGGTCAGGGCGACGCCGTGCTCCCGGTAGGTGGGGAAGGCGTAGTCCTGGGGCTGCAGGGCGCGCCCGGATCCGATCTGTGCGGCTTCCTGGCCCGTCAGGGGGACCCAGAGCGCCAGCTGCCCCTGGCGCTGCAGCGCCGTGGCCTCCTGGTCGAAGCGTCGGATGAGGGACATGTCCCGGTAGAGCGAGCGTAGGTGGGCGGCATCCGTCGCGGCGAGGTAGGGCGCGAAGTCGACGACCTCCCCGGCGATCTCCGCGGTCAGGCCGTCGGCCTTCGTCCCGTCGGGGGCGAGGACCTGCAGCATCTCCGGCGCGGGCCCCTGCTGCCCGCCGATCGCGGACTGGGCGGCGAGCAGGACCTCCTCGACCTCGAACTCCGCTGCGGGCACACCACTGCCACTCATAACCACTCCTCACGTGACGCACTACATTCCGCTGGGAGAATGTATGTAGCAAGTCATACACGGGACAACATATGTTCCCGGGACGTACTGCTCAAGACTAGTCAGGGCGGCCCCGGGGGCCTATTCGTGTCGTGCCGGACCCGGTCAGGGGCGGTGCGTGTACTCTCCGCACAGCTCGAGGAACCGGGTGTTCGCGGCGCCCTCACCGATGGAGACACGGACACCCTCCGAGCCGAAGGCCCGCACGGACAGGGCCCGCTCCGCCGCCTTCGCCGCGAAGTCCTGCGTGTGCTCGCCCAGCGCCAGCCAGACGAAGTTCCCCTCGGCCTCCGGGACGCGCCAGCCCAGGTCGCGGAGCCCCTCGACGACACGGTCCCGTTCGTCGACGATCGACTGGACGCGGGCCTCGACCTCCTCGATGTGCCGGAGCGAGGTCACGGCGGCGTGCTCGGCGACCTGCGACACGGCGAACGGGACGGCGCTGACGCGCAGGTGCTCCGTGAGGGCCGGCTGGGACACCGAGTAGCCCACCCGGAGTCCTGCCAGACCGTGGGCCTTGGAGAAGGTCCGCAGCACGATCACGTTCGCATGCTCCCGGTACAGCGCGATGCCGTCCACGGCATCCGGGCGCCGCACGAACTCCTGGTACGCCTCGTCGATGACGACCACCACGTGCGGCGGGACCCCGGTCAGGAAGCGGACCACGTCGTCGCGCGTGAGGATGGGCCCGGTGGGGTTGTTCGGGGTGCAGAGCATGATGACGCGCGTGCGATCCGTGATGGCCGCCACCATGGCGTCCAGGTCGTGGGTGCCGTCCTCCCGCACCGGGACCTGGACGCCCGTCGCGCCCGCGAGGCCCACACTGATCGGATACGCCTCGAAGGAGCGCCACGCATAGATCACCTCGTCGGGTGCGTCGAAGTCGTTCTGGCCCGCGAAGGTGGCGAGGATCTGGTTCAGGGCGCCGAGACTGCCTGCGCCGGTGACGATGTCCGTCGCAGGAACACCGAGATAGCCCGCGAGTTCGGTGCGCAGCGCCGTCGTCATGGGGTCGGGGTAACGGTTGATGGCGGTCTCGGAGGCGATCGCGGCGAGGACAGCGGGCAGGGGCGGCAGCGGGTTCTCGTTCGAGGACAGCTTGAAGCTCTCGAGCCCCTCGACCACCACCGGGGGTTTGCCCGCAGCGTAGCGGGGGAGCTTCCCGAGGACGCCGCGTGGTCGGATGCCGGCCGTGCCGGATGCTGCGGCCGCAGGGCCTGGGGATGGAGCCGGACGGTCCTCGATCGAAGTCATGGCCATAGCCTAGACCGGCCGTCCGCCTCACGGCGCCTGCCCTCGGACGGTGAAGTACTGCCGGACGGTGGGGTACTGCCGAACGGTGGTCGACGCGTGGCGGTGAAGGAGTAGCGGCGCGCCGCACCGCCGGCGGCGGCCAGCAGTGCGGTCGCGGGGGCGAGGGACGGTGCGTTGCCGGAGTCGACGAGTCGCGCACCCACCGCGTAGTTCTCGAGCTTGTGGGCCCGACCGAAACCCCGGGGTTCCGCCGAGCCATCGGCTTGCTCGGCCGGCTCCGGGATCGGGGTGGCGAGGGTGACGGTGGTCCGGTGTCGGTCGTCACCGTTCTGCACCGAGTCGAGGCGGGGCACCGGGTCAGCCTCGTGCTCCAGGTGCAGGTACTCCGTGCCACCACTCGTGGACCAGCCCGTCGGCGACCCCGCGGTCAGGACCAGCTGGACGTCGTACCGGCCGCCCAGACCGTCCGGCTCCGCGAGATTGACGGCATGGAGGCCGCCCTCGCTGTACCCCGCGATCATCAGGGCGTCCCCCTCCCGGGCGCCGGCCCGCCCGAGGGCCTGCAGGACGGCCTCCTCGGTGAAGCGGCTGTCCTCCGTGAGGGCTTCGCCGATTCCTCCCACGTCGAAGGGATTGCTCCTGTCCCGCCCCGGGAGGCCGCTACCCTGCATGCCGGGCAGGACGACGACGTAGACCGGCTCGTCCTCCGTTCCTGTCCGGAGCACCTCGAAGGTGCCGGGGGCATCATCCTCCACCGCGGCCAGCCGCTCCAGCACGCCGCTGACCGTTCCGTCGAACCGGACGGGCACCCCCAGGTCCGCGGCCTCCACCCCGATGGGAGCGACGCTCAGCGCGCCGGAGTCGATCGCCGTACGCGCAAGGCCCCGGGCCGCGGCGTCCGAGACCTGCCGCGCGGCCTCCGTCACGGCGAGCGCGGCGTCGTCGGCCAGGCGGTAGGCGAGCAGGGCGGCGCGGAGCCGGTCCTCCGCGGCGGCGAGGGCGCGGGCGTTCTCCAGGGAGGCCGTCCACGCCCCGTCGAGCCGGGCCAGGGCCGACTGGTACTGGGGACCTGCCACGCCGCCGGAGAGGTGCAGGTGCATGATCCGCCACGGGAGCTCGCTGACCTCGCCGTTCAGGTACCCGAGGCCGACGGCGACCTCCCCCGCGTCCGCGGCGAGGACGGCGAGCACCCGGGCGGCCTCCTCCAACTCCTCCCACTGGAACCGGATCCCGCCGATACCCCCGCGTACGGCCATGGGGCCGTCGTCGCCCACGACGGGGCGTAGCCCGTCCGTCACAGTCCCGCTCCGTGCTGCCGTTCCTCGGCGTCGCGCACGACGCCGGCGAAGGCCCCCAGTTCCTGCGCGGCGGACTCGAGCTGGTCCACCGTGCGTCCCAGTTCCTCGCTCCGCTCCGCGAGATACGTGCGGAAGTTGCCGCCGGCGGGAGACTCCCAGGAGAGCAGGCCGACCGACAGCGCGTGCCGGCGGACGTCCCCCAGCTGCCCCGCATGCCATCGGAGGCGGGCGGCCATCGCGGTCACCTCGGAGCTCACGTCCGCCCACGCCTCGCTTGACGCTCCGCCCTGCATGCCGCCATCCATCGCCGCTGTCCTCCTGCTCGCCCTGCGGCCGTCCGCCCGGCCGTCCTTCAACGCTAGGAGGGGGCCCGGGGGCGCCCGGACGACGGAGTCGCTATGTGGACAGGACCACGGGCGGGTCAAGACTGCGGAGCGTACTGCCCGGGGTGACCCCCGCCGTCGGCGCCGTGAAAGGATGGAGGAATGGCTGACTCCGCGCTCCCCCGGGTTGAATTCGCTGCTCTGTCCAGAGGGGAGGGGACGTCCCTGACGCTCGGGCCGCTCGACGGCCGGTATCGCGGTGCCGTCGCCCCGCTCGTCGACTTCCTCTCGGAGGCGGCGCTCAACCGGGACCGCGTCCACGTCGAGGTCGAGTGGCTGATCCACCTGACACGGGACGCCGTCCTGCCCGGCACCGCACCCCTGGACGCCGGCCAGGAGGCACGGCTGCGCGCGATCGTCACCTCCTTCGACGCGGAGTCCGTCGCGGAACTCGGCGAGATCGAGGCCGTCACCGTGCACGACGTCAAGGCGGTGGAGTACTTCATCGGACGGCGGCTCGACGGGATCGGGATCGGCCACCTGAAGCCGCTCGTCCACTTCGGCTGCACGTCGGAGGACATCAACAACCTCTCCTACGCGCTCGGCGTGAAGGGCGCCGTCCTGGACGTCTGGCTGCCGGCCGCCCGGGCACTCGTCGCGTCGATCGCGGACCTCGCACGCACGGCGCGGGACACCCCGATGCTCTCGCGCACGCACGGCCAGCCCGCCACCCCCACCACGCTGGGCAAGGAGATGGCCGTCGTCGCGCACCGGCTGACGCGGCAACTCGACCGCATCGCGGCCACGGAGTTCCTCGGGAAGATCAACGGGGCAACGGGCACGTACGCCGCCCACTACGCCTCGGTCCCGCAGGCGGACTGGCAGGGCGTCGCGCGGTCCTTCGTGGAGGGCCTCGGCCTCACCTGGAACCCGCTCACCACGCAGATCGAGTCGCACGACTGGCAGGCGGAGCTCTACTCCGACGTCGCCCGCTTCAACCGGATCCTCCACAACTTCTGCACGGACGTGTGGAGCTACATCTCGATCGGGTACTTCGCCCAGATCCCGGTGGCGGGCGCCACGGGATCCTCGACGATGCCGCACAAGGTCAACCCGATCCGCTTCGAGAACGCGGAGGCCAACCTGGAGATCTCCTCCGGCCTGCTCGACGTCCTGGCGTCGACGCTCGTGACCTCCCGCTGGCAGCGGGACCTGACCGACTCCTCCAGCCAGCGCAACATCGGGGTCGCCCTCGGGCATTCGCTGCTCGCCATTTCGAACGTGGCGAAGGGCCTCGCCCGGCTCGACGTCGCCGAGGACGTCCTCGCGGCGGACCTCGACGGCAACTGGGAGGTCCTCGGGGAGGCCGTGCAGATGGTCATGCGCGCCGAGGCGATCGCCGGCGTACCGGGCCTCGATGATCCGTACGAGCGCCTCAAGGACCTGACCCGCGGGCACCGCGTGGACGCCGGGCGCATGCGTGACTTCGTCAGCGGCCTCGGCCTCGGTCCGGACGCCGAGCAGCGGCTCCTCGCCCTGACGCCCGCGCGGTACACCGGCATCGCGGCGGATCTCGTGGACCACCTCGGCTGACGGCCCGCCGGCGTATCGCCGGGCAGCCGCCGCATCCCACGTGCCGCACCGGAAGGGTCTCATGCCTCGAACACCCACACCATCGCAGTCCCCCGCCCTGATCGGGGCCAGCCGGTCCTCGCTCCATGTCATGAGCTTCAACATCCGGTACGACCGCCCCTCCGCCCGGCCCGAGGACGTGGACTACTGGCCGGACAGGATCGCGCCCCTGCAGGACCTGCTGCGCCGGGAGGTCCCGGCCGTCCTCGGCGTGCAGGAAGCCCTCCGCCACCAGCTGACGGTGATCGAGGCGGCGCTGCCGCCGAGGTACCGCATGATCGGTGACGGCCGGGACGGCGGCAGTCGCGGCGAGTACTCGGCCATCTTCTACGACGCCCACCGCCTGCGGCTCATCGAGTGGGACCAGTTCTGGCTCTCGGACAACCCGAAGCTCATCGGCTCGTCCACCTGGGGCAATGGGGTGACGCGCATCGTGACGTGGGGACGTTTCCACGACAGCGGATCCGACCGGGAGATCCTCCTCGTGAACACCCATTTCGACCATGAGTCCGAGCACGCGCGGCTCCGTAGTGCCACCGCGGTGCTCGACCTCGTACGTTTCTTCCACCCGCGGCTGCCGACCATCGTGATGGGCGACTTCAACTCCGATGCCGGCGCATCCTCCGCGTACCGGCAGTTCCTGGACTCGGGAGTCCTCATGGATGCGTGGACCCGGGCGGACGAGCAGCTCACCCCCGCCTACGGCACCTTTCCCCGCTACGCCAGCCCCGTGGACGGTGGGATGCGCATCGACTGGATCCTCACCACCCCCGACGTGCGCGTCCGCCAGGTGGCGGTCAACACCTCCACCCTCGACGGCAGGTATGCGAGCGACCACGCCGCCGTCCAGGCGCTCGTCGACCTCCCCCGCCCCCCTCACCCCGGGGGTTCCTGAGCGGATCCGCTAGTCCCGGGACCCTCACTGTGGGGTCGAAACGCCCTTGACGCTCCTTCCGGGGAACCGGACGCTGAGGGGATGGAGTGGGCCGCGGACGTCCTCACCGCCGAGAAGTACGACGTCGGGCGGCAGATCGCCCAGCGCGGAGTCGCCGCCGTCTACGTCATCGCGTTCCTGTCCGCCGTCGCCCAGTTCCCGGCCCTCCTCGGCGAGAAGGGCCTCCTGCCGGTTCCCGTCTTCCTCGCAAGGGCCGGCCGGCGGGCCGGCCCGACACTGTTCCACCGCGGCTACACGGACCGGCGCCTGCGCGTCGTCGCCTGGACCGGCGCGGCACTCTCCGCCGCGCTCGTCCTCGGCATCCCGCAGGCAGGGCCGTGGTGGGTGCCCCTGATCGCGTTCCTCCTCGTCTGGTGGCTGTACACATCGATCGTGAACGTGGGCCAGGTCTTCTACGGCTTCGGCTGGGAGAGCCTGCTGCTGGAGGCGGGGTTCGTCGTCGCGTTCCTCGGATCCGCGGAGATCGCGCCGCCGTTCCTGGTGCTGCTGATGATCCGCTGGCTCGTCTTCCGGCTCGAATTCGGGGCCGGTCTGATCAAACTGCGCGGCGACCGCTCCTGGCGCGACCTGACCGCCCTGTACTACCACCACGAGACCCAGCCGATGCCGAATCCGGCCAGCCGGTTCTTCCACCTCCTGCCCAAACCGCTGCACCGCCTCGAGGTGGCGGGCAACCACGTCACGCAGCTGGCCGTCCCGTTCCTCCTCTTCATGCCGCAGCCGATGGCAGGGTTCGCCGCGCTGATCATCGTCGTCACGCAGTGCTGGCTCGTGCTCTCCGGCAATTTCGCCTGGCTCAACACCCTGACGATCATCCTGGCCCTCGCCGCCGTGCCCGATTCCTTCTACGAGGCGGTGCTCCCCGCCCTCGAGCTGTCCGGCGCCCACCGACCGACGCCGCTGTACGTGAGCGTCGTCGTGTCCGTCGCGATGCTGGTCCTCGCCTACCTGAGCTGGCCGGCGCTGCTGAACCTGTTCGCCCGCCGGCAACTCATGAACGCGAGCTTCAACCGGTGGCACCTCGGGAACGCCTACGGTGCGTTCGGGAGCGTGACGAAGGTGCGGTACGAGGTGGTCGTGGAGGGAACGCTCGACGCCGTGGGCCCCGGTGCGCGCTGGCGCGAGTACGAGTTCAAGGGCAAGCCCGGTGACCCGGCGCGGATGCCACGCCAGATCGCGCCGTACCACCTGCGGCTGGACTGGATGATGTGGTTCCTCGCCCTGGGCTCGGAACGCGGCTGGTTCGCCCCGTTCCTGGTGAAGCTCCTCGAGGCGGACCCGGCGGTCCTGAAACTGCTCCGCACGGACCCCTTCGACGGCGAACGGCCCCGCTACATCCGCGCACGCATCTTCATCTACCGCTTCTCCACCCGGGAGGAGAAGCGGGCCACCGGGCTGTGGTGGATCCGCGAACCCCAGGGCGTGGTGGTCCACCCGGCGTCACTCCGCGCGGACGTCCCCTGACGCCGCGGCCCCGGCGCCCCCGCCGCCGAGCAGGACCAGCTGTTTCTCCTGGGCGTCCCATCGGCGGACCGCGCCGGCTCGAAGCCCTTCGGCCGGACGGTCCCGCAGGATGCCGAGGGCTGCAGCCAGCTGGTCGGCGGTCAGGCCGTGGCCGAGCGTGATGTGCGGGGTCCAGGCCCCCGGGACGGTAGTGGGCACCGGATCCTCGACGCCGTCCAGGGCGGCCCAGATCCGGCGGTGCAGGCCGGTCAGGGCATCACTGCCGATGACCTGCCGCGCGAGGACGTATTTCCGCCGGGTCGGGAAGACGAGGAATCCAGCGGTAACCAGGCCCGTGGGGCCGTCCTGCGCCGCACACGCGAGGAAGGCGTCGTACCGGTCGTCGATCCTGCCGGCGGCCGCGAGGGTGATGTGCGGGCTGTTGCTGAAGGACAGGTGGCGTGACTGGTTCGGCAGGCCCGCCGCCTCGAGCGCGGCCCAGTCCTCGAGCAGGAAGGTCTCCGACGGCGGGTCCAGCAGGAGTTCGACGCTATCGGCCACGTCGCACCCACCCTGCCGGGCCCGCCGGTCGGCCGCCTGGCCCCGGGGTCAGCGCCGCCGCCGTCGGAAGTCCCCGACGCCGGCGGAACCGTCCACCTCGGTGGCGCCGGTACGCGGATTGCGCTGCGGACGCTGGTAGGCGAGTTCGCCACCGCTGCGGCCGCCGTACGGCCGCCCGTGGTCGGCGTACTCCTCCCGGAAGAACGCCAGCGCCCAGTCACCGAACTGGATACGCGCCCCGGTGCGGAGCACGGACGGTTCGCGGGCGTTGACGCTGCCTCTGGTGACGCCGTGCGGTACCAGTACGTACTCGTCGTCCTCCGTGTGGAGGACCTCCGCGTGCAGGGCGTCGAGACCGGTCAGCCTGAGCATCGCGTCCTCGCCGCTGCCGATCGTGGTGCGGTCGGCGACCAGCTCGAACTCGCGCGGCACCTGGCCGGAATACGTTGCCGAGTTCTGCACGAAGATGAGGCGCGGGCGCCCCGACCCCCGCTCGTAGTGGGTCGTCGTGATGGTGCGCCGGATCCGGCGATTGACCGTCGGGACGATCGGGAACGGCGTGGACGGGGGGATGAGCGACGGCGCATCCCCCTTCTCGAGGACGCGACGGCCGACGCCGAGCAGGGGCGCGAGCGTCCCGGGTGAGCCGAGACGGATGTGCGGGGAGCGCGTGATGAGCCGCTGGGCCAGGGAGGACTCCACGGCACCGATGCTCACCAGCAGCCCCTTGGGTCCGGAGACCGAGACCGCGAGACCCCGCTGCGCCAGCTGCCGCGCGGCATCCCGCACCTGCCCGAGGCCGGGGAGGTTGTTGCCGCGGAAGGAGCCGGGGTCGTCGACGAAGATCTCGATCGTGGATCCTGCCGCCTTCACGGTGCCGGAGAGCCCCGCTTCCGGCTTCCCGTCGATGGCCGGTTCTCCCAGCGAGAAATCAATGTCGATGTCGAATCTGAGTGCTGAGGCCATGATGCGCGCGGCGCGTCAGCTCGTGTGCGGGTCGGAGCCGCCGGATGCGTTGTCGCTGGTCGTGATCCGCAGGGTTCCGTTGAACTTCCAGGTGGCGCGCGGCGCATCGGGGCCGATGTCACGCGGGACCTCGATGGTCATGTTCTCCAGCGTGTAGTTGATCGCGGCGCCGCGCCCGGTCAGGTAGGCCCACATCTCTTCCGCGAGGTCCGTCCAGTCGCGGATGGTGTGCGCTTCGCCTGCGTTGACGCCTGAGGTGTTCTCGGTCATGTCGATTCCTTCATCGGTGATCCAACAATGACAGACGTCCTCTAACTCCGTCTGACGTGATACTCCTCACCTTAGTCGAGGGTCTGGCCGTGCGGAACCCGCGCGTGGAGTGCGCAGATTCCGCACGGCGGATCACCAGCGAGGGTGCACGGCGGCCCGGAAATGGCGGTCGTAGATGTCGGCGACGGCGGCGCTCAGGTCGGCGCCGAGGCCTGCATGCCCGGCCGCTGCCGCGTTGGCCCTGGCCTGCTCCGGGTTGCGGGCGCCGGGGATGACGGTGCTCACGCCCTCCTGGGCGATGATCCAGGCGAGGGCAGCCTCGGCTGTCGTGACGCCGTCGGGCACGAGGTCCGCGAATTCGCGGGCGGCCCCGACGCCGGTGGCGTAGTCGACGCCCGAGAAGGTCTCCCCGACGTCGAACGCGGCGCCGTTCCGGTTGTAGTTGCGGTGGTCGTCCTCGGCGAAGGCGGTGTCCGTCGTGTATTTGCCGGACAGGAGTCCGGAAGCCAGGGGGACGCGCGCGATGATCCCGACGCCGGCGGCCTGCGCGGCGGGCAGGACCTCGTCGAGCGGCTTGAGGCGGAACGCATTGAGGATGATCTGCACGCTGGCCGTGGTGCCGCGCGCGATGGCCGCCAGTGCCTCGTCCGTGCGCTCCACGCTGACGCCGTAGTTGCTGATGACGCCCTCACCGACGAGGGTGTCGAGCGCGTCGTAGACCTCCTCGGAGCTGTAGACGGCGGTCGGCGGGCAGTGGAGCTGGACGAGGTCCAGGGTGTCGACGCCGAGGTTGGTCCGCGACCGGTCGATCCACTGGCGGAAGTTCGCCAGCGTGTAGTTCTCGGGGGTCTGGTCGACGCGCCGGCCCATCTTCGTGCCGACGAGCACGTCGAGGCCCGGGTTGTCCCGGAGGAAGGCGCCGATGGTCGATTCGCTGCGGCCGTCGCCGTAGACGTCCGCGGTGTCGAAGAAGGTCACCCCGGCGTCGACGGCCGCCTCGAGGACGGCGACGGCGTCCTTGTCCTCCACCGCACCCCAGTCCGCGCCGAGCTGCCAGGTGCCGAGGCCGACGACGGAGACGGGACGGCCGGTTCTTCCGAGGGTTCTCTGTTCCATGGATCCGACTATAGGCCGGGGAGCGTGGCCTCCGCGGCCTCCACCGCCCGGGTTGCCTTCGCAGCCGGAATGCCTCCCATGTTGGCCCGCCCCGAGCCGCCCGTCGTCCTGCCCTCACCGGGGAGCCACCGCGCAGCCTCCTGACGCAGGGCCTCCCGCCGCTCGGCGTCCATGCGGTCGAGGAGCACCACGCTCATGGTGGACCGGGGGTTGCGGGCGAACAGCTCGCGGTGGTCCTCCACGAACTCCCAGTAGAGGGCGTCCCAGCTGAACCGCCACGGTCCGTCCTTGAAGTCGCTCATCTTCTTGATGTAGTTGCTGCCGCTGACGTACGGCTTGGTGGTGATCATGGTGCCTGCCGCGAACTGGCTCATGGCGTAGACGTTGGGCACCATCACCCAGTCGTAGGCGTCGATGAACATCTCCATGAACCACTCGTAGACGGCGTCCGGCTTCGCCCGCATGAGCAGGGTCGCGTTGCCGAGCACCATGAGCCGCTCGATGTGGTGGGCGTAGGCGGTGTCGAGTACGCGGCTGATGACGGAGTCCACGGGGGCGAGACCCGTCCCGCCGGTCCACCAGCCCTCGTCGAGGTCCGCCGTGAATCCGAGGGTGTTGCCGGTCCGCATCTCCCGTCCGCGGATCACGTAGGACGCCCGGATGTACTCCCGCCAGCCGATGACCTGGCGGAGGAAGCCCTCGACGCTGGCGATAGGGGTGTCGTGGCGGTCGGCGAAGTCCAGGGCGAGGTCCACCACCTCGCCGGGGCTGAGGAGTCCGGTGTTCATGCTGGAACTCAGGGCCGAGTGGAAGAGGTAGGTCTGGCCCTCCGCGATGGCGTCCTCGTACGGTCCGAAGAGCTCGAAGCGCTCGGTGAGGAACGCCTCGAGGGCGTCGGAGGCCTGCCGGTGCGTGACGGGCCAGTTGAAGGATTCCGCGGTGCCGGGGTTGTCCGGGAACGCGCCCCGCACCCACGTGATGGCCTCCTCGACCTCCGGTGGCCGCCCGAACTGCGGCAGGTCCGGCAGTGCGATCCTCTTCGGCAGCTTCTTGCGGTTGTCCGCGTCGAAGCTCCACCTGCCGCCCGTCGGGGACCCGTCGGTCTCCACCATGATCCCGAGCCGCTTGCGCTGCCACTCGTAGAAGGTCTGCATGCGCCAGTTGTGCGAGGAGAAGTAGGTGCCGAGGATGTCGCGCGGCGTGATGAACTGCGGGGTCTCGAGCACGCGCGCCGCGACGCCGGCGTCCGCGAGGGTCCGCGTGAGCCGCCGGTCGAGCCAGTCGTCGACGACGTCGTAGTAGGTCGCGTGGCTGGCGTCGCGGTCCGCGAGCGCGGCAGCCAGCCGCTCCTGGCTGGTGGCCTCCGCGGAGGTCTCCACGTAGTCGACGCCGTAGCCGGCGTCCCGGACCCGCTGCGCGAAGATGGTCATGGCAGCCCGGTGCAGGACGAGTTTCTGCTGGTGGAACCGGAGATCCCGGAACATGAGGTCGTCCTCGAGGAAGACGAAGCGGGTGTCCGGGGACGCCTCGAGGTGCTCCTCGAACAGCTGATGGGGAAGGACGAGCTGGACGTGCACGGGGGGTGCCTTCCTGCAGGGGACGGTCGTCGGGTCACCCTAGCGCCTGCCGCCGACAGGCCCCGGAATGCTTGACCGTGTGCGGGCTTGGTGGTTCGGTGGGGATCACCGACCGGCTTCCGAAGGATTCCCATGAGATCGCTCTGGCTCGCTACCGCCCCGTCCATCCCGGCCGATCCCCTGCCGGCCGGTGCCACCTACGACTCCGTCGTCGTCGGGGCCGGACTGACCGGGCTGACGACGGCGCTCCTGCTGTCCCGGGCCGGGCATCGCGTGGCGGTCCTCGAGGCCCGGACCGCGGGGGCGGTGACCACGGGCAACACCACGGCGAAGCTCTCGCTCCTGCAGGGGACGAGCATCTCGGCGATCCTGAAGCACCACGACGAGGACGTGGCCCGGGCCTACGTCCTCGGGAACCGCGAGGGCCAGGCCTGGCTGCTGCGCTTCTGCGACGAGAACGGCATCGGTTACCAGACCCGCGACGCCGTCGGGTACGCGACCACGGACACCGGGGCGCGGAAACTCACCGCCGAGCACCAGGCGTGCCTCACCGCAGGCCTGGACACGGAGCTCGGCAGCGCGGCGTCCCTCCCCTTCCCCGTGCGGAAGACGCTGCGCCTGAAGGACCAGGCCCAGTTCCACCCGCTCGAGGTGCTGGCCGGTCTGGCCGCCGAGTTCAGGCGGCACGGCGGCACGCTGGTGGAAGGCGTCCGCGTGGAGGGCGTCGCCAAGGCTCCCGAGGGGGCGGAGGGCGTGGAGCTGCGGACCAGCGCGGGCCCGGTGACGGCGTCGAACGTCGTCCTCGCCACGGGCATCCCGATCCTCGACCGCGGCGGTTACTTCGCCGTGCTGCAGCCCATGCGCTCGTACTGCGTGGCCCTGACCGTGGAGGACGACGTCCCGGAGGACATGTACCTCAGCGCGGACTCCCCCACCCGGTCGCTGCGCACCGCCGTCGTCGACGGCACCCCGTACCTGATCGTGGGGGGCAACGGCCACAAGGTGGGCCACAGCTCCGCCACGCAGGCACGGGTGGACGGCCTCACGCGGTGGGCGCAGGAGTACTTCCCGACGGCGCGCCCCGCCTACGCGTGGTCGGCCCAGGACTACGCCCCCGCCGCGGCCGTCCCCTACGTGGGCAAGGTCCCGGCGGGCGGCGGCCACATCTACGCGGCCACCGGCTACGACAAGTGGGGCATGACCAACGCGGTCGCGGCGTCGCTGGCCCTGTCGGGGGAGATCCTCGGCGGCAACATGCCGTGGGCCGGGACGCTGTACCGGACGAGGGTCAGTGGCGCCGACGCGCTCCAGACGGCGCAGGCGAACGCCGCCGTCGGCCTGGAGATGGTCTCGGGCTGGCTGGGCGGGCTGGCGCGCTCCTCGTCCTCCACGCCGGGTGAGGGCGAGGGCCGGGTGATCCGCGAGGGCGCGCGCCCCATCGGGGTGTGCACCGTGGACGGCGTCCAGCATCGCGTGTCGGCGGTCTGCCCGCACCTCAAGGGGATCCTCACCTGGAACGACGCCGAACGGTCCTGGGACTGCCCGCTCCACGGCTCGCGCTTCACCGCGGACGGAAAGCTGCTCGAGGGGCCGTCGACCGCGGACCTCGCCGACACGAGACGCTAGCGCCGGGAGCGCGGCGGACCGCGCCACTGCTGCCGGCTCCGCCGACCCCCGGGCTCCGGTGGGAGCCGGGCCGGATCAGGTCGCCGGAGCTCCCTCGATGGCGAGGATGGTGACGTCGACCCGCCCGACCGCGATCCCCTCGGCGTCCACGAGCCGTGCGGCCACGTCCTGTACCTCGCGCGCCAGGTCGAGGGCGGATCGGTTGATATCGGTGGCGACGTCGATCTTCAGGTCCAGGACTCCGTCCGAGAGCGTGAGGAGAAGCCCGTCGCGGGCGACGACGGGGGGTGAGCCCGCGGGCCGCAGGGTCCGGTGCAACTGGTCGAGGGCCGCGGGCGTCCAGCGGTCGATCACGCTGCGCAGCGTCGGTTCGAGGCGTACCACCCCCGGATGGTCGACGAGCGCCGCACTGATGACGTCCGCCAGCGGGTCGAGGTCCACGACCAGCGCCGGCCGGGGCTGCTCAGAGGTCATACAGGTCCTCCACGATGATGTCGATCTGCTGCATGGTGATGGATGTCTGGGCCTGCACCACGGTGGCTACCCGTTCACGGAGCAGGTCCATAGTTGCGGGGACCCTCACCCCGGAGGAGATGGCGACGGTGAGCGTGATCCGGACGTCCCCGGCGTCCACCGCCGCGACGGCCGGATCGGTGGTCGGGTCGGCGCCGGCAGGGGCCCCGGCGATGGTGCACCGGCGGGCACGGACCCCGGGGACGGTGGAGGCCGCGAACCGGATCAGCCCACTCAGGGCCTGCTCACTGATGTCGATCGTGCCCAGGGCCGTGGTCACCAGGGGCGTACGCCGGCTCCGCCGGACCTCGGCGCGGGCGACCATCATGATTGCCTCCTTCACCCGGGCCCCGGGTTGCAGTGCGGGGTCGTCGCGGTCGCGGTCACGCAGCGATCCCGTGACCGACTCCAGATGATGAAGCGCCAGGCGCGCGCTCCGGCAGTCCGGGCACTCCAGCTCGTGGGCGGTCGGCGGCTGGTCGATGGATGCCCAGACGTCATCGATGATCCGCCCGCACCCCAGGCGCGGCTGATCCTCATTCAACGCCATGGCTGCATCCCTTCTGCGAGGAACCGTCGAGCACGCGCAATACGTCCACGGACAGTGCTTTCGGGCAGTTGCACGATCACTGCAATCTCAGCGTAGGAGAATTCGTGGACATCCCGCAGCAGCCAGCAGGCGCGCGGTCCGGCCGGGACGGTCTGCAGCAGGTCGGCCAGTGCCTGCATCTGGGCTTCGGTCTCATGACGGAGCGCCGGATCCTGGACGGCCCTCGAGCCGAGGGCCGTGAGCATCCGACTCCCGGGGCCGCCCTCCCCCCAGTGCGGGGAGTCGGGCCCATCCGGTCCGCCGTCGTCGTCGAACGGGACGGCGTCCACCGGCCGGCGCTGGCGGCCCCGCAGCACGTCGAAGCACTTGTTGGTCGCCGAGCGGTACAGCCAGGGAATGAACGCCTGGGGCGCGGTGAGCGTGGGCAGGTTGCGCCAGGCGGCGATGAAGGTCTCCTGGACGACGTCCTCGGCCTCGGCGTGATCACCCAGCATGCGGAACGCCAGGCGGAAGACCCCGCCCTGATAGGCCGAGACCAGCCATTCGAAGGCGTCGAGGTCGCCGTCCTGGGCGCGGGCGACGATCGTCGCTTCGTCGAGATCGTCCAGGGACATCCACACCTGCTCGGGTGCGCCGGCCGCGGGCATCGCGTCCTCCGCGTCGTCGAACGCGGAGTCCGGCGGGGTGACGCGGAACGCATCGTCCGGGGTGCGGCCCATCCGGCACGCCTCCTTCCGCTGCAACGTCGTGACATCCCCCAGGACCCGCCGAGTGAAATCCATCTCGACATCGAAATCATAAGCGACCGGCACGGGCATCCCTCCCCCGGCATCCGCGCCCGCCGAGAATCGCACAGCGGAAGACGGGTCGACACTGCCGGCCCGGGAATCGGAGGAAAAAATTCCCGCCACCGGCGTGACGAATGAGGAGCGGCGTCGTCCTTACCTGTGTACGACACCATCCCCCACCCACAGGAGACCGATTCACATGGCAGACGATCAGAGCACAGCAGCACGCCGGGCAGCGGCAGTCCCCGCCACGGACGCGGACCAGACGCGCCAGGCCGACGAGATCCGCGGGGCCCGGACGTCCCGGCCGGCGAGCCCGCTGCAGACCGAGCAGGGCAACACGTCGATCGCGGACACCGTGGTGCAGAAGATCGCGGGTATCTCGGCCCGTGAGGTTCCGGGCGTGTACGCGATGGGCAACGCGGCGCGCCGCGCCTTCGACCAGCTCGCGGAGCGCATCCCCGGATCCCAGACCAACGCCTCCGGCGGGGTCAGCATCGAGAAGGGCGAGAAGCAGACCGCGATCGACGTCACCGTCGTCGTCGAGTACGGCGCGTCGATCGTCGAGGTCAGCAACAACATCCGCAGGAACATCATCAGCGCGGTGGAGCGGACGACTGGCCTCGAGGTCATCGAGGTCAACGTGACCGTCTCCGACGTACACCTGCCCACCGACGGGGACTCCGATGACTCCTCGACCGGCGCGAAGACGTCCTCGACCGGCACGGAACTCGAGTAGCCGCTCCCCTTCGTCACGGCCGGTCCAGGATGGGCCCTGGACCGGCTCGCCCGCCCTTATCCGCACCATTTCCTAGGACTTTGTCATGTCACGTAGCACCATCGGCCTCTTCGTCGGGCTCCTCCTCGGCTTCGCCGTGATCTTCGGGGGATTCCTCGAGTTCCTGGCGGTCATCCTCTTCGCAGCAGTCGGCCTGGTAGTGGGACGCCTCCTCGACGGCAAGATCGACCTGCAGGACCTCGCAGGGTCCCGCCGTCAGCGGGACTAGCACCATGACCACCACACCCACCAGGGGCGCCCTGCCACCGGCGCCGCACCGGGGCACCCTCACGCTGAGCGAGAAGGTCGTGCAGAAGATCGCCGCGCAGGGCGCCGCCGAACTCCCCTTCGTCGGGGGCCTTCGAGGAGGAGTACTCGGGATCGCACGCCATGCCGATTCCGGGCAGCGGCCCCGGGCGTCCGTCGAGATCAGCGGGAGGACCGTCGCGGTGTTCCTCGACGTCGCACTCGACTTCCCGGCGGATCTTGCCGCGCAGTCGGCGGACATCCGGCGGCACGTCACCGACACCCTCGAACACACCACGGGGCTGCAGGTGCGTCGGATCGACATCACGGTCCGGGCCCTCACCACCGAACCGGACAGACGACACAGGAGGCTCCAGTGAGCAGCACGACGATCCGCAGGCGCCCGGCCCGGACCATACCGGCGATCCTTTGCGCGGCCCTGCTGCTGGGCGTCGCGTCGACGGCCGTCTGGACCGGAGTCACCGCCCTGTCGGGGGACGCAGCCTTCCTCGACGCGGCCAAGCGGGTGGGTGCGTCCTCCTGGTCGAGTCAGGCCGTACTCGTCGCGGCCGCCCTCGCAGCGCTCGCCGGCGCGCTCCTGGTCGTCGCCGCCCTGGTGCCCGGCCGGTACAACGCCTACCTGATCGACCACGACGGGATTGCCCGCGCCGCGCTGAGGAACGCGGGGCTCGAGACCCTCCTGACCGCCAGGGCGAACACGATCGACGGCGTAGATACGGCCCGGACGACGCTCGCCGCCCGAACGGTCGACGTACACATCACCACGTACCTGCTGGACCGCAACGACCTGAGGGCGACCGTGACCGGCATCCTGCAGCACCGGCTGGACGAGCTGGGGCTGGCCCGCACACCGAGGGTCTCCGTGAGCGTCAGCACCCACAAGAGATAGGACGAGAACCCATCATGCGACACACAGCAGGGCGCCTGAACCGCGCCTGGCTCATCATCACCGGCAGCATCCTCCTCGTCGGCGGGGCTTTGGCCGCGGCTACCGGGCTCGGCCTGCTCGAGGGCCGCTCGTTTTCCGGCCTGCGCGCCCCGGGACGCGACCAGCCGGT
The DNA here is from genome assembly GCF_002927275.1 of Arthrobacter pityocampae. Classification (GTDB taxonomy): domain Bacteria; phylum Actinomycetota; class Actinomycetes; order Actinomycetales; family Micrococcaceae; genus Arthrobacter_D; species Arthrobacter_D pityocampae. The sequence goes on along the minus strand of NZ_PRKW01000005.1, from coordinate 387,738 downwards.
CCTCGCGCCGGCCGCCGGGGACCAGGTGCTCGCCGGCGCCCTCCTCGCCGCCGGTCTCGTCCTCGGAATCCTCGCCGTCCTGTGGTTGCTGGCGCAGGTTCCCCGCAAGCACGGTGCGTCGACCGTCAAGCTCGAGGACCCGGACGGCAAGGGCCTCACCCTCGTGGAGCCGGCGCTCCTCGAGGACGCCATCAGCACCCGGATCGAAGAACTCGACGACGTGACCGGCGCGCGGACCGTGATCCGCGGTTCGTCACGGACCCCCGACATCACCGTCCGCGCCACGACCACGTGCGACGCGGCCATCCCCTACGTCGTCACGGACATCGAACAGCACATCAGGCACGACCTCCGCGCGAGCCTCGGCCAGGAGCCGGCCTCCCTCGCCGTCGAGATCGATGTCAGGGCCACCCCGAAGAAGCAGAGCTCCGTGACCGTCGAAGCGGTGGCGCTCGACGCCTGACGGGAACGGGCGCCGCTCATCCGTCAGGACCCAGGAACCCCGGCCGCAATCCGCGCGCCGGTCATCAAGAAACACCACAACCGGAGGAGAATCCCGTGGGATTGGACGACAAGATCAGGAATGCAGCGGAGAAAGTGGCAGGGAAGGTGAAGGAGGGCGTCGGTGAGGCGACCGACAACGAGCGCCTCCAGGCCGAAGGCCGCACCGATCAGGCGAAGGCGGACGTCAAGGATGCAGGCGAGAACGTGAAGGACGCCTTCAGGAAGTAATCACCAGCACGGGGCCACCCTCCGGAAAACACCACGGGTGGCCCCCGCGGATCAGGCGGGGTTGCGGCGGGCCTCGCCGACGGGTTCCGCGACCGGTCGCACGCGGCGGCTGATGAGGAGCACCACGGCGCCGAAGGCCAGGACGGCCACCGCGATGACGACGACGTACACGGCAACCGAGGCGTAGCCCGACGCCGGATCGAGGAACGGGTACGGCACCCAACCGTCGGTGGCGCCCCGCACCAGGACCACCGTCACCCAGACCAGCGGGAACACGAGGATGAGGCGGAGTACGCGGTAGGAAAGTGCGCGGCGATCGGCGGCGACGATCCAGTCCAGGACGGCGTAGACCGGGAATCCGACATGCATGACCCAGTTGGCCCAGGCGAGCTCCACGCCACCCGGAAGTCCTACCAGCAGCAGGTTGTAGACGACGCCGACGACGAACATGTACGTGGTGACGGCGGCCCGGACCGGGAGGAGCCACTCGGGGTCGGCCGCTCCGCGGACCTGGAGTACGGCGGCGAGGAGCAGGACGGCCGCAGCCAGGAGGTTGCCCTGGATCGTGAAGAACCCGAAAAAGTTGAACGGGTTCACCGGGCTCCGGGATGCCGTGTCCAGGAACGTGGACACGACCGCCAGGAGCACGACGGCACCCACCACCAGACGGACGGCGGCGCGGAGTGGCAGGGTCTGCGGACGGAGACCGGGACGACTCGCCACCGGACCGGCCTGGCCGGTCACGGCCGCACGTCCCGAGACGCCAGATCCTTCAGCAGGTCCCGCATCTCGGTCAGGAGCGCGGTGTCCACCGGGATCGGGGCCTCTTCTTCGGCGTCGTCCGGGCCGGCGAGCGCGTCCAGCCGCGCTCGCGCCCGGTTCATCGGCACGACGAACACGAAGTAGACCACGGCCGCCGTGATGAGGAAGGTGACCACGGCCGTGAGGACGGCACCCACGTCGACGAAGGTGGCGTCGTTACCCGGCCGGATCCAGAAGCCGGGCCCTTCCGCGTCGATCCCGCCGGCGGAAGCGATGACCGGGTCGATGATGTTCGCCGTGAAGGCGCCGACGAGGGCCGTGAACGCGCTCCCGATGACGACGGCGATCGCCAGTTCGATCACGTTGCCGCGCAGGACGAAGTCCCTGAAACCCTTGATCATCCTGCTGTCCCCTCGCTGAGCGCCCGTGCCGTCTGCCGGGTCCGGTCGTGCACGTCCCACTCTAGTGAGGCGTCCCTCCTCGGGATCGTCCCCACGCCGGGCGGCGGGACGGGGCGGGTCAGGACGCGACGCCGCGGTGGCTGCTGCGGCTGACGATGAGGTCCACGACGTCGAGGAGCTCGTCGATCTCCGCGCCGCTCGTGCGGCCGGTGCCGGCTGAGGCGAAGAACGCGGCGTCGTAGTAGAGGCCGTCGCCGAGGAGCTTGACGGCGTGCGCCGTCGTGCGATCCCCGAGCTGCGCATCGAGCGCGTCGAGCCATCGCTCCTGGATCTCGGCGAGAGAGGCCTTCGCCGTCGGATGCCCCTGCTGGGCCAGGCGCGCCATGGAGACGAGGGCTCGATCGAGCGGGCTGTCCTCGAAGACGGACGTCCGGACGTAGTAGCGGGCCGCGCCGTCCGGCGCCGCCGCCATCGTCTCGCGGTCCTTCTCGGCGAGGCCCCGGAGGCGGTCGGCCAGACCGTCGACGAGCGCCTCCTTGGAAGGGAAGTGGTACAGCAGTCCGCCCTTGGAGACCTCGGCGTCCGCGGCCACCGCTTCCATGGTGGCGGCCCTCTCGCCGTCGCGGATCAGAGCCTTCTCGAAGCTGTCGAGGATGCGCTCGCGGGAACTGGACACTCCCTGATGATACCGGTCACGATTGTTGTACTGTACCGGCTGGACGGTATAGCTTTGATGGATGACCACAACACCTTCCCCTTCTGCACGTGTGTCCGGGGTGAACCCGCGTGCCGTTCAGTCCCCCGATCCCCTGGCCGGCCGCCGCGAGTGGTTCGCCCTCGCCGTGCTGATGCTGCCGGTGCTGCTGGTCTCGGTGGACAACACCGTGCTGAGTTTCGCCCTGCCCGAGATCTCGCGTCACTTCGCCACGAGCGGGACCACCCTGCTCTGGATCGTCGACAGCTATCCCCTCGTGCTCGCCGGCCTGCTGGTGGCGATGGGCAGCTTCGGCGACCGCTTCGGCCGCCGTCGCCTGCTCATGATCGGCGCCGTGGGGTTCGCCGTGTTCTCCGTGATCGCGGCGTTCGCACCGACGGCGGCGCTCCTGGTCGCCGCCCGCGTGGGCCTCGGCGTCTTCGGCGCCATGCTCATGCCGTCGACCCTCTCGCTCATCCGCAACATCTTCCTGGACCGGAACCAGCGCCGGATCGCCATCGCGGTCTGGGCCGCAGGCTTCTCGGCCGGCGCCGCGCTCGGCCCCCTACTCGGCGGCATCCTGCTCGAGCACTTCTGGTGGGGTTCCGTGTTCCTCCTCGCGGTCCCCGTGCTGCTGCTCATGCTCGCGCTGACCCCCGCCCTGGTGCCCGAGTCGAAGGACTCCCACCCGGGCCGCGTGGACTACCTCAGCATCGCCCTGTCCATCGGGACCATGCTGCCGGTGGTCTACGCCATCAAGAACCTGGCGAAGGGAGGTCCGCTGCTCATCTCGGTGACGGCGGCCTTCATCGGCCTCGCGGCAGGCACTGCCTTCGTCACCCGGCAGCTCCAGCGTCGCAACCCCATGCTCGACGTCCGCCTGTTCGCGGTCCGCGCGTTCAGCGGCGCCGTCCTGGTGAACCTGTTCGCGATCTTCTCGCTCGTCGGCTTCCTGTTCTTCGTCTCGCAGCACCTCCAGCTGGTACTCGGGCTCAGCCCGCTCGACGCCGGGCTGGTCCTGCTCCCCGGCCTCCTCGTGACGATCGTCGCCGGCCTCGCCGTCGTGCCGCTGGCCCGCCGGTGCCCGCCGCACGTCGTCGTCCCGGTCGCCCTGATGTTCTCGGCCGTCGCCTACGCGATGATCGCCCTGCTCGGCGAGGGCGGGTCCGCGGGCCTCCTGATGACCGCCTTCGTGATTCTCGGGATCGGCGTGGGCGCCTCCGAGACCATCTCGAACGACCTCATCCTGTCCTCCGTCCCGGCCGCCAAGGCGGGCGCGGCGTCCGCCGTGTCCGAGACCGCCTACGAGGTGGGCTCCGTCCTCGGGACCGCCGTGCTCGGCAGCATCCTGCTGGCGTCCTATCAGCGGAACCTGCTGCTCCCCGCGGGGCTCAGCGGCGACCAGTCGGAGACCTCCACGGAAACCCTCGGCGGCGCGGTCGAGGTCGCGACCCAGCTCGGCCCGACCGGCGCGGCACTCCTCCGGGAGTCCGCGTTCCACGCCTTCGACAGCGGCGTCACCCTGACGTCCGGCATCGCAGCCCTGCTCATGGCCGGCGCGGCCGTCCTCGCGGCGTGGAGCCTGCGGGGCACGACGGCGGAGCGCGTCGACCACTAGACCCCGGAACTGTTGTCCGCCGCACCCCCGGATGGAACAGTGTGGTCATGATGATCGAGGTGCGCCCGGCGACGGTGTTCGAGGATGTCGCGACGATGGTGGGCCCCAGGCGAGCCGACGCGAACGCCTGCTGGTGCCTCAGCTACCGCCTCCCGGCCAGGCAGAACGCCGCGCTTGTCCGGCAGGAGCGCGGCGCCCTCGTGGAACGCCTGTGCCGTCAGGATCCACCGCCCGGGGTCCTCGCCTACGACGGCGACGACGTCGTCGGGTGGGCTGCCGTCCACCCGCGCGCCGACACGGCCTTCGCCAACAGCCGCACCATCCCTCGGATCGACGACGCCGATGCGTGGACGGTGTGGTGCATCCGGGTGAGGCCCGGCCATCGCGGCAAGGGCATCTCGCATCGACTGCTCGCGGGGGCGGTGGACTTCGCCGTGAGTTCCGGCGCTCCGGTCATCGAGGGGTATCCGGTGGACAACGCGGGCGCGAAGGTGGACAGCACGATGGCCTATGTCGGCACGCGCCGGCTCTTCGAGGCGGTGGGATTCAGCAAGGCAGCCGACACCACGTCGGTGCTGAACGGGTTCCCGCGGGTCCTCATGCGGCTCGAGCTGCACGCACGCCGGTAGCGCCGCCGCGATCCGCCGTCCCCTGCCCCACCGAGGACGCCCGTGTCCAGTCGCACAGTCCGCACCTCGCCCCACCGACGGGTACGGCGCCGGCATCGGGGACAATGGGAGGGTGGCCCTGCTAACCGAATCCCCCGTCCTCGACGCCGATGCCGTCCGCCGTGAGGCCGGACGCCGTCGCACCTTCGCCGTCATCTCGCACCCCGACGCCGGGAAGTCGACCCTCACGGAGGCCCTGGCGCTCCTCGCCCGGGCCATCCAGGACGCCGGCGTGACGCACGGCAAGTCGAGCCGCCACGCGACGGTGTCCGACTGGATGGGCATCGAGCAGGAGCGCGGCATCTCCATCAGCTCCGCTGCCCTCCAGCTCACCTACCGCGACACCATCCTCAACGTCGTGGACACCCCAGGCCACGCGGACTTCTCGGAGGACACCTATCGCGTCCTCGCCGCCGTCGATTCCGCGGTGATGCTGATCGACGCCGCCAAGGGTTTCGAACCGCAGACCGTCAAGCTGCTCGCCGTGTGCAAGGCGCGGAACATCCCCATCATCACGGTCATCAACAAGTGGGACCGGCCGGGCCTGGACGCTCTCGGCCTGATCGACGACGTCGGGGCGCGCACCGGCATGAATCCCGTCCCGCTCACGTGGCCGGCCGGGATCGCCGGGGAGTTCCAGGGACTCATCGACCTCCGGGCCGAGCGGGCCATCGCCCTGACGGCCGTGGAGGCCGGCGCCCAGGCCGCCACCGAGACCGAGGTGGACATCGACGCCCTCGACCCGCGGGACGCCGGTGCCTGGCTCGACGCCCGCGAGGAGTCGGGCCTCGTCGAATCCTCGAACGGATCCTTCGACCGTGAGGAGTTCGAGGCGGCCCGCCAGACGCCCGTCCTCTTCGCGGCCGCAGCCAAGAACTTCGGCGTCTCCCAGCTCCTCGACATTCTGGTGGACGTGGCGCCCTCCCCTACCCCGCGCCCCTCCAAGGATGACGAGCCCCGCCCCATCGATGCGCCGATGTCCGGCTTCGTGTTCAAGGTGCAGGCCGGCCAGGACAGTGCGCACCGCGACCACATCGCGTACCTGCGCATCTGCTCGGGCACGTTCGAACGCGGCATGGTCATCACCAACCAGCGCACCGGGAAGCCCTTCGCCACCAAGTACGCGCACCGCGTCCTCGGCCGCAGCCGTGAAGTGGTGGACACCGCGTGGCCGGGCGACGTCGTCGGGCTCGTGAACGCGACGAGCCTCCGCGTGGGCGACAGCCTGTTCGCCGAAGAACCCGTGCAGTTCCCCGACATCCCGCGCTTCTCCCCCGAGCTGTTCGCCGTCGCGCGCGCCAAGGATCCGGGGCGGTACAAGCAGTTTCGCCGCGGCATCGAGCAGCTCGAACACGAGGGCGTGGTGCAGGTGCTGCGCTCGGACCTCCGCGGCGACCAGGCACCCGTGCTGGCCGCCGTCGGTGCCCTGCAGTTCGAGGTCGCCGCCCAGCGGCTCGGCACCGAGTTCAACGCGCCGACGTCGCTGGACAACCTCTCCTACACGCTCGCCATGCGCGTGGCACCGGAGAGCCAGGGCGTCCCGGCGACGTTCCGCGGCGGCGAGATCCTCTTCCGGTCCGACGGCGAGATCGTGGCCGTGTTCGGCGACAAGTGGAAGGTGGGGCACTTCCGGAAGGACTTCCCCGACGTCGTACTCGAGCCGATCGGCGCGGCCGTCGATCAGTAGCACGGCGGGCGACACGGCCCCCGTGAGCGGGTGACTCAGCTCCACCGGTCCATCGAGCCAGCACCCGCCGCTCAACTGGTTGAGGTCCTGTACGCCCTCTACCGAGCACCGTGAGCCCGTCGGCCACACGGTCGCCTCGACGCGGGACGACGAAGTAGTGCCCCCACCAGAGCCAGTTCCTTGCGGGTCCTGCACGCCGCGTCACCGACATCACCCTGCAGGACCCGTGCCCGCTCGATCCCATCGAGCTCGGAGATCGCGCGGAAGTCCTTCAGCTCTGAGGTGGACGGTCGGATTTCTCGTAAGACTGCAGTTTATGAGGCACTACTGAAGCGGTCCTGGGGTCGTGACTCGGGCTCGTCGTTGGATCTCCCGGTACGCGGTTGTCCGGGAGACGCCCATGAGTTCGGCGATCTCGCCTCGCGTGTATTCGCCCTCGTCGACGAGGCCGAGCAGGTGCTTGCGTTGGTGGTCCGAGAGTTTGGGTTGCTTGCCGCGGAGTCGGCCCTTGGCTTTGGCGACAGCCATGCCTTCCCGGGTGCGGGCGCGGATCAGGTCGGACTCGAACTCGGCCACGATGCCTAGGACGTTGAACAGGAGCTTGCCGATCGGGTCTGTCGGATCGTAGATGCTGCCGCCCAAACTCAGGGCGACACCTTTGCGGGTGAGCTCGTCGGCGATGTTGCGGGCATCGAGGACGGAGCGTGCCAACCGGTCGAGTTTCGTCACGACCAGGGTGTCACCCTTCCGACAGGAAGCCAGCGCTTCCCCCAGGCCCGGCCGGGTGCGGTTCGTGCCGGTGAAGCCATGATCGACGTGGATGTTCTCCTCCTCGACGCCAAGGGACATCAGACTCTCCCGTTGAGCGGTGAGGTCCTGGCCGGCGGTCGAGACGCGCCTATCCGATCTTCATCGACTCAGTGTTGCAGACAAGGTACCTATGCGCCCGTTTTCACCGTCCCGGCTAAACGCCCTCTCCCTCGGTACGACGAGCCCGACCGATTGTCGATTCTCGAAGTCGCCTGCACTACTTCCCGAAGTCATCTGCACGGGCGCAAAGCGACCCATTTACGGACGGCGTTCGATCCTTTATTCGACTCAGCACGCTTCGTATGTCTGACGGCTTGGGGTTGCGGCTCTAGTCGCCCTCAAGGTGCAGGGCCGCATCTGCATCGGTTTCGACCCATCGGGTGAAGGTGGCCGTGAGGCCGGCCCGAGTGGGAGAGGCACAGAACGGGGACCGACCTCGGCACTCGCGGTCTCGTCCAGAGGGCGACGCGAATGAGTCGGAAAGGCTCATCTCCAGCGCGGGCTTTGGCTTCATACCCCATCCGCCCTACCGATTATGATGAACGATTTGACATCGCAGCACAGGTGGTATCTAGCAAATTTAATTTCCTACTCATAATCATTGACATCGTTAAGAACAAGACATCGAGAAAACTCTCGATGCAGCCTTGACCTCTAAGAAGAGTCTTCATATGCTTATAGGACATTGCTGAAAAGTTGTACAAATCGCACTGGGGGCGAAATGACAAAAAATACGCTGAAGATGTCCTTTGTAGGTCTCATCGTGACTTGCGGGTTGGCTGCAGGAAGCACGACCGCCGTAGCGGCACAGCCATCAGCAAGCGTCCCGCTGGAGCGTGTAGCTGTCGCGTCAGCTCCGGACAAGGGAGCCGAGCTCGAAGCAGAGTTGAATTACCTGATGTCGATCCCGGACAGTGTGTTGCTTGAAGGCGATGCCGCGCTCCAGCAGTGGACTGCACAGAATCCGCCAGCTGGGCCGGTGACGGGCTCACCAAGCGATCAAGCGAGTACCGATGCCAATGTCTTCCTGTGTACCGGTGCCATCGCCGCGGCCATCGCAGGGGTCGCCCTACCCGCGTCCAAGATCCTGAAGATCAAAAAGCTCATGAACGAGCTCGGCGGTGTGAGCGAAGCCGTCAAGCTCATGTGGGGTGCAAGTTTCAGTTACGAGAAGATGGCGGTTGCCGGTGGAGCCTTCGCCTCCCTAGCGGCTGAACTTGTCGGAATCGCAGGTATCCAGCAAGAGTGCTTCGAGTAGAAGCTGAAAATATCTCCGAACTCGATAAGGAGCAACGACTATGAAGTACGCACTTCCTGTCTCAATCATTGTCCTAGCCGCCTCGGGATTGGCTGTATGGCTCATCGGCAACAGTCTCATGTTGGGTATAGCCCTCACGGGGTTGGCCCTCGCCCTGTGGGCTTTCGCTCCGAGCACCATAGGTCGGCTGGGAACGGAATACCGGCCTTCGGGAGGAGTTGACGCGAAGCGGGTAAAGCAATACCGCATCGATCACCCCGGGGCGACTATCTCCGACGGGGTGCGCGCAACGCACCAGTAACAACCGCACTACGATCTCGAAGTCCTCATCTCGTCTTTGATGACGAGATGAGGACTTCAAGGTTCGGAGCAAATAGTAATATCATTTATGGTTCTTCGTACAGTGCATCAAGGGCCGAGATAAAAGGTTGCTTTGAGCCTCACATCCTGTTTGGCTGGGTGCTTTCCGAAGAATAGAGGAAATGCCTCAAGCCATGACGCACGTGACCACAGGACGATTGGCAGAATGAGAATACGGAAGCTCGCTACCATTGTGATCATTTTCGGAGCAATTTTCGCCGCGTATAACTTCGGCAAGTACCTAGACATGCTTGTTGGGCTTGCCCTGACGTCCGTGCTCGGATTCGTTGCGTACGTCGTCATCGAGGGGTTGGCGGCAAGAGATAGGACGCGCCAACCCTGATCCAAGCTGCCCTTGGGGTCCTGAAGAAAGTTGCCACAGTCAAAGGGGGATGAGATGAAGGCACGACAATGGGGGATTCTGCTTCTACCTGGCGTGATCCTGGTCTACTCGGTCGTCCGTGGCGTACAAGGCTCTGGTCCTTTGCGGGCTACAGCAGCCGGTATGGTCATCGTCATCGGGAGCCTCGTCGGGCATGCGCTGAAGGGCAGAGCTCGTCAGAAACCGCCACCGGAGGGGCCGGCATCTTGAGCGCCGGACGACGACCTCGCGCCTCCTGGCGCGAGGCACTGGTCACGGGTTTGGCAGGCATTGGCTTCGCTGTGTTTGCCGTTCTGTCGTTTCTGAAGGCCGACGCCTGGTACCTGGTCCTGGGATCGGTGATGATGGCTGGCGGGGCATGCGCCTTCATTTCTCTCGCCATTCAGGCTCTGCGCACCGACGAGCACGGCGGGCCCGGGAAGTGATCGCGTGGGCGCAAAGCCCGTCGTTCGCCGTGGCCTTGAAGCGGATGGACTCCACAATTGTCTCCTCCTGCCCGCGGCCATTTTTGCCGCAGGTGAAAGGATGCGGAAATGACTGATTACCAGGCCTTCCAGACCGAGTTGCGGCGCCTTGCCTTCAGGTCACGCCTGACGCCGTTCCTTGCGGCCGTGTGGCTTATCGTGATCGCGCTGATCGTCGGCTCGTTCGTCGCACCGCAGCCGTGGACGAGTAGTGCGCTGGATGTCGGAACGTGGGTGATCTTCGGCGTGATCCTCGCCGTCGGCGCGAAAGCCAGAACGAACGTCACCAGGAGACGGCAGTCCTCTACCAACTGACTCCTGGCCCAGGCAGACCCAACTGTCAACAACCTCCGTCAGTTCTATAGCTAGTTTCCGCAGTCGGCCTGTTGGATGAGGGATCGTCTTATGGCTGGGTATTGGCGGTGGTGATGGCCGTGTTGAACTCGGGACCGCCTTGGTAACGACGGGTCTGCCCCATGGAGGGTTAGAGTCGGGCGAGCCCTCAGGGACCAGATGAATAGGTTGTCATGCGGAACTTGTACGTTGTCACCCACACGGAAGCGACCCATCATGTCGATAGCCTCGTCGGTGGTTGGTACGACGCGGCACTGACTCCCCGAGGAGTACACGACGCCCAAAGGGTCGCCGCGGCACTGAGCGAGCGAATACCTGACGAGGAGGGAGCGCTGCTCGTCTGCTCGGATCTCCTACGGACCCGCCAGACCGCCGAACCCATCGCTGATCGGTTCGCCGTGGAAATGCTCCTGGACCCAGATCTTCGTGAGCAGTCCTACGGGGCTGCCGAAGGCACACCCCGTGGATCCACCCCCTACGCGCCCCCGCCCGCGGACGGGGATCGCATGCACCATCGCGACGGAATCGATGACTCCGAGACGAGATTCGAGTGGGCAAACCGGACGTATTCAGCTCTTCAGAAGATCCTCGTACATGGTGCCCGGGATGCAGTCGTGGTCACCCACGGCGGTACCGCAACCTACCTCATCGCCGCGTGGATCGGACTTCCCCTCGAACACGCGGGCTACGTGAAGTTCACGGTAGCCCCTGGCAGTATCACCTATCTTCGCGAAGACGACTTCTTCCACGACCGGCAAGTGGTAGCCCTGAACCAGACCAGTCATCTGAGCTGAAGACACCCTCCAAGCCGCGGCGTTTCCGCCCGACCACGATGGGACGTCGGCAGCGCGGGCGCACGAGGACCCCTGAGCGGGCGCCTGGACGAGGGAGGGTCAAGCTCAGATGTCGCCTAACTTCTACTGAGTGCTACCGTGCAATCGACAATGGGTGAGCTTAGGACGTGCGACGGGGTGCTGGTGGAAACGGCTAACAAATGGATCGCACATTTCCAGGCGAACTCGGATCGCCATCGTGCATTGGAAGCTGGTATCGAATGGGATGTCCCAGCGACCATTGATGACAAAACGCGACGCGGGTTCGTCCGCTCGTTTCAACGGTTCGAGCTTGGGGAGAGCGGTGATGGTGCTCGGCTTCTCAGCCTGGCAGCCGCGGCTGGAGATCCTGCCTATACGAAGGCCCTAGAGCTCCTTGTACAGGAGGAGCAGAAGCACTCCGCTTTGTTCCTGCGCGTGCTCAAACACCTAGACGCTGCGCCGCTCGAATCACATTGGACTGATGCGGCCTTTACGCGACTTCGCCGCCTCTTGGGCTTGCGTACCGAGCTTGGATTGTTCCTCATCGCCGAGAGTGTCGCGATGGAATACTTCCGCGCTCTCGCCGACCGGGCTCCCGATCCGATTCTGCGCGCCGTAGGTCGTCGCGTAGCTGAGGACGAAGGAAACCACATCCGTTTCCAAATCGATAGGCTCCGGGTTGGATTCTGCGAGACCCCGGCATTAGCTCGATTGTTTGTCGGAATCGGATGGTCTGTAGTTGCGGCAGGAGCGGCTACCGTGCTCGTCGTCGACCACGGCGCTGCGTTGCGCGCGTGCGGCATATCGGCTCCCGCCTACTGGGGACGCGCAACGCAGAATTTTTTGACGGCAGTTCAATCGGTCCTCGTACATCCTCATGCGCCGCTACTTGGACCCGCAGAGAGGCCCCTCTCAGACGTTCCAGACGTCCGATAACTGATTCTCTCTCGAGACTGCTCCTAGTCGTGGGTGCGTCAGATACCGTCAGTGCATGGAAAACCCTGGAAACAACCGAACTGAACCCGTGCGGATCCATGAAGTTGGTGTCGGATCAGGAAGCCCTGTTTCGCAAGGCACTGAGGGAGAACTTCCACTGGCTCAAACTGATCGCGGCCGTAACTCCTACTTCGTTGGAGCATGGATAATCGCCTTGTTATCGACTGGGCTGGGAGCACTCTGGTTACTCGGACTCATCCGGAAAGCGCCGGAACTTCCCGGCAACATCGTCACAGTCGAGCCAGCTACCGGGCTCGTTTCTAGTGTCGGGTCCAACAGCGGCAGCACCGTACTCGAGAACCTGGCTGAGCTAGGTCCCGGTTTGCTCCTCGTCGGCCTCTGCGGAGTCCTTGCACTGCTCATCGTTCAAGGTCTCACGCGACAGAGACCTTAGGTCGAAGGTCAGTAGCACGAGGCCTCCTCGCACAGGCCCTTGATTGGTTCCGCGGACTGAGGGGTAGCCCTCATACCAAGAGGAATCCGGGCACGCATGTCCATCCTTCAGGGCATCGTGCAATCAGGTTGTGGCGGTCGCTTAGAGGCTCATTGATGATGGACTGCGTCCGTCTTTCGCATACATACACGGTCGTCGACCACCGAAACCCTGGAAGGAGCAGCGTATGGAACCAAAAACGCCCCGGCTGACCAGCACAACCGCAATCCTCACACGACTGGTGGAGGATCCTGATGACCTCGCCGCTCACCCGGACCTGTATGTCGTCGACCTGTTCGCCGAGGAGGACCGGGCAGAAAAAGCGTGGCTGCGTGCTGGTATCCCGCGTTATTTCAGCTACAACGACGGGGTCATCACTCTCATGTGGGATGGCGTCGAGCTACTGGGCGTTCCTGTGTGGGATGACATTGTGGTCCTCTGGGTTTACCTGGTGAACGTCGTCGATGACTACCTTGTGACTGGTCGCGGTCACTGCTACTTCCCTGATCAGCCCACCCCGATCATTCTCGAGCGGATCCGTGGCGGTGCCCTGATCACCATCGGCGACACCAAACTGCGCGTTGATCCCTTAGTTTTCTGTCGAGAGCTTCTGGATGAAGCAGAGCGCTTCTGGCACTGGGTCGATCGACATGAAGTTCCTGTCAGCCCAGGCGACCAGCGGATCGACCGGATCCGAGCGCTCATTCCAAGCTACTGACTGGCCGTACCTACAGCGCCACTCATTCACCGAGGCCCATGAGCTGTACCGGGAAGGATCCCCTCTCGTGCGGCCCGATGTTTTCAGAGAGGCCTCTGGGATGATGGCAATATGCGGAACTTCGGTGCGGTACTGGGAGCATCGGTTCTACTCACCGCTGTCATCGGCTGTTCCATGCAGGTGGTCCCTACAGCTTGCCCAGCGATAGGCCACTCAACAGTGATACCCATCGAGGTAATTGGGACTCGAGCCGGCGCTGTTGCTGCAGTGCAAATCTGCTCAGACGACGGTTGTTCCTCGGGTGTACCCGTTCAGCCACCACAGGAGCCGGTGGAACAACAGCCGCCGAAGCCCCCGGGTTCCTTGGGAACGCCCGTAACCCACCAGCCAGAGCCAGTCTCACTTTTTTCTTCCTCCAGGGCCTCGCGGGTCAGCGAGGAGAGTTGGGAGATTGAAACGGACATGGTTCAACCGGCTGAGGTCACAGTCCAGGCGCTCGATTCTTTTGGCGAGGTTCTTGTGAGAACTGAAGCCGCGTTGGAGTGGACGCGAATTAGCGGTTCGGAGGAGTGCGGAGGGGATGCGCGCTCCTCAACAGTCCGTCTGAACACGGTGTAAAGAACACCGATGCCAGTTCGCGGTAGGGGATCGTCTTACGAACGAGGCGGCTTCCTGCGGACTACTTGGTAAGGAATACTGCCCATATGTCGCCTCCGTCGAAGAGACAATACGATCACCCGTTTCAGACCTGGACTGGAGTAGCTGTCGGCGTGTGCCTAATCATCCCGCCACTACTGCGACGCGACGAACAAGGTTGGACGGGCCTCAACATATTCTTCGTAATTGCCGGATCGACGCTGATAGTGGTTTGGATTACCAGATGGCTCCTGCAGAGGCAGCGCAGGAGACAAGAGCATCAAGGAGGAGACGGTCGCTCGACTTCCTCCGCGACTGACCTCGAGTAACAGCCCGATAAGGGATGGTCATGCGGAACTGAGCGAGCGACCATGAAGCGCTGCGATACCCGTACCAATTACGGTGCGGCTTACGCCGACTTCCCGGCAAGGGTGGGAGTCCGTCCAGCCAAAGGGACTTTGGGCGGACCGCGTTGCGGGCACCGAATGCGCGAGACCAGCACTACATTCGGTGAATGTCTTTCTTCGCAGTTCCCGTGGCCGTGGCGGTTCTACTGTCAATCCTGATCCCCGCGATCGTCGGAGCGGCCGTCCGCCGTGGTGACCGGAACGGTCGCGCGGCGACCGGCCCGACCACAGATACGGGGGCACTGTTCGTCGTGACGAATCGTCGCTGGCAGTCCGTTCTGTTCCGTGTGGTCGGCATCGTCTTCCTGGTGATCGGCGGTTTCTTCACACTCGTCGCTGTTGTGGAATCCGAGCAGATGGATGGGCCCGGCCCCCTCATCACCGGGGCCGGGATCACGGTGGCCGGAGTGCTCTTCGTCGTCCTCGCGATGGGCATCCGGCGGTTCCGGGTCGAGGCGTTCGGGAACCACCTGACGGTCCGCCCCTGGTTTCGAGCGACGCGGGTCGTCGCAGTGACCGAGATCGGGTCGGTCCGTCCATCGCTCAACCAGTACGGCGGAATCGACGTGAGAGATGTGAACGGCAGGATGCTCTTCACGGCGACCACGATCAGCATCGGCTACCACGACATCGCCGCCTATCTGCAGGAGCGACTCCCCCGGAAGCAGACCACCAACCCCGCCGTGCCTGGCGACGCAGCGTCCTGGCAGGGCGCAACCCTTCGAGCCGAATCGCTCCCACTCCCCCGCGGACGCAAGGGCACCGTGAAGTCGGGCGTTCGCCTCACCGCCGGAGGGGTATCCGGGCACATGCATACAAGCGAACTCGTCAACCTGCTCAATCACCGAATCGGCATCGCGGAGTCCACCACTTCGGACCCCCTCGTCTTCCTGTGCTGGCCCGACTCGGCGTCGCCTACATCGATTGTCTGGGAGGCCACGAAGGATCTACCAGCCGACTCGCTGGCCCTCCTCGCCGACCCCATGGAACGCGGCCCGGCCGCCGTGCTCACCGGGACAGAGCTCACCGACTTCTCGAAATGGATCACAGCCCTTCCCCGCTGAGCCAGCCCAATGGGATGCGTACCAGAAGAGAAGCGGCCCAGTTACCCAGGGTGATGGTCTATATCAGCTTGCATCTGCAGAAAGCGCCGATCCGCATACGCCGACGTCGGACACAATGAGTTATGCCGACTACCGAGAAAACCCGATCGCGATTGCTGACTGCGCAGCAGGAGCAGTCAATGGTGCGTCTCGACCGCCGATCACGTCCCGGGCAAAGGAACGACGGCTTCGTTGTCGCGGTGGGCCGAAAGTGGGTTCTGCTCGCGCAGACGATGTATGGGGGGTCTTCGACGGGTACGCGGCCGTCCGTCTCCGAGAGATCGCACGCGTGCGGCCCGATCGGTCTTTCGCGCAGAAGTTCGCCAGGACCGGCCGGAATGGCCACCCATTCCCCCGGTGGATCGACCGGCACTTGACCTGCATACAACCTCGAGCATGCTCAGGTCTTTCCTCGCCCCGGGTGTCCTAATCTCCATAGAGCGGGCTAAAAAGTACGACGCCGTGTGGATAGGGGTTCCGGACGAACTGACGCGCCGGCATCTTTACCTTTGGGAGGTCCGACCGGACGCAACCTGGCACGACGCTCCGCTCGGCTATCGGCTGCGGAGCATCACAATAGTCAGGACCGGAGATCACTACCTCGAAGGTCTCGGCGCAATTGCGGGACCGGCTCCTATGAAAAATTTCACGCGCCCCGAGGCCGATCGCGAAGATCGAACGCCTCCACTAGCTGTCCTGCCTCGGTAGGCGACGGGGGGAGAGGTGTTCGCCTAGGGATCCGCCTACGGACGGCGTTCAATCCTCTATTTGACTCAGCACGCTTCGTATGTCTGACGGCGTGGGGTTGCGGCTCTAGTCGCCTTCAGGGTGCAAGGCCGCATCTGCATCGGTTTCGACCCATCGGGTGAAGGTGGCCGTGAGGCCGGCCCGAGTGGGAGAGGCACAGAACGGACCGACCTCGGCACTCGCGGTCTCGTCCAGAGGGGCGACGCGGATGAGTCGGAAAGGCTCATCTCCAGCGCGGGCCCTGATGGTGACGGCATCACCCGCCCTGCTGAGGCGCACCGTGATCTCCCGATCGATCCACTCAGGGACAGGTGCCACCGACCAGTCAGAGACCCCGTGTGTGACGACGGCCCCAACCTGTGGGATTCCGTCGGACACCTCTACACCGGCCTTGATCCAGACGGATTCCGAAACGTGAAGGTAGATCCCCGCCTGGTCGAACTGCTCGGTGTAATCCAGGAGGAATGAAATCTCGACCGCCCCCTCGGCGGGCAGCCGTGCCAGCAGGGCATGCGCGCTGTCATGGACGAACCCGTACGAGGTCTGCCTCCATGCGTCGCTGTTCTCGGCTGCAGTCACCCGCAGAGCCCGCCCCTCAACAACGGCACGCACAGGCGGATTGCGCCACGTCCCCCGGTCCCAGACAGCGCCGGCTTCACTGATCGTTCGTGTCACGCCACATCCTTCGGGTCGGTCGTTCAAGCCTCGGACTTCATTCAACCAGTGGCGCACCCGGCATAACAGCGACATCCCAGGGACCGATCCCCTCCGCGCACCCTGAACGTGGGATCCCTCAGCGGGACGGGGCCGGGATTGTGGTGACCGGGGTGGGTGGTGTTCGGTGGCGTGTTTCGGCTCGTAGTCCGAGGTAGGTTCCGGTGATGATGAGACCCGCTCCGATGATGCCAAGAAAATGGAGTGTTTCCTGGCCGATACTCAGTCCGATGAGGACCGCCCAGATGGGTTCGGTGCCCATGAGCAGGCTTGCCCTGGATGCTGAGGTTTGTTGGATGGCCCAGGTCTGGACGAGGAACGCGAAGACACTGCACGCGAGACCGAGGTAGAGGACACCGATCCATTCGCCGGTGTCGAATCCCCGTACCGCGTGGAGTACGCCCTGGTAGTCGGCGAGGGTGTAGATGATCGCGCAGACCGCGCTCTGGGTCAGGGTCAGCGTGAGCGCACTGAACCCGCGGCCTCGGGTGAGTGCGGAGACCGCGGTGACGTGGACGGCGCGCACCAGTGCCGCGGCGAGGACGAGCATGTCCCCGACGGTGGGGGCCACAAATCCGCGCCCGGAGACGAGCAGGCACACGCCGACGACCGCGACGATCCCGGCGACGAACACCGTCCGCGGCAGTGGTACGCGGAAGGCGATACTCTCGGTGACGGGGGTGAACACGATGACGAGACTGATGATCAGCCCCGCGTTAGTAGCACTGGTACCGGCGATCCCGTGGGTTTCCAGGATGAGCACCGCGGCCTGCGTGAATCCCAGAACCACCCCGACCAGTGTTTCGCGGCGGGTGCCGCGGCGTCGGTTCCAGATCAACCAGATCACCACCAAAGCCACCGTGGTGATCAAGAACCGTAAGGAAAGGATGACCGTGACACCGACCGTGTCGGTGAGGGTTTTCGCCGCCAGGTAGCTGCTGCCCCAGACGAGGGCGATCAGCAGCAGGAGCAGATCCACCCTGCGCGCTGCCACAAACTTTCCAAGGGCGCTGCGGTATCGGACGGAAGATGGATGCGGGGTCCGGGACGGCGACGAGGAGAGGGAAGGCACTTCTCGAGTCTGTGGGTGATTTTCCGTTAAGACGAGAGGGCACTTGGTGAACTAATGGTTTAGCGTTCACTTATGGATCTTCACCAATTACGGCTGCTCCGTGAGTTGGGTGAGCGGGGCAGCCTCGCTGCAGTAGCGCGATCCCAGCACGTGTCGGCGTCCGCTGTGTCCCAGCAGCTCACGGCGTTGCAGCGAACGGTCGAGGTTCCCCTGACCGAACGGCGGGGACGGAATCTCGTGTTAACCGGCGCCGGCCAGGCCTTGGCGTCGGCGGCGGTGGACGTCAGCGTCGCGATGAGCTCCGCGGAACAGGCCGTCAGCCGGTACGTGCAGGACCCGACAGCCACGGTGAGCGTCTCGGCGTTCACGAGTGCCGGTCTGACCTGGTTCGGACCCCTCCTACATACCCTCTCGCGGGAAGGAGACCCGCGGCTGGTCTTCCACGACCGGGACGTGGGTCAGGACGCTTTCCCCGCCCTGACCGCCGACTACGACCTGGTCATCGCGCACCGCCTCGAGCACAGCAGCCCGTGGCCGGAGACGATCACCGCCCTACCCCTAGTGCGTGAGCCCCTGGATGTCGCGATGTCGGAACGGCACCGGCTCGCTCACACGCCGAGCGTCGGTGTCGCTGACCTCCGCGAGGAGGAATGGGTATCCGTCCAAAAAGGCTTCCCACTCGAATCAGCCCTGCAAGCCGTCGCCGTGCACGCCGGTAAACCCCTGAACATCACCCACCGGATCAACGAGTTCTTCGTCGCGGCCGCGATCGTCTCCGCCGGATCGGCCATCGCGCTGATGCCCCGCCACACCGCGCCCCCACCATCCGGCAGTGGGATCGTGCTGAAACCGCTCCACGGCCTACCGCTTGCCAGGCACGTCGACATACTCTGCCGACCCGAAGCCCTCCACCGCACCGCCGTCCACAAAGTCGCCACCACACTCCAACACCACGCAGCCACCAGAGAACGACGGTGCAGCCGCTAAGGACAGGTCCGCTGTCCGACGCCCTGTCGAGGAGGTGGAGCCGCTTCTGCGTGCAGCGCGACTGCCGGACCGGATGGCCTGCGGCCGGTCACCGCTCTGGCTGACTCCGTGGAAACCCTCCTAGGCTTCGGAGGACCGCCGTCGCCGGCCCTGCACCAAGCGCTGCGACCGCCGGCTCCGCCTACTCCCGCTAGGATCTCAGGGCCCGCAGGTAGCGGGACCGGACAACGCGCTGGGCGACGAGAATGAGCGGGAACAGGGCGCGCCACGGCTGATGCGCAGCTGGTCGCGTCAGCGACCGGATGGTCAGACGGACCTCGTCACCGTCCCGGTGGACGATGAAAGCCTCCTCGCCGTCTACCGGATGCCCGGGCCGGGTCCGGTAGGAGAAACCGACCCGTCCAGGGGTGTCGACGACGGCGACCACCTCGACGGGTTCGACCACGGTGACGCCGAGAATCCTCACTCTCACCTCGAGCTGCCGGCCCTGCTGGACGGGCCGAGCGTCCTCGACGGTGAAGCCACTCCTGGTCTTCACCACCCACCGCAGGACGTCGGCACCTGCCCGCCGCCAGCACTCCTCACCACTCCCGATGGCAGCTGTGACCTCCGACCGCCGGAAATCCGTTCCACCCCGAGGCCACACCGCGGAGGCGGGCGCGGTGGTCACGTTCGCACGCCGGCGCCAGCATAGTGGTGCCGGAGTCTTTCGCTGCAGCGCTGCTTCATGGGGATCGTTTCCGCCCGTTCTGTTGAGTGGGATGGCGCCGTGAGTGCGGGATCGCATCCCATGTCTACCTTGTCTCGCCGAGATCAGTCAGCCCGGCGATCAGGTGAGACGTTCGGTCAGGTGCACGGTGACCGCGTCGCCCACTTCCTTGCCGAGCTTCTTGCGTAGCTTGGCGCTGATCGAGAGCATGTGCCCGCCCACACCGGTCGGTAGCAGACCTGCCGTGACCGGTTCCCCGTCGACGGTCGCGGCGACCTTGATCGCCTTCCCGGTCCCGAAGCGCTCGGCCGAGTCGGGCACCTCCACGCATGACCAGAGGTCGCCCTTCACCATGACGCCGATCGGCGTGGTGAAGGTGATGTCGAGTGGTCCGGGGCTCGTGCTCACGGGGTGCTCCTCGTCCTTGATAGCGGCGTGTTCCTCCTGAGGGTATCGAGCGTCGACACGGGCGGCTCAGCGAGTGGTTCGGGGTGGCAGGAGGGTCACGCACTCACTGCGGAGCGGTGTGAGGATCGTTTCGGTGACGTCCTCGAGCTGCTCGAGCTGCCTGTCCTCGAGAAGCTCGAATACGCGGGCCCTGACTTCCGCGACGTAGCCGGGCTCCACCTCGGCCAGGAGCTCAGCCCCCGCTGGCGTCAGCCTCGCGAGGGTCTTCCGTGCGTCCGTCGGGTCCGTGCTGCGCGCCAGCAGGTCCCGTTTCTCCAGCCGTCCGACGATCCGCGACAGGTGTGACGGCGTCACGCTGGCAGTGGCAGCCAGGCGGCTCATGTGAATCTCCCGGTCCTCGCTGAGCGACAGACAGCGCAGTACCCCGTACTCGGCGTGGCTGAGGTCCGCGGAGCGCTCCAGGTAGGTATCCAACTCCGCGGGCAGCCACATCATGACGCCGACCAGCAACGACCAGGTTCGGTCCTGCTGGGGCGAGAGGCGATCTGCTTCGGACATGAGCACAGAATACCGTTACTTGCCACGGAAACGAATTGGCACTAGCGTTCCTTTCCGCGGCAAGTACTTGCTGCCTCGTACCCGTCAGAAAGCAGAACCCCCATGCGCGCTGCTCGTTTCCACTCCTATGGAGCACCCGATGTCCTCGTCGTCGAAGACGCCCCGGAACCTCATGCCGGCGAGGGATCAGTGCGAATCAGGGTGCACGCCACGAGCGTGAATCCGATCGATGTTCTCCTGCGCGCCGGGCATCTTCAGCAGTTCCTGCCGCTGACCCTGCCGGCCGTCCCTGGCCGGGACGCTGTCGGCGTCGTCGACGAGGTCGGCCCGGGCGTGACGGACACGCAGGTGGGTGACCTCGTCTTCGGTCTGGGTGGGATCAGCGACACCACGGCCGAGTTCGCGGTGCTCACCGCGTGGAGCAGTGTTCCTGAGGGGTGGTCGACCGCGCAGGCCGCCGCAGCGGGGCTCGCGTCCGCCACCGCGGCCGCCGCTCTGGAGGCGCTGGGTGACCTCAACGGCAAGACATTCCTCGTCGAAGGCGCCTCGGGTGCCGTGGGCAGCGCCGCCGCAGCGTTTGCCCTCGCCGCCGGTGCCACCGTCATCGGGACAGGGCGCCAAAGCAACCACCCGTACCTGGAATCGCTCGGCGTTCTGCCCACCACGTACGGTCCCGGGCTGGCCGAGCGTGTGGCCCTCCTCGCGCCCGCCGGCGTCGACGCCGCCCTGCATGCCGCCCCGTCCAGTTCGCTGCCGGACCTGCTAGGCATCGTCGGCGACACGTCCCGGGTCGTCACGGTCGTCGACGGCCAGGGGGCCGCGCACCTCGGCGTCAAGAATGTGAACGCCCGCAACGACTCGACCCTCCTGCGCTACGCCGCCGATCGCGGGCGGGACGGGCTCTACACACCACGCGTCGACCACGAGCTGCCTTTGGCGGACATCGTCAAGGCACACACCCTGGCCGAAGAGGGCAGCGGCAAGGTCGTCATCACCCAGCCCTGACCTCCGTGAATCCGACGACCGGAGGGCCTCGCCGATCGGCGCGGCCCTCCGGCGTCACACGGTCCCTGCATGGTGTCTGGGTCCTCGCCTGTTCCTGCAACATAGCCGCACTGGTGCGTTCGGGCGCACCTTCGAGCAGCCGCTCTCGCACCACGGCATGAGCCCATCGAACCTAGCGCTATTAGTTTTCAGCCTAATGGTGTTAGTCTCGCTCGATGGTTCGTGCATCTCTCAATAGTCCTGCGGTCATCGAGCGGGCCGCGGAACTCGCAGACCAGGACGGCCTCGAGCACGCCACCCTGGCAGCTGTTGCCCGGTCCCTCGGGGTGCGGCCCCCCAGCCTCTATGCGCACGTGCGTGATGCTGCAGCGCTCCACGACGGCGTCACCTGCCTGGCGCTCGGTCAGCTCGCTGACCGGATCACCGAGGGGATCGCCGGCAGGTCCGGCAAGGACGCGTTGACCGCTCTCGCCCAGGCACACCGCGATTACATGCACGAGCATCCAGGACGGTGGGACGCCCTCGGACGCCGAGCCGGTGCCACGGCCGCCCAGAGCGCGGAGGCCGCACGCCTGGTCCGCGCTACCGGAGCCGTCCTCCGCGGCTACGAGATCGTCGGAGACGACCGAATCCACGCCACCCGTATTCTCGGCGGCGCCCTGAACGGATTCCTCGAACTCGAACGAGCAGGGGCCTTCTCCCACAGACCGCCGGCAGCGACGGACACGTGGCCTCACCTGCTGTCCGCTCTGCACCTCGTCCTTTCGGGCTGGACGGCGAACATCATCAACCCTCAGGAAGTCCTGTGATGAAGACACGCGTCACGGCCGAGTTCATCGTCGGTGCGGCGGAGGTCGAGGTCACCGCCCTCGGTGTGCGACCCCACCGACTCCCCGCACACGTGCGCGCACGAGACGCCGATGGGCAACTGCTCGCCGCGGAAGCCCAGCCCTCCGGCGTGCGCGTGGCCCTCCGGACGGCCTCCCGGCAGGTATCCCTCGAGTTACAGGCAAGCCGGGTCACCTATCGCGGCGTGCACCGCCCCCGCGGAGCCGTCGACGTCGTCGTGGACGGCACGCACGTCCACACCTGCACCCTTCAGCACGGGGACAACACCACCATGGATCTCGCCACCGGTACCGGAACATCGACACCGGGAACCACGGACACCATCTCGGTCCACGGGCTGCCCTCCGGAGACAAGGTCATCGAGTTCTGGCTGCCCCACAACGAGATGGTCGACCTCATCCACCTCACCGCGGACCGGACCGTGACCCCGGCCCACCCACCCGGTCGTACCTGGCTGCATCACGGCAGCTCCATCAGCCAGGGATCCAATGCGACCCACCCGACAGGCATCTGGCCGGTCGTCGCAGCGCGTCGCGCGGGCGTGCAACTCATCAACCTCGGCTTCAGCGGCAGCGCACTCATCGACCCGTTCATGGCCCGGGTCATCAGGGACACACCGGCCGACCTCATCAGCCTGAAGCTGGGCATCAACGTGGTCAACCTCGACGCCATGCGCCTGAGGAGCTTCCGCCCCGCAGTCCACGGCTTCCTCGACACGATCCGCGAAGGACACCCCACCACACCCCTGCTCCTGGTATCCCCCATCCACTGCGACATCCACGAAGACACCCCCGGCCCGGGCGCCTTCGACACCGACAAGCTCGCCCAGGGATCGGTCGGGTTCATCGCCACCGGGTCACCCGAGGAGACGGCCCTCGGCCGACTGACGCTGCAGATCATCCGACAGCACCTCGCGGCTATCGTCGCCGAGCGCGCCGACGACGCCCTCCACTACCTCGACGGCAGGGAACTCCACGGTCCAGAGGACACACGCACCCATCCCCTGCCCGACGCACTGCATCCGGGCACGCAATCCCACCGCATCATGGGCGAGCGCTTCGCCGACATCGCCCTCGCCGACGGCGCTCCACTAGGCCCGGCAGGGCGCCCCTGACATCCGATCGTCAGCCACGCACTCCTCCCCAGGGCGTTCCGTCGCCTGAACAGTCGAAGCCCGACCGGCAGGCCGCGGTGCACGATGTCCAGACCCTCACATGCATCCGGTGCGTGGGCCACAGAAGAGCCCCAGGACAACATGATCGGGCCCGATCTGCACTGTTGCGTCGGGGTGTGGCCAAACTAAATGCTTCGATTGATCGAGGGCATCGGTACGAACGGGACGCGGATGCGGGCGAGGCGTGGTTACGATCCGGGTCGACCGATCGTCGCGGTGTCAGCCCTCGGGCTCAGTGTCCCCAGGTGCGCTTCGAGGACGTCGCGGACGGTCGTCCAGTCGTGCGGCCCGTAACGCTCGTTGTCCACGTGGTTCAGTTCGGCCTCGCCGCTGAACATGCTGACGAAGTACTGCATGCCCTGCCAGGCGGGAAAAGTCTCGTCCTCGTCTTTCGACAGGCGGCGTCCGATGCGGGCCGCGGCTGACAGGATGCCCGTGGTGCCGGCCCACTGGGTGGTGAACGTCGTTCCGGTGAGCTCGGTCATGATCCGTGCGATGTCCCGGGCCGTGACGCGGTCTCCGGCGATCTCGACGACGCGGGGCGCGGCGTCGTCCAGTGCGACGCGCGCGACGGTGCGGGCGACGTCGTCCTTGGTGGTGAAGTCCAGTGACTGATCGGGCGAGGACCAGTAGAGGACCTTGTGCCGTTTGAACAGGATCATCGGCGCCTGTCCGGTGAGCATGTCCGCGAAGGCGCCGTTGAGCACCGACGTGACGCGCAGCGGTGCGGCGTCGAGGTCGGCGGCGAACGTGCGGCGGAGCTCGAAGTTGCGGTTGCTGCCCGGGGTGATCCGGCGGTAGTCGGCCGAGTAGTCGGACGGGATGAAGCGTCTCACGCCGGCTTCGACGGCTGCGGACAGCAGTGCCCTCTGGGTGTCGAGGATGACGGCGCGTGCGCCGCTCACCGCAGAGACGACGACGTCGGCGCCGGAGAGTGCGGCGGCGAGGCCTGCTCGGTCGGTGTAGGCGGCCTCGCGGATCTCCACGCGCTTCTGTCCGGCGTACAGGCGCTCCGCGGTCCCGCTTCCGGGTCGGGTGAGGACGCGGACGGAGGTGTCGGGTGTCGTGGCGAGCAGTTCGCGGACGACCCGGCGACCGAGGTCGCCGGTGCCCCCGGCGATAAGGACGGTGGTCATGCTGAGGCGCTCTTCTCTGTGGGGGAGGCATCGGGGGCATCGGCGGGACGCCGGCCGGCTGAGTGGTGCTGGGTGGTCATGGGCTGCCCGGTACCGGCGGCGACCCCGACGCATGACTCCACATCGCCGGTGTCCAGGGCGACGCGGGCCATGAGGCGGCGGAGCTGCATCTGTTCCTCCGGGCCGAGATTCCTCATCAGCATGCCTTCCACCTCGCGCAGTGCTGCCCGCGCAGTGGCGAGGGCGGCTCGACCCTGCTCGGTCGGGAGGACCTGACGAATACGACGATCCTTCGGATCAGGCCGGCGTTCGACCAGGGACTCCCCCTCGAGAGCATCGACGACGTAGACCATCGCCGTCTTGTCGATCCCGAGGCGCTGCGCGAGGACCAGCTGCGAGGTCGGGGCCTCCGTCGTGATGGCCACCAGCACCTGGTACCCGCGCGGCCCACCCGGGACATCCGCGACGGCACCCGTCGCGAGCCGGGAGAACCCCTGCGACATCGCCTGCAACGACCACCCGAGCTCCGTCTGGATGCCCCCGGCCTCCCAATCGATGCCGGAGGCCGTGAGGGGTTCATTCGGTACCCGTGAAGCATCCATAACGAGATCATAGCAAAAAAAGATCGTCTCTCTTCTAGATGATCTGTGTTTATGATGATGTGATCATCCTGGTCGGCATGTCAGGCCTCACCGAAAGGCCACCATGCCCAGACGACTCTCCGCACCCACCCGACACTCCCCCGGCGAAGCGGCCAACATCACCCCGTTTCACCTGGAGATCCCCGCTGCCGACCTCGACGACCTGCGCCGGCGTATCCAGTCCACCCGCTGGCCCGACCGAGAGACCGTCCCGGACACCTCACAGGGGCCTCGGCTGGAGAAGCTCCAAGCCCTGGCCGATCACTGGGCCTCCGGATACGACTGGCGGCGGACTGAATCAATGCTCAACGCGTGGGGGCAGTTCACCACCCGCATCGACGGCCTGGACATCCACTTCCTGCACATCCGATCATCGGTGCCAGGGGCGCACGCGGTGCTGCTGACCCACGGCTGGCCCGGCTCCGTCCTGGAATTCCGGCACGTCATCGGGCCCCTGACCGATCCCGATGCGCACGGCGGCACCGCAGCGGACGCGTTCGACGTCGTCATCCCGAGCCTGCCCGGATTCGGTTTCTCCGGGAAACCCACCGGGACCGGGTGGAACACCCAGCGGACCGCCAGGGCGTGGGCCGTACTCATGGAACGCCTCGGCTACGCGCGCTGGTTCGCGCAGGGCGGCGACCTCGGAGCCTCTGTCACCGCCGAACTCGCCGCCCTGCACCAGGCAGAAAACATCGGCCTCGCCGGCATCCATCTGAACATGGCGCTCTTCATGCCCACCGAAGAGGAGATGCGATCGGCCACACCCGGGGAGCAGGCCATGCTGCAGGAGGGCGGCTACTACTGGCAGACCCTCTCCGCGTACTCGCAGCAGATGTCCACCCGCCCCCAAACCATCGGCTATCCGCTCTCGGACTCGCCCGTCGGCCTCGCAGCCTGGATCTACGCCATGTTCCAGGACGTCGGAGGCTCCCACGACCGGCATGGGAACGCCGAGGCGATCTTCACCCTCGACGAGATGATCGATGACATCATGCTCTACTGGCTCCCCAATACGGCAGCATCAGCTGCACGCATGTACTGGGAAGCAGGCCGGAACGGCTGGGCCAACCCTGGCACGCTCGAGGAACCGATCACCCTTCCCGTGGGACTGAGCGTCATGCCCGGCGAGTACATCCGACGGTCACGCCGCTGGGCGGAACGCCGATACATCAACCTCGTACACTTCACCGAAGTGGCCGACGGCGGCCACTTCGCCCTCCTCGAACAACCCCGCCTCCTCGTGGACGACATCCGCGCCACCTTCCGCACCCTCCGATAATTCACATCAAGACCTGAAGTTGTCCGACCTGCCGCGGTGCCTTGCCGCCGATCCGATCAAAGGATCCTTCGCAAAAGCGGTCGTACTCGACACTCTTCAAGAGTCGTACGCTCTGAACGCGGTGATGGACCGGTGAATGTTGCCCGGGTCGACCGGGCGCCGGATGCGGTGCGCCTGACCCGGAAGGGTCGTGCGCACCGCACAGGGCGTTCGCGTGATGTCACGAGTGATGATGACTGCCGCTGCGTCAGTCGCGGCGGTCCTCGCGCCGGTCCTCGCGCCGGTCCTCACGCCGGTCCCCGCGGTCGTCCCGCCGATCCTCCCGGCGGTCGCGGCGACGGTTGACTCCGTGGGCTACGACGATGGC
Source organism: Arthrobacter pityocampae (assembly GCF_002927275.1). Lineage (GTDB taxonomy): Bacteria > Actinomycetota > Actinomycetes > Actinomycetales > Micrococcaceae > Arthrobacter_D > Arthrobacter_D pityocampae. The sequence goes on along the minus strand of NZ_PRKW01000005.1, from coordinate 360,791 downwards.
CCCTCCCACGGCGGCGGCGGTCCTGCGCCTGCGTCGGGCTGCGAGTGGCATGTCAGGCTTCTTCTCTCGTTGCTTCTGATGATCCGGCGTCTGCCTCGTCCGCCTGGAAGGCGGCGATGACGGCCTGGGTCGGGATCCGCCCGCTGGCCACCAGCTGACCACCAGCCTTGCGGACGGCCGAGCCGAACGGGGCAGCCCACTGGTTCTCCCAGACGACCACAGCGGCTGAATGACCGGGCTCGATCGTCTCGGCCAGGTCCATGACATCCTGCTCGGACAGCACCATCGCGAGGTCGGCCTCGGCCATGCGCACCCCGCCGAGCTCCGACTCGTCGAGGTCGGAGATCTCCGCCATCTCCAGCGCGCCGTCGGCGTTCTTCCTGAGGAACGTCATGTCGAGAACCCTGATGAGCTCGCGGTTGATCAGGTCCTCCAGGAACGGGGCGATCTGGCCCTTACCGAAGTCCAACCCGGGGAACTCCACGACGAGCCAGTCGACCGGCCCTAGTTCATCCAACGTCTGAGTCATGCTGACGCCCTCCGTCTCTCGTTGTGATGCGCGGTCCGACGGGCCGCAGTCTCATCCTGTGGGCAGGTTCCGAACGGCGCGTCACCCGCCCGGGGTGACCTCCGGGCGGGCCTCACGCCCGGCCCGAAGGAAGCCTCAGACGGCTGCGGCGACCGGGAGCTCAGGTGTGAACGGATACATCTCCTGCTCGCCTCCGTGCACGACGACGCACGTGGCGTCGGGCACTTCACGCCATGCGCCGCGGAGATCCCCCAGCGGCTCGGAGACCACCAGGCGGGTGTCGTCCGAGAGGCCGTGGAGCAGCGGGTGGTCCGGGTACTGGTGACGAAGCGTCGCGATGTCGGTGCTGTGGAAGAGCGAGCGCGAGTTGCCCTCGCTGGAGTAGCGGAAGGCCCAGGTGGTGTCGCCGTCGGTGGTGGCGACCGTCATCTGGATGGGGTAGTCGATGCCGTGGCGCCGGCCGGTGTCCTCGATCAGTCCCACTGCCTGGGCCACGGCTGACTGCGGATCACGTTCGAGCCCGAAGGTGAGCGCGAGGTGGAAGAACAGCTCGGAGTCCGTCGACCCCTCGATCTCGGGGAAGAGATCGGGCGCGACCGCCAGGGCCAGGTCTCGCTTCACCTTCGGGAAGTCCGTGAGCACCCCGTTGTGCATCCAGAGCCACCGGCCGTGACGGAACGGGTGGCAGTTCGTCTGCTGGACGGCCGTGCCGGTCGTGGCTCGGATATGCGCGAAGATCCGGCTCGCCATGGCATGCCCGGAGAGCTCGCGCAGGTTGCGGTCGTGCCAGGCCGGCTCCGTACTGTGGAAGACACCGGGAATCGGCCCGGCGCCGTACCAGCCGACGCCGAACCCGTCCCCGTTGGTGGTCTCGGCTCCCATCCGGGAGTGCTTGCTCTGCATGACGAGGGAGTTCGACGGTTTGTAGAGGAGGTCCTCCAGCAGCACGGGGGAACCCGAATACGCTAGCCACCGACACATGTCGTCTCCTTGAGGATGGTTCCGGGATCTCGTCGCCGTCACGGCCATGCCGACGACGCCCGGTGTCCATCCTGTGCTCCGCCGGCCCACGGCGCGTCACCCGGGCGGGGTGACCTCCCCATTCGGCCCGGCGGAGCCTCCCGAGTGTCCGGCGGCGCGCCGGATCAGGGGACGAAGTGCGTCTCGGGGACCTGCTGGCCGATCGAGGTGACCACCGCGGCTGCCACCTCCGCGAGCTTCACGTTCCGTCCACTGGACGCGGCCTTGAGGATGGTAATGGCCGCCTCGTGGCTGCACCGGTTCTGGCCCATGATGATGCCCGCGGCCACATCGATCGTGGTCCGCGAGTTCATCGCAGCCCGCAGGTGCTCGCCGGTATCGGTGAGATGGGCGATCCGAACGGCCATGCGGAGCGACTTCGAGGCCTCCGTGGCGAGCTCCACGGCCGCGGCGACGGCGTCGTCGTCGAAGGCGTGCGGCTGCGTCGAGTACAGGTTCAGTCCGGCGGCGGCGAGACCGTCGAGCGGGATCGGCACGCCGATGGCGGAGCGGATCCCGTGCCCGGCGATGGCCGCCGTGTACTCGCCGAAACGCTGCTCCTGGAGGAAGTCGTCCACGGAATAGACCTGCCCGTCCCGGGCCGCCCGGATGCACGGTCCGTCGTCGAACGCGTACTGGACCTCGTCCATGAGTGTCGCCTGCTCGCTGCTGCTGGCCACCGTCGCCTTGGACCGGCCGCGCAGGAGGGTGACACCGCACATCACGTTCCCGCCCGGCGCGGAGAGGGTGTCCGCGGCGAGCCGGGCCAGGGCGTCGAGGAATTCGTTGATGTCCGAGCTGTCCAGGACGAGGTCCTGCAGCCTGCCTGGAAGGGCCAGTTCTCCGAGAATCTGCTCGTCGGTCACGACGGGTACCTTCCGATCCTTGGGGCCGCCGAGGTGCGGGCCCACCTGCCAACGGTACCGGAGCGTCCGCTTCAGAAGGTGGCGGATTTGCGGGCCGGTATGGGGTATGACGACGGCACGGCCGGACCGCTGTGGGATCCGGCCGCGCCGTCATCGATGGCGGGGCTGTGAGGCGTGGCTAGGAGGCGAGGCCTGGGGGCGTGAGGCCGCCGGAGCACGCGGCGCCGGGTTCGCGGGTCTGCTCGCCCTGGATGTACTTGGTGAGGAAGGTGACCAGGCGGGGGTCGTCAGCGGAGTCGGCCGTGAGCTGGAGGCCCCAGGCGCTGGCGGCGACGGGCGATTCGAGGCCGGGGTAGGGGCTGAGGAGCACGTAGGAGCGCGAGCCCACCAGCTCGGTCAGCTTGTCGATCTCGGCCTGACCGATGTCGGGGTTGTAGGCGATCCAGACGGCGCCGTGCTCCATCGAGTGGACGGTGTTCTCGTTCGGGAGGGGCTCGGTGTAGACACCGCAGTTGGTCCACACAGGATTGTGGTCCCCGCCGACGGGCGGTGACTGCTCGTACTCCACCGGACCGTCCACGTGATCGAAGGTCACGTCGGGGTACTCCTGGACGCCCTCGATGGGCTGGGACGCCAGGGCGTCGCGCTCCCGGTTGTCCTGTACCTGATTCACGATGACCAAGGTCACCGCGATGATGATCGCCAGGATGACCGCGCCGATCCCACCGAAGATGAGGGCGTTGCGCTTGCGTTCACCTGCCCGCTGCTGGGCTTGAATGGCGGCCAGGCGCGCCTGGCGGTCCTGGTTCTCCTGAGACCGTTTCTTGTTCAACGAGGTGTCCTTCGGTGCTGGGGTGGCTGCGGCGGTCGCCGCGGTTCGGATAGCGCCGGAATCAAATGTACCGGCGGGCGGCCCTACAGGGCGTCGAGCATGGTCTGCATGAGGGTGATCTCGGCCTGCTGGCCGGACTGGATCTTGGTGGACAGCGTGCGGACCTGGTCCGTCTCCGCGAGCTCGGCGCCCGCTGCGGCCATGTCCACGCCCGCCTCGTGATGGGTGATCATGAGCTGCAGGTACAGCCGTTCGGCGTCCTCACCGCGCGCGGCACGCAGTTCGTCGAGCTGGGCTTCGGTCGCCATGCCGGGCATGAGCCCGTCCGGCCTGAGCATGGTTCCGGCATCGGCCGCCGACCCCATCTCCATGCCGCCGTGGTCTCCCGAGTCCGCCATCCACTCCATGCGCGGCTGCGCGTCGCTCTGCGGAAGCCCCCATTCCTCGAGCCACGCGTACATCTGCCCCGCCTGCTGCTGCTGGGTCAGTGCGATGTCGTACGCGATGGACCGGAGGGTCTCGTCCTCCACGTTGTCCCGCACGATCATGGACATCTCCACGGCCTGGTTGTGGTGCACCTGCATGTCCCGGGCGAACCCCGCATCGGCGCTGCCGGCGTCGGGGTAGGACGGGCCGGCAGAGACACGGCCGGCCGTGAAGGCGAGGGCGAACAGCGCGACGACGGCGATCGCAGCGAGGATCAGGAGGACTCGCTTCTGCCAGCCGGACAGCGAGAGGGTCATGGACGTCCTTGGGTCGAAAGTATGCCGATTAGCCAACGTACGGCATCCTGCTGGGTGTTCCCCCAACGAGGAATAACGGAGCGGCTTGGCCAGTTATACCCCCCAAGGGTATCGTGAACCGTATGCGAGGAGGCACATCATGACCACAGGGACGAATGCGGAGAGCACCGCGGAGTACGGCTACACGGCCGACAAGGACGCCTACCTCAAACGGCTGCGGCGTATCGAAGGCCAGGTGCGCGGCATTGCCCGGATGGTCGAGGAGGACAAGTACTGCATCGACATCCTCACGCAGGTCGCCGCCGTCAACAAGGCACTCCACGCCGTCTCGATGGGGCTGCTCGAGGAGCACATCTCGCACTGCGTCGTCGGGGCCGCCCAGGACGCCCAGGTCTCCGGCACCAGCGATGCCGTGCAGGAGAAGGTCCAGGAAGCCACCGCGGCCATCGGCCGCCTCCTGCGCTAGAACCGATCACCCACCCACCGAGGAGAACACCATGAGCACCACCACCGTCAACATCACCGGCATGACCTGCGGCCACTGCGTCAGCGCCGTACAGAGCGAACTGTCGGCCCTGCCCGGCGTCGAGACCGTCGACGTCGAGCTCGTCAACGGCGGCACCTCCACCGCCACCATCTCCTCCTCCGCACCCCTGGATGCCGCCTCGATCGACGACGCCGTCGCCGAGGCCGGCTACACCGTGGTGCCCGCCGGATCCTGACATGACCACCCGTCAGGCCCCGGCCCAGGGCGTCGAGCAGGAGCACCGCGTCGTCGAACTCTCCATCCAGGGCATGACGTGCGCCTCGTGCGTCGGGCGGGTCGAGCGGAAGCTCGGCAAGCTCGACGGCGTCGAGGCGAGCGTCAACCTGCCGCTGGAGAGCGCCGTGGTCCGCGTGCCGGCCACCGTCAGCGACCAGGACCTGATCGACACCGTCGTGGCCACCGGCTACGGCGCGCACGTGGTGCACCCCGACCACCCGGACGGCGACGAGCACGACCACACGCCGTCGCTCCTCGGCGCGCGCCTGGTCCTCGCCGCCGTCCTGTCCGTGCCGGTGCTGCTCATCTCCATGGTGCCCGCCCTCCAGTTCGCGAACTGGGGCTGGGTGGTCTTCGCGCTGTCCCTGCCGGTGGTGACGTGGTCTGCCTGGCCGTTCCACCGCGCAGCCGTCATCAACGCCCGCCACTTCTCCTCCACGATGGACACGCTCGTGTCCATCGGCGTCACGGCCGCGTTCCTGTTCTCGGCCGGGCAGCTCTTCGCGGACCCCACCCTGACGCAGCATGCGGGCATGGCCGGGATGGACATGACGGAGCACTCCCTCTATTTCGAGGTGGCCGCCGTCGTCGTCACCTTCCTCCTGCTGGGCCGCTTCCTCGAGGCGTCCGCGAAGCAGCGCGCCGGCGACGCCCTGAAATCCCTCCTGAGCCTCGGCGCGAAGGAGGCCCACGTGCTGCGCACCGTCGACGGCGAGCGCACCGAGGTCACCCTGCCCGCCGACGCGCTGATCCCCGGGGACGCGTTCGTCGTCCGCCCGGGGGAGAAGATCGCGACCGACGGCACGGTCACCGAGGGCCACAGCGCCGTGGACACCGCCCTGCTCACGGGCGAGAGCATCCCCGTCGAGGTGGGCCCGGGCGACGCCGTCACGGGGGCGACGATCAACACGTCAGGCCGGCTCGTGGTGCGGGCGACGCGCGTGGGGTCCGACACCGTGCTCTCCCAGATGGGCCGCCTCGTCAGCCAGGCGCAGAGCGGGAAGGCGCGCATCGCGCGGCTCGCCGACCGCATCAGCGCGGTCTTCGTCCCCGTGGTCCTCGGAATCGCCGTCCTGACGTTCGTGCTGTGGCTGGTCCTGACCGGGGACCTCGACGCCGCCTTCACGGCGTCCGTGACGGTGCTGGTGATCGCCTGCCCGTGTGCCCTCGGTCTCGCCACGCCCACCGCACTCCTGACCGGCACCGGCCGCGGCGCCCAGCTGGGCATCCTCATCCGCGGCCCCCAGGTCCTCGAGGACACCCGCACCGTGGACACCATCGTCCTGGACAAGACCGGCACCGTCACCACGGGCACCATGGCCGTGGTCGACGTCGTCGCGCTCGCCGCCGTCCCGGCGCCCGACCTGCTGCGCCTCGCCGGCGCCGTGGAGTCCGCGAGCGAGCACCCCATCGCGCAGGCCGTCGCACGGCACGCCGGCGGCCCGCTGCCCGAGACCCGTGCCTTCTCGAGCGCGCCCGGGGGCGGCGTACGCGGGGAGGTCGACGGCGTCGTCGTCACCGTGGGGCGGGCCGACTGGCTGGAACGCCACGGGATCCGGACGTCCGAGGCGCAGGCGACCAGGTTCACGGCCGCGGAGGACGCCGGACGGACGGCGATCTGGGTGGCCGTCGGCGACGACGTCGCAGGCCTCATCACCCTCTCCGACACCGTCAAGGACGGCTCGGCTGCAGCGATCGCGCGGCTGCGGCGCCTCGGACTGCGGCCCGTCCTGCTCACCGGCGACAACCGGGCCGTCGCCCTGCAGGTGGCCGCCGCCGTCGGGATCGACGCCGCCGACGTGCGCGCCGGGGTCTCGCCCGAGGGCAAGGTGGACGCCGTCCGGGAACTGCAGGCCGGCGGGGCCACCGTCGCCATGGCGGGGGACGGCGTCAACGACGCCGCGGCACTGGCGCAGGCGGACCTCGGCATCGCCATGGGCTCGGGCACGGACGTCGCCATCGAGGCGGCGGACCTCACGGTGATGGGCAACAGCCTGGAGCAGGTGGCGCAGGCGATCGAACTGTCCCGCCGGACGCTGCGCACCATCAAGGGGAACCTGTTCTGGGCCTTCTTCTACAACGCCGTCGGCATCCCCGTCGCCGCGCTCGGCCTCCTCAACCCGATGCTGGCGGGGGCGGCGATGGCCGCCAGTTCCGTGCTCGTCGTCGCGAACTCGCTGCGGTTGCGGAGCTTCGGACGGTAGCCCGGCGCGTTCATGACGCGCCGGGTGTCAGGTCACGGTGGTGCGGCCGCCGGGGCGTCCTCCGCAGCAGCGCGGGCGTAGGTTCCCGACACCCGCCGGTAGACCGGGGTGAAGAAGGCCAGGACGGCGGCCGCGATGATGAGGATGCCGGCCACCAGGAACACGAGGGCGATACCGCGGGAGGATCCCTCCCCCAGTAGCGGGGCCAGGCGGGCGGCGCCCTCGGCCGATCGCGCGTACGGGATGATCCAGACCTGCGCGATCGGCGCGATGACGAACGCGGTGACCGGTGCCGCCGCGGACTCGAACGCCATGGCCAGTCCGAACACGCGCCCCTGCCGGGGCAACGGGACCACACGCTGGATGACCGTCTGCTCGGCGGCCTCGACGAACGGGACCAGGACCAGGTAGAGCCAGATGCCGAGGACGTACAGCCAGCCCCATTCCCTGAGGGTGAACACGGCCCCGACGACCCCCATCACGATCACCGCGCTGAGCATCGTGCGCAGCGGGTTGGAGCCGAGGCCGAACTTCCCGATCAGGGCGCCGCCCAGGACGAACCCCGTGGCACCGACGGCGAGGTAGATGCCCCACATCTCCACGCTGAACAGATCGAGACCGTAGGGGTCCATCAGCGCCATGTAGACACCGCCCATGAAGTTGTTGAACGTGGAGAACAGGATGAGCGCGAACAATCCCGGGATCGCGAGGACCGCGGCGATGGAGCCACGCAGATCGAACCCGCCCTGCGCGTCCGTGGCGGCCGCGCCCACCTCTTCGGGCATGCGCAGCGTGAGCAGGTGCGCGAAGGCGAACGCCGTCAGCACCAACGCGACGACGATGGTCCAGCCCATCCCGAGGAGCCCGATCGACAGCCCGGAGAGCACGGACGTGATGATGAACATCAGCCCCTGCACCATGCCGACCAGCCCGTTGGCGTTGGCTCGCCGGTCCGGCTCGATGAGGATGGTCACGGTCGTGGACAGCGCGATGTTCCGCATGTTCTCCACGACGGCACCGATCAGGATGATCAGGGCGAAGACCCAGAACCACGGCTGCTGCAGATCGAGCAGGGTGGCGGCGGGCGTCACGAGGAACACGGCGCCCGCCAGCAGGAACATCACCAGGGTGACGCCGGCTGCGAAGCGCATGACGGCGAGCTTGCGGTGGCGGTCCACGAGGGTGCCGAAGCTGATGCTGGAGAGCGCGATCAGCAGCATGTACGCGCCGCCGATCACGCCGGTGGCGATCACGTTGCGCGTCTCCAGGTAGGCCCAGAACGTCAGGGCGAACCAGAGGTAGCTGGTGGTGATGTTCGCGAGCCCGGTGTTCACCAGGATGCCGAGGAAGGTGCGGTGCCGCTCGGCCGGGCTGCGGAGGGACGCGGCCTGCGGCGAGGGGGCGGCCACCTCCTCGCGAGGTGCCGCACTGTGCTGGGGAACCGCACCGACCCCCGGCGGGGCCGGATCCTGCCCGGTCATGCGCCCCAGTGTACGGCGGGCCGGCGACGGCCTGAAGAGTGCGGACCCGCCGTGCACCCGGCGCGACGGCCCAGACCCGGTGCGGCGTTCCCCCGGATCTGCCCGCCCGCCGCGGCGGCCCGCACCTACCCGGTCAGCTCCCTCCGCGATGGACGTCGACGTGCACGTGGTCGAGATGGCGGAGGATCTCGTTGGCGGGCTCGGGGGCGTCGTAGTCGCCCCACTGCGCCCGGGTGCTGTGGTCGCTCCAGAACCGGTCGTCGAAGATGACGTACTGGATATCGAGGTCCTCGGCGTGGGCGACGAGCCAGTGGGCCACCAGCCACCCGGCGCGGCGGTTCTCCTCCGTCACGGGGCGGAAGAAGACGTCGACGGCCCGGCCGTCGTAGTGCGTGGACTCCGCCCCGTGACCCTGCCCCACGCCGCCCGGGGCAAACCCGCCCAGGCTCTGCTCCCCGAACACCTCGGCCATGGCGGCACGGACCTCCTCGGCACGCGGCGTCAGGCCGGTGGCCGTCAGCTCCTGGACGGGAAGGTCACCGGCCGCGGAGCCGCGGCAGGCCAGGACGGGACCGGCGTCGTCGGCCGGTCCCTCCGCGAGCCGGCGCAGGACCTCCGCATCGATCCCGGCGGTGTCCATAGCCGGCATCCCGCGCGCCGTGAGCGCCACCGCCGTCGTCGCCTGCTGCGCCTCGCTCCGGGTGAGCCCCATCTCCCCCGCGGGTGTCGTGACAGTGCACGGCGATCCCCCGAGCACCGGAGGGCCGGCGGACCGCAGACTGCTCAGCAGCCCGGGGCCCAGGAGAGCGAGCGTGGCGGCCAGCAGTCCGATCACGAGGAGGCCCGCCAGTGTTCGAGGCAGGCGACTCCGACGCCCTCGGCCGTGCCCGGTGGTGCTGTTCACGGCGTGCGTGTCCTCCCGTCGGATGGCACCGCCGGAAAGACGCTGCTCACAGTTCAACCGATCACGGCCGGGCGGGAGTTCCCGAGGTGCCTCACGGGCGCGGCAACGGCTCCACAGGGTTGGGCTGGTCGAGTGCGGTCTCGAGCTCGCCGTCGGGCACCGAGCGCAGTTCGTCCACCCGGACGCACACGACGCCGGCGACGATCAGCAGCCCGCCGACCAGCTGCACGGGCCCGGGCAGCTCGCCGAGGATCAGCCAGGCCGCGAGCACCGCGAACATCACCTCGGTGAGGGCCACGAAGCTTGCGACCTTCGAGCCGAGGCGCTGGGCGGCAAGGATGCCCGTCACGTAGGCGGCGACCGTCGCGACGAGCACGAGGACGGCCACCGGGACGATCCAGCTGTAGGTGCCCCCGGCCAGCTGGACGTCCGAGAACACGAACCGGAACGGCATGATGTTCGTCAGGCCGAGGAGCAGGATGGTGGCCGCCGCCACCACCATGCCCCCGCCGGCCATGACGATCGGTGGCAGGGTGTCGTCCACCCGCGCGGACATCAGGAAGAACACGACCAGGCAGACGGCGGCGGCGAGACCGAACAGCACCCCGACGGGATCCAGTCGGGCGTCCCCCGTAAGGTCGAGGACCAGCAGGAGCCCGAGGATCGCCGTCACGGACCCGATGACGGTGAGGACGCGCGGGGCCGTCCGCGAGCGCAGCCAGAGGAATCCGACGAGCAGCACGGGTGCGAGGTACTCGAGCAGCAGCGACACCCCCACGGACATGCGCTGCACGGCGTTGAAGTAGAAGAGCTGGCAGAGCGCGATCGCCGTCGTGCCGTAGATGGCGATGGTGAGCGCGTTGCCGCGCAAGGTGGACCAGCGGCCGCGCAGGATGATCAGTACGGGGACGAGCAGGACGACGGCGGCGCCTCCGATGCGCAGCCCGACGGCGGCGCCGGGGCTCCAGCCGATCTCGAGCAGGGACTTCGCGAACGGCCCCGAGACGCCGAAGGTCGCGGCGGAGACGAGCGCTATCCAGAGGCCGGCGGTGGGGCGCAGGGACACGTCCTCTCCCTTCGGCTCGATACTTGGTGTCAGGGGTGACAAGTGGTTATGGTCGTGACACTAGACGAGCGCGATGTCAGGAGTCAACATGCCTTTCACCTATGACACGGAGGTGGCACTGGCCACCGTGGCTGCGCTGATCAACACCGCGAAGGACGACCTCGATCCCCTGGTGACGCCCGGGGGTCTCGATCGGTTCCTCGAACAGCAGCGGTTCAGCGGCTCCCGCACCCGCACCGACGCCGAGCTGCGGGCTGTGCGCGCGCTGCGCGCCGAACTCGAGGTCATCTGGTTCGCGGAGGAGGACGACGCCGTCCGGCTCGTCAATGCGATCCTCCGCCGGGCCCACGCGCTCCCCCAGCTGGTCCGGCACGACGAGTGGGACTGGCACTTCCATGCCACCGCGCCGGAGGCACCGCTCGAGGAACGGATGGCGACCGAGGCCGCCATGGCCCTGGCGGATGTCATCCGCGGGCACGAGTTGGACCGCCTGCGCTCCTGCGCGGCCGAGGACTGCGACGGCGTGGTGCTGGATCTCACCCGCAACCGCTCAAAGCGCTTCTGCGACACGGGCAACTGCGCGAACCGGACGCACGTGAAGGCGTACCGCGCACGGAAGGCGCAGGGGGCCTGACCGGGCCACTGCTGACCATCACCTGAAGGTCTCGGTTCCATAACATTCAGCCAGCGTCTTGTCGCGATGATGCCCGGCCGATATGTTGTCTTCGCCTACATATTGTCGATGGCCACATCGACCGGGCGCTACAGCGTTGTATCAGCTCGATCCAGCCACACGGCACACCAGCGGCCCGCCGACCGTCACCTCCGGCATCCGCCCTGGCGTCCTGACCTCCGGTCGGATCCTTTTCAAAGGTTCACCCATGACCACGATCAAGAATGTCTCGGCCCTCCTGCTGGCCGCCGGCGTCGCGGCGGGCCTGTCGGCCTGCGCCCCGGCCGGATCGGCGACCCCGGACGCCGAGGGCGATGCGGCCACCACCTGCAATGTAGGGATCTCCATGCCCACCCGCAGCCTCGAGCGCTGGATCAACGACGGCGAGGGGCTCAAGGAGAAACTGGAAGCCGCCGACTGCACGGTCGACCTCCAGTACGCCGACAACAAGACCGACCAGCAGATCAGCCAGATCCAGAACCAGGTGGCCGGCGGGGCGAAGATCCTCGTGGTCGCGGCCATCGACGGCCAGACGCTCGGCCCGGCGCTGGAGGAGGCGAAGTCCCAGGACGTCCAGGTCATCGCCTACGACCGGCTGATCAACGGCACCGAGGCCGTGGACTACTACGCCACGTTCGACAACTACAAGGTGGGCCAGCTCCAGGGCCAGTTCATCGAGGAGCAGCTCGGTCTCGCCGACGGCAAGGGCCCGTTCAACCTCGAGCCCTTCGCCGGCAGCCCGGACGACAACAACGCCGCGTTCTTCTTCGCCGGGGCCTGGGACGTGCTCCTGCCGTACGTCGAATCCGGCCAGCTGGAGGTCCCCTCCGGCAAGTCCCCCGCCGATAACGACGGCTGGAAGGCCATCGGCATCCTCGGGTGGGGGTCCGACGACGCCCAGGCCGAGATGGACAACCGCCTCCAGTCCTTCTACACCGGCGGGGACAAGGTGGATGTGGTCCTGTCCCCGAACGACAGCCTCGCGCTGGGCATCGAGGCCTCCCTCAACGCGGCCGGCTACGAGCCGGGCACCGACTGGCCCCTCATCACGGGACAGGACGCCGACGTCGCCAACGTCAAGGCCATCCTGGCGGACCAGCAGTCCATGACCGTCTGGAAAGACACCCGCGAGCTCGGAGGTCAGGTCGAGTCGATGGTGGCCGCGATCGTCGCGGGCGACGAGGTGGAGGTCAACGACACCGAGACCTATGACAACGGCACCAAGGTGGTTCCCTCCTACCTCCTGGATCCCGTGGTGGTGGCGAAGGACGACGTCGAGTCGACGCTCGTGGAATCGGGCTTCGTCGCAGCAGCAGACCTCGGTCTCTGACCACCCCGAGGACGAGCGGGGCGCGGCCGTCGGGCCGCGCCCCGCTCGTCCGCACTAGGCGAAGCGAGAGCAGCATGAGTGAGCCCATCCTCGAGATGAGCGGGATCGTCAAGGAGTTCAACGGCATCAGGGCGCTCGACGGCGTCTCGGTGAGCGTGCAGCGCGGCGAGGTGCACGCCATCTGCGGGGAGAACGGGGCGGGCAAGTCCACCCTGATGAAAGTGCTGAGCGGCGTCTACCCGCACGGCAGCTTCGACGGGACGATCACCCTGGACGGCGACCCGGTGGCCTACGGCTCGATCAACGACAGCGAGCGCGACGGCGTGGTGATCATCCACCAGGAGTTGGCGTTGAGCCCGTACCTGTCCATCGCCGAGAACATCTTCCTGGGCAACGAGGTCCAGCGGGGCGGGGTGATCGACTGGAACAGGACGAACGTCCGGGCCGCCGAGCTCCTCGCCCGCGTGGGACTGCAGGAGAACGCCGCGACCAAGGTGCTCGAACTCGGCGTCGGCAAGCAGCAGCTGGTCGAGATCGCGAAGGCACTCTCGAAGGAGGTGAAGATCCTCATTCTCGACGAACCCACCGCGGCCCTCAACGACGACGATTCGGCACACCTGCTAGGCCTGATCGAGCAGCTTCGGACTCAGGGCATCACCTCGATCATCATCTCCCACAAGCTCAAGGAGATCCGAGCGATCGCCGACACCGTCACCGTCATCCGGGACGGACGAACCATCGAGTCCTTCCCGGTCGAGGACAGCGACGAGATCGAGACCCGCATCATCCGGGACATGGTGGGGCGCCCGCTCGACCACCAGTTCCCGCCCCGGGAACCTTCCATCGGCGAGGAGAAGTTCCGCGTCGAGGACTGGACCGTGCACCACCCGATCGACGTGGATCGGATTGTCGTCGACCGCGCGTCGTTCCACGTGCGTGCCGGCGAGATCGTCGGATTCGCAGGACTCATGGGGGCGGGACGTACGGAACTCGCCATGAGCATCTTCGGGCGCTCCTACGGCAGCGGGATCTCGGGGCGGGTCTTCAAGGACGGCCGGGAGATCCAGACCCGCACCGTGGGGCAAGCGATCCGCAACGGCATCGCCTACGTCACAGAGGACCGCAAGCGCTACGGCCTGAACCTGATCGGCAGCATCACCGTCAACGTGTCCGCGGCAGCCCTCGGGAAACTCGCACGGCTGGGCATCATCGACCGGCACCGCGAGTACGCCGTCGCCGAGGAATACCGCCGGCAGATGAACATCAAGACGCCGAGCGTCTCCTCCGTGGTGGGCAACCTCTCGGGCGGGAACCAGCAGAAGGTGGTCCTCAGCAAGTGGATCTACTCGGGCCCGGACGTCCTGATCCTCGATGAACCGACGCGGGGCATCGACGTCGGCGCCAAGTACGAGATCTACGGAATCATCAACGAGATGGCAGCCCAGGGCAAAGCGGTGATCGTCATCTCGAGCGAACTGCCCGAACTGATCGGCCTCTCGGACCGCATCTACACCATCGCGGAAGGCAAGCTCACCGGCGAGCTGGATCGCGCCCATGCCAGCCAGGAGGACCTCATGCGCCGCATGACCGCTTCCAGGATCCAAGGAGCACAGCCCTCATGACCACGACCACGGCCGAGCAGGCCACCGCCCCCGTCCCGCCCCGGCCTGACGGGGCCAAGAAGAAACGCCGCCGCGTCGACCTGCGGCAGTACGGCATCCTCGCCGCCCTCGCCGTGATCATCCTGCTGTTCCAGGTGCTGACCGGCGGCCGCCTGCTGTATCCGGGCAACGTGAGCAACCTGATCCAGCAGAACGCCTACGTCCTCATCCTTGCGATCGGGATGGTCATCGTTATCATCGCCGGGCACATCGACCTGTCCGTGGGCTCCGTCGTCGCCACCGTGGGGGCTGTCGCCGCCCTGTCGATGAACAGTTGGGGACTCCCCTGGGGTGCCGCCGTTGCCCTGTCCCTCCTCGTCGGGGCGCTGATCGGGGCGTGGCAGGGCTTCTGGGTGGCCTTCGTGGGCATCCCTGCCTTCATCGTGACCCTCGCGGGCATGCTCGTCTTCCGCGGCGTCGCCCTCGTCCTGCTGACCGGCGGGACGATCAGCGGACTCCCCCGCTCCTTCAACGCCATCGGGTCCGGCACCCTGCCGTCCACCGGCACGCCGGACCTGATCACCCTCGGCATCGGCGCCCTCGCCTCCCTGGCCCTGGTGGTGCAGCAACTGAAGGGACGCGCCGACCTCCGCCGGCTCAACCTGCCCCGCGAACGGACCGCCTCGTTCGTCCTCAAGATCGCCCTCGCCGTCGTCGCGATCATGTACCTGTGCTATCTGCTTGCCTACAACCGCGGCACACCGATCATCCTCATCATCCTCGCGACCCTCGTGCTGCTGTACTCGTTCATGCTCTCCCGGACCGTCTTCGGCCGCCACGTCTACGCGATGGGTGGCAACCTCTACGCCGCGATGATGTCCGGAGTGAAGACCAAGTGGGTGAACTTCTTCATCTTCGTCAACATGGGCTTCCTGGCCGGCCTCGCCGGCGTCGTCAGCACGGCTCGCGCCGGGAGCGCCGTGGCATCGGCGGGCCAGAGCTTCGAACTCGACGCCATCGCCGCCGTCTTCATCGGTGGAGCGGCTGTCCAGGGCGGCGTCGGGACGGTTATCGGCGCGGTGATCGGCGGCCTGGTCATGGGCGTCCTCAACCAGGGGCTGTCCATCCTGTCGGTGGATGCCGCCTGGCAGCAGGTCATCAAGGGGCTGGTGCTCCTACTCGCGGTGGCCTTTGACGTCTACAGCAAGCGGCGCACGGGTCGCTGACCATCCGGGCCGGCGATGGCACGACCCGGGTCGGTTCCCCGACGTCAGGCCGGGCCGTCGAGGCCGCCGATGTCCTGCACGCCGTCCTCCGGAAAGCCGTCCTCAGAGTAGCCGCCGTCGGCGAGACCCGGGCCCGGCAGGGGCGAAGATGCTCCCGCGTACGCCGCCACCCCGGGAACCCGTCCGAAGGACACCGCGGGCGGGTCGGGGACGCCCGCCGTCGGCTCCGGGCCGCCGCTGCCGAGCAGGCTCCGGGTCAGGGAGGCATCGTCGGCCATCAAGCCCTCCACGGCGGCGAGCAGGTGGGTGTCCGCGACGGCGACGCCCTGCAGCGCAGCGGAGAGGACGGCCCGGCGCACCAGTTCCCGCGTGAAGGACGCCGTGGTGCCGGCGGTGCCACCGGCGGCGGAGCCGAGGGCGTCCGCGCTGAACGGCAGGTCCCGCGCGTACAGGCGCAGCAGCGCGGCGCGCTCGCGCTCGGCCGGCAGGGGGATCTCGACGGCCAGGTCCACGCGCCCTGGCCGCTGCGCGAGCGCCCGCTCCAGCATGTCCACGCGATTGGTGGTCAGGACGAACGTGACGTCGGCGTCGTCGTCGAGCCCGTCCATCGCATCGAGCACCTCGAAGAGCAGGGGCTGCGGCCCGTGGCCGAAGCTGCGGTCCTCGGCGATGAGGTCGCAGTCCTCGAGGACCACGATGGACGGCTGCAGGGCCCGGGCCGTCCGGGCCGCCTCGGCGATGTGGGCGAGGGTGCCACCGGACAGGATGATCGCCGTCGTGCCCTCGCTGGCACTCAGCAGGTACCGGACCGTGTGCGTCTTGCCGGTGCCGGGAGGCCCGTACAGGAGGATGCCGCGCTTGAGATGCTGGCCCGCCGCGACGAGCGCTTCCCGGTGCGCCGCGATACCGAGCGCGTGCTCGCTCACGCGCTCGAGGAGGCCGTCGGGAAGAATGACGTCGACGGCCTCCAGTGTGGGCCGGCGATGGAAGGTCACGCCCGCGGCGCTCGGCCCGAAGTCCTCCGCGGTCAGCGACAGGACCTGGCCCTTCATCACGCTCTCGCGCTGCATCCGCCGTCGGAAGTCGGTCAGGAAACCGGCGACGACGTCGGCATCCGCGCAGAGGACCTCGAGGGACCCGACCTGCCGACCGTAGCGCGGCTCCGCGCGGCGCTGCAGCAGGGCGACGGGAACGTCGTCGCGGTGGAACAGGCGCAGGCCGAAAGCGGTCACCTGCCGCTGCTCGTCCGGGCCGACGGGAAGGTTCGCGTAGTCCGGCTGCGACAGCGGGAAGTTCGGGTAGAGCTCCGACTGCTGGATCATGTCGCCGAGGGACAGGTGGTGGCGCTGGTCGCCGCCGCCGACCCCTATGGCGCGGACCTCGGGCGTCAGCGCCGCGAGGATGATGTCGGCGTCCACGAAGCGGTGGGCCGGCACTTCCTCGACCACCACCGGGAGGTCACCCGGAGCCGCACCGAGGTGCGCGGCGAGGGTCTCGACGAGCTCCCTCCCGCGCGCGTGGTGTGGCTGCGCCTCCTGCGCGAGGCGCACCATGGTGCCGAAGTCCCTGATGAATGCCGGTAGATCGTCGCCCATGGGGGCAGGCTAACAGCGCCGTCAAGCAGGCGCGGGCATTCCCGTCAGGAATCCTGCTTCGGCAGGCGCTCCCCGTAGCGGGGCGGGTCATCGTGCCCGGGAGCGGCCGCCGAGGAGGCGGGCGGACCTGGCGCCGCCGGGTCCTGCGCGGACGAGCCCTTGGCATCCGGCCGCGCGGAGGACCGGTTGACACCGGAGCCCTGGCTGAGGTGCTCGGCGTTCGGCGTCTCCGCCATCATCAGCATCGCGCAGATCACGAGGGAGACGATGAAGGCGATGCCCGCCGCCGTCAGGCCCAGGCCCATGCGAAGCTCGTTGGAGCCTCCGCCCGTGGCGAAGATCGACGTCGCGAATCCGGCTACCAGGGCCAGGACCGCCGAGAAGACGAGGGGCGCCTTGATGCCGTGGCGGAACCGTCCCTGGGTGGGTTTCCCCGGTTGACGCTTGGCCACGGGCACTCCTTCCGGTGATGCGAACTTTCTACGAGGCGTAGAGTCTCCAGTTTACGGGGTCCGGCTCGCCCTGGGAGCCTCAGGCCCGGGGTGCGCTGAGCGCTGAATCATGGCGGTAGCTCAGGCTCGCGATGCCGAGCACGACGGCGGTGAGCAGCGCGCCGCCACCCGAGACGCCGAGCAGCGCATGCGCCCCGAGCGACTCGACGAAGGGCAGGATGGCGCCCGTGGTAAGGCCGACGGCGCCGACCACGACGAGATCCCGCGCCGCGACATGCCCGCGCGTTGCGAGCCCCCGCAGGAGTTCGGCGGCTCCCGCCACGACGAGCGCGACGGCGCCGGCGTACGCGAAGACGGCATCGGTCCGGAGTGCGAGGACGGCCACGCCGGCCCCGAGCAGCAGGCCGCCACCGACCGTCGTAAGCACCCCCGACCCGGCACGCCAATGCGCTCCGCGGTGCGCCCACAGATAGCCGCCGCCGGCCAGCAGGAAGTACAGCCCGCCGACGACGGCCAGCACGAGAGTGGACGGTTCACGCCAGAAGATCGTCACGAGACCGAAGGCGCCGCTGACGACGGCACGCATCAGGAACGGCTTCCACACCGTGAATTCGGCGGGGTCGGGCCTGGCGCCCGGGGCAGGCGATGCGGCAGCCATCAAGGGCCTCTCTGCAGGAGTGCGGGGCCGGGCGGTCTCCGGCGTGTCCAGTTTAGTCCGGCGCGTGAGCAGGGTTCCACGGGGCAGCCAGGGCGGAGCTCGGCACCCCATTCGCCCCACAGGCCAATCCCGTATCTGGTTTCGCGAGGAAAAACACAGCCGATCTTGACGGGCGTACGAGGCTGAGCCACTGGGCAGGAGCGCATACTGGAATCACCCCTAACGATGTCCACGGATCCGTCCGAGGGCTTCAGCCGGAATACACCGACGAGCCTCGTGCACGAACGTGGGACTCTTTCCGGCCGTCAAGCAGTCGGCCGCCGGAGGGAGATCGGTCCCGCACCCCTCCCGCCCCGTGCCGGACCGCAGCAGCTGAACAGTTGCCGGGCGCACGTAGGACGACGACAGGTCGACAACCGGACAGCCCTGCGGGTCGTGAACGATGCGATTGTTGCTATTCTTTTGCTTTTGAGGTCCTGGTTGAGACGCCAGCCCGGATCAGAGCACGTCGAATGGCTTCCGCATGACTCTCCCCCTCGATCCCTCGGCGTCCCTTCCCGGGCCCGTGTCCGATATCGAGTACTTCATCGACTGCCCGACCGGCACCGTGGAGCACTACTTCGCCGACGACACCTACCACTGGTCCGACGGGGTGTACCGGATCCACGGCTACGAACGCGGCGACGTCGTCCCCACCCTGAAACTCGGCATGTCCCACTTCGACCCCGCGGACCGGGACGCCGTCCAGGCGTTCTGGACCAAGGTCACCACCACCGGCGGACCCTCATCGGTCTACGCCTCGCTCCGCGACCTTCACGGGAACACGCGCAAAGTCCTCATCTCCGCAGACTTGATCCTCGAGGACAACGAACCCATCGGGGTGTGGGCGCTCGTCGTGGACCTCACCCGGTCCATCCACCTCGACCGACACCAGCTCGCCAACGAGGCCGTCGCCGCATCTGCGCTCCGCCGGGCCGTCATCGAGCAGGCCAAGGGCATCCTCATGGGCCGCGCCGGCCTCACGGCCGCGGACGCATTCGCCCGGATCAGCTCCCACAGTCAACACACCAACCGCAAGGTCGTCGTCATCGCCCAGGAGATCATCGACCGGGCTGTGACGCTCACCCGCCAGGACCCGGACGGGGCCAGGGGCCGGGCACTGCAGGACCTCCTCCGGGCCCTCTGACCCGGCTACCGGCGATCAGCAGGTGAGTCCGCTCAGTGCTGGTCCGGGGCCAGCGTCTCCGGCGGTATCACGAGAAGTTCCGCGATGCGCCGGCGGTCGATGCTCGTCACCTGAAGCGTGACGCCGTCGACCTCGACGGTGTCCCCCTCCGACGCGAGCCGGCCGAGGCGGTCGAGGACGAACCCGGCGACCGTGTCCCACGTCCCGCGGGGCAGCTCGATACCCGTGGCTTCGGCGAAGTCCTGCAGGTTGAGCCGGCCGTCGACGACGCCCCCGCCCTCTGCCAGCTTCAGGGGGGCCGCATCGGTGTCGTACTCGTCGAAGATCTCCCCGACGACCTCCTCGACGAGGTCCTCCAGGGTGACGATCCCGTCGGTGCCGCCGTACTCGTCGATCACGACCGCGATGTGGGTGTTCCGGGCGCGGAGCTTCGTGAGCGTCGGCAGGACCCGGGCGGTCGCGGGCAGGTAAGGGATCGGGCGGAGGACCTGCTCCAAGGGTGCGTCCGGGTCCTGGGACGCGGCGTCGTACAGGTCGCGGACATGCACGAAGCCGGTGATGTCGTCGATGGACTGATCCACCACCGGGTAGCGGGAGAACGGCAGCCCCTCGATGTGCGCGATGGCCTCAGCGACGGACTGGCCGCTGTTGACGGCGACGACTTCCGGCCGGGGGCGCATCACCTCGCTGATCTGCCGGTCACGGAGCGAGAGCACGTCGTCGAGGATGCGGCGCTCGTCCTCGGGCAGTCCCTCGTGGGTGGTCACGATGTCGCGGAGTTCCTCCTCCGTCATCTCCTCGCTCCGCTGGTTCGGGTCCCCGCCGAGGAGCCGGACCACCGCGTTCGTGGACACGGACAGCAACCAGATCACCGGCCGCATGAGGTGCGCGAAACCGTTCAGCACCGGCGCCACAGCGTACGCGAACTGCGCGTTGCGCTGGATCGCGAGCCGCTTCGGCGCCAGCTCGCCGAGCACGAGCGACAGGTAGGCGACCACCAGGGTGAGCAAAATCGTGGCGACCGTGAGTGCGGCCGCTGCGCTCAACCCGAGCGGGACCAGCAGCGGCGCGACGGACGGCGCGATCGATGCGGCCCCGTAGGCGGCCGAGGCGAACCCGGCGACCGTCACGCCGATCTGCACCGCGGACAGGAACCTGTTCGGGTTGCGGGCGAGTGCAGCGACCTTCTCGCCCCGCTTGCCCCGCTGGGCTATCGCGTTGACCTGGCTGTCGCGGAGCGTGACCAGTGCCATCTCGGTGGCCGCGAACACGCCGCCGATCAGGACGAACACCACGACCAAACCGATGTTCAGCAGCAGCTCCCCGTTCATCGCACGGTCCCGGGAGTGCCCGGCCTCCGCCGGGCGCCGGGTCTGTCGCAGTCGGACGAGGCTTCAGGAGAGCGAGTCATGGATCCACTCTAGGAAGGAAACCGCTACACGGTCGAGCCGGAAAGCCGTCAGCGAACCTCAGGAGCGCCCGCGACATGTCCTGCAGCGTCAGCCGTGTCCATGGCGGGGCGTCCCCAGATCATGGTGAGCAAACCGACGACGAGGACTGCAGGCACGCCGTAGACGAGGACCGTGCTGACGATCGGTGTGCGGAGCGTCCGGATGACTTCCCCGATGCCCGGGATGGTGAACGCCTGTTCGTACACGTAGTTCCCGTCGAGGGTCGCGATCCACGGATCGACGGCCTCGTTGGCGTCACCCTTGGTGCGGACCGCCGTCGTCCCGTCGTCGTTGGTGATGACCTCGATCACCCGGTGTGTCTCCACCCGATGGTCCTCGACCGGAATGTGGTAGCTGATGACATCGCCGACCTGCACGCCGGCGACAGGCTGCTGGGTCGTCACGACGACGTCGCCCGGCACGATGCTCGGCGCCATGCTGCCGGTGAGCATCGTGGCCGTCTGGTAGCCCAGGAACCGGGGCCCGACGGCGAGGAACAGGAAGGCGAGAAGGGCACCGATCACCAGCACCGTGCCGGTCACGCTCACCACGCGCGCCATCACGCGCCGCACCAGGGACCGCTCCGTCACCTCCGGGCGCCCGGAAGGGAGCGCATCAGGCATCGAGGTGGAGACTGCCGGGGCCGGCGGGGTGGAGGTGGGGGCGGGAGCGGGGATGACGGGCAGGGGTGCCAGATCGAGCAGAGCCATGATGGGACCATTTCGTGAATGCTGCCGGGAAGGAGACCTGGAACGGGGCCGCTGGAGCGGCGTTCGTCCGGAAGCCACTCTGCTGCCCCCACCCGAATCCATGAGTGGCCGAACCTCGAAGTAAGACCGAAGAATCACCGAAGCCGTGAAGCGCACCCACGCCGGCAAGTGCCCATCCCGAAAACCGATGCCGAGCAAGTCCCGAGGTCAGGAGGAGTTCGCGCCCGGGCCGGACCCCGAGTTGCTCGAGCTGACCCAGACCACCGCCGACCTCGAGATGGCGGACATCGACGCCATCGTCCCCGGGCAGTACACCTAGCGGGCGTCGCCGACCCAGATCTCGATCTGCAGATCCAGCGCCATGCGCTGGAGGGTCAGGGCGTCGTCGTCGCTGAAGGAGCGTGGGCGGTCATCGATGAGGCAGAGCGTCCCGATCCGCCAGCCGTCGGCGGTCGTGATCGGGTAGCCGGCATAGAAGCGGACATGAGGGCCGTCGACGACGAGCGGATGGTCGCAATACTCGGGGTCGGTCGCCGCATCCGTGATGATCAATGCCCCGGAGGCTTCGATCGTGCGCGCGCACAGGGCGATGTCGCGGGGCAGGTCCTGACCGATCGGTCCGGAGACCGATTTGATGACCTGCCGGTCCTCCGTGATCAGCGCCATCGATGCCGAGCTCACCCCGAAATGCTCGCGGGCCCGCCTCGTGTAGCGGTCGAAGCGGTCCTCCGCTCCCGTGTCCAGGAGCCCCGTTTCGTAGAGGGCGTTGCACCGCCGGTACTCGGGATCATCATCCTCCTCGGAGGCTTCGTCGAGCTGCTGACCGTCGCCGGCGATCCCGTACGGCGCCGTTACGGCGGGCCGGTCGAACCGGTGCCCGTCGGGATCGAGTACCAGCTCCCGCAGGTTGTCCCCGAAACCGGACCCGTCCGTCACCTCGTCGGTGCTGTAGTGCGCCCCGTCCACCGGAAGCTCGCCGTCATCGATCATCTCGTTCAGCGCGTGCGCCACCAGGTCCCGATCCGGGGCAGCCAGAGTACCTCCTCCCTCGAAGTAGGAGACCACGTCGCGGACGTCACGCGTGCCGCCGAGACCCGTGTAGGTGACCCACACCGACTGCGCATCGAAAGCCGTGATCCGGAGAGCCTGGACAGCCATCCATTGCTGTACGTCCTCGCTGATCATGATGCCGCTTCCCTGGAACAAGTAATGCCGATGTCTGCCGGGCGGATGCCCATCCATCAATCACGGTAGTCCGTGCACCTGATCAGCGCGCATCGCGCCCACCCTCCGGACCTGAGTGGACAAATCGCGGAGAGGCGGTGGCTACAGGAGAAGAATCCTGCATAGATCACGACGACGACGGTGGGCGGTTTTCCGCCGCCGCGTCCAGTTCTGTCCCGCTGCGGCCCGGGGGCCCGCGAGAATGCCCGGGTCACCTAGAGTGGGTTGCCGCTCCGCCCCCGGGACGTGGCGTGGCGACCATCGATCCGACCCGCCGTGTGCCCTCGCCCATGGCCGGGATCGTCGGAACACCAGTGCACGACCGAGGATGAGGGGTAGTCATGACGCTTTCGGCAGGTGGCCGTGTCGGTCTGGCAGGAGCGGCGGTGGTCGGGGTCGCCTTCGGCATGGCCCGCTACGGCTACGGTCTGACACTGCCGGGAATCCGGCAGGATCTGGGACTCTCGGAGCTGGTCCTCGGCCTGATCTCCAGCGCGACGTTCGCGGGCTATCTGGCGGGACTGCTGCTCGCCGGGCCGCTCGCGGCGCGCCACGGTTCACGTGCCCCGACCACCGTGGGCGGCATCTGCGGCGCCCTGGGCGGGGTAATCGTGACGCTTGCCCAGTCCCCGTGGCTGCTCGCCCTCGGTGTGATCCTGGCTGGCAGCGCGGGCGGCTGGGTGTGGGCGCCCTACTCCGACATCGTGACCCGGTCGGTCCCCCTGCAGCAGCGGCCGAGGACGCTCGCGATCATCACGACCGGCACCAGCGGCGGACTGGTGCTGCTGGGCGGTCTGGCCGTCCTCGCCGCGCTCGGCTCGTGGCGACTGGTCTGGGCCGGTATCGCGATCGCCGCCGTGGTCGCCGCGGTGGTGAACCTCCGCCTGGTGCCACGCAACCGACCGGACCGCCGACCGGAGAAATCGGCGGGCACCTCCTCCCTGGCGAAAGCGCTTCGCGTCCCGGCTGCCTACTCCGTCGTCTACTTCGCGGTCGCGGTCATCTACTTCACCTACGCGGCGGACATCCTGGACAGCGGCCCCCTCCTCGCGGCGGCCGTCCCGGCGCTCTATGCCGCCATCGGCCTCAGCGGCATGGTCGGCATCGCGACCGGGGCCGTCGCCCAGCGGGTGGGCACCTCGCGGGTCGCTGCCCTGTGTCTCGTGACGGTCGGGGCGGCCCTGGCGCTCCTCGGTCTGGCCAGCGACTCCCTGGCGGCGATGGCGGTCTCGGCATGCATTTTCGGCGTCGGATACATGATGGGGTCCGCGGTCCTCGCGGTCTGGACCGCGGAGCTCGTGCCCGACCGCGCAGGCACGGCCTTCACCGGCTGCCTGGTCGTCGGAGCCTTCAGCTCGGTGGCAGCGCCCGCCCTCGCCGGGGCAGTGATCCCCGGTCTGGGACTGGGCCCGCTCCTCGTCCTCACCGCCGCGGTGTCGCTGCTCGGCGGGATGGCCCTGATGCCGTACCGGTCGCTGCGGGGAAGAACCGCCTGACGGTCCACCCTCACGGCGGTCCGGGCAGCCGGGCGTCCCGCGGCACCGCGCTGCGCGTCGCCCCTGTCACCATCCAGCGGTCATCCCTGACCCGCCACCCCAGCGTCGCAGCGCGTGCCAGCATGTACCCGCCGAACGCGAGCCACAACCAGACGATGCCGGCACCCCCCGTCAGGTCCGCCAGACCGACGAGGCCGAGCAGCGGCAGGTACACGATCAGGTTCACGACGCCGGCGATCGCCAGGTAGCGTGCGTCGCCGGCGCCGATCAGGACACCGTCGAGCACGAAGACGAGGCCGCAGGCCGGCTGGAACGCGGCCAGTACCCACAGTCCGGCCGCGAAGGCCGCCTGGACCGCCGGGTCGGACGTGAAGATCCACCCGGCGAACGGCGCGACGACGGCCAGAAGGCAGCCGGTGACACCACCGAACGCCACACCCCACACGATCATGCGTCGCGTGAGCGCCGCCGCGAGCGGCCGGTTCCCGGCCCCGAGCTCCTTGCCGATCAGGGCCTGCGCGGCGATCGCGAGGGCGTCGAGGGCGAAGGCGAGGAAGGTGAAGACCGTCATGACGAGCTGGTGCGACGCGAGACCGAGAGGCCCCTGCGCCGTCGCGACGAAGACGGTTACGAGGATCGCCACGCGGAGCGACAGCGTACGCAGCATGAGCCAGGAGCCGACGCCGGCGGTGCGCCGGATGCCGCGCAGGGACGGCACCAGGGGCACCCGCTGCCCGCGGGACGCACGGATGATCATGACGAGGTAGACGGCCGCCATACCCCACTGGGCGAGGCTCGTCCCCAGCGCCGACCCGGCCACGGACATCCCGGCGCCGTAGACGAGCAGGTAGTTAAGCACGATGTTGACGCCGAACCCCGCGCCCGCGACGATCAGCGGCGTGCGCGTGTCCTGCAACCCGCGTAGCACGCCGGTCGCCGCGAGCACCACCAGCATGGCCGTCAGCCCCGGCATCGACCAGCGGAGATAGTCGACGGCGAAGGCGTGCACCGCCCCCTCGGCGCCCATGAGCGACGCCAGCCGCGGAGCGGTGGCCCAGCCGAGAACGGACAGGAGGACCCCGAGGACGACGGCGAGGCCCACGCCGTCGCGCCCCGCCGCGAGCGCCTCGGGCAGGCGTCCGGCACCGAGCAGGCGGGCGACCGCGGGCGTGGTGGAGTAGGCGAGGAAGACCATGAGCCCGACGGCGGTCTGCAGCACCGTGGACGCGAGCCCCACGCCGGCGAGCTCCTCGACGCCGAGGTGTCCCACCATCGCCGAGTCGGCGAGCAGGAACAGTGGCTCCGCGATCAGGGCGCCCAGTGCTGGGACGGCGAGCCTGAGGATACTGCGGCTGAGCCGGCGATTACTGGGCAGGGAGGAACGCACCAGTCCAGCGTAGGGCTGTCAGTGCCAGGGCCTAAGCTGGAGGGAGCCCGCCCCGACCGCTAGGACACCCTGGGAAACCATGAAACTCGGCGTCAAGCAGTACCTGACAGGCCTCGCCCTACTGTTCGTCAGCACCCTCTTCGTTCCGCAGGCGGTCTCGGACTTCGCCCGGGCCGACTCGACGGGCACGCCGGCGCCCGCGGAGGCGCCGATCCTCCTGGCCATCGGGTTCCTGATCATCCTCACTGCCGCAGCCGTGATCGGCTGGGGGTACTGGCTCAGCCACCGCGCGGGCGCACCCCGCAGCCCGCACCCCGAGGACGATCCCGACGAGCCGCTGCTGCGCCCGGGTTACGGCCCGGCCCCTTCGGACCGCCCGGACTGGCGTGAGAATCCGCTCCGCCGACGCGACCAGGACACCGACCGGCGCTCCTGACGCCACCATCCTCCCTGCCGCGGCGGGGTCCTTTCGGCCCTTGTCACGGGCTGCTGCCCTTCATAGCGTTCCAGACAGCGACCGCGCGGAAGCCTGCCGGCCTCCGCCGACAGTGGAGAGGACCCGCTCATGCCCCGGACCTGCACGTTCCTGCCCGCCCTGGTATGCGCCGTCCTGCTGGGCGTGACCGGCTGCACGGCCACCGGCGGAGATGACGCCGACGCCCCGGCGCAGGTGCAGGGCGGCACCGACTCCGGCGGCGGTACGACAGGCTCAGGGACCGGGCAGGACCTCGGCATCCCCGAGATCGTCGAGGC
Organism: Arthrobacter pityocampae; assembly: GCF_002927275.1. Classification (GTDB taxonomy): domain Bacteria; phylum Actinomycetota; class Actinomycetes; order Actinomycetales; family Micrococcaceae; genus Arthrobacter_D; species Arthrobacter_D pityocampae. Next base: position 334,641 of record NZ_PRKW01000005.1, on the reverse strand, counting down.
CGTGCAGCCCTCGGTGGTGACCATCTTCACCGGGGAAGGTCTCGGCAGCGGTGTCATCTACACCGAGGACGGGCTCATCCTCACCAACGAGCACGTGATCCGCGGCAACGAGGACGTCGAAGTGGCCTTCGCCGACGGCCAGCGCGTGTCCGGGACGGTCGAAGCCGCCGACACCGTGACCGACCTCGCCCTGGTCCAGGCAGAACGGACCGACCTCCCGGCCGCGACGTTCCGGTCCGATCTGCCGCGCATCGGTGACCTCACCGTCGTCATCGGGTCCCCGCTCGGCTTCGAGAACACCGCGACGTCGGGGATCGTCTCCGGACTGCACCGGGAGATCCCAGGCTCGGCGGCCACGAGCCAGTCCCTGGTGGATCTCATCCAGACGGACGCGGCCATCAGCCCCGGCAACTCCGGCGGCGCCGTCGTGAACGGGCAGGGCGAGATCATGGGGATCAGTGAGGCCTACATCCCGCCCTCGCAGGGCGCCGTCGCGCTCGGTTTCGCGATCCCCGCCGCCATCGCCACGGAAGTGGCGGAGGAACTCCGGGCGGACGGCACCGCGGACCACGCGTTCATGGGACTGGTGCCCGGCCCCATCACGCCCGAGATCGCCGCGCAGCTGGATCTCGGGGACACCCGCGGCGCGGTGGTCCTGTCCGTATCGCAGGGCGGGCCCGCCGACGACGCCGGCATCCGACCGGGCGACATCATCACGAAGATCGGGGACCAGGAGATCGCCACGGCCGAGGACCTCCTCTCCGCGCTGCGCCAGTACGATCCGGGGCAGACGGTTCCCGTCGAGATCCAGCGCGGCGCAGATACGCAGTCGGTGGACGTGACGCTCGCTGATCGTCCACCGGAGCCCTGACGGGCCCATCCGGGACAGCGCGGCTCAGAACAGGTTCCAGGCCTTCCAGCCCGGAAAGACCTCGTGCTGCATCTCCTGCGCGTCGCGGCCGATCAGGGCCAGCGTCGCGATCTCGCAGCCGAAGCGCTCCGCCGCACGCCGGGTGATCGCATCGAACCGCTCCTCGGCTGGCGTGTCGAGGAGGCCCAGCTGCTCCAACGAGTCGAGGCGCCCGCGTTCTGCCGCCTCCGCGTCGAGGAAGACGGAACCGGCGGTGCCCAGGGGGCGGAGGAAGTCCGGGGTGCCGCCGTCGGCCGCACTGGCTACTGGAAGTGCGACTTCACCGGCCCCTGGCCCAGGGACTGCAGCACGGACGCGGCGACGTCGCGCAGCTTGATGTTCCTGGCGCTGGATGCGGCCTTGAGGATGGACATGGCGGCATCCTGGGAGCACCGGTTCTGGCCCATGATCACGCCCACGGCGAGGTCGATGGTGGTGCGGCTCTGCATGGCGGCACGCATGTCGGCGCTGGACTCGGTCAGCTCCGCGATGCGCACCGCGAGGCGGAGCGACGCCGAGACCTCCTCGGCGAAGGCGCGTGCGTCAGCGATGGAATCCTCGGTGAAGGCGTCCACGAGTGGTGAGTAGAAGTTGAGGGCCGCCTTCGTCTCGCCCTCGAGCGGGATGGGCACGCCCAGTGCGGACCTGATCCCCTGGCCGGCGATCGCCCGGCTGTACTCGGGGAACCGTTCCTCGACGTCGAAGTCGCAGACGTACTGGACGGAGCCCTCGCGCGCGGCACGGAGGCATGGACCGTCGTCGTATGCGTACTGGACCTCGTCCAGTTTCTGGGCTTCCGGACCGTTACTGGCGACCGTGGTCTTGGTCCGCGCCCTCAGGAGCGTGACACCGCACAGCACCTCGTCGTCGGCCGACAGGCTCCGGCCGGCGACGGTGACGAGCTTCGTCAGGAATTCCTCGACGTCGCGGCTGTCGAGGACCATGTCCTGCAGCAGGCCCGGAACTCCTGGACCATTGTCATTCTGGTAACCACCCAACAGGCAACCCTTTGCATCAACCCCTGCCGGTGGCGTGTGCTGCCGGTCATGGGGAAGGTGAGGAGCCGCCTGCTGCTAAACGACCAAGAGAATAGTACCCGCAGAAAACCGGTCCGGGCACCGTGCCCGGAGTCCCCTCCGTACGTGGGGATGCCTGTACCGACAGGGACCCCGACCGCCGCTATCCTCGTGGTGGCCAGGTCGCCTCCCCTGAAGGGCCCTCCCATGCACCAGCCGAACGGGCGCGCCGCGCCCTCCCGCCCGGACGAGCGGGAGATCGCGGCGCGACTCCGGGCTGCGGGCTGCGTCTTCGCGGAGGACGAGGCACGCCTGCTGGCAACCAGCGGGGCCTCCGACGAGGCTCTGGCGGTCATGCTCGCCAGGCGCGTGGCCGGGCATCCCCTCGAGCATGTTCTGGGTTGGGTGGACTTCTGCGGGCTGAGGCTGGACGTGGCCCCCGGTGTCTTCATCCCACGGCAGCGCTCCGCCCTGCTCGTGCGCTGCGCGGCGGAGCTGACCCCGACGGGCGCCACGGTCCTCGATCTATGCTGCGGCTGCGGCGCGCTCGGCGCTGCCCTCGCCGCCGTCGTCGAGGACCTCCGCCTGCATGCTTCGGACATCTCGGGCACCGCGGTCGAGCTCGCGCGGCACAACCTGACCCCCTGGCGGGCCGCATGCTACGAGGGGGATCTCTTCGACCCTGTACCCCGGGCGCTCAGGGGCAGCTTCGACACGATCCTGTGCAACACGCCCTACGTCCCCACCCGTCGCCTGCCGTCACTGCCCCGCGAGGCACGGGTGCACGAGCCGCGGGCGAGCCTCGACGGCGGGCCGGACGGGCTGGACGTGCAGCGGCGCGTGGCAGGCGAGGCCCGGGAGTGGCTGGCGCCCGGCGGCCATCTCCTGTTCGAGGTGGCGCAGGATCAGGAACGTCGGAGTGCCCGGCTGCTCGAGGACGCGGGCCTGCGGACCCGGGTGTGCCGCCTCGAGGAGATCGACGCCACCGTGGTGGTGGGGCGGGCGCCGTCAGCGGTCCCGACGGAGGGGCGGCACGGGTGATAGCCCCTGGGGCCGGCGCCCGGAGGATGAGGCCGGACGCCCCGGGGTGGCGATCCGCCGTCCCCACCGGCCGCGCCGGGACACCCTGCACGACGGGTAGGCCAGGGCGCCGCGCGCCGTCGCGTCCTCGTCGACGGCGCTGTAAGGCGCGCGGCAGCAGGCACTGTGGCCCGCCGCCTCCTCATCGTCGAGCAGCTCGTTCACCGCCTGGGTGAGCGCATTGCGGTCGCCGCGCGGCAGGAACATCAGCCCGTGCAGGTAGGCGTCGACCTCGAGGTGACCGATGGCGCCGCCCAGGTTCTGGAAATGGTCCCAGACGGCCGGCAGGGTGAGCCCGGCGTGTCTCATGGCGGTATGGGTGTGCAGACCTTGCATCAGCGGATTCCTTCGGGTGGCCCGGACGGGGCGAGAAGCCCGTCGATGGCCATCCCCGGGACGGCGACGCGACAAGGCTTCCCGGCAGCCGGCTTCCTGACTGCCTGGACAGGTGCCGACGCACGCCGGCTGTCCTCGATCCATCCATCGTGGCATCGGCCCGGACGCCGGGACAGCTGTACTCCTCCGTCTGGGCGGGGTTGCGCTCCGGATCGGCACCCTGTTATGTGCCCTCGATCTCCCGGCTCCGCAGGCGGACGATCTCACGGACCAGCTCCTCCGGGAGCGGGTGGTCGGCCGTGAAGCGGATGGTCCCCCGCGACCGGGAGAAGCCCTCGAGCCGCGGCGCCACGGCCTCGATCACGGTCGACGAGAACGGGTACAGCGAGAGGTGCCGGGCGGTGGCGCCCACGGCGAGCAGGGGTTTCCCGGCGAGGACGAGGGCCGGCATGCCGTAGCTCACGCCGTCGACGGCGTCCGGACGGGCGTCCCGGGCCGTTGCGACCACGGCGCGCAGGCACCTCTGGTCCGGTTCCCCTACCACGGCGAGTGCGTCCTCCACTGATCCCATGCGGTGAGCATAGGGACCTCGGTGGAGCCCGGGCAGGGCCGATGGACCGGTGTCACAGCGACCCGAGCTCCTGCGCCAGGTTCCCGCGCGCCCGTTCCGTCCACTCCACCTGTGCCCTCGCCGTCCGGTACAGCGGGTCGAGCGCCAGGAGGCGCTGCAGTACGGCGCGCCGCCCGTCGGCGAATGCTTCGGGCGGAAGATGGCGGTACTCGGCGCGGATCGCGGCGGCGTAGCGGGCGTAGTCCTCCGGCGCGCCGGCGAGGACCGCGAGGTCGGCGTCGCACAGGAGGTGGCCGGCGCGGTCCTCCGGCGCCGGGTCGTGCGTCGCGGTCAGGAGGACCAGTCGCTCGACGTCCCGGACCGCGGCGTCGGGCATGGTGCCCTCGAGGCGCTGCACGGCGAGCGACGCCGATGCGCGCTCGTCCTCGCCCGCCCTCCCCTGGTACACGGCGTCGTGGAACCAGGCCGCCAGGAGCACAGGGCGCCGCAGGGGGTCGTCGGCGGGCTCCAGCAGCACGTCCAGCGCCTCGAGGACCGCCAGCAGATGGGCGGGCGTGTGGTACGCGCGGTGCGCCTCGGCCCAGCGGTCGAGCAGCTCCCCGCCGAGACCCGGCGCCCCCGGCAGCAGCGCCTCCCAGCGGGCCAGCAGCGCGGCGCGGAGCTTCGGCGGGCGCCGTCGGGCCGGGATCCGGAGGCCGCTGGCGATCAGGGCGCGCACCAGGTCCGCCCCGGCGACCTCCTGTGCCCCCCGTGCCACGAGGTCGCGGTACCGCCGTTCCGGGACGTCGTAGTGGTCTTCGTCGAAGGCCCGGCGCGGGATGCCCGCGGCGGCGGCGAAGGCATGGAGTTCCTCGAGGGAGGAGGTCGAGACCAGATGGGAGAACACGGTTCCGTGCGCGGGCCACGTCGGCGGATCGATCAGGACGGCCATGACCAGCAGTCTAGGCGCGTCAGCACGCCGCCGAGGAGCAGCTAGTCCGTGCGGAGGCCGTAGGAGGCCAGGACGTTGCCCTTGCTGGTGACGCTCGTCTCCTGCAGCTGCAGCCTGGTGACGGGATCCGAGGGCTCGAACAGGCGGCGGCCCGCCCCGGCGACCACCGGGTGGATCATCAGCATCAGCGAGTCGAGCAGCCCGGCGAACAGGAGCTGCCGGACCAGGGAGATGCTGGCGCAGACCGCGATGTCCCCGCCGTCGGTCTCCTTCAGATCGGCGACGAACTCCTCGAGGGGCGCCGGCATGAGGGAGGCGTTGGTCCATTCCAGCGCGCCGCCGAGGGTGCGCGACGCCACGAACTTCTGCACCGGTGTGATGAAGCTGCCGAACGGGTCGTCCGCCGCGGCCTGCGGCCAGTAGCCGGCCCACTCCTGGTAGCCCCGCCGGCCCAGCAGCACCGTGTCCACCCTCTCGATCATCGCGCCCATGCCGGCGCCGAGCTCCGGGTCGAAGCTGTCGAACTGCCACAGATGCGGGGATTCGACGACGCCGTCCACGGAGGAGAAGAGACCTGCTGTGAGTCTGCGCATGAAGTGCTCCTGATCGGGGGTCGTGGTGGTGTGTCCACACAGTAGACGGTGCGGCAGGCCCGGTCTCATCGATCGGACGAGGAATTCCCGGCGGTACCCTCCCGTTCGCCGAACAGCGTGGCTAGGCTCGGGGCATGCAGCAGCCTCCTCCTCCTCCGGTACAGGACACGGTGCAGGACGCAGCGCCCGGAGCGGTGCCGTTCGAGCAGCTCATGGAAGCGTCGCGGCGCGAGCTGACCGGCTACTGCTACCGGATGCTCGGGGCGGCGTCGGAGGCCGAGGACGCGGTGCAGGAGACGATGCTCAAGGCCTGGTCCAGGAAGGACACCTTCGGGGGCCGGTCCACCCTGCGTACGTGGCTCTTCCGGATCGCCCACAACGTCTGCGTCGACATGCTCCGCAGCCCGCAGCGCCGCGCCCGCCCCATGGACCTCGGCCCGTCCACACCCACCGCCGACGCCGTCCTGGGCGCGCCCCTCACCGAGCGCGTGTTCGTGCAGCCGATCCCCGACGAACGGGTGATCGACACCTCCGGTGATCCCGCCGTCGTCGCCGAGGTCCGCGACACCGTGCGCCTGGCCTTCGTGGCGGCCCTGCAGCACCTTCCACCGCTCCAGCGCAGCGTCCTGATCCTGTGCGAGGTGCTGCGGTGGTCCGCGGCCGAGGTCGCGGCACTGCTGGACGTCACCCCGGCGTCCGTCAACAGTGCCCTGCAGCGGGCACGCCGGACGATGGCCGACCAGGAGCCCGCACAGCGCATGCCCCTGGAGGACCCGGCCCACAAGCTCCTGCTCGCCCGGTACCTGCGGGCCTTCGAGGCCTACGACATGGACCTGCTCGTCTCCCTGCTGCGGGAGGACGTGGTCCTCTCCATGCCGCCGTTCGACCTGTGGCTCCGCGGGCCCGCGGACGTCCGGGCCTGGTTCGTCGGTGAGGGCAGCGTCTGCGAGGGCGACCGCCTGATCCCCCTCGCCGTGAACGGTGCCGCCGGGTTCGCCAACTACCACCTGGTGGAGCCCGGCCTGTGGGAGCCGTGGGCCATCCAGGTCATCGAGACCGACGGCGAGCGCATCATCGGACACCACAACTTCCTCTTCCCGGAGATGTTCGAGGCCTTCGGCCTGCCGACGGTCATCGACGAGCGGCAGGCCCCGGAGGACTAGACCCGCACGGGATCGTGGCCTACTGGATCCGACGGAGCGGGACGACCAGGTTGTCGACGAGCAGTCTGCACGCCGCGGCGGTCGGGATGGCGACGAGCGCCCCCGGCAGACCCAGCAGTGCCCCGCCTGCCGTCGCGGCGATCAGCACCCAGGCCCCAGGCACCTGCACGGCCTTGGTCATCACGCGGGGAGTCAGAATGTATGCCTCGATCTGCATGTAGATGAGCATGGCGATCAGGACGATGATGGCTGCGGTCAGCGAGTCCAGCAACGCCGCGAGGGTCATGACGATGGTCGTCAGGATGGTCCCGATGAGGGGGATCAGGGTGATGAAGAAGGCCGCGATCGAGATGAGCGCGGCGAACGGGACCCCGGTGAGGGTGAGGAGGATCAGGCTGTACGTCGCGTTGAGGAGCGCCAGGACCACCATCCCGCTCAGGTACTTCCCGACCGAGTCGGCGATCCTCTCGGTGAGGTACACCGAGGTCCTGCGCCGGGACGCCGGGAGGAGGGCGTAGAAGCCGTGCTTGATGCGCGGCAGCCCGGCCAGGAAGTAGAGCGTGAGGATGGCGATGAAGATCATCGACGCGACGACGTTCGCGGCTCCCACGCCGGCCCCGACCACGCCGTTGGCGATGGTGGTCAAGGAAGCCGGGGTGACGAGCGACTGCCCCGCCGATTGCAGGGCTCCGGTCAGCGCCCCGCCGGTCCGGCCGTCGATCCGCTGGAACCACTCGTCCTCCGTAAGGCCGCGGATCGCCTCCGGCAGCGCCTGGGCGAAGGCGGCCAGCTGCGTGACGACGAACGGGACGAGGACGGCGACCAGACCTGCGGCGAGGAGGGCGACGGCAACCCCGATCACGGCCACTGCGCTGTTCTTGCGTAGCCCGGCGCGGCGGAGGCGATGCACCAGCGGATTGAGGCCGAGTGCGAGGAACAGCGCGGCGCAGACGGACAGTACGACCGAGCGCAGGGAGAACAGGACGAAGGCCAGGAGGATCGCCGTGAGGACCCCGCCCGTGACCCGGAACCCGATGCCGAAGAGAGTCGGTGTCCGCACCCGAGGGGGCTCCGGCGTCGACGGCTTCGGCGTCGACGGCTCCGCAGGACCGGCCGGGACGTGAGCCGGGCCGCCGTCGGGCTCCATAGGGCCTCCTCCGCCGGCCGGGTGGTCAGCCGGCCGGCGGGTGCGCCGCGGGATCGGTGGGACGCGGGCCGGGTGCCTGCTCGAGCGCGTGCCGTTTGAGACGCTCGTACTCCTCCTGGGTGATGGCGCCCTGGCGCAGCAGATCGTGTGCGGAGGCGACCTGCGCCGTCGGATCGTGGGAGACCGGGACAGTTGCGGCGCCGGGATCGGGACGGGTCCCTCGGGCGTTCCGCAGGACCATCGTCTGGCCGTGGGCGAAGAGGTAGGCGAGCGCGGCGAGGAAGGGGAGGAGTACCAGCAGGACCACCCAGATGGCCCGCGACCAGCTGGAGAGTGACTCGTTCCTGAAGATGTCGACGAGGACGATGAACAGGAAGGCCAGATAGGCGGCGAACAGGGCAGCACCGAACACCACCCACACGACTTCCCAGAAGTTGATGTCCACGCCACGTCCTGTTCTCGACTGTCCCAGCATGGTACGGGGCCTCACCCTTCCAGGGCGGGCCTCCTGGCAGGCTCATCCTTGGGGGGTGAGTCTGCTGCGCTAGCGTGCCCCTGCACTCCTCAGGACGCGCAGCGGCGCAGGCGTGGGTGCGAGGAGCCCGAGCTTGTCGGCCGCCGCGATGGCTTCGCGTCGTGTCCCGACCCCCAGCTTGCGGTAGATGCCGCGCAGGTGGGTCTTGACCGTGTTCGTGGAGATCTGGAGATCCAGCGCCAGCTCGTCGACGGTCGCGAAGGTCGGCAGGAGGGCCACGAGTTCGATCTCCCGCGGGGTGAGTGGCGGACCGGCGATCTCCTGGACCGGCCGGCGCCGCTGGTTCACGAGCAGGTCCACCTCCCGGGCGAAACGCGGGTAGTGATGCCGGTCCCGTTCCAAGGCACTCCTGACGGTCTCACCGGCGAACCTGATCCCGCGCACGGATCCGCGCGCGGAGGCCAGGGCGAGGGCACGCTCCAGTGCTTCCCTTGCCTTGAACGGCCGGTTCTCGAGCAGCTCGAGACGCGCGAGCATCGCCAGGGCTGTCGTCATGCCGACCTTGCTCTGGCTCTTCACGTACTCGGAGGCCACCGGGGTCAGCAGTTGCCGTGCGCGGTTCAGCTGTCCGGCCAGCAGGTGCTCCCAGGCCGAGATGACCTGCAGCTCCCCGCTGATGCCCTGGTACCTGCGCAGGTCCACCTTCAGCATCGTCAGGTCCTCCACCCGGCGCAGGGACAGCATCATCTCGGCGACCTGCAGCGAACACACGGCGACGTCCTGCGGCTGTGCGCCGTGCGCGAGGTCGAAACGGATCCGCTCCAGCAGCCCCTCGGCCACCTCGACCGGTTTCGCCGAGGAGGGGAAGGACAACATGAGCCGGAGCTTGGACGCGGAGTGCGCCACGCTCGGCGGGGTGGACGTCGCCCTGAAGACGAAGGCGTTGTGGAACCGGGCGCCGTCGTCGTCGAGCTGGTGGTAGGCGCCCCACGCGAGGACGAGGTGGGCGGGACGCAGTCGCGGACTGTAGCGCAGCCCCTGCAGCTCGCCCTCCCGGATGGCGGTCCAGGCGTCGCGGGCAGCGGGAGTGAAATCCTCCATGGCCGTGGCAAGTGCGGCACGGGTGATGTGGGCGTCGATCCGGGCGCCCGGATTGTCCCGTTCGTCGGCGGTGGCAACACAGCCCCGTGCGGCGTCGGCGGCCTCGTTCAGGCGCGTGGTGGCGATCAGCGCCGCAGAGAGGGCGTTCGACACGAAGAGCCCCACGTCGGGTGGCAGGGCCTCCACGGACACTCCCCGGAGATGCTCGAGAGCTTCCTCCGGGCGCCCCCGGCCGAGCATGAGGTGCGCCTCGAGCGCGGTGCGCAGCGCACTGAACGGCGCATCGAGGCTGCCCTGCTGATCCATCTGGTCGGCGCGTTCGAGCTTGCGCCGGGCACGCCCCGGCTCGCCCATGGCGAAGGACAGGAGGCTGTCGAGCAACCCGAGCTCCACCGACTCGACCGAGCCCAGATCGCGCAGGACCGCGTCGAGGGCGGCGAGGTCGTTGCTCCACAGCAGGTGCAGGCCCGAGACGGCGGCGACGTCACGCAGCAACCCGCCGTCGCCGGCCCGACCGGCATGGGCGAGCGCCTCGGCATGCCGCGCCTGACGGAGGCGGCGGCGCGCCATGCGGGCATGCACGAGGGGGCGGTCGATCGCGGTAGCACCCGACCCTCCGTCCAGGAGCCACCGGGACAGCAGGCGGTGCAGCCGGAAGGACCCGGGGGCGTGGGCGGGGACGACGAGGCCGGACGCCCGGACGGCGGCGTCGAACACCCGCGGGGCGTCCGTGCTGGCAAGCGCCGTGCAGAGGTCGTCCACCGTGAAGGGTTCGATCAGCGCCATGACGGCGAGTGCGCTGCGGACCTCCTCGGAGAAGGACGGGAAGAGCTGCCCGCACAGCCGGTCGAGGTAGGCCGTGGAGTGCGTGACCGCGGCCGCCGGGGCCTTGCCGTCCCCCATCGCCTGGGCGAGGACGACGGCGGCGGGCCAACCCTCCGTCGCATCGAGAAGCAGGTCCACGTCCGGGCACGCGGACGCGAACAATCGTGCGACCTCTCGCCGCCGCAGCATCAGTTCCTCCTGCCCCACCCGCCCGAGGGCGCCGTCGAGGTCCAGGCGGTAGAACGAGGGCAGCTCCGGCAGCTGACGGCCGCAGAAGACCACGGTGAAGCCCTGCGGTGCTCGCTGGACCGCGTAGTCGACTTCGAGGAGCAGCCCGGTGTCACGCAGGTACTCACAGTTGTCGAGGACCAGCACGGAGTTCACGGTTCCCCCGCCCGCATGGTCCAGGAGGGCATCGAGCCAGCCGATCCGCGCGGCCGGTGCGGCCGGCGGGGGTGAGGTCCAACGGCCCGGTGTCCCGTCGGAGGGTTCGAGCGCCTCGGTCACGAGACCCCAGAAGCGCGCTGGGACGTCGTCGGAGGGATCGAGGGACACCCACGCGACGTGGTCCCCGGAACCCACACGCTTCCGTGCCCACTGGACGGCGAGCGTCGTCTTCCCCGAGCCTGCAGCAGCACCGATGGTGACAGCGCCGCACCCGGCCTCCCTGAACGCGTCCAGGCGCGCGATCAGTCGGGGCCTGTCCAGCTCGTGCGCACCGATCCCGGGAACGGTCGTCTTCGCCCTGATGATGCTGTTCATACCTGACCACCTGTCCGGCGTCGTACTCCTGCCGCGCACTCACCCGTACGGGCGGGTGAAGCATCGTCGACCGGAGGGCGCCCACCTCCAAGGGTTCACCCCCGACCCGATTCCGGCCTGAGTCAAAAGTCCCGCGTCGCTGGGCCAATCACCCCGGGCGGGTGGCGATCTGCCGCCCGCCCGGACGGACGATTACACCATCGGTGGCAGCACGGAATGCAGGACAGGGTGCAGCGACGAACAGGATCCGGCCGGGCGGGAGGGAAGTCATGAGGGTTGGCCCCGTGGACGTCCTGGTCTTCTCCACGCCGACCCTGGACGGCTCCTCGTGGATGGTGGAGGCGCTGCGGGACGTCCTGGACAGCGGCGCCGTGGCGCTGATCGACATCGTGCTGATCGCCCGCGCGATCGACGGCACCGTGTCCTTCGCCGACGCCGACGACGGCCTGCCGACACCCCTGCAGGACCTGCTGGCCCACCCCTCGCCGATGACCCTGCTCAGCGACCGGGACGTCGCCTTCGCCTCCGCCTCCGTCCCGGACGGGGAGGTCGGCCTCCTGCTCGTCCTGGAGCACCGGTGGGCGCGCCGACTGACCGAGCGGATCCAGGACGAGGGGGGCGCCACCCGGCTCCACCAGCGCGTGCCCCACGATGCGGTGGTCCGCGCGTTCAACGCCGACGGCGCGGCAGCCACCTGACCCGCCCGTCGAATAACACATCGACGCCCGGACGCATCATTCCCATTCCTGCATTCACCCCCAATGGGGAATGTGCGGCTTTCTTCCGTTCGAACTGCTCCTCGCGATAGAGTCGACACAATGGGGCTAATGATCTGGACGTCGGACGACACAGGAGAAAATGATGGCCCAGCGTGTACAGGTGCAATTGGTCGATGACCTCAGCGGCGATGAAGCACAGGAGACCGTGCGCTTCGCCCTCGACGGCACCGATTACGAGATAGATCTCACGGCCCAGAATGCGGAATCCCTGCGCAACGCTTTGTCCGCCTATGTGGACAAGGGACGCAAGGCCGCCTCCGGCAAGCCGCAGTCCTCCGGCCAGAAGGCGGCATCGTCCCGCTCGAAGCGGGAGGACACGCAGCAGATCCGTAAATGGGCCCAGGAGAACGGATACAACCCCAGTTCGCGGGGGCGGATCACGCAGTCGATCATCGACGCCTACAACGAAAGCCGCTGAGGCGGCCCTTCCTTTTCCGATCGCAGGAATCGGACGGGACTATTCACCCGTTGCAGGACGATACTCCACGAGCCCATGCTTCAGCGTCGGAGACGCTTTCCGAATAGAGCGTCTCCGACCGCGCATGTGCCAGGAAAGCCGCCAGAACCTGGTCCACCGGCCCGCTTCCCACGAAGGCGATACGTGAGGTCAACGATCCCTCGAGGATGACCAGCCGGGCCGCCGGGTCGATCCCGGCCAGCCCGCGCAGATACATGACCATCGGCAGGACGTAGCCGTCGGACAGGCTCCGGATCCCCTCGTAGGCCGCCAGGACGTCGGGCGCGTTCACGCGAGCGCCTGACACCCACCAGAGGACGAGCAGCCCGTCGTGCACCTCGATACAGTGCATGCCGGCGCAGTGCCGACGCGCACGGGGCGCATGCCCGGGGCCGGGACACACCCGCGACCGCGCGGGGGTCCCCAGATCGATCTGATGCAACGGTGCCTCCAGGGTGTGATCTCCGCTCCCCAGCGACAGCACCATTCCACTCTGGCACAGCCCGTGGCCCCGGGCTCCGCCTGCGGACGAAAGGGGGTAGCCGGCTCTGTACAAAACGAGTGCCCGATGGCAGTCTCCCAAGTGACATGCATCACACGCGCGGTTCTTCCGGCCGCCCACCTGCACGGGGGACGCCATGCCAGCTCCAGCAACGACACTCCTTGCCATCGGCACCAAGAAGGGTCTGTGGCTCGCGTCGAGCACCGACCGGCAGGAGTGGACACTCTCCGACCCGATGTTCCTCATGGAAGAGATTCCGAGCGTCGCGATCGACACCCGGGATGGGCGTACCCGCCTGTTCGCGGGCAGGATGTCCTGGCACTTCGGCCCCTGCATCGCCCACTCCGACGACCTCGGCGGGACCTGGGCGGAACCCCGCGAGGGCGGCATCCGGTTCGGAGCGGACGACGACGCCGCCCTCGAGCGGATCTGGCAGATCCAACCGGACGCGGAGGGGCGTCCCGGCGTGGTGTGGGCCGGGTGCCAGCCGATCTCCGTCTGGAAATCCACCGACCACGGCGAGACGTTCACCCTCAACCGTGGCCTGTGGGACCACCCGCACCGCAGTGAATGGGGCGCGGGCTTCGGCGGTGCAGCTGCCCACACCGTCCTGCCGAGCCCCGCCGACGACACGCTCCATGTGGCGATGAGCACGGGCGGCGTCTACCGGTCCGACGACGGCGGAGCCTCCTGGGAGCCCCGCAACAGGGGCATCAGCGCCTACTTCATGCCGGATCCCGACCCGGAGTTCGGCCAGTGCGTGCACAAGGTGGCCCGCGACGCCGTCGACCCCGACCGCCTGTTCGCCCAGAACCACCACGGCGTCTACACGAGTGCCGACCGCGGTGATTCATGGCAGTCCATCGCCGAGGGCCTGCCTGCCGACTTCGGATTCGTCATGCTCACGCACCCGCACCGCGGCGGCACGGCCTGGGTCATCCCCCTCAAGGCCGACGGCGAGCGCATCCCGCCCGACGGTCGGCTCCTGGTGCACCGGACGGACGACGGCGGGAGCACGTGGGAGGGCAGCGGCACCGGTCTGCCGCAGGCCGAGTACAACGCGGTGCTGCGCGACGCCGCCTGCGTGGACACGGCGGAGATCCCCGGCGTGTACTTCGGCACGCGCGGCGGCTCCGTCTACGCGAGCGCGGACGAGGGCCGCACCTTCCGGGAAGTGGCGAGCCATCTGCCGGACGTGCTCTCCGTGCGCGCCGCGGTCCTGCCCGGCTGAGCGGGTGGACGCGATGCCCCCGCCGCCCTCGGTGATCGTCCTGATCCCGGCACTCCTGCGCCAGTACGTCGACGGGCGCAGCGCGGTCCGCCTGGACGTGGCCGACGACGCCGACGTGGCGTCCCTGCTCGACGGGCTCGGCGAGGGGCGACCCCTGCTCGAGCAGCGGATCCGCGAGGAGACCGGCGCACTGCGGCGCTACGTGAACATCTACGTCGACGGCGAGGACGTACGCCGGCTGGACGGCCTGGCAACAGCGGTTCCCGCGGGTGCGACGGTGATGATCATGCAGTCCGTGGCCGGTGGCTAGGGTGGGACTCCGGGTAACCCAGAATTCATCGGACCCGCCGGAACCTGAAACCTGCCGCTGCCTACCATGACTCAGCGCGGCGTGCCATCCCGGGTGCACACCCCCGCAGTGTGGTCCCGGGCCCAGTCCCGTCCGGTACGCCCAGGCGCTGTCACGGAAAGGACTTCCCATGGATTCCGGAAACGTCGCTTGGATTCTCGCCAGCACCGCGCTCGTCTGCCTCATGATCCCGGCGCTGGCCCTGTTCTACGGAGGAATGGTGGGGTCCCGCCGCATCCTCAACATGATGATGATGTGCTTCGGCGGGGCGAGCCTCGTCGCCGTGCTGTGGGCCCTGTTCGGGTACTCCCTGGCCTTCGGTTCCTCCGTCGGGGGGCTGGGCCTCCTCGGGAACGTCACGGAGTACGCCGGGCTGGGCCAACTGCTGGCCGAGGATCCCTCCGCGCCCATCCCCGTGATCCTGTTCGCGGGCTTCCAGCTCTTCTTCGCCTGCGTTACGACGGCGCTGGTCGCCGGCGCAGCCGCCGGCCGCATGAAGTTCGGCGCCTGGATGGTCTTCGCGGGCGTCTGGGCCACGCTGGTGTACTTCCCGATCGCCCACTGGGTCTTCGCCTTCAGCTCCGAGGACGGCACGACGGCGGGCGGCTGGATCGCGAACAGCCTCGGCGCAATCGATTTCGCCGGCGGGCTCGCCGTCCACATGAACGCCGGGATCGCCGCCCTCGCCCTGTCGATGGTCCTCGGCCGCAGCCACGGCTGGCCGAAGGTGGACCATGCCAGGCCGCACAGCCGCCCGCTCGTCCTCGTGGGTGCGGGCCTGCTGTGGGTCGGCTGGTTCGGCTTCAATGCGGGCTCCGCCCTCTCCGCCGGCCAGTCCGCGTCGGTCGTCCTCCTCAACACCGCCGTCGCCGCGTCGGCCGGCCTGCTGGCCTGGGCCGCCGTCGAGCGGGTCCGCAACGGCGCGGCGACCAGCATGGGGGCCGCGTCCGGGCTGATCTCGGCGCTCGTCGCCATTACCCCCGCGTGCGGTGCGGTCAGCCCGATGGGTGCCCTGGCCATCGGTGCGATCGCCGGTGCGGTCTGCTCCCTCGCGATCGAGCTGAAGTTCCGGCTCGGATTCGACGATTCGCTGGACGTGGTCGGTGTGCACCTGGTGGGCGGCATCCTGGGGACGCTGCTGATCGGCCTGTTCGCGACTCCGGACGCCCCCAACGGGGTGTCGGGCCTGTTCTACGGCGGCGGCTTCGAGCTGCTGGGCATCCAGGCGCTCGCGACCGTCGCGGTGCTGGCCTACTCCTTCGTGGTCACGTGGCTGATCGCCGTGGTCCTGCAGCGAACCGTCGGCCTGCGGATCGAGGAGGCCGACGAACTGCGCGGTATCGACCTGGCCGCGCACTCGGAGTTCGCCTACCTGACGGACGAGGACCCGGTGGATCTGGGCGCTCCGCGCACATAGCCGGCACCGGCGGCGCCGAGGGGCCCCGACCTGCCCGCTCGGCGTCGTCCTGGCCTACAGGCGCAGCGCTGCCGGGCGGGCGGGGTCACTCAGGCCCCCGACGGCGATGCCGCGTGCCACCGCCCAGGCGGCGAGCTCCTCCGTGATGGAAGAGGACACCCCGGACCATCGGGCGTACGGAAGCACGTAGAGGTGGTCGACGGCGGTGCTCCCGTCGGCGTTCACGCTCAGGCCCCCGCACCCGACCGGTTGGCCGCTGGCCAGTTCGTAGACGATCAGGAAGACGACGACGCCCGCGCCGTCGTCCTCCGGTCCTGCGGCGGCCGAGGGCGCCCGACCACGGCCGGCCTCCGCGCGCAGGGCCTCCCGCAGACCCCGACCGACGGGGTTGCTCCAGGGAACCTGTCTGACCCTCAACGTCTGCACGGCGGCCTCCTGTGGAAGTGGTGTGCTTCCCAACGCTAGAGGGCGAGGATTTCGGTGAGATTTCGTGCAGCGAAACTCCACGCGCCCGCGGCCCGGGCACGTCGCCGGGATCAGGGATCGGAGCGGAAGCCGGTCAGCTTGTGGGAGCCGTCGCAGTAGGGCTTGAGCACGGATGCCCCGCACCGGCAGAGGGCGACGGTGCGTCGGGTGCGCGGCAGTTCCGCCCCGTCCGTGCCGACGAGCGTGAAGTCGCCGCGGACGAGCAGTGGGCCGTTGGGGCACGCGACGACCGTCACGGGGGCGTCGGCACCGGAGTTCAGCGGGTGGTCGGAGCGTGCGTCCTCGGCATCCGCAGCCGTGTCCATCTCCGCGCCCATCAGACGGCCACCTCCGCCGTCCGCAGCGAGGACCGGTTCGATTCCCAGGCATCCATGATGTGCACCGTCATGAGGGTGTCGATCGCCAGACCGGCGGCGGCCCCGAACAGGACGTCCCCGAGCAGGCGCGGGTCCGACTCCACGAGACCGCCCGCCATGTCCCGTCCGGCGATCTGTTCGTGGACGGCGTCCGCCTCGACGTGCTCGTCGAAGTACTCCGTGACCTCGGAGCCGTAGCCGAGGCGCCCGAACCCCCGGGAGTACAGGCGGTTGGGCTGGGAGGAGGTCATCTCGTAGGCGGCGAGGTGCCCCACGATCGCGCCCCGGAGGCGTCGGTGGAGGCCGAACAGCGACATCAGGTTGTTCACGGCCAGCGTGATCGCCGGCACGGCGTCGAGGTAGGCCCCGTAGGTGTCGTCCAGGCCCACTCCGCGCATCGTCCGGGCGAAGAGCACCGAGTGCATGCGCGCGAGCAGTCCGTTGCCGTATTCGTCCGCCTGGATCTCCACCAGCGCGGCCTTCGAACGGCCGGACAGGCGTGGAATCGCGAAGGTGTGCGGATCGGCCTCCCTCAGCTGACTGATCGACCTGTGGACAAGCAGCTCCCGCAGCTGGTCATCCGTGGCCGACTTCGCCACGAAGCGGGACATACTGGGCCCGCCGTCCTCGCCGGTCATCCGGAACAGCTCGGCGCAGACCGCCGCGCTCGTGGGTTCGGGAGGCGGCCCGACGACGGTCTCGTCGCGGACCCTCTGCTCGAAAGCGGCTTCGATGCGGTGCCGGACCCGCAGGAGGTCCGGATCCCATTCCCAGTCGTCCCCCGCCTCGTCGATGCCGCTGTAGTGCAGTTCGTACAGGCAGAAGAGGGTGAGCTGCAGGTCGTCGTCCAGGAGGATGTCCGGCGTCCGGGAGATCGCCTCCACGGCGAGCAGGTCCAGCCGGGCGAGGGCGTCCTGCCCTGATCCCCTGGATCCGGCGAGGACGGACAGGACGAGGGCGCTGAGTTCCCCGCGCGGGGAGGGCTGCTTCACCAAGGACCTCTTCGATGGTCGGATGCGCCCCTCGGAGCCGGGGCCGGTAACAGTAAGCATACTTCGCGTTCGTGGGCGCTCGGCGGTACCTGCCACACCCACGACGACGCCGGGCCGGCCGGTACCCGTGGGCACCCGTCGGTCCGGCGTCGTCGTGGGTGTGGTCGATGTGCGGAACCTTCCGGAGGGAAGGACCGGGTCAGGCGCGGTTCGTGCTCGTACGGCGGTCGCGGCCGAGGAGCAGCGCGAGAGCGATCATGCCGACCGCGAGCAGGAAGTGGAGCCAGTTGTCGGCACTGTTCAGCGGCACGAAGTTCGCCGCGGAGTCCTGGTCGATGATCAGCCCGTAGATCCACAGGATCGCGTAGACCACACCGCCGCCCAGCAGGTAGGTGCGGGCGCCCGAGGCGGTCCTCGCCATCGCCAGGCCGGCGACGCCGAAGAGCAGGTGGACGATGTTGTGGAGGATGGACACCTGGAAGATGCCCAGCAGCAGGGCATCGGACTGGTGCCCGGCGAACATCATGCTGTCGTAGTTGGACGTGATGCCCGGGATGAAGCCCAGGATGCCGACCAGCAGGAAGACGATGCCCACCGCCTGGGCGGCGCGCTGCAGGGCGGTACGACCGGCGTCCACCGTGCGGTTGTTCGTGTTCGTCATGGGACTGCCTTTCTCTCGGTGGACCGCGAACGTCTATTCGCGGTTCAGTTTGTCCTGCAGGGTGCCGGCCATCTTCTCGACGGTGTTCGGGATCTCGGTGGTCCCGTAGAACCGCGCATCGGGGTGGGTGGCCGGCGGCATGGGAGCGCTGGTGGTGGGGCCGTCGTGGTAGGTGAACTCGCCCTTGCCGTCCGGGGTGGGACCGGAGGCCCAGCTGCCCTCCGATGCCGCCGTGCCGTCGGAGAAGTTCAGGTACTGGTACGCCACGCTCCGCTCCTCCTGCTTCAGGGGGAAGTTGCTCGGCACGGGCAGCTCCTCCATCTTCGATTCCTGCAACTCCCGGGCCGCGGCCAGCCACTGGTTCTGGTGCATGGTGTCGCGGGCGAGGAGGAAGGAGAGCATGTCCCGGATCCCGTGGTCGTCGGTCATGTGATAGAGCCGCGCCACCTGGAGCCGGCCCTGCATCTCGGCGTTCGCGTTGGCCGTGAAGTCCGCGAGGAGGTTCCCGCTGGCGGTCACATAGCTGCCCTGCCAGGGGTTGCCCATGCTGTCCACCGGCCGGGCGCCGGCGCCGGCGACGATGGCGTGCTGCATGTCCGTGCCACCCAGGACCGCGGCCACGGCCGGATCGGACTGCACGGCGTCCTCGGTGATCCCCAGCGGAGCCTTCTCCAGGAGCTGGGCGATCATCGTGGCGAGCATCTCGACGTGGCCGAACTCCTCCGCGCCGATCCCGAAGAGGAGGTCCCGGTACTTGCCGGGAATGTGGGCGTTCCAGGCCTGGAAGCTGTACTGCAGGGCCACGGTGATCTCGCCGTACTGACCCCCGAGCACCTCCTGGAGCTTACGGGCGTAGACGGCATCAGGCTTGTCAGGGGTGGCTTTGTACTGAAGTTCCTGCTTATGGAAGAACACGGGTGTTCACCTTTCCGCATCGTGACCTCCGGGTGGATTCGCTCCTTCTTGAAGCGACCGATGGAAGTCCTCTCGTGTCGACGCTAGCGGCGCGTCCACACGGTCAGTAGGATGCTAAGCCTACTTGTGTTTCTCGTGCGGATCTGTAGAAAGAGCTTGCGGGAGTGAAGCTAAGCATGCTTAGCTTCAAGGAGAAGGCAAGCACGAACTGCCGGACTGTCGCATCGAGAACACGATGGAGCATCCGCTTTAACGGCAATATCAACGTTAGGAACAACCATGACTACGCAGAATTGGCCGAAGGATCCCCTGGTTCCCTCCACCACCGGGCCTGAGTCGTCCACCGCGGACCTCAGCACCCACGAACTCGGCACCACCGAGTTCTCCGGCAGCACCACCGACACCGGAGACTCGAAGAAGTCCGCTGCGAAGGATCAGGCCAAGAAGGTCGGTCAGGACGGCAAGGACGCGGCGAAGAACGTCGCCGGGACCGCCGCAGCCGACGCCAAGGATGTAGCCGGCACCGCCGCTAGCGAAGCGAAGAACGTCGCGGCCGAGGTCGGCTCGCAGGCGAAGGACCTTCTCGGCACCGTGACGTCCGAGGTCAAGAGCCAGGCCGGTACCCAGCAGCAGAAAATCACCGAGGGCATCCGCGGCGTCTCCGACGAACTGCGGTCCATGGCCGACAAGTCGGACAACCAGTTCGTCTCGGGCCTCGTGCAGCAGGCGTCCCAGCGCACGGGATCGGCTGCGAGCTGGCTCGAGAACCGCGACGCCTCCGACATCCTCGAGGACGTCAAGGCGTTCGCCCGCCGCAAGCCGGGCACGTTCCTCGCCATCGCGGCAAGCACCGGCCTCGTCGTCGGCCGCCTGACCCGTGGCGCGAAGGGCAACAAGGACTCCGCCGGAACCACCGGCCGCCACCAGGACTCCTCCACCGGCACCTACACCGGCTACGGCCAGGTCGACTCCGACGCCTACACCGGCACCCCCGCCTCCGCGGGCTTCGGTGGGACGACCGGCGGACAGCACGTCGCCGGATCCAACCCGGCCGTCGTCAACCCTGCGGACGACTACCCCACCATCGCGCCTGGCACCCCTCCCGTGAGCACCTTCCCGAATGACGGGGGTCTGCGCTGATGGCTGAGGCATATACCAGTGGCGCCCACCAGGCTGCCGCGCCCCTGCCGACGGAGGCCGAGCAGCGCTCCGCCAACGCGTCGGTAGGAGAACTTCTCGGGGAGGTGACGAAGGACCTCTCCACGCTCATGCGCCAGGAAGTGGCCCTGGCCAAGGCCGAGGCCACCGAGTCGGCCAAGAAAGCAGGCAAGGGTGCGGGCATGTTCGCCGGTGCGGCCGTGGGCGGCCACTTCGTCCTCCTGTTCCTGTCGCTGGCCCTCATGTGGGGGCTGGGCGCCCTGATGCCACTCGGCTGGGCCGCCGTGATCGTCGCCGTCCTCTGGGGCATCGTCGCCGCCGTGCTGGCCGCCATGGGCAAGAAGGAAATGAAGCAGGTCAAGGGTCTCCCCCAGACAGCGGAGACCATCAAAGAAATCCCGCCGACACTGAAACCAGGTGAGCAGACACGATGAGCCAGACGCCAGATGAGATCCGCGCAGATATCGAACGCACCCGCCTTGAGCTGGGGACCGATGTCGACGCCATCGCCGACAAGGTGAACCCCGCGAACATCGCGCAGCGCCAGACCGACAAGGTCAAGCACAGCTTCAGCAATGTGAAGGAGACCGTCATGGGCAAGGCCGAAGACGTCAAGGATTCCGTGCTCGGCAAGGCTGACGATGTGACGGGCGCAGTCAAGGACAAGGCCGGACACGCCAAGAACACGACCGGCAGCGGCCTGGACAGTGCCCACTCGGCAGCCGGTACCGCCAAGGACAAGCTCCAGCATGCCGGCCACACCGTCCAGGGAGCACCCGGCCAGATCTCGAACAAGGCCGCGGGCAACCCCCTCGCCGCAGGCCTGATCGCCTTCGGCGCCGGTCTCCTCGTGGGTTCGCTCATCCCTGCCAGCCAGAAGGAGCAGGAGGCCGCCTCGCACCTCAAGGAGCAGGTCGCGCCCCTGAAGGACAAGGTCACCGAGGCAGCCAAGCAGGTTGCCGAGGAGGTCCGCGAGCCGGCGCAGGAAGCAGTCCAGTCCGTGAAGGAATCGGCCGCAGACTCCGTGCAGACCGTCAAGGACCAGGGGCAGCACGCCGTCAACGACGTCAAGGGCGAGGGCAAGCAGGCCGCCAGTGATGTCAAGGGCAGCGCCCAGGACGCCAAGCAGAACGTACAGCAGCGCTAGATTCACTCCGCGCAGTCGGCAATGGCCACCGGATTCGATCCGGTGGCCATTGCCGTCGATGCACCCTCAGCCCTCGCGCGTCAGGCGAACAGCGCCTCGGCCTCCGCCTGACCGACGACGGGCTGCCGGTAGCTGTCGGAGAGGATCTCCAGCATCGCGTCGGCGTACTGCTGGTTCGTGCTGCCCATCGCGTCGCGTGCATAGCTGACCTGGAAGTCGTGGGCGAAGGCGTCAGCCCCTGTCTGCGCCACGCAGCTGTGCGTGGAGACGCCCGCGAGCACCAGGTGGTCCACACCCAGGCCTCGAAGTCGCGCCGCGAGATCCGTCCCGAAGAAGGCACTGTCGCGCACCTTCGTCACGACGTCCACCTCCTCCACATGGAGGCCGGCGACGACGTCGGCCTGGCGGGTGCCGCGGAAGATGAATCCCTGACCGTCGTCGAGCATGGACCGCGTCCAGGTCGAACCGTCCTGCAGGTGCTCGGTGAGTGCCATGAGCACGGGGGCCTGTGCGCCGTGCGCGGCCTCGATCAGACCGTTGCAGGCCGCAACGATGTCCTGCTGCTGCCCGGCGAGGGCTTCGTCCTCGAAGAAGGCATTCTGCATGTCGATGATGAGCAGGGCAATCCGCGCTCCGGCTCCTGCGACAGCGGATCCCGCGTCACTTCGAAGCATCCGACCCTCCGACCGCGTCTGCGGTCAGGTCGATCAATGCCCCTTTGTCATCGGAGTCGAGACGGTGCGCCGGCAACGGATCCAGGCTGATCGGCGAGACTTCCCCGATCGGAGGGATTCGCATCGGCGACACCGGATCACCGAGGGGATCAGGACCGCAGACAGAAGCCCCTGCGAGGCGTCTCACCTCGTCTTCGGGCAGACTGGCGGCCCGCCCGATCTCGGCAGGCGTGAGCCCCGTGGCAAGGGCCTGCCGGACCGCCTCGCCGCAGGCGATCAGCAGGCGGTCGCGCTCGAATTCGGCGGCCTCGAGGTTCGCGGCGGCGATCATGACCTCGGTGATGTACGGGGGACGTGGTGCGGACATGGGCGTCCTTTCACGGGGGATCGGCCGACACGTCTCGCTCGGGTTCCGGACCCCTGGGCCATCGACGCCGAGAGACCTACCGGGCTATCGACGCTGACGACTGCAGCGGATCCTTCGCCTCGAGCACACGTGGTGGTCGATTCGACGGGTGATAGGCCGGTGGCTGGACCTCCACCCAATGGTACGGAAGTGATCGCCGCCGAGGAAGCCGAGGGTCCTGGCAAGCCCTGGATGACGGCCGAGGATGCCCCCCGATCCGAACAAGACGCTAAGCCTGCTTCCCATTCGGTACTAAGTATGCTTACTCTAGAGGCCGGTGGTCTCGGGGGCTCTTGCCCCCGGTGGAACCTCCCGGTGGAACGTACAGCCGAGAAATCCATGCCCTCACAGTGAGATTACTCAGAAGGAGAAGGAAATGATTACTCAGGAAAACATCGACACCATGCTCGGCAACGGCGGCAACGTCCTCGGTTCGGACGGCGAGAAGATCGGCTCGATCGGCCAGGTCTACCTCGACGACCAGACCGGTGAGCCCAGCTGGGTCACCGCCAAGACGGGCCTGTTCGGCACCTCTGAGTCCTTCATCCCGCTCCAGGGCGCCGACGTCGAAGGTCATGACGTCCGCGTTCCCTACAGCAAGCACCAGGTGAAGGATGCCCCGCGCATCGAGTCCGACGGCAACCTCAGCCCGGAGGAAGAGGATCGCCTCTACCGCCACTACGAGATCGGCGGCGGCACGAGCAACTACACCGACACGACCCGCACCACGACCGACACGACGACCGGCACGACGACCGGCACTACCGGTCACCACGACCGCGACGTCGACATCGACACCAGCAGCCGTCACGCCGACACGGACCGTGGAACCGTGGGTCACGACACCTCCGGCCCCACCACCGACGATGCGATGACCCGCTCCGAGGAGCAGCTGCACGTCGGAACGGAGCGTCGCGAGGCCGGCCGTGCCCGCATGCGCAAGTACGTCGTCACCGAGAACGTGACGAAGACCGTGCCCGTCAGCCACGAGGAAGTCCGCGTCGAGCGCGAGCCCATCACGGACGCCAACCGCGGCGACGCCATGGGCGGCCCGGCCATCAGCGAGGAAGAGCACGAAGTGACTCTCCACGCCGAGCGCCCGGTCGTCGAGAAGGAAGCAGTCCCCGTCGAGCGCGTACGCCTCGACACGGAGACCGTCACCACCAACGAGACCGTCAGCGAAGAAGTCCGCAAGGAGCAGATCGACGTCGACGGCGAAGAAGGCACCCGCCGAGGCAACAACCTCTAGCCTGTGCTGACGCAGGAGGGCCCGGGGCATCGCCCCGGGCCCTCCTGCCGTTGGAGGCACCCTCGCGGCGCCCACGAGATCGAACGAAAGAATCTTGCCTATGGTGCAGGATTTATCATAAGCATGCTGTCTATTTCGGGTAGAGTTGGACAGTAGCAGGAACGAGCGGATCCTCCGCTGACGACCTAGGGGAAGGACACGCTATCGTGCCGGAATTGAACGATTGGTCGACCAGCCGCCTATTGACGACCGCCGCCCGCATCGTCGAGCATTCCTGGAACGAGAAGCTCCTGGGCATCGGCATCACCCACGCCGGGCTGACCACGCTGGGAGTCCTCGAACGCGAAGGAACCCTCACCGGTGTGCGCCTTGCCCAGCTGGTCCACGTGCAGGCGCAGACCGTGGGACGCACCCTCGACCGCCTCGAGAAGCGGGGTCTGGTCACCCGGCTCCGCAACTCCGCCGACCGGCGCAGCCAGCGCATCACGATCACCTCGGCCGGAGTCAAGGCCCTGGAGCGTGCGAAGAATATCGAGAACGAGTTGATGGTCGAGGACGGCCTTGCCTCGGAGGACCTGCGCCATCGTCTCCAGACGGTCATCAACGAGCTCGGGCCCAAGAAGGACTAGTAGCCCCCGCCGTCCGCTGCCATGTTGTTGAACCGCGAGTAGTGGCCCTGGAAGCCGACGACGAGCGTCTTGGTGGGGCCGTTGCGGTGCTTGGCAACGATGACGTCGGCCTCGCCGGCCCGCGCCGATTCCTTGTCGTACACGTCATCGCGGTGCAGGAGGATGACCATGTCGGCGTCCTGCTCGATCGATCCCGATTCACGCAGGTCCGACACCTGTGGGCGCTTGTCCGTCCGCTGCTCGGATCCGCGGTTCAGCTGTGACAGGGCGACCACGGGGACGTTGAGCTCCTTCGCCAGCAGTTTCAGGGCCCGTGAGAACTCCGAGACCTCCTGCTGACGCGATTCCACCCGCTTGCCGGAGGACATGAGCTGCAGATAGTCCAGCACCACGAGCTTGAGGTCGTGACGCTGCTTCAACCGCCGGCACTTGGCCCTGATCTCCATCAGCGACATGTTCGGGCTGTCGTCGATGAACAGCGGGGCATCATTCATGCGCCCCATCGTCGTGGCGATCTTCCCCCACTGCTCGTCCTTGATCGTCCCCTTGCGCAGATCCTGCAGCCCGATGGTGGCCTCTGCGGACAGGAGGCGCATCGCGATCTCATTACGGCCCATCTCGAGGGAGAAGAAGACCGTGGTCATGTTGTGCTTGATGGCGGCCGATCGGGCCCAGTCCAGGGCGAAGGTGGACTTGCCCATTGCGGGGCGGGCAGCAACCACGATCATCTGACCGCCGTGGAGGCCTTGCGTGAGTTCGTCCAGTTCGTAGAACCCGGTGGGCACACCCGTCATGCCTTCGCCCTTGTGCCCCGCGGACTCGATCTCGTCCACGGTGCCCTCGATGATGTCCTTGAGCGCCACGTAGTCCTCGGCCGTACGGCGTTCGGCCACCGCATACACCTCGGCCTGCGCGGCGTTCACGAGGTCGTCCACCTCGCCGTCGTTGGAGTAGCCGAGCTGCACGATCTTCGTGCCGGCGTCGACCAGGCGGCGCAGGACGGCGCGCTCACGCACGATCTCGGCATAGAAGCCCGCGTTGGCAGCCGTCGGCACCGACTGGATCAGCGTGTGGAGGTAGGCCGGGCCGCCGATGCGTGAGATCTCTCCACGCTTCGTGAGCTCGTCGGAGACCGTGACGGCATCGGCAGGCTCACCGCGTCCGTAGAGGTCGATGATGGCTTCGTAGATGCTCTCGTGGGCGGGCCGGTAGAAGTCCACGCCGCGGAGGACCTCGACGCAGTCGGCGATCGCGTCCTTGGACAGCATCATGCCGCCGAGCACGGACTGTTCCGCCACGAGATCCTGGGGCGGGGTGCGCGAGAACTCGGGGTTTCGGGTGTCCGATGATGAGTCTGCATGTGCCAGGGACACGGAAGGGCCTTTCTCCTACTGTCGGAGCGGTGACGCCGGGGCGTCGACCGGACACCCAGTGCGGGTCCGACAGGACAGGCCTATCACCCGACACCCTCGTTTTGGGGAATCTTCCGCAACGCTAGCCCCCTCCCGCGGCGGTGCAAAGTGCTGTACCAACAGGGGCTGTGGGTAAGTTTCCATAAGCTGTGGATTACGCCGCGTATCTTGTGCACAGGATGGGGACAACCCTGTGGACAACACCTGCAATTCAAACTCAACAGCCCTCTGACCTGCGACGACGTTGTCCACGCCCTGTGGACCAAAATCGATCCTGAGACGTTGGTCATCCACAGGACTGCTGTTGACAAGACCGCCACAAGCACCGCGCGGGCCGCTTCGAGCCCTGTATACCAGCGGGTTCACGCTTGCAGAGCGCCATGATCCGGGACGACGGGCGCCTGAGGACGGCATATACCGTGGGATGCACCTTCAGCGCCGCTGCACGAGAAGCACATGGAGTCGCCGCGCGGCATGGACGGCGACGGAGACACCGGAAGCATGCCCTCCCACGGATGACCGGACGGGCGGGATTAAACAGCAGGGAGCCCCCGCTGATACGCGGGGGCTCCCTGCTCGATCCGGTGGTGCTGTGCGGCGCAAGCGCCGCGCGACTTTTCCGAATCCGCCTAGCTGGCGACGACGTCCAGGTCGATGACTGCTGCGACGTCCTCGTGGAGACGGACGTTGGCCTGGTACGAACCGACCGACTTGATGTGAGCCGGGAGTTCGACCTTCCGCTTGTCGATCGTGCCGAGGCCTGCGGCCTCGACGGCCTTCGCGACGTCGTCGGCCTTGACCGTGCCGAACAGGCGGCCGGAGCCACCCGCCTTGACGGTCAGGGTGACGGGCTTCGCCGACAGTGCGGCGGCCTGGCGCTGGGCATCTTCGAGCGATGCGTGCTCGCGGGCGGAACGGGCAGCCTTGATCGACTCGACCTGCTTCTCGCCACCCTTGCTCCACATCAGGGCGAAGCCGCGGGGCAGAAGGTAGTTACGTGCGTAACCGTTCTTCACCTCGACGACGTCGCCTGCGGCACCGAGTCCGGTGACTTCCTGGGTCAGAATGAGCTTCGACATAGTGTGTCCCTTTCCCTAGCCGCGGCCGGCGCCGGAGTACGGCAGGAGGGCGACTTCGCGGGCGTTCTTGATTGCCTGAGCGATCTTGCGCTGCTCCTGGACGGTCACACCGGTGACGCGGCGGGCACGGATCTTTCCGCGATCGGAAATGAACTTACGCAGCAGGGCTACGTCCTTGTAGTCGATGACGGTGACGTCAGCGGCCTTCAAGGGGTTGGACTTTGGTTTGGGCTTACGGAGTTCAGCCTTAGCCATCGTGGTGCTCCTTTGTATGGTGGAGCCCGCAGAACGATTCTGCGGGATGGGACGTGCCAGTCACCCGACGGTGACTGCGGCAGGAGTTCCGGGAGCGGAACCGCTGCCTGGAGGTGCTAGAAGGGAGGCTCGGAGTCGGGGCCGTTGCCCCAGCCCTGCGAATTCCCGCCCGAGGGAGCACCAGAAGGAGCACCCCAGGGATCATCCGCGGGCTGCTGGGCCTGCTGGCCCCCACCCCAACCGGATCCGGAGTTCGAACCGCCCGAGTTGCCGCCGGAGTTACCGCCGAAGCCGCCACTGTTCCCGCCGCCGGAGCGCTGGGTACGGGTGACCTTCGCGGACGCATAGCGCAGGGATGGACCGATCTCGTCCACCTCCAGCTCCATGACGGTGCGCTTCTCGCCCTCTTTGGTGTCGTACGAACGTGACTTGAGTCGGCCCTGGGCAACCACGCGGGTTCCCTTGGTCAGGGTCTCGGCGACGTTCTCCGCGGCCTCACGCCACACCGACGCCCGGAGGAACAGCGTTTCGCCGTCCTTCCAGTCGTTGCTCTGGCGGTCGAAGGTGCGAGGAGTGGACGCGATGGTGAAGTTGGCAACCGCTGATCCCGACGGCGTGAACCGCAACTCGGGGTCGTTGGTGAGATTGCCGATCACCGTGATGACTGTTTCGCCTGCCATGGTGCCTCCTTGAGTTCCTTCCCGCCGGAGCGGGGTGGATGAATGAGGGATCTACCGAGATTACTCGGCGGAAACCTTCTGCTCCTCGGGGCGGATGATCTTGGTGCGCATGATCGTCTCGTTGAGGCTCAGCTGGCGGTCGAGCTCGGAAGCCACGGCCGGGGTCGCGGTGAAGTTGACGACGGCGTAGATGCCTTCGGTCTTCTTCTGGATCTCGTACGCAAGGCGCCGGCGTCCCCAGATATCCACCTTGTCCACGGTGCCGCCGCCGTTGCGGACGACATTGAGGAACTTCTCGAGTGTTGGGTCGATGGAGCGTTCCTCGACGTCGGGGTCGATGATTACCATCAATTCATATGCACGCATGTGTGAACCCACCTCCTCTGGGCTGAGCGGTCGCGGTCTTTCCGCAACAGGAGGTTCTTTTGCGTTGGTCCGGCCGCCGTCCTCGGTACTGACCGGAACGGCTGTGGCACAGACGTCCCAATCCTACCGGACGGACGGAGCGCGACGAACTCCTGGGGATACGTCCTACCGGCCACCGCGGAAGAACGCCGCGCTGACCCGCGCGAGGTGGCCCGGATCGTCGACGCCGCAGAGTTCACGCGCCGAGTGCATGGACAGCAGTGGGATGCCGACGTCGACCGTGCGGATCCCGAGCCGGGTGGCGGTGAGCGGTCCGATCGTGGAGCCGCACGGCATCACGTTGTTGGACACGAACTCCTGGTATGGCACACCCGCCGCGCGGCAGAGTGATGCCCAGTACGCCGCGCCGGGGGCGTCGGTGGTGTAGCGCTGGTTGGCGTTGATCTTCAGCAGCGGACCGCCGTTGAGGACCGGCAGGTTCGCCGGGTCGTGCCGCTCCGCGTAGTTGGGGTGCACGGCGTGGCCGGCGTCGGCGGAGACGCAGAACGACGCCGCGAGGGCCCGGAACCGCTCCTCCGTCCCCGCGCCGAGCCCCAGGGAGATCCGCTGGAGCATGTCCTCGAGGAAGGGGCCGCTCGCCCCGGACCGGGACCCGCTGCCCACCTCTTCGTGATCGAACGCCGCGAGGACCGCGATCGGCCCGTCCGCGGACCCATCCGACGACGCCCCGATGAGCGCCGTGAGCCCGGCGTGCACGGAGGAGAGGTTGTCGAGCCGCCCGGAGGCGAAGAACTCGCCCTGCGCGCCGAAGACGCGGGGGTCCTGCGTGTCGGCGACGACGACGTCGAACCCGCCGACCTCGCGCGGGTCGACCCCGGCGTCTGCAGCGAGGAGCCCCAGGAGGTCGGCGCCCGCCGGGTCCCCGAGGCCCCACACCGGGTTCATGTGGCGCTGCTTGTCGAGGGCCAGGCCGTCGTTGACCGCGCGGTCGAGGTGGATCGCGAGCTGGGGGAAGCGCAGCATCGGCCCGGTGGCCACGAGGTGTTCGCTGCCGTCGTGGAGGGTCAGGCGGCCGGCGAGCGCGAGCTCGCGGTCCAGCCACGAATTCAGGAGAGGCCCGCCGTACACCTCGACGCCGGCCTGGAGCCAGCCGTACTTCCCGGTGGTGGGTCGCGGCTTGAGCTTGAAGGACGGCGAGTCGGTGTGCGCGCCGAGGATGTGGAATCCGGTGGTCGGGCCCGCCGCGGACGGGACGGTCCAGGCGATCAGGGCCCCGTCGCGGAGAACGAAGAAGCTGCCCACGCCGCCCTCCCAGGCGTCCTGCTCCGCCAGCTGCCGGAATCCTGCGGCCGAGAGCCGGCGACCTGCCTCCGCCACTGCATGGAAGCTCGACGGCGACGCCGAGACATAGTCTCCGAGGTCCTGGATGTGCGCGGGTGCTGGGCTCATCCACCGATTCAACCAGATGCCGTCATGCCGGGCGCTCCCCCGGCGCGGCACGGGCACGAGCCGCAGCGTCGGGTTCACTTCACCTGCCCTTCGGACTTCGTTCGGTCTTCGGTGTTCCTTCGCAGAGGGTTCGCGGGGTTCGCGGGCTCTGCTTCGGTCAGGGACTGCACAGTTGGTACCAGAAACGACCGGGCCCACTGGGGGAACCGGGAACCGAATACTCGACAGGGAACAGGTCTCACCATGGCACGCACCGCACGCACCTCCTCGACGTCCGCCAAGCGGATCAGCATGAAGTCCACCTCGGGCAAGGTCCTCGCCTCCGTCGCCCTGCTCGGCGTTGCGGCGTCGGTCGCGGGACTCGGCACCTACGGTTCCTTCACCTCCACGACCTCCGCCAGCGAGACCGTCACCGCCGGTACCGTGGACGTCCAGCTCGGCGCCGCGGGCACGGCCACCAACCGCCTCACCGTCCCCGCGTCCGGCATCGTCCCCGGCGACTCCATCCAGCGCGCCGCCACCCTCACGAACGCCGGCAACCAGAACTTCGGCGGCGTCACCCTGAGCACCACACCCGCCGGCACCGCCTCGAAGCTCACCACCGACACCCTCAACGGCCTCCAGGTCACCGTCGACGCCTGCAGCGTCCCCTGGACGGAAACCGGCACCGCACCCGCCTACGCCTACACCTGCGCCGGCACGGTCACCGGTGTCCTCGCCACCCGCCCGATCATCGGCACCGACGTCGTGCTCTCCAACCTCGCCTCGGTCACCACCGCCAAGGCCGACAACCTCCGCGTCACGGCCACCCTCCCCGCCGCAGCGGACAACACCTTCCAGGGCCTCACCGGCACCGTGAACTTCGCCTTCACCGCCACCCAGCGCGCGGCTACCAGCCGCTAGTCCCCGCCCCGGGTGTCCTGGACGTCCTCCAGGACACCCGGGCATCGGCATGCCACGACGACACGAGGAGGGAAGACCATGGACCGTCGCCTGTCCGGGCGCACCACGCGCCGGGTTCGCTTCCTCGTGCAGCTCGTCATCGGCGTCGTGGTGTTCATGTGGGCTCCGACGGTGGCGCAGGCCGCGTTCTCCGATGCTGCCGCGGCGCCGATGAGCATCGGGACGTACGACATCCCCGCCCCCGTGGGCATCACAGGGTCCTTCACCTGCAACGGGACCAGGACCTCGGTGACTGCTACCATCACCGACTTCGGCGCCGTCACCCGGGCCACCGGCTACACCGTCACCCTGACGGCGCCGACCGGAACGGTGACCACCAACAATCTGCCCGCGACGACACGCTCCACCACCATCACGCGCTCCACGACACGGACGGGCACTTTCACCCTCAGGATCCGGGCGACCGTCGGCGCCTGGACGGGTGATGATCAGGTGAGCAGTCTCACGTGCCCCTGATCCTGCACCTGAGCATCGGGCCCCGCATCAGTGCGTCGGCCCCGGCACCACGATCGCGTTCTCGTAGGCGTACACGACGGCCTGCACCCGGTCCCTGAGACCCAGCTTCGTCAGGATCCGCCGCACGTGGGTCTTGATGGTCGCCTCGGACAGGAAGAACCGGGCCGCGAGTTCGGCGTTGGACAGACCCTCGGCGATCGCCTCGAGCACCTCGCGTTCGCGCGGGGTCAGCTCCGCCAGGCGACGGTCCGGGGTCGGGGTCCGCTGCACCGGCGGCAGGGAGCGCACGTAGGTCTCCAGGAGCCGCTGCGTGACGCGTGGCGCGACGACGGCGTCCCCGCTCGCCACGACGCGCACTGCCTGCACCAGGCCCTCGGGTGCCACGTCCTTGAGCAGGAACGCCGAGGCTCCCGCTTGCAGGCCGGCGAAGGCGTACTCGTCGAGGTCGAAGGTCGTGAGGATGATGACGCGCGCACACGACCCGGAGGACGTGATCCGGCGCGTCGCCTCGATGCCGTCCCCCTGCGGCATCCGGACGTCCATCAGCACGACGTCGGGTGACAGGTCGGCGGTGAGCCGGACGGCCTCGGCCCCGGTGGATGCCTCCCCGGCGATCTCCAGATCGGGCTCGCCCTCGAGGATGAGCCGGAAACCCATCCGCAGGAGCGGCTGGTCGTCAGCGAGCAGAATCCTGATGGGCGTGGCCGGCGTGCTGTGCTCCGTGATCATCTTTCTCTTTCCCCCGTTGATTGCCCGTTCCGCCGACGGCGTCCGGGACGGTCAGCCGCACCTCGACGAGCCAGCCACCCGAGGGGCGGTCGCCGCACTCGACGGTGCCTGCGTAGATGGCGGCACGCTCGCGCATGCCGGCGATGCCCCGGCCGGAGCCGAGGGACGCGACGGGGCCCATGGCGCCCCGTCCGTCGTCCGCCACGCGGAGCTCCACCCCGTCCCCGGCCCTGGCGATGGTGACGTCGACCAGCGTAACGCCCTTGCCGTAACGCAGGACATTGGTCAGGGACTCCTGCAGGATCCGGTAGACCGTCAGGTGGAAGGCAGGATCATCCGGCAGCCTCGGCCCGGTGGTGGTCACCCTGAGCGGCAGGCCCGCTGCGCGGAAGCCGTCCAGCAGTTGCATCAGCGAACTCGACGCCGGCAGCGGCTCAAGCGACCCGCTCACGGCCTCCGCGCGCAGCACGCCGAGGACCCGGCGCATGTCGGCGATGGCCGTGCGGCCCGTGCCCGACAACTCGCCGAGCACCGCGGCCGCACGCTCAGGGTCGCGTTTCATCACGACGGCGGCGCCGTCGGACAGTGCCACCATGACGGTCAGCGAATGCGCGACGACGTCGTGCATCTCCCGCGCGATCCGGTTGCGCTCCCCCGCGGAGGCCAGCTCCGCGTTACGGGCAGCCCATTCGCGCAGCACGCTCTCGTGTTCGCGGTCGCGACGCACCGTGACGCCGACGCCGACGGCGACCGCCAGAAACATCACGATGAATCCGCTGAGGAGCCAGATCACGCCCGGTGCGTCACCGAAGGTGCTGACCGGGATGAGGAACAGGGCGCTCACCGAGAAGGCCGCCGCCACCGCGGCGGCGAGAAGCGTCTGCCGCAACGGATAGGCTACCGCCACGCTGTAGAGGGCGAACATCGTCGCGATCCCGCTGCTCCCGGCACCCTCGGTCACCACACTCACGGGGACGTCGAGGGTCGCGACGAAGGCGAGGACCAGGAGCGGCCGGTCCCGGCGGAACGCCAGCGCCACGGCGGCCAACGCCACACCCGCGACGCCGAACCAGTTCTCGCCGTCGAACAGGACGAGCAGGGCGTTGGGGAGGGAGAGGAGCACGAACACCAGGACCACGACAGCGTCCATGGCCCTCGGATGGCTCCGGAAGAACCGCCGGAAGGGACCCAGCCGGCGGGCGTTGAGCTCGGTGAAGGAGACCGCGGCCGTTCGTTCCGCGGTCTCCTTCACCAAGGGTCTGTCAGTCATGGCAACACGTCACAGGTGCTGAACGGGGAATGCCCTACACATCCCGCTTCTTGGTGACGATCAGGGAGATGACGAGGAGGACGAGCGCCCACCCACCCAGCACCAGCGCCCCCTGCCACTGGTTGAGCGCGCCCTCCTGAATGGTGGTCGCGACCATCTGCTCGCCACCCGAGCTCGGGAGGAATCGTGCTGCGTCCACGACCCACTCGGTGCCGCCTCCGAAGATGGCTACGACGATCGGCAGGACGAGCAGGACGCCGATCGACGTGACGACACCTCCTGCGGTGTTCCGGACCAGGGTGCCGATCGACATGGCGAAGATCGACACGAGCGCCAGCACCGAGCCCGTGTTGATGATGTGCAGGAGCACGCCCTCGTCACCCAGGCCGAACCCGAGGTCGGAGGACCCGAGGATGGGTTGGGCGATGAGGTAGCCGAGGAAGGCGGCGCCGGCACCCACCACGAAGGAGACGAGCGCCATGATGAGCTGTTTCGCCAGCAGTGCCGGAGTGCGGCGTGGAACTGCCACCATGGTGGAGCGGATCATGCCTGTGGCCCACTCCGAGGCGATGAGGACGACCGCGAGGGACGCCATGAGGAGCTGTCCGATGACGAGCCCGGAACCAGGGATGTCACGAGAGATCTCCGCGGCGTCCGGCGCACCCTGCATCTGCGAAGCCATGTCCGGGTCGCTCTGAGCATCGAACAGGATGGTGGTCTGCCACGCGAGCAGGGCCGCGATGCCGATCATGACCAGTACCGTCGAGGCGATCAGGATAACGGTCGAGGGGACCGTGGTCACCTTGATCCACTCTGACTTCAGGACGCGGCCGAAGTTCACGCCGGAGCCGGACGTCGGGCCTGCCTTCCGGTGCGACTCCCGGGCGGGGGCGGGATGGGTCGAGGTTGCCATGATCAGCGTCCTTCCGCGGGTGCAGGAGCCTCGCCGGAGGCGGGCAGAGCATGCGAGTGGTATTCGACTTCGGTCTGGGTGAGCTCCATGTAGGCGTCCTCGAGGGAGACCTGCAGGGGCGTGAGCTCGTACACGAGGACGCCCTCCCGGAGGGCGATCTCCGCGATGCGGCGGGGCTCGACCCCGGTGATCTCGAACAGTTCGGGCTCGAGCACCTGGGAGCTGACGCCCTCACCGGCGAGGCTGCCGAGCAGGTCCTGGGGGCGGTCCGCCCGCACCCTGACACGGACCTTGCCCTGCCCGTCGATGATCGTCTGGATGGGGGCGTCCGCGATGATGCGCCCGCGGCCGATCACGATGAGATGGTCCGCGGTCAGGGCCATCTCCGACATGAGGTGCGAGGACAGGAAGACCGTCCGCCCCTCGGCCGCGAGTCCTTTCGCGAGATGGCGGACCCACTGCACACCCTCCGGGTCGAGGCCGTTCACGGGCTCGTCGAGGATGACCGTGTGGGGGTCGCCGAGAAGGGCGGCCGCGATGCCGAGCCGCTGGCCCATGCCGAGCGAGAACCCGCCCACCCGCTTCTTCGCCACCGGGCCGAGCCCGGTGAGCTCGATGACCTCCCTGACCCGGCTGTTCGGGATGCCGTGGGTTGCCGCCATGGCCCGCAGGTGGTTGTAGGCGGAGCGCTTGGTATGGACGGCTTTGGCGTCGAGGAGTGCCCCCACCTCCCGGAGCGGGGCCCTGTGCTGCGCGTAGGGGCTTCCGTTCACGGTGACGCGCCCGCCGGTCGGGTTGTCCAGCCCGACGATCATGCGCATCGTCGTGGACTTGCCGGCACCGTTCGGGCCGAGGAAGCCGGTCACCTTGCCGGGCTGGACGGTGAAGGAGACGGCGTCGACCGCCGTCTTGGCGCCGTACCGCTTCGAGAGGGCCTGTGCCTCGATCATGGCTGCGTCCTTTGCATGGTTCCGCGTCCGGGATGCCGCGGACGCGGCTCCCTCATCAACAGTAGGCCTGGGGCCGGTGAGGTTCACCGGCCCCAGGGATGATCGCTGACACGGCGCAGTACGTCTTTCGGACGACGCGCCCGCCTAGCGGCTGCTGATCGACGCGAACTTGCGTACGCAGAGCGGGACGAAGACCACGAGCATGAACGCCGCACCGATCAGCACGGTCAGGACGGCGTTCTGCATCGGCCAGACATCGGGCGTGGGGACGGTCCCCGTATTACCGAACAGTTCACGGACCGCCTGAACCAGCGCGGAGACCGGATTCCAGTTGGCGAAGGTCTCCAGCGGCCCCGGGAGGTTCTGGGACTGGACGAAGGCGATCGAGATGAACGTGAGCGGGAACAGGATCATGAAGGAGGCGTTGTTGATGACCTCCGGGCTCTTCACCGACATGCCCAGCAACGCCATCACCCAGCTGAAGGCATAGGAGAAGAGCAGTAGCAGGCCGATGCCGGCGAGCACGCTGGAGAACGAGGTAGTGACGCGCCATCCGACCAGGAACCCCGTGCCCATCATGATCGTCACCGAGAGCGTGTTGAGCACGAGGTCGCTGTTGGTCCGTCCGACGAGCACGGCCGACGGACTCATGGGCAGCGTGCGGAAGCGGTCGATGATGCCGTCCTTGAGGTCCTGGGCCATCGCCGAGCCGGAGAACGTTGAGCCGAAGATCACGGTCTGGGCGAAGATGCCTGCCATCAGGTACTGCGTGTAGTCGCTGCCCTCCACCTCGATGGAGCCGCCGTAGATCTGGCTGAAAAGCAGCACGAACATGATGGGCTGCAGAACGGCGAAGATCAGCATGTCCGGCGAGCGCTTCAGTTTGATCAGATTCCGCTTGGTGACGGTCCACCCGTCGGAGAACCACATGGCCAGCTCGGACGGGCCGGCGGGGGTTGCGCCCCGCCGGGCGGGCTGATCGGGGTTCTCTGGCTGCCGGTCCTCGGGTGCCAGGACACTCATGCTGCCGCCTCCTTCTGGGGTGCTGACTGCTCGGTGTCCTCCGCGCGGTGCCCCGTCAGCTGCAGGAACACGTCGTCGAGGCTGGGGCGCCGCATCCCGGCGTCGTGCAGGTGGATGCCGCCCTCACCGAGTTCGGACAGGATGTACTGGAGTGCCCGCGGGCCTTCGGTGACGGCCACCTCGATGCTGCGCCCGTCGGCGCCGACCACGGGCTCCCCTTCTCCGTGGCGTGCGAGGATTTGCGTCGCGGCCCCGGCGTCGGCCGCGTCCACGAGGGACACCACGACACGGTGTCCGCCGATCTGCGCCTTCAGCTGGTCGGACGTGCCCTCGGCGATGGTCCTGCCGCCGTCGATCACCGCGATGTCGTCGGACAGCTGGTCCGCCTCCTCGAGGTACTGCGTGGTCAGCAGCAGCGTGGTGCCGTCCTTGACGAGGTCCTGGATGATGCCCCACAGCGAGATGCGGCTCCGGGGATCGAGACCCGTGGTGGGTTCGTCGAGGAACAGGATCTTCGGATTGATGACCAGCGCGCCGGCGAGGTCGATCCGGCGTCGCATGCCGCCCGAGAAGCCCTTGACGGGGCGGTTCCCCGCCTCGGTCAGCTCGAACTGGTCGATCAGTTCCTGGGCCCGGCGTCGGGCCTCCCGGGCGCCCAGGTGGTACAGCCTGCCGACCATCTCGAGGTTCTCGAGACCGGTGAGATTCTCGTCCACGGCCGCGTACTGGCCGGAGACGCCGATGATGCGACGTGCCGCCTTCGGGTTCCGGCGGACGTCGATGCCGTCGATGTGCGCCGTGCCCGCCGTCGGTTGGATGAGGGTGGTGAGGATCTTGACCACGGTGGTCTTTCCTGCGCCGTTCGGCCCCAGCAGGGCCTTGACTGTTCCCTGGGGAACGGACAGATTCATGCCGTCGAGCGCATGCACGGGGCCGCTCTTCGACGAATAGATCTTCTTCAGACCTTCTGCTTCGATGATCGCCATGCAGAACAGGGTAGAACCCACCCGTCGGCGTGTCCTACGGGATTCGGTCAGGATCTGTCCGCAATGTCTCCGTGGCATGGACGGTGCGCTCGCGGGCGACCGGCGCGACGAGGAAGGACGCCAGCACGGCCACCCCCACGGCGAGCAGTGCCGTGCGGATCCCGACGGCGTCGCCGAGGAATCCGAGGAGCGGCGGACCGGCGAGGAACGCCGTGTACCCGATGGTGGACACCACGGAGACCCGGGCCGCGGCACGCTCGGGCTCGTCCGCCGCGGCGGACATGCCCATCGGGAAGCCGAGCGCCGCACCCGCACCCCAGAGCACGGCGCCGACAGCGGCCAGCGGCACGGAGGGTGCGAGGACGAACACCACGAGCCCCACGAGGGAAGAGCCGAGGCCGGCCTGGAGGACGCGGACCCGCCCGAACCGGTCGATCAGGGGACCGCCGACGAAGCGCAGCGCCGTCATTGCGGCGACGAAGACGGCGAACATGATGGCGCCGGTGCTCTCCGTGGTCCCCAGCCCGTCCACGGTGGCCTTCGCCACCCAGTCGTTCGCGGCACCCTCGGTCAGCGCCGCGCCCAGCACCACGAGCCCGATCAGCAGGGTGCGCGGCTCACCCCAGGCGCCGAGGCCCCCAGGCCGGGTGCGGCGCGGCGCCGTGCCGTCCTCCCCTCCCGCGTTCTCGGGCAGGAAGTACCGGGGCGTCCACAGGGAGACGGCGAGGCTGAGGACGGCGACGGCGGCGAGGTGCGTGGACAGCGGCACGTCGAGCGCGGACAGTCCCGCCCCGATGAGGGCACCGACGAAGGCTCCGCCGCTGAACGCGGCGTGGAAGCGCGGCATGATGGTCCGCCCGACCCGGCGTTCGACGTCGGCCCCCTCGATGTTCTGTCCCACGTCCCAGAGGGCGATGCCGCTCCCGAACAGGAACAGCCCGACGGCGACCACCGGCACCGAGACGGTGACGAGGCCGAACGCGACGGTCAGGGCGGCCACAGCCGCCGCGGTTCCCCCGAGGCGGACCGTGTTGCCGATGCCGAAGCGGGCGGCGACGAGACCGGCCAGCGGCAGGGACAGGACCGAGCCGACGGCCCCGATGAGCAGGAGGGTCCCCGTCTGGCCGGAGCCCAGGCCGAGGGTGCTCGAAGCGGCCGGGATACGCGCGGCCCAGCTCGCGAACACGAGACCGTTGAGCCCGAAGATGGCGTAGGTGGCGATCATGGCGGCGCGGACGGCGGGTTTCACCCTGTAACCGTAGGCGGGTGCGATAGTGCTCCACAAATGGCCGCACGTCGCACAGGCTTATCCACCGATTGTGGATAAGCCTGTGGAGAGCGTGTGGACGAGCGGACCGGGACTACTCCCAGTCGGTCTCCACGGTGAGGGTGTCACCGCTAATGGTGACGGCGGCCCGCAGGACGCG
Source organism: Arthrobacter pityocampae (assembly GCF_002927275.1). Lineage (GTDB taxonomy): Bacteria > Actinomycetota > Actinomycetes > Actinomycetales > Micrococcaceae > Arthrobacter_D > Arthrobacter_D pityocampae. The sequence continues at coordinate 296,365 of NZ_PRKW01000005.1, read as the reverse complement.
CGCGCATCGGCGCGTCCTGCCGCGGCTCAGCGCGCCCGGACCACCCGGCTCTCGTCCCACACGGGCTCCTTCGTCTCGTACACCTTGCCGTCGGAGCCGAAGACCAGGAAACGGTCGAAGCTCCGGGCGAACCAGCGATCGTGAGTGACGGCGATGACCGTCCCCTCGAAGGCGTCGATCGCGCGCTCCAGCGCCTCCGCCGAATGGAGGTCCAGGTTGTCGGTCGGCTCGTCGAGCAGCAGCAGGGTGGCGCCGGAGAGTTCGAGCAGCAGGATCTGCAGCCGCGCCTGCTGGCCGCCGGAGAGGGAGTCGTAGGGCTGCTCGGCCTGCGGGGCGAGTCCGTAGCGGTCGAGCACGGCGGACGCGGCCTCCCGGCCCAGCCCCGAGCGGTGCTCGTCACCCCGGTGGAGGATGTCGATGAGGGTCCGGCCGAGGAGATCCGGGCGGGAGTGCGTCTGCGCGAAGAATCCCGGTCGGATCCGCGCGCCCAGCTTCACCGAGCCCTCGTGCGGCACGGCGGCGATGTCGACGTCGGACACGGGCTGGTGCTCCTTGTCCGGATCCGACCCGCCGGCGGCGAGCAGCCGCAGGAAGTGGGACTTGCCCGAGCCGTTGGAGCCGAGCACGCCGACCCGGTCACCGAACCAGATCTCCGTGCTGAAGGGCTTCATGAGGCCGGTGAGTTCGAGCTTCTGGGCGACGACGGCGCGCTTCGCGGTGCGCCCGCCCGCCAGCCGCATCGACACGTTCTGCTCGAGGGGGATGGCCTCCGGGGGGCCGGCTTCGAGGAACTTCGCCAGCCGCGTCTGCGCCGCGTGGTAGCGGTTGGCCATGTCCGAGCGGAACGCCGCCTTGTTCTTGTACATGTTGACGAGTTCCTTGAGCTTCAGGTGCTCCTCGTCCCAGCGCTTGCGCAGTTCCTCGAACCGCGCGTTGCGGTCCTCCCGCGCCTTCAGGTAGGTCTCGAAACCGCCGCCGTGCGTCCACGACGACGCCCCGAGGACGCCGGGTTCCAGCGTCACGATGCGGGTGGCCGCATTGGCGAGCAGTTCGCGGTCGTGGCTGACGAACAGCACCGACTTCTTCGACTCCCGCATTTTCGCCTCCAGCCAGCGCTTGCCGGGCACGTCCAGGTAGTTGTCGGGCTCGTCCAGGAGCAGGAGTTCGTCGGGACCCGAGAACAGGGCCTCCAGCACCAGCCGCTTCTGCTCTCCGCCCGAGAGCGACGACGCCGCACGGTACTGCGCGCGGTCGAAGGGGACACCGAGGGCGGCCATCGTGACCTCGTCCCAGGTGGTCTCCAGTTCGTACCCGCCCGCGTCGCCCCAGTCGGCGATCGCCTGCGCGTACCTCATCTGCGTGGGCTCGTCGTCGGCCTCCATCATGGCGAGTTCGGCGTCGTCGATCCGCTGCGCGGCGGCGGCGAGCCTGGGCGGCGCGGCGGAGACGAGGAGGTCGCGGACCGTCGAGTCGTCGCGCACCTGGCCGACGAACTGCCGCATGATGCCCATCGCCCCCGAGCGGCTGACCGCTCCCTCGTCGGCCGTGAGGTCCCCGGCGACGATCCGCAGGAGGGTCGTCTTGCCCGTGCCGTTCGGGCCGATCAGGGCGGTCTTGTGGCCGTCGCCGACCTTGAAGGCGACACCGTTGAGCAGTTGCCTGCCGTCGGAGAGGAAGTAGTCGATACCGGATACGTCGAGATGAGCCACGCATCAAGTGTTTCATCCGGCACCAAGTCGATGTTCCTGCGCCGGCCCGGGCATACCGGCTCCGTACCGGCCACACCCTATGCCCCATGCCCCATGCATCCTCGGCGGTCGCCGCCCGGCCACCTCGGGCAGAGGGGCACCTCTACACTGCTTAGGTGAACTGGCTCTACTACTGCTCGGCCGCTGGAGCGGTGCTCGGCCTGTTCCTCGTGTGGCGGATGCCTCTTCCCCTGGCCGTACGGATGGCTGCGGGAGCATTCTTCGTCCTGCTGGCGGGACTCTTCCTTGTCAGCGCCGTCGTAGCCTCCGGGGACACCCTTGCTGCGTTGACCTTCGACACCCTGGCCATCGGTTCGATGGTTGCTCTCTTCCTGATCGTCCGGTCGTGGCTTTCCGATCGCGCCGAGATCGAACGTCTGCGCAGCATCGCCCAGCGGAACGCGGACCAGATCTCGGTGGTCAGTCACGAGATCCGAACACCTCTGGCCCTCATCCGGGGAGCGGCGGACCTTCTGGCCGAACGTTCCCCCGGCCCGTTGACGGACAGCCAGGCCCGCTTCGTCACGACGATCAGCGGCAACTGCCACGCTGTCATCGCTCTTGCCGAGGACCTGCTGACGCAGGCACGGATCGACGCCGGCATGTTCGAACTCCACCTTCACCGTGTGAACCTGCGAACCCTGGCGTCCACGGTCATCGGCGAACTGCGCCAGCTGCACCCCACCCAGTTCGCCCTCGACTGTCCGGGCGCTCCCCCGCGCGTGTGGGCCGATGGTGCACTGATCCGCCAGGCGATGACCAACCTCATCAATAACGCCGTAGCCCATGCGACGAACGCGAGTCTGATCACGGTCCGTGTCGTGAATGCTGACGATCAGGTGCTGATCTCGGTCAGCGACGACGGCGAGGGCATGGAGGAGGATCAGCGCCGTGAGCTGTTCACGCGGTTCTCCAGCGGCCGCCCGCTACAGGACGGAACAGGTCTCGGTCTGGTGATCACCCGGCAGATCGTCCAGATGCACGGCGGTGACGTGTTCGTCGACAGCACGATAGGGCGCGGGACCACCATGCTGTTCAGCCTGCCTGAGCGCACCCCCGCCATAACAATGGAACCCACCCCGGCAGGGATCACCTGATGGAGCACCAACACCTCGCCCTCGTCGTCGACGACGAACCCCAGATGCTCGACATCGTCACTTTCGCCCTCGAGACACAGGCCTTCTCGCATGTGTCGGCCAAAGACGCTGTGACTGCCTGGCAGCTCTTCCGTGCCCGGCACTTCGACCTCGTCGTACTCGATGTGATGCTGCCGCAGTCGTCAGGACTGTCGCTCTGCCGGCGTATCCGTGAGGTCAGTGACGTGCCGGTGCTGTTGCTGACCGCCAAAAGCGGGGTGCAGGACCGCATCGCGGGCCTCGAGGCCGGCGCCGACGACTACGTGACAAAACCCTTCCACCCCAGGGAACTCGCCCTGCGCGCCGAAGCCATCGTGCGCCGATCGGCGCCGACCCCGGAGTCCTCGGAGCTGGTGCACGGACCACTGCGCATCAGCCAGGAAAAGGCAACGGTACACGGACGCTATCTCCACCTCTCGGCGCTCGAGTTGAGGCTCCTGCGGCGGCTGGCCAGTGCGCACGGCCAACCCGTGTCCTTCCGTGATCTCCTGCTCTCCGGCTGGCAGATCGACGAGGGTCCCGGCGGACGCGAAATGCTCAAGACCGCCCTGTACCGGGTCCGGAAAGCCCTGCACGGCGAAGGACTGCCCCGCGCGATCCGCGCGGTGCGGGGGGTCGGCTACGAGCTGGGTGGCCCTGGCGGGTGACCGGCCCCAAAGTCACAACGCTGTGACCGAGCGTGACCATCACCACCACTTCCGCCTACCACGGCGTCGATACCGTGGACAACGCTCCCATCCGGCTCCGGATGATCGACGGGCAGCGACGACGCCGCCCCCCACGAAAGGCAAGCCCATGAAGCGCAAAGTAGCGCTCTCCATGGCCATTCTCGGCTCCACCGCGCTCAGCCTCACAGGCTGCGTGGTCGACGACACCCAGCAGGCCTCAGCGGACGGGGAGCTCAGCGGAAGCCTGACCGTCGCCTGCGGCGCGATGGAGGACTGGTGCCAGGCGATGACGACCGCATTCACCGAGAAGACCGGGGTCCAGACAGACTTCGTCCGTCTGTCCTCGGGCGAGACGGTAGCCCGCCTCGAAGCAGCGAAGAGCTCCCCCGAATTCGATGTGTGGCACGGCGGACCGGCCGACGGCTACGGAACCGCCAGCGACGCGGGCCTGCTGGAACAGTACGAATCGCCCAATGCCGCGCAGATCCCTGCGAAGTACCGTGATGCCGAGAACTTCTGGACCGGTGTCTATGTCGGAGCGCTGGGTTTCTGCTCCAACCAGGCGAAGCTCGACTCACTCGGCGTGGATGTTCCGACGGCGTGGGATGACCTGCTGGACCCGAAACTCGCCGGCCAGGTCTCCACGGCGCATCCGTCGACGTCGGGTACCGCTTTCACCACCATGTGGACGCAGGTCACCCTCGCGAATGGTGACGAGGACGCGGCGTTCGACTACATGCGCAAGCTGCACAACAACGTACTGCAGTACTCCAAGAGCGGCACCGCCCCCGGTCAGGCTGCCGGACGCGGCGAGGCCGCCGTCGGGCTCGTCTTCACCCACGACTGCGTGAAGTACAAGGAAGCGGGCATGACCGACCTGCAGGTCTCCCTGCCGGAGGAGGGCACAGGCTACGAGGTCGGCGGCGTCGGCATCGTCAAGGGCACCCAGAACCTTGCCGCCGCGCAGGCCTACATCGACTGGTCGCTCACCCCGGAGGCGCAGGACATCGGACCGACGGTGGGCTCATATCAGGTCCTGACCAACCCGGAGTCCGTGCAGGACGAGCGCATGATCGACCTCGGGACCACCAACCTCGTGGACTACGACTTCGCCGCCGCCGCGGCCGCGAAGAAGGAACTCACGACACGCTTCGACGAGGAGATCGCGGCGCAGCCGCGCGAGTAGCGCAACCCCAGGCTTCTCGCCCGTTCACCGTCCCGTCCCTGCAAGGAGCCCCCGTGAGCCTCGACACGCTCCCACCCGCCACCCTCCCGGCGGTTGCCCCACCCCGGAAGGAGTCCCGCCGGGGCGGGGCGAAGTTGGACACCGTCACCAAACTGGTCATCGCCGGCGTCGTCCTGATCCTCATGATCCTGATCGGCTACCCACTGGTACGCATCCTCACCCAGGCGTTCACCGTGGAGGGTCTCGGCACGCTGCAGGACATCTTCTCGTCCTCGGCCAACCGCACCGTCCTGGTGAACACCGTGATCCTCGGGGTCCTCGTGGGGATAGTGGGTACCGCGGTCGGCTTCGCGTTCGCCTATGCGCAGGCCCGGCTGGATTTCCGCGGGAAGAGGCTCCTGCATCTCATCGCGCTCCTGCCGATCGTCTCGCCTCCGTTCGCGGTCGCCACCGCGGTGATCACCCTCTTCGGCCGCAGCGGACTGATCACCAACAAGCTGCTCGGGCAGGACTACAACATCTACGGGCTGACCGGACTGACCCTGGTCCTATCCCTGTCCTTCTTCCCCGTCGCCTACATGAACCTGCTCGGGATGCTCCGCAGCCTCGACCCGGCAACAGACGAAGCAGCACTCAGTCTTGGCGCCAACCGTTGGAAGATCTTCCGCAGCGTCACCATCCCCATGCTCATCCCGGGCTTTGCGAGCTGCTTCCTGCTGCTCTTCGTCGAGGCGATCGCTGACCTCGCGAATCCACTGGTGATCGGAGGGGATTTCACCGTCCTGTCCTCCCGCGCCTATATCGCGATCACCGGCGAGTACGACGTCGCCAGCGGAGCCGCCTACTCCCTGGTCCTCCTGGTCCCCGGCCTGCTCGTGTTCCTCATTCAGCGGTACTGGGCCGAGCGACGCAGTGTGGTCTCGGTGACGGGCAAGCCCTCCGGCAACATCACCCTGCTCCGCTCGCCCCTGGGACGCGTCCCCCTGCTCGCCGCGGTGTTCGCGATCGCCACCCTGATCATCGCCATCTACGTCACCGTCTTCGTCGGGGCATTCACCGCGATCCTTGGGGTGAACAACACGTTCACCCTCGCGAACTACCGGTACGTCCTCTCGGGCATCGGATCCGATGCCATGTTCACCACCACGATCCTCGCCCTGATCGCCACCCCCATCGCCGGGGCACTGGGCATGATCCTTGCCTGGCTGGTCGTGCGGAAGATCCGGCGCGGCCGCGGTGCCCTCGATTTCCTCGGCATGCTCGGGCTCGCCGTCCCCGGGACGGTCCTCGGCATCGGTTACGCGGTGGCCTTCAACAGGCCCCTCATCATCGGCAACATCCAGTTGCTGCCGGCGCTCGCGGGCGGAGGTGCCATCTTCGGCGGAGCCCTCGCCATCGTCATGGTGTACGTGATCCGGTCGATGCCCTCGGGTCAGCGGTCCGGCATCGCCTCGCTGCAACAGATCGATCCTGCGATCGACGAGGCATCAACGTCCCTGGGAGCATCCGGCTTCAGGACCTTCTGGAGTATCACGCTGCCACTCATCCGCCCCGCCCTGCTCTCCGGGCTGACCTACGCCTTCGCCCGGGCCATGACCACGCTCTCGCCCATCATCTTCATCACCACACCGCAGACGAAGATCATGACTTCCCAGATCCTCTCCGAGGTGGATGCCGGCCGGTTCGGCAACGCCTTCGCGTACTGCACCATCCTCATCGCGATCGTCCTCGGGGTCATCGGCCTCATGAACCTCATCATCCGCGACCGCAGCGCACCGACGCGCACCAGCTGACTCCTCCACTGCCTGCCCAACACCGGAGAACAACCATGGCGACAAGCCTCAGTACCACCCGCGAGACCCCCCGGACTGCATCACCCGCCGGAAGCCTGCAGCTGACGGACCTCGTCAAGCAGTATCCCGGCAGCGCCGGCACGGAGCCGGCCGTCGCCGGCATCACCCTCGATATCCGGCCGGGGGAGTTCCTCACCCTCCTCGGCCCCTCGGGGTGCGGCAAGACCACCACCCTCCGCATGATCGCGGGATTCGAGACGCCGTCCCACGGCACTCTGACCCTCGACGGCGAGGACATGATCGCGCTCACCCCGGACAAGCGGCCGATGGCCATGGTCTTCCAGTCCTATGCGCTCTTCCCGCACATGAGCGTCTTCGACAACGTCGCCTACGGGCTGCGGCTGCAGAGATTTCCCAGAAAGCGGGTCCAGGAGGAAGTCGACTTCGCCCTGGCGTCCATGAGCCTCACGAAACTCGCTGACCGGGCACCCAACCAGCTCTCCGGGGGCCAGCAGCAGCGCGTTGCCCTCGCCCGCGCCATGGTCATGAAGCCGAAGGTCCTGCTGTTCGACGAACCGCTGTCCAATCTCGACGCGAAGCTCCGCGTCCAGATGCGCACGGAGATCCGGGCGCTCCAGCACAAGCTCGGTATCACCAGCGTCTACGTCACCCATGACCAGGACGAAGCGATGAGCCTGTCCGACCGCATCGTGGTGATGCGCCAGGGACGGATCGAGCAGGTTGCCACACCCGATACCGTCTACAGGAAACCCGCGTCCGTCTTCGTGGCGGACTTCATCGGTCGCGCGAACTTCCTCGACACGACCATAGACACCCTCGTGACCGACGGCGGCGGCAACCGCGCCACGGTGCGGGCCCTCGGTGCAACCTATGTCGTCCCCGCGCACGACGCCCTCGTGACCGGTAGCCCGGTCTGCCTGATGGTGCGCCCCGAATCCGTCGCCCTCTCTCCGGCGCCCGAATCCCGCGAGGTCACCGGCAGTTATGGGCGCGTCCTGAAATCGGTGTTCTACGGCGCCTGGGTCGAGTACGAGATCGAGACCGTCGACGGCAACGTCACCGCCGTCATCCACGACCCCGCCCCGGGGGACATCCTCGCCTCCGGCACCTTCGTCCAGGTGTCCTTCGAGCAGGACCGTGCCTGGCTGCTCCCCGCCGATGACTAGGCCCCTCCAACCACCCACCAGCAGCATCTACGAAGGACACGCACCATGACCCAGACCACGACCAGTGGCACCTGGGCCGACAAGGGACTCATGAGGTTCCTCGCCGCGCCCCCACCCGCAGAACGCCTCGACGACGCCACCGTGCAGAAGCGCTACCCCAAACTCCGCCTCCAGGTCTTCCTCGGCATCTTCATCGGCTACGCCGGCTATTACCTCGTCCGCAACAACGTGCCCCTCGTGGCGACGATCCTGCGCGACGAGGAAGGGTTCACCACCCTTGGACTCGGCATCGTCACCAACGCCGTCCTCGTCGCCTACGGGCTCAGCAAGTTCCTCAGCGCGATCGTCAGCGACCGCAGCAGCGCCCGGCTGTTCCTTCCCATCGGGCTGGCCCTTTCCGCGCTCGCGAACCTGTTCATCGGGTTCGTTCCCGGAATCGGGGCGAGTGTCGCGTTCTTCGCCGTCATCATGATCTTCAACGGCTTCGTCCAGGGCATGGGGTGGCCTCCCAGTGGACGCACCCTCGTCCACTGGTTCTCGACCTCCGAGCGCGGATCGAAGACGGCACTCTGGAACATCGCGCACAACATCGGCGGGGCCGGCTCCGGCGCTCTTGCCGGGCTCGCGCTGGCCACGTTCGGCAACTGGCAGGCTGCGTTCTGGTTCCCGGGCATCGTCTGCCTCGTCATCGCCGTCATCGCGTTCTTCCTCCTGCGCGACACCCCGGAGTCCGAGGGCCTGCCGCCCATCGAGGAGTACCGCGCGGATCCCGCCCCGGTTTCATCCGATGCGGCCGACGACGACGCCACGACGTGGCAGACCGTCAACCGCTATGTGCTCCGCAACGCGACCATGGTCAAACTCGCGATGGCCAACGTCTTCGTCTACACGCTCCGCTACGGCGTGCTCGTCTGGGCCCCCGTGTACCTGGCCGACGAGCGCGGGGCGAGCCTCGGCGAAGGCATCGCCGGCTTCTCCCTCTTCGAGCTCGCCGGGATCCCGGGCACCCTGCTGTGCGGCTACCTCAGCGACAAGGTGTTCCGCGGACGCCGCTCCCCCGCGGGGATCACGTTCCTCATCGGAGTCTTCCTCGCTGTCCTCGTCTACTGGCTCTCCCCGGTCGACTGGCCGCTCGGGGTCTCCTACGCGGCCCTCGTCGTCATCGGCGGACTGATCTACGGGCCGGTCATGCTCATCGGCCTGCAGGCCCTGGACCTCAGCCCCCGCAAGGTCGCCGGCACCGCGGCGGGCTTCACCGGGCTCTTCGGCTACGTCCTGGGCGCAACGCTCGCCTCGACCGGCATCGGCCTCGCGGTCCACAACTTCGGCTGGGACGTCACCTTCATCCTGATTCTCGCGTGCGTCCTGCTCGCCATCGCCTTCATGTACTCGGTAGGCCGTGACGAGCAGGCGATGCGCAAGCGGAACCTCGCCGAACGGGTCTGACCTCGTTTTCCACCCCCGGGATCAGACAAGGACCGGCACCAGCCCTGCGGGGTCGGTGCCGGTCCTTTGCGTTGGACTGTCCCGGAGCACCATCACCGGGCGCCGGGAACACCTCCGCGGCGGGCGGGCGACCATGAGCGGACGGTCCGAGGGACCAGATGAGCATGCAGACCACGGCGAGCAGGCCCCGAACCACCAGCGGAGTGGCGGCCATGGCATCGAACAGTGGCGTGAGGACGGACGAATCACACGAGGTCGGGGCGGGTAGGGTCGGCCTTTTCCGGAGATATGTCCACTGAAATGCACGTCGTCGCCGAGCGAAATATCGACACATCCCCGGCCGAGACGGAATTGTTACCCTTCCGGAGCAGAATTCAGCCCAAGGGCTGATGGGTTTCGAGGTGCTCGATGGTTAGCCTGCTTCCAGACCCAGAAATCAGGAAGAGGATCCGTGCGCCTTTCACCCCGCATCATTACTGCTCTCACCACCACAATGTGTGTCTCCGCCCTGTTCGTAGGATGCGCGGCACCCGCCGAGACCTCTGCTGATATTGAGGAGTCGCCCCTGTCGGAATTCTTCTCGAGTGCGTCCGGCGGTGATCTCAGCCCGGAGGAGCAGGAGAAGAAGTTCGCCGAGGACGAGCGCCAGCGGGAAGAGTTAGTGGCGCAGTGCATGACGGAGGAAGGCTTCGAATACACCCCGAACCTCCAGAGCGCCTCGATGTCGATGATGACCGACGGCGAGGAATGGGATCCCGAATCGCGCGAGTGGGTCTCCCAGTACGGGTACGGGATGATCAATTTCCCCGCACGGGACGACATGCCGACAGGCGATGAGGGCGAATACGTCGACGCGAACGCCGACTACGTCGAGAGTCTTTCCGAGTCGGAGCAAATGGCCTTCAACGAAGCGCTGCACGGTGCCCCGATGAATCCGGAGGAAATGCCGGAGGAGGGCGAGAGCATGGAATGGGACTGGACGACGGCGGGCTGCTACGGCTGGGCGGAGAACGAACGAGGCGTCGAGGATCCTTCGGCGTCCGAGGAGCACAAACCCCTCATGGACGCCATGACCGCGTTCTACGAGGACATGGGAAGCTCCCCCGAACTCGCGGACCTCGATGCGGCCTGGTCCTCCTGCATGGCCGACGCCGGTCAGCCGGGTTTTTCTGCCCAGGTGGATGCCCAGACCAGCATCAATGAAGAGATGAATGCACTGTACGAGGATGCCGGTGAGATGGGCGGCGAGACGGGGCCGGACGAGGCCGCCATGGAAGAGCTGGGCGAGAAGGAGATCGAACTGGCCCTGACCGACCTCGAGTGCCGGGAGAAGACGGACTATCAGGAGAAGCGGCAGGACGTGCAGAACGAGCAGGAGCAGCAGTTCATCGACGACCACAAGGCTGAACTCGAGGCATTCCGGGCCGATCTCGAGCAGGGAAGCTGAGTGGGACGGTTCCTGCGCCGCCGTTCGGACGGACTGTCGGACAGGCAGCCGGCGGATACCGGGGGCCTCGACTTCGTCCTCGATCGGGACGATCAGGATCGGGACGCATCATCGTCACCGTCGTCGTCGCGGTCGTCCCTGTCGGCAGGGGCCGGTGCCGTGTTCCGGCGCAATAGGACCCTGTGGATCGTGGCCGCCGCGGCCGTCCTGAGCCTGGTGGCCGGTCTGCTGCTCGGCCGTTTCCTGGTGTCGCCGGCCGACGCCGCCGCCGAGCCTCCGGCCCCGGGCATGATCACCGTCCCGGTCGAGTACGGGCGGTTGAGCAACGACGTCACGATCCGCGGTGAAGTCGCCTACGCCGATCCCGTCGAGGTGCGTGTCGACACGTCGTCCATCTCCGGGCCGGCCGTCGTCACCGGCCAGGTGCCGGACGAAGGCGCGGAACTGGAAGCATTGTCGGTGGCCCTGGAGATCGCCGGACGTCCCGTCATCGTCCTTCCCGGTGAGCTCCCGGCGTACCGGACCCTCCGGGTCGGCGTGTCCGGTCCGGATGTGGTGCAGTTCAAGACTGCTGTGCGCGCGATCGGCCTCGACGCCGGCGACCCTGCTGATCCCGTGTTCGGAGCCGATGCCGCTGCTGCCGTTGCCGCGCTCTATGCGGACGCGGGGTACGAGCCCCCGGCGCCGGAGGACGGCGGTGCGGATGCGGTGCGGGCGGCCCGGGAGTCGCTCCTGGCTGCGGAGCAGGCCCTCGTGGCCGCCCAGGGTGAACTCGCGACGACGCCGGTCGGCGCGACCCCCGTCGAGATCCTGGAGGCCGACAACGCAGTGGCCGGTGCGCGCCGCGAGCTCGCGGCCGCCCAGGACGCCGACCCGCAGGACCCGCTGCAGGTGGGCAACCTGGCGGACGCCGTCGAACTGGCGGAGCTGCGCCGCCAGCAGGTCGGCTCCGATCGTACGGACGCACCGCAGCGGGCGGCCGTCGATGCGGCATCGACGCAGCTCACCCGGGCGCAGGAGGAACTGGTGCGCGCCGAGCAGGCGGCCCTGCCGACCCTGCCGGCCGGTGAGGTGCTGTACCTGACCGAACTGCCGCGACGCGTCGATGCCGTCACCGCGCAGCGGGGCTCCATCCTCGAGGGCCCGGCGATGACCGTCTCCGGTGCCACCCTGGGTCTGTCCGGTTCCGCTGCCGAAGCCGATGCGCGGCTGTTGAAGGTCGACGACAAGGCGACCTTCGACCTCCCGGACGGTACGGCGCATGAGGCCACCATCGAGGCCCTGGCCCCGGGGGAGGGAGAATCGCAGCGGTGGACGATCGAGTTGCGGCCGGAGCCGCTCACCCCGGAGCAGATCCAGGAGCTGCAGGGATCGAACGTGCGGGTCTCGATCGCCGTCGGAACCACCGACGGCGATGTCCTCTCGGTGCCCTATGCGGCCCTGAGCGCCGGCCCGGGCGGCGAGACCCGGGTGGAGGTCGCCGAAGGCGATCCCCGGGACGGCGAACAGGCCAGTACTCGGCTCGTCGTGGTCCGCAGCGGGCTGGCCACACCCGGAGCGGTGGAGGTCACCGCGATCGACGGGGACCTCGCCGAGGGCGATCTTGTCGTGGTGGGTCAGTGAGCGTCCCCCTCGTCGAGCTGCGCGATGTCACGCGGTCCTTCCCGGGGCCGCCGGAAGTGCAGGCGCTGAAGGGCATCAACCTCACCGTGCACGACGGCGACTACGTGTCGATCGTCGGTCCCAGCGGATCGGGCAAGTCCACCATGCTCAACATCCTGGGCCTGCTGGACCGGCCGAGCGTCGGGGAATACCGCCTCGCCGGTCACCTCACGGGCTCCCTGGACGAGGACACGCGGGCGGCGGTGCGCGCCCAGCGCCTCGGCTTCGTGTTCCAGGCCTTCCATCTGATGCCCCGTCGATCGGTGCTGGAGAACGTCATGATGCCCATGCTCTACAGTGGGACGCCCCGCACGGAACGCGAGGACCGCGCGCGTGAAGCCCTCGAACGCGTGGGGCTCGGCCACCGCGTCGACTTCCTTCCCGGGACGTTGTCCGGTGGCGAACGCCAGCGCGTCGCGGTGGCCCGGGCGGTCGTCACTCGGCCCAGCCTGCTGCTGGCCGACGAACCGACGGGCAATCTGGACGGCGCCACCACCGCCGACGTGATGGAGCTGTTCGAGGAACTCGTCACCGACGGCCTCGCGCTCGTCATCATCACCCATGACCAGGCCGTCGCCCGGCGCGCACCCCACTGCGTCCGGATCGCTGATGGACGGGTGAGCACGCTCGCATGAGCCTCCGGAACACGAACCTCGACAGCCCTCCCCCTCCCGGTGAAGCACCCGGATCAGGGACCACGGTCGACGGCGCGGACCTGCTCGGTCTCGTCCGGCCGGTCCCGGCGGCGGACCGGTTCGGTTTCACCGACCTGCTCATCGAGGCGACCGCCGACCTCGGGACCCGGCCCGGCCGGCTGCTGATGACCCTCGCCGGAACCATCCTGGGCATCGGCGCCCTCGTGGCGACCATCTGCTTCGCCCAGACGACGGCCGGGCAGCTGGCCAAACGCTTCGACGCCTTCGCCGCGACGCAGGTCGTCGTCTCGCCCGCCCAGGCGCAGAACGCGGACGGGAACAGCGTGGCAACCAGCACGCTGCCATGGGACGCCGTGCAACGCATCGAACGCATCGCCGGCGTCGAACAGGCCGCCCTCATCGCGGAGGTCGAGCTCCGCGAGGGCAGCGTGACCGCGGTGCCCGTCAATGACCCCTCGGCACCCTCGAGCGCGCCGCCGCGGGTCTTCGCGACGTCCGCCGGACTCGTCGACGCGATCGAGGGCACGATCCGGTACGGCCGGATCTTCGACGACGGACACGACCAGCGGCACGACCGCGTGGCCGTGCTCGGCGACCGCCTCGCGGACCGCCTCGGCATCACCCGTGTCGACTCCCAACCGTCGGTCTTCATCGACGGCCTGCCCTACGCCGTCGTCGGTGTCTTCGGCGACGTGCAGACACGCCCCGAACTCCTCGAGAGCGTCATCATCTCCACCGGCGCGGCACGAGCCGACTTCGGCCTGGCCGCACCGGGGGACGTCCAGGCCCGCATCGTGATCGGCGCCGGCCCCCAGGTCGCCGACCAGGCCGCCCTCGCGCTCGCCCCGGACTCCCCCGACACCATCGAGGTCGCAGCACCACAGGGGCGATCGGACCTGGCGGACAACGTGCAGGCCGACATCAACCTGATCTTCGTCGTGCTCTCGGTGGTCGTCCTCCTCGCCGGGGGCGTCGGCATCGCGAACGTCACCATGCTCTCGGTGATGGAGCGGACCGGGGAGATCGGGCTGCGCCGCGCGATCGGGGCCACCCGCCGCCAGATCGCCGCACAGTTCGTCACGGAGTCCATCGTCATCGGGCTGCTCGGCGGGCTCCTCGGTGCCACCGTCGGGGTCTTCGCCGTCATCGCGATCTCGGTGGCGCAGCAGTGGACGCCCGTCGTCGACCCGCTCGTCGCCATCGGCGGGGCGCTCCTCGGGGCACTCGTAGGACTCGTCGCCGGCAGTTTCCCCGCCCGCAAGGCAACGCGCATCGAACCGGTGGTCGCTCTCCGAGGAACCTGATCCCACGGTCGTGGAGTGGACGGTGGAACATCGTCCGCGCGAACCCGCACGAGCTGAGGAGCCGGGCTCCGCCAGGGTCAGCGCCGCGCGTCACCCGGCATCATCCGGTACCCGACGCCGCGCACGGTGCGGATGAAGCGGGGGTTGCTCATGTCCTCACCCAGTTTCTTGCGCAGGTTGCGGATGTGCACCTCGACGAGGTGGTGGTCCTGGCTCCAGCCGTCCCCCCAGACGCGGTCCAGGAGCGCCTCCCGGGTCCAGACGCGCTGCGCGCCGGTGAGGAGCGTCTCGAGCAGGTCGAATTCGATGCGCGTCAGCCCGACTTCCCGGCCGGCCAGGGTCACCGTGCGGCCTTCCACGTCCATGGTGAGATCCTCGTGCCGCAGCAGGGTGTCGCCCGGCGCCTCGGGGAGCGGCGCCGGGGCGGCGCGGGGACGGCGGAACATCGCCGAAACGCGGGCCGAGAACTCTCTGGGGCTGAAGGGCTTCCCGATGAAGTCGTCCGCACCGATCTCCAGGCCGATCAGCCGGTCGATCTCGTCCTGCCGGGCCGTCACCATCACGATGTACGCGTCGCTGAACGCCCGGCACTGGCGGCAGACCTCGACGCCGTCGAGATCCGGCAGATTCAGGTCGAGGGTGATGAGGTCCGGTCCGTACTCCTTCATGGCGGCCAGGCCCTCGAGCCCGGTGGACGCTTCGATGACGCTGAACCCGTTCATGCGCAGGGTGGTCGCCAGCAAATCACGGATGTCCGGATCGTCCTCGACGATGAGCGCGGAGCGCTGCGACGTGGAATCGGACATGGGACAAGACTTCCATACAATGGCGCGCGCCGGGCCGGGGGATTGACCGTCCCCCGAACGAACCGTGAGGAAAGGTTGAGGAGGCACGTAAACTGCCGGGATGCAGCCGACCATCCTCCGAACCGTGCAGGTGGGCCGCTTCACCCTCCGCATCCGCAGCTCACCCGGACCGGAGTCCCCTGCCTCGCAGCGCAGCCCCTACGTCCTCGTGCACGGCCTCGGTATGACCCACCGCTACCTCGACCGGTTGCGGGCCGAACTGGCGGCCGACGCCGTCGTGCACGCCGTGGATCTCCCCGGGTACGGTCCTGACCCGCGGCCGCGGACGCCGCTCGGGGTCGAGGACCACGCCGCATTGATCGTCGAGGCACTGGAGGTGCTCGGGATCCGGTCCTGCATCCTGGTAGGGCATTCGATGGGCGTGCAGTTCGTCACCGAGGCAGCCCTGCAGCAGCCCGGCCTCGCGGAGCGTCTCGTCCTGATCGGGCCGGTGGTGGACCGGCTCCGCCGCAGCATCCTCCAACAGGCCGTCTCCCTGGCCCATGACACACTCCGGGAGAGCCCGTCCGCCAATCTGATCGTCGGCAGCGACTACCTGCGGACCGGAACGCGCTGGTACCTCCGCCAGGTCCGCCGCATGATGGACTACCCGCTGGAGAACGCTGTCGAGAACCTCCGGTGCCCGGTCCTGGTGATGCGGGGTGGCCGGGATCCCGTGGCGCGACAGCGGTGGTGCCAGGAGCTCGCAGCACGGGCCCGGGTCGGTGCGTTCGTGGAGATCCCGGGTCAACCGCACGTCGTCCAGCACTCGGCGGCAGGCCTGGTCGCCGCCGAGATCATCGCCTTCCGTCGGCGCCGGACGCTGACCCCCTTGCCTTTCTTGCCGGAAGCTTCGGACAGGACGACGGTAAAACT
This sequence comes from Arthrobacter pityocampae, assembly GCF_002927275.1. Classification (GTDB taxonomy): domain Bacteria; phylum Actinomycetota; class Actinomycetes; order Actinomycetales; family Micrococcaceae; genus Arthrobacter_D; species Arthrobacter_D pityocampae. The sequence goes on along the minus strand of NZ_PRKW01000005.1, from coordinate 280,411 downwards.
TGAAGATCGAAGTGCATAGTGGGTTGTGCAGTCGTTCCCGCCCCCTGACAGGTCGGCTGCAACGACACCACGACCGGCCGGCGCTGACCAGCATCGGCGGGCTGGTTCCTAGTCTTCGAGAGGAAGATCTCATGTCTGAACTGGAGGAGTGGTCCACAAGCCGCCTGCTCACCACCGCCGCCCGCCTCGTGGACCACGCCTGGAACGAGCGGCTGCTGGACATCGGGATCACCCATGCCGGCTACACCACCCTGGGGGTGCTGTCCCGTGTCGGCACCATGACGGGCGCCAAGCTCGCGCTCGCCGTCCATGTCCAGGCGCAGACCATCGGCAAGACCATCGAGAAGCTCGAGCGTCAGGGCTTCATCTCCCGTATCCGCGACAGCGTCGACCGCCGCAGCCAGCGCATCACGATCACCCAGTCCGGCATCGAGGCGCTAGCGAAGGCCGAGGACATCGAACGCTCTCTGATGATCGGTGAGGGGCTCGAGTCCGTCGAGCTTCGCAGGCTCCTGCACGGCATCATCGGTGAGCTCGCTCCGCAGCGGCAGAAGCCGGCCGCAACCGCCGTCTGACACGGCCCGGCTCGTCACCTGCGAGCAATACCCGGAGCGGCCGTCCCAGGGGGCGGCCGCTCCTCCCGTCTTGCCCGCCCCATGTGTTCCCCGCCCCGTGTCTCCGACTCCGCGATGAGAACGGCAGCCCCGGCACGTCTGACCTCGGAACCAGTCGTGAGGAGATCATCATGGCCGAGCAGATCGTGACGACCGCCGGGGTCGATCTGTGCTTCGAGGCGTTCGGCAACCCGGCCGACCCGACGGTCGTGCTGATCGCCGGCGGAGCCCAGTCCATGGTCTGGTGGGACGCCCGCTTCTGCGCCCTGCTGGCTGCTACCGGACGGCACGTGGTGCGCTACGACCACCGCGACACCGGCCGGTCCACCGGTTCGCCGGCAGGCAGGCCGTCCTACACCGCCCGGGAGATGAGGGACGATCCGCTGCGCATCCTCGAGGCCCTGCAGGTGGGCCCCGCCCACCTGGTAGGACTGTCGCTGGGTGGCGGCATCGCCCAGCGCCTCGCCCTGGACCACCCCGATCGGGTGCTGAGCCTGTGCCTCGCCTCGACGAGCCCTGCAGTCCCGGGCTCGCACGTCGATCTGCCCCCGCCCGTTCCCCGCCTGGCAGCAGCGCTCTCCCACCTTGATCCCGCACCCGACTGGACCGACCGGGACGCCGTCGTGACCTACCGGGTGGAGGCGGAACGTCCGTACGCGGGAAGCCTCGGCTTCGACGAGCCGCGCACCCGCCTCCTCGCTGCCCAGGAGGTGGACCGGACCCGGGAGATGGCCGCCCTCATGACGAACCACTTCCTCCTCGATGACGGACCTCCCCCGGATGCCCTCCTCGAGCAGATCACCGCTCCCACCCTGGTGCTGCACGGCACCACCGACCCGCTGTTCCCCATCGAGCACGGCCGGGCGCTGGCTGCCGGGATCCCCGGCGCGCGTCTCCTCCCGCTGCCCGGGGTCGGGCATCAGCAGCCGCCGCCGCCACTGTGGCAGATGGTCGTCGCGGAGATCAGCGGACACACCGGGCGGGCCCGCTTCCGGCCCTGACCATCACGCCCGAGGCAGTCGTGCCAGGCCCGACCGCTCGAGCCCCGCGAGGTCGTTGAAGCTGTACAGGTGGATCCCCTCGTAGCCCGCGCCGTCGAGCGCCGTCATGAGGGGCGCCGGGTCGTACGACGCCGAGGACAGCAGCTGCCGCACCACGGAGCCGGTCTCGGCCCCGCCGGCCGAGCGCCGGAGGAAGCCGACCGACCCGCCCACGCCGATCGTGCCGGCCAGACGGAGCAGGCGGCTGATACGGACCGGCCCGGGGATCCCCGCCCAGACCGGCAGCGTGACCCCGCCGTCCCGCAGCATCGGCACGAAGGCGCGCAGGATGTCCGGGGAGAAACACAGTTGGGTGACGCACCAGGACGCCAGGACCTGCTTCGCCAGCAGCGTCCGCCTGAGCTCCTGGTCCGTGCTGGCGGGGTGCCCCTCGGGGTAGACCGCGATCCCCAGGCGCAGCGCCCCGCCGGAGAGCTCCGCGAGATCCTCCATGAGCGGGCCGCTCCAGGCGTAGGGTCCGGCGGCCTCGGCTGCATCACCGCCGACCACGAAGACGTCCCGGATGCCGGCGTCCCTGCAGCGCGTGACATATCCGGCGAGCTCCGACCGGCCGGCCACGGAGCGTGCGGCCAGATGCGGGACGGCGGTGTACCCCGCCTCCGCGAGCCGCACGGCGGTGTCCACGGCCGCGCCGGGGCCGTGGTGCGGCAGGCATGTCACGGTGACGACGGCGGGGGCGGGGAGGTGCGCCCGGAGCCGGTCCTCGAGCCCGGCGCCGGGGACGACCTCGATGCGGACCGGGAGTTCAGGCACGGACGGTCAGCACTCCACGACGTTCAGGGCCAGCCCGCCGCGCGCGGTCTCCTTGTACTTGTCCATCATGTCGGCGCCGGTGTCCCGCATGGTCTTGATGGCGACGTCGAGCGAGACGTGGTGCTGCCCGTCCCCGCGCACGGCCATCCGGGCGGCGGTGATGGCCTTCATCGCCCCGACCGCGTTGCGCTCGATGCACGGGATCTGCACGAGCCCTCCCACGGGGTCGCAGGTCAGTCCGAGGTTGTGCTCGATCCCGATCTCCGCGGCGTTCTCGACCTGCTCCGGGGTGCCGCCGAGCACTTCGGCCAAGGCCCCGGCGGCCATGGCGCACGCCGAACCCACCTCGCCCTGGCAGCCGACCTCCGCGCCGGAGATCGACGCGTTCTTCTTGAACAGGGACCCGACGGCGGTCGCCGCGAGCAGGAACCGGACCACGCCGTCGTCGTCGGCTCCCGGGACGAAGTCCACGTAGTACTTCAGGACCGCCGGGATGATCCCCGCCGCCCCGTTGGTCGGTGCCGTGACCACGCGTCCGCCGGCGGCGTTCTCCTCGTTGACGGCCAGGGCGAAGAGGGTGACCCACTCCATGGTGCCGAGGCGGTCGGTCGGGTCGTCGGCCTTCTCGAGCAGCTGCCGCTGCCGATCCGCCCTGCGCCGGACACTCAGCCCGCCGGGCAGGATGCCGCCCGTCGTCGTGCCGCGCCGGATGGTGTCCTCCATGACCGCCCAGATCCCGAGCAGTCCCTCCCTGACCTCGGCCTCCGACCGCAGGGACAGTTCGTTGGCGAGGACGACGTCCGAGAAGGACGAGCCGGTCCGCCGGCAGAGGTCCAGCAACTGGTCTGCGGTGTCGAACGGGTGGGTCACCGGGACCGGCTCCACGGCCGCCGTCTCGGAGCCGATCTCGTCCTCGTCGAGCACGAACCCGCCGCCGACGGAGAAGTATTCCCGTGACAGAATCTTCTCCCCTCCAGCTGAATATGCCGAGAAGCGCATGCCATTGGTGTGGTAGTCCAGCCGCTGGCGTCGGTGCAGCAGCACATCCGTTTCCGGGTCGAAGGTGATCCGGAGCTCGCCGGCGAGATCGAGGGACCGGCCTTCACCGATGGCGGCGACGCGGGCGTCCGCCGTGGTGGGGTCCACAAGGTGTGGCTGGTCCCCCTCGAGGCCGAGGAGCACGGCCTTCACCGTGCCGTGGCCGTGGCCCGTCACGCCCAGGGAGCCGAAGAGATCCACCTGCACGCGCTGCACGCCGGCCAGAAGTCCGTCCGTGCGGAGCCGGTCGGTGAAGAGGTAGGCGGCGGTCATCGGTCCGCCGGTGTGCGAACTGGAGGGGCCGATCCCGATCTTGAAGAGGTCGAAGGCGCTGATGGTCACTGCGGCGCACCCGCGGGCTTCTCGCGCCGGTAGAACGGTGTGGGAATCACGGTGAAGGGCTCCGGGCGGCCGCGCAGGTCCACCTGCACCTCGGTGCCGACGGCGGCGTGCGCGGCGTCCACGTAGGCGAGGGCGATCGGATAGCCGAGCGTGGGGCTGGGCAGCCCGGACGTGACGGTGCCGACCGGCGCCCCGTCGACGACGACGTCGTACCCGGCGCGGGCCGAGCGGCGCCCGACGGCGCGGAGGCCGACGAGGCGGCGGGCGGGCTCGACGGCCTTGAGGGGTTCGAGCACGGCGCGGCCCACGAAGTCGTCGGCCTTCTTGATGCTGACCACGGGGCCGAGACCGGCCTCGAAAGGAGTGGTGTCGAGACCGAGTTCGTGCCCGTACAGGGGCATGCCGGCCTCCAGCCGGAGCGAATCACGGGCCGCCAGGCCGCAGGGCTGGAGCCCGTGGGCAGCACCGGCCTCCAGGGCGGCGTCCCACAGGCGCACCGCGAAGTTCGTGCCGACGTAGATCTCGAAGCCGTCCTCCCCGGTGTACCCGGTGCGGGCCAGCAGGACCGGCAGCCCCGCGAGCTCCACCTCGACGGCCGCGTAGTACTTCAGGTCCCGGATGGTGGCTGCGTCCTCGGGGCGCGCCAGATCCAGGAGGACGGCCTCGGCGGTGGGTCCCTGCACGGCGACGAGGGCCGTGGTGTCGGACTGGTCCTCGACGGCGACGTCGAAGCCCGCGGCGCGCTGCCGGAGTTCCCCGGCGACGACGTCGGCGTTGGAGGCGTTCGGCACCACGAGGAAGGAGTCCTCGGCGAGCCGGTACGTGATGAGGTCGTCGATCACCCCGCCGTCGGCGGTGCAGATCAGGGAGTACTTCGCCTTCCCGACGGGGATCACCGCGAGGTTGCTGACGAGGGCGTAGTTGAGGAAGGCGGCCGCCTGGGGGCCGCTGACGAGGACCTCGCCCATGTGGGAGAGGTCGAAGAGTCCGGCGGCCCGGCGGACCGTGTGGTGCTCCTCGAGTTCGCTGCGGTACTTCAGGGGCATCTGCCAGCCGCCGAAGTCGGTGAAGGATGCCCCGTGCGCCTCGTGCCGGGTGGACAGGGCTGTGTGCCTGCTCTGCTCGCTCATGGGGTTCCTAGTCTTCGAAGGCTTCGATGGGCGGGCAGGAGCAGACGAGGTTGCGGTCGCCGTGGGCGCCGTCGATCCTGCGCACCGGCGGGAAGTACTTGTCGTGGTGCAGCGAGCGCAGCGGGTACGCGGCGAGTTCGCGCGGGTAGGTCTGCGTCCACTCGTCGGCGACCAGGACACGCGCGGTGTGGGGTGCCTGCCGGAGCGGACTCTCCTCGATGGTGAAATCGCCGGCCGCCACGCGGTCGATCTCACCGCGGATCGCGATCATGGCGTCGATGAAGCGGTCCAGTTCGGCGAGGTCCTCGGACTCCGTCGGTTCCACCATCAGCGTCCCGGCCACGGGGAAGGACAGCGTGGGGGCGTGGAACCCGTAGTCGATGAGGCGCTTGGCGACGTCCTCGGCGGTGACGCCGGTGGCGGCCGTCAGGGGCCGGAGGTCGAGGATGCACTCGTGGGCCACGAGGCCCTGCACGCCGGTGTAGAGCACGGGGAAGTACTCGGTGAGGCGGGCCGCCACGTAGTTCGCGGCGAGCAGTGCGTGGGCGGTGGCGCTGGTGAGTCCCTCGGAGCCCATGAGCGCGATGTACGCCCAGGAGATCGGCAGGACGCCGGCGGAGCCGTACATGGAGCCGGAGACCGGCGTGCCGCCCGAGGCGTCGGATCCGCCGTCGGTGGCGATGTCGCGGTTCGCGTCGCCGGGCAGGAACGGCGCGAGGTGTGCGGCGACGGCCACGGGACCGACGCCGGGCCCGCCCCCGCCGTGCGGGATGCAGAATGTCTTGTGGAGGTTGAGGTGGGAGACGTCGCCGCCGAACTCACCCGGCTGCGCGAGCCCCACGAGCGCGTTGAGGTTGGCGCCGTCGATGTAGACCTGACCGCCGGCCTCGTGGACCTTCTCGCAGACCCAGCGCACGTCCTCCTCGAACACGCCGTGCGTGGACGGGTAGGTGATCATGATGGCGGAGAGGTTCCCGGCGTGCTGCTCGATCTTCGCGAGGAGGTCGTCGTGGTCGATGTTGCCGTTCGACGCCGTACCCACCACCACGACCTTCATGCCCGCCAGCACGGCGGATGCCGCGTTGGTGCCGTGGGCCGAGGACGGGATGAGGCAGATGGTGCGGTTCTCGTCGCCGCGCGAGCGGTGGTAGCCGCGGATGGCGAGGAGGCCGGCGAGTTCGCCCTGCGAGCCGGCGTTGGGCTGGAGGGACACCCGCGCGTACCCGGTGATCTCGGCGAGCCGCTCCTCGAGGTCCGTGATCAGTTCACGCCACCCCTCGGTCTGGCTCTCGGGGGCGAACGGGTGGATGGACGCGAACTCGGGCCAGGAGATGGACTCCATCTCGACCGTCGCATTGAGCTTCATGGTGCAGGAGCCCAGCGGGATCATGGTGCGGTCCAGGGCGAGGTCCCGGTCCGAGAGCCGGCGCAGGTAGCGCAGCATCGCGGTCTCCGAGCGGTGCAGCGAGAACACCGGGTGCGTCATGAACGCGGACGTGCGGTGCAGGTCCGCGGGAAGGCGCTCCCCCGCGGACTCGGTCGCAGTCCCGCCGAACACGGCGGCGACGGCGGCGACGTGCTCCGGCGTCGTCGTCTCGTCGCAGGAGATCCCGAGGTGGTCGGCGTCGACGCGGCGGAGGTTGTAGCCGGCGGCTTCGGCCCGGTCCGCGAACTCCGCGGCCCGGCCGGGAACCCGGACCAGGAGGGTGTCGAAGAAGGCATCGTGCACCACGGTGGCCTCGGACCCCTCGAGGGCGGCGGCGAGCGCGACGGCGTGACGGTGCGTGGTGCGAGCGATCGCCCGGAGCCCCTCGGGCCCGTGATAGACGGCGTACATGGACGCCACGATCGCCAGCAGCGCCTGCGCGGTGCAGATGTTGCTCGTGGCCTTCTCACGGCGGATGTGCTGCTCGCGGGTCTGCAGCGCGAGGCGGTACGCGGGGGCGCCGTCGGCGTCCTTCGATACACCCACGAGGCGGCCGGGCAGCATCCGCTCGAGGCCCTTGCGCACCGCCATGTACGCGGCGTGCGGACCGCCGAAGAACAGGGGCACGCCGAAGCGCTGGGCGGACCCGACGGCGATGTCGGCGCCCTGCTCGCCCGGGGCCGTGATGAGGGTCAGGGAGAGGAGGTCGGCGGCGACCGTGACGAGGGCTCCGCGCTCCTTCGCCGCGCCGATGACGGCGGCGTGGTTGCGGAGGGCCCCGGAGGCGCCGGGCTGCTGGAGGACGACGCCGTTGATGTCGCCGTCGGGCAGGCCCGCCGAGAGGTCGGCCACCTCGACGTCGAACCCGAGGGCCTCGGCGCGGCCGCGGACGACGGCGACGGTCTGCGGGAGGGCGTCGGCGTCGATCACCGTGCGGCCCTTGTTCTTCCCGGAGCGGCGCATGAGGAGGACGGCCTCGGCGACGGCGGACGCCTCGTCGAGCAGGGAGGCGTTGGCGATGTCGAGGGCCGTGAGGTCCTGGACCATGGTCTGGAAGTTGAGGAGGGCTTCGAGGCGGCCCTGGGAGATCTCGGGCTGGTAGGGCGTGTACGCCGTGTACCAGGCGGGCGACTCGAGGACGTTCCGGCGGATGACCGGCGGCGTCACGGTGTCGAAGTAGCCCTGTCCGATCATCTGCACGGCGGTCCTGTTCCGGCCGGCGATCCGGCGGAGCTGCGCCAGGACCTCGGTCTCGCTCAGGGCCGCCGGGAGGTCCAGGACACGATCCAGCCGGATGCTGGCCGGGACTGCCAGGTCCACGAGCTTGTCGAGGGTCGGGTAACCGAGGACCTCGAGCATGTGCCCGGCGTCCGAGGTGCGCGGGCCGATATGGCGGTCGGCGAAGGTCGACGCGATGTCGGGGGTGGCAGTCATGGGAACTCCGTACGTCAGATGAGGTGCGCGGGCGTGCGCGGGCCTGGTCGGGTTCCTCCCCGCTCTGTAGGGGACCTGAGAGTTTCCGCAGGACTCCATGCCTGCTTGCACCGTCGGTGAGCGCCGGACGCCGTCCGGGGCTGCTTTCCAGAGTTGCCTAGCCGCAGCGGTACTTTCGCCTGAGAGATTCCTGGGGAGGATTTGCTCCTACGGCGCCTGCCGGTGTGTGGGTCACCAGCAGAACTCTCCCGCTGCAGATCGGTGGCGTATTCAGTTGTGTCGTGCGGTATGTGAGCCGTCCCACAGCGTACCGCGCGCGCCGGACGGGAGGCAAAGGCTCCAGGGCCGGGCGGAAGCCTACCCGCCGCCCCGGCCCGGCGGAAGGGCGCCGGGTACCGCCTCGGCGCAGGGCTCCCGTACGTACCCCGCGCAGGGCTAGCGTGGCCCCACCAGTCCCTTCCGCACCAGGAGCATCAATGACGATTCCCCGCCTCCGTTCCGCCGCCGCTGCCCTGGCCCTCCTCGCCGCCGTCGTGGTTCCCGCGCAGCCCGCCGCGGCAGCGCCCGCCTCGTACGTGGCCCTGGGCGACTCGTACTCGTCGGGTACCGGCACACGGGTCTACCTGGCGGACGGGACGACCTGCCAGCGGTCCGTCCATGCCTTCCCCGCCCTCATCGCGAGCGCGAAGGGGTACGCCCTGGACTTCCGCGCCTGTTCCGGCGCCACCGTCGCCGACGTGGCGGCCGCCCAGCTGGGCGCGCTGACGCCGTCGACGTCGTTCGTGTCCGTGAGCGTCGGCGGTAACGACGCCGCGTTCGCCGCGGTCCTGACCGAGTGCGCGAAGCCTGCGTGGATGAGCAACTGCACCGCCGCGATCGACCGCGCCCAGGCCGTCATCACCGGGCAACTCCCCGGCCGGCTCGGGTCGCTGTACGGCCAGATCCGCGCCCGGGCGCCGCAGGCGTCCGTCACCGTGGCGGGCTATCCGCGGATCTTCAACGGCGAGGACTGCAATGCAGCCACCTGGTTCTCGCCCACCGAGGAGGCACGCCTGAACGCGACGGCGGACCTGCTCAACCGGACGACGGGGGCGGCGGCCACCGCCGCGGGCTTCACCTTCCGGGATCCGACGACGGCATTCACCGGGCATGCGGTGTGCGACGACGTCGAGTGGCTGAACGGCCTGGCGAGCCCCGTCTCGGACTCGTACCACCCCAACCGTTCCGGGCACGCCGTCGGCTACGTGCCCCTGATCGGCCCGGCGCTGACCGGCGCCCCGGTGGCGGTCACCACGGCCACGGTGCAGGCCGCCGAGCTGTCCGCTCCCGCACTGGCCCGGGACCAGCGCGCGCATGCCGCGCAGGATGCCCGGATCGTCCCGGAGCGTTTCGTCCTGCCCGACCTGACATCGGCAGCCGCGCAGGCTGCTGCGGCGCGGGCCGGTGTCGACCTCTCGGATGCACCGAGCATCGCCCGGGCGGATCGAGCAGCGGGGGCGCTGCAGGAGAGCCGACGCTAGTCCAGGGTGCCCACTAGATACGTTTGCATGGAATAACGCGGGGGGCTGGTCCGTTCCACCAGCAGGCCCAGGGCGGGCCGGCACACCGAGCACGGGAGCATCATCATGGCACGCCAACTGGAACTCGGACTCGACACCTTCGGGGATGTCACCCGTGGTGAGGACGGCACCCCCGTCCCGTACCCGCAGGTCATCCGCAACGTGATCGCCGAGGCCGTCCTCGCCGACCAGGTGGGAGTCGACTTCATCGGCCTCGGCGAGCACCACCGCGACGACTTCGCGATCTCCGCGCCCGAGACCGTCCTCGCGGCCATCGCCGGGCAGACGGCGCGCATCCGTCTCGGGTCGGCCGTGACCGTGCTCAGCTCCGACGACCCCGTGCGCGTCTACCAGCGCTTCGCCACCCTCGACGCCGCCTCGAACGGCCGCGCCGAGATCATCCTCGGGCGCGGTTCCTTCACGGAGTCCTTCCCGCTCTTCGGCTACGAGCTCTCCGACTACGAGCGGTTGTTCGAGGAGAAGCTGGACCTGTTCTCGAAGCTCATCGAGGAGGGTCCCGTCACCTGGTCCGGCAGCACCCGCCCCGGCCTGACGAACCACGAGGTGTACCCGAAGACCGGGAACGGGCGCCTGAAGACGTGGATCGGCGTCGGCGGCAGCCCCGAATCCGTGGTGCGGGCAGCCCGCTACGGGATGCCGCTGATGCTCGCGATCATCGGCGGCGACCCTGCGCGGTTCGCGCCCTACGTGGACCTGTACCACCGGGCCCTGGCCCAGTTCGGCCGGCCCACGCTGCCCATCGGCGTCCACTCGCCCGGGTACATCGCCGACTCCGACGAACAGGCCCGCGAGGAACTGTGGCCCGACAACCGGATCATGCGCGACCGCATCGGCCGGGAACGCGGCTGGGGCCCGACGACGCGCGAGGAGTTCGAGCACGAGGCGGATTCCGGCTCCCTGTACGTGGGATCACCGGAGACCGTCGCGCGGAAGATCGCCGCGACCGCACAGGCACTCGGGATCGACCGCTTCGACCTGAAGTACAGCGCCGGACCGCTGCCCCACGCCAAGCTCCTGCACAGCATCGAGCTCTACGGCACCAAGGTCATCCCGATGGTCCGCGAGCTGCTCGCGTAGGCGCACCCGGCTCGAGCCGACCTTCGCCCTTTCTTCGGTTTTCTTTCGCAGTTCCGGCACGGCGTCTTTGAGGCCCGGGGGCCAGAGTGGAGTGCAGGAGCAGAGTTCTCCTCGATCTGCCCGCTGGTTCCGGTCCGTCCACCGGAACCGGTGGGCGGCCTCGACCGTCAGCCGCTCCCGCCCAGCAACCGACAGGATCGCCGTGTCACAGCTACCCGCGCTCGACCGGCGGACCCTCGAGCATCTCGGGGAGGAACTCTCCGATCCGGCGGGTGCCCTGGAGTTCGCGCAGATCTTCGTTCGGCTGCTCCCGCAGCGGATCGACGCCGTGGAGGCGGCCTTCGCCGCGGGGTCCGCGGACGCCGTCGTCGTCGCCCTGCTCAGCCTCCACGTGAGTGCGTCCATGGTGGGCGCGTGCCGGCTCGCGGAGGAATCGTCCGGGGCGCTGGCATTCATCGGTGCGCCCTCCGAGCACGGGCCCGCGATCGCACGGCTGCGCAGCCTCGCACTGGACTGTCAGTCGGCGCTGGGCGGCATCATCCTGTAACCGACGCCGCGCACCGTCCTGATGAACCGGGGTGCCTTCGTGTCCTCGCCCAGCTTCTTCCGCAGGTTCCGGATGTGCACTTCGACGAGGTGCTGGTCGTTGACCCACCCGTCGCCCCAGATGCGGGCGAGCAGGGTCTCGCGCGGCCAGACGCGGCGGGGTCCGGAGACCAGCGTGGCCAGCAGGTCGAATTCGATCCGCGTGAGCGGCAGTTCGACGCCGTCGAGCATCGCGATACGGCCCTCGGTGTCGATGCTGAGGGATCCATGGGTCAGCATCCCCGCCACCGGTTCCGGCGCGGCCGGGGCCGCCGCCACGGGCTGCGGCCCGGCCGCCTCCGTGCCCGGCCGGGGCTGGGAGTCGTCCCGCACGGTGCTCCGCGGGCGGCGGAACATCGCGTTCACCCGCGCCCCGACCTCGCGGGGGCTGAACGGTTTCACCACGAAGTCGTCCGCCCCGATCTCCAGTCCGATGAGGCGGTCGATCTCGTCCTGCCGCGCCGTGATCATGATGACGTAGGCGTCCGTCAGGGGGCGGATCTGGCGGCACACCTCGACGCCGTCGATGTCCGGGAGGTTCAGGTCGAGCGTCACCAGGTCGGGTCGGCGGTCGCGGACGAGCGCGACACCCTGGCGCCCGTTCTCGGCTTCGACCGTCGTGAAGCCGTTCATGCCGAGCGTCATGACCAGCAACTGCCGCACATCGGCGTCGTCTTCGATGATGAGCGCGACACGCGCGTCGGGATCAGGTGTCATGGCTAACACCCTGCCAGATGTTGCTCCCGCGACCGAGTGCATCGCGGTGCGTCCTGCGTGTTGTGGGTCGGGGCGTCCACCCGCGCCCGCAGGCTCCCCCGTCAACAGCCTGCCGCCACGCCGCGGGCCGCCAGCCAGGGTCCGACCTCGGACGCGGGGAGCGGCATGGCGAGGTGGAAACCCTGCCCGAAATCGCATCCACGGGTCAGCAGTTCCTCGCGGGTCTGCTCGCCGTTGACGCCCTCGGCGACCACCCGGAGGCCCAGGCTGTGCGCCAGGTCGATGATCGAGCCGACGAGCGCCCCGGCCCGCGGGTCGCCCTCCATCGCCGTGACGAAGGAGCGGTCGAGCTTCAGTTCGTCGACGGGAAGGTCCCGCAGGTAGGCCAGCGAGCTGTATCCGGTGCCGAAGTCGTCGATCGAGATCTGCACGCCGGCGGCCCGCAGGCGGGCGAGAATCCCGGCAGTCCCCGTCGGCGTGGACATCAGGACGTCCTCGGTGATCTCGAGCATGAGGCAGGACGCCGGCACGTCGTGCCGCTCGAGCAGGCCCGCGATGTCGTGCGGGAGGCACGGCAGGATGCACGACCCGGACATGTTCACCGCCACGATGACGTCCAGGCCCTCCGCTCGCCAGCGAGAGACCCGCCGGACCGCCCGCCGGAGGACGAGCGCGGACAGCTGCGGCATCAGGCCCGCCTCCTCGGCGAGCGGGAGGAACGCGCTCGGCGGCAGTTGCCCGCGCGTGGGGTGGTTCCAGCGGACGAGGGCCTCCACCCCGATGACCTCGTGGTCGGCCAGGCGGACCTTCGGCTGGTAGTGCAGCTCGAACTGGTCCTCGGCGAGCGCCGCGCGGATCTCCTGGACGGTCCTCAGCCGCAGCTCGCCGTCGTCGTCGTCCGTCGTGTCGTACACGTGGAAGCCGGTGCGCTGCGCCTTCGCGCGGAACATGGCGATATCGGCCTTGCGCATGAGCAGGCTGAGGTCGGTGCCGTCCCGCGGCGTCAGGGCGATCCCGATGCTGGCGCTGACCTGCAGGGAGGACGTGCCGAGCTCCACCGGGCCGGCGAGTTCGGCTCCCAGCCGCCGCGCCGCGGCGACGGCGCCGTCCTCCGTCACGCCGCTGACGAACACGGCGAACTCGTCACCGCCGAGGCGCGCGAGGAGGTCGCCCGGGCGCACCTGCCGCCGGAAGCGCCGGCCGACCTGCACGAGGAGTGCGTCCCCGACGTCGTGCCCGAGTGCGTCGTTCACATGTTTGAAGCGGTCGAGATCGACGATGAACAGCGCGCCGGTACCACCCTCGGCCAGCCGGTCGGGGACGTCGGTCAGCAGCGCGCGGCGGTTCGGCAGTCCGGTGAGCTCATCGGTCCGCGCCAGGGACACGAGCATCCGGTTCCGGAACGCGAGGGGTACCGACGCCAGACCCAGTGAGGTGGCAGCGAAGACCACCGCGAGCAGCGGGATGTCCAGCCGGGAGCCGATGACGAGCACCGCGAGTGCGGACGCCGTGGACACCAGGGGCGCAGCGAGCTCCGGCACACCCCGGCTCCTGCGACCCTGCCCGGTCCCGGCCGCGCCGTCGACCCACGCCGCCACGGCCACCACACCGGCCACCCAGCCGGCGTCGATGATGGATCCGGAACTGTAGTCCTCGATGCCGAGCGCGTAGGCGACGTCGGAGGCGGAGAAGAGGATCATCCCGGCGATCAGGACCGGCCAGCGGGGCCCCATGTCGAGGCCCTTCGAGGCCAGGACCCCGCCGACGGCGGTCACCACCAGGAGGTCCAGGAGCGGGTAGGCGACGGTGACGGCCACCTCGACGAAGGTGCCGCCGGCGGTGCCCGTCTGCAGGATCGGCGCCAGCATCAGCGCCATGAGCGAGGCGGCTGCGAGCGCGCCGACGAGGCTGTCCAGGAGGACGGGCCACATCAGGCCGCGTAGCTTCCGCACCAGCACGATCGCGAGGGACCCGAGCATCAGGGGGTAGAACGCCAGGTAGGGGATGTCCGCCAGCGAGGTGAACCCGAGCGAATCGGCGCCGTCGAGCGATGCGGCGTAGTACGCATCACCCGTCGTGTAGGCGATGACGGCACCGGTCCCCAGCAGGATCTGCGGGTCGGAGAACCGGGTGCGCACCGCGGCACCGATGCACAGGGCCACGGCGGCGAGCTCCGTGAGGATGCACAGCCATCCGTCGGAGAAGGGTTCGAACCTGTCCGGATCCCCCAGGAGCAGACCCGCGGTGTAGACGACGAGCAGGATCACCATCCCGGCGGTCAGGACCCGCGTGGCGTCCCACCGACCGCCACGGCGCGTGTCGACGGCGAGAGGCGTGTCGCGCCGCATGCAGTCCCCATCCTCTGTACCGGCCGTGACGGTCATGGCCACGGCCAGCCTAGGCGGGCCGATCCGCGCGGCCGTCCGATCGGGCGCGTCCTGTGGAAATCCTTGGCTGACCCTGTAGCGCAGGGAGCGTCTGTACCCTCGACCTATGCTGCGCATCGTCCGTCAACTCCTCATGGTCCCCGAGGTCGCACGCCTCGCCCGGCACACCCCCCGCGACCCTGCGGCGGCGTGGGAGGGCTACTGGAGCGACGTCCGGGCGACCGGCACGCGGGGCGAGGTGCTCTGGGACGCGGACATCGGCCCCGAGGCGGAGCAGTACACGCCGGCGATGGATTCATCCATGGACTTCTCCCTGCCGGTCCTCGACGTCGGGTGCGGCAACGGGCAGTGGACGCGCTGGCTCGCGCTCCGGTTCCCAGCCGCCGTCGGCGTGGACGTCGCCGAGAGCGCGGTGCGGCGTGCCCGCCAGGAGACCGACGCCGGGCAGGCCGTCTCCTTCCGCGCACTCGACCTCACCGAGTCCCGTGCAGGAGACATGCTGTATGAGGAATACGGGGAGATGAACGTCTTCGTCCGCGGCGTCTTCCACGTCCTGCGACCCCCGCAGCGCCGGCAGCTCGCGCAGAGCCTCCACACCGTGACCGGGCGGCGCGGGCGCGTCCTGCTCACGGAGACCAACTACCGGGGCACTCCGCTGAGCTACATGCAGAGCCTCGGCGCGACCCCGGGCAGCATTCCACACCCACTCCGCAAGGCCATCGGCGGCATACCCGTCCCCGGGCAGTTCGGGGCGAGGGAACGCCGCGCGGCGTTCCCCGAGGCGCAGTGGCAGCTGCTGGCCGACGGGCCGGTCACCATCGAGGCCGTCCCCATGAGCGGCGACAGGACCACGGCCATCCCCGGATACTTCGCTACGATGGGAACTCGCTGATCCTCGGTCTCAGGGGTGGACCCAGGGCCGGCCGGCCCGGAGGCATCAGTGACCTGCAGAGGAGGTCTCCATGCCCGCTCAACGCATCGACGGCGACAAGGCCGGACTGGAACTCCTGCCGAACGGCATCCTTCACCTGGCCTGGGATCGGGACTGCACCATCACCGCCACCGATGCCGAGGCGGCCATGCTGGCGGTCAACACGCTCGCCGAGGCGGAGGGCCACCCGATGCTGGTGGACATGGAGACCACGAGAACCGTGACGCGCGATGCGCGGGCGGTCTTCGCCACCCCGTGCGCGGCATCGCGGATCGCGCTCCTGGGCTCCTCGCCCGTCGACAGGATGATCGCGAACTTCTTCCTCGGGGTGAACTCCCCACCCTGCCCCACCCGGTTCTTCACCTCGCGCCACCAGGCGGTGGCCTGGCTGCAGAGCGGGGCCGACGAACACGAGCACCCCGCGAGCGCCTGAGCTCAGAGGCCCAGGTCCGGTACGGCCAGGCCGAACTCGCGCCGGAGCGCCAGCTCGGCCGCGTTGAGGCCGGCCATCCCGTGCACTCCCGGACCGGGCGGTGTTGACTGCGAGCAGAGATAGACACCCTTGAGGGGCGTCGCCCACGGCTGCAGGGACGGCACCGGCCGGGCCACGATCTGCCGGAGGTTCACCGCCCCGCTGCTGAAGTCGCCGCCCACGTAGTTGGCGTTGTAGACCTCGAGTTCGCTCGCCGTTGTCGTATGGCTCTGCACGACGACGTCGCGGAAGCCCGGCGCGAACCGCTCGATCTGGGCCGTCACGGCCTCCGCCATGTCCCGGGTGGAGCCCCGTGGCACGTGACAGTAGGTCCAGAGCGTGTGCCGGCCCTCGGGGGCGCGGGTCGGATCGAACGACGACGGCTGGGAGAGCAGCACGTACGGGCTGTCCGGGTGGATGCCCTGGTTGACCTGCCTCTCGCCGGCGGCGATCTCGTCCCGCGTCCCGCCCAGGTGCGCGGTCCCGGCGCGATGCAGTTCGGGGTGGGTCCAGGGCACCGGCCCGGACAGGATGAAGTCCACCTTGCAGGCCGCATTGCCGTACGTGAAGGCCTTCAGCGCCGTCTCGTACGCCGCCGGGAGGCGTCCTCGGGCCATGGACCGGAAGGTCCTGGGGGCGACGTCGAGCAGCACCACGGGGGCGTCCGACACCTCCGCGAGGGTCGTCACCCGGCTGTCCGTGATGATCTGCCCGCCGTGCTGCCGCACGTCGAGTGCCAGGGCGTCCGCGATGGACTGCGAACCCCCCGCCGGGATGGGCCATCCCACGGTGTGCGCCAGGAGGTTCAGCACCAGGCCGGCGCCGGCTCCGGTCAGGGACGGCAGGGTGCCCACGGGGTGCGCCATGACCCCGGTGACGAGGGCCTTCGCCTCGTCGGTGCTGAAACGGCGGTTCCACCACGGCAGTCCCTGGTCCAGCACCGCGAGGCCGAAGCGCACCGCGGCCTCCGGCTTCTTCGGGACGCGCACCACGTGGTTGAGGGTGAACGCGAGGACGTCCTGTTCCCGGTCGCTCAGCGGCTGCAGGAGCCGTCGGTACGCCTCCCCGTCCACGCCGAGGCCCTCGACCGTCCGGTCGAGGCTGCGGTGGGCGATCCCGGCCCGCCCGCCGTCGAGCGGGTGGGCAAAGGAGACCTCGGGGACCGCGAAGCCGATGCGGCGGCTCAGCTCGAAAGCGCGGAAGAACGGCGACGCGAGGGCCATCGGGTGGACGGCCGAACAGAAGTCGTGGAGGTGGTCCTGCTGCAGGAGCTCGATGGACCGCGACCCGCCACCGATGGTCGACGCCGCCTCGTGGATCCGCACGGACAGTCCCGCACGCGCCATGACGACGGCGGCCGCGAGTCCGTTGGGACCGGCGCCGACGACCTCGACATCTACCATGGCTTCCTCTCTCGCGGGCGGGGCCGATCCCCGCCCGTCAGGTCCGCGTGCTCGTCCTGCCCCGCCCGCGGGCGTGGCCGGCTGCTGCCCGGAGCCGTCCGGCGGCCTGCCGTACGGCCGCGGGTCCGTTCCGGCGGGCGGCCAGCAGCGACGCCACGACCGCGTAGCGGCGCGCATCGAGCGGGACGTCGTAGGTCGTAGGGACCACCACGACGTTCTTCGAGAAGTTCCGCTTGAACGTCGTGACGTTGGCGAGCGAGGGGTAGTTCTCGCTCTCGATGCCGGTCAGCCCGCACGCGGTGTTGCCGGCGGCCTTGAGCGTCCTGAACGCCTCCCACAGCAGCAGGTAGGGGGCGAAGGTGCTCCGTGCCATCTGCGTGCTGCCGGCGAAGTAGTAGACGGCGTAGCCGCGGTACTCCGTAGTGATCAGCCAGCTCAGCGGCTGCCCGGCACGATACGCGACGAGGAGGCGGAGATGATCGCCGAGGACGGCCAGGAGGGTCTCGTAGTAGGACGAGTCGAACGACTGGAAGCCGTCGCGTTCCGCGGTCTCCCGCATGATCGGGTACAGCTCGGACGCGAAGACCCGACTCCATTCCTCACGCGGAATATGCTTGATCTCGATGCCGTTGCGCTGGGCCCGGCGAATGCTGTTGCGGGCGTTCGGCCGGAAGCTCTTCAGCAGGTCCGCCTCGGACGGCGTGAGGTCGACGACGATCTCACGCTCGTACCATCCGTGCTCGATCGGGTCGGTGGCGGGGGCCTGCAGCGTGGCGACCTGCAGCCGCACGTACAGCGGATGGACGGTCGGATGGTCGCTGAACTGGCGGCGCACCGTCTCCAGCAGCAGGCGTTCCGCCGCGGGCGTCCGCTCGGCGTACCAGACGGGACCGTTGACCACGACGACGGACTCCCGGAAGCGGCGCACCACATGCACGTAACTGGCGGTCGCGACGAGCGTGCCCTCGGCGTCCCGGTAGGCCCAGATACCCAGCGGCGTCCGCCCGAGGGCCCGCTCGAAGTCGACCCAGTCGGGTGTCTGCTCGAGCGGGATCAGCACCGCGGGGTGCGCGGCGGCGACGGCGTCGAACGCCTGCCGGTCCAGCGGGCTGTAGGTCAGGGGGGCTGCGTTCACTGGGGGTCTCTCACTGGGATCCTGCACGGGTCGATGATCGGGGGCTCGGCGGACCGGGACGGCCGGTCCGCCCGGGGCTGTCACCGCCGCCCGTCGGGACGGGCATCGGGCGCACGGCGGTCCTGCAAGCCTATCCGAGCGGCACTCCCCGATGCTCCGCCCGCGAACCCGGCGCCGGCCTGCATCCGGGGCGAGAAGGCGCGGCGTCGCAGGGTGAAGCGGTCCGGGGTCCCATCGAACGGCCCGCCCTGGGGATCATCGATACCGATACGCCGCACCACGTCGACCGGTGGCACGAGGATCTCCCGGACCACCACCGCCATCACGTATGCAGTAGAGAGCATATGGGCGAGGACCGCCCAGGAGTACGTGCCGAGCCCCAGGTTGTTCGCGGCGGGGCCCCCGCTCGTCATGCCCCCGAGGTAGAGCCACACCGCCGCCCAGTGGAGGATCTGCACGGACTGCCAGACGAGGACCACCCGCCAGCGGGGGACCGCGAGGGCCACGAGAGGCACGAGCCAGAGGGCGTACTGGGGCGAGTACACCTTGTTGCAGAGGACGAAGGCACCCACGACGAGCAGGGCCACCTGGGCCAGCCGGGGCCGGCGCTGCGCACGGAGCGCGAGGACGGCGATGCCGGCGCAGGCGAGGACGAACAGGACGGCGGCCCCCGCATTGATGGCGCCCGGCGGGAGGGTGGCGACGCCGGCCTGCCGCGCCAGCGCGTTGTAGACGTACCAGGCGGAGGAGAAACCGGCGTCGCGCGTCTCCGAGAAGGTCAGGAAGTAGCCCCAGCCCGCCGGATCCCGCAGCAGGAACGGCAGGTTCACCGCGAGCCAGGCCGCGAGCGCACCGGCCAGGGCGCCGACGAACGGCCGGTAGCGCCCCGACCGGATCGCCAGGACGAGCACCGCCCCGAGCAGCAGGACCGGGTAGAGCTTCACCGCGGCGCCGAGCCCCCAGAGGATCCCGGCCAGGACCGGACGGTCGCGGGCGAACGCCAGCATGCCCAGGGTGGCGAGCAGCACCGCCCAGAGGTCCCAGTTGATGGTGCCGGCCAGGATGACCACGGGTGCCGTGGCCAGGACGGCCGCGTCCCAGGGGCGCCGGCCGGCCAGCCGGAGCGTCGCCAGGACCGTCAGGATCCACACCCCGGAGAGGAGCACGGCGTTGACGTCGAAGTAGAGGCGGGAGGCCGCCGCCGCGTCCGCTCCGCCCGCGAGCAGCTCCACGAGCACCGCAGTCCCGGAGGCGAGCAGCCCGAGCAGCACCGGGTACTCGAAGAGCGCGCCGGGCGTGATGAAGGGCAGGACGCCCTCCCCGAGGCCCCGGCTCTGGTAGAGCTCGGTCCAGTCGGAGTAGCAGGCGCGATAGAAGTAGTCCGGGGAGGACCACCCGTGGATCCGGCACGGGTTCTTGACGACGACGGCGAGGACGGCCGAGCAGACGGTCATCAGGATCAGCGTCCGCTCCACCGTGAACCATCCCGGCGAGATCCGGCCGGGATCGGCGCGCCGCCCGAGCGGGCCCCCGACGCCTTCGACCAGGGTCCGCAGCGCCGGGTCGGACCGGCTCGGGACGCTGATGCGGTAGGGGCCGCGCCTGCCCGTGCCCGAGGTCATCCCCCGAGCGTAGCCGCCCCGCACCCGCGGAGGGGTCGCTCTCCGGGACTGTCGCCGGGCGCGCCGGCTTGGTCGAGGAATGGCGGGGCATCCGTCCGCGTTGGAAAGGGAACGTACACTGGCATTCCCTGCCAACCGCGCCCGGGGCGATGACGGCCGGGGCATATTCAACGGGCTTTCGAGGAGAACTGTGGGACAGAACCCCATTCGCGTAGCAATTATTGGAGTCGGCAACTGTGCCGCGTCGCTGGTCCAGGGCGTGCACTACTACCGCGACGCGGATGCGGCGGGAGCCATTCCGGGCCTGATGCACGTCGAGTTCGGCAAGTACCACGTCGGGGACGTGCAGTTCGTGGCGGCGTTCGACGTCGACGGCAAGAAGGTCGGCCACGATCTCGCCGAAGCCATCGGTGCCAGCGAGAACAACACGATCAAGATCGCCGATGTGCCCCCGACCGGCGTCATCGTCCAGCGCGGCCACACCCTGGACGGTCTCGGCAAGTACTACCGCGAGACCATCGTCGAGTCGGACGAGGAGCCGGTCGACATCGTCGCCCAGCTGAAGGCCTCGAAGGCGGACGTGCTGGTCTGCTACCTGCCCGTCGGCTCGGAGCACGCCGCGAAGTACTACGCCCAGTGCGCCATCGACGCCGGCGTCGCGTTCGTCAACGCCCTCCCCGTGTTCATCGCGGGTACCAAGGAGTGGGCGGACAAGTTCACCGCGGCCGGCGTCCCGATCATCGGCGACGACATCAAGAGCCAGATCGGCGCCACGATCACCCACCGCGTCATGGCGAAGCTGTTCGAGGACCGCGGCGTCACGCTGGACCGCACCTACCAGCTGAACGTCGGCGGCAACATGGACTTCAAGAACATGCTCGAGCGTGACCGCCTCGAGTCGAAGAAGATCTCCAAGACCCAGGCCGTCACCTCCAACGTCAAGGCCGAACTGCGGGCCAACGACGTCCACATCGGCCCATCCGACTACGTGGCCTGGCTCGACGACCGCAAGTGGGCCTTCGTCCGCCTCGAGGGCCGCAACTTCGGGGACGCCCCCGTCTCGCTCGAGTACAAGCTCGAGGTCTGGGACTCGCCGAACTCGGCCGGTGTCATCATCGACGCCATCCGCGCGGCGAAGATCGCTCTGGACCGCGGGATCGGCGGACCGATCCTCTCGGCGTCGAGCTACTTCATGAAGTCCCCGCCGGAGCAGTACGCGGACGACATCGCCCACGAGAAGGTCGAGGCCTTCATCCGCGGCGACATCGAGCGCTAGGCGGCATCACGGGAGGCCGGGACGGATCGCCGTCCCGGCCTCCCGTGCGTCCCGGCCCGGTCATCGGGTGTCGGAGCGGCCAGCGCCGGAACAGTCCGGCGCCGGAACAGTCCGACGTCAGAACAGTCCGACGGCGTTGCCGTCGGCGTCCACGTCCATCCGGAGCGCGGCCGGTTCCTTCGGCAGTCCGGGCATCGTCATCACGGATCCCGTGAGTGCGACGATGAACCCGGCGCCGGTCTTCGGGATGAGATCTCGGACGTGCACGGTGAACCCCTTGGGAGCGCCGAGCAGGCCGGCGTCGTCCGAGAACGAGTACTGGGTCTTCGCCATGCACACGGGCAGTCCCGACCACCCGTTCGCCTCGATCTCCTTGAGCCGGCGCAGGGCCGGGACGGACAACTCGACGCCGTCCGCGCCGTAGATCTCCTGCACGATGGTGCGGATCTTCTCGTCCACGGGGAGGTCGAGCGGGTAGAGGTGGGAGAAGGTGACGGGCCGCTCGAGGGCGGCAAGCACCTCGGCGGCGAGCTCGTCC
Source organism: Arthrobacter pityocampae (assembly GCF_002927275.1). Lineage (GTDB taxonomy): Bacteria > Actinomycetota > Actinomycetes > Actinomycetales > Micrococcaceae > Arthrobacter_D > Arthrobacter_D pityocampae. The sequence goes on along the minus strand of NZ_PRKW01000005.1, from coordinate 258,890 downwards.
CCGCCGGGTCCTCCCCCGCCCTGGCCCCACACGTCGGCCACGGCGGCGGCGATCCCCTCGCCGGCGCACCAGGAGAGCAGCCAGTCGAGCTCCTCCTGCGAGTCCGTGCCAAACCTGTTGACGGCGACGACGGGAGGGATGCCGAACTTCTCGATGTTCCGGACATGGCGGAGGAGGTTCGCCGTCCCGTCCCGGAGCGCTTCGAGGTCGGGCTGTGCGAGGTCGGCCTTGGCGACCCCACCGTGCATCTTGAGGGCGCGGATGGTCGCGACGATCACGACGGCGTCGGGGGCGAGGTCCGCGGCCCGCGCCTTGATGTCCATGAACTTCTCCGCTCCGAGATCCGCACCGAAGCCGGCCTCGGTGACGACGATGTCCGCGAGGCGGCGGGCCGTCCTGGTGGCGATGACGGAGTTGCAGCCGTGTGCGATGTTCGCGAAGGGGCCACCGTGGACGAGGGCCGGCGTGCCGGCGATGGTCTGCACGAGGTTCGGCTTCAGGGCGTCCTTGAGCAGCAGCGCCAGCGCCCCCTGCACCTGCAGGTCCCGTACGGTCAGGGGCCGGCGGTCGTAGGTGTACCCGAAGGTGATGTCCGCCAGGCGTTCCTTCAGGTCCGCGGGGTCGGCGGCCAGGCAGAACACGGCCATGATCTCCGAGGCCACGGTGATGTCGAAGCCGTCCCGGCGGGGGGTCCCCTGCGTGGGCCCCCCGAGGCCGATGACCACCTCGCGCAGGGCGCGGTCGTTGACGTCGAGCACCCGTTTGAACGTGATGCGCCGCGGGTCGATGCCGAGCTCGTTGCCCTGGTGGATGTGGTTGTCGATCAGGGCCGCGAGCGCGTTGTTCGCGGAGGTGATGGCATGGAAATCGCCGGTGAAGTGCAGGTTGATCTCGTCCATCGGCAGCACCTGCGAGTAGCCGCCGCCGGTCGCGCCGCCCTTCATGCCCAGCACGGGGCCGAGGGACGGCTCGCGCAGGGCGATCATCACGCGCTGCCCCGCCCTCGCGAGTGAGTCCGCGAGCCCCACCGTGCAGGTGGACTTCCCCTCGCCGGCGGGGGTGGGGCTCATCGCGCTGACCAGGACCACCTTGCCGGGGCTCCGGCCGTCCTCGGGCAGGAGGCGCGGGTCGATCTTCGCCTTGTACCGGCCGTGGAACTCGAGGGCCTCCCGCGGGATCCCGGCCGCATCGGAGATGTGTTCGATGGGCCTGACCGCGGCGGCGCGGGCAATCTCGAGATCGCTCATGCAGCCAACCTATCAGCGCGCCGGGTCAGGGCCGCGGGAGGCCTGCCCGCTCGAGGACGTAGTCGATGAGGGGTTCGTACAGTCCCGGGGTCACGTTGTCGTCGAGCGGGACGGCGACGTCCAACTGCCCCTGCGCCTCCGAGACGAACAGCCCCGGGTCGTTGCAGTCCGCGAACCCGACGGTTGGCAGCCCCGCACTCGCCGCGTGGCCCGCCCACCCGTGGTCGGCGACGACGAGGTCCGGCAGGTCGTGTCCCGCACCGGTGAGCGTGTCGAGGCTCAGGCGCATGGGCTCGGGGAAGTGCGTGTGCATGAGCCCGCCGTACTGGTGCCACACGAGCACACCGAAGACCTGGCGGATGTCCCCGGCACCGAAGGGGCGCCCCTCCGGGACCCGCACCACCGTGGCACCCGCGGCGGCGGCCGCCTGCGCGAAGGCCGCGTGGACGGGGAGCAGCCCCGCCGGGTGACCGGTCGCGAAGAGGATCCGCTCCCGACGGCGGGCGGACGCCCCGAGCCGATCGGCGAGCCGGTCCAGGGCGGCGACGCACTTGCCGGCGTCGATGGTGTCCTGACCTTCGGTGTGGTCCCGGTCGGGGCTCGTGCCCACGCGCTCGTGCATGAGGTCGAAGACGTCGTCGTAGGTCCACTCGCGGGTGTGGTCCACCCCGAATCCGAGGTGTTCGTTGCCCTCGAGGAAGAGCCGCATGTGCTTCAGGTTGTCCTGCCGCGGCGTGGCCACCAGGCCGGTGATGCGCACGGAATCGAGGTAGGCGGCGAGCTCGGCGGGATTCACGCTTCCATCCTAGGGTGCGCGGGCGAGCACCTCAGCGGGTGGTCGCGGCGGGGAAATGCTCGACGGCGGTGCGGTAGCTCTGCGCCGTCAGCAGGGCCGTGCGCTGCCAGCCGAACGCCAGCGCGTGGGTGGCGGCCCCGCGGCCCAGCGTCTCCCGCAGGCGGGTGTCGTCGTGCAGCCGTTCGAGCGCGTCCGCCCAGTCGGTCGCCGAATGGCTGTCCACGAGGAGCCCGCTGCGCCCGTCGCTGACGGCCTGCGGCAGTCCGCCGACGTCGGCGGCGACCACGGGGGTGCCGCAGGCCTGGGCCTCCAGCGCCACGAGGCCGAACGATTCACTGAAGGACGGCATGGCCACCACGTTCGCGGACCGGAACCACTGGGCGAGCCGGGGGGCGGTGACGGGCGGGTAGAGGCAGACGTCCCGGGTGAGGCCGGCGGCGTCGATGAGGGGTTGCAGGGCCAGCGCCTCGGAGCCGCTTCCCGCGCCGATGATGCTGACGGCCAGCGGGATGTCCGGCCGGCGGCGCCGGAGCTCCGCGGCCGCGGCCACGAGGACCTGGGGGCCTTTCAGTTTCTGGATCCTCCCGGCGAACACCACGTGGAACTGCTCCGGCGGGAAGGCCAGCGCGGCGCGCGCCGCGGCGCGATCACCGGGGTGGAACGTCGACAGGTCCACGCCGGGAGCCACGACGTCGACCCGCTTCGGGTGGGCGCCGTAGAGGGAGATGAGTTCGTTCGCCTCCGTGCTCGTGTTCGCGATCAGGCGGGCCGCCCCCGCGACGATCTCCTCCTCACCCGCGATCCGCTCCGCCGGTTCCGGAGCGCTGAGCGTCCTCATGCGCAGGTTCTTGACCTTCGCCATCGTGTGCATGGAGTGGACCAGGGGGAGGTTCATCTCCCGGCTGAGCGTCAGCCCCACCATCCCCGAGACCCAGTAGTGGGAGTGCAGGACGTCGAAGTGGCCGTCCGCGAGGAGGTCGGCCACCTCGGTGATCGCATCGGCGAAGGTATCGGCCAGTCCCGGGAGGGCTTCCTTCGGGATTCGGCGGCGGGGTCCGGCGTGGAGGTGGTGGACCACGACGCCCTCGGCGAGCACCTCGCGCCGGGGCCGTCCCTCGCCCGCTTCCCGGGTGAAGATCTCGACGTCGACCCCGACGCCCGCGAGTTCGAGGGCCGTGCTCCTGACATAGACGTTCATGCCGCCGGCGTCCCCCGTACCGGGCTGCTCGAGCGGGGAGGTGTGCAGGGACAGCATGGCCACGCGCCTGACGCCGGACACACCGTCTCCCTTCCGACCGGCGGAGGTAAGACCGGTCGTGTAACCTCACGACCCTATAACGCCTCGTCCTCACCCCCCATTCCATGAACCCACCCGCACCGGGGTGCCACCGCCCGCCGACCGCACCCGGGATCGCTGATCTGATCGCCGGGGGCGGTCGGCGCGGCGCGGCCGCTGAGCGTCACTTGATGTACGTGGTGTGCTGGGGCAGCGTGAACCGCTGCGATGCCTCCCACGGGTCACGGGGGCGGCTCACCCACACCCGCCCCCACAGCGAGATACTGTTCCTCCATCTCCTCAGCATGCGTTGCACCTCCCTCCTGCGGTGGAACCCGGGCATCGGCTGCGCGGGGACACCCGTGGGGGCCGCGGCCGAACGGGCCTCCGGGAACGTGGTCAGCGTTCCGCTCATGATGAATTCGCCGGAGGCAGCTCGGGCTCCGGCGGGATTGTCGGTGAATTGGTCAGGAATGGGCCGGGAATGGGGCATGACGGACTTTCGGCAGGAATTGATTCGGCAGGAGGGAGCCGGGAAAGGCATTGCCGGGAAAGGGAAAGAAAGAGGAAGCCGCGCACGGGCACGAGGGGGTGCTGGATCGACCGGCTACCGCCGGTGCGCCGACTTCCTAGTGGCGATGCCGGATGAAGGCGGGACCGGTGAGGCGGGCAAGGGCTCCGCCGAACATGCTGTTCACGATCTCCACCTCCATTCCGTCGAGTGACCTGCAGTCATGCGGCCACGGGGTTCCGGTCGAGTGGTGAACTACTCGAGTTGGGAAAACCCAATGGCACGTGAATAAAGCTACCGTACGGAATATGCGCAGGCATAGCCCTTCGGACGGATTTGTTCGGATATTTTCGGGAGGAGGGGAATTCGGGTGTCGGATTCGATGACCGCGGGCTCCCGCGTCGCGCAGGTCGATGCCCTGCGGGGGTTCGCTCTTCTGGGGATCCTCATGGTCAACGTGTGGTTCTTCGCCGACTCCTCCCATCTGACGGGAGGCCGGGATCCGTCCACCGCGTCACCGGTGGACCTCGGGATCCGGTTCGCCGTGGCGACGTTCTTCGAGGGCAAGTTCTACCTGCTGTTCTCGCTGCTGTTCGGCTACGGATCCGTCGTCCTCGCAGCGGCGGCCGGTGAGGACCGGACGCGGCTCATGACGCGGCGCCTCATCTTCCTCGGGGTCCTCGGCGTCGCCCACGGGCTGACGCTGTTCTACGGCGACATCCTCCTGACCTACGCCCTGGCCGGTACGATCCTGGTCGCCGCCGGACCCGCCGGACCGCGTGCCCGCCTCGGCCTCGCGGTCGGCATCACGCTGGGGATGGCCCTGCTCCTCGTCGCCGTGGCAGTGCTCCTGCCCGTCGGCGGCCCAGCGGCTGGCGACCTCCCGGCCATGCCGATCAGCCCGACGGCGACCCCCGCCGAGGCGCTGGCCGCCAATGCGGCGACCTACGGCGTCGTCCTGCCGTCCGTCGTGTTCTTCCAGGGGCCGCTGGCCCTCGCGGCCTTCTTCGCGGGGTCCGCCCTCGCGATGCTGGGTGTCCTCCGTCCGGCAGTGCCTCCGCGCAGCATCCTGTGGCGCGTCGTCGTCCTGGCCCTTCCCCTCGGCCTGGCCGGTGCGGCGTACGCGGCGTACCTCGACGTGTGGGGCGGCGGGAGTGCGGCGCGGGTCCTGGCCACCGCACTCTCGGTCGTGACGTCGCCGCTCGTGACCGTGGGCTACGCGGCGGCCCTCCTGCTCGTGCTGGGATCACGCGCAGGGCGCGTCGTCACGGCCGTGCTCGCTCCGACCGGGCGCCTGTCGCTGAGCAACTACGTGGCCCAGTCCGTCGTGCTGTGCCTCGTCTTCACCGGGTACGGCCTCGGCCTGATGGACCGCCTGCCGCCGGCCGTCGTGGTCGTGGTCGTCGTCGTGCTGTTCGCCGGCCAGGCCGCGGCGAGCAGCCTCCTTCTCTCGAGGTACTGGACCGGGCCGCTCGAGTGGACCCTCCGGCACATCGTTCGTCGGGTGCCCCGGAAGGGGTCAGGGCCCGACGGCGCCTAGAGGTTCCAGTGCACGATGGCGGGCGTGTGCTTGTCCCAGCCGAGCGCGCAGACCGCGGCGGTGCCGAGGACGAAGCGCCGGCCCTCGATGCCGCCGAACTGCAGCCAGCGGGCCGCGACGATCCGCAGGAAGTGGCCGTGCGCCACGAGCAGTGCGTTCTGCACGGGCGTCGCCCCGGGGTCCTGGTCGGCGTCCGTGCCGCACCCGGCCTGGACGCGGGCGATGACGCGGTCCGCCCGCTCCACCACCTGGGCCAGGGTCTCGCCGTTCGGGGCGCCGTCGTTCCAGATCAGGTAGTCGGGGTTCTCCGCGCGGACCGTCGCGCTGACCAGCCCCTCGTTGTCGCCGTAGTCCCATTCGTGGGCGTAGGGCAGCACCTCGGCGTCGGGGAAACCGGCGAGTTCGGCCGTGCGGACCGCGCGCTGCAGGAACGAGGTCAGCACGAGGTCGAAGTCGATGCCCTGAAGATGCTCGCGGGCGGCGAGCGCCTGCTCCTCCCCGTGCCCGGTCAGGGGGAGGTCGGTCAGGCCGGTGTAGCGGCCGTCCCTCGACCACTCCGTCTCGCCGTGCCGGAGCAGCCACAGGCGGGGCAGGGGCGTCCCGGAGGGGGTGAGGTCCGGGGCTGCTGCGCCTGACATGGGCTTCATGGGTTCTCCTGGGATTCGGGCTGCTCGCCCCACCACCGGCGGAGCTTGGTCTGTGCCTCGGCGGGGTCGTGCGGACCGTGTTCCATCCGTTCCTCCAGGAGGAAGCGGTAGGCGCGGCCCACCACGGGGCCGGGGCGGACGCCGAGCAGCGCCATGATCTGCTCGCCGTCGAGGTCGGGGCGGATCGAGGCCAGCTCCTCCTGGTCGGCGAGCGCGTCGATCCTCGCCTCGAGGTCGTCGTAGGCGAACGCCAGTCGCTCGGCCTTGCGCCGGTTCCGGGTGGTGACGTCGGACCGCGTGAGGCGGTGGAGCCGCTCGAGGAGGGGTCCGGCGTCGCTCACGTAGCGGCGGACGGCCGAATCGCTCCAGCCCGCCTCGCCGTAGCCGTAGAACCGCATGTGCAGTTCGACGAGGCGCGCGACGGCCTTGATGGTGTCGTTGTCGAACCTCAGCTCCCGCAGCCTCTTCCCGGCGAGCTTCGCCCCGACGGCGTCGTGGTGCCGGAAGCTGACGGCGCCTCCGGGCTCGAACTTCCGGGTCGCTGGCTTGCCGATGTCGTGGAGGAGGGCGGCGAGCCGCAGGACGACGTCGGGCCCCGGGACCGGACCGTCCTCGTCCGATTCGAGGGCGCACGCCTGGCGCAGGACGGTGAGGGAGTGCTGGTAGACGTCCTTGTGGCGGTGGTGCTCGTCCGTCTCCAGCCGCAGGGCGGAGACCTCCGGCATCACGTACTCGGCGAGCCCGGTCTCCACCATCAGGTCGATCCCGGTGTCGGGCGCCTTGCCCTGGATGAGTTTGACCAGTTCGTCGCGCACGCGCTCGGCGGAGATGATCGAGATCCGCTCGGCCATGTGCGTCATCGCCTCCGTCACCTCCGGGGCGGGGGCAACACCGAGCTGGGAGACGAAGCGTGCGGCACGCATCATGCGCAGCGGGTCGTCGGAGAACGACGACGTCGGCGTGCCGGGCGTGCGGAGGACACCGGCATGCAGGTCCCGGACACCGCCGAACGGGTCGACGAGTTCCAGGGACGGCAGCCGGAGGGCCATCGCGTTGATCGTGAAGTCGCGTCGTTCGAGATCGTCGTGGAGGTTGGTGCCGAAGGCGACCGTCGGGTTCCTGGACGACGGATCGTAAGCCTCGGCGCGGTACGTGGTGATCTCGATCTGGTGGCCGTCCTTGCGGAGACCGATCGTGCCGAATGCCCGGCCGATCTCCCAGTACGCGTCCGCCCAGCGCCGGACGACCGCCAGGGTCTGGTCCGGGTCGGCGTCCGTGGTGAAGTCGAGGTCGGGCGACACCCTGCCGAGGAAGAGATCCCGGACCGGCCCGCCGACGAGCGAGAGCTCATGGCCTGCGGCGTCGAAGAGTCCGCCGACCTCGAGGACCACGGGAGGGAGGGGTGCGGTGAGGGTCGATGTGTCCAGCAGGTGCGCCATAGTCCCTTAAGGGTGCCAGATCAGCACCCGTTTCCCACACCGCGGACCGGACCGCGGGGTGCTGGAACACTGCTGTCGATCCGGGTGCTGATTCAGGCAGGTCGGGGCCCGGCTCGTCATCGCCCCGGGCCAAAGATCGTTAGAGTGGTCTGCATGGACCGACCCGTTCCAAGTGCTCCGAAGCGCACCCCGTTGACAGTGTCAATGGGAACCACGGGTATGCCTGCCGTGCAGCACCAGTTGCCCACGGTGGAGGAGGTGTCCGCGGGCGGCATCGTCGTCGACGCCTCGCGGGAGACCCTCGACGTCGCCATCATCGCCCGCCTCAACCGCGGCGGGCGCCTCGAGTGGTGCCTGCCCAAGGGCCACCCCGAGGGCTCGGAGAACAACGAGGAAGCGGCCGTCCGGGAGATCGCCGAGGAGACCGGCATCGAGGGCAGGATCGTCTCCGCGCTCGGGAGCATCGACTACTGGTTCACGGTCAGCGGCCACCGCGTGCACAAGACCGTCCACCATTACCTCCTGATCAGTACCGGCGGCTACCTCACCATCGAGAACGATCCCGACCACGAAGCCGTCGACGTCGCGTGGGTCCCCCTGCAGGAGCTCGGCCGCCGCCTGTCCTTCCCCAACGAACGCCGGATCGCTGATCTCGCCCGCGAGGTCCTGCCCGAGCACCTCTGAGTCCGATGCGCGGCCACCGCACCGGGTCACGGCGCGGCGTCGTCGTCCCATCGGTGAGACGATGGGGAGCGATGTCTGACACGAACACAGCCTCGACCCCCCTGCAGGACGCCGGCCCGCCGGTCCGCGACGATCCCTCCGCGCCGCGCGGCGGCTCCACCGTCCGGGCGAGCGCGGTCATGGCCGCCGGCACCCTCGTGTCGCGGATCCTCGGCCTCGTCCGCGTGGCCCTCCTTGCCACCGCCATCGGGGCGTCCGGGCAGGTGTCGGATCTCTTCACCTCGGCCAACAACCTCCCCAACTTCCTGTACCTGATGCTTGCCGGCGGTGTGTTCAACGCCGTCCTGGTGCCCCAGATCATCCGCGCCAGCAAACAACCGGACCGGGGCTCGGACTTCGTCAGCAGGCTCCTGACCCTCGCCGCCGCGGCCCTCCTCGTGCTGACCGTGCTCGCCACCCTCGCCGCACCGCTCGTCGTCGGCGTGACCACGAGATTCACGGAGGAGAATCTCGCCCTCACCACGGTCTTCGCCTTCTGGTGCCTGCCGCAGATCTTCTTCTACGGGATCTATGCGGTGGTCGGCCAGATCCTCAACGCCAACGGCTCGTTCGGCCCGTACATGTGGGCGCCCGTCGTCAACAACCTGGTGTCCATCGCCTTCCTGGTGGTCTTCATCGCACTGATGGGGACCGAGCAGGCGGAACAGCACAGCCCGGAGACGTGGACGACGGAGCAGACGGTCCTGCTGGCCGGAGGCACCACGCTCGGCATCGTGATCCAGGCGCTCGTGCTGTTCATCCCCCTGAAACGCCTGAACCTGGGTCTGCGCCCGAAGTTCGGGATCCGCGGCACGGGCCTCGGGCGGACCGGCAAGCTCGCCTCGGTCACCATCGTGACGATGCTCATCGGCAACGGCCTCTACCTCGTGAACCTGAACGTCGCCACCATCGCCTCCGATGCCCGCCCGCGGTTCCTCGGCCAGGACCCTCCCGTGCAGATCCCGGGGTTCACCAACCTCGAATTCGGCGCCATGGTGTACCAGTTGCCGCACTCGGTGATCGCGCTGTCGCTGGCTACGGTGATGTTCAACCAGCTGGCGTCCGCGCATGCCGACGGCGATCTGAAGACGGTGCGGGCCACCCTGTCACAGGGCCTGCGCGTCATCGGCGTGGCCACGGTCTTCGGGGCGGCGGCGCTGCTCACTTTCGCCGGGCCCCTCGGAATGCTCTTCAGTGAATCCCCCGAGAGCGCGGCCATCAACGGCGTGATCATCGCGATCCTCGCGGTCGGTGCCCCGTTCCTCAGCGCCAACTTCTTCCTCAACCGGGTCTTCTACGCCAGTGAGGACGTCAGGACGCCGCTCAGGATCCAGGTGATCCTGTCCGTCGTCGGGGTCGGCTTCGCCCTCGTCGCGAGTACGTTCGACCCGCGGCTCATCGTGCCGGTCCTCGCTATCGCCTATTCGCTCGGCAACGTGATCGCCGTCGCCGTCAGCCACGCGTTCCTCACGCGGAAGATCGGCTCCTACGGCGCCGGGCACGTCTTCGACGTCCACGTGCGCCTCACCCTGGCCGGGATCGTGGCCGCTCTCGTCGGCACCGTGCTGTGCTGGGCGTTCGGGGGGTACAGCGCGGACGGCTTCCTCTGGCAGTCGAAACTGAACGCCCTCGTGGTGCTCGCGATCGGCGGGGTCGTCATGTTCTCCGTGTATCTGGCCATGCTGAAACTGCTGCGCGTCACCGAGCTGACCGAGCTCACAGGCCCGCTCCTCGCGAAATTCCGCCGCAGCCGCGCCTGACGTTCCAACCCGGGAATGGAGGGGCCGACCGGTAGCATGGGTAGAAATCAGCGAGCGTTTCCGGGGAGGAACACGTGCCAGAAGCAGTAGACGTCGGGTCAGTGCTGGGCGGCCGCTACAAGGTGACCGCCTACGTACTGGCCTCTGCTGAGAAGGATCTCGTGCTCGACGGCGTGGACCAGGTCCTCAACCGGGCCGTCAGCATCCTCGTCGCCTCGGCCGACAACGCCTCGCAGGTCGCCACGAGCGCCCGGGAACTGGCCACGGGTGACCGCAACGGCAACATCCAGGTCCTCGATCTGGGGATCACCGACTCCGGCACCTACCTGGTGACCAACCGCGCACCCGCCGCCGACATGCTCGATCTCATCGTCCAGCAGGACGCGGCGGCCCACGAGCAGCCGTACATCGAACCGTTCTTCACCGATACGCTCGGCTCCGAGATCTTCGGCCGGCCGCGGTCCACGGAACCGGAGACCTACGATGACGACGACCACTACGAGGACTACGACGACCGACCCCGGCGGCCCTCCCGGCTGTCCGGCCTGACGCAGCGTTTCAGCCGTCGGGGCGTCGGGAATCAGCGCGAGGACGACACCTCGGATCTGGCGCCCGTCGCGGCCGAGCCGGTCTCCGCGCAGGCCCAGGCCGAGCACCGGCCGTCGTCGCATCGCGTGCCACCGCCGCCGGTCCGGCGCCCGGGCGGGGCATCACCGGCCACCCGGGACGGATCCGGCGACCAGGACGGCCCGGGCGGTGCCGCCGTGGCTGCGGGCGCCGCAGCCCTCGGCGCCGCGTCCATGGCCGGAGCCGCTTCCGGGACTGCCGCCGGAACCCAGGCACCCGCGCGGGCGGCCTCGAAATTCCCCCTGGACGCCCACAGCGGCGACGACGCCCGCACCGACGGTGATCCGGAGGCATACGACACGGAGCAGGCGGACCGGGACGAGTACGACGACAGCCGTAGCCGGAACTTCACGCGCATCCTCGTCGGCCTGGTGCTCACCGTCGTCCTCGTCGTCGCCGTCGTCCTTGCGGCGACGCATCTCGGATCCGTGTTCAGCGGAGGCAGCCCCGTCGCCGATGCTGATCCCGTGCCTTCCGCGAGTGCGCCCGCCGAGGCCCCGACGACGGCTCCTGCCGCCCCGACGGCCGAGCCCACACCTGCCGCAGTGGCTCCCGTGATCGCGGGCATCACCCGCCTCGTCCCGGACAACCCCGGGCTGGATGCAGGCAACGACGGAACCTTGTCGCTCATCATCGATGGGAATCCCGCCACGTTCTGGGGCAACCAGGTCTATGCCAATGACGCCTTCGGGGGACTCGCCTCGAATCTGGCCCTCGTCGTCGAACTGGAGGAGGAGTCCACCATCACCGAGGTGACCATCGACCAGCTGAACGCGGCCGGCGGCACCTTCTCCGTCCTGGTGAACGACCAGCCCACGCTCGACGGCGCAGAGCAGGTCGCCCAGGGCGGCTTCACCGCGCCGACGGCGAACCTCCCCATCCCCGCCGATGCGGACGGCCCCGTCACCGGACAGTACGTCATCATCAATTTCACCCAGCTACCTCGGCTCTCCAACATCCAGGCCCAGTTCCCGTTCGGCCTCCGCATCGCCGAGATCGAGGTCAACTGACACGACGGCACCGGGACGGGCAGTCCCGGCACCGCTCACCCCGCGGGCGCGCGCGTACGCTCCCGCACCGGAATAACCGCACCCACGGTCCCGTTGGAGGAGGTGTCAGCGAAAACAATCGGCACGGCCGTATCGCACGACAACGACAGGAAGGTCTTCCCCGAACGTGACAACTCACACCGATGTCCAGCTGGAATCACCCGCGGCCGATGCCACCGGTGGTGAGCACAAGGTCCACGACGTCATCATCGTCGGGTCAGGGCCCTCCGGGTACACCGCTGCGGTGTACACCGCCCGAGCCAACCTCAAGCCCCTGCTCATCGCCAGTTCCGTCAAGGCCGGCGGTGAACTCATGAACACCACCGACGTCGAGAACTTCCCCGGATTCCCGGAGGGCGTCATGGGCCCCGAGCTCATGGAACAATTCGAGCAGCAGGCCCGCCGGTTCGGCACCGAGATCCTCTACGAGGACGTGGTGTCCGCGGAACTCTCCGGTGACATCAAGAAGCTCACCATCGCCACGGGCGAGGAGTTCCTCGCACGGGCAGTCATCATCTCCACCGGATCCGAGTACCGGGAGATCGGCCTCGACGACGAGAAGCGGTTGTCGGGCCACGGCGTCAGCTGGTGCGCGACCTGCGACGGCTTCTTCTTCCGCGACCAGGACATCGCCGTGGTCGGCGGCGGCGACTCCGCCATGGAGGAGGCACTCTTCCTCACCAAGTTCGCGCGCTCCGTGACGGTCATCCACCGCCGCGACAGCCTCCGTGCGTCGAAGATCATGCAGGACCGCGCCTTCGCCCACGAGAAGATCCGCTTCCTGTGGAATTCCGAGGTCGTCGGCATTCACGGCGCGGACAAGGTGACCGGCGTGAAGGTCGCGAGCACTGTCGACGGTTCGACCAGCGACATCGATGTCACCGGCATCTTCGTTGCTATCGGCAACGACCCGCGCGTCGATCTCGTCAAGAATCAGCTCGAGCTGACCAGCGAGGGAACCATCGCCGTCCAAGGGCGGACCTCGAAGACCTCCCTGCCGGGCGTGTTTGCCGCCGGTGACGTCATCGACCCGACCTACCGCCAGGCGATCACGGCGTCGGGCAGCGGCTGCGTCGCCGCCCTCGATGTGGAGCACTACCTGGCCGATACGGTCAGTGGATCCCTCACCGCCGCCCGGGTACCCACCCCACCGGCCGAAGCAGTTTCCGAATCAGCCACCCTCTGATCAGTCATCTACACAAGGAGCACCGCATGAGCAACGCAAAGGATGTGACTGACGCGTCCTTCGACGCCGACGTCCTGCAGGCCACCAAGCCCGTCATCGTGGATTTCTGGGCCGAATGGTGTGGCCCCTGCCGCATGCTGTCCCCGATCCTCGACGACATCGCGGCTGAGCACAGCGAGAAGGTCGACGTCGTCAAGGTCAACGTCGACGACAACCCCGCCATCGCCGCCAAGTACGGCATCACCTCGATTCCCGCGGTGTACGTCTTCAAGGGTGGCGAGGTGGCGGCGACCTCCATCGGCGCCAAGCCGAAGCAGGTCCTCGAGCAGGAATTCGCCGCCTTCATCAACTGATCACTCGCTCGATCAGGGGGCCCGTCGGAGGAATCCGATGGGCCCCCTTTTTCGTGGTGTACGTTGTCGGACGGCGGCGGGCCTCCGCGACCCGCAGGCCTGCCGCTACGACGCCCTCGTGATTCCTTCGGACCGTGGCAGCCCGGGCTGATTCTTCGTCAGCGAACCCGGTCCGAACCGCTCGTTGTGCCGGACATCACGACGGGCGTTCCCATGCTCTCGCTGAGGGAGCATCGTCATGGCGGGAGAGTTCCCGGTCCACGTGGTAGCGGCTCAACTCCAGAGGATGACCGCGACGCCCGGCGCTCAGTGAACCGGACCACCGGTTTCACGTGAAACAGCCGGTCGTATGCTCACCCCGGACAGGACCCTCACCAAGTGTTCCGAACGCCTAGAGAGCCACCAGGCATCCGGTACCGAACGTCCGATCAGGAAGCAAAATCCCGTGCGAACGATTGACTATCCTTGGGCACATCACCCGACCGAGCCGGAGGGGCAGAACCCTCCCAGCTGTCCTTATCGTCCCGCTTCCGACCGTATATCTACGCGCGTCCGTCCGCCCACCGGTCGGGCAGGGTAGGCTCTCCCGATTTTGAGGCTGGAAACGAGATGCCGAGAGGTGACCTCAGCACTGCTGCCATTCCCGCGGGGAGATGGTACGCCCCACACTCCTGTTTCACGTGAAACGGTTCGAACCACACGAAGTACAATCTGATTGTCATCACGAACTCATAACCGCCATGGCGTATGCGGGCGAGACCGTCCCGGGCGCGGGCCCGGCATTGTCACTGGGCCCCTGGCCCGGGCTCATGGCGGTTACTGGACGCACTGAGCCGTCCCAACCCTTATCAGTGCCGGATCCGGAGCCGACAGGGACCGAGGCGATAATGGTGGTGCCCGGTGACCCCTCCCGGGGGCGCGGACGCGCGGCGCTCCATATATGCCCGACCGGGCGCTCCAGAACGCCGAGAGAACTCCAGATCACCGCCGCCCCAGCAGACCTCCGAGGCCGTATTCCCGGAACGACCGCCTCATACCCGCTGCCGACACGTCAGCGCAATGCGGCTGCGCCGGTCGGCACCCGCAGTTTCACGTGAAACCCTGGGAGGGACGCAGTAGGGTTTCGGCGACGCGGAATTAGCACCGGGGCTCTCGCCTCACGCCGGCCGGGCGCAATCGAACGTTGTCCTGATTGCGCTGAAGACGCCGACCGGATGACCCGCGAAGTCCCCTCGTCACTCACAATGCGCGAGGAGACGGCGCTGTTTCACGTGAAACCTCTGTTTCCGCCGCAGGAGTGGCTGTTCCTGCGAGAGGCACCTATGTCTCACGCCGATGTAGGTCCTCTCATCAGAATCGAATAGGCCCGAGTCCCGCCAGGGGGGGCGCGCTATCAGAACTGGCTGGCGCGTTGCGAATGCCCGCGCGACGTGCAGCAGAGTCTTTTGATGAACCACCGTCGAGTCTTCTATATCCACCGGTCGAGAGCAAACAAAGGTTGACAGCATCAGACGGACGGAGTCGGTTCTCCTTATTGAGCGGCCTGGGCAGTCCTCGCCCGACCGCAGCAGCGCTCCCTCACTGTTTCACGTGAAACCATGTCAACGGGCACCATGTCCGCATCCCCGCAGTGAGCCGTGATCACCCGCCGGGTAGAACGCCGCGCACGCCCCCGAAGCGTAGATCAGTCGATCACGGTGACGCCGTACGGCGATTAGTGGTTTCACGTGAAACGGTTCCGAGCACCCGACGTGTGGGGTGGCACCTTTCAGCAACTCTCAGTGCATGGGTGCTCGCTCCTCGCACCTTCCGGACATGCAAAAGGGGCGTGTTTCACGTGAAACACGCCCCTTCCAACCACTCGGGCTAATCCTTGGTGGGCGCCAGTACGCCGATGATCCTGTTGAGATCGTCCACGCTCGCGAACTCGATGCTGACTCGACCCTTCTTGGCTCCGAGAGTGATCTTCACGCTGGTATCAAGGCGGTCGGACAGGGAAGTGGCGAGATAATCCAGGCGTTCGTGCCGAGCCCCGTCCCTGGGCGCGGACTGCTTGCCGGCCCGCCGGAGGCCTCCGCTCAGGGCCACGACTTCCTCGGTGGACCTGACGGACAGTCCTTCGGCCACGATCCTCTGCGCCAGCTTCTCCATGTCCGCTGGGTCGCTGAGTCCGAGCAAGGCGCGCGCGTGCCCCGCCGAGAGGATTCCCGCGGCGACGCGCCGCTGCACGAGCGGAGGGAGCTTCATCAACCGAAGAGTGTTGGAAATCTGCGGTCGTGAGCGGCCAAGGCGTCCGGCCAGCTCGTCGTGGGAGCAGCCGAAGTCGTCCAGCAGCTGTTGATAGGCGGCAGCCTCCTCCAGCGGGTTGAGGGCGCTTCGGTGCAGGTTCTCGAGCAGGGCGTCGCGCAGGAGGTCGTCGTCGAGCGTCGAACGGATGATCGCAGGGATAGTGCCCATCCCCGCTTCGCGCGACGCCCGCAGGCGCCGCTCACCCATGACCAGTTCGTAGGGGGCGTCACCGACCTCCTTGGAGGGACGCACCACCACCGGCTGCAGTACTCCGATTTCACGGATCGAATGCACGAGCTCGGCGAGCTCGTCCTCGTTGAACTCGGTACGGGGCTGCTTGCGGTTCGGATGGATATCCGTCAGTGCGAGTTCGGCGAAGCGGGCGCCCGGCACGTCGACGAGATTGCTCGCCCGGGCATCGTCCGCACTCTCGGGCATCGTCGATTCCGGCGCTGTTTCACGTGAAACATGGATGGCCGGACTGTGCTGCCCGGGGCTTGACGACTCGGCGGCGGCGGCAGAAGCAGACACTGCTCCGTCCGACTCTCGGGATCCTGCTCCCTGATGGTCGCTCGTCGTGTGATGGCCTGCTCCATCGCGTGCTGGTTCCTTGATCCCCGTGCTCTCGACGGAGGACACCTGGCCCACCGGGTCTGCACCATGGTCCGGAGCAGTGACGGGGGTTTCCTCGACAACAGGCGACGCTGCCTCGTCGACAACCGGGGATGCAGCCTCGTCCATGCGGGGAGCGGTCGAGGGTTCCTTACCCGTCGTCTTCGCTCCGCGCGGGGATTCCGTGGCATGCGGCGCCTTTCGGGCGGTCCCCTTCGCAACGCGTTTCGTTTGCGCATCCAGGACATTCTTGTTGATCCCGCTTCGCAGGGCCGACGAGTAGGAGCGGGGCTGTTCCGCCACGTCCTCCTCCGTCACACGCTCGAAGAACAGGTCGACCGGCCGTCCCCCTTGCTTCCGGGAGGCAGGGCCGCTGTCCTGGACCGGTACGTCGAGCATCTCGGGCTCGAACTGCTCCGGGATCTCCTCTGCAGGAGCACTGGGGATCAAAGCGCCTAGTCCCCGGCCCAGGCCACGCCGCTTTTCCGCCATGTCACTCCTTCCACGATTCGGAGCGAGGCTCCGGCTCTACGTCTTACCGGCCCTGTGGACCGATGGTCGGTCGTTCTCAGGACCGCGAAGCGATCTCCGCCGCAGCTTCCTGGTAGGAGAGGGCGCCGCTGGATGAGGGATCGTACGTCATGACCGTCTGCTGGTAGCTCGGCGCCTCCGAGATCCTGACGGACCGCGGGACCACGGCCTTCAGCACCTGCTGCGGGAAGTGTTCGCGCACTTCCGCTGCTACCTGGGCCGCGAGGTTCGTGCGCCCGTCGTACATGGTCAGAAGGATCGTCGATACCGAGAGATCAGCGTTCAGGTGCTTCTGGATCATCTCGATGTTCTTGAGGAGCTGACTGAGCCCTTCCAGAGCGTAGTACTCGCACTGAATCGGGATGAGAACCTCCTTGGCCGCGACGAAGGCGTTGACCGTCAGCAGACCCAGGCTCGGCGGGCAGTCGATGAAGACGAAGTCGAGGCGGGCCTCCCCCTTCTCCTCGCGCGTCCTGGCGTATACCTCGATGGCCCGGCGGAGCCGCTGCTCGCGGGCGACGAGCGAGACCAGTTCGATCTCGGCGCCGGCCAGGTGGATCGTGGCAGGCGCGCAGATGAGGTTCGGCACGTCAGGACAGACGGCGACGACGTCGCCCAGCGGGACGTCGTCGATGAGCACGTCGTAGATGGAGTCCACGTCGGCGTGATGATCGATGTTCAGGGCGGTCGAGGCGTTCCCCTGGGGATCGATGTCGATCACCAGCACCTGAAGTCCGGCGGTGGCGAGGGCGGCGGCGATGTTGACCGTCGTCGTCGTCTTGCCCACACCGCCCTTCTGGTTGCTGATGGTCATGATCCGCGTGTTCTTCGGCTTCGGCAGTTCCTTGCCGAGGAGCTTCTCGCGGCGCCTCGTCTCGCTGGCGAGCTCACGTCCAAGGGGCGAGGAGTCGTCCATCGCCTCCATCACGCTCTTGCCCTTGACGGCCTTCCGCGTTGCCGGAGAGCTGACTGTATCCGCGGCGACGGGGGTTGTTTCACGTGAAACCACGACTCCGGTGTTGGCAGGATCAGAAAACACTTCCGGTTGTATCTCTCGCAATCCCACGGCGAGAGGGAACCCGGCAGCCGTCAGCGGCTCGGACTTCTTCGCGGGGGCGTCCTTGATGGTCACTCAGTAGCTCACTCTCACATGCCAGACGTCGTTATCTACAAGGGTAACGGGATAACCCATGCTCCATGGGACGGGTGGCACGGCCGGGGCGGGTCGGTTCTCAGACGGGACGGACGCGAATCCGTACGACCGTCGTAGGTTCTTCGAGGACTTCTGCGCCAACCGTCACGATCTCCGCGTTGCCGCCCCCGAGTTTCCGGATCACCCTGCGAGCCTTCTCGATCTCCTCGCCGGCACTCCGACCCTTGATGGCGAGGACCTGACCCTCCGGCCTGGTCAAGGGGATCGTCCACCCGGCGAGTGTCGAGAGCGCAGAGACCGCACGTGCAGTGACATAGTCGCCGTGAAGGGTGCCCAGCATCTCCTCCGCGCGTGCCCGGTGCACCGTCACGTTGCCGAGTGCGAGGTCGTCGATGACCTCGTTCAACCAGGTGACGCGCCGTTCGAGCGGCTCGACGAGTTCGAGACGGAGATCGGGTCGCGCGATGGCGATCGCCAGACCGGGTAGCCCTGCGCCGCTTCCGACGTCGACCACCGAGGCGTCGACATCCATGAGCTCGGCCACCACGGCGCAGTTGAGGACATGTCGCCCCCAGAGCCGAGGTACTTCCCTCGGCCCCAACAGTCCGCGCTCGATCCCGGACGTCGCCAGGTGAGCCACGAAGCCGCGGGCGAGATCAAGTCGGTCACCGAAGACAGCGGAGGCAGCCGTCAGCTCCCTGTCCGTAGGTTCCGGGATGCCGCCATCGGGGGGAACAGGATCAGTCATCGCTGGGGGAGATCACGATGTGCCGTGCCTGGCCCTCGCCCTCGGACTCGCTGAGCAGACCGAGATCGGCGACGACGTCGTGCACGATCTTCCGCTCGTAGGCGGACATCGGCGGGAGCGCCAGATCCTCACCGGTCTCCTTGACCTTCTCGGCGGCGTCCTGCGCGATCTTCGTCAGTTCCCGCCCGCGCCGGTCACGGTAGCCGTCGACATCGAGGACCAGCCGTGACCGCGCGTCGGTGGCGGTCAGAACACTGAGCCGTGTCAGCTCCTGCAGTGCCTCCAGCACCTCGCCGTCGCGCCCGACGAGCGAACCGAGGCCGGTGTCCGTCGCATCGTCGGACACGATCGAGATGTAGGTGCGACCGCTACGGACCTCGATGTCGATGTCTCCGTCGATGTCGGCGATGTCGAGTAGTTCCTCGAGGTAGTCGGCTGCGACGTCACCCTCCTCGTCGAGCCGTGATGCCTTGCTCACTGGAGCAGCCTCGACGTCGTCGTCGAGCTCGGGCACGGACTCCGCGACCTGGTCTTCGTTGTCCACGGTCATCGCCTCTTCCTCTTCTTGCGGGGCTGAACACGCTGCCCACGGGGCTCCGGTATGGTCTCCACGGCCGGTTCGGTCTTCCGCTCACCGAGCAGCGGGGCCATGGGGAGGCCCTTCTTCGCACGCCGGTCGGCCAATGCCTTGGCGGCGGGGGAACCCGGGGTGGGCATCTTGCGAATGACGTAGAACTGCTGCGCCATGGTCCACACGTTGGTGGTGGTCCAGTAGACCAGGACACCGATGGGGAAGTTGATGCCACCGATGCCGAAGACCAGCGGAAGGATGTAGAGCATGATCTTCTGCTGACGCATGAAGGGGCTCTGCATGGCCTCCTCGGACATGTTCTTCGCCATGATCTGCTTCTGCGTAATGAACTGCGACGCCGTCATGGCGATGATCATGATCACGGACAGGATGATGACGCTGATGTTCCCGTCGGGGCCGAGACTGCCCAGGAACGTCGAAGAGAGAGGTGCGCCGAAGATCGTCGCGTCGTCGAATTCGCGGACGGAATCCGGCGACAGTGCCCCGATGCCCTCGTTGTCCTCACTGGCCCGCGAGATCCCGTTGAGGACGGTGAAGAGCGCGAAGAAGAACGGCATCTGGATCAGGATCGGCAGGCACGCCGCGAACGGGTTGGTGCCGTGCTTCTTGTACAGGGCCATCTGTTCCTGCGTCATCGCCTGACGCGAGAGCTGGTCCGTCTTGCCCTTGTACTTCTGCTGCAGCTTGCGCAGGTCCGGCTGGAGCGCCTGCATACCGCGCTGCGCCTTGATCTGCTTCACGAAGACGGGGATCAGGGCGGCACGGATGACGACGACGAGACCGATGATCGACAGCACCCAGGTCCAGCCGGATGCAGGGTTCATCCCGAGGAACGTGAAGCCCTCGTGGAACATGAACATGATCCACGACACGAGCCACCTGAAGGGTGTCAGGATCGTCTCAAAAAAACCCATAATCAGTCTGCTCCTCGGGCCGCGGGGCGGCTTTCGTCATCGGCCGGAATCACCGGGTGGTTCAACACAACTATCACTGGCACGTTCCCGTCGGGGAAATGCCTGCCACCCGGCGGGACATGATCCACACCACCGGCGTTCCACGGATGGCATCGGACCAGCCGTCTCGAGGCGAGCCAGATCCCGCGGAGGAACCCGTGAACGGTCACCGCTTCGAGGGCGTACGCCGAGCAGCTCGGGTAGAACCGGCACACCGGTCCGTACAACGGAGAGATCACCTTCCGGTACGCGATCAGGAGCCCGATCGTCATCAGGCGCGGCAGCCCGACGACGAAGAACAGCACTCGGTGAGCGACCTCACTCACGATACTCTGCCCTGCCCTCCCGGTGGTTCCGCGTCCCTCAGCTTCCGCGCGACCACGGACACGCAGCTCGAGAAGTCCCTGGTCAGGGACGGCCAGTCGCTTTCGGCCGCAGCCGGTAGGGCACGGACCACGACGTCGTACCCGCGAGGATGCGCACCGACCCACTCCGCCGCGGCATGGCGCAGCCTTCGCTTAACGAGATTCCGGGTGACGGCGTTCCCGACGTTCTTGCCGACGATGAAGCCGACCCGCGAGGGGGCGGCCTCCGACGTCCTGGCACCGTATAGCACAACGTTCCGGCGCCCTGACCGGGCACCGGAACGTACGGTACGTGCAAAGTCCGCTGCCGATCTCACCCGGTGGATCATCGGGAGCATGGAAGCGCCCTGTTCCTCATCGAGGGAGGGGAGCCCATGCCGACGCGATCATCCGAGGGATGCATGGCGAGGGAGGGACCGCTTATGCCGAGAGTTCGGTACGGCCCTTGCCGCGGCGCGCCGACAGGATGGCACGACCAGCGCGGGTGCGCATGCGAAGACGGAAACCGTGCTTCTTGGCACGACGGCGGTTATTCGGCTGAAAAGTCCGCTTGCTCACTGTAGTTACTCCAGAACGATCTTGAGATGCGTCCGGCCCATTGCAACAAGGGGGAAGAACAGACTGACGCGATGAAGGTGTACATCCGACACTCGCGGAAGAGCTGTCACATCCCGAGGCCTCTTAGTACCCGGGAACACCTGTGATGGCATGCGAAATGCAGACATGTTGGACTACATAACGGTAGGGGACAGCCCGGATGGGCGTCAAACTCGCGCCTGGTACAGGGCGGATGAGCTCTCCTCCACCCTGTGGACGAGTTTTCCACTCCCCTGTGGACAACGGGGGCGTGAATCACCCTACACGCACCCCTGAGGCACATGGCGAGCACACCCCGCAGGGCCGCTCACCCCGCGCCAGTCCGCTATCTTCTGTAGTTTTCATCCTCTAGTCTGGGCTCTGCTCCGTTTATCCACGGCATGTGTACAACTCTGTGGATGACGGACTTTTTCGACTGGGAGTACGGCCAAGAGGGGTGTTCGTGGGTACAGATGAGGTAAACGACGTCGGGAGCTCCTGGCGTAAAGTCATCCGCACCCTCGAACAGGACGACCGCGTCACCCCGCGCCAGCGCGGCTTCATGGTTCTCGCCCAGGCGCAGGGGCTCATCGGCACGACGATGCTCATCGCCGTTCCGAACGAGTTGACGCGCGAAGTGCTGCAGACCCAGCTCAAGGGGGCCCTCGACGAGGCACTGCGTGATGTGTTCCGCGAGGACATCCAGTGCGCGTTCGTCATCGATCCCGAGCTGACCCCCGTCACCGAGGAGGTTCCGGAACAGGAGCCGGCGGAGCAGCCGTCCCCGGAACCCAAGGGTGAAGCCAAACCGTCCCCCACGCCGCCCAGCAACTCGCACGAGTTCGGCCGGCTGAATCCGAAGTACATCTTCGACACCTTCGTGATCGGGTCCTCGAACCGTTTCGCGCACGCTGCGGCGGTGGCAGTGGCGGAGGCCCCTGCAAAGGCCTACAACCCGCTGTTCATCTACGGCGATTCCGGGTTGGGCAAGACCCACCTCCTGCATGCGATCGGTCACTACGCCCGGCACCTGTACACCGGCATCCGGGTCCGGTACGTGAACTCCGAGGAGTTCACCAACGACTTCATCAACTCCATTCGCGACGATGAGGGGTCTAGCTTCAAGCAGACCTACCGCAACGTGGACATCCTGCTGATCGACGACATCCAGTTCCTCTCCGGCAAGGACCGGACGATGGAGGAGTTCTTCCACACCTTCAACGCCCTGCACAATCACAGCAAGCAGGTGGTCATCACCTCAGATCTGCCACCCAAGCAGCTGATCGGGTTCGAGGAACGCATGCGCTCCCGCTTCGAGTGGGGTCTGCTCACCGACATCCAGCCGCCCGAGCTGGAGACGCGCATCGCCATCCTTCGGAAGAAGGCCATCAGCGACAGCCTGAGCGCACCCGATGACGTGCTCGAGTACATCGCCTCCAAGATCGCCACGAACATCCGCGAACTCGAGGGCGCTCTCATCAGGGTGACCGCCTTCGCCAGCCTGAACCGCCAGCCGGTCGACGTGAACCTGGCGGAGATCGTGCTGAAGGACCTGATCTCGGCCGACGGCGCCCAGGAGATCACGTCCACGGTGATCATGGCTCAGACGGCCGACTACTTCCAGATCAGCATGGAGGAACTGTGCAGCAAGTCACGAACGAGGACCCTCGTGACGGCACGACAGATCGCGATGTACCTCTGCCGTGAACTGACAGACATGTCCCTGCCGAAAATCGGGCAGGAGCTCGGCGGCCGCGACCACACCACCGTCATCCACGCCGATCGCAAGATCCGGGAACTCATGGCCGAACGCCGTGCGATCTTCAACCAGGTCACCGAACTCACCAACAGGATCAAGCACAAGCAGCGGGAAGCCTGACCCTCGCCGGCTGCCGGCGTCCGTAATTAACAGGTGTGGACACAGCTGTGGATAACTAGGGGGACATCCCGGTGCAGCCTGAGGATAACCACCCTCCTCCCTGTGGACGCGCAGAATGACAAGGATTCTGCCCACAGCCGGCTCCTGTGGGCCGTCGGCCGACCCCACACGTTGTCCACAGGCCAAATCGGCGCAACCCCGCCGCCCAGGGGGGTTATCCACAGAATCCACAGCAGTTATTAACACTACGAACCTTAAACCTCAAAAGCTCGTCAAATAACATTCCACGTTCCGCACGTCCCTTCCGCACCCCGTCCGAACCCCGGACGGACCCCGCTGCGCGGGATCGCTATCCGGCGGGGCTCCGACCCAGTAGGGTTGTAGTTCCCGTGCCCTGGGGACATCCGCCCAGGCATCGGACCCGACCCTCCGCCGGCTTTTCACCGGTGGCTGTTTCCTGATCTGGCGAAAGGCGGCACTGCTCCGTGAAATTCAGAGTTGAGCGGGATGTACTTGCGGAGGCCGTGTCCTGGACCGCCCGATCGCTGTCACCACGACCACCGGTTCCCGTGCTCGCCGGCCTCCTCATCAAGGCCGAGAACGGCATGCTCAGTCTTGCGAGCTTCGACTACGAGATCTCGGCGCGCCTCGAGATCCCCGCCGAGATTCTCGAGGAAGGCACCATCCTCGTCTCGGGGCGGCTCCTCGCAGACATCTGCCGCAGCCTGCCGTCGGCCCCCGTCGAGGTGGCCACCGACGGCTCGAAGGTGACGCTCACGTGCCGGAACAGCCGCTTCAATCTCGCGACTATGCCCGAAGGGGAATATCCAGAACTCCCCAAGCTTCCCGCAGTGAGCGGGGTCGTCGACGGGGATGCCTTCGCTCAGGCGGTATCGCAGGTGATCATCGCCGCGAGCCGCGACGACACCCTGCCCATCCTCACGGGCGTGCGGATGGAGATCGAGGACGACCTCATCACGCTCCTCGCCACCGACCGCTACCGCCTGGCCCTGCGTGAGGTCTCCTGGAAACCTTCCACCCCGGGCATTTCCACCAGTGCTCTCGTGAAGGCCAAGACCCTCAGCGAGGTGGCGAAGACCCTGGGCGGAGCAGGGGAACTGAACATCGCGCTCTCGGACAATTCGGAGCTCATCGGGTTCGAATCCGGGGGACGCCGCACAACCTCACTGCTCGTGGACGGCGACTACCCCAAGATCAGGTCCCTGTTCCCAGCCACCACACCCATCCACGCGACCGTGCAGACCAGTGCCCTCGTGGAAGCCGTACGTCGCGTCTCGCTCGTCGCCGAACGCAACACCCCGGTCCGTCTCGCGTTCTCGGAGGGCCAGGTGACACTGGACGCCGGAACCGGAGAGGACGCCCAGGCGTCGGAGGCGATCGAGGCCACGCTCGATGGCGACGACATCACCGTCGCCTTCAACCCCCACTACCTCAGCGAGGGTCTCGGTGCCTTCAGCAGCCCCTACGTGCGGTTCTCGTTCACCTCACCGCCGAAACCCGCCGTCATCTCCGCCCAGGAGGATGCCTCCGGCGAGGACAGGGAAGACTACCGGTACCTGCTGATGCCCGTGCGGCTACCCAACCTGTAGCCCGGACACCAGGTCCGCCACCCCGGCCATCGCCGGATGAACACTTCACCAGAAAGAGGACTCATGCACATCGGTCTCATCGGACTCGGAAAAATGGGCTTCAACATGAGGGAACGCCTTCGAGCGAAGGGCATCGAGGTCACGGGCTTCGACCGCTCGCCGGAACGCACGGACGTCCCCGACCTCGAAGCACTGGTGGCCTCCCTGCCCTCCCCCCGCATCATCTGGGTGATGGTTCCGGCCGGCGAGATCACCCACGCCGTGATCGAGGATCTGTCACAGTTGCTGTCCGAGGACGACCTCGTGATCGACGGCGGCAACTCCAGGTTCACCGACGACCAGATCCACGCGACGCTCCTCGCCCAGAAGGGCATCCGGTTCCTCGACTGCGGCGTATCCGGCGGTGTCTGGGGCCTGGAGAACGGCTACGGTCTGATGGCCGGCGGCAGCGACGAGGACATCGAGCTGGCCCTGCCGATCTTCGATGCACTGCGCCCCGAAGGCGATCGCGCGGAGAGTTTCGTCCACGTCGGCGACGTCGGAGCGGGCCACTACGCGAAGATGGTCCACAACGGGATCGAGTACGGACTCATGCAGTCCTATGCGGAAGGCTACGAACTCCTCGAGGCCAAGGACATCGTCAAGGACGTCCACGGGACCTTCGCGGCCTGGCAGAAGGGTACCGTCGTCCGGTCCTGGCTGTTGGACCTGGTGGTCAAGGCCCTGGAGGAAGACCCGCGTCTCGCGACGATCGCCGGGTACGTGGAGGATTCGGGCGAGGGCCGCTGGACCGTCGAGGAGGCCATCGCCAACTCGATTCCGGCGCCCGCCATCACCGCTGCCCTCTTCGCGCGGTTCAACTCACGCCAGGAGGACTCCCCGTCCATGAAGATGGTCGCGGCGCTGCGCAACCAGTTCGGCGGACACGCCGTCAAGCCCGCCCAGCCGAAGCCCGAGTAAGTGCGCTCCGGTGTACGTTGAGCACCTCTCGCTCACCGGGTTCCGGAGCTATGGGCAGCTCGATACTGTGATCGAGCCGGGTATCACCGTCTTCGTCGGGCCGAACGGTGTGGGGAAGACGAACATCGTCGAGGCGATCGGCTACCTCGCGACGCTGTCCTCGCACCGGGTCAGCACCGACACCCCGCTGATCGCCTTCGGCGAGGAACGGGCGATCGTCAGGGGGCGCCTCGTCCGCGGGGCGCAGCGCACGAGCGTGGAGGTCGAGATCAATGCCTCTTCCGCGAATCGTGCGCGGATCAACAGGTCCAATCCCGTGCGTGCCAAAGATGCCGCCGGAATCCTGAAGACCGTCCTCTTCGCTCCCGAGGACCTCACCCTCGTCAAGGGTGATCCGTCGGTCCGGCGACGGTACCTGGACGAGGTGATGGTGTCGCTGCTGCCGCATCAGTCCGCGCTGCGGGCGGACTACGAGCGGGTGCTCAAGCAGCGCAACGCCCTGCTGAAGTCGGCCCGTGCGGCGGGCAGGTTTTCGACCGCCCACGAAGCCACCCTCGATGTCTGGGACCAGCACCTCGCCGAATCCGGCGCCCGCCTGCTGTCCGCCCGGCTGGTCCTCGTCGACAAGCTGCGCCCGCATGTGCAGCGGGCCTATCAGGAGCTTACGGACGGCTCGAAGATCGCGGATCTCGCCTACGCCTCGAGCGTCTCGCCGTCGGCAGATCTGTCCGCGGAGGACGACGCCGGGCCCGGGCGGAACGGTACGGACGAGCGTCTGGGGGATCTCGATCCGGGTGCTCTGACCGAACTGTTCACCGCCGGTCTCCTGCGGCACCGCCGGAAGGAACTCGAGCGCGGTATCTCCCTGGTCGGCCCACACCGGGACGAACTCACGCTGTTGCTCGGAAGTATGCCCGTCAAGGGATACGCCTCCCACGGCGAGACCTGGTCGATGGCCCTGGCCCTGCGGCTCGCGTCCTACTACCTCCTGCTGGAGGAGGACCGGACACCGGGTGGGGATCCCGTGCTCATCCTCGACGACGCCTTCGCCGAACTCGACGCGCAGCGGCGGACCCGCCTCGCGAGCATCGTGGCATCCGCCGAACAGGTCCTCATCACCGCGGCCGTGGGTGATGACATTCCGGCCGCACTCGTTGGACGGCAGCTCCGTGTGATCCCCGGAGCCATCGCTGCCCCTGACGACGGCGGGGATACTTCCCGCGCGGGCGTACCCGGGGACGGCGGTCGTCCTTCCGCGGATCAGGGGTCGATCGCCGACGAACATGCCGTCGGAGGAATGGATGGGTGACCGGCCCGACGGGGGCGCTCCTACCACGGACGGAGCCGACGGGCAGGATCCCCTGCACGCCGACGAGGGATCCCCCAGGGACGTCCCGGGGCGGAAGGAGGCGCCGCGCACACCCGAGGCCCGTGAGGATTTCCCGGAACAGGACGCCCCGCAGGCCCTGCTCAACCGGCTGCGAAACGCGTCGCAGGCCCGGGGCACACCACGGGAGGCGGCGTCGAAACGGACCGCGAAGACGACCCGACGCCGGTATTCACCCGAGCCCGTCTACGGCGGGAGGGATCCGGAGGGCGTGGGCCACGTGTTCTCACGGATGCTCGCCGAGCGGGGGTGGAAGTCTCCGGTCGCGATCGGATCGGTGCTGTCACGCTGGAGCGAGATCGTCGGGACGGACATCGCAGCGCATTGCGTCCCGGAGAGCTTCGACGCGGACACCGTGCTGGTCCGCTGCGACTCGACGGCCTGGGCCACGCAGTTGCGCCTCATCACGCCGCAGGTGCTGCAGCGGTTCGAGGCCGAGCTCGGCGCGGGCGTCGTCACGCGTCTGTCGGTGATCGGACCGGCCGCTCCGAGCTGGCGCAAGGGTGGACGCTCGGTCAAGGGCCGGGGGCCGCGGGACACATACGGGTGACCCCCGGACCCCGCGTGTGCCGCAGTCCGCTGAGCGGCCTGTGGCGCACTCGGGGTCCCCGTGGTCGTATCCGGACTCACGGATGGTACTGCCGTCCGGTCTGATGTGGGTTTATTGGCCGCGGAAGGGGTGTTGGCGCCGGATGGCGTCCCTCTGCAGGGTAGAATAGGGAAGATTGTTTTGGTCGATCCAGCTGAGGAGCCGTCTACGCCTGTGGCACACGAGAACGAGTTGAATGCAAGCGACGTGATACTAGGCGGCGGCGAGTCCCCGATCCTGGAGGCGGCCACCGAACACGCGTACGGTGCCAGTGAGATCACGGTGCTCGAAGGACTGGAAGCGGTCCGGAAGCGCCCGGGCATGTACATCGGATCGACGGGGCCGCGCGGGCTCCACCACCTCGTCTACGAGGTCGTGGACAACTCGGTCGACGAAGCGCTGGCCGGATACTGCGACCACATCGAGGTCTCGCTCCAGGCCGACGGCGGCGTGAAGGTCGTCGACAACGGCCGGGGTATCCCCGTGGACATGCACCCCACCGAGGGCCGGCCGACCGTGGAAGTGGTCATGACCATCCTGCACGCCGGCGGCAAGTTCGGTGGCGGCGGTTACGCCGTCTCCGGTGGCCTGCACGGCGTCGGCATCTCCGTCGTCAACGCCCTGTCCAAGCGCGTCGAGACCGTGGTCCGACGCCAGGGCCACGTGTGGATGCAGTCCTTCGCGGACGGCGGGAAGCCTGTCGGTGAGCTGCGGAAGGGCGAGGAGACGTCCGAGACGGGCACCACCCAGACCTTCTACCCCGACGACTCGATCTTCGAGAGCACGGAGTTCGACTTCGAGACACTCCGTGCGCGCTTCCAGCAGATGGCGTTCCTCAACAAGGGGCTGCGCATCACGCTGACGGACGAGCGCGTGGACGCGGTGGAGACCGAGGAGGTCGCCGAGGTCGACGCTGCGCAGGACGCCGACGGGGAGCCGAAGCACCGTTCCGTCGTGTACCTGTACGAGAACGGTCTGCTCGACTACGTCCGCCACCTCAACTCCTCCAAGCGTGTCGACGTGATTCACCCCGACGTGATCGCCTTCGAGACCGAGGACACGGACCGCAGGATGGCCGTCGAGGTGGCCCTCCAGTGGACGTCGGCGTACTCGGAGAGCGTGCACACCTACGCGAACACGATCAACACGCACGAGGGTGGAACGCACGAAGAGGGTTTCCGTGCGGCCATGACCACGCTGATCAACAAGTACGCACGCGAGAAGAACATCATCAAGGAGAAGGACGACAACCTCACGGGTGACGACATCCGCGAGGGCCTGACCGCCGTCATCTCCGTCAAGCTGTCGGAACCGCAGTTCGAGGGGCAGACCAAGACCAAGCTCGGCAACTCCGAGGCGAAGGGGTTCGTCCAGCGGGTGGTCACCGACCAGCTCGGCGACTGGCTGGAGCGCAATCCCGGGCCCGCCCGGGATGTCATCCGCAAGTCGATCCAGGCATCGCAGGCGCGCCTCGCCGCCCGTAAGGCCCGCGAATCCACACGCCGCAAGGGGTTGCTGGAGTCCGGCGGCATGCCGGGCAAGCTCAAGGACTGCCAGTCCAAGGACCCATCGCGGTCCGAGATCTACATCGTCGAGGGCGACTCCGCCGGTGGTTCCGCGGTCCGCGGCCGGAATCCCGAGACGCAGGCCATCCTGCCGCTGCGCGGCAAGATCCTGAACGTGGAGCGCGCCCGCCTCGACCGTGCCCTCGGCAACAGCGAGGTCCAGGCCATGATCACCGCCTTCGGGGCGGGGATCGGCGAGGACTTCAACGTCGACAAGGCCCGGTACCACAAGATCGTGCTCATGGCCGATGCCGACGTGGACGGCCAGCACATCACCACGCTGCTGCTGACCCTGCTGTTCCGCTACATGCGGCCGCTCATCGAGAACGGTTTCGTGTACCTCGCGCAGCCGCCGCTGTACCGGGTCAAGTGGTCCAACGCGAAGCACGACTACGTGTTCAGCGACCGGGAGCGCGACGAGGTCATCAAGATGGGCCTGGCGAACAACCAGCGTCTGCCCAAGGACAATGGGATCCAGCGCTACAAGGGCCTCGGCGAGATGGACTACACGGAGCTGTGGGACACCACCATGGACCCGGACCACCGCACCCTGCTGCAGGTGACCATGGACGACGCCGCGGCCGCCGACCAGGTGTTCTCCGTCCTGATGGGCGAGGACGTCGAATCCCGCCGCAACTTCATCCAGCAGAACGCCAAGGATGTGCGTTTCCTCGATATCTGACAGGTAGCCCCGGCATTCTGCCGGCGCAACGAAATTCGCTCGTTCCTCGCGAATATTAAAGCGCCTACGCAGAACGCGGGGGCCACCCTTGTTCAGAGTCGCCTGTACTGCGGGGCAAAAAATGACGAACGGAACTGATTCATGAGTGACGACATCACCGGCAACGGATCGGACGAGCCCATCGAGGGTGAGGTCCTGACGGACCGCGTCGAGCAGGTCGACCTGCAGACGGAGATGCAGCGGTCCTACCTGGACTACGCGATGGCGGTCATCGTGGGCAGGGCCCTGCCCGACGTCCGCGACGGGCTGAAGCCCGTGCACCGGCGCGTGCTCTACGCGATGTTCGACGGCGGCTACCGGCCGGACCGTTCGTTCAACAAATGCGCCCGCGTGGTCGGTGAGGTCATGGGCCAGTACCACCCGCACGGTGACTCGGCGATCTACGACGCCCTGGTGCGCCTCATCCAGGACTGGACGATGCGCTACCCGCTGGCCCTCGGCCAGGGCAACTTCGGCTCACCCGGTAACGACGGCGCCGCGGCACCGCGATACACCGAGACGAAGATGGCGCCACTCGCCATGGAGATGGTGCGGGACATCGACGAGGAGACCGTCGACTTCCAGGACAACTACGACGGCAAGAACCAGGAACCGACGATCCTCCCGTCGCGCTTCCCGAACCTGCTCGTCAACGGCTCCTCCGGCATCGCCGTCGGAATGGCCACCAACATCCCGCCCCACAACCTGCGCGAAGTGGCCGACGGCGTGCAGTGGTACCTGGAGAACCCGGACGCCACGAAGGAGGAACTCCTCGAGGCGCTGATCGTGCGCATCAAGGGACCCGACTTCCCCACCGGCGCCCAGATCCTCGGACACAAGGGCATCGAGGACGCCTACCGGACGGGCCGGGGCTCCATCACCATGCGGGCCGTCGTCAACGTCGAGGAGATCCAGAACCGGACGTGCCTCGTCGTCACGGAGCTGCCCTACCAGGCCAACCCCGACAACCTCGCGATCAAGATCGCGGAGCTCGTCAAGGACGGCAAGGTCAGCGGCATCGCCGACCTCCGCGACGAGACGTCCGGCCGCACCGGCCAGCGCCTCGTGATCGTCCTGAAGCGCGACGCCGTCGCGAAGGTGGTCCTCAACAACCTGTACAAGCACACGCAGCTGCAGGACAACTTCAGTGCCAACATGCTGGCGATCGTCGACGACGTGCCCCGCACGCTCAGCCTCGACGCCTTCATCCGCCACTGGGTGACCCACCAGCTCGAGGTCATCGTGCGCCGCACGCGGTACCGGCTGCGGAAGGCGGAGGAGGAAGCGCACATCCTCCGCGGACTGCTGAAGGCCCTCGACGCCCTGGACGAGGTCATCGCGCTGATCCGCGCCTCGTCCACGACGGACCAGGCCCGGGACGGGCTCATGGAACTGCTCTCCATCGACGAGCTGCAGGCCACGGCCATCCTGAACATGCAGCTCCGGCGCCTTGCGGCCCTCGAGCGGCAGAAGATCCAGGACCGCCACGCCGAACTCGAGTCGATGATCACCGAGTTCAACCGCATCCTCGCCTCCGAGGACGTGCAGCGCGGCATCGTCAGCACCGAACTGGCGGACATCGTCGCCAAGTTCGGCGACGACCGCCGCACCGAGATCCTCATGGGCTACGACGGCGACATGAGCATGGAGGACCTCATCCCCGAGGAGGAGATGGTGGTCACCATCACCCGCGGCGGGTACGTCAAGCGCACCCGCAGCGACAACTACCGTCAGCAGGCGCGCGGCGGCAAGGGCATCCGGGGGGCGCAGCTGCGCGGCGACGACGTCGTCGAGCACTTCTTCGTCACGACCACCCATCACTGGCTCCTGTTCTTCACGAACCTGGGCCGGGTGTACCGCGCCAAGGCCTACGAACTGGTCGAGGCCGCACGGGACGCCAAGGGCCAGCACGTGGCGAACCTCCTGGCCTTCCAGCCCGACGAGACGATCGCGCAGGTCCTGGACCTGCGCGACTACCAGCAGTCGCCCTACCTGGTCCTCGCGACCAAGCGCGGCCTGGTGAAGAAGACGCGCCTCGAGGACTACGACACGAACCGCACCGCCGGCGTGATCGCGATCAACCTGCGCGACAACGACGAGCTCGTCTCCGCGCAGCTGGTCTCCGGCGACGACGACATCATGCTCGTCTCCCGGAAGGGGCAGTCGCTCCGGTTCACGGCCGACGACGACGCCCTGCGGCCCATGGGGCGCGCCACCTCCGGCGTCACCGGCATGAAGTTCCGCCCGGACGACGAGCTGCTGGCCGCGAACGTGGTCACGGACGATTCGTTCGTCTTCATCGTCACCGAGGGCGGCTTCGCGAAGCGGACCAGGGTGGACGACTACCGTGTACAGGGCCGTGGCGGGCTGGGCATCAAGGTCGCGAAACTGGCCGAGGAGCGCGGAGACCTCGTCGGCGCGCTCGTGGTCCAGGAGGAGGACGAGGTCCTCGTAGTCATGGGCGGCGGCAAGGTGGTGCGCTCGGCAGTGGCAGGAGTGCCCGCGAAGGGCCGCGACACCATGGGGGTCATCTTCGCCAAGCCCGACAAGACCGACCGCATCATCGCCGTCGCACGCAACAGTGAGCGCAGCGTCGCCGTCGAGGAGGGCCTCATCGAAGATCCCACCGAGGGTAGCCCGGATGTCGACTTGATGGGCACGCTCACCCCGCAAGAGGATCCTGCGGAGTTCACAGCCGATGAAGTACGGTTGTCGACAGAAGAAACGGCTGAGCCCGACGCTGAGTCGCCCGACAACGGAGGTAACGAGTGAGCTCGGCCAACACCAACCCGCGGTCGCCCAGCGGACAAGTGAAAGCGTCCGGGGCGCCGCGCGCCAACGCGCCGGCGCGTCCGCCGCAGCGTCCGGCGTCCGGTGGGCAGGCCGCCCGGCCGGCGCAGCGCCCCGGTCTCGTCAAGCCGGTTCCGAAGGCCAAGGCCCGCAAGGCGCGGCTGCTCGTCAGCAAGGTCGATCCGTGGTCGGTCCTGAAGATGTCGTTCCTGCTGTCCGTCGCGCTGGGGATTGTGACCGTCGTCGCCTCCTTCGTCATCTGGACCGTCCTGGACCTGACGGGCATCTTCGACGGCGTGAACGAACTGCTCCGCGAGATCGCGGGATCGGAGAGCGGCGGCTTCGACCTCCGCCAGTTCGCCTCCCTGCCGCAGGTACTCTCCTTCGCGACGATCATCGCCGTCGTGAACGTGGTGCTCCTGACCGCCCTGGCCATGCTCTCGGCCGTGCTGTACAACATCTCGTCCACGCTCGTCGGCGGTATCGGCGTCACGCTGACCGACGACTAGGAGACCGGCCCCTTCGGCGCCTCCCGGGCGATTTGAAGAATGCCGAGACACTACTGTAAAGTCGTGTCTCGGCCCGAAGAGGTATCGGGGCGTATAGCTCAGGCGGTTAGAGCGCTTCGCTGATAACGAAGAGGTCCCAGGTTCAAGTCCTGGTACGCCCACGGATCCACCACTCGCAGGGAACTGCAAGGAGACTGTCGTGAAGAAGTTGCTCGTCGCAGCAGCGGCTGCCGCAAGTGTCCTCGTGTACAAGCGGTGGAAGGATTCCGAGAAGAGCAAGAGCGTCTGGAGCAATGCGACGGACGAAGTAGCGTAGCTTCACCGGACGACGTCCACGGGATGCCGTCCAGTTCGGGGGCATGGCGCAATTGGTAGCGCACCTGCTTTGCAAGCAGGGGGTTCGGGGTTCGAGTCCCCGTGCCTCCACCGACGAGAAGTCCCGGCCACCGGCCGGGACTTCTTGCGTTGATGGGACCGATGCAGGCTCGCGCAACCCGTGCCCTACAGTTGCCGGGTGACCATCTTCCTCTCCGTCCTCGGCGTCATCGGGGTGTCGGCGTCCGGGCCGATCATGGCGGCCACCGCGGCGCCGGTCCTGGCCATCGCCTTCTGGCGCAACCTGCTCGGCGCCGTGCTGATGGGAGGGCCCGCGCTCGTGTCGAAGCGGGCCGAGTTCCTCGCCCTGACGAGCGCGGAGTACCGACGGCTCGGTATCGCGGCCGTAGCCCTCGCCCTCCATTTCGCGTGCTTCATCACCGCACTCAAGCTCACCTCTGTCGCGGCCGCGACCGCCCTCGTGTGCCTGCAGGTGGCCTGGATCGCCCTCTTCGACGCCCTGCTCGGGTCGCGGCCGCAGGCCTCGGTGGTGGCGGGGCTCGGCGTCGCCTTCGTGGGTGTCGTCATCATCACCGGGTTCGATCTCTCGCTCTCCGGGGAAGCACTCCTCGGCGATTTGTTGGCCCTGGCCGGCGGCGCCCTGGCCGCGGTCTACCAGATGGCGGGAGCCGCCGCTCGGCGCACCCTTTCGACGGGGACCTACACCACGCTCTGCTACGGCGCCTGCGCCGTGATCCTGGTGGCCCTGTGCGCCGCTACCCGACAGCCGATCGTCGGCTTCAGCCCCGCTGCGTGGGCCGGGATCCTCGCGGTGACGCTCTTGGCCCAGATCATGGGCCATTCGGTCTTCAATCACCTCCTGGCCGTCATGAGCCCCCTCGTCGTCTCCATGATCATCCTGCTGGAGATCCCCGGAGCGGCCATCCTCGCGGCGGTGTTCCTCGGCGAGCAGCTCCCCCTCGGAACCTATGGAGGGTTGGTCCTCATCCTGGTCGGGCTCGCCGTGGTGATCCGCGGTCAGCAGCGACGGAAAGCGCGCCGTTCGCCCGTCGACGAGGGGACGGCAGTAGCGCCCCCGCCCGCCCTGGGCGGCGAATAGTATTCAATCCCCGTGATATTCCGTTGCCGTGACATGACCGTTAACGGAAGAACCCCCGGCCGGTGGCCGGGGGTTCTTCCGTTGAGCAATGCTGCCGGATCAGACCGTGGGTCCGGGCTTGGGGTCGGAGGCCTTGGGGGCGTCCGACGGCTTGGCGGCCTGCTTCTTCGCCGCCTCCGTGGCATCCTTCGCCTTGTCCGCCACGGTCTGGGCGGCGTCCGCTGCCTTGTTCTTGCCCGCGTCCGCAGGGCCGGCCTTGGTGCCACCCTCTGACGCCGCGGCGCGATCGGCAGCGTCCTTGATGGACGTGACGACCTCCTTGGCTTCGCGGGTCTTCTCGCTGGACACCGGAGCAGGTGCCGGCTTGATCGGGGCCGGGGTCTTCCAGGGATCCTCGACCGGCTTGGAAGCCCGCCACACGGCGACGCCGGCCACGATCGCGCTGAGGACGATGCCGACGATCAGCCAGCCCTTGCCCTTGCTGCGCCGCTGGCTCTTCTTCAGATCCTTGGAGGCCTGCAGGGTGGCGGCCACCAGACGCTTCTGGGCTTTCTTGACCGCCTTCTTGTCACCGGTGACCCTGACCACGGCCTTCTCGACGGCGGGGGGAACATGCGCCGTGGCGAGGGACTTGGCCGCGGTGTCCGCCGCGTCGCCCAGCTTGGTGGACAGGGACGGCAGGTAGCCGTCGACCACCTTGACCTTCGCCGAATTCAGTGCGGGAGCCGCCTTGTCGAAGGTGCCCTGGATCTTCGGGGTGGTGTCGTCGATCACCTGGGTGATGCGGGGGCCGACCTTGTCGATGCCGTCCTGGATCTTCGGGGCGACGACGGCGATACCGCCGGCGATGCCACCGGAGATTCCCTCCGAGGCCTTCCGGACGGTGTCCTGCAGGGCGGGGCCGGCGGTCTCGACGCCTTTCTCCCAGCGCGGCTTGGCCCACCCGTAGGCGGCATCGACGCGTGGGGCGGCCCATTCGCGGGCGGCGGCCAGTCCGGCAGCAGCTGCCAGTCCGAGTGCGACGCCTTCTTCGAGTTCGTGGGTTGAGCGTGCGTTCTTCTTCACAAAAACCTCCAAGGGGGGTGGTTACTCGTTTTGATCAGCCTACGTTGCATGGGCAGAGGGTGCTATCCGGCGGGCGCAGGGATACCTCGCGATGCTGCCGTTTCACTGTGCGCGGAATGGCCCCGCCCCAGCTTATTGTCAGATGCCGCGTGGAAGAATGGCCTGATGACTGCTATCCCGACAGCAAAAGCGACCATCCACACCACCCAGGGCGACATCGAGGTGAACCTCTTCGGCAACCATGCGCCGAAGACGGTCAAGAACTTCGTGGGCCTCGCGACCGGCGAGATCGCCTGGACCCACCCGCAGACCGGCGAAGAGAGCAACGCTCCCCTCTACAACGGGACGATCTTCCACCGCATCATCAAGGACTTCATGATCCAGGGCGGGGATCCCCTCGGCCAGGGCACCGGCGGCCCAGGGTACAAGTTCGACGACGAGATCAACCCGGACCTCTCCTTCAAGGAGCCGTACAAGCTGGCGATGGCGAACGCCGGCCTGCAGGGCGGCCGCGGCACCAACGGCTCGCAGTTCTTCATCACCTCCGTGCCCACCACCTGGCTGCAG
Source organism: Arthrobacter pityocampae (assembly GCF_002927275.1). Lineage (GTDB taxonomy): Bacteria > Actinomycetota > Actinomycetes > Actinomycetales > Micrococcaceae > Arthrobacter_D > Arthrobacter_D pityocampae. Next base: position 222,840 of record NZ_PRKW01000005.1, on the reverse strand, counting down.
GGGAAGCACACCATCTTCGGCGACGTCACCGACGAGAAGTCGCGTGAGGTGGTCGAGAAGCTGAACGCCATCGCGACGGACATGCGGGACAAGCCCCTCGAGGACGTCGTCATCAACAGCATCACCGTGGAACAGCTCTAACCCAGATGTCCTACGGTGTCCCCGCGCCCGACGCCGGCGGCCAAGCGGCCCCGGTCTGCCCGCGGCATCCCGATCGCATCAGCTATGTGAGATGCCAGCGGTGCGGCCGGCCGGCGTGCCCCGAGTGCCAGAGGCCCGCCGCGGTCGGGTTCCAGTGCGTGGACTGTGTACGCGAGCAGGCCGCGAACGCTCCGGTCCACCGGAACGCGTTCGGCGGCGTCGTGCGCGGGGGTACCTGCGTGGTGACCTACACGCTGATGGGCATCTGCGGGGTGCTCTTCCTGTTGCAGCTGGTGCTGCCCGGGGTCACCAACGCCTTCATCTACGCGCCGGTCTTCACCGCCGGCGTGGAGGGGGTGGTTCCGGCCGAGCCCTGGCGCATGCTGACGGCGGCGTTCCTCCACTCGCCGACCTCCTACCTGCACATCGCCTTCAACATGTATGCGCTGTTCATCCTGGGGAAGGTGCTGGAACCTGCGCTGGGACGGGCGAGGTTCCTCGCCCTGTACCTGATCTCGGCCCTCGGCGGCTCGGTCGGCGTCCTGCTGCTGTCCGGCAGCCCCGGTCAGGGCGTCGTCGGCGCTTCCGGCGCGGTCTTCGGATTGTTCGGAGCCCTCTTCATCGTCCAGCGGAAGCGGGGAGGGGACGTCCGGCAGATCGTGGTCCTGATCGCGATCAACGCGGCACTGGGATTCTTCGTGCCGTCGATCGCCTGGCAGGCCCACCTGGGCGGGCTCGTGGCCGGTGCTGCGTGCGCTGCAGTGATCGCCTATGTGCCCCGCGGCCCCCGGCAGGCACAACTCCAATGGCTGGGGCTCGGCGCCGTCGTCGTCCTCCTCGTCCTGCTGACCCTGCTGGGAGTCTCGCTCCTGCCGTTCTAGCGGGGCGCTTCGACGGAACATCCACAGGGAAGGCCGGTGCGTAGGCACCGGCCTTCCCTGCGTTGTCCACACCCTTTATCCACAGGGGGGATAACTTACACACATGTAATTCCACAGCTGTGGATAAGCGCTACCCCGGGATTTCGAGCGTTCCCGTGGATCATCAACAAGTCTGTACACATCTGTGGATAACTTTCTGCACAGCGTGTGTACAGCGGGGAAAACGCCTCGCACAGGACGGCGTGGGCACGCTCGACCGTCCGCCTAGCGCCAGCGCGTCGTCATGAGGAACCCGACGATCGCGATCCCGAATCCGGCCAGGATGTTCCAGGAACCCCATGCCTCGACCGGGAAGCGGGACTCCGAGATGTAGAAGGTGATGATCCACAGCAGCCCGATGATCATCAGGCCGAACATGACGGGCTTGTACCAGGCGGGGTTCGGCTTCGGCTGCGAGGACTTCACGGCGGGAGCGGCGGACCTGGCTCTCTTGCGGGGCTTGGACTCGGGCACGGTTTCTCCTCGGCTGGGCGCGGCTGTGATCAGCCGCGCCGGTGGTCGTACCGGCCGCCGTCGAGCGCCCAGACCCGCAGGCTATCCTGAAGGAGAACAACGTCCGGCGGCCCGGTTATCCCCATGATTCTAGCCAAGAACCGTCCGATACCCGTGCAACCCCAGGGCAGGAGCGGCAGTGGCCAGGTCAGTCGTCGACGCCGGACCGCGCCTCCCTGAGGGCGGGGAGCGTCCCGGGCGCCGCCGTCGGACGCCGTTCCAGCTGGTGGCCCAGGTGCTCGGCGAACTGCTGATCACCGCGGGGGTGATCCTCCTGCTGTTCGTGGGCTGGGAACTCTGGTGGACCAACATCGACTCCGGGATCCGGCAGGAGCAGGCGCTCGAGGAATTCTTCTCCGAGGCGCCCTCCATCGTGGAGGTCCCCGCGCCCCCGGCGCAGGGCGAGAGCCCGACCACCCCCGAGGATTTCGGTGCCCCTGCAGTCCTCCCACAGGTTGACCTCACCGGGACGTTCGCCGCCGTCTACATCCCCCGCTTCGGCGAGGACTATTCGCGACCGGTCACCTCGGGCGTGGGTTCCGACGTCCTCGACAACCTCGGGCTGGGGCACTATCCCAGGACGGGCGCCCCGGGTGCCGTCGGGAACTTCGCCCTCGCCGGGCACCGCCAGACCCACGGGCAGGTCCTCGACCAGATCCACACGCTGGTACCGGGCGACAGGATCTACGTCCAGACCCGGGAGGGCTACTACACGTACGTCTTCCGCAACACGGAGATCGTGCTGCCCGAGCGCGCGGACGTACTCGCCCCGGTCCCCACGGACCCCGGGGCGGAGCCCGTGGACCGGATCCTCACCCTGACGAGCTGCAATCCGAGATTCGGTGCGCAGGAGCGTATTATTGCTTACTCGGCGCTGGAGTCCTGGCGTCCCTCGGACGCCGGGCCCCCGTCCGAGATCGCAGAGCAGGTAGCCCGCGCGGCAGGACAGGGATAGGCATCATGTACGGATGGATCTTCCGTTCCCTCCCGGGACCGCGGTGGCTGCGCATCATCCTCTCCCTGCTCCTGGCCCTCGGGTGCGTCGCGGTGCTGATGCTCTTCGTGTTTCCCTGGGTCTCCCAGTTCAACCCGCTCACCGATTCAACGATTGGCTCCCCCTAGCTCATGGCTGACACCACCAGAATCCTCGTCGTCGACAACTACGACAGCTTCGTCTACACGCTGGTCGGCTACCTGCAGGAACTCGGTGCCGAGACGACCGTGGTCCGCAACGACGACCTCACGCTCGCCGAAGTGCAGGAGATGGCGGCCTCCCGCGACGGCGTCCTGATCTCGCCCGGCCCGGGTACACCCGCGGACGCGGGCGTGTGCGTCGACCTGATCCGGTGGTGCGGCGAGAACGCCAAGCCCATGCTCGGGGTCTGCCTCGGCCACCAGGCACTCGCCGAGGCCTACGGCGGGACCGTCACCCACGCGCCCGAACTGATGCACGGCAAGACCTCCCTCGTGGAACACGACGCCACCAGCGTGTTCGCGGGGCTCCCCTCGCCGGTGACGGCGACGCGCTACCACTCGCTCGCGGCCGTCAGCGACGACGTTCCGGCCGAGCTCACGGTCACAGCGCGCACGGCCAGTGGCATCATCATGGGCCTCGAACACCGGAGTGCGCCGTTGTGCGGCGTCCAGTTCCACCCCGAATCGGTCCTGACCGAGGGCGGGTACCGGATGCTCGGCAACTGGCTCGAGTCCCTGGGCCTCGACGGTGCAGCGGCCCTGTCCGAAGGACTCAGCCCGCTCATCGCCCGCTAGTCGTCCTGCTAGTCGTCGCCCTCCGTGGGCCGCGGCTCCGACTGCTCCCCGGTCGGTCGGTCGGTCGGTTCGTCGGTCGATTCCTCGGAGGGTTCCTCGGTGGGTTCCTCGGCCGGTTCGTCCGTCGGTTCGTCGGTCGGCTCTTGGGAGGGTTCGTCGGTCGGTTCCTGGGAGGGTTCCTCGCTCGGTTCCTGCGTCGGGTCCTCGGTCGGCTCCGGGGTGGGCTTCGGGCTGGGTGCGGCCGGCGCCTTCGCCACGGTGAGGACGATCTCCGTCCCCTGGGCTATCTCGGACTGCGCCGGCTCCGACTGCGCCGTGATGATCCCGGGCCGGACGACACTGTTCTCCACCTCGAGGACACGGAAGGGCAGCTGTACCGCCGGATCCTCGAGCAGGGCCCGCGCCTGCTCGACCGTGAGTTCCGTGAGGAGGGGGACCGTCACCCTGCCGCTGGAGAGCACGAGGTCCACCGCGCTGCCGACCGGCACGGACTGTCCGGCCTGCGGCCTCGTGGTGATGACACGCCCCTGCGCGACGGTGGCGCTGTTCTCCTCGGTCACGTCGCCGCCCTTCAGCCGCAGGTCCTCGAGCGCATCCCGCGCCGAGGACTCCGTGAGGCCGGCGAGGGATTCGGGCAGCACCACATTGGCCGGGCCCCGCGAGACCGTGATGTTCACCCGGGAATCCGGTTCCACCGCCGCACCCGCCGACGGGTCCGACGCGATGACGTCCCCGGCATCCACGGACGCGTTGAACTCCTCGTCCGTGGAGGGAATGAGGCCCGCATCCACGATGGCGTTCCTCGCCTCGGCTTCCGGCATGCCGACGAGGTCGGGAACCTCCACCGTCGCCACGTCCTCGACGGCCCGGCTGTTCACGGAGTCGACGACGAAGTAGCCGGCTGTGAGCACGATCAGCACCGCGACGAAGAACACGGTGATCCATGCCGCCCGGGAGGCCCGGCGCCGCCGTTCGTCCTGCTCGTCCCGTTCGCTCCTGTCCTGCAGGACATCAAGTCGGTCGTCGGGGTCCTCGGGTGGGTGGTCCGGGTCCGGCTGGTCGCCCACGACCCGGTCCATGGCGCGCGTGTCCGGTCCGCCGGACGCCGTCGCGTCCATGACCGGTCCGACGCCTGCGGGGTATGGCTGTGACGCCGTGACATCGATCGCCTCGGTGGCGTCACTCACCGACGCAGCGTGCACCACGCCGCGTCCGGCGTCGAGCAGCGCCCTCCGGAAGGCGCCCGCGTCCTCGAACCGGTGCTCGCGGTCCTTCTGCAGCGCCCTGGCGAGCACGGAGTCGAGCGCCGGTGTCACATCGGGGTTGAGGCTGCTCGCGACAGGGGGTGCTTCGCGCACGTGCTGGTAGGCGACCGAGACAGGGCTGTCACCGATGAAGGGTGGCCGGCCGGTGAGCAGCTCGAACAGCAGGCAGCCCGCCGAGTACAGGTCGCTCCGTGCGTCGACGGATTCGCCGCGGGCCTGCTCGGGTGAGAGGTACTGTGCGGTCCCCAGCACGGCCTGCGTCTGAGTCATGGTGGCCTGTGAGTCGGCGATGGCGCGGGCGATGCCGAAATCCATCACCTTGACGGCACCGGCGGGTGTGATCATCACGTTGGCGGGTTTGATGTCACGGTGGATGATGCCCGCCCGATGGCTGTACTCGAGGGCACCGAGGACACCCGCGAGGTAGGTGACGCTGTCCTCGGGGGTGAGGTCGCCGGCTTTGACGTGGTCGCGGAGGGTGAACCCCTCCACGTACTCCATCACGATGAACGGGACCCGCACCTCGTGCTGCGGCCGGTCGGGGATATCCTCCTCGCCCGTGTCGTACACCGCCACGATGTTCGGGTTGTTGAGCCCGGCCACGGCCTGGGCTTCCCGCCGGAATCTCGCCTGGAAGAGCGGATCCCGCGCCAGGTCGGCGCGCAGCACCTTGATGGCGACCGAACGGCCGAGACGGAGGTCGACGCCGCGGTACACGTCGGCCATGCCGCCGCGGCCGATCAGCTCACGAACCTCGTAGCGCCCGTTCAGGATGCGCTCGGTGGTTGTCACGTCGCATCCTTCCCGCGCCGTCTCGGGTTGCCGATCACGGCCCGGACGTGGCTGTCGGCGTCGGAGTCGGCGTCGTGAGCGCCTGCCGCGCCACCTGTGTCGGCGGCGGTGCTGCCGCCTGGGTCGCGGGTGTCTGGGTCGCGGGCGCCTCGGGTGTCGGCGCCTCGGTTGTCGGAGCCGGGGTCGTGGGCGCCTGCGTCGGAGGAGGGCCGGAGGAGACGATGTAGCTCACTTGGCTGCCGGCCGCCACCTCGGCGCCGGGCCCGGGGTCCGTTCGCAGGACCGTCCCCTCGGGTTCTGCCGATTCCTCGCTGCCGGCGTTCACCGGCCGCAGGCCGAGATCCACGAGGGAGGCCTGGACCTCGGTCTCGGTGCGCCCCTGCAGACCGGCCGGAATGGTGACCTGCTCCGGTCCCGACGAGACGGTGAGCGTGATGGTCTCCCCCGGGCTCAGTGCACCCACCGGAGCGACGTCGATCACGAGTCCTTCGGCGTACTCGGCGGACGACTCCCGCTCGGACTCGACCCGGAAGCCGAGGCCGCCGAGTTCCGCCGACACCTCCGCCTCGGGCCGGCCGAGGTACTGGCTCGGGGTGATGACCACCTCGTCGGCCGCCGTTGTGCTCGGGGACGGGGTGGGCGAGGGCGTCGTGGGCGACGGCGAGGGCGCGCGGGACGTCGTCGGCGCCGGGCTCGTGGACGCGCTCGTCTGCGCCGGCGCAGGGTCCGCGCTACCGCTCAGCAGCGGCTGCAGGACCAGGAAGGCGATGGCGCCGAGGGCCAGCAGGAGAAGCACGATCAGCGGGATCAGCCAGGGGCTCCGGCGGTTGTCGTCCTCCGCGCGGACCGGTCCGGCCGGCGCGGGCGTATCGAGGTCGTCGTCCGACCAGTTCCGCGATGCCGCGATCCCGGCTGCCGCACCGGCCGCAGCGGGTGCGGCGACCGTGGGCAGCGCCGACGTCGACGGTGCGGGCACCATCGTCGTCGCCTGCGTGTCCTGACGCGGGATCGCCGCGGTCGCGCTGTCCGAATCCGCGGCGAAGGACAGCAGGCCAGGGACGGCCGCCTCGGCGGCGCGGAGGTCACCGGCGCGGATGGCGTCGACGGCGCGCGCGAGGGATTCGGCGTCGCGGGGCCGCTCCGCGGGATCCTTGGCCAGCATGGAGCCGATGAGCCCCCGGACCGGACGCGGGATGGACTGCGGGAGCGGGGGCGGGGCGTCGTTGACCTGCGCGAGGGCGATCGCGATCTGCGACTCGCCGGAGAACGGGCGCCGTCCGGCCAGCAGTTCGTACCCGATCACGCCGAGGGCGTAGATGTCGGACGAGCCGGTGGCCGGCTGGCCGGTCGCCTGCTCCGGCGCGAGGTACTGCGCCGTCCCCATGACCTGCCCGGTCGCGGTCAGCGGCACCTGGTCGGCCAGCCGGGCGATGCCGAAGTCCGTGATCTTGACGCGGCTGTCCGGCATCACGAGGATGTTGCCCGGCTTCACGTCGCGGTGCACCAGACCCTGGCGGTGCGCGACGGCGAGGGCCGTGGCGGTCTGCCCGATGATCGAGAGCGTGCGGTCGGGGGAGAGGACCTGCTCCTTCTCGATGACGGCCGAGAGTGGCTGCCCGGGCACGAGCTCCATCACGAGGTACGCGGATCCGCCTTCCTCGCCGTAGTCGAAGACGTTCGCGATGCCCTCGTGGTTCAGCAGCGCCGTATGGCGTGCCTCGGCCCGGAAGCGGTTGAGGAACGCGGGATCACCCGAGTACTCCTCCTTGAGGATCTTGATCGCGACGACGCGCCCGAGGATCTGGTCGCGGGCCTTCCACACCTCGCCCATCCCGCCGATGGCGATCCGCTCGGTCAGTTCGAACCTGCCGCCCAGGGTGATGCCTGACGTGGGCCTCATCTGTTCAACACCGCCTCTATGAGTCGCTTGGCACTGGGTGAGGTCAACTGCTGACCAGTGGGGATGTCCACGTTCTCCATCACGATCGAAAGGGCTACCTGGGGGTCGTCCGCGGGCGCGAAGCCCGTGAACCATGCGTTGTCGCCGGTCTCGGAGACCTCGGCGGTTCCTGTCTTGCCGGCCACCCGGACACCGGGCACCTGGGCGCCCGTCGCCGTGCCGTTGTCCACCACGTTGACCATCCATTCCGTGAGCTGGTCCGCGGTGTCCCCGCTGACCGACTGGCGCAGCGACTCCGGCTCGGGCTCGTCGATGAGTTCGAGGTCCGCGGCGCGCACGGACTTCACGAGCTGCGGCTTCATCTGCTGGCCGTCGTTCGCGATGGCCGCGGAGACCATCGCCATCTGGAGGGGCGTCACGCGCGTGTCGAACTGCCCGACGGCGGACTGCGCCAACTGGTCGGCGGACAGGTCCGAGGGGAAGACACTTGCGACGACGTCGGTGGGGATGGTCATCCTCTCGCCGAAGCCGAACTTCGCGGCCTGCTCCGCGATGGCCTCCTCGCCGAGGTCCAGGGCGATCTGCGCAAAGGGCGTGTTGCACGACTGCTCCAGCGCGAACTCGAGGTCCGCCGTCGTCCTGCTCGCACAGTTGCCCGTGACGTAGTTCGGGAGGGTGTAGTCGAGTCCGGGGAATTCGAGGGCCGGAGGATTCGGGATCTCCGACTCGGCGTCGTACTCCCCGGACTCCAGGGCGGCCGCGGCGTCGATGAGCTTGAAGACGGATCCGGGCGAGACGAGGGACTCGGTGGCCGGGTTCGAGTAGATCGACAGGCCCGGCTGCTCGGAGAGCAGCGCCGCGTTCTCCGCGATGACCGCCGTGTCGTGTCCCGAGAGGAGATTGGGGTCGTAGGAGGGCTTCGAGACCATCGCGAGGATGTTGCCGGTGGAGGGTTCCATGACCACGATCGAGCCGCGCTGACCGTCGGGGATGAGATCGGAGGCGAGCTGCTGGATCTGCGGGTCGATCGTGAGCTCGATGGAGGCACCCTGCGGATCGACGCCGGAGAACAGGGTCACCAGGCGATCGTAGAACAGGGAACTGCTGGTCCCCGCCAGGATCTCCGCTTCCGCCTTCTCGAGTTGGGACGAGCCGAGGGAGAGCGAGTAGTACCCGCTGAGGTGCGCGTACAGTTCCGGCTCGTTGTACACGCGCTGGTAGTTGAACTGGTCGTTCGAGGGCACGGACTCGGCGATGGCGCGGCCGTCCACGATGATCGCCCCGCGTTGCCGGCCGAAGTCCTGGTACAGCTGCCGGCTGTTCCACGGGTTGGCCTTGAGTTCCTGCGCCTGGAAGAACTGCACGTAGGTGAGGGAGCCGAGGACGAGGGCGAACATGCTGATCGCCACGACCCACGCCCTGCGGATGGCCTGATTCATCGGGTAGCCACCTTCGTGGTCCGTTTCTTCATGGGTTTGCCGTTGACTCCGACGGCCGCGGGGAACGAGTCCTTCATGGGCGTCGTCGGAGCCGGGCGGCGTGCGGTCTCGGAGATGAGCAGGATCAGGGCCACGATGAGCCAGTTCGCCAGCAGGGACGAGCCGCCGGCCGACATGAACGGCGTGGTGAGTCCCGTGAGGGGGATCAGGCGCGTGATGCCGCCGATGACCACGAAGCACTGCAGGGCGATGGTGAAGGAGAGGCCGCAGGCGAGGAGCTTGCCGAACCCGTCCTTCGTGCCGAGGGCTGCCCGGATACCCCGGGAGACCAGGAGCACGTAGAGCATCACGACGGCGACGACGCCGATGAGTCCCAGCTCCTCCCCCAGCGCTGCGATGATCATGTCGCTGTTGGCGTACGTGACGAGGTCGGGACGTCCCGCCCCGAGGCCCGTGCCGGCGAGGCCGCCGTTGGCCAGGCCGAACAGGCCCTGCACCACCTGGTGGCTGCCGCCCGGCACGCGGTCGTAGACGTCCGGGGAGAAGGCGTTGAGCCAGGAGTCGAACCGCAGGGCGACGTGGCTGAACAGCTCGAGGGCCACGAAGATGCCCACGCCGATCATCGCCAGGCCGATCAGCACCCAGCTGACACGGCTCGTCGCCACGTAGATCATGACCATGAACAGGCCGAAGAAGAGGATGGACGAGCCGAGGTCCCGCTGGAAGATCAGGACGCCGATGCTCACGAGCCAGGCGGCCGCCATGGGCGCGAGGTCCCTGAAACGGGGGAACTGGAGCGGGCCGATCTTCTTGCCCGCCAGCAGGATGAGGTCACGGTTCGTCGAGAGATACCCCGCGAAGAAGATGGCGAGGGTGATCTTCGCGATCTCGCCCGGCTGGAAGGTGCCGATCCCCACCGAGATCCAGATCCGCGCCCCGTTGATCTCCAGCCCGATCGGGGCCGGGGCCAGCGGCAGCAGGAGGAGGACGGCGCTGACGATCAGCGAGATGTAGGTGAACCGACGCAGCAGCCGGTGGTCCCGCAGCAGGATCAGCAGCGCGGCGGCGGCGCCCATCGCGACGGCCGTCCACATGACTTGCTGTGACGCGACGGGGGCGAAGTCCGGGTTGGACTGCATGGCCGACAGATCGAGCCGGTGGATCATGGCCAGGCCCAGCCCGTTCAGGGCCACCACGATCGGAAGGATGAGCGGATCGGCATACTTCGCCCGGACGCGCAGGACGATATGCAGGAACAGGCTCATGAGGGTGAGGGTCAGCCCCTGCGTCCAGAAGAACTCACTGAAGGCCTCCTCGCGGTCTATGCCCGCCAGGTAGCTGGCACTGATGGCGACGGCCAGGGCGAGGACGAGCAGGAGCAGCTCGACGTTGCGCCGCGACCTGGGCGCGGTCAGGACATCACTCATCTGCTGCACCAACACATTCGACGGCGGGGGAGGACAGGGCGGGGAACGACACGCCGGGGGAGGGTGCGGCCTGCGGCGACGGGGGAGCGGAGGACGGCGTGCCTGTCGGCGTGGCCGACGACGACGGTCGTGGCGCTGCCGTGCCGGAGGGCGCCGGGCTGCCGGCCGGGGCACTGCTGGTCGGGCTCGGCGATCCGGAGGCCGTCGGGGCCGGCACCGGGTCACAGCTGACGGCGCGCAGTTCACCGCGCAGGTCACCGACGATCCGCTGCGCCTCCTCCAGGCTCGCGGCTGGAAGCGTGTTCGACAGCCGGGACCTCTGGTACTCGGGCAGGTTGGACACGGGGATGTCCGTCACCTCGTACAGCTCGCTGAGGCTGATCGGTCCGATCCGCTGGGGAACGCCCGTGTAGATCGCGACCCGGTTCTCGGAGTCCGTCACGTAGTAGCGCGTCTGGGTCCACGTGTAGCCCAGGCCGACGACGGCGATCAGGATGAGCGTCATGAGGGCGAGGATCGCCGGCACGAACCAGCGCTTCTTCGTCGACGGTGCCTCCTCCTCGGGGTCCTCCGCCACCTCCGGCTCCGCTTTGTGGGTCAGCATCATCGCTGCGCGCCGTTCCGTGGACCGCTGGGTCACGATCGGGATCTGGCCCGTCTCGGTCGCGAGCGCCGCGGATCCCACGAGCACGTGGGGCCTCGTCAGCAGGTCCTGGCGGATGATGTCGGCGCGGATCGCCGCCCCGGGGAGGTCACCGTTCCCGTCGATCTCGTGGGAGGCCGCATCGGGGTCGGCCGGCGTGTCGCGTTCCCCGGCCGCCTGCCGCGCGGGCGGGATGGACGACGGCGGCGACGCGTCGTCGTCGTCCGCTTCGATGACCTCGACGACGGCGACGGTGATGTTGTCCGGGGAGCCGCCCGCGAGGGTCAGTTCGACGAGGGTGTCGACGCATTCGCGGATGCTTCCCGACTCGCGCATGACCTGTTCCACCGCGCGGTCCTGGAGGACGGCGTTCAGGCCGTCCGAGCAGAGCAGCCAGCGTTCGCCGGGGTCGGCGTCGAAGTGTGCGAGGTCGAGTTCCGGGCTTGCGTCGACGTCGCCGAGGACCCTCATGAGGACGTTCTTGTGGGGGTGGGTCTCCGCCTCTTCGGGCCTGAGCCGCCCCTCCTCGATGAGGCGCTGGACGAACGTGTGATCCGTGGTGATCTGCTCGAAGACGCCGTCCTTGAGGCGGTAGGCGCGGGAGTCGCCGATGTGGGCGAGCTGCAGGGTGCTGTCCTCGAGCAGGATCGCCGTGACCGTGGTGCCCATACCGGCGAGCTGCGGGTTGGTGGCGACGAGTTCGGACAGGAGTGAGTTCGCGGTCTGGATCTCGTCGGCCAGGTGCGTCCCGGCGTCGCCGTCGTGCGCCCCGTGATCGAGGTGGACCAGGTCGAGGACGGTGGACGCGGAGGCGACATTGCCGCCGGCGTGGCCACCCATGCCGTCGGCGACGACGGCCAGGTAGCGGCCCACGTACGCGGAGTCGTCGTTTTTTGCCCGCACCATGCCCACGTCGGAGCGGGCGGCGAACCTCAGGGCGAGCCGCACGCCTACGGCCTCAATTCGATGACCGTCTTACCGATCCTGATGGGGACATTCGGTTCGACGGGCAGCGCACGCGTCAGCTGGGCCCCGGCCAGGTAGGTGCCGTTCGTGGACCCGAGATCCTCGATGAACCAGCGGCTGCCCTGCGGGAAGAGGCGGGCGTGACGGCCCGAGGCGTAGTCGTCGTCGAGCACCAGGGTGGCCTCCTGGGCGCGGCCGAGGAGGATGGGGCTCGCGGCGAGGTCGAGGTTGGTGCCGGCGAGGGGTCCCTCCGTCACGACCAGCCGGCGGGCGGCAGCGCGGGCGGGGGGCGGTTCCTCCATGAGCTCGGGGTTCCTGCGGATCTCGCGCGCCGTGGGTGCGCCCACCCGGTTGCGGCGGCCCACCGCGAGATCGCGGCGCAGGGCGCCGACGGTACTGAGGACGAGGACCCACAGCAGGATCAGGAACCCGAAGCGGAACAGGGTGACGGTGAGCTCTCCGGCCTCGCTCATCGGTGACCCGCCCCGTCCTGGGTGGCCAGGAGGCGGAACGTCATGCGTGAGCGTCCCATGGTGATCATGGAGCCGTCGGTGAGTTCCGCCTGCCCGACGACCCGCTGCCCGTTGACGTAGCTGCCGTTGGTGGACCCGAGATCGACGGCGTAGATCCGGCCGCCCTGCGCCCGGATCTCGAGGTGGCGCCGGGAGACCCCGGTGTCGTCGACGAGGATGTCCGCGTCCGAGGAGCGTCCGAGGACGATGGAACCGGAGTTGAGGGAGTACCGCTGTCCGTCCATCTCGAGGATCGGCTGGTAGCGCGTGGGCTGGCGACGGGGCGGCAGGGGCGCCGCCGGACCGGGGGAGCGCGGCGCGGCAGCCTGCTTCTCGATGGAGGAATCGATCTCGAAGACCCCCGCCTTGAGCGCGGGATCGTGCTCGAAGTAGACGCGCACGGGCCCCTGCAGGCTGTACTGCTGGCTGTTCACGTGGGCGATGACGACGTCGCAGAGTTCCTCGGCGAGGGCCGACCCCCACTGCTGGGCGAGCTCGAAGTCCGAATCGGACAGGCGGGCGGCGAAGACGTTGGGTGCGAGGGTGCGGCCCTGGGCGAGGACGAGGGAGCGGTTGTCCAGTTCCTTGCGGAGGGCGCTGGCGATCTCGAGGGGCTGCACCTGGGAGCGGGACCCCGTGGTGAAGGCTCCGCGGACCAGTTTTTCGAGTCCGCGCTCCACGTTGTCGAGAATGCCCATCGTCCGCCTCCTCCCCCTGTCGCACAGGTGTCCGGGCCCCGGTCAGCAGGGTGCTGAGGGGTGTGGCCCGGCCATGGTCGTGGGATCGTCCAGCCGGGCATGTTCCCTCCGATACTACTGGGAGCCCCTGCCAATGGGCTCCAAGCCGTCGCGTCGAGGATTACTTTGTCCTAACGATCATCCGTCCTCCCGGCCCGTCGCGGAGCGCCGGCGAACCCGCCCCGGGAGGCTGTTTAGGTAATTGCCGCAGGGCTCCGTTATGCTTGTCTCTGCTGTTCACAACACCTGCCGGGTGCAGATGTTGGAATCTCGAAATTGCGCGAGTGGCGGAACGGCAGACGCGCTGGCTTCAGGTGCCAGTATCCGAAAGGGTGTGGGGGTTCAAATCCCCCCTCGCGCACAGATGGACACACGGAAGGGCTCCCGCCCAGCGGGGGCCCTTTCCTGTTCCCGGGCCCGCCCCCTGTCCCCGGCTCGTCAGCTGTCCCCGGCTCGTCAGCGGAAATCGCGGGACCTGGTGGTCGCCCTGAGCTGCAGGACCTCGATGCGGTCCGCGACGACGTTGACGACCCCCTCCTCGGACCGTTCGAGGATGCCCCGGACGATGACGCTGCTCGCCTCCCGGGCCACGCGGCGGTAGCGCTGCCACACCCCTACGGAGCAGATGACGTTCACCAGTCCCGTCTCGTCCTCCAGGTTCATGAAGGTGATCCCGCTCGCCGTCGCCGGCCGTTGCCGGTGTGTCACGACGCCCGCCACCTCGATCCGACGGCCGGACTCGGCGGTCCTGAGTTCCTGCGCCGTCAGGGCTCCCCGGCGCTTCAACCTGGCCCGGGCATGGCGCACGGGGTGGTCGTCGGGGGTGATGCCCGTCGACCACAGGTCGGAGCCCACCGTGTCGATGTCCGAGAGCTCGGGCATCAGGGGCGGCTGGATGTAGACGGCCGTGCCCCTGATCTGGCCCTCGCGCTCGGTCGACGCCGGCCCGGCGTTCCACAGTGCCTCCCGGCGGCTGAGGCCCAGGGAGTCGAACGCACCGGACGCCGCGAGGGCTTCGAGCTGGCCCGCGTTGGCGCCCGTGCGGCGCGCTAGGTCCGGCATGTCCTCGTAGGGCCCGTTGCGGTCCCGCTCGTCGACGATCCTCTCGGCGAGTTTCACGCCGACGGAGTCGACGCCGGCGAGCCCGAGCCGTACGGCGTAGTTGCCGTCGCGGCGGTGGGGCGTCGCGTCGAACGGCGTGTCCCGGTCGAAGTAGCCGACCGGCGGCTGCTCGTCCTCCGTGCAGCAGTCCCTGCCGGTGGTGCGCGCCGACGGATCACCGGCAGGCTCGTAGCCCTCGAGCGGTTCGAGGTCGGCGTGCACCCCGGAGTGCAGGATGTCGGGCCGCAGGACCACGGCCCCGTGCCGCCGGGCGTCGGCCACGAGGGTCTGCGGCGAGTAGAACCCCATGGGCTGGGCCCGCAGGAGGGCGGCGAGGAAGGCCCCGGGGTAGTGCAGGCGCAGCCAGGCGCTGACGTAGACCAGCAGGGCGAAGCTGATCGAGTGGCTCTCCGCGAACCCGAAGTTCGCGAAGGCGTGGATCTTGTCGTAGATGGTGTCCGCGACGTCGCCGGTGATCCCGTTGGCGGCCATGCCCTCGTACAGGGTGGCCTTGAGGGAGTCGATCCGTTCCTCGCCGCGCTTGGATCCCATGGCGCGGCGCAGGAGGTCGGCGTCCGCCCCGGAGCAGCCGCCCACCACCATCGCCATCTGCATGAGCTGTTCCTGGAACAGGGGAATGCCGAGGGTCCGTTCGAGGACCGGTTCGAGGTCGGGGTGGAGGTACCGGACCTCCTCCTCGCCCATCTTCCGTTTGATGTACGGGTGCACGGCCCCGCCCTGGATCGGTCCGGGCCGCACGAGGGCCACCTCGATGACGAGGTCGTAGAACTGCCGGGGCTGCAGCCGGGGGAGCATGCCCATCTGGGCGCGGCTCTCCACCTGGAAGACGCCCACCGAGTCGGCGAAGCACAGCATGTCGTACACGCCCTGCTCCTCCTTGGGGATGGTGTGCAGCTCCCACTTCTCCCCGAGATGCCGCTCCACGAGGTCGAAGTTGTACTGGATCGCCGCGAGGATGCCCAGGCCCAGCAGGTCGAACTTCACCAGGCCCATCCAGGCGCAGTCGTCCTTGTCCCACTGCAGGACCGTCCGCCCCTCCATCCGTCCATGCTCGATCGGGCATACTTCTCCTACGGGCCGGTCGGTGAGCACCATCCCGCCCGAGTGGATCCCCAGATGGCGGGGGAACGTCAGGATCTCCTGGGCCAGGTCCACCACGGAGTCCGGGATGTCGTGATCGCTGCTGGAGACCAGTCCGCCCCACCGCTCGATCTGCCGTGACCAGGCGTCCTGCTGGCCGGGGCTGTGGCCGAGGGCCTTCGCCATGTCACGGACGGCGAACTTGGGCCGGTAGGTGATGACATTGGCCACCTGGGCGGCATTGAAGCGCCCGTACTTCCGGTAGACGTACTGGATGACCTCCTCACGGCGGTCCGAGTCGAAGTCGACGTCGATGTCCGGCTCCTCGTCGCGCAGGCTCGAGAGGAAGCGCTCGAAGGGGAGCCGGTACTTGATGGAATCGACGGCGGTGATCTCCAGCAGGTAGCAGACCGCGGAGTTGGCGGCCGATCCCCGGCCCTGGCACAGGATGCCGTTGCGGCGCGCATAGTGGACCAGGTCGTGGACGATCAGGAAGTAGCCCGGGAAGTTCTTGCTCTCGATGACGTCCAGTTCCCGCTCGATGCGGTCCTGGACATCGGTCCGCCCCCCGTAGAGCTTGTCGGCCCCCCGCCGGACGAGTTCGCGGAGATAGCTCATCTGGGTGTGGCCCTCGGGCAGGTCGATGGTCGGCAGCCCGGGCCGGACGCTGCGCAGGGTGAAGGAGAGATCCGCGGCGATGTCCACCGTGCGCTCCACCGCCCCGGGGTAGTTCGTAAAGCGCCGGGCCATCTCCGCACCGCTACGCAGATGGGCGGCGCCGGCCGAGGGGAGCCAGCCGTCCATCTGGTCCAGGCTCCGGCGGGCCCGGACCGCGGCCAGGGCGGAGGCGAGCCGGTGCTGCTTCGGGGTCGCGTAGTGCACGTTGTTGGTCGCCACGATGGGCAGCCCCATGCGGGCCGCGACGGCGCTCAGGGCATCGTTGTGCGCGGTGTCCAGCGGGTTCCCCTGGTCGATGAGCTCGACGGCGACCGACTCCCGGCCGAACAGGTCGACGAGCCCCCGGAGTTCTGCTTCGGCCGCGGGTTCACCCCCGGCCACGAGCGCCGAGCGGACCGCGCCCTTCCGGCACCCCGTGAGGATCATCCAGTGGCCGGCGGCGTGGGCCGCGAGGCGCTCGAGATCGTAGCGGGGCTTGCCCTTCTCGGCGTCCGCTGCGAGCTGGGCCTCGGTGATGGCCGTGGACAGGCGGTGGTAGCCGGCCGATCCGCGGGCGAGGACCAGCAGGTGCCGGCCTTCCGGATCCGCCTCCCCGTTCTGCGGCCTGGACAGGCCGAGCGAGAGTTCCGTGCCGTACACGGTGGAGATCCCCGGGTACTTCTCGGCGGCCTCCGCGAAGCGCACCGCGCCGTACAGGCCGTCGTGGTCGGTGAGCGCCACGCCGGTGAGCCCGAGCCGCTGGGCCTCCTCGGCGAGATGCTCGGGGCTGGAGGCGCCGTCGAGGAAACTGAAGTTGGAGTGGACATGCAGCTCCGCGTACGGCACCACGGGCCCCTCGGGGGCCGGCACGTCGGCGGGCGCGGTGTAGGGCTGCCGCTTGCGCGACCAGGCGGGGCTGTCGCCGCCGTCGGCCCCGCGGGGTGGAGCGCCGGGCCTGGTCCCGGAGAGATTCCGTTCGAAGTCGGACCACGGGATGGGAGGGTTGTTCCAGCCCATCAGTCGTAGCTCGCCTCGACCCACCAGGCGTGGTCCTCGAGCAGCAGCAGCCAGGCCGAGCCCGAGTGGTCGACCAGCTGGAAGCGGTTGAGGACGCGCCCCGCCGGATCCCACCAGCGTTCGTCGATCGGCCAGGGGCCGGCCCAGGAGTGGACGGCCCGCCGCTCGTCCTGGGGTCCGGCGCTGAAGAAGGAGGGATCGGCGGTCATCAGGCCCCGGGGATCGACGTCCACCGGGAGGCCCCGCGAATCGACGACGACGGCGGGCACGGGGTCGGCGAACACCGTGGCCGGTGCCGGGCCGGGCAGGCGGCCGGGCCAGGGCTGCGTGCGGTCGCGGACCCGTGCCGCCGCCGATTGCGCCTGGCCGGTCGGTGCGTCTCCCCAGGGGATGAGGACCCGGCGGTCCGCGAGGAGCCGACCCCCGGCGATGATCCCGGTCAGGACGGCGCCGTGGCCCAGCATGCTCTGGACGCGGGCCAGCCCGTGGTGGATCCCCTCGTCCGGTCCCGTCCCCCACAGGCCGTCCGCGTGGTCGGCGAGGTCCTCGACGGTCTCGGGCACGATGTGCACCCGGGTGATGCCGGAGGTCAGGCCGTGGTCCGACGCGTTGGTGCCCTGGAGCTGCCAGCGGACGCGGTCCACGACGTCGTCGGCGTCGAACCAGCGCGGGTGCCGCCACCGGCGCTCGGACACCTCACCGGACTCCGTGTGCAGGCGGATCTGCAGCGCCGTGCACACCAGTCCGGCCTCCCGCAGCCCGTCGACGAACTCGCCGGCCCGGGTGCGGAACGCGAAGGCCAGCTGGTCGATGCGGGCGAGGGGTGGCTCGAAATCCGCGATGGCGTCGTGGTGCGGTGGGGGTGTCCGGGCGACGACGTCCCGGTGGTCGAGTCCGCTCGCCCGGCGGTGCGCGAGGGCGCCCTCGACACCGAAGCGGTTGCGGACGTCGGAGGCACTGAGGGCTGCGAAGTCCGCCAGGGAGCGGATGCCGAGGCGCTTGAGCAGCACGGTGAGCTTCGGCTGCTCGAGGATGTCCAGGGGGTAGCTGCCGAGGAAGTCCGGCGAGCCACCCTCCGGGATGATCACCAGCTGCTCGACGTCGTCGTCCAGTTCGTCGGTGGCCCTCGCGGCCTGTTCGGCTGCGAACAGGCCGTCCGCGATGCCGATCCGCAGATCGGTGAGGCCGAGGGCGGCGAAGGTTTGGAAGACGACCCCCGCCGCTCCGTGCTCGCCGCGGTAGTAGCGCGCGGGGCCGGTGATCCGAACGGCGCACAGCCCGGGGCGGAGAACCTGGACGCCGGGCATGATCGTCTCCACGGCCGCGGTCACCGGTTCGAAGGTGCGCTCGTCCAGGGACGGGTCGTACGGGAGGGACACGAGTCCGGTACAGCGGGCCTGGGCCTCCCGGATGCGCAGCCCCCTCTTCACGCCGTCCTGCCGTGCTGCGGGGGAGCACGCGAAGACCTCCCCCCGGTCCACGAGGACGAAGGCCGCGTCGGCCGGCAGCGCATGCTCACCCAGGGCCGCTGTGATGGGCCAGTCGGGGAACCAGAGCATCATGGTCCGGGTGGCCGTCCCTGCAGCCGGCGGTGGGGGGGTCATGAGGACTTCGCCAGCTGGGGTTCGAACAGGGACGCCGGGCCGGCGGAGGGTCGGGGAGGGGTGGTGAGCGTCTCCCGGGTGGTGCCCTGCAGGTCCGCCAGCCCCACGTAGGCGTGGCGGAGCCGCCCCGAGGGCTGGGTCGCGGTGATCTTCATGCGCTGGGCCCGCAGATGGCCCGATCCGGATCCGAGGCCCTCCCAGGCGCTCTCCGCCACGCCGAGCGTGGAGTCGCTCTGCTTTCCGTTGCCGAGGGTGATGAGTGCCGCTCCGCGCTGCCGGAGGCGTGCCCTGAGGCGGGCCCATTCCGTGGGCGCCAGGTGGTCCGGGGCGCGGGTCAGGATGATGGAGACGACGTCCACGAGGGCCGCCGTGACCGTGAGCCACTGGGAGCCGGGGTCGGGGACCAGGATGAGGCGTTCCAGGTTGATGCCGAAGCCCTGGGCTGCCTCCACGCTGAAGTCCGGCATGCCGATGACGCTGCACCACGCGCCGGTCGAGGAGGGGCCGGCGAGCAGGGCCATGGCCAGGGTGGTGGAGTTGCGGACGGTGTAGGACCCTCCCGACTGGAGGCCCCCGCCCGGCAGGATGTGCGCCAGGGCCGGAACCGTGGGCAGGCACCGGGAGTCCAGCGTGCTGGCCTGCATGCTGTTGATGCGGGCCTGGAGGTCGAGGGTGATGTCCCCTGTCGATGTTCCGCGCCGGCCGGCTGCCCCGGGACGTGACGCCCCGGCATCGGGGAAGGGCTCGGCCCGGTCGAGGGCGGAGCCGGCAGCTGGAGGCATCACTCGTCAATATTCGAACAGGTGTTCGAATAAGTCAATCATCCCGTGTCAGCCCGGACCTGTGTCCTGTGTGGCGTATGGGACGGCGTCCCGGAGGGTGCTCAGGCGTCGGATGCCTTGCGAGCGGCGTCTCGTTCCTTCACCCGTGCGGCCTCCGCACGGACGGCCGCCTGTGTGGAGCGCTCCGCGACCAGCCATGCGGGAGGGTCCTGGAGCAGCGCGGTGATCTGCTCGGTCGTCAGGGGGTCCGTGAGGCCTCCGCGGGCCAGCCCGCCGTTGGAGATGCCGAGCTTCTGCGCGACGACGGGACGCGGATGCGGGCCGGTGCGGCGCAGCTCGGCGAGCCATTCCGGAGGGCTCTGCTGCAGTTCGTCGAACTCCGCGCGCGTCAGGTCGGTCTCCTGGAATTCCTGGGGGGCGGCGGGCAGGTAGATCCCCAGTTTCTTGGCCGCGGTGGCGGGTTTCAGGGTCTGAGGGGTTTTCGCGGGAGTCATGATTCCAGCTTAACCGTCAGCCCTCGTCATAGCCGGTAGGCGCTACTGTGATCAGATGCCCGCAGATCAGCCCAGAACCCTGTCCGTCGGCTTCGTGCCGGGTGTGACACCGGGGAAGTGGGTGGCCAGGTGGCGGGAACGGCACCCCGGGGTGCCCCTCGAACTCCACCCGCACGACGACGCCCTGACGGCGCTGCTGGAGGGATCCGACGACGTCGTCTTCGTCCGCCTGCCGGTGGAGCGCACCGGGATCCACCTGATCCCCCTCTACGAGGAGCAGCCCGTCGCGGTCATGTCGCGCGACAACGAACTGTCCCTCTACGACGACGTCCCGCTCGAGGAACTCGCGGGGGAGTCCCTGCTCGACGTCGTGGAGTGCGGCGGCCCGAAGGTGGCAGTGGAGGTCGCCGCGACCGGCGCCGGCGTCGTCGTCCTGCCGATGTCCCTCGCCCGCCTGTACGCCCGGAAGGACGCCGTCCACCGCCCCGTTCCCGGGCTTCCCGCGACGACCATCGGGATCGCCTGGCGGGTGGAGGACGAATCCGACGACGTCGAGGAGTTCATCGGCATCGTGCGCGGACGCACGGCCCAGAGTTCACGGCAGCCCTCGCAGCGCGAGGCCCCGAAGAAGACCGCGTCCCAGAAGGCCGCTGCGAAGAAGGCCGCCGGCGGGAAGCCTCGGGAGCAGAAGGGCGCCAGGTCGCCGCAGCCCCGGAAACCGGCACGTCCTGCAGGGTCCCGCGGGAAACGGCGCTGACCCCTCCGTAGCACCCCGCTCGCTGCGCACCTGTGGTGGGGTGTACGGCGTCGACCCGCCACAGCTGTCACCGAAGCGTTGGACGGATATGCAGAGGCCCGCCCCGCAGGATGCGGGACGGGCCTCGGAGCAGTGGTGCCGTGGTGCGTTAGGCCGTGGAGGCGAGGGCGAAGACGGCGGCGGCGATGGCGAAGCCCATGACGCCGATGGTCGTCTCCATGACCGTCCACGTCTTCAGGGTGGTCTTGACGTCCATGTTGAAGAAGCGGCCCACGAGCCAGAAGCCGGAGTCGTTGACGTGGCTCGCCACCACGGAACCGCCGGCCACGGCCACCACGAGGGCTGCCAGCTGGAGGCCGTTGTAGTCGCCCGCCAGGATCGCGGGGGAGATGAGGCCGGCGGCGGTGGTCAGGGCCACGGTCGCCGAGCCCTGGGCGATGCGGAGGATCGCGGCGATCAGGAAGCCCGCGAGGATGAGCGGGATCCCGAGGTCGCCGAGGACGTCGGCGAGTGCGTCGCCGATGCCGCTGGCCCGCAGGACGCCGCCGAACATGCCGCCGGCGCCGGTGATGAGGATGACGGAGCAGACCGGGCCGAGCGCCGATTCCAGCGTCTGCTCCAGAGCGGTCTTGTCGATCCCCCGACGACGGCCGAGCACGTAGGACGCCACGAGAAGGGTGATCAGCAGGGCGACCGGGGTCTCCCCGAGGGTCCGCAGGAACTGGAACCAGCCCTGCTCGGTCACATCCGCGTCCACGGCACCCGAGCGGGCCAGGGTGTTCAGGCCGGTGTTGAGGAAGATCAGCGCCAGGGGCAGCAGCAGGATCCCGACGACGGTGCCGAATTTGGGCGGGTTCGCCTCGGCGTGCGCGTCAGCCGTACCGAGCAGCTCGGGGACGGGCAGGACGTACTTCTTGCCGGCCCAGAGTCCGTACAGGTAGGAGGTGACGTACCAGGTGGGGATCGCGGCGAGGAGGCCGATCATGATGACGAGGCCGACGTTCGCCTCGAAGAACTCGGAGGCGGCGACGGGTCCCGGATGCGGCGGGACGAAGATGTGCATGACGGAGAAGGCGCCGGCGGCGGGCAGGCCGTAGCGCAGTACGCCGCCGCCGAGGCGGCGGGCGACGGAGAAGACGATGGGCAGCATGACCACGAGCCCGGCGTCGAAGAAGATGGGGAAGCCGAAGATCAGCGAGGCGACACCGAGCGCGAGGGGTGCCCGCTTCTCGCCGAAGACCCGGATGAGGTAGTCGGCGAGCACCTTCGCGCCGCCGCTGGTCTCGACCAGGCGGCCGAGCATCGCGCCGAGCCCCACCAGTAGCGCGACGGCGCCGAGCGTCGTCCCGAAGCTGCTGACCATCACGGGGACGATCTGCGCCGTGGGGATCCCGGTGCCGAAGGCGGTGAGGAGGCTGATGAGGATCAGTGCGACGAACGCGTGGATCCGGAGCTTGATGATCAGGAACAGCAGCGCGAGGATGGCCGCCGCAGCGATCAGGAGGAGCGGACCGGCGGTGAGGCTCTGGGTCCATCCTTCGATGGGCATGTTTTCTCCGTTGAAAGTAGTGCGGGTCGGGGGTGGGGTGGTCAGTTGCTGGGGAGGCCGAGCTGGTCGATGACGTCCGTCGTGACGTCGTCGGGGGTCCCGGTGTTCTGGATCCTGAGACCCGCCTCGTCAGGTTCGAGGGGCTCGAGCGTGCTGATCTGCGAGGGCAGGAGCGACTCCGGCATGAAGTGGCCGCTGCGGGTCTTCATGCGTTCGAGGATGAGGTCGGTGTCACCGAGCAGGTGCACGAAACGCACCCGGCCCTCGGCCCCGGTGAGCAGATCCCGGTAGGAGCGCTTCAGGGCGGAGCAGGTGACGACGGTACTGCGGCCGGCCTGCGCCTGGAGGGTCATCCAGTCGCGCATGGCCTCCAGCCAGGGCCAGCGGTCCTCGTCGGTGAGCGCCGTGCCGGCGGTCATCTTCGCGATGTTCGCGGCGGGGTGGAAGTCGTCGGCCTCGGCGAAGACCCAGCCGAGCCGCTCCGTCAGGCGGGTGGCGATGGTGGTCTTGCCGGACCCGGAGATACCCATGACGACCACGTGGTGTGGTTGTGCCTCCATGCTGACTCCTTTGTCGGTGTGGTGAAGCGGATCACGATTCGCCTAAAGGTAACACCTTTCAACCTCAAAGGTAGTATCTTTTTAGCTCCCCGGAGCGCACTATGGTGAGGCACTCGGCCGGGTGGCGCCGGCGCACGAAGGAGGACGATGACGTCACGGACAGGACCGACGGGAGCGGCCGCGGTGTTCCCCACGCGGATCATCGACACCCTGGGTCAGGACATCGCGGACGGCGTGCTGCCCGAGGGGTCGCGCCTGACGATCGAGGGCCTGCAGCAGCGCTTCGGGGTCTCGCGCACCGTGGTGCGGGACTGCATGCGCGTGCTGGAATCGATGAACCTGATCGTGCCCAAGCGCCGGATCGGTCTCGTGGTGCAGGGCCCCGGGCAGTGGAACGTCTACGATCCCCGGATCATCAGGTGGCGGCTCCACGGTCCGGGACGGGCGGACCAGTTCCGTTCCCTCACCCATCTGCGCCGTGCGGTCGAACCGGTCGCCGCGGCGCTCGCTGCCCGGCACGCCTCCGGTGCGCAGCGGCAGCGGATCGCGGCGCTCGGGGCGGACCTGCGGCGGTTGGGCGAGGCCGGACTGCTCGAGGAGTTCCTGGACGCGGACATCGAGTTCCACACGCTCGTCCTCGAGGCGAGCGGCAACGAGATGTTCCTCGCCCTGCGGGAGGTGATCTCCGAGGTGCTCTCGGGCAGGACGCGCCAGGGTCTCATGCCGCACCATCCGAAGGAGCACGCCCTGCTGACGCACGAACAGGTCGCGACAGCGATCAGGGACGGCGACGCCGGGACCGCCGAGGCGTGCATGGGATCGCTGCTCGCCGAGGTCAGCGAGGCCATCGATTAGCAGGACCGTCCAGGGACCGCACGCCTCGGCAGGGGTCGGGTGAGTCCGGTATCTGCCGCGGTTCCGGACTTCAGGTGCTGTCTCAGCTGGGAGCGCGGTCGGGGTGTCAGAGAGGACGCGGGGCGTATGCTTCGGCGAGCCGGTCCATCAAGGCGTCCATGTGGGCGTCCACTGTTCGGCGTGTCGGGTCCGAGTCATGCCAGGCGACCATTTCCCGTGCGCCCTGACTGAAGGGGATGCCGGCGGTGAATCCGGGGACAAGTGAGCGGATCTTTGTGTTGTCGAAGATCATCGTGTGGGATTTATCGCCCAATAGGCCTGCGCCCCACTCAGGGTCGGCTTCGGCGATGGATTCCGAGGCGACATGAACCAGGACGGGGTCCGGGACGCCGGCAGCTGTCGCGACCAGGGTATAGATCTGGTTCCACGAAGGCGTCTCCTGGCCGGTGATGTGCACAGCCTCACCGATCGCGGAGGTATTTCCCAGCAGACCTGTGAACCCTCGTGCGAAATCACGGCTGTGGGTGATCGTCCACAACGAGGTTCCGTCTCCGGGCACGATGACGGGTCGGCCGGCGCGCATGCGTTCCACAATGGTCCATCCTCCGTCGAAGGGGATCATCGTCTCGTCGTAGGTGTGAGAGGGCCGGACGATCGTGATGGGGAATCCCTCCTCGCGGTAGGCCGCAGTAAGGAGGTCCTCGCACGCGATCTTGTTGCGCGAATACTCCCAGAAGGGATTCTTCAACGGGGTGGATTCCAGGACGGGCATGTGTGTAGGCGGTGTCTGATATGCCGATGCCGAGCTGATGAAGACGTATTGTCCGGTTCGTCCGGCGAATATTTCGATGTCCTGCTTCACCTGCTCCGGAGTGAAGTTGACCCAGCTGACGACGCAGTCGAAGTTGTGACCGATTATGGCATCGAGGACGGCCTGCTTGTCCCGGGAATCCGCGACGAAGGTGGTGACGCCCTCGGGTACCTGACGCAGGTTGCTGATTCCGCGGTTGAGCAGATAGACGTCCATACCTGCTTCTACTGCCTGTCTCGTGCAGTGGGCGCTGATGATTCCGCTACCGCCGATGAAGAGTACTTTCAAGCCCTGCATGGTCTTCTCCTGATGGTTCATCTACCCCGCCTGTCGTAGGTCCGCTAACGATACGCCGCTGAAGGAGCAGAACGAGGATGACCAGAGGTGCGGTGCTCTGTCGACCTGCAACCGTCCTGCAGGGGCACCCCTGACACCGTGGTCGACGTAGGGGTCGTCACGACGGACACCGGCAGCAGGGAGGTCCGCGACCTGTTTCCGATCATGAGGAACCGATCTCTACTTGTTGGCGGAAACCCTTGTGTTTCACCGGGGCAATGCCTAGGCTCGCACATACTAACTGTTTTCGATGTAAACGTCGAAACTTTCGAGAGGCGTTCAAAGATGAACAAGCACAGCATCAGGAAGCTGCTGACCGTCGGGGCGGCGACAGCAATTGCCCTCGGCGGCCTGTCAGCGTGTGGCTCCGACAACGGAGCAGCAGAAGATGGCGACGTCACCATGACGTTCTGGCACAACTCGACGACGGGCGCCGGTAAGGCGCACTGGGAGAAGACGGTCGCAGCGTTCGAGGAGGCAAACCCCGGCGTGACGATCAACATC
Source organism: Arthrobacter pityocampae (assembly GCF_002927275.1). Taxonomy (GTDB): domain Bacteria; phylum Actinomycetota; class Actinomycetes; order Actinomycetales; family Micrococcaceae; genus Arthrobacter_D; species Arthrobacter_D pityocampae. Next base: position 197,687 of record NZ_PRKW01000005.1, on the reverse strand, counting down.
CAGTCCATCCAGAACGAGGAGATGGACGGGAAGCTCCAGACGGCGCTGAACTCGGGCGATGCACCCGACATCTTCATGGCGCGCGGCGGCGGCAAGCTCGCGGATGTCGTCGCGGCCGGACAGGCCATGGACATCACGGATTCCATCGACGACGCCACCAGGGCCGCTGTGCCCGAAGGTGTGTTGAGTGCCTTCGGGGTCGAGGGCAAGATCTACGGAATGCCGACCGCCGTGCTGCCCGGTGGCATCTACTACAGCGGAGACCTGTTCGCCGAAGCGGGCGTCGAGGGAACACCGACGACCATCGACGAGCTCGGCTCCGCCGTCGACAAGCTCAAGGGTGCAGGAATCGACCCCATCGCCGTCGGCGCGAAGGACGCCTGGCCTGCAGCGCACTGGTATTACTTCTTCGCGGTTCGGGCCTGCTCGCAGGACGCCCTCAACACGGCCGCCGAAACCATGGAGTTCGACGACCCGTGCTGGCTGGAGGCCGGCAAGAACCTGCAGGAATTCGTCGACACGGAGCCGTTCAACAACGGATTCCTCACCACCTCGGCGCAGCAGGGTGCAGGTAGCTCGGCTGGACTCATCGCCAACCAGAAGGCAGCCATGGAGCTCATGGGGGCGTGGAACCCCGGTGTCATCGCCTCGCTGACTCCTGACGAGAAGCCTCTCCCGGACCTGGGCTGGTTCCCGTTCCCTGAGGTCGACGGCGGCGAGGGTGAGCCCGGCGCCATGATGGGCGGCGTCGACGGATTCACCTGCTCCGCCCAGGCTCCGAAAGAAGAGTGCACCGCGTTCCTGAACTTCTTCATGCAGAAGGAGTACCAGGCAGACTACGCGGAAGCGTTCCAGACGATCCCCGCCAACCAGGATGCTCAGGACGTCGTGAAGGATCCCGCGCTGCTCTCGATCATCGAGTCGTACAACGAGGCACCCTACGTCACGGTGTGGCTCGACACGCTGTTCGGACAGAACGTCGGAAACGCGCTCAACAAGGGTGCCGTCGACCTGTTCGCCGGTCAGGGCTCTGCTGAAGACATCGTCTCCGCTCTGAACGACGCAGCAGCAAAGGGATAGCGGCAGATCATGATTGAACCTGCAGGGGGTGCTCCGTTCGTAACGGACAAGCAGCCGCCGCGGGGCACGGTCACGGCAGGGGATGGCGCTCGCGCGGCGTCCCCTGCCGCACCGCGGCCCAGACGGCGTTCAGCGGATTGGCGCAAGCGCCTCGAGATCACGCTTCTGGCCGGGCCGGCGATCGTCGTTTTTGTCAGTTTCGTGATCTTCCCGGTCGTCCTCGCCGGCTACTACGGTTTCTTCCGCTGGAAGGGCTTCGGGCCGGCTACCGATTTCGTCGGTTTCGAAAACTACATGATCATCTTCCAGGACAGCGCGTTCCACGACGTACTGCGCCACAACGGGTTCATCCTGGTGCTCTCCCTGGTCATCCAGGGACCCATCGCAATCATCCTCGCCCTCCTGCTCAACCAGAAGATCCGTGGCCGGTCGATCATCCGCGTCCTCATCTTCGTCCCATACATCATCTCCGAGGTCATCGTCGGGATCGGCTGGGGTCTGATGCTGCAGACATCCGGTGCCGTCAATGGGCTGCTCGACAGCATCGGGTTGGGAGCCTTCCAGGCGGACTGGCTCTCTGATCCGAAGATCGCCATCTGGTCCCTGATGGTCATCATCTCGTGGAAGTACATCGGCTTCGCCGTCATCCTCTTCCTCGCCGGGCTGCAGAGCATCCCGGACGAATTGTTCGAGGCGGCGGCGATCGACGGCGCCAGCTACTGGCAGATCCAGCGCACCATCACGCTGCCGCTCCTCGGGCCGACCGTACGGATCTGGGCGTTCCTGTCGATCATCGGGTCGCTGCAGTTGTTCGACCTGGTCTTCATCATCTGGGGCCAGTACGTCGCCTCGACGGCCGGGACCTCGACCATGGCCACCTACATGGTCGCCAACGGGCGCACGTCGGGCAACTTCGGCTACGGCAGTGCTGTCGCCGTCGTCATGTTCCTGATCTCCCTTGTCATCGCATTGATCTACCAGCGGTTCGTTCTTCGACGCGACACCGCCGGTGCCCTCACAGAAGGAAAGAAGTGATGGCTGTTCTCGAAGCTCCCGCACGCCCACGCGTGAAGCGTCCACCGAGGGACCGCCAGGAGTGGGGCAGCCCGGCGACCTACTTCATCGCCTTCGTCTTCATCGCACTCTGTCTCGGACCCGTCATCTACATCATCCTCGGTGGGTTCCGCGACAACTCGCAGATCACCAACTCGCCCGCGGGATTCCCGGACCCGTGGAACTTCGACAACTACGCCGAGGTGCTCGCGAGCCCGACCTTCTGGCGGCAGGTCGGCAACTCGGCGATTGCCGGGCTCGCGACGACCCTCGGCGTGGTGGTCCTCGGCCTGATGGCGAGCTTCGTCCTCGCCCGATACAGGTTCGCCGGTCGCGGAGCGATGTACTCACTCTTCGCCGCCGGGCTCATGTTCCCGATGACCGTCGCGATCACGCCGCTCTACATCCTCGTCAGGGACCTGGGCCTGATGAACAGCCTGGCCGGTGTGATTCTCCCGCAGATCGCCTTCGGCTTGCCGGTGACGATCATCATCCTGGTGCCGTTCCTGAAGGCCATCCCCGATGAAATCGAAGAGGCGGCGTCGATCGACGGCACCAGCCGGCTGGGCTTCTTCTTCCGGATGGTCGTTCCCTTGTCGCTGCCGGGCGTGGTGACGACGGGCATCCTTGCTTTCGTGGCGAGCTGGAACAGCTATCTCCTGCCGCTGTTCATCCTCAGTGACCAGGCCTCGTACACCCTGCCACTCGGCGTCCAGGCATTCGCTTCGCAGTATTCGGTGGACACGGCAAAGGTCCTCGCCTTCACCTCACTGTCCATGATTCCGGCACTGATATTTTTCACGCTGTTCGAGCGTCGCATCGTCGGCGGACTCACCGGCGCCGTCAAAGGTTAGGACTTCCCTTGAGCACCACGACATCCACGACGACCGCGCCGGCATGGCACGACGTCACAGCATCCGCCACCGACCGCGCCGAGGCACTCCTCACCGAGCTCACGCTCGAGGAGAAGATCGCCCAGCTGTTCGGCGTCTGGGTCGGCGCGTCCAGTGAAGGCGGGGACGTTGCCCCGCATCAGAACGACATGGACGACGTCGTCGACCTCGATGCGCTCCTGCCGAACGGGCTCGGTCAGTTGACTCGGCCGTTCGGCTCGGCTCCGGTCGACCCGGCGCTCGGAGCGCTGTCCCTCCTCCGCAGCCAGCGCCGGATCGCGGCATCCAACCGGTTCGGCATCCCGGCTGTTGCGCATGAGGAGTGCCTCGCCGGCTTCGCCACCTGGGGGGCCACCGCCTATCCGGTCCCCCTCGCCTGGGGGGCCTCGTTCAATCCGGGGCTCATCGAGCGGATGTCACACCGCATCGGCTCCGACATGCGCTCGGTCGGCATCCACCAGGGCCTTGCCCCGGTGCTCGACGTGGTGCGGGATGCCCGCTGGGGTCGCGTCGAGGAGACCATCGGTGAGGACCCGTATCTCATCGGCACCATCGGCACGGCGTACGTCCGTGGCCTCGAGTCCGCGGGGATCGTCGCAACTCTCAAGCACTTCGTCGGATACTCGGCGTCGAAAGCCGGCCGTAACCTCGCGCCGGTCTCGGTCGGTCCGCGTGAACTCGCCGACGTGCTGCTCGTCCCGTTCGAGATGGTCGTGCGGGACGGCAGGCCGCGTTCGGTGATGCACTCATATACCGACGTCGACGGCGTTCCATCCGCGGCTGACGAGTCGCTGCTCACTGGAGTCCTGCGCGATACCTGGGGTTTCGACGGCACCGTCGTGGCCGACTACTTCGGGATCGCCTTCCTGAAACTGCTTCACGGCGTCGCGGGTTCGTGGGGCGAGGCGGCTGCTCTCGCGCTCACCGCGGGCGTGGACGTCGAACTGCCGACGGTGAAGACCTTCGGCGCGCCGCTGGCTGAAGCGGTCCGGTCGGGTGACCTGCCCGAGGCTGTCATAGATCGTGCCCTCCGGCGTGTGCTGCGCCAGAAGGTCGAACTCGGACTGCTTGATCCTGACTGGGATGCCACACCCGAAGCGTTGCGGGGCGTCGACGTGGACAACGCGGAAGGCATCCGCGGCACCGTCGACCTGGACAGCGCCGCCAATCGGGCGGTCGCCCGCGAGATCGCCGAACAGTCCATCGTGCTTGTGAGCAACGACGGCACCCTTCCGCTCGCCGCCCCGTGCCGGATTGCCGTCGTCGGGCCGACGACCGACGACCCCTTCGCCGTTCTCGGCTGCTACTCGTTCCCTGCGCATGTCGGCGTGCAGCATCCTGACACGTCCCTCGGTATCGAACTGCCCACCCTGCTGGAAAGCCTCCGCACCGAGTTCCCCGAAGCCGACATCGAATACGTGCCGGGCACGACGATCGACGGCGGAGAAACCGCAGGGATCTCCGCAGCGGTCGATGCTGCAACGCGGGCCGACGTCGTCATCGTCGCCCTCGGTGACCGGGCCGGGCTGTTCGGCCGCGGCACCAGCGGTGAAGGCTGCGACGTCGAGTCGCTCCGTCTGCCCGGTGCCCAACAAGACCTCCTCGACGCCGTCCTGGCAACATCGACTCCTGCCGTCGTCACCCTGCTCGCCGGACGACCGTACGCACTGGGATCCGCTGTCACGGGCGCCGGCGCGATCGTGCAGGCGTTCTTCGCTGGAGAAGAAGGAACCGCCGCGCTCGCCGGCATCCTCTCCGGCCGGGTCAATCCGAGCGGACGCCTGCCTGTCAGCATCCCGGCCTCAGAGGGAACGCAGCCGTCCACATACCTGGCCGCTCCCCTGGCGCGCTCCAACGGAGTGTCGAGCATCGACCCGACCGCGGCCTTCGCGTTCGGGCACGGGATCGGGTATACGACCTTTGACTGGAGCGCCGGCCAGCACGGGCCGGATACGGTCGGAGTCGACGGCACGGCGACCCTCGGCCTCCGCCTCCGCAACACCGGGGACCGTTCCGGGACGGAAATCGTCCAGATCTACGTCCACGACCCGGTCGCGTCAGTGGTGCGCCCGGTGCAGCGTCTGGTCGGTTTCCAGCGCGTCGACCTGGAGCCGGGCGAGTCCGTCGAGCTCTCGATCCACGTTCCCGCAGATGTCACCGGCTTCACCGGCCGAAACGGCGCACGGGTCGTCGAACCGGGGGAGATCGTCCTTGCTCTCGGAGCGTCGAGCACCGACCTGCGGATCACGCACTCGGTGCAGCTCTCCGGTGACGCCCGCGTCGTGGGCTTCGACCGGTCCTTCCACCCGAGTTTCAACGAGATCGCTCGAAGCACCTCGTGAGTGTCGATCACCGCCGGGTGACCGCGCAGGTCACCGTGCTGGACTCCGCAGGAAACCCTGTGCGCAACGCGGATGTGACTGTCGAACAGCAGCGTCATCATTTCGCCTTCGGCAACATCGGTTTCGACTTCATCCCGCTCGCCAACGGGGAGACCGAGCAGGATGCCGCGGCGGAGCCCGTCTTCGGCGGGGCGGGGCCGACCGGCCTGCCGGAGCTCGGGACGATGTGGCTCGAGCTCTTCAACACGGCGACCCTCCCCTTCTACTGGCGAGGATTCGAGCCGACCCGCGGCAAACCCGACACCCGAAGACTTCTCCGGACCGCCTCGTGGTTCGCTGAGCACGGAGTGACGGTGAAGGGGCATCCGCTGACCTGGCACACGCTCGCGCCCGAGTGGCTCACCGGTCTGCCGGTGGCGGAGATCGAGCGGCTGCAACGCGAGAGGATCCGCCGTGAGGTGACCGACTTCTCCGGCGTCATCGACACGTGGGACGCCATCAACGAAGTCGTCATCATGCCCGTGTTCACGGCAGAGGAGAACGGCATCACCCGGCTCGCGCAGAGCATTGGTCGCGTGCCCATGATTCAGCTCGCGTTCGAGGAGGCTCGCGCCTCGAATCCTTCGGCGACGCTCGTCCTGAACGACTTCGACCTGTCGAGCGACTACGAAGCTCTGATCGGGCGCGTTCTTGAAGCGGGGATCGCCGTGGATGCGATCGGGCTGCAGACGCACATGCATCAGGGGTACTGGGGAGAAGAGACCATGCTCGCGATGGTCGACCGATTCGCCCGCTTCGGGCTGCCCCTCCATCTGACCGAGACGACTCTGGTGTCGGGGGACCTCATGCCGCCGGAGATCGTCGACCTCAACGACTATCAGATCCCATCCTGGCCATCGACGCCCGAGGGAGAGGCCAGGCAGGCGGACGAGATCGTCCGCCACTATCGCTCCCTCGTGGGCCACCCAGCCGTACAGGCCATCACCTACTGGGGGTTCACCGACGACGGAGCGTGGCTCGGCGCGCCCGGCGGGCTGGTTCGCGCCGACGGCACGCCGAAACCCTCGTTCCACGCACTGCAGTCGCTGATCAAGGGCGAATGGTGGCTGCCGCGAACGTCGATGCGCACGGATCATGACGCACGCTTGTCGATCACGGGTTTCTCCGGTGATTACGTGATCGAGCGCGACGGGCAGAGTGCGCCGGTCTCGCTCTCGCGGGGGCGCGGAACGGACACCGTCCGATTCCGCTGACCCCGGCGTGATCGCGCCACACGTAACTATGGACAGGATGAAGTTGTGACCCATGCCCGTATTGTCATTCCGCGTTCGGCGGTCGTCGCACCCCTGAATCGCAGGATCTTCGGTTCGTTCGTAGAGCACCTCGGCCGGTGTGTGTACGGCGGGATCCACGAGCCGGATCATCCCACCGCCAACGAGGACGGATTCCGGCTCGACGTGGTCGAGTTGGTCAAGGAGCTCGGCGCGACAACGATCCGCTACCCGGGCGGCAACTTCGTCTCCGGTTACCGGTGGGAGGACGGTGTGGGCCCACGCGATCAGCGCCCGGTGCGCCGTGACCTCGCCTGGCATGCTCTGGAGTCGAACCAGGTGGGCATCGACGAGTTTGCCCGCTGGTGCAAACTCACCGGATCCGAGTTGATGATGGCCGTGAATCTCGGGACCCGCGGGATCGACAGTGCCCTCGACCTCCTGGAGTACGCCAACCACCCATCAGGAACGGCACTGAGCGACCAACGGGTCACCAACGGCGCCGTAGAGCCCTACGGCATCCGCATGTGGTGTCTCGGCAACGAGATGGACGGACCCTGGCAGACCGGATACATGAGCGCCGACGCCTACGGTCAGATCGCTGCCCGCACCGCACAGGCCATGAAAGCGGCGGACAGGACCCTGGAACTCGTAGCCTGTGGATCCTCCGGCTCCTCGATGCCCACCTTCGGCGACTGGGAGCGCATCGTGCTCGAACACGCCTATGAACACGTGGACTACATCTCCTGCCACGCGTACTACCAGGAGCGCGGCGGCGACCTCGATTCCTACCTCGCCTCGTCATTGAACATGGAGTACTTCATCCAAGCCGTTGTCGCCGCCGCCGACCACGTCAAACACAAACTGCGCAGCGACAAGACCATCAACCTGTCCTTCGACGAGTGGAACATCTGGTACCTCGACGAGCACCAGGCCTCCGGCGAGGTCGACGACCAGTGGACTTATGCGCCCCGCCAACTCGAGGACGTTTATTCCGTCGCCGACGCCGTAGTGCTCGGCAACCTCCTGATCACCCTGCTCAAGAACCACGACAGAGTCACAGCTGCGTCCCTGGCTCAACTCGTCAACGTCATCGCGCCGATCAGGACGGAACCGGGTGGTGCAGCGTGGCGTCAGAGCACCTTCTTCCCGTTTTCGGTCACAGCACGCCTGGCCCGCGGCGAGATCCTTCGCCCGACCATCGAGGTGGACACCTACGAGACCTCCGTCTACGGCCGCGCGCCCCTCGTCGACGCCGTGGCAACGATGGATGTAGAGACCGGCTCGTCGGCGGTGTTCCTCGTGAACCGCAGCCGAACCGAATCGATCGACGTCTCGATCGACGTCACCGATCTCGAGGCCACTACGATCGCCGAGGCGCTCACCCTGCACGATGACGACGTCTACGCGAAGAACACGTTCGAGGACCAGAACCGGGTCGGCCTCAAACCACTCGACGGAGTCTCGGTCGACGAAGGGACACTCACGGTGACGCTGCCACCCGTGTCATGGTCAGCCATCAGCTTCACCTAGCCTCGATCTTTCATGAGGCGGTTCCGCCGCCGAGACCAATGCGGCGAAGGAACGCGGCGTCCACCGAGGCAGGCTGTTCCGGGCCCGGAGTGGTGCTGCGTCAGGGGGCGGTATCTTCCTGTGAGGGGTCGAGGTCGTACTGGGCGCTGGTCCCGTTGGTGCTGTAGGGGGCCATGAGGCGTGGGGGGAGTTCGTCGATCAGTTCGTTGACGGCGTGGGCGACGAGGTCGCGCTCATGGGTCGGGAGGTCCATCGATCCGTTGAGGTAGGCGTCGATCTCGAACTCGCCGGCGGTGCCGGTGAAGCTGAAGTAGCGCAACCAGACGGAATGGAGGGCCAGGGCGGATGCGTCCATGGCTTCGCGGGCGGCGGTGAGCAGGACTGCCGGGGATTCCTCCGCGCTGAGATTCATCCGCTCGATCAGCACCCTTTGGGCCCTGGAGATCATGTCCCGGTTGGCGAGGGCTTCTGCCAGGTCGGAGTTCAACCGCTGGGCCGCTTCCCGGTCCCGGACGTTCCCGAGCAGGACGGCGGCGGGTGCGGCCAGCCGCTGGATGAGAAAGACCACTACAGGGTCATCGAAAGCGTGGGCGGCGGGGGAGTACACCTTGATGGCACCGATGTGCCGTCCTTCGGTGGTCAGGGGGGCGCTCAGGACGGAGCGCAGGGGCAGGTCCTTGACGGCTGTGATCCACTTCGGCCAGCGGGCCTCCTGCCGGGTGTCCCGGATGATGATGGGGCGCTGCTCCGCCCAGGCGCTCAGGCTCGTCGCGGGCGACGCAACCGGCGCCCGTTACCTTCCACCGGCCACCAGCCAGAGTCAGGAAAAGGGTGTCCCCATCCATGATCACCTGCGCGTTCCGGCCGAAAACACTGCCCGACACGACACCACCCGCCGTGTCGGTCCGGCTCAGTCCCGTGGCGGTCAGCCGGACAGGGCAGGAGCCCTCCTGCCCGTCCTCCAGTGTTGTGCGTGCGGCTCGGGTGAGCATCGCACATGCGCCCTCGTAGTCGGCGTCGGCTGCGGCCGCGTGGAACGCAGCTGCCGCGCCCGCGGCTTCGCTCGAGCGCACGCCCGAGCCGGAACACCCACTGATGGCCACCGACAACACAGTCGCTGTCAACAGCCCCACGCCTCTTTTCACGAAGCCTTTTCGACGGCGTTTTCCCGCGGTCCTTCACCTGCCAGGGCCACGGTCTGTCTTTCAGGATGTCCGCCGTTGTGTCCGTATTGGATCCCCCGCCTGTGACCGCCGCGGGTCCTGGGACCGTGTTCGTCTACGTGCCCTCACCGGCTCCTGTTGACCCGTCGTCCACCTCGTCGACTTCATCCATGTCGTCCGCGTTCACGAGGCCGTCGAGAGCGTCTCGGTTCTCCTGACCGCTCAGGGCCGCCATGACCACCGGATCCTCCGGGTGGTCGCTGTAGGGGGCGGCGGGTGGGGGTGGTGTTTCGGTGATGAGTTCGTTCACGGCGTGGGAAACGAGGTCCCGGTCCAGGGCGGTGAGGGTGATCGCGCCGTTGAGGTAGGCGTCGATCTCGAACTCGCTGACGTTCCCGGTGAGGGAGAAGTAGCGGATCCACACGTTCTGCACGTTGAGTCCGCTGCAGTGGATGGCGTGCAAGGTGCGCCGTCGTTGGTCCTCAGGGGGGCGCTCAGGGGAGTGCTCGGGGGTGTGCTCGTTCATCATGGAGCCTCGCTGGCGCCTGGACTCCGCTCACTGATCATGGCGGCCACATGGCCGATGGTGGTGTGCGTGTCGGTGGCGAGGTCGATCAGATGATTCATGGCCGCTTGCCGGTCCAGGTCGAAGCGTTCCATCAGGATGCCGCGGGCGATGCCGATGGTGTCCCGTTCGGCCAGGGACGCTTTCACATCCTCGCTGATCCGCTGCGGCGTGTCGCTGGCCTGGATGTGTCCGAGGAGGGTCGCGGCGGAGCGGGCGAGATTGGTCAGCAGCCGGCGGTCCTCGCCGGTGAACGCGTCGACCGTGTCCGAGTAGACCTTCATCGCCCCGAGTCCCGCCGGTGTGTGCAGCAGGGGCACGCTGAGGCAGGACCGGATACCGAGCGGTGTGACCCTGGTAGTCCACTGCGGGAACCGGTCATCGGTGTGGGTGTCGGCGATGTAGACGGGCTCACCCGACTGCCAGGCGCTGATGCAGGGTCCCTGGCCGAGCTCGTACTGCTGGTCATCGGCTTCGAGGACGCGCGGGTCGGTCGCGCCGACGCTCATGCGGGTGCCATCCGTGTCGATGAGGCTCACCCCGGCGTCCTCGGCGGCGCCGATGATGTCCCGGGCGATTCCCGCCAGACCGTCGACCGCGTCGTGCGCGGTCTGCTCGGTGAGGAGGTGCCCGTTGGTACGCCCGAAGATCGCCAGCAACTCCGGCGGAAATGCCAACGACGAGGATGAGGAGGGTTGAGGGGTGGTATTCACGATCGGCCTTAACTGTCCAGCCCAGGGGTGTCACCCCTGCCGGTAGGGCTGTCTGCTCAACCCCCAACAGATCCCGCTCACGCAGCATCCGGTGAAAATCATATAGCTCCACCCGCACCACCGGAAGGAGTTCCCCGCGCTGCCCACCTTTTGTGCTGCCTACTTTCTGGCTCTGAATGCGAGGAGCGCCTTGCGGGCGGGGTCGGATTCAGCCGTCGAAGTGGGCGGCAGGTGGTTGTTGGCCGATGGAGAGCACGACTGCGGCGGCGACGTCCTTGAGTTTGATGTTCCTGCTGCTCGAGGCGGACTTCAGGATGGCTATCGCCGTGTCGTGGCTGCACCTGTTCTGTCCCATGATGATGCCTGCCGCGAGTTGGATCGTCGCACGGCTGTCCATCGCGGCTCGCAAGTTCGTCGCGGTGTCGGCGAAGTGCGCGATCCGTATAGCGGTCCGCAGCGCCCGGGAGGCCTCCGCGGCGAGGTGGAGTGCCGCCTGGGTGCGTTCGGCGTCGAATTCGCCCGCCCGGGTGGAGTACAAATCCAGTGCCGCGATCGCCTCACCCTCGAGGGGTATGGGAACCCCGAGGGCGGACCGGATACCGGCGTGGAGGATCGCGGGGGTGTACTGGCCGAAGCGGGAATCGGTCTGGAAGTCCTCCACGACACACGGTGCCTGCTCCCGTGCGGCCCGCAGGCAGGGCCCGTCGTCGTACTGGAACTGAACCTCGTCCATCGCCGTGGCCTCGGGGCTGCTGCCGGCCATGGTCCCCTTCATGCGTGGCCGCACCAGCAGGACAGCGCAGTGAACCTCGGAGTCCGGGGCGGACAGGCTGCTGGCCGCGTGCCGGGCGACATCGTGCAGGAACCCGCCGATATCGGTGCTGTCCAGGACCAGATCCTGGATGAGGTCGGAGAACACCACCGCCTCCGACGACCCCGAGTCGAGTGGATGATGACCGGCGAGAGGGGCGGCAGCATGACCATCGGAGTGGTTGCCTGCGGGAGGGGGCGTCGAGGAAGGTCCCGTGGGTGCCGGCATCAGTGACCTGCTTTCATATCCGATGGTCCCGCCCGTTCAAGGCGGTGTCGGGTGGACGGTGGGACGGGTACTAGTCCAGGACCGGACCGTGCACGAATTCGGCTTTGGGGTGGTGGGACAGGTCGTTGAGTCGTGTGTCGATCTGGTCGTCGATCAGTTCGTTCAGCGCCAGGGCGACGGTGTTCCGTTCACCCTGTGGCAACGCGTACAGGCCATGAAGGTAGGCGTCCAACTCGAAGACCGCGAGGTAGCCGCCGACGCTGAAGTAGTGCAGCCACAGATCCTCCGCTGTCAGGTGTGCGTGGTGGGCTGCGAGCCAGGTGCTGTGTTGCTGGGTGTGCGCGGTCATACGGGCGCCTGCTTATGTTCGACCGGGAAATGGCTCATGTCCGTGCTCCTGAAAACACCACCGGGGAACCGGAATAGCCGCGGATGGACACTTGGTACACGTCAGTCTACGGTTCGTCGAGCTCACATGACGGTGAGATATCTCCCCGACCAGCGGTCGAGGAGAACAGCCCAGAGATCCACGGCGAGGGTTGTCGCCTTGGACGTGGCGGATCGAAGCCTGCGGCGAACACACGGGCCACTGGTCCCGGGCTCTGACAGCGGGAGCATCCTGAACCCTCTCTTGTCGGGGAGTGGGAGTTCTTCGCCGGGGTTTGCTTCTGCTGGGGTAGTCAATAGGCTTCGTAAGGGTCTAGCAGTGGGCCGTGGAAGACCGCCCGGATCGATCGGAGTGCACCGGCGGTGACCGCGGATCACGGGCGTCCGCCGGTGGGGTCCAGGGAGTGTTTCAGGGACAACCGGTGGTCGAGCGCTTTCGAGTTGATCCGGGACGGCGTGATCGCCGGCTACGTGAAGTACCGGTTCCGAGGCGGCGACGTCGCTCTCCTGCGCCTGGTCCTTGATCCTCGTTTCGATGACTTCGAGGTGGAATCGTCCCTGGTGCGGCACGTGCTCCTCGAGCTGCACCGCCGCCGGTTGGCCGCCACCTCGTTCTGTCCGGAAGTCGGCGCGTTCGTTGCCGACCACCCCGGCTTCGACACCGTGGTACCTCTTAGCCACGGGTACCACGACAACCAGCACGACCTGGTAGGTCAGCGCGGTACAGTACCGGATTCCCTCGATGTCTGAGCTGACGGATCGGATATCGGTCGCGGACGCACTGATGCTGGCTGTCCAGGTCCACCGCCATCGGAGCCGGTGGCCGCCAGTCGCCCCGGTAGTCGCCCTGAACCGGGCACGATCGGTCATGCAGGTGAAGCCCTGTCCCTCCGCTGCGTCGCCCGGTTTCGTGAATCCGCACCCACGTTCTGGCGGGCGCTCTCTTGATGGGAACCCGTCACGGCCGATCGGCGGGGGCGTGGGTCGCCGAGCTGACCGCTCAGGGCTGACCGAATCAGGGAATCGCAGGCGCGGCACGACCCGCGGCCCGGTGCTGTCCGCCCGCCGACCGGTCCACCCCGTCAGGCGGTCGGCGCCGAAGCGCACCGGCAGTGGAGAGCAATAGGCGGATCGACTACCCTGCAGGGGCAGCATCGGCGTAGGAGAAGGCCCACCTGACGCAGGCCGACCAGGGGGCCGCGGGAAGCCCCGGACACACAGGAGGGGACGCGCCCATGCGCGTCCCCTCCCGACCATCAGGACATCTGGTTCGTCAGACGGTGGCCTTCTCGGTGCCGGCGGGGGAGACGACCTCCGCGGTGGGCTCCATGTTCTCGGCGTCGACCATCCACGCGTACTGCTCGAGCTTGGCGATGAAGCCGTGCAGCAGGTCCGCCGTGGTGGGGTCCTCCTCGTCGATCTGGTCGTGGACGTCCCGCATGGTCTTGACGCTGGCGTTCAGCATCCGGACCACGAGGCCCACGGTGTCCTTGGTCGAGACGAGGCCGGCCGGGAACGGATCGATCTTGGTGCCCTCAGCCACGGCCACGCTACGGCCGTCGGGTACGGCGTGCAGTGCGCGCATCCGCTCCGCCATCTCGTCCGCGAACAGGCGGGCATCTTCGATGATCTCGTCCAGCTGCAGGTGGAGGTCACGGAAGTTCTTGCCGACCACGTTCCAGTGAGCCTGCTTGCCCTGCAGGTGCAGCTCGATGAGGTCGACGAGGACGGCCTGCATGTTGTCTGTGAGGGTGGGTGATGCCTTCATGGATCCTCCAGTGCTAGAGAGATGTTCTCCCGCCGACGGAGGCGCCGGAGGCGCGGATTCCTGCCGGAGGGACTTCTTTCACCCTAGCCCTGCCCGTTGGTCAATTCCACCCGACCTGCCTACGCTAAGGGGACTTACGGTTTCGTCGTGCCGCATGCCTGCAACGGTGTACGGGCGACGCCGGAGTCCGACCAAGGAGGAACCGTTTTGGCTTCAGTGCAGGAATCCATCGACGTATCAGTACCGGTCAGCACCGCCTACAACCAGTGGACCCAGTTCGAGAGCTTCCCCCAGTTCATGGGGGGCGTGGAGTCGATCACGCAGATCTCGGACACATCCACCCACTGGGTGACGAGCATCGGGGGCGTGCATCGCGAGTTCGATGCCGAGATCACCGAGCAGCACCCCGACGAGCGGGTGGCCTGGAAGAGCACCGACGGCGAGTCCCATGCCGGCGTGGTCACCTTCCACCGTCTGGACGAGAACACCACACGGCTCATGGTGCAGATCGACTGGCATCCCGGGACGTTCATCGAGAAGGTCGGGGCCGTCGTCAACGCCGATGCCGCCCAGGTGAAGGGGGACCTCAAGCGGTTCAAGGCCTTCATCGAGAACAGCGGCGGCGAGACGGGTGCCTGGCGCGGCGACGTCGCGGCACCGTTCTCGGGGGTCACCACCGAGGCGGAACCGGCGAACAGCACCCTGCCGGACACCTCGACGGACGATCCCGACTCGGGCGGCCCGCGCGTCGCCTGACCTGTGTACGGCACAGGAGCCTGACGCGGACGTACTGCAGGAGGCGGGCCCCTTCCGGGGTCCGCCTCGTCGCGTCCTAGGAGATGTCCCCCACATCGATGGACGCGATCGCCTCCGTGGCCTGCCGTGACAGTTCCGGCGAGATGGGCGAGCTCTTCGCCGCCCCCGCGGCTCCCTGCTGGCCCTCCTCGCTGACGGCGTAGGTGCCGAACGCGCGGACGACGGCGGCGGTCGCCTCGTTCTCGTACCGCGAGCAGTACACGTGGTAGGACACCAGGACCAGGGGGTAGACCCCGGGTTCGCTGGTGGTCCGGTCGAGGTCCAGCGCGATGTCGTGATCCTTGCGTCCGGGGACGCGGTCCGCGAGGTCGACGGCGGCCGCCGCTGCCTCGGAACTGACCTCCACGTAGTCCCCGCCGACCTTCAGCGCCACCCGGCCGAGGGGCTCGCCGACGGCGGAGTCGTCCGCGTAGGTCACGGCTCCCACGGTGGCGGCCACGGTGCTGACCACGCCCGCGTTGCCCTTGGCGTTCTCGTTGGCGAGGCCCGACGGCCAGGTGCCGTCGGCCTCCTCGGTCCAGATCTCGGGGACCACGGCGTGGAGGTAGTCGGTGAAGTTCTCGGTGGTGCCGGAGTCGTCGGAGCGGCTCACCGCCGCGATGGGCAGGGCGGGGAGGTCGACGTCGTTCTGCGCGGCGATCGCGGGATCGTCCCACGTGGTGATCTCCCCGTGGAAGATCCGGGCCACCGTGGCGGCGTCGAGGTTCAGTGAGGAGATCCCGGGCAGGTTGAACGCCACGCTGATCGGGGACACGTAGGCGGGGATGTCGAAGGCGCCGTCCGGTCCGCACGCCTCGGTGGAGTCCGCGAGTTCCTCGTCGCTCAGGTAGGCGTCCGAGCCGGCGAAGCCCACGGCACCGGCAAGCAGCGCACCGCGTCCCGCGCCGGAACCGTCGGGGGAGTACTGGACCTGCGCGCGGGGATAGAGGGTGGAGAATCCGGCGCGCCAGGCGTCGATGGCCGGTCCCTGCGCGGAGGATCCGGAGGCCGTCACCGCCCCGCGGAGGCTCGTGTCACCGCTCCGTGCCGCCGCTTCCTGCTCCGGGCCGAGGGGGTAGTCGGATCCGCAGGCCGTCAGGGCCAGGGTGGCGGCGAGCGTCAGGGACAGGGTGGCACGAATTCTCACCCCCGCCACGTTACAGGGGGCCGTTCGGTGAACCCAAGATGGACGGCGGGTGGACGGACGGTCAGGGTCGGGTCATGCGGGGCGGAGGCGGTAGCCGTCCGCCCGGTGGACGAGCCGGCGCCCGCCGCCGTCGTTCAGCAGGATCCACACCACGTCGTCGGTCTTCATGTCCAGGACGCCGTCGAGCCGGGCCCCCGTGGCGTGATGGAGGATGACGTGCTGGCCGCGTCGGAGACCCGACCAGTCCTGGACCTCGGCGTCGATGGGGGGCAGGGCGTTCATGGTGCGCCTTTCGGAAGGGTCCGGGACTCCCACGCTAGCGACGCTTCCTGAACGCCGCGTGAACGCCCGCTGAAGAGTCGGGCCGCTCCCCCTCCGATCAGAGGGTCCGCCAGTCCCCGCTTGTCAGGTGCGACCCCGCCTGGGGTCCCATGAGGAGCATGCCGCCGTCGACCACGAACGAGGCCCCGTTGACGTAGCTGGAGGCGCCCGAGGCGAGGAAGGCCACGACGTCGGCGATCTCCTCCGGCGCGCCCGGGCGGCCGAGCGGGATGCCGGGACGGTCCATGGAGTGCGGGTCCTGCTCCTCGGAGTCGTTCATGGGTGTGTTGATCTCACCGGGCAGGACAGCGTTGGCGGTGATGCCCCGGTCCGCCAGTTCGAGGGCGATGGTCCGGATCAGGCCCCCGAGGCCGTGCTTGGAGGCGTCGTACGCCGCCGAACCCACGCGCGGCTGCTCCTGGTGCACGCTGGTGACCGCGATGATGCGTCCGCCCCGGCCGCCGTCGATCATGTGCCGTGCCGCGCGCTGCAGAACGACGAACGCGCCGTCGAGGTTGGCGCCCATGGTGCCGCGCCAGGTGTCCCAGTCCGTCTCCATGAACATGGTGCCGCCGTTGACGCCGGCATTGTTGACGAAGACGTCGAGGCCGCCGAGTTCTGCCGCGAGCTGGTCGACGACGTCGCCGCAGGCCGGTGCGTCGGTGGTGTCGAGCTGCGCCACGGCGGCCCGCACACCCTTCTCCCGGACGAGCCGGGCGGTCTCCTCGGCTCCCTCCTGGTCGGAGTGCCAGGTGACGCCGACGTCGCAGCCCGCCGCGGCGAGGGCGAGGGCCGTTGCGCGGCCGATGCCGGAGTCGGAGCCGGTGACGATTGCCTTGCTGGGTGTGAAGTCCATGTCCCCATCCTTCGCACCCGCCGGCCCGGCATGCAAGGCGGGCCCCGGAATTGACGCCCGGTACCCCCGGACGGGTGTCCGGGGGTACCGCGTGGGCACGTCCTACGCGTCGACGGCGCTCTGGGGGGCCGTCCCGGAGGTGGACGACTGGATCGCCTCAGCTGATTCCCCGCTGATCACCTCGATCTTGCGTGGCTTCGCACGCTCGATGACGGGGATCGTCACGCTGAGGACGCCGTTCTCGTACCGGGCGGCGATGCCCTCCGTGTCGACACCCTGGCCGAGGTTGAGCTGGCGCAGGAACGAGCCGCTCTCGCGCTCGCGGGTCAACCACTTCACGCCCTCGGCGCTGCGCAGCGTTCGTTCGGCGCGGATGGTGAGGAGCTGGCCGTCGACGTCGATGTCGACCGAGCCCGGATCGATACCGGGGAGATCCGCGGAGAGGACGTAGTGGTCCCTCTCCCGGTAGAGGTCCATCGGCATGAGGCGCAGGCCGGAGCGGCCCTCCAACAGGGCGCCGGTCACGCGGTCCAGCTCACGGAAAGGATCGAATTTCATGGCCACGGGAAACAACTCCTTCGCTGATGCCACCGGCAGGTGGTTGGTTCGTCGATAGTTGAGCGTCATCCGCTCAACTACGCAGTATGTTAGCACTCGGGCTGTGCGAGTGCTAAGGGCGCGTGTTCGCCCGGAGCGAAAGGCGGCACCACGCAAAAGGCCCGCGCCGACGTATCGGTGCGGGCCTTTCCAGGGTGCTGTTCCCAGCGGATCCTCGTGCCTGCGCGGGGCCTCGATCCCCGGGCCTTCCGCGTGTGAAGCGGATGCTCTACCAGACTGAGCTACACAGGCAACTGGTTCTCCCACAGCTTAGGCCATTCGGGCCCGGCGCCCAATTCTCCGATCCCGCGGTGGTGGGCGTGGCCCGTGGGCCGAGCCGCCGGGACGCGGGCTGGCCAGCAGGGCACTGCCTCAGTAGCCTGAAGGAAAGCCTGCTGAGCGTCTTGGGACGCTCTCTCCCGGCACCGCACCACGAAGGGACAGCACCATGGACGATCAGGACCTCCTGCAGCACATCCAGGCACTCGTCCAGGAGGAACGCGACCTCCGTGAGCAGCCCCAGGACTCCGCAGCGGAGCAACAGGATCATGCTGCCCGCCTCAAGAAGGTCGAGGGGGACCTCGACCAGTGCTGGGACCTGCTGCGCCAGCGCCGCGCGAAGGCCGACGCCGGAGAGAACCCGGCCGATGCCGACGCCCGTCCCGTCAGCCAGGTGGAGGGGTACCGCCAGTAGTGGCCCTGCCCCTCATCCTGTTCGACGTCAACGAGACCCTCTCCGATCTGGGGCAGATGCCCCAGCACTTCGAGGAAGTGGGTGCTCCTCCGCAGCAGGCCGCGCTGTGGTTCGCCTCGGTCCTCCGTGACGGGTTCGCCCTCACGGCCGGCGGGCGGAACGCCCCCTTCGGCGAGATCGCCGAGGACGCCCTGCGGACGGTCCTCGCGGGGCAGCGGCTCAACCGGGACATCGGGGACGCCGTCGACCACGTGATGACGAGCCTGAAGGAGCTGCCGGTCCACCCGGACGTCGTCGAGGGGCTCCGGGGCCTGACCGGTCGGGGGTTCGAGCTGGCGGCACTCACCAACGGGGCCGCAGGAAACGCGGAGGCCCTCCTCGAGCGGGCCGGCGTGCGCGGCGACGTCGGCCGCGTCCTGTCCGTCGAGGACGCACCGCGGTGGAAGCCGGCCCCTGAGTCCTACGCCTACGCCCTCCGGGAGCTGCGGCGGGAGGCGGGCGACGTCGTGCTCGTCGCGGTCCACCCATGGGACATCGACGGCGCCGCCCGTGCGGGTCTCCGCACCGTCTGGCTCGACCGCACAGGTGCGCCCTACCCGGCCGTCATGACACGCCCGGACCACGAAGCGTCGACCCTCGTGGAGCTGCCCGACCTCCTCGGGGGCTGACCGGGGACTGCCGCCGACCTGCCGGGGCTGCCACGGGACCAAGGCTCTCTCGCCCGGGACGCATCAAGAAAGCATAAAGAGGCCGTCCCGGCGGCTGATCGTCGGGTTGACTGGACGACTGGCGCGGACCGTCCGCGCCGGTCCGTCCCCGAAGGTCAGGCGCATCCCCATCACGTCACGTACCGCGCCGCTCCGGGAGTTCCGTACCTCGGTGGCCGCCCGCCTGCGCCGCGCGGCGCCCGCTGCCGCCCTCTGGCTGGAACGGCTCGGTCCCCGCCACCCCGCCCAGGTGATCGCGCTGGGCTTCGCCGCAGCGATCCTCGCCGGCACCGCACTCCTGATGCTCCCGAGCTCGAAGGTCGGCGACGGAGGCGCCACATTCCTCGAGGCGCTCTTCACGGCCACCTCCGCGGTCTGCGTGACCGGCCTGATCGTCGTCGACACCCCGGTCTACTGGACGGGTGCCGGCCACGTCATCATCCTGGGCCTGATCCAGGTCGGCGGATTCGGCATCATGTCCTTCGCCTCCCTCCTCGGAGTTTTCCTGGCCCGCCGGATGGGACTCCGCTCACGGATCTCGACCGCGGCGGAGACCAAGAGCGTCGGTTTCGGCGACGTCCGGCGCGTGCTCCTCGGGGTCCTGCTCATCACCCTGATCGTGGAGTCCGCGACGGCGGTGCTGCTCACCACGCGCTTCTGGCTGCACTACGGCAATGGCGTCGGCGATGCAGCGTGGCTCGGGATCTTCCACGCGGTGTCCGCCTTCAACAACGCCGGGTTCGCACTGTTCAGCGACAACCTGATCGGGTTCGTGGGAGACCCCTGGATCTGCCTGCCGATCAGCGCCGCCGTCATCATCGGCGGACTGGGCTTCCCGGTCCTCTTCGAACTGCGCCGCCACTACCGCTACCCCCGGAAATGGCACATGACCACCAAGCTGGTCCTCAGTGGCACGCTGCTGCTCCTGGTCCTCGGGACCGTCTTCATCACCCTCGTCGAATGGTCCAACCCGGCGACCCTCGGCGCCCTGAGACCCGGGGAGCGGATCCTCGCCGGTTTCTTCCAGTCGGTGATGACGCGCACCGCCGGCTTCAACAGCGTCGACTTAGCGCAGCTGGACCCGGTCACCCTCCTGGCCATGGACGTGCTGATGTTCATCGGGGGCGGTCCCGCCGGAACGGCCGGCGGCCTGAAGATCACCACGTTCGGCGTGCTGTTCTTCATCCTCTACACCGAGATCAGCGGAGGCACCGCCGTCAACGTCTTCGGGAAGCGCCTGCCCCGTTCCACGCACCGGCAGGCCATCTCGATCGTCCTGCTCGCCGTCGGCCTCGTGACCTGCGCGACGATGTTCCTCATGGTCACCACCGACTTCGGCCTCGACCGGGTCCTCTTCGAGGTCATCTCCGCCTTCGCGACGGTCGGCCTCTCCACGGGCATCACGGCCGGGATCCCGCCCGCGGGCCAGGTGGTCCTGATCCTCGTGATGTTCGCGGGACGGCTCGGCCCGGTCACCCTCGCCTCCGCGCTGGCGTTGCGCTCCAAACCCCTTTACTACGAGTACCCGAAGGAAAGGCCCCTCATTGGCTAGGCAACGCATGTTCTCCTCCAAGCCCACCGATGCCGACGCCGTCGCCGCCGCGGACTCCGTCGCCGTCATCGGCCTCGGCCGGTTCGGCGGAGCCCTCGCCCTCGAACTGGAGGAGGCCGGGACGGAGGTGCTCGGGATCGACGACGACGAGGATGTCGTCCAGTCCTACAACGGCCGGCTCACGCACGTGGTGCGGGCCGACACCACGAAGGAGGAGGCCCTGCGTCAGTTGTCGCTGCCGGACTTCGACCGCGTGGTGGTGGGGATCGGCAGCGATCTCGAGGCGAGCATCCTGACCACCTCGATCCTGCTGCGCTTCGAACGGCCGACCATCTGGGCGAAGGCCATCAGCGAGCCGCACGCGCAGATCCTCTCGCAGCTGGGGGTGGAGCGGGTGATCCGGCCCGAACACGACATGGGCAAGCGCGTGGCCCACCTGGTCCGGGGGGCGATGCTCGACTACGTGGAGTTCGAGGACAACTTCGCCATGGTCAAGACCCGTCCGCCGCGCCAGTACTGGGATCGCGATCTCGGCACGTCAGGCATCCGCGCCAGGCACGGCGTGACCGTCGTGGCCGTGAAGCGCAGGGGAGGCACTTGGGACTACACCACGGCCTCGACGACCCTCTACGACGACGACGAGATCATCGTGGCGGGACCGACGGCCAAGGCCGAGCTCTTCAGCTCCCTCGTCTGAGCGCGCAGCGCAAGGCCTGCTGCGCGGCGTCATTGTTCGCGGACCGTCCGGCCCGCACGCTACGCTGGGAGTCTTGGTGAGCCGGGAAGTCTGGTCGGCGCTCATACGAGCGAGCCCGATCCCCAGGAACCCATGACCTCCCCCTCCACTCCCTCCGGCCCGCCCGGAACACCCCACGGCGCCACGGTCTTCGGCCGCAGCAGCTACCCCGAGCACCTGCGCATCTCCGGCATCCTGCGCAAGGAGACCGTCGGCGGAGGGCTGCTCCTCCTCGCCACGGTCCTCGCGCTCGTCCTGGCCAACTCACCCGCGGCGGACACCTACTTCGCCGTCCGTGACTTCCGGTTCGGCTACGAGCCCTGGCACCTCGAGCTGAGCGTCGGGGCCTGGGCCGCGGACGGCCTCCTCGCCATCTTCTTCTTCCTCGCCGGACTCGAGCTGAAACGCGAATTCGTCGCCGGTGACCTGCGCAAGTTCGACCGCGCGATCGTGCCCGTCGCCGCAGCGATCGGCGGGGTCGTCGTGCCCGCCCTGGTGTACGTCGCGATCACGCTGAGTGCAGGACCCGAGGCCCTGCGCGGCTGGGCGATCCCCACGGCCACGGACATCGCCTTCGCCGTGGCCGTCCTCGCCGTCGTCGGCTCCTCCCTGCCGAGCTCGCTGCGCATCTTCCTGCTGACGCTCGCCGTCGTGGACGACCTCCTGGCCATCAGCATCATCGCGTTCTTCTACACCGAGGACATCTCCGTCCCGCCCCTGCTGATCGCGATCGTCCCGCTCGCGGCCTACGCCTTCCTCGCGCAGCGCTTCCCCACCTTCTTCCAGCGCCGGGCCTGGGCCCCGTGGCTGATCCTGCTCCCGCTCGGGTTCGTCGTCTGGGCCCTGGTCCACGACTCGGGGGTGCACGCCACCGTCGCGGGCGTCCTGCTCGGCTTCGCCATCCCCGTACTGCCGCGCGGCGTGACGGCGTCCGACCTCGACGATCCGGCGCAGGCCGTGGACACCGAGCCGGCGGACGGGCCGGGCAAGGCGCACGACGTGCAGCCCGACGGGCTGGCCGATACCCTCGAACACCGCATCCGCCCGCTGTCCGCGGGCTTCGCCGTCCCGGTCTTCGCCTTCTTCTCCGCAGGGGTGGCCATCGGCGGGCTCGAGGGACTCGTGAGTGCCGTCACCGATCCCATCGCCGTGGGCATCATGGTGGCACTCGTCATCGGCAAGCCCGTGGGAATCCTGCTGGCCACCCTCGCCGTCACGAAGACCACCAGGGCGAGCCTGGACCCCGATCTCGCCTGGGTGGACATCATCGGCGTCGCCCTGCTGGCGGGCGTCGGCTTCACGGTGTCGCTGCTCATCAGCGAACTCGGCTTCGGCCAGGGCACCCCCGAGGACGACCACGCGAAGGTCGCCATCCTCGCCGGCTCGATGATCGCCGCGCTGGCCGCCGCCGTGCTGCTGCGCCGCCGGAACAAGCGGTACCGCGAGATCGAGGAACAGGAGACGATCGACGCCGACAACGACGGCGTCCCCGACGTCTTCGAGCGGCGCTAGGTCAGGCGTTCGCGCGCCGCCACAGCCAGGAGAGCGTCAGGGCGCCGGCACTGCGGCGGAAGCCGCTCCGGCCGGACACGACCTCGAGTACGGCCCAGACGGCCAGGCACGCGTCGCTTGCCCGGCGCAGGCGCTGGCGGTTCTGCTCATCGAGCGCCATGAACGACGCCGCGCCGAGCGCCGCCCACCCGAGGATGGGGGCGTTCGGCTTCTGGGCGACCGTCTGGCGGCCGAGGCTGTCCGTGAAGAAACCCATCACGCACCCTTCTTCCTGGAGGAACCGGCGTCCTTCGCGGACCCGGCCTTCTTCTCGCGGTTCTTCTCGACGCTGCGCCGCAGGGCCTCCATCAGGTCCAGCACGTTGTCGCCGTCGTCGTCGCCCTTGGCGCCGCCGAACGTCTCCTCGGTGTCGAGGGTGTCCCCCTTCTCGATCTTCGCCTCGATCAGGGTGCGCAGCTGCACCTGGTACTCGTCGGTGAAGTTCTCCGGATCGAAGTCGGTGGAGAAGGAGTCGACGAGGGCGGCCGACATCTCCCGCTCCTTGGCCGAGATCCGCACCTTCTCCTCGAGGGACGGGAAGGACGGCTCCCGCACCTCGTCGTCCCACAGGAGCGTCTGCAGCATCAGGACGTCGCCCCGTACGCGCAGGGCCGCCAGGCGGCTCTTCTGGCGCAGGGAGAACTGGACGATCGCGGTGCGGTCCGTCTCCTCGAGCGTGCGCCGCAGCAGCACATAGGCCTTGGTCGAGGTGCTGTCGGGCTCCAGGAAGTATGCGCGGTCGAGCATAATCGGATCGATCTGGTCGCTCGGAACGAACTCGACCACCTCGATCTCCCGGCTCCTCTCGACCGGCAGGGCGGCGAGATCCTCGTCCGTCAGCACCACGGTGTGCTCGCCGTCGTCGAACGCCTTGTCGATGTGCTTGAAGTCCACCACCTCGCCGCACACCTCGCAGCGCCGCTGGTAGCGGATGCGGCCGCCGTCCTCGTCGTGCACCTGGTGCAAGGAGACGTCGTGATCCTCCGTGGCGCTGTAGACCTTGACCGGCACGTTCACCAGGCCGAACGCGACGGCACCCTTCCAGATGGCTCTCATGGGACCAGTGAACACCAAGCAGGCTTACCGGGCCAGAGCATGCCCCCCGTCCACCCCTAGACTTGAGGGGTGACTTCCGAGACCGTAGAGCCCATCGTCAGCAAGACCACCAGCGACGACGGCGCGACCGTGCTGCGCCTGGAGTTCCAGTTCGCGTTCCCGCCCACCGTGCTGTGGAAGCACCTCACCGAGGTGGAGAAGCTGAAGTACTGGTTCCCGTGCGAGATGGAGTTCGAGCCGCGCAAGGACGAGGAGATCCTCTTCCGCTTCGCCGACCAGAAGCCCCTGCGCGGAACGGTGCTGGAGGCCGAGCGGCCCTCGGTGCTGGCCTACACCTGGGAACGGGACGCCCTGCGCTGGGAGCTCACGCGGACGGCGGAGAACGGCACGCAGCTGGTGCTGTTCCTCACCCCGGGCAGCCCCCGCCACTCGGCCACCATGGCGGCCGGCTGGCACCTGACCATCGCCGGTCTCGACGACTTCCTCAACAAGCGCAGCCTCGGACAGGACCCGGCGGTATGGGACACCTACGTGGCCCGGTACCGCCGGCAGTTCGGGGACTGACTACCCCACGGACCCCCCGTGGGGTCCCCGGGCGCAGGGACTGGAATACGGCGCGCATCCGGTCAAGACTGTGGGAATGGCCCCTCCCCGCTCCGCAGGGCAGCAGACCGTCACCGTCGACGGTCACACGCTGCGCCTCTCCAGCCTGGACAAGGTGCTGTATCCCGCCACCGGCACCACCAAGGCCGAGGTCCTCGCCTACTACGCGGCCGTGGCACCCCACCTGATCCGCCATGCGGCCCGCCGACCGGTCACCCGCAAGCGCTGGGTGCACGGGGTCGGCACGCCCGGGCACCCGGGGGAGGTGTTCTTCCAGAAGAACATCGACGACAACGCACCGGTCTGGGTCCCACGGAACGCGATCAGGCACAAGGACCACACCAACGTCTACCCGACGGTCGACGACCTCGCCACGCTCACCTGGCTGGGGCAGATCTCCGCTCTCGAACTCCACGTCCCCCAGTGGCGCTTCGCCGCGGACGGCGCCCCCGCGAACCCCGACCGCCTCGTCCTGGACCTCGATCCCGGGAACGGCGCCGGACTGGCGGAATGCGCGGCCGTGGCCCGGCTCGCCCGGCCCATCCTCCAGGGCATGGGGCTGGAACCCTTCCCCGTCACCAGCGGATCCAAGGGCATCCATCTCTACTGCGCGCTCGACGGCCGGCAGACCTCCGAGCAGGTGTCCGCCGTCGCCCACGAACTCGCCCGCGCCCTCGAGGCCGACCACCCCGATCTGGCCGTCAGCGGTATGAGGAAGGCGCTCCGCCCCGGCAAGGTGCTCGTGGACTGGAGCCAGAACAACGCGAACAAGACGACGGTGAGCCCCTACTCGCTGCGCGGGCTCTTCGAGCCGACCGTCGCCGCGCCGCGCACCTGGGAGGAGCTCGGCTCCGAGGGTCTGCAGCACCTCGACTACCGGGACGTGCTGCAGCGGGTCGCGGACCTGGGGGACGTCCTGGCCCCGGCGACGCAGCCTCTTCCCCCGGACAGGGACGGCGGGCCTGCCGGCACGGACCGGCTCTCGACCTACCGGTCCATGCGGGACGCGTCGAAGACCCCCGAACCGGTGCCCGCGGCGGTGGGGCCGACGGGCGGCAACAGCTTCGTGATCCAGGAGCACCATGCGCGGCGGCTGCACTACGACGTCCGCCTGGAGCGCGAGGGCGTCCTCGTCTCCTGGGCCGTCCCGAAGGGCCCGCCGCTCACGCCGGACAGGAACCACCTGGCCGTGCAGACCGAGGACCATCCCCTCGACTACGCCTCCTTCGAGGGGAGTATTCCCAAGGGGGAATACGGCGCGGGTGAGATGTCCATCTGGGACGCCGGGACCTACGAGCTGGAGAAGTGGCGGGACGGCAAGGAGGTCATCTGCACGCTTCACGGGAAGCTTGACGGAGGGCTCGCCCGGGGGGGTGCCGCGACCCGCCGCTACGCGCTCATCAACACGGGTGCCGGCGCGGGCGGCAGGAGCAACTGGCTGATGCATCTGATGAAGGAGCAGCCCGTACCCCGGCAGGACGCCGGCGCGGAGGTGGGGCAGGCACCGGGCCAGGACAGTACCGAGGTACCGGAGGACCGCCCGCCGTCCGGCTCCACCCCCGATCCCGCACGCGCCGACCTGACGCCCCTGCGGCCCATGCTGGCCACCCTCGGCTCCGAGAACGCCATCCCTGATCCCGAGGACTGGGCCTACGAGATGAAGTGGGACGGCATCCGCTGCATCGCCGTCGTCCGGGACGGCACGGTCCGGCTGCTCAGCCGCAACGGCGCGGACACCACGACCACCTACCCGGAGCTCGGGGACCTCGCCGAGCACCTCAGCGCGGACAGCGCGGTGCTCGACGGCGAGATCGTCGCCCTGAACGCCAGGGGCCGCCCCGACTTCGGGCTCCTGCAGACCCGCATGAAGCTGACCGATGGCGCGGAGATCGAGGCCGCGCAGGCCACCACGCCGGTGCGCCTCATGCTGTTCGACCTGCTGGACCTCGACGGCCACGACCTCACGGGCCTCGAGTACCGGCAGCGCCGCGAACTGCTCGGGAGGGCCGTCGACGACGCCGGGGACGGGCACGTGCAGGTCCCGCCGGCGCTCGATGCCACGCTCCGGGAGGCGGTCGAGGCGAGCCGCCGGCTCGGGCTGGAAGGCATCATGGCCAAACGCCTGGCGAGCGACTACCAGCCCGGCGCGCGATCGGCGTCCTGGGTGAAGATCAAGCACCTGCGGACGCAGGAGGTCGTGGTGGTGGGCTGGCGTCCCGGCCGGGGCAGCCGGGCGGCGACGGTGGGGTCCCTGCTCGTCGCCGTACCCGACGGTGCGGACCTGCGCTACGTGGGCCGCGTGGGATCGGGGCTGACCGAACGCGACCTCGCGGAGGCGGGCACCCGCCTGAAGGACCTGGCCCGCAGGACCGCCCCTCTCGCCGACGTCCCCGACGCCGACGCCTCCGACGCCCACTGGGTCCGGCCCGCCCTCGTGGGCGAGGTCCAGTACAGCGGGCACACCGGCGCCGGCCGCCTCCGGCACGCCGTCTGGCGCGGCTGGCGCCCCGACAAGTCACCGTCCGACGTCGTCGTCGAACCCTGAACCGACCGATTCCACGCAGCACCCAAGGAGGCAGATATGAGCACTCTCGATATCCAGGGACTGGACGCCTGGTGGCGGGCAGCCAACTACATCTCGGTGGGCCAGATCTACCTGCGGGACAACGCCCTGCTGACCCGCCCGCTCGTCGGCGAGGACGTGAAGGCGCGGCTGCTCGGGCACTGGGGCACCACCCCGGGGCTCAACTTCGTCTACGCGCACCTCAACCGGGTCATCGCGGAGCGGCGGCAGGAGGTGCTCTTCGTCACGGGCCCTGGCCACGGCGGCCCCGCGAACGTGGCGAACGCCTGGCTCGAGGGGACGTACTCCGAGACGTACAGCGCGATCGGCCGGGACGGTGTGGGGCTCAACGCCCTCTTCAAGCAGTTCAGCTACCCCGGTGGCATCCCGTCCCATGCGGCACCCGAGACCCCGGGGTCCATCCACGAGGGCGGGGAGCTCGGCTACGCGCTGGCCCACGCCTACGGCGCCGTCTTCGACAACCCCGACCTCATCGCCGCGACGGTCATCGGTGACGGGGAGGCCGAGACCGGGCCGCTCGCCACGAGCTGGCATTCGTCCAGCTTCGTGGACCCGGCGGTGGACGGCGCCGTGCTGCCGATCCTGCACCTCAACGGCTACAAGATCGCGAACCCCACCGTGCTGTCCCGTATGCCCGAGGAGCAGCTGCGGCAGCTCATGTACGGCTACGGCTACGACCCGCACTTCGTCACGGTCTCCGACCCCTCGGCCACGGAGGATGCCCACCGGGACTTCGCCGCCGTCCTCGACGCGTGCATCGACGACATCCACGCTCTCCAGGAGGCGGCCCGCACCTCACCCAGGGCACCGGAGGCCCCCGCCCCGCGGTGGCCCATGATCGTACTGCGCTCGCCGAAGGGCTGGACCGGCCCGGCGGTGGTGGACGGCCTGCCCTCGGAGGGGACGTGGCGCGCCCACCAGGTGCCGCTGTCCGGGATCCACGAGAACGAGGAGCACCTGCGCCAGCTCGAGGAGTGGATGCGGTCCTACGATCCGGTGTCGCTCTTCACCGACAGCGGGGAGCTGCGGCCGGAGATCGCCGCACTCGCCCCGGACGGGCCGCTGCGCATGAGCGCGACGCCGTACGCCAACGGCGGGTGGCTCCTCCGCGACCTCGTGCTGCCCTCCTACGCCGAGCACGCCGTCGAGGTCTCCCGGCCGGGTACCGGCAAGGCGAGCCCGATGATGACCGTCGGCGGCTACCTCCGGGACGTCATCCGGGAGAACCCCCACAACTTCCGGCTGTTCGGCCCGGACGAGACGGCGTCGAACCGGCTGTCCGCCGTGTACGAGGTGACGGACAAGGCCTGGCAGCCGCGCATCGAGGACGTCGACGAGCACCTCGCCCGTTCGGGCCGCGTGATGGAGGTCCTCAGTGAACACCTGTGCCAGGGCTGGCTCGAGGGGTACCTCCTCACCGGACGGCACGGCGTGTTCAACTGCTACGAGGCGTTCGTGCACATCGTCGACTCGATGTTCAACCAGTTCGCGAAATGGCTCAAGGTGCACCGCGCGCTGTCCTGGCGCCAGCCGATCGCGTCCTTCAACTACATGCTCTCCAGCCATGTGTGGCAGCAGGACCACAACGGGTTCTCCCACCAGGACCCCGGCTTCATCGACCACGTGGTGAACAAGAAGGCGGACATCATCCGGGTGTACCTGCCGCCGGACGCCAACACGATGCTCGCGGTCACCGAGCACTGCCTGCAGACCCGCGACACCATCAATGTGATCGTCACCGGCAAGCAGCCGGCGCCCACCTGGCTCGGGCCCGAGGACGCACGCCTGCACGTGACGCGGGGCATCGGAATCCTCGAATTCGCCGGGTCCGAGGAGCCGGGCGTCGAGCCCGACGTCGTCCTCGGCTGCGCCGGCGACGTGCCGACGCTCGAGGCCGTGGCCGCGGCCGGGCTGCTCAAGGCGGCCGTCCCCGGGCTGCGGATCCGCGTGGTCAACGTCGTGGACCTCATGCGCCTGCAGGACAGCACCGAGCACCCCCACGGACTGTCGGCCCGCGACTTCGACACCCTGTTCACGACGTCGAAGCCCGTGGTCTTCGCCTACCACGGCTACCCCTGGCTGATCCACCGCCTCACCTACCGGCGCACCAATCATGCGAATCTCCACGTCCGCGGGTACAAAGAGGAGGGGACCACCACGACGCCGTTCGACATGGCGATGCTGAACCAGATCGACCGGTTCCAGCTGGCGATGGACTTGATCGACCGCGTCCCGACCCTCGGGGCCACCCAGGCCCGCCTGCGGCAGGACCTCCAGGACCAGCGGCAGCGGGCCTGGCAGTACACGCGCGACGCCGGGAAGGACCTCGAGTCCATCACCGGCTGGACGCTCGACGAATCTTCGCCGGACGACGCGAAGTAAAACCCGTCGTCCACGACCAGAAGGAGAACGCCGCATGACAGAGACCCGTATTTCCGCGACCCGCACCATCGACGCACCCGCCGGTGCGATCTTCGACCTCCTCTCCAACCCCGCCCACCACGCCGCACTGGACGGCTCCGGCATGGTGCAGTCGGACAGCAAGTCGGACCGCATCACCGGCGTCGGCCAGACGTTCACCATGAACCAGAAGTGGGACAAGATGGGCGGCGACTACCAGACGGACAACCACGTGGTGGGCTACGACCCGAACAAGCTGCTCGCCTGGAAGACGGCTCCCGCCGGGGAAGTTCCTCCGGGCTGGGAGTGGGTGTGGGAACTGCAGCCTGCGGGCCCGGACGCCACCGAGGTCTCCGTGACCTACGACTGGTCCGCCGTGACGGACAAGGCGATCCTCAAGCAGCTGAGCTTCCCGGAGGTCTCGCAGGATGCCCTGGACTCGACGCTGGCGAACCTCGCGGCGCAGGTGTCCGAGGCCTGATCCCCGGGTTGCCCGACTGAACGCACGGCGGCGGCCGGTCCCGAGGGGCCGACCGCCGCCTCGCGTTCCGGCCCGGACGGTCAGTCCAGGAGGGCGACGTCCGAGACCAGTTCGATGTGGCGCTGCATGGCCGCAGCCGCAGCAGCGGGATCCTGGGCCCGGACGGCCTCGGCGATGCTCCGGTGCGAGGCGAGGGACTGCTCCGGCCGGCCGGGTTGGGCCAGGGACTCCAGGCGGGTCTCGAGCACCATCTCGCCGATGAAGGCCATGAGCTGAGCCAGCACGGGGGAGTGGGCCGCAGCCGTGACCGCCTGGTGGAAGAGCTCGTCACCGTGGGCGCCGCGACCGCCGTCGTCGATCTCCGTCCGCATCTCGTCGAGGGCCCTGTCGATCGCGGCGAGGTCCTCGTCCGTGCGGCGCTCGGCCGCGAGGGCGGCGAGCCTGACCTCGAGGGTGCTGCGGGCCTCGACGATGTCGGGGAGCCGGCTCCTGTGCTCGCGCAGCCCCCTGATGACCGTGGCCACACTGGGACGATGCCGCAGGACCGCCCCGGTGCCGTGCTGCACGTCGATGACGCCGAGGACCTCGAGTGCCACGAGTGCCTGGGCGAGCGTGGCCCGCGAGACGCCGAGCCGTTCGGCGAGATCCCGCTCCGCGGGGAGGAGATCGCCGGGGCGCAGCCTCGCCGATTCGATGTAGCCGAGGAGCTGCTCCACGAGCTGTTCGTACAGGCGCGGACGCGCGAGGCGTCCGAGCGGCGGTGGACTGGCGTTCTCGGTCATTCTGGCTTCCCCCGTGTTGTGATGACGTCATGGTATCGCTCATCAATTGACAGGGACACCCACTCTCCTACAGGCTAGGCCAGTGGTTTTGTAATCCAGGTCACAGCTCAGCCCCCTGTCCATCGCCCGCTGGAGGATAACGATGTCCGCTCCGCTCCTATCGATCATCATCCTCGCGGCGATGTTCCTGATAGCCACCCTGCTGCCCATCAACATGGGGGCGCTGGCCTTCGTCGGTGCCTTCCTCCTCGGGGCGGTCGTCCTCGGCATGGAGACCGACGACATCATCGCCGAGTTCCCCGGCGGGCTGTTCCTCACCCTGGTCGGGGTGACCTATCTCTTCGCCATCGCCCAGAACAACGGGACGATCGACCTCCTCGTGCAGGGCGCGGTGAAGCTCGTGCGCAACCGGGTGGCGCTGATCCCCTGGGTGATGTTCCTCATCACCGCGGTCATCACCGCGGTCGGCGCGCTCGGCCCCGCCGCCGTCGCCATCATGGCCCCCGTGGCCCTCGGCTTCGCGGCCCGCCACAAGATCTCCCCGCTGCTCATGGGCATGATGGTGGTCCACGGCGCGCAGGCCGGCGGTTTCTCGCCCATCGCCGTGTACGGCGTGATCGTCAACGACATCGTGGGACAGTCCGGGTTCGAGTACAGCCCCCTCGCCGTGTTCCTGGCGAGCTTCATCTTCAACCTGCTCATCGCCCTCGCGCTGTTCGTGGTCCTGGGCGGCCGCGGTCTGATGTCCTCGCGCGTCACCGAGTTCGTGGAGGAGGCCGCCGAGGCCCGCCTGAGCGTGAGCCCCGGGGCCCGCCGGGCCGACGTCGCCTACAAGGGGACAGGCAGCGGCACCTACGGTCCACGCGACCCGGCCGGCGACGGCGTCGTCGCCACCAGGACCCGCGAGGACCGCGTCTCCCAGGGCGCCACCATCCTCGGCCTCATCGCCCTCGCGGTCGTGGCCCTCGGGTTCAGCGTCGACGTCGGCTTCGTCGCCATCACGGTGGCCGTCGTCCTCGCCCTGATCTCCCCGAAGGCGCAGAGCGGGGCCGTCAACAAGATCGCCTGGTCCACCGTGCTGCTGATCTGCGGCATGCTCACCTTCGTGGGCGTCCTCGAGGCCGCCGGCACCATCGAGTACGTGTCCGACGGCGTTGCCAGGCTCGGCATGCCGCTCCTCGCAGCGCTGCTGATCTGCTACATCGGCGCCGTGGTGTCCGCGTTCGCGTCCTCGACGGCCATCCTCGCGGCACTGATCCCCCTGGCCATCCCGTTCCTCGAGACCGGGGCCGTGGGCGCCGTCGGCGTCGTCTGCGCGCTCGCCGTGTCCTCCACGATCGTGGACGTCTCGCCGTTCTCCACCAACGGTGCCCTCGTCCTGGCGAACGCCCCGGAGGGCACGGACAAGGACCGCTTCTACAGGCAGATCCTCGGCTACGGGGCGATCGTCGTCGTCGCCGGCCCGATCATCGCCTGGCTCGTTCTCGTGGTCCCCGGCTGGCTCTGAGCCGGCCCCACCGACACGTTGCCCCCATCGCTCTACAGGACCCGACCCCGGAGGAACCATGACCGCCGAGACCACCGCACCGCAACCGACCGCGGGGGACCGCGGGGGACCGCTCGCCGGGCGCCTCGTCGTCGACCTCAGCAGGGCCCTCGCCGGGCCCCACGCCGGGATGATGCTGGGCGACCTCGGAGCCCGTGTCATCAAGGTGGAGACGCCCGGTACCGGTGACGACACCCGCGGCTGGGGACCGCCCTTCGTCGGACCGGAGGACGACCGCCAGTCCACCTACTTCCTGTCCTGCAACAGGAACAAGGAGTCGATCGCCCTCGATCTCAAGAGCGACGACGGGCGGGCGGTCCTCACCGATCTGCTGCGCCGCGCGGACGTCGTCGTCGAGAACTTCAGGCCGGGGGTCCTGGACCGGCTCGGCTTCTCCACGGACGCGATGCTGGAGCTCAACCCCGGCCTGGTCATCCTCTCCATCACCGGGTTCGGGCACGACGGCCCCGAGGCGAAGCGCAGCGGGTACGACCAGATCGTCCAGGGGGAGGCGGGCCTGATGTCCGTCACCGGCCCGGATGCGGACAGCCCGCAGCGCGTCGGCGTGCCCATCGCCGACCTCCTGTCCGGGATGTACGGCGCGTACGGGGCGGTCGCCGCCCTGCTGGAGCGTGAGCGGACGGGCCGCGGCCAGGTGGTCCGTACGTCGCTGCTCGCCGCGATCATCGGCGTCCACGCCTTCCAGGGCACCCGGACCACCGTGGCCGGCGAGGTGCCACAGGCGCAGGGGAACCACCACCCCTCGATCGCCCCCTACGGACTGTTCAACTGCCGGGGAGGCAAGGTGCAGATCAGTGTGGGCAGCGAGAAGCTGTGGGCCGCCTTCACCACGGCGTTCGGACTCGAGGCCGGCAGGCCCGAGTTCGCCACGAACGCGGACCGGGTGCGGAACCGGGACCTGCTGATCCGGGTGGTCGAGGATGCGTTCTCCGCCCATGAGCCGGCACCCCTCCTCGCGAAGCTCAACGAGGCAGGGATCCCCGCCGGCAAGGTCCGAACCCTCGACGAGGTGTACGCGTGGGACCAGGTCCACTCCCAGGGCCTGCTCCTGGACGTCGACCACCCCGTGCTCGGCAGCATCGCGCTGCCCGGCCCGCCCCTGCGCTTCTTCGACGGCGCGTCGGAGACCACCCCCCGCAGCCACGGCGCGCCGCCGCTGCTCGACGGCGACGGAGAGGCGATTCGTGCGTGGCTCGCCTCGTCGGGCAGCGATACGTGAGCACTGACCCCGTTGCCCGTCACCTGACCGCGCGTGAACTCATCGACGCCGTCCTCGACGCCGGGTCCTTCGCCTCGTGGGACAGCCCCGTCGCATCGCCCTACCCCGGTGCCGGCGCTGCGTACGAGGACGAACTGCGGCGGGCCCGGGAGAAGAGCGGCGCGGACGAGTCCGTCCTGACCGGCGAGGGGCTCATCCGGGGCAGGCGGGTCGCCGTCATCGTCTCCGAGTTCTCGTTCCTCGCCGGGTCGATCGGCAGCGCCGCCGCCCAGCGCATCACCGCCGCCGTCACCCGGGCCACGGGCGAGCGGCTCCCCCTGCTCGCCGGCCCGGCGTCCGGGGGTACCCGGATGCAGGAGGGCACACCCGCGTTCCTGTCCATGGTGGACATCACGGGTGCCGTGCGGGCCCATCGGCAGGCGGGCCTGCCCTACCTCGTCTACCTCCGGCACCCGACCACCGGCGGCGTCATGGCATCGTGGGGGTCCCTCGGCCATGTCACGGTCGCGGAACCCGGCGCACTGCTCGGCTTCCTGGGGCCGCGCGTCTACGAGGCGCTCTACGGGGAAGCGTTCCCGACAGGCGTGCAGACCGCCGAGAACCTGTTCGACAAGGGACTCATCGACGCCGTCGTCCCGCCCGGGCAGCTCGCGGCGGTCGTGGACGCGGCGCTCTCCGTCCTGCTCGCGGAACCGGCGCCCCCACCCCCGCCACCTGCGACCACCGCGCTCACCCCGGGCGACGGCGACGCCTGGACGTCCATCCTCATCTCACGCAACCGCCGGCGCCCCGATCTCCGGCGGCTGCTGGCCGCCGGGGCCCGTGACGTCCTGCCGCTCAACGGGACCGGGCAGGGCGAGAAGGACCCGGGCCTGCTGCTCGCCCTCGCCCGATTCGGGGAGCAACCGTGCGTCGTGCTCGGCCACCAGCGGCCGCGGCGCCCCGAGGATTCGGTGATGGGGCCGGCGTCGCTCCGGGAGGCGCGACGCGGCATGAAGCTCGCCGAGGAGCTCGGTCTCCCGCTGCTGACCGTCATCGACACCGCCGGCGCCGACCTGTCCAGGGAGGCCGAGGAGGGCGGGCTCGCCGGGGAGATCGCCCGGTCCCTGCACGACCTCATCGGGCTCGCCTCGCCGTCCGTCTCGGTGCTGCTGGGCCAGGGGGCGGGAGGCGGCGCTCTCGCCCTGCTGCCCGCGGACAGCACCATCGCCGCCGAGCACGCCTGGCTCTCGCCGCTCCCGCCCGAGGGCGCCAGTGCGATCGTCCACCGCACCGTGGACCGGGCGCCCGAGATGGCGGAGGCGCAGGGCGTGAAGGTCGCCGTGCTGGTGGCGCGGGGCGTCGTCGACCATGTGGTGGATGAACGGCCCGACGCCGCCGAGGAGGTGCGTGCGTTCTGCGAGCGGATGGCCTCGGCCATCGAGTACGAGCTGGCGCGGGTCAAGGGCCTGCCGGCCGGGGATCGGCTGGAGCGCCGGGCCGGGAAGTACCGGGCCGGCACACCCTGACGGCGGCCGTGGATCCGACCGCGCAGCGGGTCTGCGCCGGCCGATCAGGTGCCCGGGTGCTGCGCCCGGTAGATCTGCATCTGGCGGTGCCGGCGCTGCAGGCTGTCCCGGCGCGGCGTGTTCTCGGCGTCCGGCGCCTCGGCCGTGAGGTCGATGTGGCGCTCGCCGTAGTGCCACAGCAGCATGTCGTCGAGGAGCCGGTCCGGGCCGGGGGAGTACCGGTGGTCGAGCGCCTTGCGGACCGTGGTGATGGTGTCCGCCTGCAGCAGGTCCACGAGCTGGAGGGTCGTCTTCCGCCCGTGTGCGGCGAGGAGTTCGGCGGCCCACCCCCAGTTGTCATCGGCTTTCCGGTCAACGTGCGGCAGCAGGGTCTGCCAGACGTCCCGGATGCGGTTCGGGGTGAGCGGCGCGCTGCCCTCGCCGTCCTCGTCCCAGAAGCCCGTGACGGTCTCGTACCGTTCGTGCAGTTCCGCGAACGCTGATTCCACGGTCTCCAGCATGGCCGCCGTCCCGGTGAACTGGCGGTCGAAGTAGGGGCTCCAGGCCTTCGGGTTGGACGCCTTGAACCGGATGTCGTGCTCGATCTCCGACCACGCGTGCGCCAGCACGGTGCGCACCTGCACCTCGAAGAGATAACTCCCGGCGGCCTTCGTCTCCGGGTCCACGGCCTGCTGGAAGCTGCGCACCACGTCGTTGTGGATGGTCCGCATGATGAGGTGCCGGCTGGAGTAGCCGTACGTCCCGGACTCGATGGACCCGATGTCCTTCTCCCGGTCCCCCCGGCAGTCGAACTCGGAGCGCTGCCGCTTGAGGAGGTTCGCCGCGAGATCCACCTCGTGGGGCAGCGTGGTGATGATGCGGACCCCCACGAGGTCCGTGAGGTTCCGCATCGGGTCCGGGAAGACGAGGGAGGGCGGGTCCGCGGGGTCCACGGCCGGCAGTGTGCGGGACGCCTTGTCGCGGAAGGACTCGACGGTCTTGGTGCGCGCCGTGACGAACAGGGGCCTCAGGCCGGAGCCCTCGAAGATCGCCGCGATGCTGGACCGCATGGCCTCGGTGACGCGGTCCAGGGCGGGCCGGACCCGCGCGTACTCCCGCGTATGCGCCTCGACGGCAGGGCGCAGCCGCTCGTCGAGATCGTCCCACGCGCCCATGCAGCCAGCCTTTCCGAGGAGAGTCTTCATCGTAGCCAACCCCGGTGACCGTTACGCTTCCCCTGTGCACCGCGAGAACACCGCCCGCCCGCCGGCCCGCCGCTCCGTCCTGGCCCTGGTGGCCGCGGCGGGGGCTGCCGTCCTCGCGGCCTGCGGTGTCCGCCGGGAGCCCGGGGCCGCCGCCGCACCGCCCCGGCGCTACCGGTACGGGGACGATCCCAGCCAGTTCACGGACCTCTACCTGCCCCCTGGGGGGACGGCGGTGCGCGGCGTCGTCGTGATCATCCACGGCGGCTACTGGCGGTCCACCTACGGTGCGGAACTGGGCGTTCCCCTCGCACGGGACCTCGCCCCGCGCGGCTACGCGTGCTGGAACCTCGAGTACCGGCGCGCAGGGAACGGCGGGGGCTGGCCCGAAACCTTCGACGACGTCGCCGCGGGCATCGACCACCTGGCCGTCGCGGCTGCCGAGCACGGCCTGGACCTGGGTGCGACGACGGCGCTCGGCCATTCCGCGGGCGGCCACCTCGCCGTGTGGGCGGCGGGGCGGCCGACGCTGCCGCCGGGAGCCCCGGGCGCCGGCGCCCCGGTGGTGCCGTTCGCCGCCGTCGTCAGCCAGGCCGGGGTGCTGGACCTCGCGCAGGCCCGGGCGCTCGGCCTGAGCGATGACGCCGTCGAGAACCTGCTGGGCGCACCCGGGGACCCCGACCGCTACGCGCTCGCGGACCCGATGACCGCGATCCCCCTCGCCGTGCCCGTGTACGCGGTGCACGGCACGGAGGACACCACGGTGCCGCCGGCCCAGTCGGAGGCGTACGTGGCCGCGGCGTCGGCGGCGGGTGCGACGGCGGAACTCGTGTGCGTCCCGGGCGACCACTTCGCGGTGATCACCCCGGGGTCCGAGGCCTGGGCCGCCGTTCTCGCCCGCCTCGAGCAGGCGAGTGACCCCGGCCCGCCCGGCCAGGGCTGACCGGGGTCGGGCTCCCCGACCGGGGAGCGCCTAGTTCAGCGGAAGGGTCCCCTCGGGCAGGGCGCCACCGGCGAGCAGCTCCCGTGCGGAGTCCGCCAGGGCCGTCAGGGCGACGCGCTGCGTCCACGGGCCGTAGGAGATCCGGGCGACACCGAGTTCCTGCAGGCGTGCGGGCGCCAGGCTGCCGGGCACGTTGATCACGCTGAGCCGCTGCGGACCGAAGGCCTCCACGAGGGTCGTCACGGAGTGCTCGTCGAGCAGTCCGGGCACGAACACGTTCGTCGCACCGACGGCGAGGTACGCCGTGCCACGCTCGACGGCGTCGGCCAGGACGTCCGCCGGGTCGCGGTCGCCCGCCTTCAGGAGAGCGTCCGTGCGCGCGTTCAGGACGAAGTCGACGCCCTCGGCCCGGCCGGCCTCCACGACCGCCTCCATCTGCGCCACGGCGTCGGCCAGCGGGCGCATCTGGTCCTCGATGTTCGCACCCACGATGCCGACGCCGATCGCCCGGCGGACGGCCTCTCCGGGGTCGCCGTAGCCGGCCTCGAGGTCGGCGGACACGGGGAGCGGGGTGGCCGCTGCGATCCGACCGACGGCTGCGATCATCTCCTCGAGGGGGATGTTCTCGCCGTCCTCGTAGCCGAGCGACGCCGCGATCGAGTGGCTCGCCGTGGCCAGCGCCGTGGTGCCGGGGAGGTCGGCGATGGTCCTCGCGCTGATGACGTCCCACACGTTGACGACCTGCAGGATCTCGGGGGCGGCGTGCAGCCGGGCGAGTGTCGCGGCCTTCGCGGCGAGATCGGCGTGGCCTGTGTGCGTCTCAGTCATGGGAAACCTTTCGGGTGTGCGAGGCGATCCAGGCGGCGGCGCCGTCCACCTCGGTGGGGTGGATCCCGTGACCGCCCTCGCGGACGTTCCGGTCTACTTCGGAGCCGCGGCTCTCGAGGATCGACCCGAG
Source organism: Arthrobacter pityocampae (assembly GCF_002927275.1). GTDB lineage: Bacteria > Actinomycetota > Actinomycetes > Actinomycetales > Micrococcaceae > Arthrobacter_D > Arthrobacter_D pityocampae. The sequence continues at coordinate 159,642 of NZ_PRKW01000005.1, read as the reverse complement.
GCGGGTCACGCTGTCGATCGGGGCCATGGCGTCGGAGGACCCGTTGAACAGGGCGACGGACGTCCCGGACAGGTCGGCGCCGACGGTGCGCCCCTCGAGCGGGTACATCCCCGAGAACGCGACGACGCGGGAGACGGCGTCCGGGTGGAGCAGTGCGGCGGCGAGGGCGATGTTCGCCCCGTTCGAGAATCCGACGGCGACGAGCGGGCGGTCGGCGATGCCGTAGTGCTCCCGCGCCCAGCCGAGGAACGCGGCGAGCTCGTCCGCGCGGCGGACGACGTCGTCGACGTCGAACACGCCCTCCCCGAACCGGCGGAACCAGCGGTTCAGGCCGTGCTCCTGCACCGGGCCCCGCGGCGCGAGGTAGCCGGCCCCGGGCGCCAGGCGGGCGGCGAGCGGGAGGAGGTCCTCCTCCGTGCCGCCCGTCCCGTGGAGGAGCAGCAGCACCGGGGTGCCCGCGCCTCCCGCCTCGAAGACGTGCGGCCACGTCTGCGGGCTGGTCATGCCCCCGCCTTCCTGGCGGACGCCTGGACGGCGGGATTGTTCTCCTCCGGCACGTCGATCGTCGCGACCGCGTGGGAGATGGCCTCGCGGTTCGGCTCGAGCCACGGCGGCAGCTTGAGCGAGCGGCCGAGTTCCAGCAGGGGCTCGTCGATGTCGAAGCCCGGGGTGTCCGTGGCGATCTCCAAAAGCGTCCCGCCGGGTTCGCGGAAGTAGATCGAGGTGAAGTACTGGCGATCGAGGATGGCCGTGACCGCGTACCCGCGGTCGGCGAGTTCCTGGCGCCACACCTCCTGGGTCTGCTCATCCGGCACGCGGAAGGCGATGTGGTGCACCGTCCCGCCGGCCACGAGACCGCGCTCGCCGCGGGGGTCGGCGACGACGTCCACCACGGTGCCGGGCTCCCCGGCATGCGTGCTGAGGCGGTACCGGCCGTCCTTCTCGGTGAGGACCGTCATGCCGAGGTCCCGTGTGAGGGTCTCGAGCGTGCGGGTGGGGTCCTGGACCGTGAGGACCGAGGAGTGCTGGCCCCGCACGGCGTACTCGGCCGGGACGGAGGCGGAGTCCCACGGGTCGCGGGGGTCGGAGACGGACGAGGCCACCAGGTCGATCTGCAGTCCGTCGGGGTCGCGGAGGGAGAGGCGCTCCTCCTCGGACGAGGCGCGCACGATGTCCGAGGCGACGCCGATCGCCTTGAAGTGCTCCTGCCACCAGCCGAGGGTGCCCTGCGGCACCGAGAACGCGGTGGTGGTCGACTGTCCGCTGCCCACGCGGCCGCTGCGGATGCCCTGCCAGGGGAAGAACGTCAGCAGGGACCCAGGGCGGCCGGCCTCGTCGCCGTAGTAGAGGTGGTACGTCCCGGGATCGTCGAAGTTGACCGTCTTCTTGACCAGGCGTAGCCCGAGGCCCCTGATGTAGAAGTCGATGTTCCGCTGCGGGTCACCCGCGATCGCGGTGACGTGGTGGAGACCTTCGGTTTGTACGCTCACGCTGTCCTCCTGGGTTCGGACCGGCCTTCCGGGCACCGGCATGTCCATGCAAACACATGTACCCGGGTATTTGTTCCGATGCCCGGAGTTCACCTCCCGGGCATCGTGGGCACTCAGGAGCCTGTGGCATCCTGTGATCATGGCAGCGAAAGGGCGCATCCCGGGCTGGGTCCATCGGACCGGCGCCGAGGTGATCGGGTGGAGCCTCGTGGTGCTCGGGCTCGCCGCTCTCGTGCTGCCCGGCCCGGGGCTGCTGATGGTGGCCGGGGGACTCGCGGTCCTGTCGCGGCACTACCACTGGGCGCGGCGCTACCTGACCCCGCTCAAGGAGAACGCCTTCCACGCCGCAGCCCTCGGGGTGAAGACGATCCCGCGGATCACGGCGAGCTGCATGAGCTCGTTCGTGATCATGGCCCTCGGCGTGGTCTGGATCATGGAGCCCGCAACGCCCGCCTGGTGGTTCTTCGCCGACAAGTGGTGGCTCTTCGGCGGCACGGGCACGGGTGTCAGCCTGCTCCTGTCGTCGATGATCGCGCTCACCCTGATCGTCTACAGCGTGCGGCGCTTCCGGGGCAGGCCCATCCCGCCGCGGCCCTCGATCATTCCCCGGCGCCCGCGCTAGGACGACGCCGGGGACGACGGAAGGCTTCCTGGCACCCGCCGCGACAACGGCTGGTACGTTGAACGGGTGCTCACAGTAATCGGGGAAACCCTCATCGACGAAGTCGTCAGCGACACCGCGTCCATGCGCGCGCACGTGGGTGGCAGTCCCATGAACGTGGCCGTGGGCCTGGCGCGCCTCGGTCATCGGGCCCAGTTCGTCGGCCGGTACGGCGACGACGACTACGGGCGCATGATCCAGCAGCATCTCCACGACAATGCGGTGTCCTTCCCCGTCGAGCCGGATGCCGCGCCCACGAGCGTCGCGACCGCGCGCCTCGACCCCGCGGGAGGTGCGTCCTACGACTTCCAGCTGGTGTGGGAGCTGCCGGGACTGGCCCGGCGGAAGGACACGCTCCTCGACGGGTGCACCCTGCTGCACACCGGGTCCATCGCCACCATGCTCGCGCCCGGGGCCGACGACGTCCTGGCCCTGATGACGGCCGCCTCCGGGCTGGTCACCGTCACCTACGACCCCAACTGCCGGCCGACGATCATCCGGGACGCGGCCTTCGCCCGGCGGCAGGCCGAGGCGTTCGTGGCCCTCGCCGACGTCGTCAAGGCCTCCGACGAGGATCTCGCCTGGCTCTACCCGGACCGCACGCCCGAGGAGTCGGCACGCGCCTGGCTGGAGGCAGGTCCCGCCGTCGTCGTCGTGACCCGCGGGTCGAAGGGCCCGTGGGGCGTCTGCCGCACCGGCGAGGCGGCCGTCCCCGCGCCGCCCACCGCCGTGGTGGACACCGTCGGCGCCGGGGACTCGTTCATGGCGGCCCTGCTGGGTGCGATCGTGGATTCCGGACTCGACGGCGCCCATCACCGCGACGCGCTGCTCCGAATCACCGTCGACCAGCTGACCGGGATGCTGCAGTACGCGGCCCGTGCGGCGGCCATCACGGTCTCCCGTCCGGGAGCAAACCCGCCCACGCGGGACGAGATGGTCTCCGGCGCGTGAGATCCCGGCCGACGACGACCAGAGGAGCACGGCCATGACCCGCGACCCGTACGCAGACCTCCCGCAGGTGCCCGCCTTCGAGCTCACCAGCGAGACCGTCACCGATTCCGCGCCCCTCGACGTCGCGCAGGCGTCCGGCAGGATGGGAGCGGGCGGCAAGGACGAGTCGCCGCAGCTCGCCTGGAGCGGCTTCCCCGAGGGCACCCGGAGCTTCGCGGTCACCGTCTACGACCCTGACGCGCCGACCGCGAGCGGCTTCTGGCACTGGGCGGTGGCGGATCTCCCGGTCACGACCACGTGGCTGCCCGCCGGTGCGGGGACGGACGGCTCCGGCCTGCTGCCCGAGGGCGCCGTGCAGCTCCGGAACGACGGCGGCTTCCCAGGCTTCGTGGGCGCCGCCCCGCCCGCGGGGCACGGGCCGCACCACTACCACGTGGTGGTGCACGCCGTGGATGTCGAGTCGCTGGACCTCCCCGCCGACGCCAGCCCCGCCTACCTCGGCTTCAACCTGTTCTCCCACACCCTCGGCCGCGCCCGCCTCACCGGCACGTACGAGCAGTAGCGGCCCGGCCGACGGGTTCCCCGCAGGCGGTGGCAGCCCGGCCGACGAGTTGCCGGCAGGCGGTGGTCCCGCCGCCGGTAGGGTAGAGGTCCTGGACCTGAAGGAGTGGACGATGCGCCTCGTGGCGAGCGACATGGACGGCACCGTCGTCGGGCATGACGGCAAGATGAGCGAACGCACCATCCGCGCGTTCCGGGCCTGCGTGGACGCCGGGGTGGACGTCGTCTTCGTCACGGGCCGCCCGCCCCGCTGGCTCCACCCCCTCCGGGACCAGCTCGGGCACACCGGGACGGTCATCTGCTCCAACGGCGCCCTGACGTACGACCTCGCGTCGGAGCGCGTGCTCGACGCGAAGCTCCTCGCCCCCGAGAGCATCTATGCCGCCCGGGACATCATCCGCGGACTCTTCCCGGCGGCCACCTTCGCGGCGGAGACGATCTCGGGATTCAAGGTCGAGTCCGGGTTCGCCGACGCCGCGACGGCCGAACTGCTCGGCGGTCTCACGGCGCAGGCCTTCGAGGAGTCCCTGCCCGGCGAGGAGATCGTGAAGTTCATGGCCCGGGAGCGTGGCGTCTCGCCGGACGACTTCCTGGCCGTGGTGCGTCCCGCCGTCGCGCACCTGGTCTCCACGACCCACTCCGCGCCCTCGATGGCCCTCCTCGAGATGGCCCTGCCGGACATCAACAAGTCCGTCACCCTCGCGCAGTACGCGGGGGCACGGGGGATCGAGGCTGCGGACGTCGTCGCCTTCGGGGACATGCCCAACGACGTCCAGATGCTCGACTGGGCGGGCCACGGGTACGCGATGGCCTCCGGGCACCCCGATGCGCTCGCCGCCGCGAACCTCATGGCCCCCGCCTTCGAGGAGGACGGCGTGGCGCAGATCCTGGAGCAACGGCTTGCGGCGCTCCGCACGGCCTGATCCCGGCCACTACCCCTATCTCGACAGCGCGGCGGGAACCCCGCCCCGCCCGCAGCCGATCGCGCTGTCCCACCGCGGCTTCGCGCCCGACGGCGGGGAGAACACCCTGGCCGCGTTCGAGCGTGCCGTGGACCTCGGCTTCCGGTACCTCGAGATCGACGTCCACGCCTCGAGCGACGGCGTGGTCGTGGTCTTCCACGACGAGGTCCTCGACCGGGTCACGGGGGTCCGCGGGCCGGTCGCGGCGCGGACGGCGCGGGAACTGGGCGGGCTGTCGGTCGGCGGACGCGGCGGGATCCCCACGCTCGAGGCCGTCCTGCTGCGCTGGCCGGAGCTGCGCCTCAACATCGACGTCAAGAGCGATGCGTGCGTGCGCCCCTTCGCGGACCTCATCAACCGCCACGCCGCCCACGACCGCGTGCTCGTGGCGTCCTTCTCCGACCGGCGGAGGCTCGCGGTGCTGCGCCTGCTGGACCGGCCGACGGCGTCGTCGGCGGGCATGGCGGTCAACACCCTCCTGAAGCTCGCCGCGCCGCTGGGGCTGGCCGGGCCGCTCGCCAGGGCGGCCCGGGTCCAGGCGCTGCAGGTGCCCGAGACGTACCGGGGCGTGCGGGTCGTGACGCGCGGGTTCGTCCGGCGCTGCGCCGCCGCCGGCCTGCAGGTGCACGTCTGGACGGTCAACGAGCGGGCGGGGATGGACCGGCTGCTGGATCTGGGTGTCCACGGGATCGTGTCGGATGCCGCGGACGTCCTCGCGGAGTGCATGGCCGGGAGATCCACGTGGCCGCCGGGGCGCCCGGGGTCCTGAGCCGGTTGGCCGGGCGCGTCGGCCCCGGCCCCGGCCCCGGCAAGGGCAGCGCGGGGCCTACGCCGTCAGGACCGGGTCCGTCAGCGTCGTCAGGTAGTGCCGTGCCGCCGGGGCGTACGCGCGCATGGAGTCGTCGTCGGCGTAGACCAGCAGGCGCAGCCACGAGCCGTACCGGTGCACGCCGGCCAGCGTCAGCGCGGGTTCGACGGCGGCCCGCAGTTCCGGCAGCGGTGCGAGGTCCGTCCAGCGCTCGAGGTAGGCCGTGACCACGGACCGGATCCGTGGGTCCTCCGCCGTCGTGTTCCACTGCTCCCGCATCTGCGTGATGGGCACGAGCAGGGCGCTGAACGGGTGCGCCCAGTAGGCGTCGGCGAAGTCGAAGAACCGCAGCGGCTCGGCGTCCGTACCGGGTAGGAAGCAGTTCCGGGCGTGGAGGTCGTTGTGGTCGAGGGACAGCGGCACCGGGACGGCCCGCAGCGCGTCGACGGCGCGGTGGACGGCGGGCAGGCGGCGCACGACGTCGTCGGCCTCCTCCGCGGACAGGTACAGCGGGTGCCCGGCCGGCAGCCCCGTGTGCAGGAGCAGCTGGTTCTCGACGAAGTTCGCCGCCACCTCGGGGTTCATGGTGACGAGCCCCGCCTCGGCGAGGCGTTCACCGTGCGGGGCGGCGATCCGCTGCAGGTCCGCGAAGTCGGCGGTGATGCGGGCCCACACCGCGGGGTCGTCCGATCCGAGGCCGTCGAGCGTCGCGCCGTGGTCCGCCGTGAGCATCCACCCGCGGGAGGGTTCGATCGCGAGCGGGGCCGCGACGTGGTCCGGCGCCAGTTCGCCGAGCAGGGACAGGATGGAGGCCTCCGCGAACTGGCCCGGGTTGTTCTCCTTGAACCAGAGCGTGCCGTGGTCGGTGGGGACGGTGAGCTGCGTCGACCAGAAGCGGATGCGCGGCTGGTCGGTCGGTCCCGTCCGGGTCACCCCGAACGAGTCCAGCACCAGGTCGATCCACTGCTCAGCCTCCCGCCGCCACGCAGGCGAGGCCCACGCCTCCCGCAGATTGTTCATCGGACACCCGGCCCGGCGGAGGGCCGACCCGGGGATGTCGAGGTCGCAGCGGGCACGGCTCAGCCCAGCTTCGAGGGTCGTGCGCCGTGGTCGCTCGACTCGAGCTCCTCCGGCCCGGGGACATGCTCGCTGCCGCGCGCCCGCGCGATCGCCGTCATGCCGTGGAAGATGATCAGCGCGGACGCCGTCCCGAGGGCGATCCCCGCGAAGGTCAGGTCGCCGATCGTCCACGTGAAGTCCGCGATGCCGACGACCAGGGCCACGCCCGCCGTCGAGAGGTTGATGGGGTTGGAGAAGTCGACCCGGTTCTGCACCCAGATGCGCACGCCCAGGATCCCGATCATGCCGTAGAGGACCACGCCTGCGCCGCCGAGCACCCCGGCGGGGACGGTCGCGATGAGGGCGCCGAACTTGGGGAGGAGGCTCAGGAGGATCGCGACGATGCCGGCCACCCAGTACGCGGCCGTCGAGTAGACGCGGGACGCCGCCATCACGCCGATGTTCTCCGCGTAGGTGGTGGTCCCCGAGCCGCCGCCGGAGCCGGCGATCATGGTCGCGAGGCCGTCCGCCATGAGGGCGCGCCCGGTGTACGGGTCGAGGTCCCGGTCCGTCATGGCGGCCACCGACTTCATGTGGCCGATGTTCTCGGCGACGAGCACGAGGACCACGGGGATGAACAGCCCGACGACGGAGAGGTGGAACTCGGGTGCGGCGAAGTCCGGGAGGCCGAACCAGGCGGCGCTGCCGATGGCGGCGAAGTCCACCTCGCCGCGGACCATGGCGACGGCGTACCCGGTGAGGACGCCGACGAGGATCGACAGGCGCCCGAGGATGCCCTTGAACAGCACCGTGACCAGCAGGATCGAGACCACCGTGACCAGGGCGGTCAGGGGAGCCTGCTCGAAGCCGGCCTTCGCGGTCGGCGCGAGGTTGAGCCCGATCAGCGCCACGATGGCCCCCGTGACGATGGGCGGCATGGCCGCCTGGATCCACCGGGTCCCCGCGCTGTGGACGATTCCGCCGATCAGCGCGAGGGCAGCGCCCGCCATGATGATGCCGCCGAGCGCGCCGGGCGCGCCGTGCTGGGACTGCGCCGCCGCGATTGGGGCGATGAAGGCGAAGCTCGACCCGAGGTAGCTGGGCACGCGTCCGGCCGTGATCACGAGGAACAGGATGGTCCCGATCCCGGAGAAGAGCAGGGTGGTCGACGGCGGGAACCCGGTGATGAGCGGGACGAGGAAGGTCGCCCCGAACATCGCGACGACGTGCTGGGCGCCGATGCCGATGGTCCTGGGCCAGGTCAGTCGTTCCTCCGGGGCGACGAATCCGCCCGGCCGGACGTTCTTCCCGTCACCGTGCAGGGTCCAGCCGATGCCTCGTGCACTCATGGGTATGCCTTCCAAAGCGGGTCGGGGTTCCGGGAAAGCCTACCGGGAGCAGATGCCACGGGTGTTACGTTGCTTGTTCCGGAAGGAAGAGGAACACGATGGTATTCACGGTTCAGGGGCGCACCGTCCTCGTCACGGGTGCGGGCATGGGTATGGGCAGGTTGTACGCCGAACGCGCGGTGCGGGAGGGCGCGGCCGCCGTCGTGCTGTGGGACGTGGACGGGCGGGCGCTCGAGGACGTGGTCGCGGGCCTCGCCTCGAGCGCGGCGTCCGTGCACAGCTACGTGGTCGACGTGGCGTCCGTGGAGTCCGTCCAGACCGCTGCGGGCGCCGTCCTCGACGAGGTCGGCGTGCCGGACGTGCTGGTGAACAACGCCGGGATCGTGCGCGGGAAGTACTTCTGGGAGCACGACCACCACGCGGACATCGACCTCACCCTTCGCATCAACACCGGCGGGCCCATGCACGTCACCCGGGCGTTCCTGCCCGCGATGATGGAGCGGGGCACGTCGGCGCGGATCCTCAACGTCGCCTCCGCCTCCGGCACGCTGTCCGTGCCCCGCATGAGCGTCTACGCGGCCTCGAAGTGGGCGGTCATCGGCTGGAGCGACTCGCTGCGCCTGGAACTGGCGTCCACGGGCCACCCGATCAAGGTCACCACGCTCATCCCGAGCTACATCAGGACCGGCATGTTCGAGGGTGCCCGCGGCCCGCTCCTGACGCCCCTGATGGAGCCGGAGCACGTCGTGGACAGGGCGTGGCGTGCCACACTGGCCGGCAGGGCCCGCCTGCAGCTGCCCTGGACGGTGCAGCTCGCCGGTACCCTCCGCAACCTCCTGCCGCAGCCGGTCTGGGATTTCGTCGCGGGGCGGGTGTTCAAGGTGTACAGCTCCATGGACCGTTTCACCGGGCGACCGGGTGTCACCGCCGATCAGGAGGCCTCCCGATGATCGCCGGGACGCCCACGACGGACGCCGCAGGGCTGCTGGCCGACCGGCGGCGCTTCTTCGACACGGGGGCCACCCGGCCGGTCGCCTGGCGCCGCGGGCAGCTGCGCGCCCTGCGCCTCCTGCTCGCCGACCGGGCCGACGAGCTCACCGCTGCGCTCGAGAAGGATCTCGGGAAGAGCCGCACGGAGGCGTTCCTCTCCGAGATCGCCGTCGTGCGGGCCGAGCTCGACCACACCCTCAAGTACCTCGACCGGTGGATAGCACCCTCGAGGATCGCCGTGCCCGCCGGGCTGCTCCCGGCCCGGGCGTGGACGCAGGCCCGGCCGCTCGGCGTGGTGCTGATCATCGGTCCGTGGAACTACCCGCTGCAGCTCGTGCTGGCGCCCCTCGTCGGTGCGCTCGCCGCGGGCAACACGGCCGTCCTCAAGCCCAGCGAACTGGCCGGCGCGACGTCCCGCGTGCTCGCACGGCTCGTGCCGGAGTACCTGGACCCGGCGGCGGTGTCCGTCGTCGAAGGCGGCGTCGAAGCCAGCACGGCGCTGCTCGCGCAGCCGTTCGACCACATCTTCTACACCGGCGGGGAGCGTGTGGGGAAGATCGTCATGAAGGCCGCAGCCGAGCACCTGACGCCGGTGACGCTGGAGCTGGGCGGGAAGTCGCCGGCCGTCGTCGTGGGCGGTGACCTCCGCGCCGCGGCCCGCAGGATCGCGCTCGGGAAGTTCATGAACGCGGCGCAGACATGCGTGGCCCCCGACTACATCCTGACGACGCCGGCCGCCGCGCCGGTGCTCGCCGCGGCGCTGGCGGACACCGTCCGGGAGTTCTACGGCAGCGACCCGAAGGCCTCCGCCGACTACGGGCGGATCATCAACGAGCACCACTTCGACCGCCTCGTCGGCCTGCTCGGGGACGGCACCGTGGTCTCGGGCGGACGGCACGACCGCGCGGAGCGGTACATCGAGCCGACCATCCTGCGCGACGTCGACCCCTCGTCCCCGCTGATGCAGGAGGAGATCTTCGGCCCCCTGCTGCCGATCCTCGAGGTGGAGGACCTGGACGCCGCGATCCGCTTCATCGGCGCCCGCCCGCACCCGCTCGCCGCCTACCTGTTCAGCGACCAGGACGAGCACCTCGGTGCGTTCACGGAGCGCGTCCAGGCCGGCGGGATCGCCCACAACGTCTGCATCCTCCAGCTGGCAGTCCCCGGCCTGCCCTTCGGCGGCGTCGGCGCGAGCGGCACGGGCAGCTACCACGGGGAGCAGTCCTTCCGGACGTTCAGCCACCTGCAGCCGGTGTTCTCCAAGCCCACCCGGGTGGACACGCTGCGACTCGCGTACCCACCCTTCGGGCCGATCAAGCGGAAACTGCTGGCCAGGCTCCTCTAGGCATCCGGAGGCACCCGGGGGTCGTGGATCAGCTGATGACCCCGTCCACCAGGGCCTTCGCCTCGGCCTGCACCTGCTGCAGGTGCTCCTCGCCCCGGAAGGACTCGGCGTAGATCTTGTAGACGTCCTCCGTGCCGGACGGGCGTGCCGCGAACCACGCGTTCTCGGTGGTGACCTTCAGGCCGCCCACGGACGCGCCGTTGCCGGGGGCCTCCGTCAGGCGGGCGGTGATCTCCTCGCCGGCGAGGGTGGTCGCGGTGACGTCCGACGGCGAGAGCCTACCCAGCGCCGCCTTCTGCTCGCGCGTGGCCGCGGCGTCGATCCGCGCGTACACGGGTGCGCCGAAGCGGTCGGTCAGCCCGGCGTAGTGCTGCGACGGCGTCCTGCCGGTCACGGCGGTGATCTCGGAGGCGAGCAGGGCCAGGAGGAGGCCGTCCTTGTCGGTGCTCCACGGCGTCCCGTCGAGGCGCAGGAAGGACGCCCCGGCGGACTCCTCGCCGCCGAAGGCCAGCTCGCCGCTCAGCAGGCCGGGCACGAACCACTTGAAGCCCACGGGGACCTCGTGCAGCACGCGCCCGAGATCGGCTGCGACGCGGTCGATGATCGACGACGAGACGAGGGTCTTGCCGATCACGGCGTCCGCGCGCCAGTCGGGCCGGTTCGCGTACAGGTACTGGATGGCGACGGCGAGGTAGTGGTTCGGGTTCATGAGGCCGGCGTCGGGTGTGACGATCCCGTGGCGGTCCGCGTCGGCGTCGTTGCCCGTGGCGATGTCGAACTCCGTGGCCCGCTTGATGAGGGAGGCCATCGCGGACGGGGAGGAGCAGTCCATCCGGATCTTCTCGTCCCAGTCCAGCGTCATGAACGCCCACTGCGGGTCCACCGTCGGGTTCACGACGGTCAGGTTCAGGTTGTGGCGCTCCCCGATCGCCCCCCAGTAGTCCACGGAGGCGCCGCCCATGGGGTCGGCACCGATGTGCACGTCTGCGGACCGGATGGCATCGAGGTTCAGCACGGACGGGAGGTCGTCCACGTAGTGCTGCAGGAAGTCGTAGCTGCCGATCCCCTCCGCCGTGCGGGCCTGCGCGATCGGCATGCGCCGCACCCCGCGCAGGCCGTCCTCGAGCAGGGCGTTGGCGCGGTCGGCGATCCAGTTCGTGGCGTCCGAGTCGGCGGGGCCGCCGTGCGGGGGGTTGTACTTGAAGCCGCCGTCGCCCGGAGGGTTGTGCGAGGGGGTGATGACGATGCCGTCGGCCTGCTCGGTGCGGGTCGCGTTGTGGGTGAGGATCGCGTGGGACACCGCGGGGGTGGGGGTGTAGGCGCCGCGGGCGTCCACGAGGACGGTCACCCGGTTGGCCGCGAGGACCTCCAGCGCGGTGTTCTGCGCCGGCTCGGACAGGGCGTGCGTGTCCTTGCCCATGAACAGGGGGCCCGTGATGCCCTGCCCGGCGCGGTACTCGACGATCGCCTGCGTGATCGCCGCTATGTGCCCCTCGTTGAAGGAGGACTTCAGGGACGAGCCGCGGTGGCCGGACGTCCCGAAGGCCACGCGCTGGGCGGGATCGGAGAGATCGGGGTCGACGTCGAAGTACGCGTCGAGGAGTCCGGTCACGTCGACGAGGTCGCTGGGGAGGGCCACTGTGCCCGCTCGGTTAGCCATGGCCCCAGCATGCCAAAGAACACGCCCGAATACACCAGCGCACCGCGGGTTACGCGGGAGTTCTCCACGTGCGGCGGTGGGTTGCCCGCGGAGCGGCCATCAGTAAGCTGAGTATCAGCGCCCAGCCAGGGAGCAGACGCATCACGGAAGGCAGCACCATGAGCGAGAAGTCCAGCGACACCCCGACCTCCGAGTCCGAGGAGCAGGGCACCGAGCAGGCCGTCGAGCAGGGCGCCGAGCAGGCCGGCGCTCCCGACGAGCAGGACGCCGGCGGCTACGGCGGGCCCGCCACCGAGGACGAGGTGGCCCCCGGCTTCGAGGCGCACAACGACGGCGCTACCGGCGCCTGAACAGCCCGGTCTCCCGGCCCCGACGCACTACTAGGGTGGAGGCGTGACCACGCCCGCGCAGCAGCGCCCACTCAGGATCGTCCTCGCACCCGACTCCCTCAAGGGCAGCCTCTCCGCGCAGGAGGCTGCCCTTGCCATGTCCGCGGGGGTCACGGCGGCCGCCGCCCGCCTCGGCCACCCGGAGCCCGGGGTCGTCCTGATGCCCCTCGCCGACGGCGGGGAGGGGACGCTCGACGCCCTCCTCGCGGCCTGGCGGGTGGAGGCCCGGACCGCGCCCTGCCATGACGCCGCCGGCCGGGCCCGGACCGCGCGCTACGGCATCTCGGACGGATCAGGGGTGCACGGGGCACCGATCCGGGGCGTCCTCGAGGCGGCGGAGGCCAACGGCCTGCCGCTGGTCGCCGACCGCCCCCTGGACGCCCTCACCGCCACCAGCTACGGCGTCGGGGAGATCGCCGTCCGTCTCCTCGACGACGGCGCGGAGGAGATCCTGCTGTGCATCGGCGGGTCGGCGACCACCGACGGCGGCGTCGGCCTCCTGACAGCCCTCGGGGCGCGCTTCCTCGACGCCGGCAACGACCCCCTCGCACCGGGCGGCGGCGCGCTGGGCGCCCTCGCGACGATCGACGTGACGGGCCTCCATCCCCGCGCCCGCACGGTCCGGTGGCGCATCGCCGTCGACGTCGACAACCCCCTGTGCGGGCCGCGCGGCGCGGCGGCGGTGTTCGGGCCGCAGAAGGGTGCGACGCCGGACGACGTCGCCGTCCTCGACGCCGGCCTCGACCACCTCGCGCGGGTGGTCGCCGCCTCGACGGGCGTCGACATGCTCGACGTGCCCGGAGCGGGTGCGGCCGGCGGACTCCCCGCCGTGCTCGTCCCGTTCCTGGGCGCCGAGATCGTCCCCGGGTCAGCCCTCGTGGCCGACGCCGTCGGACTCGCCGCCGCCCTCGCCGCCGCGGATCTCGTGCTCACCGCCGAGGGCTCCTTCGACGCCCAGTCGCTCGGCGGGAAGGTGGTCCACGCCGTCGCGGCGCACGCCCCCGCGACGTGCGCCGTCGTCGTGATCGCCGGACGCGTCCAGCTCCCGGCCGCGCAGGTGCAGGAGGCCGGCCTGGCGGCGGCCTTCTCCCTGGCCCCCGGACCCGTGACCCTCGACGAGCTGATCGGGGGAGCCTCGCACCTCATGGAGGATGCCGCCGCGCAGGTGTACGGCGTCTTCGGGGCGGGCCGGGGCCAGGTGTCCTGCTAGACCGTGATCTCGCGCTTCAGGATCTTCCCCGTGGGGCCCTTGGGCAGCGCCTCGACGAGCACCACACGGCGCGGGTACTTGTAGGCGGCCACGCGTTCCTTCGCGAAGGCGGTGATCTCCGCCGCGAGGGCTTCCTTCGCGGCGTCGTCCGCGGGTGCATGCTCGGCCTTGAGGCCGACGACGGCAACGATCTCCTCGCCGTGCAGGTCGTCCGGCACGCCGATCACCGCGGCCTCCGCCACCGCGGGGTGCTCGTAGAGGACCTCCTCGACCTCCCGGGGGTACACGTTGTAGCCGCCGCGGAGGATCACGTCCTTCTTGCGGTCCACGATGAAGATGAGGCCGTCCTCGTCGAACCGTGCGAGATCGCCCGTGCGGAACCAGCCGTCGGGGATGGCTGCCTCGGTGGCGTCCACGTTCTTCCAGTAGCCCTTCATCACGCAGTGGCCGCGCACGGCGAGTTCTCCCACCTCGCCCTGGGGCACCTCATTGCCCTGCGGGTCGAGCATCCGCACCTCGACGCCGTCCACCGGGGTGCCGATGGAGCCGGGCTTGCGCAGCCGGCCCACGCGGTTGAAGCTCACGATCGGCGAGGTCTCGGACAGGCCGTAGCCCTCCAGCAGGTCCGCCTCGAACACGCGCTCGAACTCGTGCAGCACCTCGACCGGCAGGGCGGACCCGCCGGACACGGCCACGCGGACGGAGGAGAGGTCCGTGCCCGTGACGCTCGGATGGCGCAGCATCGCGACGTACATGGTGGGGACGCCCTCGAAGATCGTCACGCGGTCCCGTTGGATGATCTCCAGCGCCTTGCCCGGCTCGAAGCGGGGGAGCAGGGTCACGGTGGCCCCGGTCAGCACGGCAGCGTTCAGCGCGCAGGTCTGCCCGAAGATGTGGAAGAACGGCAGGCCGCCGAACAGGACCTCGCCCTCGGCCGTCCCCATGAGGTCGCGGGAGATCTCCGTGTTCCGGGAGAGGTTGGTGTGGGAGAGCGTGGCGCCCTTGGGACGCCCGGTGGTCCCGGAGGTGTACAGCACGACGGCGGTCTCCTCGCCGTCGAGGTCCACGACGTTCGGAGTCGGCTCGGCCGCGGAGACGCGCTGCAGGAAGGCGCCGCCGTCGACCGTCACCACGGCCACCTCGGCGCCCGTCTCGGCGCCGGCGGCCTCCGCGCCGGCCTGCGCCTCCGCGATGATGCCCTCCCAGGCGAAAACGAGCCGCGCGCCGGAGTTCGTGAGGTGGTAGGCCACCTCGCGGCCCTTGAGGAGCGGATTCAGCGGGACGACGACGGCTCCGGCCCGGAGGACGCCGTAGTAGACGAATGCCATTTGCGGAATATTCGGCATGATGAGGGCCACGCGGTCGCCGCGCTGCACCCCGTACTCCGCCAGGAGCGTGGCGACCTTCTGGCTGAGCACCTCGAGGGCACCGTAGGTGACCTCGACGTCGTCGAGCTTGATGGCCACCGCCGAGGGGCTCCTCGTCGCAGTGGCCACGAGGTTGTTGGCGAGGTTCGACACGCGATCTCCTTTGATCTCTCAGGGCGTCGCCGCAGGGATCCCACGGCCGCCGGTACGGAAGTTACCGGTGGGTAGAAGTCTGTGGGATCGGGGGCCGCCATGCAACAGGACCCTCCCGGCGGTGGTTCGTGTCCCGGGGAGGGTCCTGTCGTCTACTGTCCGGCGGCTATCGGACGCCGCTCATGCCCTTCCGGATCGCGGGGGTCGCGGCGAGCAGGGCCGCGCCGAGGATGATCGCCGTGATGCCGCTGAACGCGAAGTACGGGACCTCGGTCTGCTCGGAGTAGAAGCCCGCGAGCAGACCGGACATCGTGGTGCCGAGCGAGATGGAGAGGAAGAACAGGGCCAGCATCTGGGTCCGGAACGCCTCGGGCGCCAGCTTGGTGGTCACCGACAGGCCGATCGGGGAGATGAACAGCTCCGCGAAGGTGAACAGCAGCAGGATCCCGGCGAGGCCGATCAGCGGTGTGCTGTTGGGGCCGCCCCCCGCGAACGGGATGAAGGCGAGGAACGCGACGCCCATGACGATCAGGCCGAGGGAGAACTTCGCGGGCGAGGACGGCTGGCGGCTGCCGAGCCGCGTCCACAGGGTGGCGAAGATCCCGGCGAAGATGATGATGAACACGGGATTGATGGACTGCACCATGCCGGGGGGCATCTCCCACCCGAACAGGGTCCGGTCCAGGCGGCTCTCCGAGTAGAGGGCCACCACGGTGAACTGCTGCTGGAACAGGGACCAGAACGCGGCGCTGGCCACGAAGAGGGGCATGAAGGAGTACACGCGGCGCCGTTCGACGCCGGAGACCATGCTGCTCGAGAGGATCACCGCGAAGTAGGCGATGGTCGCCGCGATGGCCGTGTACGCCATGACGTCGGCCAGGTTGCCGGCGTCGAGGAGGCCGGTGGCGATGGTCACTCCGAGGAGGGCGACGACGACGGCGGCGATGCCGATCCAGCGCGGGTACTCGGCCCGGGGCAGTGGGTTCTCGACCTCGTGCGCTGCCGCGGGGAGACCCTTCCGGGCGAGGGAGTACTGGATGAGCCCCGCGGCCATGCCGACGGCGGCGAGACCGAAGCCCACGTGGAAGCCGTAGGCGGACCAGGCCAGGTTCGTCAGCAGCGGGCCCACGAGGGCGCCGATGTTGATGCCCATGTAGAAGATGGAGAAGCCGGCGTCCCGGCGGTCGTCCCCGGACCGGTAGAGCGTGCCGACGAGGGAGGAGGCGTTCGCCTTGAGCCCACCCGAGCCGACGCCCACGAGCACCAGGCCGGCCGCGAGGCCCGCCACGCCGGGCAGCAGGGCGAGGGCCAGGTGCCCGCACATGATGACGATCGCCGAGGCGAACAGCACCCGCTCCGAGCCGAACACGCGGTCGGCGAGCCACGCCCCGAGGATCGTGGAGAGGTAGACGCCGCCGCCGTACGCACCGACCAGCCCGGTCGCCAGTCCCGCATCGAGGCCCAGGCCGCCCTCGGCCAGGGAGTACGTCATGTAGTAGAGGAGGAGCGCCTGCATCCCGTAGAACGAGAACCGCTCCCACAGTTCGACGCTGAACAGGTTGGCCAACATGCGCGGGTGGCCGAGGAATCTCTTCCCGTCGATATCAGCAGTGCGCTGCGTTGTACTCATTCTTTCCATGGTGCCGCGCAGCACCGGGGAAGCAAAATCGCGCAGCTACGGCCGGTGTGCCTCGATCTGCGCCGTCGCGGCGAGGAGTTGCGCCTCCTCCCCGGGACGGCCGATGAGCTGCACGCTCATCGACAGGCCGTCGGGGAGGCGCAGTGTGGGCACGGTCACGGCGGGCAGGCCGCAGACGTTCACCATCGAGGTGTATGGCGAGTACTGGCACTGCCGCAGGTAGTCGGCGTCACCGTCGGCGTCCGTGTACCAGCCGATCGGCCGCGGGGTCATGGCGAGCGCCGGTGTCAGGATCATGTCGTAGCGGGAGTACTGCTCGATGGTGTCGTGCTCGAACTGCCGCAGGACGTCGACGGCGCCCGCGAGCTCCGCCGCGCTGCGTCCGAGGGCCCGGCGCCGCAGCACCCGCGTGATGTCCGTCAGGCGGTCCTCGCGGTCCCCGGGGATCGGGGCCGTGGCCAGCCCGGCCGTCCAGACGAGCTGGAAGGCGTCGTGGTAGCGCGGGTCGTACGTCAGGTCGGCGTCGTCGACGTCGTGCCCGGCGTGCTGCAGGGCGTGGATGCCGGCGGTGAGCGCGTCCGTGGCGGCGCCGTCGAGGGTGATCTCCATGGCGTCGGCGAAGGGCGAGGCCGTGCTGACGCCGATGCGGAAGCGCCCCTCCGCCCGGAGGGCGGCCTCCGTGAAGGAGCCCGGGTAGCGGGAGGCGGCGCTGGTGGGCCGGTAGTTGGGTTCCTGCACCAGCGCGTCGAGCAGCAGCGCGGCGTCCACGGCGGAGTGCGCGAGCGGGCCGGCGACGACGAGCTGTCCGAGATCGGCCTGCCCGGACCCCGACGGCACGCGGCCACGGTTCGGCTTCAGGCCCACCAGGCCGGTGGCCGCCGCGGGGATGCGGATGGAGCCGCCACCGTCGGTCCCGGGCGCGAACGGGATCATCCCGGCGGCCACCGCGGCGGCGCTGCCGCCGGAGGAGCCACCCGGGCTGAGGCGGCGGTCGAGGGGGTTGCGGGCCGGCGGGGCGATGCGGTTCTCGCTGTAGCAGCTCAGCCCGAACTCGGGTACCTGGGTCTTGCCGAGGCTCACGGCACCGGCGCGGCGCAGCACCGCCGCGAGCGGGGCGTCCTGCTCCGCGACGGCGTGGTCGAGGGCGGCCGTGCCCAGGGTGGTCCGCACCCCGGCGACGTCGGTGAGGTCCTTGTGCGCGAGCGGCATGCCGTGGAGGGGGCCGAGGGCGGCTCCGGAGGCGCGGACGCGGTCGGCGTGGTCGGCGGCGCGAAGGGCGTCGTCGTGGGTGACCGTGACGAAGGAACCCAGTCCGGGGTCCAGGGCGTCGATGCGCCGGAGGAAGTGCTCGGTGACCTCCCGCGCGCCGGCGGCGCCGCGCGCCAGGGCATCCCGGAGGGTGAGGGCGGAGAGTTCGTGGAGTTCGCTCATCAGGGACCACTATAGGAGCGCGCCCGGCCGGGCCGTAGCAATGGCGACGCCCGGCCGCCCCGTGCGAAGGTAGGCGCATGAGTGAGATCCAGAACGTACCGGTGACGGCAGTACCCCACGACGCGCGCATCCTCGACGTCCGCGAGCACTACGAGTGGGAGGCCGGGCACGTGGACGGCGCGCTGCACGTGCCCCTCGAGGAGCTGCCGTCGCGGCTGGGCGACCTGGATCCGGACGAGGACCTGCATGTGATCTGCCGGAGCGGCGGCAGGTCGCAGCGCGCCGCCGAGTGGCTGGAGGCGAACGGCTACACGGCCGTCAACGTGAGCGGGGGCATGGGCGCGTGGCTCGAGGCGGGGAAGCCGATGGTCTCCGAGGTGGGCGGCGAGCCCACGGTCCTGTGACCGGCCCCACCCGCACGGACGGTCCCTCCTACGCGTACCTCGGACCCGAGGGGACCTTCACCGAGGCCGCCCTGCTCCAGGTGCCCGGCGCCGACGCCGCCCGGCGCGTTCCCGCCGCGACGGTGGGGGCCGCGCTCGACGCCGTCCGCGCCCGCTCCGTCGACGCCGCGATGGTGCCCATCGAGAACTCGGTCGAGGGCGGGGTGAGCGCCACCCTGGACGCCATCGCCGTGGGGGAGCCGCTGCGCATCCTGCGCGAGGAGCTCGTGCCCATCACGTTCGTCCTCGCCGCCCGCCCGGGCACCACCCTGGACGGGGTCCGGCGCATCGCGACGCACGGGCACGCCTGGGCTCAGTGCCGGAACTGGGTGGACGCCCACGTGCCGCGGGCGGAGTACTTCCCGTCGTCGTCGACCGCGGCGGCGGCCTTCGGGCTCGCCGGGGACGAGCACGGCTACGACGCGGCGATCTGCTCGCCCCTCGTGGCCGAGCGCCTCGGCCTGGCCGTCCTCGCCGCGGACATCGGGGACGTCGCCGACGCCGTCACCCGCTTCATCCTGGTGGGTACACCCGACGCCCTCCCTCCGCGCACCGGCGCGGACAAGACCACCCTCGTGATCCCCCTGCCCGACGACCACCCCGGCGCCCTCATGCAGATCCTCGACCAGTTCGCGGCCCGCGGCGTGAACCTGAGCCGCATCGAGTCGCGGCCCACGGGTCAGTTCCTCGGGGACTACTTCTTCAGCGTGGACGCCGACGGCCACGTCGAGGACGCCCGCGTGGCCGACGCCCTCAAGGGCCTGCACCGCATCAGCCCCGGCCTACGGTTCCTGGGCTCCTACGCCCGCGCCGACCGCCGCTCGCCGGCCGTGGAGCGCCACACCTCCGACGACGCCTTCGAGGCCGCCGATGCCTGGCTGGAGGGCATCGTCCGGGGCGGGGACGGAGACCGGCCGGGGAGGAGCTGAAACACAGTAGGCTTAGTATCGAAGGTCCTCCTCCCACCGAAGGCTGGTTCTCTTGATGGCTCGATTGCGGCGCAGCAACACGCGCAGGCCCGGTATCACCCGGCGTCGGCACGGCAAGGGCTTCAGCTACCGCGCACCCGACGGCACGCTGCTCCGGGACCGCGACGAGGTGGAGCGCATCCGCGAACTGGTGATCCCGCCGGCGTGGAAGGACGTGTGGATCGCGCCCTACCCCAACGGCCACGTCCAGGCCATCGGGACGGATGACGCCGGCCGGCGGCAGTACATGTACCACCCGGCGTGGCGGGAGCAGAAGGACCGCGAGAAGTTCGACCGCGCGCTGGATTTCGGCGCGAAGCTGCCGAGCGCACGCCGCGCCATCACCCAGCACCTGCGCAGCGACGGCGCGCCCCGGGAGCGTGCCTTCGCCGCCGCGCTCCGGATCGTCGACGCCGGGGCCCTGAGGATCGGCTCGGCCCAGTACGCGGAGGCCAACGGCTCGTTCGGCGTCACGACGCTCCTGGTGGAGCACTGCACCATCGAGGGGAACACCATCCTGTTCGACTTCCCCGGCAAGAGCGGCCAGCAGTGGGACACCCGCCTGGAGGACGAGGACCTCGCCGCGGCCCTGCGCCCCATGCTGGAGCGCGAGGATCCCGACACCGTCCTCGCCTACCGGACGGAGGACGACGCGTGGCACCACGTGGACGGCTCCCAGCTCAACGAGTTCCTGCGGCAGGTCACCGGCGGGCCGTTCACCGCCAAGGACTTCAGGACCTGGCAGGCCACCGTCGTCGCCGCTATGGCCCTGGCCAAGGAGGACCTCGACGCGACGACCCGCACCGCACGCCAGAAGGCCGTCACCGCCACCATGCGGGCCGTCGCCGACCACCTCGGCAACACACCGGCCGTGGCGAGGAGTTCCTACGTGGACCCCCGGCTCGTGGACCGCTTCATGAGCGGCGAGGTCATCCCCATCACCTCCTACTCGGCCTCGGAGAAGGCCGTGCAGGAATTGCTGCGCGACTGACGCCGAGCATTTTCAACCATCCCCTTCGTCAGTACGCTGGCAATGGGGCGCCCAACGAGGAGCGCATCCTCCGATGAAAGGCAGCATCATGACCGAGAACTCGAATGAAGGACACATCGTGAACCCCAACAAGGGTGACGGCTCGACGTCGGACCCCAACTGGCACGGCGACGCCGGCGACCAGGGCAACGATCTCCGCTTCGCCGAGGAGCAGGCGCTGATCAACGAGCAGGCCGAGGGCGGCTCGACGGAGGCCACGAGGGGCACGGACGCCGGGGACGCCGAGCATGAGGGGCACTACACCAGTGCGGAACCCGCCGGCGAGTCGGGCGGCTACACCTCCGCCGAGAACCCGGCCGAGGAGGGCGAGTACACCGACAAGGACCGGCCGCTCATCGACCCGCCCCACACCGAGGGCGAGTACACCGACCGCGACCGCTAGGGGCGGCAGGAGCACCCGGTCGGCGAGGCGTCAGCCCCGCCGCCGGGTCGGGCGCGCCGTCACCGGGACGGACCGGGCGGGGCGGGCCATCACCGGGACGGGCCCCGACGCCCCGGGGACCGGAGGCGGCACCCTGACCAGCAGGGCGCCCGGGTCCACGCGGGCGGTCATCGACGTGATGGACCCGGAGGCGTCGCCGTCCAGCTGCGTGGCGATCGGCTCGCCGGACCACACGGAGACCTCCCGGGCCCGGTAGTAGCTGATCGCCGGGGTGCCCCCGCGGTGCCGGAGGAGGATCTTCGCGGCCATCAGCGTCCAGCCGATCAGGCTGCGCGGACTGAGGACCACGACGTCGAGGAACCCGTCGTCGATCCGCGCTGCGGGCACGAAGTCGACGCCCGCCGGCAGTTTCCCGCAGTTGGCCACCAGCAGGCTGCGCACCTTCCTGGTCTGCGGGGGCTCGCCGTCCAGGCTGATCGTGATGCGGCGCCGCCGGCCGGGCAGGTGCCGCATGCCGGCCTCGCTGTAGGCCAGCCAGCCGTACTTCTCCTTGAGGTCCTTCTTGGCGTCGGCCATGACGCTCGCGTCGAAGCCGATCCCGCCCATCACGAGGAAGGGATACTCCGACGTCGCGGCCGTGTGGTCGTTGCGGAGCGTGATCCGCGCCATGTCGATCCGCCGTTCGCAGCCGTGCAGCGCGAGACGGAGGCATCCGACGACGTCGTTGTACGGCAGGCCGAGGTTCCGCACCAGCAGGTTGCCGGTCCCGAGCGGCAGGAGGCCGAGGGCGGCGGGCTGATGCGCGAGGGCTTGCGCGACGGCGCGCACGGTCCCGTCGCCGCCGGCGGCGATCACGAGGTCCGCACCGGCCGCCAGAGCCTGCTCCGCCTGCCCCGTGCCGGGGTCCTCGATCGTGGTCTCGAGGACGAGCGGCGGGATCCAGCCGGCGTCGGAGCACGCTTGCTCCACGAGTGCCCGCGCTGCGGCGGCCTGCAGCTTGATGGGGTTCAGGATCAGGGCCACACGCTGGGGCCCGCCGCCCACCGGCACGGGTTCGTTGACGGAGGCGGTGGGCGTCCGGGTCTGATGGAGGCGCCGCACGGACCAGTAGGACTGGATGGAGGCGACGGCGGCGGACGCCGCGGCGGTCCCGGCGAGCAGTTTGCGGCGCATAATCTCCCACAATAGCGGCCCCTCCCGCCGGGGCCGGGCGGGCACGGGTGGTTGGGTAGTCTTAGCGGGTGATCGACGTCAACGACCTCCGCCTGAATCCCGAGCAGTTCCGAGCATCCCAGCGTGCCCGCAGGGCGGACGAGTCCCTGATCGACGCCGTCCTCGCCGCCGACACCCGCCGCCGGGAGTCCGTCACGGCCTACGAGACCCTCCGCGCCGAGCAGAACGCGTTCGGGAAGCGGGTCGCCCAGGCCAGGGGCGAGGAGAAGCAGGCACTGCTCGCCGAGGTCAGGGAACTCGCCGGTGCCGTGAAAACCGCCGCCGCGGCGTCCGAGGAGGCCAAGACGGAGCAGGAGGCACTGCTGCGGAAGCTCCCCAACCTCGTGCAGGACGGCGTCCCCGAGGGCGGCGAGGCCGACTACGTGGTCCTCAGGACGGTCGGGGCCCCCCGTGACTTCACGGCCGAGGGCTTCGAGCCCCGCGACCACCTCGAGATCGGCGAACTCATCGGCGCGATCGACATGGAACGGGGTGCCAAGGTCTCCGGATCGCGCTTCTACTTCCTGAAGGGCGTCGGCGCGCGCCTCGAGCTCGCCCTGCTGCGGATGGCGCTGGACCAGGCGATCGAGGCCGGGTTCACGCCCATGATCACCCCCACCCTCGTCCGCCCCGAGACCATGCAGGGCACCGGCTTCGACATCGCCCACGACGCGGAGATCTACCGGCTCGAGGAGGACAACCTCTACCTCGTGGGCACCTCCGAGGTCGCGCTCGCCGGGTACCACGGCGACGAGATCCTCGACCTCGGCGCCGGCCCGCTGCGTTACGCCGGGTGGTCCTCCTGCTACCGCCGCGAGGCGGGCTCGCATGGCAAGGACACCCGCGGGATCATCCGCGTGCACCAGTTCAACAAGGTGGAGATGTTCACCTACACCACCGTGGAGGACGCCCCGGCCGAGCACGAGCGCATGCTGGCCTGGGAGGAGGAGATGCTCGCGAAGGTGGAGCTGCCCTACCGGGTCATCGACACCGCCGCCGGGGACCTCGGGATGTCCGCCGCGCGCAAGTTCGACTGCGAGGCGTGGGTCCCCACGCAGGGCGACTACCGGGAGCTGACCTCGACGTCGAACTGCACCACGTTCCAGGCCCGCCGCCTGAACATCCGCGAACGTACGGAGGGTGAGGGGCAGAAGGGCACGCGCGCCGTCGCGACCCTCAACGGGACCCTCGCGACCACGCGCTGGATCGTCGCGATCCTCGAGCATCACCAGAACCCGGACGGTTCGGTGACGGTCCCCGCCGCCCTGCGCCCGTACCTGAACGGGCTGGAAATCCTTCCCGTCCTGTGATCGCTGCCCTACCGGGGGGCCGGGGGCGTCTGCTTCACTAAGAGGCATGACTACTCTGACCAACGCCGGCATCGATGACCGGCAGAAGAACCGCACGCAGCATCTGGTTGCCCTCGACATCGACGGCACCCTCGTGGACCACGAGGGGAACATGACGGACGAGGTCCGCGACGCCGCGCAGGCCGTCATCGGAGCCGGGCACGACGTCATCATCGCCACGGGGCGCTCCCTCGGCGCCACACTGCCCGTGATCGGGCACCTCGGCGTCACGCGGGGGTACGCCGTGTGCTCCAACGGGGGTGTCACGCTGAGGCTCGACCCCGCCCTCCCCGCAGGGTTCGAGGTCATCGACCGCGTGACCTTCGACCCGAAGCCCGCCCTCAGTGCCCTGCGCACCCGCCTGCCGTCCGCCAAGTACGCCCTCGAGGACGACCGCGGCAGGTTCCTGTCGACGGAGAGCTTCCAGGATGCCAGCTTCGGCTCGGACGCCGAGAGCGTCGACTTCGAGGAGATGCTCGAAGCACGCGCCGTGCGCGTCGTGGTCTTCAGCACCGACAGCTCCGCCGAGGAGTTCGGCGAGGCCGTCGCGTCCATCGGCCTGCACGGCGTCACCTACTCGGTGGGCTGGACCGCCTGGCTCGACATCGCGGCGTCGGGCGTCACGAAGGCCAGCGCCCTGGAGATCCTCCGGGACCGTCTCGGCACCCCCCGGGAACTCACGGTCGCCGTCGGCGACGGCCGCAACGACATCGAGATGCTCCAGTGGGCGGGACGCGGCGTCGCCATGGGGCAGGCGCCGGAAGAGGTCCGCTCGGTGGCCTCCGAGGTCACGGGCACCGTGTACGACGACGGCGCGGCGAAGGTCCTCCGCTCCCTCGTCTGACCCGTCCGGCCCATCTGCCCATCTCGCCGGCGGCCGATGCCGGCGGCTGAATTTCTCGGGATCAATAGCCGAGTGGGGCGGCGGGGAGGGACGCGGGGCCGTGCGCGAGGTCCAGCAGCCGGGCCGCGGCGGGCCGCGTGGCCCACTCCTCCGTCCAGTGGGACCGGACGACGGCCCGGCTGACGGCCTGCGTGGTGATCCCCAGCTCCTGGGCCACGTACTTCTGCTGTCCCCGCGCCCCGGGCGTCAGAAGGTCCACGACGGCCCACTCCGCGTCCGTCCGGGTCGCCACGATCTGGCCGAGCAGCCGCAGCACGGCCTCCGCCTCGGCGGCGACGTCGCCGGCCGGCCCCTCGACCGCGAGCGGGATCCGTTCCCCGGTCCTCCGGGCCCTGTCGACCGCCCGGCGCGCATAGACGAGACCGTAGCCCCTGGCGTCCACGAGGCGCCCGGGCACCGGAGGGGTGAGGCCGCCGACGCCGATGCCCACGTGCCAGCGCCGGTGGCGGAGGGCGCGGAGGGCTGCGTCCACGGCGGCCGTCGCCGAGTCGAGCACGCCCTGCACCTCGTCGCCCACGGATCGCTGGAACGGCACCATGGCGGGTACGGAACGCAGTGCCTTCAGGAGGTCGGCGGTGAGGTCCCCGGCCTCACGCGAGTCGCGCTGGTTGATCGTCAGGACGTAGTGCATGGCATCAGTATGGGGTCTCGGGGACGCGAATCAACGGAAGAAGGTTGATTTCGTGCGGGTCCCGGGCCCGGAAACGGGAAAGCCCCGGCCGTCCTCCCCTGAAGGGGCGGACGGCCGGGGCTCCGGGAGGGACGGCTAGCGGCCCTCGGGCGTCTCCGTGGCGTTCTTCGCCTCGACGTCGACGGAGCGGCCCTGGGGCTCGTCCTCCGCGCTCGCGTCGCCGAGGTCCTTGAAGCGCTTCAGCGAGGCCTCGACCTCGGCCTCGGCCTCCTCGCGGCCCGCCCAGTCCGCGGCCTCCACCCACTTGCCCGGCTCGAGGTCCTTGTACTTCGTGAAGAAGTGCTTGATCTCGTCGAGGAGGAAGTCCGAGACGTCGGACAGGTCCTTGATGTGGTCGAAGCGGGGGTCCACGGGGACGCAGAGCACCTTGGCGTCCCCGCCGCCGTCGTCGACCATGTTGAAGACGCCGATGGGCCGCGACTCGACGAGCACGCCCGGGATGAGATCGAAGTCCTGCAGCATGACCAGGGCGTCCAGCGGGTCGCCGTCCTCGCCGAGCGTGTTCTCGAAGTAGCCGTAGTGCGTGGGGTACTGCATGGCGGTGAACAGGACGCGGTCCAGGCGCAGCCGGTGGGTGTCGTGGTCGATCTCGTACTTGACGCGCGAGCCCTTCGGGATCTCGATGGTGACGTCGAGCTTCATGGCAACTCCTGGGGTAGGTCGTGGTGGTGGCCTGCGGCCGCGCCCTCGGGGACAAGGGGGCTCCGCCGGTCTACTGTTTGATCGTCAGCCCTAAACATATCGGTCGTCCGCCGGTACCCGGGCATTTTCCGTACCTGCAGCGCTCCCGGCGGCACTGCGCGAAAGGACACCGTGCGCCCGCTCCGCCTGCTGACCGGCCTCCTCCTGGTCCTGGTCATGGCGGCGGTCGCGGTCCCCGTCGCCACCCACGTCACGCCGGGCGTACTGGCCGCACTGGACCCGCCGCCCGTGGTGGCGCCGCCGGTCACGCCGCCGGCCCAGATCCCGCCCACCGCGGTGGCGGTGCCCGACGTCGTCGCCCCGCTCTCGCCGGCCGCACCGGCACCGGACCCGGCGGTGCTGGGGGCGGAGCTCGACGCGGCCCTCCAACTCCAGGGGACGGGCACCTTCGCCGGGACCGTCGTCGACTCCGCGGACGGGAGCGTCCTCTACGCCCGGGACGCCGCGCGCCTGCAGGCGCCGGCCTCCACCATCAAGCTCCTCACCGCGGTGGCCGCCCTGACGTTCGGGCAGCCGCGGCAGGTCCTGACGACGTCGGTCCTCTCGTCGGAGTCGACACCCGGCGCGCTCTACCTCCACGGCGGCGGGGACGTCCTCCTCGGGTCCGGTCCGTCGGATCCGGACGCCGTCGTCGGGCGCGCCGGCCTCGGGACCCTCGCCGCGGAGGCGGCCGCCGCGCTGCCGGGTCCCGGCACCTACACCGTGTACCTCGACGACACCCTGTTCGTCGGGGCGAGCCTCAATCCCACCTGGGCGGAGGGGGACGTGGCGGCCGGGGAGGTCGCGCCGGTCCACTCGCTGGCCGTCAACTCGGCCTGGCTCGAGGAGGGGCGCAGTGGCGGGCCGCGCTCGCAGGACGCCGCCCTCGACGCCGCCCGCGTGTTCACCGCGGCCCTCGTGGCCGCGGCCGCGGACCGCGGGATCACCGTGGTCCCCGACGTCGAGCGCCGGGCGGCGCCCGGGGACGCGGAGCCGCTCGCCGCCGTCGACTCCGCGCCCCTGCAGGACCAGGTCCGGCGCATGCTGGAGACCTCCGACAACTATCTCGCGGAGGCCCTGGCCCGCGTGGCCGCCCACGGGAGCGGACGCCCGGCCTCCTCCGGCGGGGCCACGGAGGCGATCACGGCGGCCGCCCTGAGGGCGGGGGTCCCCGGGGACGGACTGCTGGTCGGGGACGCCGCCGGCCTGTCCACCCGGAACGCCGTCTCCCCCGCCCAGCTCGCGGCACTGATGCGCGGGATCACCACGTCCGAGCTGCCCGGCGTCGCGGGCATCGCCGGCTCGCTGCCCATCGCGGGCGTCACCGGGACCCTCTCCACCCGGTTCACGGCGGACGGGCCCACCGCCGCCGGCGCCGGGACGGTCCGCGCCAAGACGGGGACGCTGAACGCGGTCACCGGGCTCACCGGACACGTGGTCACCGCCGACGGACGCCTGCTCGTGTTCTCCTTCCTCGCCGCAGGACTCGACGGCGCCACGGTCGAGGCGCGGGCGGCCGCCGACCGTGCGGCTGCGATCCTCGCCGGGTGCGGCTGCCGCTAGGTCCCCCGGCCCCGGCGAGGAGGAGGGGGCGCGCCCGCCCCCGGGAGCCGCGGGATGTGATCGAATAGGCGCATGTCCAGGAACGAGTCAGCCACGCCCCGCCCGCAGCTCGTCAACTGGGATGTCGCGGCCTCCACGGCCGCCTCCCTGACGCCGGCCGGGCCCACCATGACACCGGCCGACATCGACCGCGCGGTCGGGAACATCCGTCACCTCGCGGGCGTGTCCGTGGACCACGTCCACGCGATCTCGCGGCTCGACGCCGCCCGAGACCTGCGGGACTCCGAACTGCTGGTCGTGGACCGCGCCTCCTGGTCCCGGGCCAACACGCAGAGCTTCCGCGCCCTCATGGAGCCCGCGCTGGACCAGCTCGCCGCCACGAAGCCCGAGGTGCTGAAGTCCGCGTCGCTGACCCTCGGCGGGACCGTGACGGGGGCGCAGCTCGGCGCGATCCTCGCGTTCCTCTCCAGCAAGGTCCTCGGCCAGTACGACCCGTTCGCGCCCGCCCGCAACGGGCTGGGCGGCCGGCTCCTGCTCGTGGCGCCGAACATCATCTCGGTGGAGCGGGAGCTGAACGTAGACCCGTCCGACTTCCGGCTCTGGGTCTGCCTCCACGAGCAGACGCACCGGGTGCAGTTCGCGGCGGCACCCTGGCTCAAGGACCACATGACCAGCCACATCGGGCAGCTCACCTCCGGCCTGATGGACCAGGCGGACACGCTCTCCGAACGGCTCGGCGCCGCCGTCAGGAACATCACCGCACCCAGGGCCCGCCCCGGCGGTGCGGCCGCGGCCCCGCAGGGCGCGGCGTCCGACGGCGTGCCGGCGCGGCCCGGGGGCGTCCTCTCCCTCCTGCAGGCCCCGGAGGACAAAGCCCTGCTGTCCCATCTCACCGCCGTCATGAGCCTGCTCGAGGGCCACGCGAACGTCGTGATGGACGGCGTGGACGGCAGCATCGTGCCCTCCGTCAAGACCATCCGCCGGCGCTTCAACGCCCGCGGCGCGTCCCGCGGGCCCCTCGAGAAGCTCCTCCGGCAGCTGATGGGCCTGGACGCGAAGATGCGCCAGTACAACGACGGCGCCAAGTTCGTGCGGAGGGTCGTCAGCCAGACCGGGATGGAAGGCTTCAACGCCGTGTGGGAGGCGGCGTCGCACCTGCCCACCGAGCGGGAGATCCACGCCCCCGACGAGTGGATCGACAGGATGAGCCTGCGCCGTCATGGCTAGGCGCCCCCGCCTGCTCCCGGCGGTCGGCACCGCGCGCAACCTCCTCGCCGCGAGCCTCGAGGGCCTCCTCGCGGATCCGGCCGGGGCAGGGGAGCGTGGGACGCCGGCTGATCCCACGGACCTGCCGCTCGTCCTCGTCGCGTGCAGCGGCGGCCCGGACTCGCTGGCCCTCGCCGCCGTCGCGGCGCACCTCGCGCACACCGGGCGGTGCCGCGTGGGCGCGGTCGTCGTCGACCACGGGCTGCAGGCCGGCAGCGCCGGGACGGCCGGGCGGGCCGCCGCTGCCGCCCGGGACCTCGGACTCGACCCGGTCGAGGTGCACCGCGTCACGGTGGAGCGCGACGGCATGGGTCCGGAGGCCGCCGCCCGCGGCGCCCGCTATGCCGCGCTCGACGACGCCGCCTCCCGGCTCGGGGCCGTCGCCGTGCTGCTCGGCCACACGCTCGACGACCAGGCGGAGCAGGTGCTGCTGGGCCTCGCCCGCGGGTCCGGCACCCGCTCCCTGGCGGGCATGCCGGAGAGCCGCGGACCCTACCTCCGGCCGTTCCTCGACCTGCGCCGGGCCGACACCGAGGCGATCTGCGCCTTCTACGGCCTCGACCCGTGGCACGACCCCACCAACCTCGACCCGTCCTATGCGCGCTCCCGCGTCCGGGGCGAGGTCCTGCCGTTCCTCGAGGACCGGCTGGGACCGGGCATCGCCCGTGCGCTCGCGCGCACCGCGCGCATCCTCGGGCAGGACGCCGACCTCCTCGAGCAGCTGAGCGCCGAAGCGTACGCCTCGCTGCGCACCGAGGGCGACGACGGGACGGTGCTCCTGCCGGAGGACGGCCTGCGGTCGCTGCCCGCGGCGCTCCGCCAGCGCGTCCTCGCGCTCGCCGCCCTCGAGCTCGGCGCGTTCCAGCCGAGCTTCGAGCGTCTCCGCGCCGCGGAGTCGCTGCTGGACCGGAAGGGCTCGGCCGGCCCGGTGCAGCTCGGCGGGAAGGTGAGCGTGCACCGCCAGGTGCGGGGACGATCGGTTCTTCGGGGACAACCAAGCTATGGCAGTCTTGTTCTACGGAACAATGGCAGCAGCAACGGTCCCGGCGGGCAGCAGCTCCGCCGGCCAATCCAGGAGTAATCGGTGGATTCGAACGACGTCCAGGCAGACCTCAAGCACGTCCTCTACACCCGGGAGGAGATCCAGCAGCGGATCAACGAGCTCGCGGAGCAGATCGATGCCGACTACCAGGGCCGGGACATCCTCCTGGTGGGTGTGCTCAAGGGTGCGGTGATGGTGATGGCCGACCTCGCGCGGGCCCTGAACTCCCACATCACGATGGACTGGATGGCGGTGTCCTCCTACGGGTCGGGCACGCAGTCCTCCGGCGTCGTGCGGATCCTCAAGGACCTCGAGACCGACCTCATGGGCAAGCACGTCCTGATCGCCGAGGACATCATCGACTCCGGCCTCACGCTCTCCTGGCTCAAGGCCAACCTCCTGTCCCGCGGTCCCGCGTCGGTGGAGATCTGCACCCTCCTGCGGAAGCCCGAGGCCGCGAAGGTCGAGATCGACGTGAAGTACGTGGGCTATGACATCCCTAACGAGTTCGTGGTCGGCTACGGCCTCGACTTCGCGGAGAAGTACCGCAACCTCGACTTCATCGGCACCCTGGCGCCGCACGTCTACGAGTAGGACCCCGCCCCGCTGCCGCTACGCCAGGAGGGAACTATTGCCCTGATCCGCGCGTGCACAATAGCGGACGGTGTATATGTTGAGGTGCTCAGGGGACACCTGCTCGGCAGTGCGCCCGCACATTTTTACTTGCATCAGCAGGAGGGACAGGGCTTGCCGCCCTGAGACGAATGAAATTCAAGAACATCTTCAAGGGGCCCATTTTCTGGATCGTCCTGGCCGTCGTGGCGCTCCTGCTGGTCCTGCCGAGCCTGTTCGGCACGGGCAGCTCGCGCGTCGACACGAACGTCGGGCTCCGGCTCCTCGAAGATAACCAGGTCGCCCAGGCCAAGATCTACGACGGCGAACAGCGCGTGGACCTCACCCTCCGCAACGACTACGAGGACATGGGCAAGAGCGTCCAGTTCTTCTACAGCACGGCCCGCGCCGAAGGCGTGGTAGCTGCGATCGACGCCTCCGACACCGACGGCTTCACCGACCAGCCCGCTGAGAGCAACTGGCTCCTCAGCCTCGCCGGCCTGATCTTCCCGATCCTCATCCTCGGTGTCATCTTCTGGTTCCTCCTCTCCCGCATGCAGGGTGGCGGCTCCAAGGTCATGCAGTTCGGCAAGTCCAAGGCCAAGCTCATCACCAAGGACATGCCCCAGGTCACGTTCAACGACGTCGCCGGCGCGGACGAGGCGGTCGAGGAACTGCTCGAGATCAAGGAGTTCCTCCAGGAGCCCGCGAAGTTCCAGGCCCTCGGGGCCAAGATCCCCAAGGGCGTGCTGCTCTACGGCCCTCCCGGGACCGGCAAGACCCTCCTCGCCCGTGCGGTCGCCGGGGAGGCCGGCGTGCCGTTCTACTCGATCTCGGGCTCCGACTTCGTCGAGATGTTCGTCGGTGTCGGCGCGTCCCGCGTCCGGGACCTCTTCGAGCAGGCCAAGAACAACGCCCCCGCGATCATCTTCGTGGACGAGATCGACGCCGTCGGACGTCACCGCGGTGCCGGTGTGGGCGGCGGCAACGACGAGCGGGAGCAGACCCTCAACCAGCTGCTCGTCGAGATGGACGGCTTCGACGCGAACACCAACGTCATCCTCATCGCGGCGACCAACCGCCCCGACGTCCTCGACCCCGCGCTCCTGCGCCCGGGCCGCTTCGACCGCCAGATCGGCGTCGAGGCCCCGGACATGAGGGGACGCGAGCACATCCTCACCGTGCACTCCAAGGGCAAGCCGATGGCCGGCGGCGTGGACCTGCGGGGCGTCGCCAAGAAAACCCCGGGCTTCACCGGTGCAGATCTCGCGAACGTCCTCAACGAGGCGGCGCTCCTCACCGCCCGCTCCAACGCCCAGCTCATCGACGACCGCGCGCTCGACGAGGCGATCGACCGCGTGATCGCCGGCCCGCAGAAGCGCAGCCGGCTCATGAAGGAACTCGAGCGGAAGATCACGGCCTACCACGAGGGCGGCCACGCCCTCGTCGCCGCGGCCCTGCGGAACACGGACCCGGTCACCAAGGTGACCATCCTGCCGCGCGGACGCGCGCTGGGCTACACCATGGTGATGCCCAGCGATGACAAGTACTCCGTGACCCGCAACGAGCTCCTCGACCAGCTCGCCTACGCGATGGGCGGCCGGGTCGCCGAGGAGATCGTGTTCCACGACCCCTCCACGGGCGCCTCGAACGACATCGAGAAGGCCACCGGGACGGCACGCAAGATGGTCACCCAGTACGGGATGAGCGAGCGCATCGGCGCGGTGAAGCTGGGCCAGGGCGCCGGTGAGCCGTTCCTCGGACGCGATATGGGCAGCGACCGCGACTACTCCGACCAGCTCGCCCTGGTGGTCGACGAGGAGGTGCGCCGTCTGATCGACAATGCCCACGACGAGGCCTACCAGATCCTCACGGAGAACCGCGACGTCCTGGACCGTCTCGCCCTGGAGCTCCTGGAGCGCGAGACGCTCAACCAGGCCGAGATCGCCGAGGTCTTCACCCACGTCCGCAAGCGCGAGCTGCGGGAGGTCTGGCTGTCGAAGCAGACGCGCCCCGTACACTCGCTGCCGCCGGTCACCTCGCGCAGGGAACGCGCGGAGGCCCTCGAGGGCGGTCAGCCCGCCCCGGAGACCGTGGCGCCCCAGGACCAGATCGCCCACGCCAACCTCCCCAACGACTTCGACGTGCATGAATCGGACCTGCCGACGCCCGAGGCGTCGGAGAACGGGTCGCGGAGCGCCGGGGGCGGCACGGACAGCACGGAGAGTACGGACCGCTAGGACGTCCGGTCCCGCAGAGGAACGCCCCCGGCCGGAGGGCCGACGGCGACGCATTCCAGATCGAAGGGAAGAGCCGTGACAGATTTCGATGACGAAGTAGTGGATGCAGTACTGGTCGCCACCGGATCGCCCGTCGACCTGCTCCGCATCGAGCGGGCGGTCCGGGAGATCTTGGAGGCCATCGGCGAGGACCCCGGGCGCGACGGGCTGCTCGACACCCCCAAGCGCGTGGCGAAGGCCTACGCGGAGATGTTCGCGGGGCTCCACCAGGATGCGGGGGAGGTGCTCTCGACCTCCTTCGACATCGGCCACCAGGAGCTCGTCCTGGTGAAGGACATCCCCTTCTACTCCACCTGCGAACACCACCTG
This sequence comes from Arthrobacter pityocampae, assembly GCF_002927275.1. Taxonomy (GTDB): domain Bacteria; phylum Actinomycetota; class Actinomycetes; order Actinomycetales; family Micrococcaceae; genus Arthrobacter_D; species Arthrobacter_D pityocampae. The sequence continues at coordinate 126,844 of NZ_PRKW01000005.1, read as the reverse complement.
GTGCCGTTCCACGGGACCGCGCACGTCGGCTACATCCCCTCCGAGGAGGGGCGCGTCACGGGCCTGAGCAAGCTCGCCCGGCTCGTCGAGGTCTACGCGCGGCGCCCGCAGATCCAGGAGAGGCTGACCAGCCAGATCGTTGATGCGATGATGGAACACCTGAAACCCAAGGGCGCGATCGTCGTCATCGAGTGCGAGCACATGTGCATGTCGATGCGCGGGGTGCGCAAGCCCGGCGCCAAAACCGTCACGTCGGCCGTCCGCGGCCAGCTCCGCGAGACGGCGACGCGCGCCGAGGCCATGAGCCTCATACTCGGAAGGTAGGACCGTCCCGCATGGATTCACTCGCCGCAACGCCCGGAACCGGACCGGCGACCTCGCCGCTGCCCGTCATCCGGCCCGTCCGCGTCCCCCGGACCGTCCGGGGCCTCCCCGCGGACCGCGCCGTGGTCCTCGGCATCCTGAACGTCACCCCCGACTCCTTCAGCGACGGTGGCCGGTACGCCACGACGGACGACGCCATCGGCCACGGTCTGCGGATGCACTACGGCGGAGCGGACGTCATCGACGTCGGCGGTGAGTCCACGCGCCCCAACGCCCGCGACGTCCCCGTCGAGGAGGAGCTGGCGCGCGTCCTGCCCGTCGTGGCTGCCCTCGTGAAGGCCGGGGCCCTGGTGAGCATCGACACCATGCACGCGGAGACCGCACGGCAGGCCCTCGACGCCGGCGCCGCGATCGTGAACGACATCTCGGGTGCCGGTCACGAGGAGGCAATGCCCGCGCTGATCGCCGAGCGCGGCGTGCCCTACATCCTCACGCACCGCCGGGGGACCGCCGCGACGATGGGCGGCCTGGCGGAGTACGACGACGTCGTCGCCGACGTCGTGCGCGAACTCACCGGCCTGCGGGACCGCTTCGTCGCGGCGGGGGTCGACGCCGGGCAGATCATCCTCGACCCCGGCCTGGGCTTCGCGAAGACCGACGAGCAGAACTGGGCGATCCTGCAGGACCTCGACGCGTTCACCGGGCTGGGGCACCGCGTCCTCGTGGGTGCGTCACGGAAGCGGTTCCTCGGGACCCTGCTCACCTCGGCGGGCAGGACCGCCGCACCCGTGGAGCGCGACCACGCCTCGCTCGCCGTCGCGACCCTGGCCGCCGCAGCCGGCGCCTGGGGCGTCCGCGTCCACGATCCGGCCGCGACGCTCGACGCCGTCAAGGTGGCGGCCGCCGCCGCCCGGCGACCGTGACCACGGTCGGGACCGCGCGACCGGGCCGGCCCGGCTCGCCATCCGGCGACCTCGACACCGTCTCCCTCACGGGGATCACCGCCACCGGCTATCACGGCGTCTTCGAGCACGAGCGTCGCGACGGCCAGCCCTTCGCGGTGGACCTCACCCTCCACCTCGACCTGCAGGCCGCAGGGACCAGCGACGACCTCGCCCGGACCGCGCACTACGGGGAGGTCGCCGAACTGGTGCACGGCATCATCCGGGGCGATCCCTTCGACCTCATCGAGGCCCTCGCGGAGACCATCGCCGCGGCGATACTCGTGGCGTTCCCCGTGGCCGCCGTCGACGTCACCGTCCACAAACCGAAGGCCCCCATCACGGTGCCGTTCGGCGACGTCGCCGTGACGCTGCGCAGGAGCCGGGCGTGAGCAGCACCGTGCGGTCCGTGCTGGCCCTTGGCAGCAATCTCGGGGCCAGCAGTGACACCCTGGTGCGCGCCGTCGCCGATCTCGTGGAGTCGGACCACGTCCGCCTGCACGCGGTGTCGCCCGTTGTCCGCACCCGACCCGTCGGCGGTCCGGACCAGCCCGACTACCTGAACATGGTGATCGAGGTGGAGACGGATCTCGGCCCGTACGAGCTGCTCGCCCACTGCCAGGCCGTCGAGGAACGGCATCACCGCACGCGCACCGTCCGCTGGGGTCCGCGGACGCTCGACGTCGACATCATCACCTTCGGGACCTGGGTCTCCGACGACCGGAACCTCACCGTCCCGCACCCGCGCGCAGCGACCCGCGCCTTCGTCCTGCAGCCCTGGGCGTGGATGGACGCGGGCGCCCGACTCGGCGGGCGGCCCGTGGCTGAACTCGCTGCGGAAGCCGAGGACCTCGCCGGCCTGACGCCGTACGAGGGGGCCTAGGACGCCGTGAGTACCCTTCGGTTCCGCTGGCTCGCCCTCGTGGGGCTGGCGGCCGGCCTCGCCGGCTGGCTGGTCAACTGGTTCGCCACCCGCAACGGCTACGGCACGCCGGCCCTCCCGCTGACGTCCCTCGTCACGACGGCGGTGATCATCGCGATCACCCTGGTGTTCGGCCGGCGCGTGCTGCGCTGGCGCAACGGCAAGCGCGACCGGCCCCTCGATCCGATCCTCGCCACCCGTACCCTCGTCCTCGCACAGGCCTGCGCCTACGCCGGTGCGGTGAGCCTCGGCTGGCATGCGGGGATCCTCGTGGACCAGGTGGCGCTGATGTCGGTCCGGTCCACCGTGGCGCCGCTCTGGGGATCGGTGGCCCTCATGGCGGGCGGAATCGTCATGATTATGGTGGGATTGGTGGTCGAGGACTTCTGCCGGCTCCCATCCGACGACGACGACGGCAAGGGCGCGCATGGCGGGGAGAGCGAGGGGGAATATGCGTAGGGAACCGATCGACCCGTCCGGGCTCGAGTGGTCCAGGGTGTCACCGAAGTATCTACGGGTCCGGGTGCTCGGCTGGCTCATCGGATCGCTTCTCTGGCTGGCCCTGTCCTGCGTCCCGCTCGTCCTGCGCCTCACCGGCGTCTGGGATTCCTTCCCGCCGCTCTGGCTGGCGTGGGCCCTGCCCGGCGCCGTCCTCATCGCTGCGGTGTGGCGGGGGGTGCTCCTCCCTCGCCAGGTCGCTGCGATCGGCTATGCCGAGCGCGACGACGACCTCCTCGTCCGCCACGGCGTGATCTTCCAGCGCACCATGGTGGTGCCCTACGGCCGGATGCAGTACGTCGACGTCGCCGTCGGCCCCCTCGAGCGCGCCTTCGGGATCTGCACCCTCAAGCTCCACACGGCGTCCGCCGCCACGAACGCGGAGATCCCCGGGCTGCCGACCGACGAGGGCGCCAGGCTGCGCGAGCAGCTGTCCGCGCGCGGACAAGCCCGGCTGGCCGGGCTGTGACGCACCCGCAGCACCCGCCGTCCGGGGCGCCGCAGCCCGTCGCCGGGGATGCCGGCCCGCAGGCCGGCGCCGACCAGGGCTGGCTGCGCGTCCATGTCATCTCGCCTCTCGTGCGCGGCTGGATCGCCCTCGTCGCCGTCCTGTACTTCGTGGGCCGGGACTGGTTCGAGGGACTGTTCGGCCCGGGGGCGGACGGACGCTCCCCCCTGCCCGAGGGGGTCGGGGTCCTCCCTGCCGTCGGGATCCTCGTGGGCGTAGTCCTCCTCGTCGCCGGCGCGTTCCTCCTGTCCTGGTACTGCACCCGCTACCAGATCACGCGGGACCACGTCCGCGTGCACTCCGGCATCGTCTTCCGCCAGCAGCGGCAGGCGAGGCTCGACCGCGTCCAGGCCATCGACATCGTGCAGCCGTTCCTCGCCCGCGTCTTCGGGCTCGCGGAACTGAAGTTCGAGGTGGCGGACGCCGGGGAGTCGGCGGTCCGGCTCGCCTTCCTGAAGCTCGACGACGCCCGCAGGCTCCGCGCCATCATCCTCGCCCGCGCCGCGGGGGTGGAGCCCGACCCGGAGCACCCCGAGGAGATCCTCGAGGCGCCCGAGCGGGAGGTGGTGGTGGTCCCGCCCGGCCGGGTCCTCGGGTCCACGGCCCTGTCCGGGACGAGCATCGCACTCGTGGTGGCCGCCGCCGTCGTCGTCACGCTGGGCGTGGTGTTCGAGACCCCGATCGTCGCGACGTCCTTCATCCCCATCCTGATCGGCGTCGGCGGGGCCTACTGGGCAGCCCTGAGCACCGGGTACAACTTCCGGGCGGCCACCTCCCCCGACGGCCTCCGCATCCGCTACGGGCTGCTGGACACCCGCGCGCAGACCGTGCCTCCCGGGCGCGTCCAGGCGCTGGGGATCGTCCAGCCGCCGCTGTGGCGGTTCAAGGGGTGGTACCGCGTGACCGCGAACGTGGCCGGGTACGGCGCGTCGGCGTCGAACGAGGGGCAGGCACGCGCCACGCTCCTGCCCGTCGGCACGCGCGACGACGTCCTGCAGATCCTCGCCCTCGTCCTGCCCGATCCCGGCACGGACCGGCCCGTCGAGCTCTTCGCCGCCGGGTTGGCCGGCCGCGACGGCGGAGAGGGGTTCGTCACCACGCCCCGCCGCGCCCGCTGGCTCGCGCCCCTGGCCTGGCGGCGCACCGGGTTCGCGGTGACGTCGACGGCCCTGCTCCTGCGCTCCGGCGTCCTATGGCGGCGGCTCGCCGTCGTCCCGCACGAGCGGACCCAGTCCCTGGCGATCGAGCAGGGGCCAGTGGACCGCCGCTTCCGGCTGGCGGACCTGGTCCTGCACACCACACCTGGTCCGGTCAGTCCGCGCGTGACGCTCGCCGACGCGTCGACGGCATGGGAGCTGTTCCACGGCCAGGCGGCGCGTGCCGCCGAGGCGCGACGCCGCAGCGGCCCCGAGCAGTGGATGCGGCCCCTTCCGGTAGCCGTCCCGCAGCCCCCGACGGCGCCCCCGGACGGCCTGCCCACTGCCGGGGGTGCCGTGACACCCGCCGTGACACCCGCTGTGCCGGCCGTCGCGCTGCCTCCGGAGGAGGCCCTCCTCGATGCAGCCGCACCGCGGCCTTCGCCACCCACCGCACAGGCAGCGCCCTCCGCGGAGGAGGGTCCCGTCGACGAGGCTGCGCGGCACGCCGCGCAGCCCGCTGTGCCGCCCGTCGCATCAGCCGCCGTACCAACTGCCGTATCGCCCGCCGCAGCACCCGCCGCATCGCCCGCTGTGTCGCCCGCCGTACCGCCCCCCGCGCCGCCCGCCGCGTCACCCACGGAGGAGGCTCCCATCGATGGAGCCGCGCCGCATTCCGGGCCGCCCGCGCCGGTTCTGCGTCAGGTGATGCCCGTCGCTCCCCGCTACACGCCGTCGCCCCCGAATACCGAGGGGGTCCCCGATGGCCGGCACTGACGCCTCCCGGCGCCCCGGCCGGCTCGGCGTCGGCATCGTGGGTGCCGGCAGGGTCGGCTCCGTGCTGGGGGCCGCCCTGAGGTCGGCCGGCCACGCCGTCGTCGGGGTGTCCGCCGTCTCGGAGGGGAGCCGCGAGCGGGCGGAGAACCTCCTCCCCGGGGTGCCGGTGCTCGAGATCCCGGACATCATCGAACGAGCCGAGCTCGTGCTCCTCGCCGTGCCCGACGACGCCCTGCCGGATCTCGTCGAGGGGCTCGCCCGGCTCGGCGCCTGGCAGGCCGGACAGCTCGTGGTCCACACGTCCGGGCGCTACGGTACCGCCGTGCTGGCGCCGGCCCGTGCGGCCGGGGCCATCCCGCTGGCGATCCACCCGGCCATGACCTTCACCGGGCTGTCCCTCGATCTCGGGCGCCTCCCGGACAGCATGTTCGGGGTCACCGCCCCGTCCGCCGTGCTGCCCATCGCCCAGGCGCTCGTCGTCGAGATGGGCGCCGAGCCGGTGGTCATCGAGGAGGAGTCGCGTCCGCTCTACCATGCGGCTCTCGCCCACGCGTCGAACCACCTCGTCACCATCGCCGCGCAGTCCGCCCAGCTCCTCGCGGACCTCGGCGTCCAGCAGCCGGACCGGCTGCTCGGCCCGCTCATGAAGGCCTCCCTCGAGAACGCCCTGTCCTCGGGAGAGGGCGCCCTGACAGGCCCGGTGGCGCGCGGTGACGCCGGGACCGTCCGGGCCCATCGCGCGGCGCTCGACGCCCACGACGCCGCGGACACCCGGCAGGCCTACCTGGGCATGGCGCGGGCCACAGCCCTCCGTGCCCTCGAGCGGGGCGTCCTCACGCCCGCTCAGGGAGAGGCGATCCTCGCGATCCTCGCGGACGGACCGCCCTCACCCGAGGCGCCCGACGGCCCGGGCACCCCCGACGGACGGCCCCAATCCGACGGACCGCCACGACCCAACGGCCCGGGCGCCCCCGACGGGCCGCCCCGACCCGACAGCCCGGGCGCCCCCGACGGCCGGTAGCCCGGCGGACAGCCCTGGCTGCTCCTGCACCGGCGGACCATCCCGTGCGTCCGCCCCGATCACTTCCCCGAAGGACCCTCCGTGACCCCGACCGGCCCCTCCCTCCCGCTCCTCGTCTCCACTCCCGCTGACCTCCGCGAGGCCACGGCCGGCCTGCTGGGCTCCGCCCGATCCCGGATGGCCGCGGATGACCGTCCCTCGCTCGCCCTCGTCCCCACCATGGGGGGCCTGCACGCCGGCCACGCCGCGCTCGCGCAGGCCGCGCGCACCGCCAATGACGTCGTCGTCGCGTCCGTCTTCGTGAACCCCCTCCAGTTCGGCGACCAGGCCGACCTCGACCGCTACCCGCGCACGCTCGACGAGGATCTGCTGCTGCTCGGCGCGCAGGGCGTCGACGTGGTGTTCGCCCCTGGCGTCGGGGACATGTACCCGGGCGGGGAGCCGCTGGTGCGTGTGAGTGCCGGACCCATGGGCGAGGTCCTCGAGGGGGCCTCCCGGCCGGGCCACTTCGACGGCATGCTGACCGTCGTCGCGAAGCTCCTCAATCTGGCGCAGCCCGCCACCCGCGCCGCCTACCGGGCGTACTTCGGCCAGAAGGACGCCCAGCAGCTGGCCCTCATCCGCCGGATGGTGGTCGACCTCAACATGCCGGTGCGCATCGAGGGCGTGCCGATCGTGCGCGACGCCGACGGGCTGGCGCTGTCGAGCCGCAACCGGTTCCTGGCCGGACACGAACGCTCCGCCGCACTGGTCCTGTCGCGGGTGCTCGCCGCGCTGCGTGACCGGGCCGTGCGCGGAGAGCCGCTCGATCTCGCCGCAGCCCGGTCGCAGGTCACGGCCGAGGAGGGGGTGGACCTCGACTACCTCGACGTCGTCGAGCCCGACACGTTCTCCCCGATCGGGGAACCGCGCGCGGTCGAGCCGACCGGGAGCGCCGGCGCGGAGCCGCCGGCGGCCCTCGCCGTCGTCGCGGCCCGGGTGGGCGCCGTCCGGCTGATCGACAACAGCCTCCTGCCGCCCCCGCGCTGACCCGCACCGGACGCCCGGGCGGGAGCCGTAAACTTGTCTACCGTGACCCACGACGACACCCTCCCCGCGGACGACCTCAACGAGCAGATGCGCTTCAGGCTGCAGAAGCGGGCAGCCCTGCTCGACGCCGGGACGCAGCCCTACCCGGTCCGGCCGGATCGCTCGCATTCCCTCATGGAGGTCCGGGAGCAGTTCGCCGAACTCGCCACGGGGGAGTCGAGCGGGAAGTACGCCGCCGTCGTCGGCCGGGTGGTCTTCATCCGGAACTCGGGCAAGCTGTGCTTCGCGACCCTGCAGGAGGGCGACGGCACGCGGCTCCAGGTCATGCTGAGTCTTGCGGAGATCGGCGCCGACCGCCTCGCCGACTGGAAGGCCCACGTGGACCTCGGCGACCACGTCCAGGTGCACGGGGAGGTCATCAGCTCCCGCCGCGGTGAACTGTCCGTCATGGCCGACTCGTGGACCATGGCGTCCAAGGCCCTCCGCCCGCTGCCCACGCTGCACGCTGGCGTGAACGAGGAGACGCGCGTACGCCAGCGCTACGTGGACCTCATGGTGCGCGAGGAAGCCCGCCAGATGGTGCGCACCCGCGCCGCCATCACCCGGACCGTCCGCGAGACGCTCAACCGCCACGACTACATCGAGGTGGAGACGCCCGTCCTCCAGCTCGTCCACGGCGGCGCGACGGCCCGCCCCTTCGACACGCACCTCAACGCCTTCGACCAGAAGATGACGCTGCGGATCGCCCTCGAGCTGTACCTGAAGCGCGCCGTCGTCGGCGGGATCGACCGCGTCTACGAGATCGGGCGCATCTTCCGGAACGAGGGCGTGGACTCCACGCACAGCCCGGAATTCACGATGCTCGAATGCTACGAGGCGTACGCGGACCAGTTCGTCATGGCGGACCGCATGAAGGAGATCATCCTCGCCTGCGCCGACCTGCTCGGATCGCGCACCATCGAGACGGCGAAGGGCACGATCGACCTCGACGGGGACTGGGCCTGGCTCGGCGTCTACCCTGGCCTGTCCTCGGCCGTGGGCCAGGAGGTCACGCCGGACACCCCGGTGGAGGACCTGCGCTCCATCGCCGATCGCCACGAGGTCTCCCTCGACCCGGCGTGGGGCGCCGAGAAGATGGTGCTCGAACTGTTCTCGGAGATCGTGGAGCCCACGCTCATCCAGCCGACCTTCGTCTACGACTACCCGCCGTCCGCCCAGCCGCTCGCCCGCCCGCACCGCGAGAACCCGCAGCTGATCGAGGCCTGGGACCTGATCATCGGGGGAATGGAACGCGGCACGGCCTTCTCCGAGCTCATCGACCCGGTCATCCAGCGGGAACGGCTCACGGAACAGTCACGCCAGGCGGCGGCCGGCGACGACGAAGCGATGCAGTTGGACGAGGACTTCCTCCGCGCGCTCGAATACGGCGCCCCGCCCATGGGTGGCATCGGACTCGGGATCGACCGCCTCGTCATGCTTTTCACGAACGTCGGAATTCGTGAGTCGATCCTCTTCCCCATTCTCAAGCCCGAGGGCGGCCAGTAGTCATGGAATATGTGGCGGTCCTCCTACCCTCAGTCTGCTTGGCAATTCTTTTCTACTTCGTGATCAAGGCCATATTCAATGTGGACCGGGCGGAGCGCGAGGCCATGAAGCGCGCGGAGGAATTGCAGGACGCCGAGGACGCGCGGAAGCGCGGACAGGCGGCCGAAGAAAAGGGTGAGCAGGAAAACTAGTCCACAGGACAATATTCTTCTTTGACCTCGATCTAATAGTGCCGCATAATCATTCGAGGGGCATTCACATCGAGGAATATAAGGAGAGCACCGTGGCACAGAAGGTAAAGATTATTCTCATCGATGACATCGACGGCGGAGAAGCCGACGAGACCGTACGGTTCGGGCTGGACGGCGTGCAGTACGAGATCGATCTCTCGGAGACCCACGCCTCCGAATTGAGGTCGGTACTGTCCGACTACGTGGGGGCGGCCCGCCGTGGCGGACAGTCGAAGCAGCGGTCGGGCGCCTCGGGTGCGTCGTCGTCGCCCTCACGCAACCAGGAAGCCGCCCGGATCCGCGAGTGGGCGAAGGAGAACGGCTACAACGTCTCCTCCCGCGGCCGCGTGAACGGTGAGATCGTCGAGGCCTACCGCGCGGCCCAGCACTGATCCGACCCGAGGAGGCGCCGGGGTGGAACCTCCCGGCGTTATCTCGCCTGTGGCGAACACGGGCCCAAAGCACACCCCGTGCCCGTAGCATCGAAATACGCGTTAGCTAGGAGTGTGTGTCTGATGTTCGAGAGATTTACAGATCGTGCCCGTCGTGTTGTTGTGCTGGCCCAAGAAGAGGCCCGCATGCTCAACCACAATTACATCGGCACCGAGCACATCCTGCTTGGCCTGATCCACGAGGGTGAGGGTGTCGCCGCCAAGGCGCTGGAGTCACTCAGCATCTCGCTGGGCGCCGTGCGGGAGCAGGTCCAGGAGATCATCGGCCAGGGCCAGCAGGCCCCGTCCGGTCACATCCCCTTCACCCCCCGTGCCAAGAAGGTCCTGGAGCTCTCCCTGCGGGAGGCCCTGCAGCTCGGCCACAACTACATCGGTACCGAGCACATCCTGCTCGGTCTCATCCGCGAGGGTGAGGGTGTTGCCGCGCAGGTGCTCGTCAAGCTCGGGGCGGACCTGAACCGTGTCCGCCAGCAGGTCATCCAGCTGCTGTCCGGGTACCAGGGCAAGGAGCCGGCAGCCTCCGGCGGCCCCCAGCAGGAGGGAACCCCTGCCGGGTCGGTGGTGCTCGACCAGTTCGGTCGCAACCTGACCCAGGCTGCCCGCGAATCGAAACTCGACCCGGTGATCGGGCGCGAGCAGGAGATGGAACGCGTCATGCAGGTCCTCTCCCGCCGCACCAAGAACAACCCCGTCCTGATCGGCGAGCCGGGTGTCGGCAAGACCGCCGTCGTCGAGGGCCTTGCCCAGGCGATCGTGCGCGGCGACGTGCCCGAGACCATCAAGGACAAGCAGCTCTACACGCTGGACCTAGGGTCCCTCGTGGCCGGTTCGCGTTACCGCGGTGACTTCGAGGAGCGACTGAAGAAGGTCCTCAAGGAGATCCGCACCCGTGGCGACATCATCCTGTTCATCGACGAGATCCACACGCTCGTCGGGGCGGGTGCCGCCGAGGGTGCCATCGACGCCGCCTCGATCCTGAAGCCCATGCTCGCGCGTGGCGAGCTCCAGACCATCGGTGCGACCACCCTGGACGAGTACCGCAAGCACATCGAGAAGGACGCCGCCCTCGAGCGCCGCTTCCAGCCCATCCAGGTCGCCGAGCCCTCCGTGGCGCACGCGATCGAGATCCTCAAGGGCCTCCGTGACCGCTACGAGGCGCACCACCGCGTCTCGATCACCGACGGCGCGCTGACCAGCGCGGCGACGCTGGCCGAGCGGTACATCTCGGACCGGTTCCTGCCGGACAAGGCGATCGACCTCATCGACGAGGCGGGGGCGCGTCTGCGCATCCGCCGGATGACCGCGCCTCCCGAGCTCAAGGAGATCGACGAGCGCATCGCGAACGTCAAGCGCGAGAAGGAATCGGCCATCGATTCCCAGGACTTCGAGGGCGCCGCGTCACTGCGTGACAAGGAGCAGAAGCTCCACGACGAGCGCAGCGACAAGGAGCGGCGCTGGAAGTCGGGCGGACTGGACGACATCGCCGAGGTGGATGAGGAACTCATCGCCGAGGTGCTTGCCAACTCCACCGGCATCCCCGTGTTCAAGCTGACCGAGGCCGAGTCCTCGCGACTGCTCAACATGGAGGCCGAGCTCCACAAGCGGGTCATCGGGCAGAACGAGGCCATCAAGGCCATCTCCCAGGCCATCCGCCGCACGCGGGCTGGCCTCAAGGACCCGAAGCGTCCAGGCGGTTCGTTCATCTTCGCCGGTCCCACCGGTGTGGGTAAGACGGAGCTGGCCAAGGCCCTCGCCGAGTTCCTGTTCGGCGAGGAGGACGCCCTCATCACGCTGGACATGTCCGAGTACTCCGAGAAGCACACCGTCTCCAGGCTCTTCGGTGCCCCTCCGGGCTACGTCGGCTACGAGGAGGGTGGGCAGCTGACCGAGAAGGTCCGCCGCAAGCCGTTCTCCGTGGTGCTCTTCGACGAGGTGGAGAAGGCTCACGCCGATCTCTTCAACTCGCTGCTCCAGATCCTCGAGGACGGCCGCCTGACGGACAGCCAGGGCCGCATGGTGGACTTCAAGAACACGGTGATCATCATGACCACCAACCTCGGCACGCGGGACATCTCGAAGGGTGTCATGACGGGCTTCCAGTCCGGCACGGACACCAGCACGAGCTACAACCGGATGAAGGCCAAGGTCCAGGAGGAGCTCAAGCAGCACTTCCGCCCCGAGTTCCTCAACCGGGTGGACGACACCGTGGTGTTCCCGCAGCTCACGCAGGACGAGATCGTCCAGATCGTGGACCTGTTCCTCGAGCGCCTGGGCGGCCGCATGGCCGACAAGGGCATGACGATCGAGCTCACGCCGGCGGCCAAGGTGCTCCTCGCGACCCGCGGCTACGATCCGGCGATGGGTGCGCGGCCGCTGCGTCGTACCATCCAGCGCGAGATCGAGGACCAGCTCTCGGAGAAGATCCTGTTCGGCGAGATCAAGTCCGGCGAGCGGATCGACATCGACGTGGAGGGCGAGGGTGCGGACGCACGCTTCACCTTCGTCGGTCACGGCGCTCCCAAGGAGATCGAGGACGCCCCGGCCGCCCTCGAGGCGACCGTCCCCGAGTAGCACTGGCGCTCCCAAGCCAGTACCCGAACCCGCCCTGGTCCGCCAGGGCGGGTTCGCTGCGTGATGGCCCCTGTCGGATGGGTGCCCGCAGCAACGGGATTCGTCCCTGAGTGAACGGCTGTGACCGTCACCACAGGCGGTGGTAGAGATGGGGGATGACCACGCCTTTCTCGTCCCTCGACGACTTCGTCGCCCTGCCCCGCCTGAGCGGGCTCGTCCTCAACCGGGAGGGCACGCGGCTCGTGACCTCCGTGGCCGGCCTCGATCCCAAGAAGACCGCCTACCGGACGGCGCTCTGGGAGATCGATCCCGCCGGTGAGCAGCCGGCCCGGCGGCTCACGCGCAGCTCCGCCGGCGAATCCGGGGCGGCGTTCCTCGCCGGCGGGGACCTGCTGTTCACCTCGACCCGACCGGACCCGGACGACGCCGACGCCGAGAAGCGCCCGGCGCTCTGGCGCCTCCCGGCCACGGGCGGCGAGGCCTCGCTGGTGCTGACCCGCGCGGGCGGAGTGGCAGGCGTGGCGACGGCCGCGGCGGCCGTCGTCGTCGTCCTGACCGGCGATGCACTCGCGGGATCGGCGAACGAGGAGGACGACGCCGCGCGCCGGAAGACCCGCAAGGAGGCGGGGGTCGCCGCGATCCTGCACTCCGGGTATCCCGTGCGCTACTGGGACGCCGACCTCGGTCCGGACGAGCCGCGCTACTTCGGGCTCAAGGACCTCGGGGGAGAAGGGCGCCTCGACGACCTCGTCCCGTCCGCGCGCGGCGGCCTCAGGGATGCCCGGCCCGTCCTGGACCCCGAGGGGACGGCACTGTTCTCCTCCCTCACCCTGCCGGAGGAGCGCGGATCCCAGCGATCGGTGCTCGTCCGCGTCGACCTCGCCACCAAGGAACTGAGCGTCCTGCTCGACGACCGCGACAACGACTACTCCCCGGGGCCCGTCAGTCCCGACGGGCGCTTCCTCGTCGTCGTGCGGGACCGGCGCACCACCGCGGACCTCGCCCCGCGGACCAGCCTGCTGCTCCTCCCGCTGGACGGCGGGGAGCCGACGGCGCTGGCGGAGGGCTGGGACCGCTGGCCGTCCCCCGCGGCGTGGCTGCCGGACGGGTCGGCCCTCGTGGTGACCGCCGACGACGACGGCGCCGCCCCGGTCTTCAGCATCGACGCCGCCTCCGGTGCCGTGCGGCGCGTGACACAGGACGCCGCGGCCTACACGGATGTCAGTGTGTCCCCCGACGGCGCCACCGCCTACGCGCTGCGCAGCTCCTACCTCTTCCCGGCGGAGGCCGTGCGCATCGACCTCGCGACCGGGCGGACGGAGCGCCTGCACAACCCGACGGAGCGCCCGGCAGTGCCCGGCTCCCTCGAGCGCATCGAATCCGTCGGCGAGGACGGGCACCCCGTCAGGTCCTGGCTCGTCCTCCCCGAGGGGGCCTCCGCCGATCAGCCCGCCCCGGCCCTGCTGTGGATCCACGGCGGTCCCATCGGCTCCTGGAACGCCTGGACCTGGCGCTGGTCGCCCTGGATCATGGCGGCCCGCGGGTACGCCGTCCTGCTGCCCGACCCGGCGCTGTCCACGGGGTACGGCCAGCACATGGTGGACCGCGGGTGGGGACGGTGGGGTTCCGCGCCCTATACGGACCTGATGGCCGCGACGGACACCCTCGTGGCGCGCGCGGACATCGACCCGACGCGGGTCGCCGCGATGGGCGGCAGCTTCGGCGGCTACATGGCGAACTGGGTGGCCGGCCACACCGACCGCTTCGCGGCGATCGTCACCCACGCGAGCCTCTGGGCGCTCGACCAGTTCGGGCCCACCACGGACGCCGCCTTCTACTGGGAGCGGGAGATGACGCCGGAGGCCAGGCAGGAGAATTCCCCCCACCACCACGTGGCGGAGATCGGGACGCCCATGCTCGTCATCCACGGGGACAAGGACTACCGCGTACCCATCGGCGAGGGCCTCCGGCTCTGGTACGAGCTGCTGTCGCAGTCGAAGCTGGCCGCCGGCGAGGGTGGCGAGACGCCGCACCGCTTCCTCTACTTCCCCGACGAGAACCACTGGATCCTGAAACCCCAGCACGCCCGGATCTGGTACGGGGTCGTCGAGGCGTTCCTCGCCACGCATCTCCTCGGGGAGGAGCGCACGCTGCCGCCCGAGCTGGGACTGTAGGTCCCGCGCGTCGGAAGTTCGTTCTCCGACGCGCGGCATGCGTCGGGAATCATGGGGCCCTACCTCTGGACAACTTTTCTACATAGCGTAGAATCTATGCAAGCTCCGCGTGGAACGGGCTGTTTCCGGGTCACCGGGGTGTTGGGTTCGATGCTTTCATCCCGTCCGAAGGAGCACGTCCATGATTCCTGACGCCCTCACGCAGGGCCAATTCGACACGGTCTACAACTTCCTGTCGCTCGTCATCGCGGCCCAGTTGTTCACCGCGATCTTCTTGATACTCGCACTCCAGCGGGTTCTGCCCCGGTACCGGCAGGCACTGATCATCGCGGCAGTGGTCTGCGGGATCGCGGCGTACCACTACTTCCGCATCTTCGATTCGTTCAAGGAGGCCTTCGTCACAGAGGCCGTCGGCGGCCGCGGTGAGTACGTCCAGGCGGCCGGGGCATCGTTCAACGAGGGGTACCGGTACGTCGACTGGCTGCTGACCGTGCCGCTCCTGCTGGTGGAGCTCATCGCCGTGCTCGCGCTGGCCAAGGCGGTGCAGTCGGCCTTGCTGTGGAAGCTGATCCCGGCGGCCACCCTGATGATCGTTCTCGGTTACCCCGGGGAGATCAGCACGGATGACGGCACCCGCCTGCTGTGGGGCGTGCTGTCGACCATCCCGTTCCTGTACATCCTGTACGTGCTGTTCGTGGAACTGACGAAGTCCCTGGACCGGCAGCCTCCGGGCGTCAGGAACCTGATCAGCCAGTTGCGGATCCTGCTCCTGATCAGCTGGCTCGTCTACCCGGTGGCCTATGCCCTGCCCCTGCTGGGCATCTCCGGTCCGGACGCCTGGGTCCTCAAGCAGGCCGGCTACTCCCTCGCGGATATCGCGGCGAAGGCGGTCTACGGGCTCATCATCTACCGGCTCGCCAAGCTGAAGTCATACGCGGACGATCCGGCGTTCGCCGCGATCGAACGGGGCTTCGACGAGGACGACGCTCTCCAGCCCGGCCGGCGCAGCGCGGCCGCGGAGCCGGCAGGGGGTCCGAGGCGGGTCACGGACGAAGCGGCCTGACCGCGGGATCCATCAGCTCGACGGCCCGACCGGGAGTTCCCGGTCGGGTCTGCTGCGTGAGGGCTCAGTAGAGTGGGGACAATGACCGCGCCCTTCACCATCCGCCCCGCCCGCACCTCGGACGTCCCCGCCATCAAGGCACTCGTCGAGCCGCTCGCCGAGGAACGCATCCTGATGGCCAAGGAGACGGTGGCGTACTACGAGGGCCTGCCGGAGTTCCGGATCGCGGAGTCCGACGACGGCGAGGTGCTCGGCTGTGGGGCCCTGCACATCATGTGGGAGGACCTCGCGGAGGTGCGCACGCTGGTGACCTCCTCGGCCGCCCGCGGACGGGGCGTGGGGCACGCCCTGGTGGAGCAGCTGCTCGAAGAGGCCCGTGCGTTCGGTGTGAGCCGGGTCTTCTGCCTGACGTTCGAGGTGGGGTTCTTCCGCCGGCACGGGTTCGAGGTCATGGCCGACCAGTCCGCGGTGGATCCGCGGGTCTACTCCGAGCTCCTCCGGTCCCACGACGAGGGCGTCGCCGAGTTCCTCGACCTCGCCCGGGTCAAACCGAACACGCTCGGCAACACCCGCATGATCAGGGAACTGTGACCCGCCGGAGGTTCTGCTGGCCATCCGCCCGCCCGCGGGGATATGGTAAGACAGCTTAGCGTTCCTCAGGGATGCAGCGCAGGCCACTGGAACAGGTGGCCGTACACCGAGTTGAAGGAGGTCCTCACTATGGGACTGGATGACAAGATCGGGAACAAGGGCCAGGATCTCGGCGGCAAGGTCAAGGAAGGCCTGGGCAAGGCGACCGGCAACGAGAACATGGAAGCCGAGGGCCACAAGGACCAGGCCAGCTCGAGCCTCAAGGACGCCGGCGAGAACGTCAAGGACGCGTTCAAGCGCGACTGATGCAGCACGGACCGTCCCACCGGGCGGTCGACCACCTGAGGGAGGGAGCCCGTCCGGGCCCCTCCCTCAGGCGTTGGACGGGCCGGAACGCGCTGCTCCGGCCTATAGGCAGGGGCAGGAACGGGCGGTAACGTTCACAGTGGCCAGGGTGGTCCAGATGAGGCGGGCTGCAGGCTGTCAGATGTCCGTTCGCAGTCAAGGAGCAGCGCCATGAAGAAGCTCATCAATGACCCCAAAGCCGTGGTCGACGAGTCGGTCGAAGGATTCGGTATCGCGCACGCCGATCTCGTGACCGTCCACCCCGATCCCCTCTTCATCACCCGCAAGGACGCCCCCGTCCAGGGCAAGGTCGGCCTGGTCTCCGGGGGAGGCAGCGGCCACGAGCCGCTCCACGCCGGGTTCGTGGGCCGTGGAATGCTCGACGCCGCCGTCCCGGGCGCCGTCTTCACCTCCCCCACACCCGACCAGATCATCCCGGCGACCACCGCCGTCGACGGCGGTGCGGGCGTCCTGCACATCGTGAAGAACTACACCGGGGACGTCCTCAACTTCGAGACGGCGGCGGAGATGGCCGAGGCGGAGGGCGTCACCGTGCGGTCCGTGCTCGTGAACGACGACGTCGCCGTCGAGGATTCGCTGTACACGGCGGGCCGGCGCGGCGTCGGGGGCACGGTCCTCGTCGAGCGGATCGCCGGGGCGGCCGCGGAGCGCGGGGACGATCTCGACGGCGTGACCGCGGTGGCGCAGCGCGTCATCGACAACGTCCGGTCCATGGGTGTGGCCCTTGCCGCGTGCACCGTCCCGCACGCCGGCGTGCCGAGCTTCGAGCTCACCGACGAGGAGATCGAGATCGGGATCGGCATCCACGGGGAGCCCGGACGGCACCGGATCGCGATGGAGAACGCCGACGGCATCACGCAGCGCCTCCTGGACCCCATCCTCGCGGACCTGAAGCTGACGTCCGGCGACCGCACCATCGTGATGGTGAACGGCATGGGCGGGACGCCCGCCAGTGAGCTGTACATCATGTTCCGGAAGGTCGCGCAGCTGTTCGACGGGCTCGGCGTGAGTATCGAGCGCTCCCTTGTCGGCAACTACATCACGGCGCTCGAGATGCAGGGGGCGTCGCTGACCGTCCTGCGGGCCGACGACGAGATGCTCGGCCTCTGGGACTCACCCGTGCACACCGCCGCGCTGCGCTGGGGGGCATGAGGATGACGCAGCCCCTGGACGCCCGGTGGGCCGTCCTGTGGATCCACGAGGCGGCCCGCGTCGTCGCCGAGAATCGCGCGCGCCTGATCGAACTCGATCGGGCCATCGGCGACGCCGACCACGGGGAGAACATGGACCGGGGCTTCAGCGCCGCCGTCGCCAAACTCGACGCGGGGGAGGCCCCCGGCACGCCGGCGGCGGTGCTCAAGCAGGTCGCCATGACGCTGATGTCCACCGTCGGGGGAGCCGCCGGGCCCTTGTACGGGACGGCGTTCCTGCGGGCCGCGACCTTCCTGGGGGACGCCGAGGAGATCGACGCCGCGGCGGCCGCCGGGATGATCGGGGCTGCGCGCGACGGCATCGTGGCGCGCGGGAAGGCGGAGTCCGGGGACAAGACGATGGTCGACGCCTGGACCCCCGCCACCGATGCCGCCGCAACCGCGACGCAGTCCGGGGCGAATGCGTCCGAGGTCCTGGCGGCGGCCGCCGCCGCAGCACGGGACGGAGCCGTCGCGACGGAACCGCTGATCGCCCGGAAGGGCCGGGCCAGCTACCTCGGGGAACGCAGTGCCGGGCACCGGGATCCGGGGGCGGAGTCGACGGCCCTCATCCTGCAGGTCGCCGCCGAGACCGCCGGGGGACGGGTGGCATGAGCGTAGGCCTCGTCATCGTGTCGCACAGCGAGAAGATCGCGGAGGGGGTCGTCGAACTCGCCGCCCAGATGGCGCCCGACGTCGTCCTGGCGGCCGCAGGGGGAACGGGTGACGGCACCGGGCCCGCACGGATCGGCACGAGCTTCGACCGAGTGCAGGCGGCGATCGAGCGGGCGGACGGCGGCGACGGCGTCGTCGTCCTCACCGACCTCGGATCGGCCGTCATGACGGCCGAGATGGTGCTCGAGTTCCTCGACCCCGGGGCGCGGGAGCGGGTGCGCCTCGCGCAGGCGGCCCTCGTGGAGGGCGCCGTCGCCGCCGCGGTGCAGGCGCAGGGCGGATCCCCCCTCGCCGACGTCGTGCGGGCAGCCGAGGGTGCCGTCGTCTCCCTCCGGCCCGAGGAGTTCGAGCCCTTCGTGACGCACGCCGCGGCGGCGCCCGGGGCGGAGCCCGCCCCGTCGTCGGCGGGGTCCGGGACGGAGGGGGAGCCGGGGTCGACGGTCCGCGGCTCCTGGACACTGCCGAACCAGATGGGCCTCCATGCCCGACCGGCGGCCACGCTCGCCACCGGCCTCACGGACCTCGACGCGGAGGTCACCGTGAACGGCGTCGACGGGAAGTCGGTCATGCTCCTGATGAGCCTCGGGCTCGGCCAGGGCCGCACGGTCACGGTCGAGGCCGTCGGCCCCGACGCGCAGGCGGCCGTGGACTTCGTGGGCCGGGAGGTCGAGGCGGGATTCGGCGAGCCGGCCTGATGCCGGCTCAGGTGCCGCGCCCGCGACGGGGTCTCCTAGCCGGGCAGCCTGATCCCGTGGTCGAGTTCCTCGGCGAGGCCGTCGGAGAGGAGGCCCTCGAGGGCTCGTTCGAGCTGCTCCGTCGGTGCCCGCAGCCCGTGCAGTGCCGCCAGGGGACCCGGCAGGACGACGGCGACGCCGTCGTCGGACGCCCCCATCCCCAGGTCCACGGGGGCGTTCAGGAGGAGGGACCGCGGGACCGGCGCGTCGGCGTGCCGCAGGACGGCGACGATAGCGCCGCGCACCTGCCGGTCCGTCCCGGCCCAGGCCTGGCCCTTCGGCACGTACTCCGGGTCGGGCCGTCCCGCGGCCACCCAGGCGCAGGCGTCCAGGACGGGACAGGCGTCGCACTGTGGGGCCCGGGCGGTGCAGACGACGGCCCCGAGTTCCATGACCGCGGCGTTCCACCGGACGGAGAGTGCGTCCTCCCGGGGCAGGAGTGCCACGGCGCGCTTCGTCTCCGCTGCCGTCAGGGCCGGGGCAGGCAGTGCGCTGCCCCCGAAGAGGCGCGCGTGGACGCGGCGGATGTTCGTGTCGACGACGGTCTCCCGTCGGCCGAAGGCGAAGGCTGCCACCGCGGCCGCGGTGTAGGTGCCCACCCCGGGCAGGGCCAGGAGGTCGTCGTAGGTCGAGGGGACCTTGCCGTCGTGACGCTCGAGGATAGCGGTGGCCGCCGCGTGGAGGCGCAGGGCGCGGCGGGGGTAGCCGAGGCGTCCCCAGTGCCGGACGGCGCTGCCCGCGGGTTCCGCGGCGAGGTCCGCGGGGGAGGGCCAGCGGTCGAGCCACTCGTGCCAGACCGGGAGGACCCGGACCACCGGGGTCTGCTGCAGCATCACCTCGCTGACGAGGACGCCCCACGGGGAGCAGCGGGCGTCCCGCCACGGAAGATCCCGCGCCGACCGGGTGAACCAGTCGGTCACCCGGCCGTGCAGGTCGGTCAGGGCGGGCTCAGGGGTGCCGAGGGTGTCCGGCGTTCGCGCAGGACCGGCTGACGCCGCACTGCCGGGGTTCATGGATGCTCCTGGGGGTCTTGTCCTGACTACTCTATCCACGGCCGGGTTGCCCGGGAGAACGGCGGACCCCCTAGCCTTGATGGATGGCATCCAGGGAACAGGGCACGGGACCGACAGGCGGTGGCGGGCGGCGGCCCAGCGCCGTCGTGTACCGGCGACGCCGCCTGGCGGTGGCCGTCCTGGGGCTGCTCGTCCTGGTGGCACTCGCCGTCGGGGGTGCTGCGATGGCGGGGCTCTTCGGAGGGCAGGACGGCGCGGGTGATTCGTCCGCGGCCGCGTCGACGGCCCCGGGCCTCTCGGCGAGCCGGACGCCCCCGAGCGCGAGTGCGGCCCCGAGCGCGACTCCGAGTTCGACCGCGACCGCGACGTCGACCGCCGCGCCCGGCGCGAGCCCGTCGTCGTCGGGCAGGTGCGATCCCGCCGCCGTGGTGGTCGTCGCCGCGACCGACGAGCGCACCTACTCCCCGGACGAGACCCCGGTCCTGTCCCTGATCATCCGCAACAGCGGGACGGCGCCGTGCACCGTGAACGTGGGGACCTCGCAGATGGAGTTCGTCCTCACCCGGGGCGCCGACCGCGTGTTCTCGTCGGTCGACTGCCAGGAGTCCTCGGAGGATCTCGACCGCGTCATCGAGCCGAAGGGTGAGGAGCGGGCGACATTCGAGTGGGCGCGCAACCGCACGGTGCCCGGGTGCACCGTCGTGGACGGGGAGCCGGAGACCGGGGAGTACACACTGACAGCCCGGCTGGGTGCGAGGAGCAGTGCGCCGGTGACATTCACGCTGCAGTAGGCGGCGTCGGGTGCGGCGGACCTACATGAAGCGGTCGAGGAGGCTCGTCTCGGCGATGCGCGACAACCCCTCGCGGACCGTCCGTGCGCGCTGCTCGCCGATGCCGTCGACCGCCATGAGGTCCTCGATGTTGGCGGCCATGAGGTTCTGCAGTCCGTCGAAGTGCTCCACCAGCCGGTTCGCCACGGCCGGCGGCATGGCCTTGATGCCGGAGAGCAGGCGGTAGCCCTTCGGCTGGATGACGGCCTCCAGCGAGTCCAGAGACGGGTTGAAGCCCAGAACGCTGGCGATGGTTCCGAGGTCGATGAGGTCCGTCGAGCTGAAGCCCTGCAGCGTCGCCACGCGTTCCTCGACCGGCGCGGTGCTGTTGCCGAGGTCCATGTAGTCGCGCAGCACCATCTCGCTGCCCGGGCCGAGGCCCGTGGTGAGCTCCTCCACCTGCAGCGAGAGCAGGCGGCCGTCGACGCCGAGCTCCAGCACGTACTGCGAGATCTCCTCGGAGATCCTGCGCACCATCTCCTGGCGCTGCAGGGTCACGGCGACGTCGCGGACCGTGACCATCGCCTCGATCTCGAGGGCGGACAGCGAGTTGGTGACCTGGTCGAGCCGCGCGCGGTACCGCTCGAGGGTGGCCAGCGCCTGATTGGCCCGGGCGAGCACCGGCTCGGAGCCCTCGAGGACATGCCGGAGGCCGTCGATGTACAGGGCGATGATCTGCATCGACTGGCTGACGCTGATCACGGGAAGGCCGGTCTGCTTCGCGACCCGCTCCGCGGTGCGGTGGCGCGTCCCGGATTCCCGCGTCTCGATGGTGTGGTCGGGGACCAGCTGCACGGCGGCGCGGAGGATCCTGCTCGCGTCCTTGTCGCAGACGATCGCGCCGTCCATCTTCGCGAGTTCGCGCAGGCCCGTGGGCGAGAACTCGATCCCGAGGTCGAACCCGCCGGAACAGATGGAATCCACCGTGCGGTCGAAGCCGAGGACGATCAGCGCGCCGGTCCGTCCCCTCAGGATCCGCTCGAGACCGTCGCGCAGCTGCGTGCCCGGGGCTACTCTGGCGAGGGTGGCTTTGAGCGCGTCCTCCGGACTGCGAACCATGGCCCCACCCTTTCACTGACCGCGCGTTTTCGGGCCCGGCGCAGTCGGGCGGTCGCCGTCGTACCTCGGACGGCGGGCAGCGGCTCCCGGCGTAAGGCAGGGGCCCGCACCTAATACTACTGGCGTGCACGAAATCGTCGGTACCCTCGGGGTTGCAGGCCGTCACACCCGCCTGCAGCACCCACCCGCCGCGCCACCGGGACGGCGGCCTCAGAACAGCAGCGCCAGGGCCTCCGCGAGCGTGGAGACCTCCCGCACCGAGAAGCCCTTCGGCACCGGCCCCGTCCCGGCGGGGGAGGCGGGGACGATCGCATGGGTGAAGCCGAGGCGCTGCGCCTCCTGGATGCGCCGCCCGATACCCGGGACCGGGCGCACCTCGCCGGCGAGCCCCACCTCGCCGAACGCCACGAGCCGTGCGGCCAGCGGCTGGTCGGTCTTCGCGGAGGCGATCGCCAGGGCGACGGCGAGATCGGTGGCCGGCTCGGTCAGCCGGACCCCTCCGACCGTCGCGACGTAGCTGTCGTCCTTGTGCAGGCTGACCGACGCGCGGCTCTGCAGCACGGCCAGCAGCATTGCGACGCGGGAGCTGTCGAGCCCGCTGGTGGCCCGCCTCGGTTGGGAGTTCGGCGATTCCGCGAGCAGGGCCTGGACCTCCGCCAGGAGGGGGCGCCGCCCTTCCAGCGTCACGGTGATGCACGTTCCCGACACCGGGTCCTTGGTGCGGGACACGAAGAGGCCGCTGGGGTCGGCCAGCCCCTCGATGCCGCTGTCCGTCAGGTCGAAGCAGCCCACCTCGTCCGTGGGCCCGTACCGGTTCTTCACCGCGCGCAGGAGGCGGAGGCGGGAATGGCGTTCGCCCTCGAACTGGCACACGACGTCGACGAGGTGCTCGAGGAGCCGCGGTCCGGCGATGGAGCCGTCCTTCGTGACGTGCCCCACGAGCAGCGTGGTCATGCCCCGCGCCTTCGCCGCCCCGATGAGCGACGCCGCGACTTCCCGCACCTGCGTCACCCCGCCGGCGCTGCCGTCCACCGCGGCGCTGCTGAGCGTCTGCACGGAGTCGACGACGAGCAGCGCCGGGTCCACCTTCTCCACCTGACCGAGCGCCTGGCCGAGGTCCGTCTCCGCGCTCAGGTACAGGGAGTCGGCGACGGCGTCGATCCGGTCCGCCCGCAGCTTCACCTGGGCGGCCGACTCCTCACCGGTCACGTAGAGGACGTTCTTGCCGAGCCGTGCCACCCGGGCGGCGACGTCGAGGAGGAGGGTGGACTTGCCGACGCCCGGTTCGCCGGCGAGAAGGATCACGGCGCCGGGCACCAGCCCGCCGCCGAGGACGCGGTCGAGTTCGTCGATCCGGGTGGGCTGGTATCCGGAGAGCGTCGCGTCGACGTCGGCGATCCGCCGGGCCGGCGTCGTGACCGCCGTGGCGGCCGTGGTGCGCGCGAGGACCTGCCCGGTCTCCTCGACGGTGCCCCACGCCTGGCACTCGCCGCAGCGGCCCACCCACTTCGCGGTGGTCCACCCGCATTCGGCGCAGCGGTAACCGGGGGTGTTGTTGCGGCCCGCGCGAGCGGCGGGGGAGGTCTTCGTGGCCATGGTTTCAGGCTACCGGCGGCCACCGACAGCACCGACAGCATCGGCCACGCGTGCCGTTGCCTAGAGCCGCGGCAGGTAGTCCGAGGCGTCGTCGTGCGCGAGGCCCGTGGCGGTGAGCAGGTCCACGACGAGTGGCCGGAGGAGGAGGACGAGGCCCTCGCCCTCGAGCCGGCTGATGTGGAGGGTCCTCGGATGGAGGTCCGTCGCGACGGCCGCCAGCTCGTTGCGTGCCTGCCGCAGGTTCAGGCGCCGCTCCGCGGAATCACCGGCCGACAGGGCCCGGCTCAGCACGTCGACGGCGTCGGCCGTGTCCTCGAGGGACTGGCTCAGGGTCTCGATCGCCTCGTCGGTGAGTGCCGCATGGTTGATGACGGAGCTCAGGCGGCGGGAGAACACGCGGCTGTTGCGGATGGCGAGGTCGATCGAGTCGATGGCGTTCCCCAGGGAGCCGAGCTCCTCGCGGTGTCGCCGGTGCGCGGGGGAGATGCGGGCGACCTCCTGGGCGGCCACCATGCTGCTGGTGAGGCCGTCGAGCTGCGCCTGGCAGTTCCGCGCGCGGATCAGCGCGTGCCACGCCAGGGTGGAATCGCTCGTCCGGAGGGCCGAGGCGCCGTCCCGGAGGACGCCTGAGAGCTCGTCCAGGAGCCCGCGCACGTTCGTCTTCGGCTCGCGGCGCGGGTCGCGGGGCAGGAACACGGTGATCACGAGGGCGAAGAGGCCGCCCACGATCGCGTCCGCACTCCGCGTGAACGGACCGCCCTCCGGTGCCGGGAGCAGCACCACCAGCAGGGATTGCAGCCCGAGCTGCGTCGTGAAGATCGTGCCGCTGTCCAGGAACCGCGCCAACAGGATGGATACGAACAGGACCAGGGCGGCCTGCCACAGGCCGGTGCCGAACAGGGCGAGCAGGAGGTCGCCCACGGCGATCCCGAGCGTGCAGCCGATCGCCACCTCCAGGACGCGGCGCAGGCGCGGATCCCGGGAGAAGCCCAGCGAGATCATCGAGGACGTCGCCGCGAACAGCGGCCCGTTATGACCCAGGACCTGCTCCGCGAAGGCGTAGGCGCCCACCGCGCAGATCGTCATCTGGAGGGCGGGGACCACGGAGTTGGCACTGCGCCGGAAGCCGATCCGGGAGCGCTTACGCAGGAAGGCCAGCGTGGTGGACACTCCCGGGCGCGGCGGCATGGACCCAGTCTAGGAGGTGCGTCATGAACTGGGACGCCCGTCCGGACCATGTCGACCCACCACCGTGCAACGGTGCCCCGTGGAATGGACCGGCGCTGTTCACCTTCCGTTAACGTTCGTTGGTCAGTCTCTTCACCTGTACTGCCTAGCTTCGAGATGTACAGCAGCACGTACATCTCTCGAGCGCCGTCCGCGCCTCGACGAATACCTCCCTGGAAGGGGCACAATCAAGTGAAGGCTCTTCGCTTCGGCCGCGCTGCGGCAGTCATCTCCGTAGCCGCGCTGGCGCTGACCGCATGTGGTTCCGACAACGCCACGGGCGAGCCCGCCGGCGAGGGACCCGCGTCCTCCGCCGCGGGCACGGCCGTCACCGGGACCCTGACCGGCATCGGCTCGTCCGCGCAGAACTCCGCGATGGAGGCCTGGAAGACCGGCTTCGAATCGGCCAACGAGGGCGCCATGGTGCAGTACTCCCCGGACGGATCCGGGGCGGGCCGCAAGGCCTTCCTGAGCGGTGGAGCCCAGTTCGCCGGCTCGGACGCCTACCTCGACGACGACGAGATGACCCAGGCGAAGGAGGTCTGCGGTCCGGACGGCGCCATCAACATCCCCGTCTACATCTCCCCGATCGCGATCGCCTTCAACCTCGAGGGCGTCACCGAGCTGAACCTCGATGCCCCGACCATCGCGAAGATCTTCACGAAGGAGATCACCACCTGGAACGATCCCGCGATCGCCTCCCAGAACGAGGGCGTCGAGCTTCCCGACACCCCCATCACCGTCGTCCACCGTTCGGACGACTCCGGCACCACCGAGAACTTCGTCGAGTACCTCTCCGCCGCGGCTCCCGAGGACTGGACCTACGAGGTCGACGGCGCCTGGCCCGCCGACCTGCAGTCCGAGAACGCCAAGGGCACCTCAGGCGTCGTCCAGACGGTCACCTCGACCGACGGCGCCATCACCTACGCGGATGCCTCCGCCGTCGGGGACCTCGGCAAGGCCAAGGTCAAGGTCGGCGAGGAGTACACCGAGATCAGCTCCGACGCGGCGGCCAAGGCCGTCGAGGTCGCCACCCCCGTCGAGGGCCGGTCCGCATCGGACATGTCCCTCGAACTCCAGCGTGACACCACCGAGTCCGGCGCCTACCCCGTCGTCCTCGTCAGCTACCACGTGTTCTGCACCTCCTACGACAGCCAGGAGACCGTCGACCTCGTGAAGGCGTTCGGGACCTACGTCGTCAGCGAGGCCGGGCAGGCGGAGGCCGAGGCCTCCGCGGGCAGCGCGCCGCTCTCGCCCACCCTGAGCGAGAAGGCGACGACCGCCATCGAGTCCATCGAGGTCGGCTCCTAACGAAGGCCTCCGGTCCCGTCTGGTCTAATGGAGACCGGGCGGGACCGTCCGCCGTTCACGGCTGGAACCAGCAGTGACGTCCCCTCCTCGGCCCGCACACCGGGCCGTCACTGCATCCGAAACGACCGCCTGGAAGGCAAAGACGTGTCAACCAATTCGCTGAAAGAGCCGACCGATCGGGGCCGCGCAGGCGACAAGATCTTCTCCGGCGTTTCCCTCGCCGCCGGCGTCCTGATCCTGGCAGTGCTCTTCAGCGTCGCAGTGTTCCTGCTCGTACAGGCCGCCCCGACGTTCACCGCCGACCCCACCGAGATCACGGGCGGCGAGGGCTTCGCCGCCTACATCGTCCCGATCATCATCGGTACGGTCATCGCCGCGACCATCGCGCTGGTGATCGCGACGCCCATCGCCATCGCCGTGGCCCTGTTCATCTCGCACTACGCCCCGCGCCGGCTCGCGCGGGCCTTCGGGTACGTCATCGACCTGCTCGCGGCGATCCCGTCGGTGATCTACGGCGCCTGGGGCTATATCGTCCTCGCGCCGCAGCTCGCCACCGTCTACGCCTGGCTCGCCGAGAACCTCGGCTGGATCCCGATCTTCACGGGGCCCGCCAGCCAGACCGGCAAGACGATGCTCACCGTCGGGATCGTGCTCGCGGTGATGGTCATCCCGATCATCACCTCCCTCAGCCGGGAGATCTTCCTGCAGACCCCGAGCCTCCACGAGGAGGCGGCGCTCGCGATGGGCGCCACCCGCTGGGAGATGGTCCGCATGGCGGTCCTGCCGTTCGCGCGGCCCGGCATCATCAGCGCCACGATGCTCGGCCTCGGCCGCGCGCTGGGGGAGACCATGGCCGTGGCGCTGGTCCTGTCGCCGGGCGCGCTCGTGGCCAGCCTCGTGAAGACGGGCAACCAGACCATCGCCGCCGAGATCGCCCTGAACTTCCCGGAGGCGTTCGGCCTGCGACTCAACGAACTCATCGCCGCGGGCCTCGTGCTCTTCGTGATCACGCTGATCGTCAACATGATCGCCCGGTTCATCATCACCCGGCACAAAGAATTCTCGGGAGCTAACTAATGGCAGCGAACCAGACGCTCCAGCGTCGTCAGTCCCAGCTCACGCGCGGACGCCTCCCTTCCTACGCGGTCTGGGTGGTCCTCGCGGCCTCCGTCGTCCTCGGTGCCGCGCTGTCCGCCCTGATCGGGTTCAGCGTCGTCGGCTGGGCCGTCATCACGGCCGTCGTCTTCGTCGTCACGGCCACCATCGTCACCGCGGTCGGCGAGGGTGAGCGCCGGGCCAAGGACCGCCTCGTCACGTTCCTCGTGTACGGGGCCTTCCTGCTGGCACTGCTCCCCCTCGTGTCGGTCCTCTGGACCGTCCTGGAGCGCGGCATCCCCGGCCTGAGCTACAACTTCCTGTTCACCTCGATGAACGGCGTGACCGGCGCCGTGGACAACGCGTCGGTCGAGAACGGCACGCCGGTCCTGGGCGGCGCCTACCACGCCGTGATCGGCACGCTGCTCATCACCTTCTGGGCCACCCTGATCTCCGTACCCATCGGCCTGCTCACCGCCGTCTACCTCGTCGAGTACGGGCAGGGCAATCGCCTCGCGCGGGCGATCACGTTCTTCGTGGACGTCATGACCGGCATCCCCTCCATCGTCGCCGGCCTGTTCGCCGCGGCCCTCTTCGCGCTCCTGTTCGGTCCGGGCACCCGCACCGGGTTCGTGGCCGCCGTCGCCCTCTCCGTCCTCATGATCCCGGTGGTGGTCCGCTCCACCGAGGAGATGCTGAAGATCGTGCCCAACGAGCTGCGGGAGGCCGCGTACGCGCTGGGTGTCCGCAAGTGGCGCACCATCACACGGGTGGTCATCCCGACGGCGATCTCCGGCATCGCCTCGGGCGTGACCCTGTCGATCGCCCGGGTCATCGGCGAGACCGCCCCGATCCTCGTGACCGCGGGGTTCGCGAGCTCCATCAACTGGAACGTGTTCAGTGGCTGGATGGGCACCCTCCCCACCTTCATCTACTACCAGATCCTCACGCCGACATCCCCGACGGCGCCCGATCCGAGTACCCAGCGCGCCTGGGCCGCGGCACTCCTGCTGATCCTCATGGTGATGCTGCTGAACCTCGGTGCCCGCCTCATCGCCAGCATGTTCGCCCCCAAGACCAGCCGCTGACCACGCGCGGCCACCGACCCGAAGGAACCCATGTCCAATCGCATCGACGTCAAGGACCTGAACGTCTACTACAGCAAGTTCCTTGCCGTGGAGGACGTCACCATCAACATCGACGCCCGCTCGGTGACGGCCTTCATCGGCCCCTCGGGCTGCGGCAAGTCCACGTTCCTCCGCACCCTCAACCGCATGCACGAGGTCATCCCCGGTGCGCGCGTCGAGGGTGAGGTGCTGCTCGACGGCGACAACCTGTACGACTCCGCCGTGGACCCGGTGACCGTACGCGGACGGATCGGCATGGTCTTCCAGCGCCCCAACCCGTTCCCCACGATGTCCATCCGCGACAACGTGCTGGCGGGCGTGAAGCTCAACGACAAGCGCATCAGCAAGTCCGACGCCGACGCCCTCGTGGAGAAGTCGCTGCGTGGCGCCAACCTGTGGAACGAGGTCAAGGACCGTCTGGCCCGCCCCGGATCGGGACTCTCCGGCGGGCAGCAGCAGCGCCTGTGCATCGCGCGGGCCATCGCGGTCTCGCCCCAGGTGATCCTGATGGACGAGCCGTGCTCGGCGCTGGACCCCATCTCCACGCTGGCCATCGAGGACCTCATCAACGAGCTCAAGGCCCAGTACACCGTGGTGATCGTCACCCACAACATGCAGCAGGCGGCGCGCGTGTCCGACAAGACGGCGTTCTTCAACATCGCCGGGACGGGCAAGCCGGGCAAGCTCATCGAGTACGACGAGACCACCACGATCTTCAACAACCCTTCCGTGAAGGCCACCGAGGACTACGTCTCAGGCCGCTTCGGGTAGGCACCCCGGACGGCAGGACGACGGCGGCTCCCGAGGGGGTCGCCGTCGTCGTCTCCGGCAACGGGCGATGCGGCCGTCCGTCGTCGATCTCGTCGTGCGGACCGCCGCGGCGGGCGTCCAGACCCGTGGGAACGTTACGCCGGGTTTGCGCGCCCGCCGCGGCGGCCCTCCCCGAAAGGCAGCCCTACAGGAGCGGACTCAGTGCCAGGAAGAAGACAGCCCCCAGGAGGGCGGTGGCCGGGGTCGTCCCGAGCCACACGACGAGGATCCTGACCACCCATGGGCGCTGCACGGAGGCGAACCGCTGGTTCGCGCCGGAGCCGACGATCGCCGCCGCCATTGTGTGCGTGCTCGAGAGCGGCATGTGCAGGGAGATGGCCCCGATGAACAGCATCGCCGAGCTCATTCCCTGCGCCGTCATGCCGCGCAGCGGGTCGATGTGCACCAGACGGCTGCCGAGGGTGTGGGTGATCCGCCATCCTCCGAAGAGGGAGCCCGCCGCCAGGAGCACGGCGGCGAACAGCTGGACCCACAGGGGCATCTCGGAGCCTGCCGCGTAACCCGAGCCGACCAGGGCCAGCAGGATGACCGCCATGGTCCGCTGCCCGTCCTGCAGTCCGTGACCCAGCGCGGAGGTCCCGGCCAGGACGGACTGCGCCATGCGGTTCCCGCGGTTCACCCTCGCAGGCGATCCGTGACGCAGCAGCCAGGTGGCGGGGAAGACCGCCGCGTAGGCGAGGAGGTAGGCGATGATCGGGGAGAGCACGAGGGGCACCGCGATCTGCAGCAGAAGCGCCTGCCCCGCCCCGCTCATCGCCGGCCCGTTCGTCAGCTGCGACGCGCCTCCCGCGCCGAGGATGCCCCCGAGCAGGGCGTGGGTCGACGACGACGGCATGCCGCGATACCAGGTGAGCACGCCCCAGAGGCAGGCGGCGAGCAGGGCCGCCATGAGGACGCCGAGCCCGGTCGGCCCGGAGGGGAGTCCGATGGCTGCTTCCGTGAAGAACAGCGCGAGCGCCGTGCTGAGCAGCGCCCCGACGAAATTGAAGAGCGCGGCGAGCAGGACGGCGACGGTGGGCGTGAGCGCCCGCGTGCGTACGGCGGCGGCCACCGAGTTGGACACGTCGTGGAAGCCGTTGAGGAAGGCGAAGCCGCCTGCGGCGATGACCACCGCGCCGAGGAGGAGCGGCTCCACCTACGATTCCTTGACGAGGATGCTGCCCACCTGGGTTGCCACCCGCCGGATGTCCCTGGCGACGTCGACGAGCTGGTTGGCGACGTCGCGGTGCCGCGCATAGACGAGCGCCTTGTGGTCGGCGAGGAGTTCGGCGCACCAGCTGCGGTGCGTCTTCTCCGCCCGCCGCGCCAACCGCAGGATCTCGATCCAGTACTCCTCGAGGTCGTCCATCGAGTTCAGGTGCTGCATGGCGACGGCGGTCAGTTCGGCCTGCCGGCTGATCACCTCGAGCTGATCCGCGGCCCGGTGGCTGAGCTTGCTCAGCTTGTACAGGGCGATCAGCTCGCCGGCGCCGTCGAGCTTCTCGATGGCCTCGTTGAGCAGGCGGGACAGGGCGTACAGGTCCTCGCGGGGCAGCGGGTTGATGAAGGAGGTCCGCATGGAGGTCAGGAGGGCGAAGTGCAGGTCCGTCGACGCCGACTCGTGCTGGTGGAGTTCCTCCGACAGGCGGTCGTACTCCTGGGTGGACGCCCCGAGGATGGCGGACATGGTCCCCACACCGAGCACGAGTTGCCGGGCCATGCGGGAGAGGAGTTCCAGCCCAGCATTCTCCTGCGGGAAGAGGCGTAGTTTCACGGAGTCTTCCTCAGAAGGACGCGGGCTGTCGGCAGACCGACAGCGGCCACGCGGGGTGCGGGAGGGCAGAGTAGTGGCGTCGAACCGGGAGCGCCTCTCGGCGGAAGGCCGCTCGAAGCGGCTGAGTGTTGAAGCCCGGGGGTTCCACGGTCCGACGCCGACTTAAGTCTTGCCTCCGCCGGTGTTGCTGTCAACATCGGTTCCGGAGCGGGACCTTCAGTCGAGTTCGCCGCGCCGCCAGGACGCCGCGGCGTGCTCCAGATCCTCGGCCGTCTTGATCAGCTGATGCGAGTTGCGGGTGAGTTTCGTGGCATGCGGGCCGTTGCCGGCCTCGGCGGCGTCGGCGTGGTTCGCCTGTCCCAGCGCGACGACGCGGCAGAACGCGGCGAAGCGTTCGAGCGCGACGTCGAACTCCCCCTCGAACGCCCCCGACAGGATGGTGTCGGCCATCGCGGCCATCTCCTCGGCACCCGGCGGCTCGGCGACGCCGGCCACGACCTTCGAGACCTGCGCGGCCTCCTTGCCGGAGGCGAAGTACGAGGCCATGCGCTCGGGGTTCTGCTGGGTGGCCGCGCGGAGCGCGTAGAGGCGCCACAGGGCACCCGGGAGGGACCGCGGCGGGCTCGCGGCCCACATCTCCGCAATGGCGTCCAGGCCCTGCTGGTCGGCGAGTTCGACGAGCCGGCGCGTCACGTCGGGATCGTCGGAGCCCCGACCGTGACGAACCAGGGCGTGAGCCGCCATATGGGCTGCCTCGGAGACCCTCGACGGGTCGATCCCCCCTGCGAACACCTCGAAGTCTGCAGGGGCGAATGGCTTCGGCTTGTGGGGCCGCGGGCTGTTGTTCGTGTATTCGCCGTCCATGGAACGAGGATACTCCTGGGCGATTTCAAGCAAGGCGGCGCGGCCCCGGAGCCGTCATCGGGGCGGGGACGATTGCGATAAAGTAGGCGGGTCGGTGCCCGACGACGGCATCCTGCGGATGCGGTCTCCCGGTGCATGGCACGGGCCCTTAGCTCAGTTGGCTAGAGCAACGGACTTTTAATCCGTGGGTCGTGGGTTCGAGCCCCACAGGGCCCACCAGCCACGACGAAGGGCCCCGGCGAGGCCGGGGCCCTTCGTCGTCTCCGCAACCCCTGCCAGGATCAGCCGGACAGGGCGTGGACCACGAAGGCGACGAGGAAGCCGAGGGCCGTGATGAGCCCGGTCAGCATGTGCTGCCGCTCGAAGGCTTCCGGGATCATCGTGTCGGCCACCATCGCGAGGATGGCGCCGGCGGCGATCGCCGTGATGAAGGCGATCGTGACCCCGGAGGCGCCCGCCAGCAGGGTGTAGCCCACCAGCGACGCGAGACCGGAGACGACGGCGATACCGCCCCACAGCCCGAAGACGTAGCGGGAACTGCGCCCGGAGCGCTTCATCCCGGCGGTGCTCGAGAGCCCTTCGGGGACGTTCGAGATGAAGATCGCGACCAGGACGGCGGGATTCACCGACCCGCCCCCCACGAGGCCGAGCCCGAGGACGACCGATTCCGGGATGCCGTCGAGCAGCGCCCCGAGCGCGATGGCGTTGCCGCTGCCCGACACCTCGGTCTCGGAGGGCTGCTGTCCGCCCGATCTCTTGCGGTGCCGGGCTCCCAGCCGGGCCAGTGCTCCGTTGGCGGCCACATAGACCAGCGCCCCGACGAGGAACCCGCTCATCGTCGGCACCAGCCCGCCGGTCTCCTGGGCCTCACCGACGAGCTCGAAGGCCAGCGCCGAGATGAGGACGCCGGCGCCGAAGGCCATCACGAAGGCCACCGCCTGCGGAGGCACCGTCCACCGCCACGCGATGGCGGACCCGATGAGCAGTGCCCCTCCGGCGATCGCCCCCCAGGCGAATGCCTGCATCCACAGCGGCACGAAACCCTCCTCCGACAGGCCGCCCCGATGACGCAGGGCGCCACAGGAAGCGGCGCGGGCGGACCTCTTCCAGCCTGCCACAGTCCGACGCCGCACCGTCCGGGGCACCGGGAAATCCCGCCCCGGACGGGGATTGACTCGGGGCGCCCGCTCGTTTGAACTGGTAGGAGCTAGTGCACGGTGGGTGCGCCGGGGGCCCGCCGAGCCGTACCGGAGAGGGATCCATGGACGCCGTCGCCCTGATGGGCAGCCTGGCCGCCTGTGCCACGATGGTCGGCGCCGCCGCACTGACCGCCTGGCGCATCGACGCCGTGTCCCAGCGGGGCGGTGAGACGGATGACCCCTTCTGGCTCGCCTTCGGCGGGGCCGTGGCCATCGTGGGGGCGGGCGTCGTCGCCGGAGCGCTCGGTGCGGCGTCGCTCGCGGTCGCGGTGGGCGTCGCCTCCTCCTCCGCCGCCGTCGCCTGGGTCTGGTACCGCCACGATCGGCGGCGCCGTCGCGCCGAAGAGTCCTCACGGGCCGCGGTGAGGGAGGCCCTGCAGCGCCGTCACGACGCCGTGCTGCGGCGCTGGGCGGACTACGACGTCGATCCCGGCAAGGCCGTCGACTACCCGGGCATGCACGATCCCGGGAACCCGGCCGTGCGCCCCGTGGTGCAGGCCGTCCGTCGTGCGAGCACGGCCTCCGACGCCGTGGCGTCCTCCCCGGCCGACGACGCCACGGCGGCACGGTATGCGGCCGCGGTGGCCGGTCTCGAGCAGGCGTTCGACGCCGCCGAGCACCATCTCGGCGCCCACGGGGCACCCCGCCGGGGGCGACACCGGGCCGGCCCGGGTCGCCCCTGAATCGTTACCTCCGGGTCTGCTCCCCGTCGCTTCCCGCCGTTAGGCTCTAGTTACCCGAGCGAACAGCCCGGGGCAGGGCGCGGCCGCGGGCGGCGTCATCCCCGACCCGAGGAGGGAAGCGATGCGACTCCTGGCACGCTGCGTGACCGGTCTGCTGACCGTCTCTCTCCTCGCGGTGCCCGCTCCCCTCGCCGTCGCGGGATCCACGGACGACGCGCTCGCCGTGGTCCCCGCCGGCCAGGGTGCCCGGCAGGAGGTCCGCTTCGCCACGTACAACGCGAGCCTGAACCGGTCCGCGGCCGGTGAGCTGGTGCGGGACCTGGGGACGCCCGACGACGCGCAGGCGAAATCCATCGCCGAGGTCCTCCAGATCACCCGCCCCGACGTGGTGCTCCTCAACGAGTTCGACTACGCCCCGGGGAACCGGGCCGCCGACCTGTTCAACCGGAACTACCTGTCGATCGGCCAGAACGGCAAGGCCCCGCTCGACTACCCCTACGTGTACACGGCGCCGTCGAACACGGGTGTCCCCAGCGGGCACGACCTCGACAACGACGGCTCCGTGGGCGGAGCGGGCGACGCTCTCGGGTTCGGCGCGTTCGAGGGCCAGTCCGGCATGGTCATCTACTCCCGGCACCCGATCC
Source organism: Arthrobacter pityocampae (assembly GCF_002927275.1). GTDB lineage: Bacteria > Actinomycetota > Actinomycetes > Actinomycetales > Micrococcaceae > Arthrobacter_D > Arthrobacter_D pityocampae. Next base: position 92,865 of record NZ_PRKW01000005.1, on the reverse strand, counting down.
TCACGGAGTCGGCGCGGACCTTCCAGCGCTTCCTGTGGAAGGACATGCCCGGCGCGCTTCTTCCCGACAACCCGGTCACGGAGGCCCCTGAGGATTGGTACTCCAAGAGCGAGCTCGCCGCGCTCCCGCTCTCCAGCACCTCCCACTGGGACGTGCCGGTGAGCGTGGGAGGGAAGGCCGTCCACGTGCTGGCCAGCCATCCCACGCCCCCCGTCTCCGACGACGTGGAGGACCGCAACGGCAGGCGCAACAGCGACGAGATCCGCTTCTGGTCCGACTACGTCACCGGCGGGCCCGATGCCTCCTACATCCACGACGACGCCGGGGCGGTTGGGGGACTCCAGCGCGGCGAACGCTTCGTCGTGCTGGGGGACCTGGGTCGCGACCCGCTCGACGGCGATGCACGGGAAACGTCGATCGGCCGGTTGCTCGACAACAGGCTGGTGCAGGATCCGCTGCCGTCGTCGGACGGGGCCGGTGAGGCCTCAGCGCTCCAGGGCGGCGCGAACGCCGACCACCGGAGCGATCCCCGCCTCGACACCGCGGACGTCGAGGATCTCGACACCGGCAACATCCGCGCCGACTACGTCCTCCCGTCAAGCACACTGCAGGTCGCGGCAGCGGGCGTGTTCTGGCCGCGGGCAGGCATGCCGGGCTCGGAACTGACCGGGATCTTCCCCTTCCCCACGAGCGATCACCGCCTGGTCTTCGCCGACGTCACGCTGCACGGCCTCCGCCGACGCTAGGGACGCCGGACCGGATCGGTCCCTTGTCCCGTCGCGTCGGCCGGGTGTACGGTCGAGGGCATGAGGACACTTCTTTTCCAGTAGGTGAGCCGGCTTCGGTCGAGCTCCACGCCACTTGTCGATGACACTCTCCAAGGGCGCCCACTGAATGTGTCCGGTCCTCCCAGCACGGACGGCGCGGTCTTCCCGCGTCCCGTGTGTCGGCCTGTCCAGACGTGTTCCAGGGCCCCCGAACCTCGAAAGGAACACCATGACCGCCACACCCCGGAACCAACAGCCCTCGGACGCCGCGTCGTCCGCCACCGACAGGACCCCTGCCGCCCGGAAGCTGCAGGACGACCCCCGTGCGCAGCTCGCCCTGGCGAAGAAGAACCATGCCGCCAGCCCCACTGCGGCGACCGGCGCCGGCCACGCCAAGGCCGCGCACGAGAGCAGCAAGCAGGGGAAGAAGGAGAAGAAGGTCCGCTGGTAGGCCCGGCGCGGGCGGCTCCGGCCGTCCCGACGGGAACTGCCGGTCGGACGGGAACGGCCGGTTAACTGGAGCTGGCTCCGAGTTCTGCGTATGGGGGAATCGCAGAACTCGGAGCCAGCGATCTCAGTATACTTCGACGGAAGACCGGAAAGTCCAATCGAAAGGTGATGATGGCCGTCACAGCCAAGGCGTTCCAGCTGTGGCGTTCCCGAATCGCACCCGAGGACACGGTGACCGACCTCTGCAGGGTCGCGGGCATCAAGCGATCCACCCTTGCCCAGCAGCTCGTCCGGGGCAAGGTGTCGGCGCCGACCATCGTGGCCATCGCCCGCGCCTACGACCTCCCGCCGGCGGAGGCGCTCGCCGAGTTCGAGGGCTACGCCGGTCTCGCGGCAGGAATCCGGATGCCCACCGACGCGGAACTCGTCAGCCAGGTCTCGCACATCGACATCCTTCGGCTGCTCGTGGCCCGCAGCGAGGACAAGGAATGCGCGGGGGCGGACCTGCAACTGGACCTCGCCCCCTTCCCGCACCGCAACTCGGTGCGGGCCTGGATCGAGGCGATCGATCCGGGTGACATCCGCCAGCAGGTGGCGGCCAGCACCGGCGTCGCCCGCCAGAACCTGTCCGCGCAGCTCACGGCGGGCCGACTCGCCCCCGAGATCGCCGTCGAGGCCGCCAGGATCGCCGGCGTCTCCCTCACGAGCGGGCTCGTGGTCACCGGGCTGCTGACGCCGCACGAGGGGGGCTGGCCGGAGGACGGGCGTGCGCGGGCCCTGTGCGCCATGAGCGACCTCGACCTCGTCTTCCTCGCCCGCGACCGCCTCGACGTCCTCGGCAAGCAGATCCGGCGGGCCGAGCTCGACGACGGCAAGGACCGCGCCATGTGGGAGAACCTGGGATGACGACGACGATCCAGTGGGCGGCGTTCGGCCTCTGCGCCGCCGGAGCCGCGGTCCGTGTCCCGGGGCTGCGGGAGGGCCGGGGGCGCACCATGTTCATGGCGCTCGTGCTCCTCACCCTCGCCGTCGGCCTTTCCCTCGATCCCATCTACCTGGCGGTGGATGCGGTCCTCGGCGGAGGCAACGTCGCGAACCTCCTGCTGCGCCTCGCCCTGTACGCCGTCTTCCTCCTCTTCGGCATCCGGATGGCCGCGGCCTTCGACGCCGCCCGCGCCCGGCGCCTGATCGTCGGTCCCTTCGGCCTGTCGATCGTGGCCCTGACCGTCGCGGCGACGCTCTACTTCTTCGTGTCCAGTGAGCTCGGAGGAAGCTCGACCGGTCTGCGCGCCTTCGACGATCAGGACACCGTGCGGCAGTACGGCGCCGTCGGTCGCCTCTATCCCGGCTACGTCGCCGCCTGCCTCGTGGTCCCGGCGGCGCTGGCAGTCTTCGACCGGCATGCCAGGCCCATCCACCGCTTCGCGTGTGCCCTCGTGGCCTGCGGTTACGCCCTCGTGGTGGTGTTCGTGCTGCTGAGGCTGACGCCCCTGCCCCCGACGTCCTGGGACATCCTGCTGCCGTTCTCGGCGATCCTGCTGACCGTCCTCGGTCTCTGCCTCATCTGGGTCAGCCGTGTCACCGCCAGGAAGGCCTCCAACTCCCCGAACAAGCTCGCCTGACGGGCCGGTTTGCACGCCGTGCAGGAAGAGTGACGCAATTGTGTCCCGCGGGTATTCACGTTTCCATGATCGTGTGCGAAAATTATGATTATGTAACTGCCGCTTTCCGTGGGGGGTCAGCGGATCGTTACCCGGCAGGCGGGTGCTTCCATCAGAACGGGGTGGATCCACCTGTTGGTCTCGCGCTGGGGGACGCACGAAGGGCACCATCCGCTACATATCGACAGCGGCTGGTGCCCTTCGCGGTGGTGCGGGTTATGCGGCGTCGTGGTCCGTCTCGATGATGCGGGCCAGGGCCTCGAGCGCGTTCTCGGCACCGTCACCCTCGGCGCGCAGGACGACGACATCGCCGTGCGAGGCGCCGAGACTCATGAGGGACAGGATGCTCGACGCGTCCATGGCCTCCTCGGCGGGCTCGCCGTCCATGGCGATGGTGACCTCGAGGGGAAGCTCGCCGGCCGCCTCTGCGAAGATCGATGCCGGACGGGCGTGCAGCCCCACGCGACTCGCGACGGTTGCCTTGCGTTCTGCCATGATGTGCTCCTTGTTGGTGAAACGGGTTCAGGTACAGCCAAGCCGACCGGGGGTCAGGCTGCAACCGGCTCGGTGGCGGGGGCCGGCGTCTTGCGGGTCGCGTAGCGCTTGAGGGCGATCACCGCGAGGGCCGAGATGACCGTCCCGACCAGGATGGCAAGTAGGAACATCGGGAAGTCGCCGATGGCGAAGAACACGAAGAAGCCGCCGTGGGGGGCCTGCGAGGTGACGCCGGCTCCCATGATGATCGCGCCGGTGGCCGCGGCGCCCAGCAGGGATGCCGGGATGACACGCAGCGGGTCGGCAGCGGCGAACGGGATGGCGCCCTCGGAGATGAAGCTGGCGCCCAGCAGCCAGGCGGCCTTCCCGTTCTCCCGTTCCGGCGCGGTGAACCGGTTGCGGTCGAGCAGGGTGGCCAGGGCCATGGCGAGCGGCGGGACCATGCCCGCGGCCATGACGGCCGCCATGATCTGCAGGGGTGCGACGTTGTCGATCGATGCGGCTCCGAGTCCGGCGACGGCGAAGGAGTAGGCGACCTTGTTGACGGGGCCGCCGAGGTCGATGGCCATCATGAGCCCGAGGATCACGCCGAGGCCGACGGCTGCCGTGCCAGTCAGGCTGGACAGCCAGTCATTGAGGCCGGCGGTGAGCGCGGCGATCGGTCCGCCGAGCAGGAGGAACATCAGGCCGGAGGCCACGATGGAGGCGACGAGCGGGATGATGACCACCGGCATGAGGCTCCGGAGCCAGCGAGGCACGGACAGGCGGCCGATCATCATGGCGGTGTATCCGGCGAGCAGGCCGCCGACGATACCGCCGAGGAATCCTGCACCCATGAACCCGGCCACCGCGCCGGCGACGAAGCCGGGGGCGATGCCGGGACGGTCCGCCAACGCGTACGCGATGTAGCCGGCGAGGGCCGGGACGAGGAACCCGAGCGACAACTGGCCGATCTTGAAGGCCACGGCCCCGAGGTACTCGCCGAGCCCTCCGGCCGGTAGGTTCGTGAGGCTGTTCTCGAGGACCACGGCGTCCGCGGTCTCGGTGATGAGGTAGCCGCCCAGGAGGAACCCGAGCGCGATCAGCAGGCCGCCGCCGGCGACGAACGGGATCATGTAGCTGACACCGGTGAGCAGTGCGCGCTTGAGCGTGCTGCCCACGCTGTCCCGGCCGCCGTCGTCGTCCGCCTGCTGGTCCCCGGCCGTGCCGGTGACGCGCCGTGCGTTCGGGTTCCCGGCCGCGGCGATGGCCTCCTCCACCATCTCGCCCGGCTCGTCGATGCCGCGCTTGACGGGTGAGCTGATGACGGGGAGTCCGGCGAAGCGCTGCTTGTCGCGGACATCGACGTCGACGGCGAAGATGACGGCGTCGGCCGCGGCGATGACCGCGGGATCCAGCGGCGTGGCGCCGGAGGAACCCTGGGTCTCGACCTGGAGGTCGATCCCGCGCTCCTTGGCCGCCGCGACGAGGGAGTCGGCCGCCATGTACGTGTGGGCGATGCCGGTGGGGCAGGCGGTCACGGCCACGAGGCGCCGCACCTTCGTGTCCGTGGCACGCCCGGTGTCGACGGCGGGTCCCGTGGCGTCGGTCCCGGCGGGCGAGGTGCCGAGCGTTGCGGCGGCCTCGCTCGTGCGGGAGCCGGCGGCTGACCCGGCGGGAGTGCCGGCGGAGTGGGCTCCGGCGGTGCCGGTGGCCGGCATCTCACCGAGGCCGAGGGCGCCGTTGACGAGGGCGACGACGTCGGCCGGTGACTGTGCGGCGCGCAGCGACGCGGTGAAGTCCTTCTTGATCAGTGACCGCGCGAGCTTGGACAGCAGCTTCAGGTGCTCCTGGTCGGCTCCGTCGGGGGCGGCGATGAAGAACACGAGGTCCGCCGGGCCGTCCTTGGCCCCGAAGTCCACGGGCGGGGACAGGCGGGCCATGACGAGGGTCGCCTCCGACACGGCCGTGGAGCGGCAGTGCGGGATGGCGATGCCGCCGGGGATGCCGGTCGAGGTCTTCTCCTCCCGGGCGAGGGCGTCGGCGTACAGGCCGTCGACCTCCGTGGAGCGGCCCTCGGCGGCGACCCGCTCCGCGAGATGGCGGATCACCGAGGAACGGTTCTCCCCCAGGTTTTGGTCCAGAGTCACGAGCTCCGGGGTGATGATGTCGGACATCAGAATTCCTCCTGTTGGGGCCCTGCGATGGACCCGATTGCGCTCGGTACGATCACGGGCTGCGTGACCTTGAGGGGTGTGACCGTGACGACGGCCGGCGTCGTCAGATCGAGGGACGGCACAGTGGAACCGGGAAGTGCGGCGGCCGCCGATCCGTGGGCGACGGCCTGGCGCAGGCAGTCCTCGGGGCGTTCTCCTGCGGAGTGCGCCAGCAGGTAGCCGGCCAGTGCGGAATCGCCCGCACCGACCGTGGAGCGTGCCGTGACGGGCGGGTGCACGGCGTGCCACGCTCCCGCGTCCGTCACGAGCAGGGCGCCCCTGGATCCCAGGGTCGCCAGGACCGCTCCCACCCCCGCGGCGATGAGCACCGCGCAGGCCGTCGCGGCCAGATCGTGGTCCTGCTCGAGCTCGTCGCCCGTGCCGATACCTGTCAGTTCGCTCAGTTCCTCGGCGTTCGGCTTCAGCAGGTCCGGGGCAGGGACGCCGGCAGCGGCCTCGGTGAGGGGGTCGCCGCTGGAGTCGATCGCGACGAGGGGAGCCTTCGGTCCGTACGCCTCCCGCACCGCAGCGGTGACGGTCGTGTAGAAGGTGGGCGGAACCCCCGGGGGCAGGGACCCCGCGAGGACCAGCCAGTCCGCGCCGTCACTCTCCGCGACGACGACGGCGAGGAGTTCCTCCAGAAGGGCGGGGGAGAGTGCGGGGCCGGGTTCGTTGATCTTCGTCGTCGTGCCGTCCGGCTCGGTGATCGCCGTGTTGATGCGCAGGCCTGCCTTGATGGGCAGGTTGCGGAACGGGAGGGAGATACTGCGCAGGCCCGCGAGGACCGCGTCGTCGTCGTCGCCCGGCAGGACGGCGAGGGTGGGAGTGCCCGACATGGCGAGGGCGCGGCTCACGTTCACGCCCTTGCCGCCGGCCTCCTGCACCACGTGGACGGCGCGCTGGACGGCGCCGCGCGCCAGGGGCGCGGTCAGCTCGACGGTGCGGTCGATGCTCGGGTTCGCGGTGAGGGTCACGATCACGCGATGATCACCTCCACGTCGGCGTCGGAGAGGGCCCGGGCGAGGGGGCCTTCGGGTGCTCGGTCGGTGATGAGGGCATCGATATCCTCCAGGTAGGCGAAGCTGGTCAGGGTCTCCTCGTCGAACTTCGACGAATCCGCCAGGAGCACCACGCGCCGGGCGGAACGGACGATGGCGGTCTTCACGGCAGCTTCGTCCAGGTCGGGTGTGCTGAGGCCGAAGCCCGCCGCGAGCCCGTTGGCGCCGATGAAGGCGATGTCCGCGCGGAGGCGGGAGAACAGGGCCACCGTGCTGCTGCCGACGGCGGCGCTGGTCAGTGCGCGGACGCGACCGCCCACGAGCTCCACGCTCAGGCCCGCGGCGGAGACCAGGGCCGCGATCGGCACGGAGTGGGTGATCACGGCCAGGCCCGTCCGGCCCTCCTCGACGAGCAGATCCGCGAGGGCGCCGGTGGTGCTGCCGGCGTCGAGGACCACGGCACCGGTCTCGGGGACGAGTGCAAGGGCTGCCTGCGCGATGCGCCTCTTCTCCGGGGAGTGCTGCTCCGAGCGGCTCGACAGGCTCGGTTCGTTCGTCGTCGCACCGCTTCCGGCGATGGCGCCTCCATGGACGCGCCGCAGGACGCCGTCGTTCTCGAGGAGCGCGAGGTCCCTCCGGACGGTCTCCTTGGTGATCCCGAAGCGCGAGGAGAGCCCCGCGACGGTGACGCGACCGTCGGCGGAGACCAGGCTGCTGATCTGGCGGTACCGCTCTTCCGCGAACATGGGACTCCGTCGTCGTGCCGCCGGGGAACCAGCGGAATGTGGTTTTGTCTTCGTTTGAGTGACTCTATCTTCGCTTAGGTGTGACGTCAAGCACTTTTTGGTCGCCGGAGAATCCGTGGAGTGACACATGCGGAGGAAGACGCAGATACACGAAAGGCCGGGACGATGTCCCGGCCTTTCGTGTGCGAGTCGAGATCAGAGACCCGAGTCGCGGACCTCGTTGCGCGTGATGGTCTCCCCTGTGGTGGGGTCGACGACGGATCGCGACTCCGAGACGCGGTTCTGCCGGCGCGGGGCCGCGAGGAGGAGGGAGGCGATCAGGCCGACCACGCCGACCGCCATGAGGATGTAACCGACCAGGGTGATGTCGACGAAATTGACCTCGGCCTGAATAGCAAAAGCAAGAATTGCACCGAGTGCAATGAAAAAGATGGAAGAACCAATGCGCATTAGTGTTACTCCTTCAGTGGGCCCGATGGGAGTTTCGAAAGTATTCATGCAGCGGCCCTGCTTCCAGTGCCGCCCACTCCCGGGGCGGCCCGCCTGGCGTCATCCTACGGGCCGGTAGGGCGAGTGCACCGGAGGTGTGGTGACGCGTCCGCTGTTATGTCCATAACAATTTGGGGAAGATTCACCCACTCCATGCTAAGTAGGGGCTCCATGCTAAGTAGGGTTAGCGTGATGCAGGGAGTCCACCCTAAGCAGGCTGATGAAGTACACTGGAACCGAGTTGCACTCCGGTGCATCGAACTATCAGGCAGTGGTCCGCCCTCGGGGCGGCCCACTGAATATCACTCAAGGAGCATCTTATGGGAATTATCGGTTGGCTTATTCTGGGCCTCCTCGCCGGCGCGATCGCAAAGCTCATCCTCCCGGGTCGTCAGGGTGGCGGGTGGGTCATCACCCTCGTCCTCGGCGTCGTCGGCGCCCTGCTGGGCGGCTTCATCGGTAGTGCGATCTTCGGCGTCAGCATCAACGGCTTCTTCGATCTCTCCACCTGGCTGCTGGCCATCGGTGGCGCGCTGATCGTGCTCGTCATCTACGGTGCCGTCACCGGCCGTAAGGGCTCGCGCGTCTAGTTCAGCAGTACCGACTGCACCGTGGGGGAGCAGTTGCCGAAAGGGCGTCACCGGTCACCGGCGGCGCCCTTTCCTGTTGACCCACCCCGGGGCGCTCTGCGCCGGCAGCAGAACACCGGCACGACGGCGCACACCCCTCCTAGAATTTCTGTCAGCAGCACACCGATCACCCGCGGAAGGATCACGATGTTTGGCCGTAACAAGGAGAACCAAGCCGTGAAGGCTGCGAACGGAACGCTGTTCGACAAGGACGGCAACCCGAAGCCCGCCATCCTGCGGAGCATCGAACGCGCCCTGGACATCCAGCGCCCCCTGATCATCGCCAACATCGACCGACTCCGCCGCCACCATCCGGAGGCGTCCCCCGCGGAGCTGACGCGGCTGCTCGAGCGCGACTACCTGCGCGCGACGACGCTCACCGGCGTCGCCGTCGGCGCGACCGCCGCCGTCCCCGCCGTCGGCACCGTTGCCGCGCTCGGGCTGTCCGCCGCCGCGACGGTCGGGTTCCTCGAGGCCACCGCGCTCTACGCGGAGTCGGTCGCGGAACTGCACGGCGTCCGCACGGAGGACCCGGAGCGGTCCCGCACCATGGTCATGGCCATCCTCATGGGCCAGGAGGGTACCGCGTTGATCCGCTCCGTCCTGGGGGCGTCCGCCGGGCAGGGAGCGCCCCAGTACTGGGGTCAGCTGGTCAACAAGTCCGCTCCGGCGTCCCTCGTGAAGACCCTCACCGGGTCCATCCAGCGGACCTTCATGAAGAAGTTCCTCGCCAAGCAGGGCGGGTTCATGCTCGGACGCGCGCTGCCGTTCGGCGTCGGCGCCGTGATCGGCGGGAGCGGCAACCACGTCATGGGCAAGTCCGTCATCCGCACCACGCGGGAGGCCTTCGGTCCGCTCCCGCGGACCATTCCCGGGGAGCTGGCCGAGGTGCTGCAGCTGCCCGAGCCGCGGAAGAAGCGGGCCTAACCGAAGATCGCGTGGGCCACCGAGAAGATCAGCAGGCCGGCCAGCGAGCCGACCACGGTGCCGTTGATACGGATGAACTGCAGGTCCTTGCCGACCTGCAGTTCGATCTTCCGCGATGTCTCCTCGGCATCCCAGCGCCCCACCGTCTCGGAGATGACGCCGGCGATCTCGCTGCGGTAGGTGCGCACCGCGTAGGAGGCGCCGTCGGCGATCCATAGGTTGACGCGGTGGGCGAGGTCGGCGTCGCTCGTCAGGCGGGCCCCGAAGTCGCGGATGGCCGCCTTGAACTTCGAGGTCAGTTCGCTGTCCGGGTCATTGACGGCCTCGAGGAGGGCGGTCTTGATGGTCGCCCAGGTGCGTGCGGTGAGGTCTCGGACCCGGGGATCGTCGAGCAGCTGGCCCTTGATCTCCTCGGCCTTCGCGATCGTCTCGGGCTTGTGCTGCAGGTCCCGGGCCAGGTCCCTGAGGTATTTGTCGATAGCGAGCCTGACGTCGTGCTGCTGGTCGTCCTGGATGGCGCGGATGAACTTCGACAGTTCCGCGTGGACGCGATCCCCGACGACGCCGTCCACGAGGCGCGGCACCCACGTGGGGGAGCGCTGCGCGACGACCCGCGTCACCACGGCGTAGTTGGCGTCCACCCAGTCGGCGGCGCGGTCCACCAGCAGGTCCACCAGCTGGTGGTGGTGACCGTCCTCGAAGACCCGCTCGGCGATGCTACCGATCGGCGGGCCCCAGGGCGGATCCAGCAGGTGCTTCCGAACCATGGATTCGATCACGCCCTGCACGGCGTCGTCATCGAGGACCGTGAACATGCCGCGGATCAGCGCCGCTCCCTCCGCCGCCACGCGGTCGGCGCTCTCCGGCTTCGTCAGCCAGGCGCCGGCCTTCTGGGCGATACGCGCGGAGTCCAGCTTGGCCCGCACCACGTCCTCGGAGAGGAAGTTCTCCTCCACGAACTGCCCCAGTGATTCGCCGATCTGGTCCTTCTTGCGCGGGATGATCGCGGTGTGCGGGATGTTCAGGCCCATCGGGTGCTTGAAGAGGGCTGTGACGGCGAACCAGTCGGCCAGCGCACCGACCATGCCGCCCTCGGCCGCAGCCCTGACGTACTGCAGCCAGGGGTAGGTGTCCTGCAGCGCGAAGGCCACCACGAAGATCACCGCCATGAGACCCAGCAGGCCGGTGGCGAGCATCTTCATGCGGCGGAGGGCGGCGGCCCGCTCCACATCGGTCCCGGTCATCTGAGCATCCACCTCCCGAGTCTATCGAGGGCGGGCCCAACCCACCGTGGTCCAGCGGCCATGGGCGCCCGATCGGGCGGTCGCGTACCGTGGGAGGACATCGAACACCATGTGAGGGGATGCCTGTGCCTCCTGTGATCTTCGCTCATCGCGGCAGCAGCGGCACTTACGCCGAACACACCCGCGCTGCCTACCTGCAGGCCCTCGCGGACGGCGCCGACGGCGTCGAGTGCGACGTCCACCTGACCCGGGATGAGCAGCTCGTGTGCATCCATGACACCACCCTGGACCGCACCACCAGCGGGACCGGCCGGGTGGCCGACCACACGCTCGAGCAGCTGCGCGCGCTCGACGTCTCCTCCTGGAAGGGCGCGAGCATCCCGGCCGAGTACGGCGGTGTGTCCGAGCAGTTCCTCACGCTCGCCGACCTGATCCTGCTGCTGCGCCGTGCGGGGCGTCCGGTCCGGTTGGCGATCGAGCTGAAGCACCCGAGCCCGTTCGGCCTGCAGCTGGAACATGCCCTGATCGCCTTCCTCATGGACGAGGGGTGGGACCCGGAGTCGTCGATGCTCGGGAGCATCGAGGTGAGCTTCATGAGCTTCAACCCCGATTCCATGCGGCAGCTCGCCGAGTCCGCGCCGGCCCACGTGCTCTGCCAGCTGGTGTCGGACCTGAAGCCGCAGGAGGTGCGCGACGCGCTGCGCCTCGGCCCGATCACGGAGGGGGCCCTGATCATCGTCATGCGCCGCGCCCTGAGGGAGGGCGAGCAGCTCGTGAACCATCATCAGGTGGGCATGGTGGGGCCGGGCATGCGGTACACGCGCACCCATCGCGGACGGGTGCGCCGCTGGGTCGAGGACGGCGTCCGGGTGCGGGTCTGGACCGTGAACTCGGTCAAGGACGCACTGTACCTCGCGGAGCTCGGGGTGCAGGAGATGACCACGGACTACCCGGCACGGATCAGTGCGGCCTTCGGGAGCGAGCGCGGCTGACCGCGCGCTCGTGCCGGGCGTGTGATTGAGTTGCAGGATGCAATCCCCGATCGAGGACTACGCGCTCCTGTCCGATCTGCACACCGGTGCGCTCGTCTCCCGGAAGGGCAGCGTGGACTGGCTCAGCTTCCCCCGGTTCGACTCCGAGTCGGTCTTCGCCGCGATGCTCGGCACGCCGCAGCACGGCCGCTGGCTGCTGGCGCCGGCGGCGGACGCCGAGGTGGTGGAGCGCAGCTACATCGATTCGACCTTCGTCCTCCAGACCCGCTGGCGGACCGGCGAGGGTGAGGTGCTGGTCACCGAATTCATGCCGGTCACGGACCGCCGGGCCAACGTGGTGCGCCGGGTCCAGGGGCTCCGGGGCACCGTCACCATGCGGCAGGAGTTGCAGATCCGCTTCGGGTACGGCGACATCATGCCGTGGGTCACGCAGGGGACGCACGACGGCGGCCCGGTCCTCCTGGCCATCGCCGGACCCGACGCGCTGCTCCTGCGGGGGCCGCGGCTGAAGGCCAGGGACCATCGCCACGAGGGAACGTTCACGGTGGGCGCGGGCGACGTCGTCGACCTGGAACTCGTGTGGTACCCCTCGCACCGCGGGAAGCCGGACGCCCTGGACGTCGACGTGGCGCTCGACCACACCATCAGCTACTGGCGCGCCTGGGGTGCCAGTTGCACGGTCGAGGGGGACTACTCCGACGCCGTCCGGCGCTCCCTGCTGGTCCTGCGGGCCCTCACGCACGAGGACACGGGCGGGATCGTCGCCGCCCCGACGACGTCCCTGCCCGAGCAGTTCGGCGGTTCCCGCAACTGGGACTACCGCTTCTGCTGGCTCCGCGACGCCGCCCTGACGCTCGAGGCCATGATGACGCACGGCTTCTCCGAGGAGGCGCTGGAGTGGCGGAACTGGCTGCTGCGGGCGGTTGCCGGGGATCCCGCCGACCTGCAGATCATGTACGGGCTGGCCGGGGAGCGGCACCTGCCCGAACGCGAGCTCGGACACCTGCCCGGCTACGCCGGCTCGACGCCCGTGCGCGTGGGCAACGGCGCCGTCGACCAATACCAGGCCGACGTCGTGGGCGAGGTGATGGTCGCGCTCGAGAAGCTGCGCATCCACGGCGTCACCGAGGACAGCTTCTCGTGGCCGCTCCAGCGTGCCCTTCTGGGGTTCGCGGAGAAGCACCTCCACGACCGGGATCACGGGATCTGGGAGATGCGTGGCGAGCCCCAGCACTTCACCCACTCGCGGGTGATGATGTGGGCGGCCTTCGACTGCGCCGTGCGCGCGGTCCGGGACCACGGTCTGCCCGGCCACCTGCAGCGCTGGACGGAGATACGGGACGGTCTGCGCAAGGAGATCCTGGAGCACGGCTTCAACGCCGAGCTGGGCTCGTTCACCCAGGTGTACGGCGGGACGGAGGTGGATGCGTCCCTGCTGCAGCTGCCGCAGGTCGGCTTCCTCGGCTTCGACGACCCGCTGATGCTGGGCACCGTGGAGCGGATCGAGGCGGATCTCCTGGACGGCCACGGGTTGCTGCTGCGCTACCGCACCGGCAATTCGGACGACGGCCTCGAACCCGGGGAGCACCCGTTTCTCGCCTGCTCGTTCTGGCTCGTCGAGCAGTACGCGCACGGCGGCAGGCCCGACGACGCCGCGCGGCTCATGGATCAGCTCGTGGGCTACGCGAACGAACTCGGCCTGCTCGCCGAGGAGTACGACCCCGCCGTCGGACGCATGGCGGGCAACTACCCGCAGGCGTTCTCGCACCTCGCCCTCGTGCGGGCCGCCGACGCGCTGCAGCGGGCGAACGGGAAGGCCGACCCTTACGAGGCGATGGCCCGGGACCAGGCGTGAACGGCAAGAGCCCGGCCACCAGGGCCGGGCTCCCGCCGTCGTACTCGTCCAGATGGGCCGCTAGAGCGTGACGCCCTGGGGCTTGAGGACCACCTTGATGGTGCCGTCCGTCTTCTTCTGGAAGTGCTTGTACGCCTCCGGTGCCTCGTCGATCGAGACCTCGTGGGTCATGAGGTCCATGACGCCCAGGGGGTCCGAGGGATCCTCGACGATCGGGAGGAGCTCGTCCGTCCAGCTCCGGACGTTGCACTGGCCCATGCGGAACTGGATCTGCTTGTCGAACATGGTCATGAGCGGCATGGGGCTCGCCATGCCGCCGTACACCCCGCTGAGGGAGATGGTTCCGCCGCGGCGGACGGCGTCGACCGCGGAGTGCAGCACGCTCATGCGGTCACTGCCACCGGTCTCCATGATCTTCTGGGCCATCTTGTCCGGCAGGACGCCCACGGCGTTCTGGGCGAAGGCACCGACGGGGGATCCGTGGGCCTCCATGCCGACGGCGTCCACGATCGCGTCGGGGCCGCGCCCGTCGGTCATGCTGCGCAGTTCCTCCGCGGTGTCCTTCGTGAAGTCGAGGGTCTCGATGCCATGGCGTTTGGCCATCTCGCGGCGTTCGGGAACCGGCTCGACGGCGATCACGCGGTGGCCGAGGTGCCGGCCGATGCGTGCGGCGAACTGGCCCACCGGCCCGAGGCCGTACACCGTGAGGACGCCGTCCTTGGGGACGTCCGCGTACTGCACGCCCTGCCAGGCCGTGGGAAGGATGTCCGAGAGGTAGAGGTAGCGCTCATCCGGCAGTTCGGCGCCGACCTTGACCGCACCGTAGTCGGCGAACGGGACGCGCAGGAACTCCGCCTGGCCGCCGGGCACGGACCCGTACAGCTCGGAGAAGCCGAACAGGGACGCGCCGGAGCCCTTCGAGTGCACCTGGGTGGTCTCGCACTGCGACTGCAGGCCGCGCGTGCACATGAAGCAGTAGCCGCAGGAGATGTTGAACGGGATGACGACGCGGTCGCCGACCTTCAGGTTGGTGATGCCGGAGCCCACCTCCTCGACGATGCCCATCGGCTCGTGGCCGAGAATGTCGCCCTTGTGCATGTAGGGGCCGAGCACCTCGTAGAGGTGCAGGTCCGAGCCGCAGATGGCGGTCGAGGTGATGCGCACGATCGCGTCCGTGGGTTCCTGGATCGTGGGATCAGGGACGTTCTCCACGCTGATGTTGCGCTTGCCCTGCCATGTCACTGCCTTCATGTAGTGCTCCTCCGGGTAGTAAGTAGGCTTCCCTTCCCACTATTCACCCCTTCGCCCGGAATGGAAAGTCGGAGCCCGCGGTCGCCTAGCCTTGTCAGGTGGTGCTTCTCCGATCTCCGGCCGTCCGTGTGGCCTTCTCCGTCGCGATCGCGACCGGCCTGTACGGGCTGTCCTTCGGCGCGCTGTCCGTGGCGGCGGGCCTGGACCTCCTCCAGACCATGGCGCTCAGCCTCCTGCTCTTCAGTGGTGGGTCACAGTTCGCGTTCATCGGCGTGATCGCCGGCGGGGGGAGCGGCGTCTCGGCGATGTCGGCCGCTGCCCTGCTGGGGATCCGCAACGGCGTGTACGGCATGCAGGTCAACGTGCTGCTCCGGCCGTCCCGCTGGCGGAAGCTGCCGGCTGCGCACCTCACCATCGACGAGTCCGTGGCCACGGCGACGGGCCAGACCGACCCGGACGAGCAGCGCCGCGGGTTCTGGGCCGCCGGGATCGGCGTCTTCGTGCTGTGGAACCTCTTCACGCTCGTGGGGGCGCTGGCGGGCAACGCGATGGGCGATCCCGCCCGCTGGGGGCTCGACGGCGCCGCGGTCGCCGCGTTCCTGGGCCTGCTGTGGCCGCGCATCCGCTCGCGCGAGCCGGCGGCGATCGCCGTCGTGTGCGCCGTCGTCACGCTCATCGCCGTGCCGCTCGTCCCGCCGGGCGTGCCGATCCTGCTCGCGGCCGTCGTCGCCGCCGTGCTCGGGCTCTCGGGCCTCGGCCCGGCGACGGAAGGCCTCGAGCCCGACGTCGAGCCCTACCCCTCGGGGCATGCCGGCCCGGGCTCTGCCGGTTCGGGGCAGGGGACCGCATGAGCCTGTGGGGGTGGGTCCTGCTCGCGTGCGCGGTGTCGATCGCCACGAAGTTCCTCGGCTTCCTCGTCCCTGCGCGGATGCTCGACAATCCGCGGATGCTGCGCGTCGCCGGGTCGCTCACCATCGGTCTGCTCGCCGCCCTGACCGCGACCAACACGTTCGCGTCGGGTCAGGGCCTCGTCGTCGACGCCCGGGTCGTGGCACTGGCGGCGGCCGCCGTCGCCCTGTGGCTGCGGGCGCCGTTCCTCGTGGTGGTCGCGGTCGGGGCGTTCGCCGCCGGCGTGGCGCGGCTACTGGGTGCGGCGTAGCGCCGGGAGCCCTGCGTCCTGGGACGTTGTTGCCCACTGTCCGGGCTGTGTCCGTGGGGCTGTAGGTATTCCTCCCACCGAACGGACCGCTCCAGGGGGAGGAAGCGCCGATCACCGGCCGGCATGGCCCCGCGGTCAGGTTGGGGGGCGCGGCACGAACATGATCAGCGCCACCCCGACCAGGCAGACCGCCGAGCCGAGGAGGTCCCAGCGATCGGGCCGGAAGCCGTCGACGATCACGCCCCACGCCAGCGACCCGGCTACGAACACCCCGCCGTACGCGGCGAGGATCCGCCCGAAGTTCGCATCCGGCTGCAGGGTCGCCACGAAACCGTAGGCGCCGAGGGCCATGATCCCGAGTCCGGCCCACCACCACGGCCTGCCCTCACGGACCGCTTGCCAGATGAGCCACGCCCCGCCGATCTCCGCCCCCGCGGCGAGCACGAACAGGAGGGTCATGCGCAGGATCGTCACGGGGCCGGCCTTCCCTACGCGGCAGGCTGGGAAGCGCCGACGACGGCGGCCGTCGCCTCCGCGATCGCGGCCTCCTCGTCGGTGGGCACCACGAGCACGGGGAACGCCGACGCCTCGGTGCTGATGATCCGGGCCTCCCTGCTGCGCTCGCCGTTCCTCGCCTCGTCGAGTTCCAGGCCGAGGGCACCCAGTTTGCCGACGACGGCGGTGCGGAACGCTGCCGCGTTCTCGCCGATGCCCGCGGTGAACACGAGGGCCTGCGCCCCGCCGACCGCCACGTGGTAGCCGCCCACGTACTTCGCGAGCCGGTAGGAGGCCACGTCGATCGCACGCTGGGCCCGGTGGTCACCGGCGTCGGCGGCCTCGGTCACGGAGCGCATGTCGTTGGTGCCCGCGAGGCCCTTGAGCCCGCTGTTGCGGTTCAGGAGGGTGTCGAGGTCCTGTTCGGTGTAGCCCTCGCGGAGGAGGAACAGCAGGATGGACGGGTCGATGTCGCCCGACCGGGTCCCCATGACCAGCCCCTCCAGGGGCGTGAAGCCCATGGACGTGTCGACGCTCTCGCCGTCGCGCACGGCGGTCACGGAGGCGCCGTTGCCGAGGTGCGCGATCACGCCCGTGAACGTGTCAGCGCCCAGCAGTTCCGCGGCGCCGCGCGCCACGAACGCGTGCGAGGTGCCGTGGAAGCCGTACCGCCGGATACCGAACTTCCGGTACAGCTCGTCCGGCACCGCGTAGCGCCAGGCGTGCTCCGGGAGCGTGCGGTGGAAGGCGGTGTCGAACACGGCGACCTGCGGCATGTCCGGCCACTTGTCGGTGATGGCGCGGATGCCGGTGACGGCGGCCGGGTTGTGCAGGGGCGCCAGGGGGTTGAGGCGCTCGATGGCCCGGGTGATCTCGTTGTCGATGAGCACCGGTTCGCTGAAACGCTCGCCGCCGTGGACCACGCGGTGCCCGACGGCGTCGATCCCGCGGTCGCCGAGGGCCGCGGACACCTCGCCGTCCACGCGGTCGAGCGCCGCCGCGTGATCGGGGACCTCGGCCTCACCGATGCGCTCGACGAGGCCCTCCGCGAGGACGTCGTCGCCGTCCCGGACCTGGTACTTGAGCGAGGATGAGCCGGAGTTGATGACGAGGATGATCATGGGGTCCTGTCCAGTGGGATTCGGGCGGAAGGGATTCGGGCGGAAGGGTCAGGAGGCGGCGGGCTGCTGGGCCTGCACCGCGGTGATGGCCACGGTGTTGACGATGTCCTCCACGGTGCAGCCGCGGGAGAGATCGTTGACGGGCTTGCGCAGGCCCTGCAGGACGGGCCCGACGGCGACGGCCCCGGCGGACTGCTGGACGGCCTTGTAGGTGTTGTTCCCCGTGTTCAGGTCCGGGAAGATGAACACCGTCGCCTGGCCGGCCACCGTGGAGTCGGGGAGCTTCGAGGCCGCGACCGAGGCGTCGACGGCGGCGTCGTACTGGATGGGCCCCTCGACCGCGAGGTCGGGGCGCTGCTTCCGGACGAGCTCCGTGGCGCGCCGTACCTCGTCCACCGCACCGCCGGAACCCGACTCGCCCGTGGAGTAGGACAGCATGGCGATGCGCGGCTCCACGCCGAACTGCTCGGCCGTCTCCGCGGAGGCGACGGCGATGTCCGCCAGCTGCTCCTCGTCGGGCTCCGGGTTGACCGCGCAGTCGCCGTACACGAGCACGCGGTCCTGCAGCAGCATGAGGAACACCGAGGAGACGATCTTCACGCCGTCCTTGGTCTTCACGAACTCGAGTGCCGGCCGGATGGTGTTCGCCGTGGTGTGCGCCGCGCCGGACACCATGCCGTCGACCTTCCCGAGCTGCACCATCATCGTCCCGAAATATGCCCCCTCGAGCATGCGCTCGCGAGCCTCCTTCATCGAGACGTTCTTGTGGGCGCGGAGGCGGACGTATTCGGTGGCGAACTCCTCGCGCAGGTCCGACGTCGCCGGGTCCACGAGGGCGAGGCCGCTGAGGTCGATGCCCTGGCCGGCGGCGAGTTCGCGGACGCGCGCCTCGGGTCCGAGGACGGTGAGGTCGCAGACGTCGCGGCGCTGCAGGATCTCGGCGGCCTTCAGGACCCGGAGGTCCTCGCCCTCGGGGAGGACGATGTGCTTGCGTTCCGCCCGGGCGCGTTGGATCAGTTCGTGCAGGAAGCGCAGCGGGGTCATGCTGACGGGCCGGGGGAGTTCGAGGCGTTCGAGCAGTTCGTTCTCGTCCACCTGCCGCGACCAGGCGCCCAGTGCGGCAGCGGCCTTGCGGCGCAGTCCGCTCGCGATCTCCCCTCGGACCTCACTCACGCGGCGGGCCACGGTGTAGGTGTCGTCGTCGAGCGCGAACACGGGGAACGGCGCCTGGGCGAGAAGGGCCAGGATATTGGGATCGGGGGTGAGCCCGCCGGTCAGGAACAGGGCCGAGGGCACCGGGAACTCGGGGGAGAACGACGACGCCAGGGTTGCCACCAGGACATCCGCCCGATCGCCCGGCACGATCACGAGGGCGCCGTCCGTGAGCAGGTGCAGGAAGTTGCCGACGTTCATCGCGGCGACGCGGACGCTGGTGACGTCGCGTTCGAGGTTCGAGTTCCCGGCGATCTGCCGGGCGCCAAGGTCCACGGCGACCTCGGACACGGTGGGCTGGGAGATCTCGTACAGCTCCGGGATGACGTAGACCGGGCGGCCCGAGCGGCCGGGGCGGACCTGCTCGCTGATGGCGGTGACGGCGTCGTCGGCCGCGCGGTTGACCATCATCGCGAGGAGGGACACCTTGGCGGCGTCGAGTTCGCGGCGGGCCACGTCCACGGCGTCGGCGGCCTCCTCGACGGACATGTCCTTCGCGCTGACGACGGCGAGGACCATGGCGCCGAGGTTGTTGGCCAGGCGTGCGTTGAGGTCGAACTCGACGGCGGCATCGTTGCCGGAGAGATCGGTGCCCTCGACGATGACGACGTCGCACTCCGCGGCGATCTCGCTGTAGATCGCGACGCAGCGGGCGTCGATCTCGGCGCGGTCGCCCGTGACGAGCAGAGCGCGGGCCTCGGCACGGGTGAGGCCGCCGCGGGCCCGGGTCTCGGGGAGGTCGAACGCGCGCTGCATCAGGCGGACCATGGGATCCGCGGTGGGATCGCCGCCCTCGACGATCGGCCGGAAGAAACCGACGCGGTCGGCGTGCCGGTGCAGCATATCGGCCAGGCCCAGGGAGATCAGGGACTTGCCGGAGCCGTTGGTCATGGCGCTCACATATATTCCGCGGGTCATGGGCCAAGTCTTACAGGCTCGCGGAGGCCCCGCCATAATCGATGTCACGCCGTCGACCGGAAGCCTTGACCCCTCCCGACGCCGGGCGTAACGTACAACCACATGGTTGTAGAAACGTTGAGGCAGGACGAAGTGGACCGCCTGTTCCAGGCGCTCGCCGATGCGACGCGGAGGGACATCGTGGCGCGCGTCCTGGTTGCCGAGTACTCGGTATCCGGTCTGGCCGAGCAGTACGACATGAGCTTCGCGGCGGTCCAGAAACACGTCGCGGTGCTGGAGAGGGCCTCGCTCGTCTCCAAGGAGAAGCGCGGACGGGAGCAGATCGTGCGCGGAGAGGTCGACGGCGTGCAGAGGGCACGGCGCCTGCTCGACGACTACGAGAGGATCTGGCGGCAGCGCGTCGACCGGATCGAGGACATCCTCGGCGAAGACGAGGATCGAACCTAGGAAGGCAGCATCATGGCGGTCATCAGCGCTGAGAAGGACACACAGGAACTCAACTTCCGGCTCGTCGCCGAGTTCGACGCCGACGTGAAGCGCGTCTGGCGCATCTGGGAGGACCCCCGCCAGCTCGAGCGGTGGTGGGGTCCGCCCACGTGGCCCGCGACGTTCGACACCTACGACTTCGTGGTCGGCGGTCGCGCGGAGTACTACATGACGGGGCCCGACGGCGAGAAGGCGCATGGCTGGTGGCTCATCACCGGCATCGATGCGCCCACGCGCCTCACCTTCGACGACGGCTTCGCGAACGAACAGCGCGAGCCGGTGGACGAACTCGGCCGGACCCACGCCGTCGTCACGCTCGAGGACCTCGGCGGACGGACCCGCATGACCCTGGTCACCGGGTTCGAGTCGCTCGACCAGCTGAACCAGATGGTCGAGATGGGCATGGAGGAGGGCCTGAAGGGCGCCATCGGGCAGGTGGACGCCCTGCTCGCGGAGGAGGGCGCCGCGGTCTGACCCCGCCCGCCGTCGCCTCGTCGGGCCGTTCCTGTCGAGAGAGCAGAAACGACCGCCGAAAGAGTGTTTCGGCGGTCGTTTCTGGCCTCTCGGCGGAGAGCTGGGAATGTCAGGCGGTGGCGGCCTTCGGCTTCCGGTTGGGCAGGGCGAGCTTGAAGATCTTCGCCCAGGTGGAGCCGACCTGCTTGGGCAGCGGACCCGTGGTGTACGGGAGTCCGTAGCGGGTGCAGATCTCGCGGACCTTCACGGCCACCTCGGCGTACCGGTTGGAGGGCAGGTCCGGGAAGCAGTGGTGCTCGATCTGGTGGGACAGGTTGCCCGTCATGAAGTGCATGAGCTTCGAGCCGGAGATGTTCGCCGAGCCGATCATCTGCCGGACGTACCAGTCGCCGCGGGTCTCGCCGTCCACCTCCTCCTCCGTGAACGTGTCCGTGCCCTCGGGGAAGTGGCCGCAGAAGATGACGGCGTGCGCCCAGAAGTTGCGGATGGCGTTGGCGGCGAGCGTCCCGTAGAGGGCCTGCTTGCCCGAGCCGGTCAGCATGGCGACGGCGGGGGTGGCCGCGTAGTCCTTGGAGAACTGCTTGACGACCTTCACGCCGACGGCCTTGAGGTCGCGGTTCATGTCCGCCTTGGACTTCAGTCCCTCCTTGTACTCCGGGATCTCGAGGTCGTACAGGGCGATGCCCCACTCGAAGATGGGCGCCAGGATGGCGTTGTACAGCGGGTTGCCCAGATTGAAGGGCTTCCAGGGCTGGTCGGGGTCCATGCGGAGCAGGTTGTATCCGACGTCCCTGTCCTTGCCGATCACGTTGGTCCAACGGTGGTGCAGGTCGTTGTGGGTGTGCTGCCAGGAGCGCGCCGGGGTGACGAAGTCCCACTCCCAGGTGGTGGAGTGGATGTCCGGATCGCGCATCCAGTCCCACTGGCCGTGCAGCACGTTGTGCCCGATCTCCATGTTCTCCATGATCTTGGCGAGGCTCAGCATGGCCGTGCCGGCGAACCAGGCCGGCTTGTACTTGCTGAACAGGAGGGTGCCGCGGCCGGCGAACTCGAGGGACCGCTGGAGCTTGATGACGCGGCGGATGTACGCGGCGTCGCTGGCTCCCCGCTTGGCGAGGATCTCGTCGCGGACGGCGTCGAGTTCGCGGCCGAGCTCCTCGACCTGCGCATCCGTCAGGTGCTTGGCGGCATCGGGGCGGACCATGGGGTGGCCGGATGCCGCGAGGGCACCCGGGCGGGTCACTGTGGTGGTCATGATGACTCCTCCGTTGGGGATTACAGGTCGAGGTTCACGGGCCCGGCGGCTGCCGAGACGCAGGTCTGGATGAGTTGGCCGGGGGTGTTGTGCACTTCCCCGGAGCGCAGGTCGCGCACGGCGCCGGCGCGGAGCGGGATGAGGCAGCTGTGGCAGATGCCCATCCGGCAGCCGCTCGGCATGAGGACGCCGGCGTCCTCGCCGATGTCCAGCAGCGGGGTGTCGCCGTCGGCCTGCACCTCGCGGTCGGACTGCTCGAAGGTGACGAGGCCGCCGTCGTGCCCGGCGCCTGCGGTGAGGTCGGTGCTGAACCGCTCGATCGTCAGCGTGCCGGTCCGCACGCCCTGCGTGTCGGCTCCGGTGGTGACGTCAGGGACGGTGCGTGACTGCTCCAGGGCCGCCTCCCGCTGCCAGAGGTCCTCGGCGTCGTCCAGGAATCCCTCGGGGCCGCAGGCGTAGGCCGCGCGGGACCGCCAGTCCGGGCAGAGGTCGGCGATGGTCCGGGCGGTGAACTGCAGGCGGCCGCGGGCACTGGTGAACCAGTGGCGGACCGTCAGGTTGGGGAACTGGTCCGCCAGTTCGTCCAGCTCCTCGCGGAACACGCTCGTCTCCGGGGTGCTGTTGGAGTTGATGAGCACCACGTTGGCGTCCGGTCGGCGCGGGACGAGCGTGCGGATCATCGACATGACCGGCGTGATGCCGCTACCCGCCGTGAGCATGAGCAGGGACCGCGGGTGTTCGGGGAGCACGAAGTCACCCTGGGGCGGGGCGAGGAACAGGACGTCGCCCGGTTTGGTATCGCGCACCAGGACGTGGGACACCGCGCCGGCGTCCTTGACGGTGATGGCCGGATCATGGCCGGCGGCGGTGCTCAAGGAATAGGAACGCCATTGCCGGACCCCGTTGAGTTCGACGCCGATGCGTGCCCACTGGCCGGCCTGGTGCGCATGCCAGCCATGCCCGGGGCGGAAGTAGATGGTGGCGGAGTCCTCGGTCTCGTGCACCACCCGCGTCACGACGCCGCGGAGCTGGCGCGAGGAGTACACCGGGTTGAAGAGCGCAAGGAAGTCTTCAGCCGTCAGCGGGGTGGTCAGCGCGGCGGTGACGCGCGCCAACTTCTTGAACCGGATCATCCGACAACAATATAGCCTCGGCCGCTAATGCCGTGCACCCATGACGTAGGGTTGACAGAGCGAAATTATCTTGATGAGACAGATCGGAGCAGTTCCCGTGATTTCTGACACGCTGGAGATCGCTCCTCCGGAGCCGCCCTGGCTCGCCCTCCCGCCGGAGGTCAGCGACCGGCTGAGGCCCCTCACGCCCGGCCTCGTGGACGCCATCATCCAGGCGGTCCCGCAACTGGTCCCGGCGTATGCCCGCCCCATGGAGGGGAACTTCGGCCGGGGCCTGCGCCGGGGCGTGGCTGCCGCGCTCGAGCGGTTCCTCGAACTGCCGGGCACCGCGATGCCCGCGCTGTCCGACCAGAGCCGCGAGCTCGTGGCGGGCCTGGGTCGCGGGGAGTTCCGGCAGGGACGCAGCATGGACGCACTGCTCGGCGCCTACCGGATGGGCGCGCGCGTCACGTTCCGCGAGATGTCACGCCGCTCCATGGAGGAGGGCCTCGGCCCCGCCGTCGTCGTGGACCTCGGGGAATCGATCATGGCCTACATCGACGAGCTCTCCGCCGTGAGCGCCGAGGCCTACGCCTTCGAGCAGTCCGAGCGGGCCGGCGCCGTCGACCGCCGCCGCGCCGAGCTGCTGGAGCTGCTGCTGCTCGGGCAGGCGGACGAGACCGCGCTCCGGCAGGCGGCGTCCCTCGCGGACTGGTCGGTCCCCGCGCAGGTGGCCGTGGTGACGCTGCCGCTCGAGCGTGCCCGGGGGATCCGGCAACACCTCGGGGCGGGGGCGATCGTCGTCGAACGCGAGACCGACGCCGTCGCCCTGGTACCCGACCGGGGGCCGCGGCAGCGTGCCGAGCTCGGTCGCGTGCTCACTGGCCGGGGTGCGGCCATCGGACCCGCGGGAGGCCTCGATCATGTGGCGCAGTCGCTGCGGCTGGCCGTCCTGGCGGCCTCCATGCTGCCGCCGCGCGAGGGGGAGGACGAGCCGCCCGTCTGGGCGGACGAGCACATGGCCGAGGTGGTCCTCGCGGCCGAGCCGTCCGCCGTCGGGGAACTGTCCCGCCGGAGGCTCGCGCCGCTCGGCGGGTTGCCGGACGTCCAGCGCGTCAAGCTCGAGGAGACCCTCCTGGCCTGGCTGCGGCACTGGGGCCAGCGCGCTCCGATCGCCGAGGAGCTCGGCATCCATGGGCAGACGGTCGGCTACCGCGTCCAGCAGTTGCGCGAACTGTTCGGCGATGACCTGAAGGACCCGAAGGTGCGCTTCGAGTTGGAGATCGCGCTGCGCAGCGACCGGAAAGCCCCCACCCCGTCCCGTCAGTCGCCCCGGTAGGTCGCCGCCGTCCAGAGGTGGAACAGGGCGTAGGCGCGGTAGGGGCGCCAGGCCTCCGCCCGCCGCTCGGCGTCCCGGATGCTCGGGTTGCCCATGGCGCGGCGTGCCACGAGATCGCCCGGCGTGAACGCGTCGGGATCGCCCAGGACCCGCACCGCGAGGTAGTCGGCGGACCAGGGGCCGATCCCGGGGATGGCGAGCAGCTCCCGGCGCAGCGGTGCGTGATCGGCGTCCGGATCCAGTTTCAGGCCTCCAGCGACGGCGCGGGCCACGTTCTGCACGGTCGCGGCTCGCGTGCGGGTCACCCCCGCGGCCGCGCGCAGCTCCTCGTGCGGGGCGTCGGCGATGGCCTGCGGCGTGGGGAACACGATTAGGCCCGACGACGACGCCTCCCCGTAGGCCGCGGCGAGCCTGCCGCCGAAGGTGCCGCCCGCGGCGACGGAGACCTGCTGGCCGAGGACGGTCATGACCGCGGCCTCGAAGGGTTCCGGGTAGCCGACGGCGCGCAGTCCAGGACGCAGCCTCACCAGCGGGCCGAGGAGCGGATCGCCGTCGAAGGCGCGCTCGACGGCGATGGTGTCCGTGTCGAGGTCCAGCCAGCGGCGCGTGATGCGCGTGAGGTGCGCGAACTCGGCGTCGTCGTCCGTGTCCGCGGTGAGTTCGACGTCGTCGGGCCGGATGGTGACCGTGACGCGGCGGGGGCCGCCCGGGGTCGGCAGCAGGCGTGTATGCACGCGCCCGGTGCGGTCGGTCACCTCGCAGCCGGGAATGGCGTGATTCGCGAGGATCGCGGCCATCGGGCCCGCCGCGAGGGTGCCGTTGGGAGCGAGGATCGTGGTGCGGCTCATCGGGGGATGGGCCCGCCGGATCCGCCGCTGGAACTGGGTGCCGCTGGCATGGGACTCCTGGGGATTTCGGGACGGGGGCCGCGTCCCACCCTATGGGGCCGACGGTCAGACTCGGGGCGTACCATCCCCGGCATGACCGAACAGCAGCCCTACACCCTGATCGACACCTACCCGGGGTTCGAGCTGCGGGCCTACCCGGCGCACGTCGTGGCCGAGGTGGACGTCGACGCCCCGTTCGACACCGCCGGCAACGCTGCCTTCCGGACGCTCGCCTCGTACATCTTCGGGGCGAACACCGCACGGGAGAAGCTGGCGATGACGGCGCCCGTGACCCAGCAGGCGGCCGGGACGGGGAGGTCCGAATCCCTGGCGATGACCGCGCCGGTCACCCAGCAGCAGGCACCGACCGGCCACACCGTGGCGTTCGTGCTGCCCGCCGGCGTCTCCCTCGCCACCGCGCCGATCCCCGACGACCCCCGTGTCCGGGTGGTCGAGAAGCCGGCGGCCACCACCGCCGTCGTGTCCTTCTCCGGCCGCGGCGGCCGTGCATCCTTCGAGCGGCATCTCGAGGGACTGCTGGCAGCCGCGGAGAAGGCAGCGTTCGTGCCGCACGGAGAACCGCGGTACGCGCGCTTCAATCCGCCTATCACGCCCGGCGTCTTCCGTCACAACGAAGTTCAGATCGACGTGGTGGAGACGCGTGGAGAAAAGTCCCATCCGTAACCGGTATATTGCAGCCGGTATATGGAATACTTCCACCTCTGCCGAGGTTGAGAGTGGCATCTGGGCGACATTCCCGCCCATAGAAGGAGATCAACCGTAATGGCAACCGATTACGACGAGCCACGGGTTCGTCCGGAAGACCAGCCGGCCAACGAGTCGTTGGAGGCTATCCAGGCTCAGCGCAGCGCAACCACGCAGACCGCGCTGATCGACGTCGAGGACGGCGAGACCGCAGAAGGCATCGACCTTCCGGGCGCCGACCTCTCGCACGAGGAACTCCTGATCCAGGTCATCCCCCAGCAGGAGGACGAGTTCACCTGCATGTCCTGTTTCCTGGTGCACCACCGCAGCCAGCTTGCGCGCGAGAAGAACGGTGACAAGTACTGCACCGAGTGTGAAGGCTGACAGCTCCTTCGGATGCGCGTCGAGCCCCTGGCCCTCCGGCCGGGGGCTTTCTTCATTAACCGGTTAAGCAGCGGATCCCCGCCATCGGCCGGGGCCGCAGTACGGTGAGGGCATGAAGTCTTCCCACGTGATCGTCCTGCCCGGAGGCGGCTACACCATGCTGTCCGACAACGAGGGGGAGGTCGTGGCCGAGCGGCTGCGCTCCTTCGGCCTGTCCGCCGGTGTCTTCGCCTACCCCGTCCAGACCCGCCACCCCGGTCCCCTCGACGCCGTCCGTGCGGAGATCCGGCGCGTACGCGCCGCCGGCGCCGAGCGTGTGGCGCTCCTCGGCTTCTCGGCCGGCGGTCATCTCGCCGGGCACGCGGCGTTCGCCCCGGGCGCACGCGACGACGAACGCGTGGACGCCGCCGTGCTCGGCTACCCCGTGGTGTCCATGGAACTCGCCACGCACCGCGGATCGCAGGACGAACTGCTCGGGCCCGACGCCGGCGGGCCGGCCCGCAGCGCGACCTCCCTGGACCGCCTCGTCACCGCCGACGCGCCGCCGGTGTTCCTCTGGCACACGGCCGCGGACGAGTCCGTCCCCGTGGAGCACGCCTACCGGCTCGCCCTGGCGCTCGCGGCCCACGCGGTACCGCACGCACTCCACGTCTTCGAGGAGGGCGAGCACGGTCTCGGCCTCGCGGAGGGGCAGGGCGCGGCCGAGCAGTGGGGCCGCCTGGCCGCTGCCTGGCTCCAGGCGCGGGGTTGGTGACCGCCCCGGCGCTGCCTGCCCGGCGGCTGCCCGTCCGGTGCGTGTCAGCAGTCCTGCCGCTCGTTCCGGCCCGGTGATCGCGCAGAGCCTCGTCGCGCTCGGCCCGGTGATCGGCCTGATCGCCCTCGGCTACGGCCTCCGGGCCCGCACCGTCCTGGCGCCCGCCTTCTGGCCCCCCGCCGAGAGGCTCTGCTACTTCGTCCTGCTGCCCGCGCTGTTCATCAGCGGCACCGCGACGGCGGATCTCGGCGGACTGCCGATCGCCCTGATGGCGCCGATCCTCGCCGGGTCGGTGCTCCTCGCGGCGTCCGGACTCGTCCTCGCGCAGCGCCGCCTCGACCTCGACGGTCCGGCGTTCACCTCCGTGCTGCAGGGCGGCATCCGGTTCAACAACTACCTCGGGCTCTCCATCGCCCTCGCCCTGTTCGGGGCCGACGGCGTCGCGCTCGCCGCCATCGCCAACACCGTCCTCGTGCCGCTCGTGAACATCCTCTGCACGCTCGCCTTCGCACGCTACGGTGCCGAGCGGCTGACCGTCGGCGGCACCGTCCGCAGCATCGCCACGAACCCGCTGATCCTCGGCTGCGTGATCGGTCTCCTGCTGAACGTCACCGGCGTCGGCCTGCCGCCCGGCGTCGACGGCTTCGTGCGGACCCTCGGGACGGCGTCCCTGCCGCTCGGCCTGCTCTGCGTGGGGGCGGCGCTCGAGCTCCGCGGCATGGGCAGGAACCTCGGGGCCGTCGCACTCGCCAGCATGGTCAAGTTCGCGGTGCTGCCCGGCCTGGGCGTGGCCGGGTGCCTGCTGCTCGGGCTCACCGGGCCGCCGGCCGCCACGGTGATCCTCTTCCTGTCCCTGCCGACGGCGTCCTCCGCGTACGTGATGGCCCGCGCGCTCGGCGGGGACTCCCGCCTCATGGCGTCCACGATCACCCTGCAGACCCTCGCCGGCGTGGCCTACCTGCCGCTGGTGTTCCTCGTCATCGGTCGCGTCACCGGCTGAGGGCCCGCGCCCCGAACTCCTCCTCGAGTTCGTGCAGGTCGAGGTCGCAGCCCTTGTCCGAGCCCCGGAAGGTGCGGCGGTACGCGGCAGGGCTGACCCCGAGGGCCCGGTGGAAATGGTGGCGCAGCAGCACGGCCTGGCCGAAACCGGCCGCACGGGCAACGGCGTCGATGGTCAGGCGCGTCTCCTCCAGCAGTGCCTGGGCGCGCAGCAGGCGCTGCCCGGTGAGCCACGCGGCCGGCGTCGTGCCCGTCTCCGCGCGGAAGCGCCGGGCGAAGGTCCGCTCGCTCATGTGCAGGCGTCGGGCGAGTGTGGCCACGGGGAGGTCCTGGTCCAGGTGGTCGCCGAGCCACACGAGCAGTTCCTCCATGGACGCACCGCACTCGGCGGGGATGGGCCGCTCGATGAACTGGGCCTGGCCGCCGTCGCGGTGCGGGGGCACCACCATGCCGCGGGCGATCGCCGTCGCCGCCCTCGGCCCGAACTCCTCCCGGATCAGGTGCAGGCTCGCGTCGATCCCCGACGCCGTCCCGGCGCTCGTGAGGACGTTGCCGTCCTGGACGTAGAGCACGTCCTCGTCCACGCGGGTGCCCGGGTAGGCGTCGGCGAGGGCTCCCGTGTACCGCCAGTGCGTCGTCGCCGAGCGGCCGTCGAGGAGCCCGGCCTCGGCCAGGGCGAAGGCGCCCGAGCAGACGGAGAAGATGCGGGCGCCCCGGCGGTCCGCGGAGCGGAGGGCGTCCAGGACGGCGTCGGGCACCGCAGCGCCGGCCGGGTAGGGGGCCATGATGACGAGGTCGGCGTCGTCGGCGCCCGTGAGGTCCTGCTCGACCTGGAGGGACACGCCCGACGCCGTCCGGACCAGCCCGGGCGTGGGCGTGCAGACGCGGAGGTCGAAGGCGGGAAGGCCCACGCCGAGGGCGGAGCGGTCCACGCCGAACACCTCGCAGACCACGCCGAACTCGAAGACGGCGAGACCCGGGAGGACGATCACGGCGACCTTGGTGAACATGCCTCCAGTGTGGCAGCTTTTGAGCGATACAGGTCCTTTCTGCCACTCCTTTTCCTCGGCCGATGGGATCAGGATCGATGCATGAACATCCTGCTGATTCTCCTGGTCATCGCCCTCGCCGCACTCCTGGTGCGGTATCTCCTGCGGACCGTCGGTGCCGACGTGCCGGCGGATCATCCGTCGTCCCATGCCGACTGGAGCGTGGGCTCCCTGCCGAGTTCCGGCTACGCCCTCCGGCACGACCTCTAGCGGCGCGATCCCGGCGGATTGCGTCCTACTCCCTGATCGACGCCCTCGTCCCGGCATCCAGGGCCGTCTCCGCTGCCACCAGGACGACCGCGAGGGCGGCCGCGAGGGCGAGGGCCGCCAGCGGTGCCAGCAGGGCACCCGCGGGGACGACCAGGAGCAGGACGGCGGCGCCGACGAGCCGCAGCTTCCTCCACGAGCCGGCCATGCGGCGCCAGAACGCCGAACTGCCGATCAGGAACAGGGCGGCTCCGCCGAAGAGCGCGACCGAGCCGAGCAGACCGAAATCCGCGGTGTCGAAGACGTGCGCCAGGACGTCCTCCACCCCGAACGCGGAGAGGATGATCCCGGCCACGAGGGGTAGGTGCAGGTAGCTGTAGGCGTCCACCGCGGCCGAGATGCGTTCCGGACCGTGCAGTGCTGCGAACCGGTGCTCGGCGGCGATCGCGGTGACGTCGAAGTGCAGCCACCACAGGCAGACGGACAGGGCGATCCCGAACACCGCGCCGAGGAGGATCGGGATGCTCACGGGCTCCTGCGATGCCCCGACGCCGATGGCCACGATCGACTCGCCGAGCGCGAGGATGACCACCAGGCCGTGGCGCTCGGTCCAGTGGGCCGCCGACAACAGGCGCCAGTTCCCGCCCGTGGAGGTCAGGTAGGTGAGGGCGATGTCTAGGGCGAGTCCGGCTGCCCACAACCAGGTCTGCGCCGTCCCGCCGATCACCGCGCCCGTGAGGATGAGGGCAGCGCCAGGCACCATCACCAGGGACAGCTTGAGGACCTGCCGCTGGAGCGGTCCGTCGCCCCTCGCTGCGTACAGGTAGAGCAGGAGATGCATCGCGCGCACCACGAAGTACGCGAGCGCGAGGACGAAGGGCCCGCTGAGGCCCCCTTCCAGGTCGTCGAACGCCTCGGGGATGGCGAGCGCCGCAATGAACATGGCCACCATGACGACGGACAGACCGAGCCGCATGAGGCCCTCGTCCACATGCGTCTGGTTCCCGAGCCACGAGTAGGCCACCCAGGACCACCAGAGCATCGCCAGGATGATCATGCCCTGCAGCACGCCGAGGAACGAGTGCTCATGGGCCATGAAGCCGGTGACCTGCGTGAACGCGAACACGAAGACCAGGTCGAAGAAGAGCTCGAAGGTGGTGACGCGGTGCGATTCGTCCGAGACGCGCGCCGCCCGAAGGGATCTCCGCCTCAGGTCCATGCGGCACAGTGTAGGGCGGCGCGGGCCGACGGCCGAGGGGTTGGGGGATTGTGAAGCGCGCGTCCGGTAATAAGCATGCTTGCTATCGGTTCGGGCGGGATCTACGGTGAAGGGAAGCAACCTCCTCGAAAGGATCATGATGATCACGCTTGAACAGATGAAGGATGCCATGAACGCCGGCGCGAACGTGCTGAGCGACGACGGAGCCGTTCTGGGTTCCATGGGCCAGCTCTACGTCGACGACGCGACGGGGGAGCCCAGCTGGGTCACCGTCGCGACGCACGCCGCCGGCAGCCCGGAATCCTTCGCACCCCTCCGTGAGGCCACCCTCGACGGCCGGGACGTGCGCCTCCCTTATCCGCACAGCATGGTCTACGACTCCCCCAAGATGTCGCAGGACGGCCACCTCAGCCCCGAGGAGGAGCAGCACCTGCTGCGCTACTACGGCCTGCTGCCGGCCTCGGACGAGACCGCTCGTGCGTCCTCGCCCTCCGGTGACCGCTTCTCGCGCACCGACGCCTCCACGAACCGCTCCGAGACCCGCTCCGACGGCTTCGTGGGCGGCTCGGTCGACGACGACGACGTGTCGATGACGCGCTCCGAGGAGCAGCTCCGCGTCGGCACCGAACTCCGGGAGACGGAGCGCGTTCGCCTCGTCAAGCGCGTGGTCACCGAGGACGTCACCATGACCGTGCAGATCCGTCGTGAGGAGCTCGTCGTCGAGCGCGTGCCGGTCCAGGACGGCGCGCCGCTGTACGACGACGGCGCGGGCACCTTCAGCAAGGCCGAGCGCGAGCGCCTGTACTCGGCCGTCGAGACCGCCTTCAACGGCGACGTCGTCGAGATGGTCCTCTACGAGGAGAAGCCGCGCGTCGAGGTGGACGTGGTGCCGATCGAGCGGATCCGCGTCACCCGTGAGGCCCGCACGCACGACGAGGTCGTCACCGGTCAGGTCCGCAAGGAAGTCATCGAGACGGAGCGCATCGAGCTGTAGTCCCTCCCGGCTCCGAAGAGGAGAAACGACCGGCGGAACGTGCTTTCGCCGGTCGTTTCTGCTCTCTCGGCGCCCGACCTAGTGCTCGCGGGAGGACAGCACGCAGAACTCGTTGCCGTCCGGGTCCGCCAGGACCTCCCAGCTGACGTCCGGCCCCTGCCCGATGTCGATGCGGCGGGCGCCGAGCGTGATGAGGCGTTCGATCTCGGCGTGCCGGTCCTCGCCGGTGTGGGGTGCGAAGTCGAGATGCAGACGGTTCTTCCCCTGCTTCTCGTGCTCTACCCGGACGAAGACGAGGCCGGGCGGGACCTGCTCGAAGGAGAGCGTTGCGTCCAGCTCGCGGGCCCACGGCGGGACCACGGCGGCCTCGTCGGCGTCTTCGAACACCACCTCCCATCCCAGCGCGGTGGACCACCAGTGCGCGAGGGCGCGATGGTCGGTGGATTCGATGACGGTGGAGTACCAGCGGAGAGTCATGCGCTGATTGTGCCCCGAGCGCAACGCCCGCGCAGGGTCATAGCGGACGATGTCGGTCCGGTATTGCCGCGCTCCACCCGGCGGCCCTGGACGCTCGGAGGCCCCCTCAGCGGCTGAGCCGGCTCCGGAACAGCAGGTAGACGAAGTAGGGGGCGCCGAGCAGGGCCGTGAGGAGGCCTGCCGGGAGCTGTGCCGGGGCGATCGCCGTCCGGCCGATGAGGTCCCCGAGGCAGACGAGCACGGCGCCCAGCAGCATGGCGGCGGGCAGGATGAGCCGGTGCGACGCCCCGACGAGGGCGCGTGCCGCGTGAGGTGCCACGAGACCCACGAACCCGACGACGCCGATACCCGCGACGGAGGATGCCGTGAGCAGCACCGCGGCCGCGAGCAGGAGGAGCCGCGCCCGCGGGACCCGGATGCCGAGCAGGCGCGGGGTGTCCTCGTCCAGGGCCAGGAGGTCCTGCGTCCGGTGGAGCGCCGCGATGACCGGTACCGCGACGAGGAGGGCCACGGCCATGGGGACGAGGTGCTGCAGCGACCGCCCGTAGGTGGACCCGGACAGCCAGGTCAGGGCCTTGGACTCGTTCCACGGATCGGTGAGGACGATCAGCAGCGTGATCACGGCGGTCGCCGCCGCGGAGACGCCGATACCGATGAGGACCAGCCGGTCCGTCTGCATCCCACCGCGGAAGGACAGTCCGAACACCACGAGCGAGACCACGGCGGCGCCGATCCCGGCCGCCGCGCTGACGGTCCAGAATCCCGCCAGCGGCACGGCCGTGATGACGATGACCGCCCCCACGCCCGCACCCCCGGACACCCCGATGATCGCGGGTTCGGCGAGCGGGTTCCGGGTTACCGCCTGGATGGCGGTACCGGCCACGGCGAGCGACGCACCCGCGAGGAGGGCCGCTCCGACGCGGGGCACCCTGGTGTCCAGCACGCTCGAGACCACGGGCCCCGCCTGGCCCGACACCCAGTTGGCGAGATCCCCGAGGAGGAGCTTCGCGTCACCGAGCAGCAGTCCGGCGACGCCCACCGCCGCGAGCAGCACCACGAGGACCAGGAGCACGCCGGCGCTCCGGGCGGCACCGACCGTGCGCAGCGAGACGCCTGCCGCGTCCCGGGTGGGTCCGTCCGAGCGCATCCGGTGCGCGAGCGCCACGAGGAAGACCGCGCCGAACACCGTGGTGATGACGCCCGTGGGCACCTCGACGGCGCTCTCGGCGCCGATCACCGCGCGCAGCAGGACGTCCGCGCCGAGGACGAGGAAGATCCCCATCAGGGCGGAGGCGGGGATCAGCGCGACATGGCGGTGGAGGCCGGTGATCCGTGGGGCGGCGAGGCGCACGATCGCGGGGGCTGCGAGTCCGACGAAGCCGATCGGCCCGGCGACGGTGACGGCCGCGGCGGCGAGGAGAACCGCGAGCACGATGGCGAGGACCTGCGTCCCGCGGACGTTGATCCCGAGCACACGGGCCTGGTCGTCGCCGAGCGTCAGCAGGTCCAGGGACCGCGACTTCAGGAAGAGGACCAGCAGCGCCGCGCCGGCCAGGGGTGCCAGCAGGGTGACCTTCTCCAGTCCGCTCTGCCCGAGGGACCCGGACCCCCACGCGAACAGGCCGCGGGTCTCCTGTGAGAACAGGAGCAGGAGGGCGCTGGTCAGCGCGCTGAACGCGAGGGCGATCGCGGATCCGGCGAGGACCAGGCGCACGCTCGAGGACTGCCCGGCCCCGGAGAGGGCGAGGACGAGGGCCGCCGCGGCGAGTCCGCCGAGGAAGGCGACGCCCACCGCGCCGAGCAGCGGCACCTGCAAACCGAGGGCCGCGACGGTGACGACGGCGAGGTGGGCCCCCGCGTTCACCGCGAGGGTGTCGGGGGAGGCGAGGGCGTTGCGGGAGACGGACTGCATGACGGCGCCGGCCGCCCCGAGGGCGGCACCGACGAGGAGGCCTGCGGCCAGGCGGGGGATGCGGCTGGCCGCGACGACGGCGCCCGTGGTGCCGTCGTCGTTCCCGGCCAGCAGGCCCAGGATGTCCGCAGCGTCCACGGTGGAGGTGCCCTGCGTGAGGTGGACGAGGGCGAGGATCGCGGTCGCAGCCGCGAGGAGGCCGCCGGCGAGGGCCGGCCGCACTCCCGGGCGCGGGGCGTGCGCCCCGGCCCGTGCGGGAGCGGACCGGGTGAGGATTGCCGGCGGCACCGCCGCTACTGTCCGGCTTCTGCGGCCTCGACGGCCGCGTCGACGATCTGCCCCATCGAGCTCGGTCCGCCGAACGTCCACAGGGAGTCCGGGAAGCGCGTCACGTCACCGGAGGCGACGAACGGCAGCCCCTTCCACACGGCGTTGTCCTCGAGCTCGTCCTGGTACGGGTCGCCGAAGGCGTCGTTGGCGATGTACCAGAAGCGGGTGTCCTCGGGCAGGGCGGTGAGGCCCTCGACGTCGGTCTGGCCGAGGCCGTAGACCGGGTCGCCCTCGACGTCCCAGGCGTCGGTGAGGCCCAGCTCGCCGAGGACGTTCCCCACGAGGGAGCCTTCCGTGAACGGGCGGATCGACACACTCCCGGCGTCGACGTAGGCGTCCGAGAACGCGATCGGCGCGCCGGCAGCCCCGGCCTCCTCGATGGCCACCTTGCCGTCGGTGATCTTCGCCTCGAGGGCGGACCGCAGCTCGGCAGCCTGGTCCTCGGTGCCGGTGAGGGTGGCGATGAGGTCGAGGTTCTCGTACATCTGGCCGAGGTTGTCGGTCGCGTCGCCGCCCGGCACGACGACGACGGGCACCGTCTTCTCGATCTGCTCGATCGCGCCCTCGACGAGCTGGTCGGTGACGATGACGACGTCGGGCGTGAGGGAGACGAGGGTGTCGATGCTCGGCTCGCCGCGCACGCCGACGTCGGTCACGGAGTCGTCGAGCGGCTCGGCGCTGACCCACTGGGCGTAGCCCTTCACGTCCGCGGCGCCCACCGGCATGACGCCGAGGGCCGCGAGATTCTCGACGGCGTTCCATTCGGTGGCCACCACGCGGTCGGCCGGTCCGTCGAGCGTGACCTCCTTGCCGCGGGCGTCGGTCACGGTGATGCTCTCACCGGAGGCGGTCTCCTCGGGTGCGGAGCTGCCGGCGGCGTCCTCGGTGGTGCCGCAGGCGGTCAGGGAGAGCAGGGCCGCCGCTGCGAGGGCAGCGAGGATCTTGGGTTGTGTCATCGGGTTCATTTCTGTTCGTGCGCGGGCGGCGCAGTGGTGTGGCGGGGGCGGATCAGGGGGCGGGGACGGCCACGGTTGGCGTGTTGTGACGCCCGACGGCGCGGGTGTGGAGGGCGCCGTCCGTGACGGTGACGTCCACGCGGACGCCGTAGGCGCGGGACAGGTTCTCGGCCGTCAGGACCTCCCGGGGCGCGCCCCGGGCCAGGACGGCGCCGTCCTCGAGCAGGACCACGTGATCGGCGATGGCCGCGGCCTGGTCGAGGTCGTGCAGGACGACGCCGACGGTCACGCCGTGGTGGGTCGCGAGGTCGCGGATCACGTCCAGGATCTCCACCTGGTAGCGGAGGTCGAGGTAGGTGGTGGGTTCGTCGAGCAGCAGCACGCCGGTGTCCTGTGCCAGGCAGCCGGCGAGCCACACGCGCTGCACCTGCCCGCCGGAGAGCGCGGCGACCGGGCGGTCGGCGAGGTCGGTGGTGCGCGTGAGGTGGAGGGCGCGGTCGACGACGGCGGGCCCCTCGGCGTCCTGGCCGGTCCAGCGGCTGCGGTGCGGGTGGCGGCCGAAGGTGACGACCTCCCGGACGGTGAGCCCGCCGGGGACCGGCCGGCTCTGCGCCAGGAGGGAGATCGAGCGGGCGAAGTCCCGGGAGGAGAGGGTGGAGACGTCCACGCCGTCGTCGAGGGTGACCGATCCGGCGTCGGGCGTGTGGAGTCGGGCGATGCTGCGCAGGAGGGTGGACTTGCCGCTGCCGTTGGGGCCGATCAGCGCGGTGACCGTGCCGGCCGCCAGGTCGAAGGATGCCGACTCCACGACCCGCCGGTTGCCGTAGGAGACGCCGAGGCCCGCGACGCTGAGGGACGGCGGGACTGCGGAGTCATCGAGGGGCACAAGCTCAGGTTAGGCAAACCTAAGCGGAAGTGCAAGAAATAACGTCACATGGGCGTGCGCTAATCCTCCCTCCAGCGAGGGTGGCCGTCCATTCGTGTGCGCCGAGGGGCAGAAATGACCGCCGAAAGCGGCTTTCGGCGGTCTTTTCTGCTTTCTCGGCGCTACGGGTCCAGATCAGCCCTCGGGCAGTGCAGCGAAGGCCTTCCTGGTGTCGTTGTACCAGCCCATGCCCTTGATGGGGTTCTTCCAGCGGCCCGTCATCGCGTCGTGGGCCGCCTGGTGCCGGGTATCACCGGCCGCGGTGGCGTCCTTCAGGTGCTGGTCCTGGGCCTTGATGACGTCGTCCGCGGAGTCACCGTGGAGCGCCAGGTCGCAGGGGCCGCCGAGTTGCCTGCACGTCATGGTCTTCATGAGAATTTCCTTCTGGTGGGTGCGGTGTACGAGATCGGCGTCTACCGCCCTCGTACTGATGACGAGTCCGGCGCCGGAAATGTGACCGCCGGCGTCATTTCCGGTCCGCGGCGGTTCGCCGGGTGAGGGAGGCCAGGACGTCCGGCTCGGCGCGGAACGTGATCGCGCTGACCGCACCGTCGGTGATCGTGAAGTCGAACGCCACCCGGGCCGCGCCGCGGTGGAACCACGCCGCGCCCGGCCGCCCGTCGACGAACACCGGGAACGCCGTCGTGGCGGCGCCGTCGAACATCGCCGCCACCGCGTTGCGCCCCTCCAGCCGGGCCGGGGTGCCTGCGGCGATCGCGTCGGCGTCGGCGAGAACGACGACGTCGGGCGCGAGCAGGTGCACCAGGCGCGCGAAGCTGCCGCCCCGGGAGGCGGTGAGGAACGCGTCCACCACCTCCCAGTCGGCCGGGGTGCCGTCCGGGGCGAGGGAGGAGACCCTGGTCCGGGCCCTCGAGGCCAGCTTGCGGGCGGCCTCCGGCGAGACCGTGAGGACGGTCGCGATGGTGCGGAAGTCCACGCCGAAGGTGTCGTGCAGGATGAACGCCACCCGCTCGGACGGCGACAGGCGCTGCAGCACCACCTGGAGGGCGACGCCGACGCTGGTCGCCTCGGCCACGTCCTCGGCCGGATCGGGGATCGTGCCGGCTTCCAGCACAGTGTCCGTCGGCTCCGGGACCCGGGACCGCAGGCGGTCGAGGCAGAGGCGGGTCGTGACGACCGTCAGCCAGGCCGGCACGTTCTCGATCACGGTGTCGGTGGCGTCGAAGCGCAGCCACGCCTGCTGCACCATGTCCTCGCCCTCGGCGCGGTCGTCGAGGACGCCGGCAGCGATGCGGACGAGGCGGGGGCGCTCGGCCTCGAACTGTTCCGTCGGGTCCATGCGCACACCCTAGACCCGTCCGTGCCAGGGCGGCAGGAGGACTCTGGCCCCCGGTCATGGGCGGGCGTACAGTCCGCCCATGGCAGACGATCCAGTCCAGACGAACCCTGACAACTACCGCGTGGTCTTCGAGAACGACCGCGTCCGTGTCCTGGAATACACGGACGAGCCCGGCCACATCAGCACCGAACACCACCACCCCGACAGCGTCATGATCACCGCCGGGTCCTTCCACCGGCGGCTGCATGCCCGCGGCACGAGCGTCGAGGTGGAGCTCCTGGAGGGGGCGGTCCGCTGGCTGCCGGCCCAGGACCACTACGGCGAGAATACCGGCTCGACACCGACGCACGTCTTCTTCGTCGAATTGAAGGAACCCGATCCGAACCCCACCCCGGACGGCCCGCAGCTGGGTCCGGTCAAGCTCTGGCCGGCCTGACGCCGACAGATACCAAGCAGGCTGATGATTCGCGTACGCTGAAGGAACGACGTCGAAGAACGTGCCCGGGCGGTCCTACCCCGCACCCCGCATGGCGTCGTACGGCCAGCAGGATCCATCGGAAGGACTCCCATGAGCACGCAGAACGAGCAGCCCCAGCACGACGCGTCGGCCGACGAAGAGCTGTCCGAATCGCTCGAGGGCCACGAGAAGCTGTCCCAGGACGACGACGGGGGCTCACCCCTCGAGGAGATCGAGGACAGCCCGGTCCGCACCAAGAACAGCTGACTACTGCTCCATCCCGCACACGAACGGGGCGTCCGCTGCTGCGGGCGCCCCGTTCGTTTGTCCCGCATAGGAAATGGTCAGGTATGTCGCGTACCGGGGCGCCGGTACCGGGTCTGCTGAGCGTCGCGCACGGCTTCCATCATTTCGTCGACGGACATGAGCACCGTCGTCTCGAACCAGCTCAGTGCGCCACCTCCGCTGATAGCCAGAGCGACCGACCCAGCAAACTCCTGAGAGACTGCTTCGAGCTCCCCGACGGCGAGTACCTGTTCAGGGCGCTGGTTCGCCGAGCCGGATAGCCGCACCAGAACCAGGACTCAACCCGGCCCTGGCCGCTGCGCCGCGGTCCCCGGCCCGCACCATCAGCCCGGCCCTACCATCGGCCGGCTCATTCGATTCGCCTTGCCGGACGAGGAGCCGGCTGGTGTAGCCGTTGTCCTGCCCCCACTGGCTACTTTGCTCACCGGTAGTTCACCCGTCGTGGGCGAGGCGGGCCGGGTGGGAACGGTTGGATCGTTGCGCGCGAGTGTCACCGGCGCATCCTCCACCCGAAGGGATTCACCCATGGCCCGTCTTGTCGGCCCCATTTGTTCTGCTGTTGCCGTCGTCGTCGGGCTCTCGTTTCTCGCTGTTCCTGCTTATGTCGGCCAGGTCGACGCCGCCGCCGAGTCGACAGAGCCCCACGGCAACGTCGAGCACCAGGCGGGTCTGCTCCTCGTGGGCCACCGCGGTGCCGCGGGTACGGCGCCCGAGAACACCGTGGCGGCCTTCAAAGACGGCCGGGCCGCCGGCGCGGACTTCATCGAGGTCGACGTTCAGCTCAGTGCCGACGGTGTCCCGTTCCTCTTCCATGACGACACGCCCGCCCGGACCACGAATGTAGAGGACGTCTTCCCGGAACGCGACGGCGACCCGATCACGTCCTTCACGTGGGCCGAGCTGCAGCAGCTCGACGTCGGCTCGTACTTCGACGGGCGCTTCATCGGCGAGAAAATCCCGCACCTCGACGACGCTGCGAGGGTGGCTACCCGCGCCACGGGCGTGTACATCGAGATCAAGTCGCCGGTGAACTCGCCCGGCATCGAGGAACTGGTGGCCGAGGAGCTGAGCGCCGAATCTGCGTGGCGGAAGCTGGTCGGCGCGGACAAGGTGCAGGTACTCGGCTTTGACGAGTCCTCCAACCGCAGGTTCGCTGCGTTGGCACCGGAGGTCCCGCTGCAGCAGCTCACGGGTGTGGTCCCGGGGTCCGAGGTACTGGCCGACTGGGCCACCGTCGTGGACTCCGTCGGCGCGAACTACCGTGGCCTCACCCCTGCCGATGTCATCAGGGTGAAGGAGGCGGGCCTCGTGATGGGCGTCTATACCGTGAACTCGCCGGAAGCCGTGCAGGCCGTCGCGGATTTCGGTGTCGACGTCGTGATGACTGACTTCCCAATTCAGAACAGTCGTTCCCTGCGCGGGGTTCCCGCGTTTCCGGGTGCAGCCCTGGAGATCAGCGGAGCCGTGAGCAATCCGTTGGGCTACGATGTCCTGCCGGGGGCAGGGGAGTATGTGATGCTGCGGAATGCCTCAGGCTCTGCAGTGGACGTGAGCGGGTATTTCCTCCGGGACGCCGCGAAGAACGTCCTGCGGGTGGGGGAGGGCTATGTCCTGCAGCCCGGTGGTGAGTTGCGCGTCCACACCGGCCCCGGCACGAACACCTCGACCGCCTGCTTCAACGCAATGCCGTCCTCCGTCCTGAACAACACCGGCGACTCGCTGGGTCTGTGGACGCCGGAACTGCGCCTGCTGGACGTCTACGCGAACTAGCTGTGCGTGTCATGACCTTGGTGACGTCCCCGAAAGGCGTCCCCGACGGTCCGCGAGAGCTGTCCGAATCGCTCGAGGGCCACGAGAAGCTGTCCCAGGACGACGACGGGGACTCACCCCTCGAGGAGATCGAGGACAGCCCGGTCCGCACCAAGAACAGCTGATAACTGCTCCATCCCGCACACGAACGGGGCGTCCGCTGCTGCGGGCGCCCCGTTCGTGTGTTCTCCGGGGGCTACTTCGTGAGGTCCACCCGGTACGTGCCCGAGGCCGAGCCGTCCTCACTCGTCACTGTGAGGACGGTGGTGCGGTCCTTACCCGAGGGCTGAGTGACGGTTACCGTCGCATAGGGATCGGCGGTAACGGCCGAGACCGTGGGAACCTTCCCCTTCGACGGAACCGCGTAGGCGGTGATCTCGGGGGAGAACCCGGCCACCGGCGTGTCGCCGAGGCTGATCGAGGAGAGCGTGGCGTCCGAGGACGCCGCGGGGACGAGCCCGAGCACCTGAATCTCGCTGACCACCATGTGGGTGTTCGGGCGTGCCGTCATGACCACGCGAACGGACTGCGCCGTGACGCCGCTGATCGGCAGAGTCACTGCGGGGGCCGGCGAGCCGCCTGGGACGTCGACCGGCGAGCCGACATCGCTCCACGCGCCGTCGGCGCCCTGGACCTGGAGCTGGACGGACTGCGCGTAGCTGTCTGTGGTGCCGTCGCGGAAGAAGTTCACGACGACGCCGCCGACGGGCTGCGCGGACGGCAGAGTGACCGTCAGGGTCTCCGAGGTGTTCTTTGCACTGGACTTCCAGTTGGACCAGGCCTTGTCGCGGAGGTCCCCGTTGAACAATCCAGCCGTGCCGTAGCCCGGCTCGGTGAAGGTGGCCGCGGCGGTGGTGCCGCCGTCATCGGCCACGTTGTCCAGCGTGCCCTCGGTGACCTGGATGCGGACGGTCGCCGGGAGTGTGCCGTCCGCGCCGTCATCCGCCCGGCCGGCCAGCTCGTACACGCCGGGGGCGGGGTAGCTGACGGCGGTGTCCCAGGTGACGTCACGTTCCACGGTGCCGCCGAGGCTTCCCACGGCCGTGACGGTAGCCGGCAGGACGGGGACGGCCCCGACGACGGCCTTGGCGCGTGCCGGCTGCGTGGAGACGAGGGTGTCGACCGTGACGGTCAGTTCGGCGGGGAACTGCGCGCCGGTGACGTCCGTCGCGATGCCCTTCACCTTGACGGTCCCGGCCTTCTTCCAGCGGTTCCCGTTCGGGATCTTCCACTCGACGGGGATGGCTCCGCGGGCGCCGTCGCGGTACACGGGAGTCACTGTCTCCGGCAGCACGGGTGCGGTGCCGGGAACGGTGAAGGCGGTGGCGGGTTCGACGTCGATTACGGTCTCGTCGATCAGTGCCCAGCGCTGGTTCGCACCGGAGTTC
This sequence comes from Arthrobacter pityocampae, assembly GCF_002927275.1. GTDB lineage: Bacteria > Actinomycetota > Actinomycetes > Actinomycetales > Micrococcaceae > Arthrobacter_D > Arthrobacter_D pityocampae. Next base: position 51,537 of record NZ_PRKW01000005.1, on the reverse strand, counting down.
GCGAGGTACAGCGTGACTGCCGCACCCTCGGCGGTCGATCCGCCACCCACCTCGAGCAGGAGGTCGGTCTCGGCGTTGACGAGGGTGTAGGTGCCGTCCCCGGTGGTGGAGGCGATCCACTCGGCCCGCGGATTGCCGCTGGCGGGAGCGACGACGGCGGCGCCGCCCTCGTCGGCGAGCTGCGCGGAGCCGTCGAGCGTGGTGATCGAATAGCGCTCGCGGTTGGTGTTGTCCTCACCCAGGCTGGTGAAGCGGAACAGCTGCTGCGCGTCGGCGGGGTCGGTGGCGCTGATGACGGCGGTACCGCCGGTGGTTTCGATGGACTTGCCGCTCTGCACGCCCTGCAGCCGGTACACGTGGCCGTTCTGGATGGCGGCCGCGTCCTCGGCGATGCCCGAGACGCCGTCGACCACGAAGGTGGTGACGGACTCGGCCGGTGCGGTGACCACGGCGCTGGCGCCCTCGATCGCGACCGGCTCACCCTCGACGAGGGCGCCGTCCGCGTCGCTGACCACGGGCGTCACCGTGGCACCCTTGGCAACGGAGCCGAACTTCGAGAAGTCGAGGACCAGGGGCTTGTCCTCGGCGTCCTCGTTGATGTGCACGACGGCGGCACCGGCGCCGGTGATCGCGGCGGTCGTGTCCTCGTCGTTCACCTGCACCAGGCGGTCGCCGGGCTGGATGTAGTGCGTGTAGTTCCGCACGGTGTTGAACTTGGTGTTCGTGTAGATGGGGCACGTCTCGAGGGTGTCCACGTCGGTGCAGTCGAAGGGCATCTGGATGCTGCCCCAGTTGGCGCCGGCAGCGCTCTCGCCGCCGGGGGCCATGTTGTCGTAGTCCTCGACGGGCTGCCAGAACACCCAGGCGCTGGGCTCGAGCTCGCGGAGGTCGTCGGTGATGCGCTTGGCCATGCCGAGGCCCGGTTCCATGCTGGTGAAGCTTTGGCCGTTCCCCCAGGAGCCCTCGACCTCACTCATCCACAGCGGCTTGTCCTCGGCCTTGGCGATGTCCCGCACGGTGGTGCGCTGGCCGGTGCCGTAGGTGTGCACGTTCAGCTGGTCCACGAGGGCGCGGACATCCTCGGGGTAGGAGTTCCAGTTGGTGGCGAAGGTGCCGGGATTCGTCTCGTCCATCGCGGAGATGGTGGCGGCGGTGTCAGCGTCCTGCAGCTTCGCGGCGAGGTCCCGGAGGACCCGCTGCTGCAGCTGCGGGCCCATGTGGGCGCCCTCCTGGCGGCCGCCGGTCGGTTCACCGGAGGCGTCGAGCTGCGTACTCCAGTAGTTGGTGTTGGGCTCGTTGAACGGATCGAGGGTGTCCACCTCGATGCCGTGAGCTTTCTCCAGTTCCTCGGTGACGCGCACCAGGTAGGCGTTGAAGTCGGAGATACTCTCGGGCTTCAGCTGGTCGGCGGTGGAATTGAACCCGCCGGAGGTGTAGCCGCTGACGGTCTGGAACCAGGGCGGGGAGTTGCTGAACGTCTCCCAGTGCGTGATGTCCTGCTTGATGCGGTCGATCCACCAGCGCTGCGTGGCATCCGCCTCGAGGTTCCAGTCCGCGGGGTCCTCGGGTGACCACCAGTCGGTGTCCTCGCGCGTGGTGCCCTCGGGTGCGTTCCACCAGCCCTCGACGGCGCCGCCGGGACGCAGGTAGTCCTTCACATCGGGGGCGTTGCCGCCGCCGATGTTGTAGCGGGCGATGTTCAGGTTGAGGCCGTCGGGTCCGAAGACCAGCTCGGCGAGCCGGTTCCGGATCTCGTCGGGATAGTCGCCGGTGGCGTTGGCGAACCAGACGAGGCTGGTCCCCCAGCCCTCGAACTCCTCGCCCTGGTAGGAGGGGTCGGGGGTGAGCGTGAGGGCGCCATCGGGTACGGCCGGGGCGGTGGGCGGAGCGGGACGGGCGGGTGGTGCGGCCTGCGCCGCACCACCCATGAGGGAGGCGGCCGCCAATACGGCGGCAACTCCGGTCGCGGCCGCCTGGGTGGCGCGCCTGGATCGATTCGTCATTGAACGTGTTCCTTCCAGCGAGGTTGTGCAGGTCCTACGAGACGGTGGTGCGGTCCTTCCTCGTGAGCACGGCGACGGAGCGGGGAGCCAGCTTGGACTCCTCGCCGGTGAGGGTGTCGCCGTGGACGCCGGTGATGTCCACGGGCGCGTCGGTGCGGTTGATGAGGAAGACGTAGTCGGCGCCGTCGCCGGCACGGATGACCTGCTCGACGGCGCCGCGGAGGTCGGCGGGCAGCTCGCTGGTCAGCCCGGCGCGGGCCGCGAGATCCGCGAGGACGGGCTCGAGGCCCTGGGCGCCGAGGCGGGCGCCCACGTAGGCGGCACTGCCGGATCCCGGATCGGAGGAGACGGCGCGGCGCGTCACGGCGGCGTCGCCGGTATGGTCACCGCTCGTGTAGCGGGCGAGGACTTCGACGTCGTCGGCGCGTGGTAGGACTCGATCGGCCCACAGCGTCGCGGCGGTCCCGTTGTCCAGCTGGACGGTGTCGCCGTCGAGCAGGGGCCCGAACTCGTCGATGCGGATGCCGAGCAGGTCCGCGAGGGCGCCGGGGTAGCCGCCGAGCCAGATGTGGTCGTTCTCGTCGGTGATGCCGCTGAAGTAGCTCGCGACGAGGTGCCCGCCGCCGGTCATGTAGTCCTCGAGGCGCGCCTTCAGTGCGGCCGGGACCACGTGGAGAACGGGGGCGACGACGAGCCCGTAACCGGTGAGGTCCGCCGCGGAGGGGACGACGTCGGCGCGGAGGCCGAGGGCGAGGAACGCCGAGTACCAGTCGAGGGCCTCCTGCTTGTAGCGGAGGCGGTCGGTGGGGTGGGAGTCCTGCTCGGAGGCCCACCAGGAGTCCCAGTCGAAGAGGATCGCGGCCGGTGCCTGGCGGCGGCGGGAGCCGACGACGTCGGACAGTCCAGCCAGTTCACGGCCGAGCGCGACGACGTCGCGGAAGATCGGGCTGTCCTCGCCGGCGTGGGGGACCATCGCGGAGTGGAACTTCTCGGCGCCGGCCTTGGACTGCCGCCACTGGAAGTAGCAGACGGCGTCGGCGCCGTGCGCCACGTGGGTGAGGGAGTCGCGGCGCAGGGCCCCGGACTTCTTGGGGGTGTTGATGGGCTGCCAGTTCACGGCGCTGGTGGAGTGCTCCATGAGGAACCACGGCCTGCCGCCGGCGATGTTGCCGGTGAGGTTCGCGGAGAAGGAGAGCTCGTCCACGCCCTGCGGGCCGGGGACGAAGTAGTGGTCGTTGGCGACGAAGTCCACCTCGGCGGCCCAGTCGGCGTAGTCCATACCCTTGGTCTCGCCCATGACCATGAAGTTCGTGGTGACGGGGATTTCCGGGGTGATGCGGTTCAGGATGTCGCGTTCGGCGCGCAGGTACTGCTTGAGGGCGTCGGAGGAGAAGCGCTTGAAGTCGAGCTGCTGCGTGGGGTTGGGGTGCGAGGCGGCCTGGCGCGGGGGCAGGATCTGCTCGAAGCGCGTGTACCGCTGGGACCAGAAGTCGGTGCCCCAGGCGTCGTTGAGGGCGTCGATGCTGCCGTACCGGTCGGTGAGCCAGAGGCGGAAGGCGCGGGCGGCGTCGTCGGAGTAGTCGTAGATGTTGTGGCAGCCGAGCTCGTTGGAGATGTGCCAGGCGCAGACGGCCGGGTGGTCCCGGTACCGCTCGGCCATCGCCGTGACGAGCTTGAGGGCATGCTCGCGGAACACGGGGCTGGTGGGCCGCCAGTGCTGGCGTGCGCCGGGCCAGAGGGTGCCGCCGTCGGCCGTGACGGGCAGGATCTCGGGGTGCTCGGTGGCGAGCCACGGTGGCGGGGAGGCGGTGGCGGTCGCGAGGTCGACGGCGATCCCGCTGGCGTGCAGGAGGTCGATGACCTCGTCGAGCCAGGCGAAGTTCCAGGTGTCCCGCTCGGGCTGCAGGCGGGCCCAGGAGAAGATCGCGAGGGACACCACGTTGACGCCGGCCTCGCGCATGAGGCGGACGTCCTCGTCCCACGTCTCGCGCGGCCACTGCTCCGGGTTGTAGTCGGCGCCGAACGCCATGCGTGCTCGGTTCGGTTCGGACGGCCAGCGCAGCCAGCGGTGGGTGGTGGGTGTCGACACGGTAGTGCTCCTTGGGGATGTCTCTCGAGGCGTTCAGGCGCGGGTGGGCCTCCCGCCGTCGTCGTGCCCTTGTTCTGTGAGGACGGGCAGGGGCGACGACGGCGGGTACAGCGGGATGGGACGGACCGGGCGGGTGCGCGCGAGCTCCCGCCCGGCCCGGGTCTGATGGTGCAGGTGCAGCTGGTGCTACTCCGAGACGGTGAAGCCCTGGTCGGTGCCGTACTTGATGCTGGCGTCCTGCCAGCTCTTCAGCCCGTCCATGAGAGGGGTGTCCGAGACGTAGGCCTGGCCGGCGGTGTCGTTGAAGATGCTGTTCGCGTAGACCTGGAAGGGCAGGTAGGACCAGCCCTCGACGACGTTCGCTGCGGACTCGGCGAAGAGTTCGTTGGCCTTCTGGCCGCCGAAGTACTCGAACTCCCGGTTCAGGAACTCCTCGGATTCGAGGTCGGCCGTCGTGGCGGGGAAGGCGCCGCCGTCGATGCGCGTCTGGACGCCGTCGCCCACGCTCGCGTAGTCGAGGAAGGCGTAGGCGAGGGCCGCGTTCTCCGTGGCGGACGGGACGGCGAGCGAACTGCCACCGTTCTCGGCCGTTGCGGTGCCGCCCTCTTCCCACTGGGGGAGCGGTGCCACGCGCCACTTGCCCGCGCCGGCCTGCACACCGGACTCGAAGTTGCCGGGCATCCAGGCACCGGTGTTCAAGGTTGCGATGGTCCCGTCGCCGAGGCCCTGGTACCACTCGTCGGTCCAGGAGTTGATGGGGGCCACGAGGTCGTCCTCGATGAGCTGCTGCCAGGTCTCGGCGAACTGCGTGGAGCCCTCGTCGGTGAAGTCGATCGAGACGTCGGTGCCGTCCACGGTGTAGGGCTTGCCGCCCGCCTGCCAGATGAGGCTGGTGGTCAGTCCAGCGTCGCCCGTGTCATTGGTGATGTAGACGTCGGGGTCGGCCTCGTGGATGGTCTTCGCCGCTGCGACGTACTCGTCCCAGGTCGCAGGGATCTCGACGCCGAACTTCTCGAAGACCTCCGTGTTGTAGTACATGACCATGGGGCCGGCATCCATGGGGAGGCCGTAGATGCCCTCGCCCTGCTGGACGGCGTTCCACGGGCCGGGGCTGAAGGTCCCTTCCAGGTCCGAGGCCCCGAGGGCGCCGATGTCCGTGAGGGAATCGGCGAGGGCGAACTGCGGCAGGGCGAAGTACTCGATCTGGGCGACGTCGGGGACCCCCGAGCCTGCGGCGATGGCGTTCTGCAGGGCCGTGTACTGGTCGTTGCCCGTTCCGGCGTTGACCACTTCGACGTCAACGTTGGGGTGCAGCTCCTCGAACTCCGCGGCGACGTCCTGGACGGTCAGGTCCCAGGCCCAGACCGTGAGCTCGCCGCCCTCCTCCAGCGCCGCCGCGACGTCGTCGGCGTTGGCGCCGTCCGCGCTGCCGCCTCCGGCGTCGTTCCCACCGCCGCCACACGCCGTCAGGGCGAGGGTCGCGGCGAAGGCCAGGGCGGATCCGCGCAGTACGGCGGGGGCGATTTTCCTGTTCATGGATTTCCTTATCACTTCGTTGTTGACGGGAGGGGTTCTACTCTTTGACGCTTCCGGCGCTCAGGCCGGACTGCCAGTACCGCTGGAGGAAGAGGAACGCGATGATCAGCGGCAGGATGGTCAGCAGTGCGCCGGTGATGACGAGGTTGTAGATGGCGTCGCCGCCCACGGTGGACGCCTGGTTGTTCCAGGCGTTCAGGCCCAGGGTCAGGGGGTACCAGTCCGGGTTCTTCAGCATGATCAGCGGCAGGAAGTAGTTGTTCCACGTGGCCACCATGGTGAACAGCAGCACCGTGACGATGCAGGGGCCCAGCAGCGGCAGGCAGATCTGGAAGAAGGTGCGGAACTCGCCGGCGCCGTCCATACGGGCCGATTCCAGCAGTTCCGTGGGGATGGCCTGCGCGGCGAAGGTCCACATCAGGTACAGGCCGAACGGAGAGATGAGGGACGGGATGATGACCGCCCAGGGCGTGTTGGTGAGCCCCATCTCGCTGAACATGAGGAACGTGGGGACCGCCAGGGCAGTGCCGGGAACGGCCACCGCCCCGATGACGACGGCGAACACGGCCTTCTTGCCGGGGAAGCTGAACTTCGCCAGGGCGTAGCCGCCGAGGACGGCGAGGAACGTCGCCCCGCCGGCCCCGACCACCACGTACAGCACGGTGTTGAGGAACCAGCGGCCGAAGATGCCGTCGTCGTAGGCGAGGGTGTCCTGGATGTTGGAGAACAGGGCGAAGTCGTCGCTGAACCAGAGACCGAACGAGGTGAAGAGATCGGCCTGGGTCTTGGAGGCGTTGATGAACAGCCATACCAGGGGCACGAGGCTGTAGACGAGGACGATGCCCGTCAGGGCGGTGAGCAGGACGTTGCGCCTCGGGTTGTCGAGGCTGCGCCGCGTGCTCCTCATGCGCACGTACGCGGGCTTCTGCTGCCGGGTCCGGGTGGGTTCGGTGGCGACACTCACGGTCAGCCCTCCTTCCGCATGCCGCGCAGCTGCACGGCGTAGGCGATGACCATGGTGATGACGCCCATGATGATGGCCACGGTGGCGGAGTAGTTGTACTGCTGGCCGGAGAAGCTCAGCGAGTAGGCGTACAGGTTCGGGGTGAAGTACGTGGAGATGGAGTTCGGCGCCAGGCCCTGCAGGATCGCTGGTTCGTTGAACAGCTGGAAGCTGCCGATCACCGAGAAGATCGTGGCCACCACGAGGGCCCCGCGGATGGCGGGGAGCTTGATCGCGGTGACGAGGCGGAACTGGCTGGCGCCGTCGATCTCCGCGGCCTCGTACAGGGACTTCGGGATCACGCGGAGGGCCGAGTAGAAGATCAGCATGTTGTAGCCGATGAACTCCCACGTGACGATGTTGCCGATCGCCGCGAGGATCAGGTCCGGGGAGAGCGGGTTGGGCAGGTCGGTGCCGAGGGCGCTGTTGATGTTGCCCACCAGGCCGAACCGCGTGCCGTACATGAAGCCCCACATGAGGCTGGCGACGACGGCGGGCACCGCGTACGGCAGGAAGATCGAGATCCGGAAGAAGGACTTCCCGTAGAGCCGGCCGCTGTCCAGCGCCAGGGCTACGAGGAGCGCGATCAACAGCATGATCGGGACCTGCACCGCGAGGAACAGCGTGACCCGCAGGAGGGAGGACCAGAACTGGGTGTCCTGCAGGGCCTGGGAGTAGTTCGCGAGTCCTACGAAGCCGTTGCCACCCACGAGCTGGTTGCGGAAGAAGCTCAGGTAGATCGAGTACGCGATGGGGGCGAGGAAGACGAGGGCGAAGACCGCCATGAACGGGCCGATGAAGAGCCAGCCGGACCAGGAGCGCTTCTGCGTGCGCTTCGGTGCTCGCTTCGCGGGCTTCGGTTGCGTGCCGAGTACCGCCGGTGGGGGTGACGCCGTCGTCATCTTCGTCCTTCGTGTCGGGCGATGTTTACGTAAACACAGATGCGTTTGAGGGCGGCATGTTTACGTAAACATTGTTGTTACGATGGTCACATGTCCTCCCCGTCGCGTCAACACCCCGTTCGCGAGGATCGGCGTGTCTCCATGTCCGACGTCGCCCGGCTCGCCGGCGTGTCGGCGCAGACGGTGTCGCGGGTCTCCAACGGCAGTCCGGGCGTCATCGAGGCCACGCGGCAGCAGGTCATCGCGGCGATGAATGAGCTCGGCTACCGCCCCAACAGTGCGGCGCGGGCCTTGAAGCGGGGCAGCTTCCGGACCATCGGCGTCATCTTGTTCACGCTGTCCACCACCGGGAACGTCCGCACGCTCGAGGCCATCGCGGCACGCGCTGCGGAGGAGGACTACGCCATCACGCTGATTCCCGTAGCCGCGCCCACGCAGGCCGGGGTGCGGGGGGCGTTCTCACGGCTCAATGAGCTGGCGGTGGACGGCATCATCGTGATCATGGAGGTGCACCTGCTCGACGCCGCCACGGTGTCCCTGCCGCCCGGCGTCCACGCCGTGGTAGTGGATTCCGATGCGAGCGAGAGCTACAGCGTGATCGACACGGACCAGGCCGACGGCGCCCGGAAGGCCGTGGAGCACCTGCTGGACCTGGGCCATTCCACGGTGTGGCATGTGGCCGGACCCTCGGAGTCCTTCGCGTCGGAGCGGCGCGTGAATGCGTGGCGGTCCGTGCTGGCTGACCGGGGGTGCGTCGAGCCCGCGCTGCTGCGCGGTGACTGGTCGGCGGAGTCGGGCTACCAGGCCGGGCTCGCACTGGCGTCCTCCGACTGCACCGCGGTGTTCGCCGCCAACGATCAGATGGCGCTCGGGGTGCTGCGGGCCTTCCACGAGAAGGGTGTCCGGGTGCCGCAGGACGTCTCGATCGTCGGCTTCGACGACATCCCCGACAGCACCTCCTTCAGCCCGCCCCTGACCACGGTGCACCAGGACTTCGCGGAGGTGGGCCGGCGCTGCGTGGACAAGGTGCTGAAGCAGATGCGGGAGAACTCGACGGAGCCGGGGCTGGATCTCGTGCCGACGCGGCTCGTGGTGCGGGCGAGCACCAGCGCGCATGTGGTTGCCCCGCGAAACTGACACGTAATCGAATCGGTGCTCCTGCGAAACCTGGCTCTGTTGGAATGGGGCATCACTCGGAGCTCTCACGACCCACCTGATGGAGGCGGGCTCCGCCACCTCGTCAGAAGGACACCAGGCATGCTGTTTTCCCTTTCACCGTCACTGCCTCGTACCCGACGCGTCACGTCCGGGGTCGCCGCAGGACTACTCGCGGCCGCCGTCGTCGCCGGTCCCGCTGTCGCTGCACCCAAACCACTGCCGCTGGACCTCAGCACCGCCGGCGTCGCCGACGTCCAGGCCGGTCTCGCCTCCCGCAGCTTCACCTCCGAAGCCCTGGTGCAGGCCTATCTCGCGCGCATCGACGCCCTGAGTGTGAACGGGCCACACCTGAATTCGGTGCGTTCCATCAATCCCTCGGCGCTGAATGATGCGAAGGCACTGGACGCCGAGCGGAAGAAGGGCAAGGTTCGCGGCCCGTTGCACGGTGTGCCGGTGCTGGTGAAGGACAACATCGATGTCGCCGGCATGCCCACCACGGCCGGTTCCGTGGCTCTGGCGAACTCTTTTCCCGCCGCGGATGCTCCGATGATCGCGGAGCTGAAGAAGGCCGGTGCGATCATCATCGGCAAGACGAACCTGACGGAGTTCGCGAACTTCATGACGAACGGGATGCCCGCGGGGTACAGCTCGCTCGGTGGCCAGGTGCTCAACCCCTACGACGCCAGCCAGACGCCCAGCGGTTCCAGTGCCGGCTCGGGGTCGGCGGGAGCCGCGGGGCTTGCGACCCTGACCATCGGCACGGAGACTTCCGGGTCCATCCTCAGCCCTGCCCGTGCCAATTCGCTGGTGGGTGTGAAGCCGACCGTGGGTATCGCGAGCCGGACCGGCATCATCCCGATCTCCGCCACCCAGGACACCGCGGGACCCATGACGAAGTCCGTGTACGACGCCGCGGTGCTGCTGGGTGCGATGACGAGCATCGATCCTGAGGATCCCGCGACTGCGGCGAACCCGAGCGACAACGTGGACTTCACGGCGGCCCTCAGCGACAGCGCCCTGGTGGGGGCGCGCCTCGGCTACGTCGCCAGCAACACCGACCCGGTGTACACGGCGTCGCTGGATGCGTTGCGGGCCCAGGGTGCAACGCTCGTTCCCGTCACGGTCGGCGGTACCACGGCGCCGAGCATCCTCACCCTGGAGTTCGAGCGGGACCTCAACGCCTATCTGGCGCGTCTTCCCGAGGACGCACCGATGGACACGCTCAGCGACATCATCGCGTACAACAGCGCCAATGCGCCCGCGGCGCTGAAGTTCGGGCAGACGCTCCTGACGGACTCGGAGGCAGTGGACCTCGGTGATCCGGCGCAGTCAGCACGGTACGAGGCGGCCCGCGACACCGGCCTGGCGGAGACCCGGGACGCTATCGACACCGTGCTGACCGCGAACGACCTCGATGCGATCGTGTCCAACTCGGCGACGACGGGTGTCGGGGCGCGGGCGGGCTATCCTTCCGTGATCGTGCCGTCAGGCTACTCCGAGGCCAACCGGAGGCCCTCGGGCGTCGTGTTCCTCGGCACCGCGTGGAGTGAGGCGGACCTCCTCGGCTTCGCCTACGACTTCGAGCAGGCCACCAAGGCCTGGCAGTCGCCGCAGAACATCAACCCGTCCCTGTTCCGCTGCACGTCGGTGGTCCCGGCCTCGGAATGGGACGCCGCCTGCACGACCACGACGACGAAACCAGGCAAGGGCAACAAGTAGACTTTCGGACCCATGGCTGGAGCTAGTACTCACGACGGAGGTGCCTGTGTCGTGCACAAGGCGGCAGGAGGTTACAAGTTCGACCAGTGAGGCTTATCCTGCCGTGCAGGATAGTTGGTCGTCAGGAACGGGGAAAGTCCCGGGTGGCAGCCTGGATTGGGGGATCAGGTAGGGCGTCCGGACCTTCACCGGTGGAGGTAGCCGGGCGAATGTTCTCCACCGAAGATGATCTGTCGAGGAGTCAGTCAGATGAGGAAACCGCCCTATGCCGGCCCGAATGGCACCGACGATTTCGAGAACCTCAGCCCCGACGAAGCCCTGAGAGCGTTCACCTCGTACCGGTTGCTCGGAGACTGTTTCGAGCAGTCCAGCGATGAGGACCTGGCGGCTCATGGGTGGCTCATCGAGGACTGGAAGACCTTGCTGAAGGACCGCCAGCAACAGACGCAGCGAGCCGACCGGGAGCTCGGAGCCGCAGTCCGGCTGGCCCGGAATGAGGGCGCCAGCTGGCATGACATCGCCCGCACCCTCCGCCTTCCGATCGAGGAGACACGCGCCCACTTCGACTGGCCCTACGGAGATTTTTGAGACAAGGGGCGGTGCAGGTCTCGGTTGCTGGGATGCCGGATGCGTGGCAGGCCAACCTCAGAGGTTCGAGGAACCGGATCCTCACCGCCGTCCGGGTGTAGGAGAGGGCGTGGGCCTGGACGCGGACGGCTTTGGAGGGGTAGCGAACCCATGCGTACACCCGGCGGGGTTCCGGGAAGTCGGTGGCAGGAGTGTTCTGAGGTCGAGTTCTGCTGCGGTGAGCCTGCTGAGTTCCTCGCGCATCATGAGCTCCTCGATTCGCATATCCGTCGCCCGGGTGGAAGACGCCCCGCGTGGCTGAACATCAGGAGCCTGCTGCGGAGGATCTCCTGGGCATCGTTCTCGTGGACCGTTACCTGAGGTAACGGTGCCTTTCACCGGCAGTTCATGCGCCATTGAGCGGAGTGCCGGACGGGGACGGTTGGCTCGAGGTGAGCGGTCATCGCTTGCGTGTCCTCCACCCGAAGGGATCCATCCATGCCCCGTTTCGTCCATTCCATCCGCTCGGCTGCTGCTGTCGCCGTCGGGCTCTCCTTCCTCGCGGTTCCCGCCCACGCCGTCCAGGTCGGCGCCGACACCGAGGCGCCCGAGGTCCGCGACGCCCAAGCGGGTCCGATCCTCGTGGGGCATCGCGGCGCCGCGGGGACGGCGCCGGAGAACACGGTGGCGGCCTTCAAGGACGGCCGGGCCTCCGGTGCGGAGTTCATCGAGATCGATGTGCAGCTCAGCGCCGACGGTGTCCCGTTCCTCTTCCACGACAACACCCCCGCCCGGACCACCAATGTGGAGGACGTCTTCCCGGATCGCGCCGGCGACCCGATCACGTCCTTCACGTGGGCGGAGCTGCAGCAGCTCGACGTCGGCTCGTACTTCGACGGGCGCTTCGTCGGCGAAAAGATCCCGCACCTCGACGACGCCACTCGGGTGGCCACCCGCAACACCGGCGTCTACATCGAGATCAAGTCGCCGGTGAATTCACCCGGCATCGAGGAACTGGTGGCCGCCGAACTGAGCACCGATCCCGCCTGGCGGAAGCTGGTCGACGCGGACAAGGTGCAGGTGCTCGGCTTCGACGAGTCCTCCAACCGCACGTTCGCCGCACTGGCGCCTGATATCGAGCTGCAGCAGCTCACGGGTGTGGTCCCCGGATCCGAGGTGCTGGCCGAGTGGGCCACGTTCGTGGATTCCGTCGGCGCGAACTACCGTGGCCTCACCGCCGCCGATGTCACCCGGGTCAAGGACGCGGGCCTGGTGATGGGCGTCTACACCGTGAACTCGCCGGAAGCCGTGCAGTCCGTCGTGGACCTCGGTGTGGACGTCGTGACCACCGACTTCCCGATCCAGAACAGCCGCTACCTGCGCGGGATCCCCGTGTTCCCGGGGACGGCTGTGGAGATCAGCGGGGCCGTGAACAACCCGGCGGGCGACGACGTCCTGCCGGACGCCGGTGAGTACGTGAGCCTGCGCAACGTCTCCGGCTCGGCCGTCGATGTCAGCGGGTACTTCCTCCGGGATGCGGCGAACACCATCCTGCGCGTCGGGGAGGGCTATGTGCTGCAGCCCGGTGGTGAGCTGCGCGTCCACACCGGCCCCGGGACGAACACTCCGACCGCCTACTTCAACGGGATGCCGGCCTCCGTGCTCAACAACACCGGCGACTCGCTGGGCCTGTGGACGCCGGAGTTGCGCCTGATGGACGTCTACGCGAACTGACCCGGCACCCTCGGCTGATCTGCTTGGCCGACACCGTGCGACGGCGATCTGGGACCGGTCTCTGTCCCGGATCGCCGTCGTCTTGCCGGGGCGCCGGTCCGTGGTTGCCGGGCGGTCATAGCCGCTCACGCGTTTCGTGTGGCCCGGCGATCGAGTGGTTCTCGGGTCGGCTCGTTCGGTTCCCGCGTGGGGGCGATGGCCCGGTTCTCGAGCTGGTGGGTGTAACGGCCCGGCCTGGTTTTCGCTGCCGGCGGTGTCGAGTGCGTCCCGGTAATGGGCAATTGGTGGCAGCCGGGGCTGTGACCGATTACGTGGGGGAGGACTGCATGGATCGGTGTTCGGCGATGGTAGCTCGGTGCCAGTAGATAGTGAATCCGCCGTTGCTCAGATCGACGCGGTGCCCCCGGTAGTCGCGGACTCCGTGGGCGTCGACGCCCGACACTTCCACCTCGAGGATGTATTCGGCAGGGAGGAGATGCTCCTGGACCTCGCGTTGGGCGGCACGGAACATGGATCGATGTGGCGTGACGGGCCTCGAGGCGAAGATGTCACCGGATCGTCCGTAAATCGCCTCGGGAGCCATCGAGCAGATCGGTGTGAGGTGCCGCGCGTGTTGTACCGCCTGTCACCAGGACGTCCGTGGTGGGCGTGATCGCGGAGTGGGTGACTGGTGTATTCAGGGTGTCTGTTCTCTGGTTCGCTTCCGCAGGTGCGCCAAAACCGGCCCCAGATCGCCCTGGTGCAGGTCCCGGATCGAGGTCACGGGCCGGCCGGCGCAGGTGCTGAGGAGGTGATGGCGATCCTCAGGCGTAGGAATGTGGGCGTTGTGCAGAGCTTGCTGGACCATCAGGATCTGTCGTTCCCGTAGCGGACTTTGCACCGGTGCAAGGGCCAGCGCGTGGACCTTGTCCAGGTCGATGTCTATCGTCATGGGCTGACCATAGCCATCAGGCATGTCCCCTGCAGGTAAGGGAGGTAACAGTCATATGAACAACAACGCCGGGCACACCGCTTCCCGGTCATCACCCCTTGCCGGCCATCACCGCTTCATCGTCGGCGTCACTGAACCTCGGAAGAGCCATGAGCGCGGGCGAACGCCCGGCACTGGTGCCCGTGACCGGGTGGGTCAAGTGCTGGGGGTGGTGTCTCGGGTGGGGGAGTGGGGCCGGGGCCGGGGTGGCAGGGCGTGTGGCCCTGCCGCCCCTGCTGGGTGGCCCCCGGTGCCTGCTGCTAGACCTGCGGACGGTCACACCATCAGTGAAGCCTCCGCTATGTTGGCCAGGGTAGGGGCGTAGGTCCCCGGTGCCTCCGATCCGTCCGGAACGCCGGCGGCAAGTTGAGTCCCTGATAGTGGTGTAGCGCGGTTGCCCGGTGGTGCCGGGTCGATGTCCGGAGCGTGTGGCGGGCGTGGACCGGGAGATCCGCCGGAACCCTGGCTGGCTCGATGGGTGCCTGCTGGTCCACGTCCAGCCAGTCTGGGACGGGGCCGCCGCGAAGAAGTTCGCCCGGAACAGGAACCGGGTGTGGTGGCAGCACTACCGGCACGTTGCCGCGCACATGCGGGAGCGCGGGGGTGCCCTGCCGGCGCAGAACGAGAGTGTGCGGGCGCGGGGGCTGTACCGGTGGCTAGAGGCCCAGCGACGCCAGCACGACGCCGGGAACCTCACCCAGGACAGGATCGAGGCCCTCGATGCGTTGGGGGAGTGGAGGGGCACCCGCAGGGGCAACCCCGACGCCCTCTGGGCGTCCCGCCCGGAGCAGGTCCGGCAGTTCCATGCCGAGAAGGGCCGGTTCCCGGTCTACACCCCGCAGCGCCGCCCGGAGGAGAAAGCCCTCGCGACCCGGCTGCACCGCCAACGCACCTGGGCCCGCAACGGCCGACTCCGCCACGACCGCCACCAGCACCTGGACCGGGTACTGCCCGGATGGAGCACACCGACGAGCTGAGCCCACGGGTAACAGGAGACGGCCCCGGAACGGCGTGAAGGACGCGCACCCGGTGGTCCCTGACCGTTCGGGTCGACAGTGTCATCGTCTGGCGCAGGCGGCTGTCACACCACCGCTGACCGCCAGAGCTGTCAGGGACGACGAAGAGGCCGACCGCCCCTTGGGGGCGACCGGCCTCTTCCGCTTACGGCGAGCTACGCCGTGCCACAGTCATGACCGGCGTCGACTCGCGATGGGTGCTGCCCTGACCCCTGGGGGGAGACGGGTTAGTGGGCTTGGTTGTAGGCGTCGACGATGGACTGGGAGATCCGGCCGCGGGCGCTGGTGGAGTGCCCGTTGTCCTGCGCCCACTGGCGGATCCGCTGCGTTTCCTCACGCTTGGCCTTGCCCGAGCCTGCCCCCGTGGCGGCGGGGGACTTGCTGCCCTGGCCGCGCCGGGTGCTGGCCTTACGGGCCTTGTCCGCGTATTCGGCGAGGGTTGTTCGGAGTTTCTGGGCGTTCTCGGTGGTCAGGTCGATCTCGTACTCGGTGCCGTCCACACCGAAACGAACGGTTTCCTGGGCGGTTTCACCGGTGAGGTCATCGACGAGTTCGACCTGTACACGCTGTGCCATAGTATCTGTCACTCCTGAAATTATTGTCGGATATTGCGGGACCCCCTGCATCGACTGTATCGCGCCATGAATCCATGACGCACATCTTTGAATTACCTGAGAATCATTGATGACTACTCGGACACGATCGGGCGAGCGACAATCGGAGTCCCGCCAGAGGCCAGCCGGAACCGCGCAGGAATCGATGTGAGTGTTCACGGGGTGCCCATTCGGGGTTCTTCACAAGCGTCGGTAGGACTCCGCATTTGGGGAGATCGCCGGTGGGTGTGGTGTTTTGTTGCATGTCGCTGCCGGGTGCAGGGGGAGCAGGCTCGTACCGCCTTTTCCGAGGTGGTTAGGGTGGAGGATGACTGGAGAGTCGAGCACCTGGCATGACAAGCACGAGGCGTCCCTGACCGGCGGACAGCGGGCCGCGGATCTGATGCGTAATGGGATGGGAAGCTGGCCCTTTGTGGGAGGCTTCATCGGTTTCATGCTGATCTGGGCCGCCGTGAACACGTGGGCGTTAGCCGCTCAGGCCTGGGATCCATACCCCTACATCCTGTTGAACCTCTTCTTGTCCATGTTGGCCGGTTTGCAGGGAGCGATTCTGCTCATCGCGGCCAAACGCCAGGACGCGATCGCCGCGGCCATGGCCCAGCATGACTACGACACCAACCTTCAGTCCAAGGCGGCGATTGACCTGCTGATCGATATCAACCGTCAGCAGTTGGACATCCTCCGTGAACTGCAACATCTCAAAGAACAACGAGAGGACAGCTGAGATGCCAGGGCAGGAGGAGTCCACCGCCCCCGCCCCGTCGCCGTCAGCGAAGGAACTCTCCCGAATGAGGTCGCACATTCGCGGGTGCGAACCGGGCACAAAAAGATCCCGAGGGTGGTCGCACCAAGTTTCCCCCTTTTTCCGACATCCGCTCAGCCCTTCGGGCTGCAGATCTGAGATTTATTCAGGGAAACCCCGAATTCGCCCGATAATGCCGGTACCGTGTGCTCATGTATTTCGCCACGCCTTCGTCCGGTGCGACTGACAACGTGGTTCGTCACGGGCACATCCTTCGCGCGTGGGAGTTGTCGCTTCCCGGATCGGAGCGGACGATCCTGGCGCACCGGCGCAGCCTCAGGCAGTTTTGCGAGTGGCTCGATGATCATGGGCTCGATTTGTTCAGGGTTCAGCGGGTGCAGGTGAACCAGTGGCGGCACGAGCTGACAGGGGCACCGGCCATTGTGGCGTCGGCGCCCGTGGCGCAGTGCATCGCAGCAGTGTCGGGGTTCTACCGGTACGCGGTGTCGTACGGGGCGGTTATCGCCAACCCCGCCGAGTTGGTGGAGCGTCCCAACGGCATGGCGGTTCACGCTCGCACGCGGGGCCTCAGCAGAGCCCAGGCACGGGAGCTGCTGAGGGTGGCGCGAGCCAATGGGCCCCGATCCGATGCATTGGTGAGCGTGCTCCTGTTCACTGGCCTGCGCCTGAATGAAGCGCTGAGCGCGGATACCACGGACTACGGGCACGACGGCGGTCACCGGATCCTGACCGTGCGGCGGAAGGGCGGGACACCCGGCACGGTGGCCGTGCCGGCCCCCGCCGTCAAGGCGCTGAATGCATATCTGGGCACGACCGGACAAAAGTCCGCGACGGCGACCGGCCCCGGCCCCGGACAGCCGATCTTCACCATGATCACGGGTCAGCGGTGGGCGGCGTTGGAGGCGCTGCGCACGGTGCACCGGTTGGCTCACGCGGCAGGTATCAAGGGAGAGCTTGGCCCTGACAGTCTCCGGCACACGTTCGCAACGATCGCGTTGGAGGCGGGCACTACCCTGCAGGACCTTCAGGACTCGATGGGAGATACTGGCGCGCGCACCACGCTGCGCGCGGAAGGGGTGCACCGTGACCTTGCGAAATCGGCCGGCTATGACGTGGCACGCGCGCTGGCCTGACAACCATCGAGACCAGGCCCAAGATGGCACCGGCGCGGCGGCCGTGACGGGCGGCAGGGTCCACCCTCGGTGAAGATCATGGCGGCCCCGCCGCCGGTCAGCATCGGCTAACGGCTATCCTGCAGGCCGAGCCCAGCGTGGTGAGAAAGAGGAGGATCGGCGGTACCGGACAGGGTCCAAACAGGGGACAAAGTCCCCGGTCCCGCGCCTTCTGGGTCGTTGGTCGCCCGGCCAGTGGCAGGTCAGGGGGGGCGCGTGAGTACCGCAGGACGCCGTGCATGCAGCCGGCGTGAATGTGGTGATGGGTGTAGCGGATAAGCGACCCGCGCCCTATCCAGGGAAGGGACTATTGGGACGGGATATCGACAGTGTGGTCGGATCGAATTAGTGTGCCGAGCTATGAAGAATCTTTTGCCACCCTGAACGCTCCGACGAGCCCTCGACGAACGGGTTCTTGGATACCGGGGTTCGTGATACGTTCTCACACGCGAAACTCAGGGATCGCACATCCGGCATGAGCACGCCGTCGACGGCCTCGGTGAACGCGGCGGCGACGTCCGGGACGCTCAGCAGAGACTGCTCGACGCCGTCAAAGGCCCGCTGCGCTGCCGCACCCGGATCCTCCAGGAACGACAGCGTCACGCGCGTCTGCGCGACGACACCTCGGACATTCTCAACGGCAACACTGTACGACGGCATCGGACCCCCCAGATTCATGGATGCTCAGCCCACCCTATAGATACCCGATACACGAGTACCGGAACACGCTCATGGGCCCAAGACCGTAAGGATTGGAGCTACAAAATATTCGCCCGGGGAGTGATTGGTTCGTCGGCACCCGAAAGACCGATCGCTGCAAAGGGCCGTCGAAGGTGAAAATCCCTACTGCCACAACACCGTCGCGCATTCGTGCGGCACACCAGGCTTCGAAGCCAAGCGAAGCGTCGGCGCTCGGGTGCAATGAAGAGGACGGGTTCTACCATCACGGAACGGACCCGTGCGCTTTGTTGACGATCCAATCAAAGGATCCCTTGATTGGACTCATGGTGAGGCCGGCGTGTCGTTGTGCAAACCCGTGTGCGGACATAGCCAGACGGCTCTGACTGTCTAGCCCAATGGGGATGTCAGCAGCGTCAGGCCGACGAAGACCCCGAAGGAGAGGATGGGCGTGGTAAAGGCGAGCCAGACCGCCCACCGCCCGTGGCGCCGTCCTCGATGATCCGTCACGGCCACGATGCCCTGAATGAGAGCCCATAGGCCGAGTCCTAGCCAGACCACTTGAGACCCCAGCCCGATGAAGCAGGTGATGAGAAGGGCTTGTTCAAGCTCTGAAAGGCCCTGAGCGCTTTGTGCTTCGAGTGGGCCAAGGAATAGCCCGATAAGCACGGAAGTCGTCAGGGAACCGATTGCGGCAATGACCGCCAGTCGCCTGGCGCCTACTCCTAATCTCGCCGACGCTGGCGGCTTCCCGGCTTGCATCACGGTGGAAGTCATAGGCTCAGCTTTTCATGCCGATCTCATTGCGCAGGCGGACGTCGACGCCGATTCATCACGTCCATAGCCCGCCATCATTCATCACCTCATGCATTCCCGTTGCGAGTGACACGACCCGGCGACCGGTGTCCGGGCGCTCTTAGGCGTGCCTCCGTTGTGCACCTCGGGCCGGGGTGGGCGGGCCTTAAGGGTCCGTGCCATCTGCTCCCCTGCTTACGTTGCGGCATGAAGCAGCAGGTCGCAGTGCAGAGTCAGCACAGTGTTATTCCAGTGTCACCGCAGTGCCAGCGTGAGGCCGAGCATGGCGAGGGCGAGGATGGGGAAGAGCCAGTTGGTGACCTGAACGAAGACTTTCATCCCGGTCCCGGTGCCACCGGCGGTCGCCGCGCTGGGGTCGGTGATGTCATCGTGGCCTGTTGTGCGGGCTGCCTGGATGGTGTTCCTGATCGAGAATGCCACCATGACCAGGGCGCTGGCGATCAGCCAGGGCAGCGGCTCGATGGCCAGCCATGCGTCGGCAGGGTTTTCAGGGGCAGCGACGGCTGATAGGAGTCCGGACAGTGCGCCGATACCGCTGAGACCGACGCAGGCCCAGATCCGGCGGATGATGGCGTCGAGGTAGAGCGGCAGAAAGGCGATGAGCACCACCGGTGTGGCGAGGAAGGCCAGTTGTGCTGGGGATACCAGTAGGAGTTCGGACCGGGTCCAGGGAACAACAGCCTGGTTGAACAGCAAGAACGCCAGGAGGCCGAGCGTTGCGGGCCAGAGCGCTGTGCGGATCCAGTCGTGCTTGGGTGCAGAGGGAAGCTCGAGTGCTTCGGCGTAGTCGCGGGCGGGACCGAATGCTTCTTCGGCCGGTTGGCCGGTATCGCGCAGGAGTTCCTTGGCGCTGGCGACGGTGTCGCCGATGGCGCTTCCGTGGACTTGGCGCAACCGGAGTTCCATGACGAGCTGGTCAAACCACTTTTTGTCGCTGGTCTGCTGGATCATGCTGGGCCCTCCATGGTGGGTCGGTCGAGGTAGCGGGTCGTGGCATCGGTGAAGCGCAGCCAGTCGGCGCTGAGGCGTGTGAGTTCGGTGCGGCCCGTCTCGGTGAGGGCGAAGTACTTGCGGCCGGGCCCGCCGTCGCCGGCCCGCCATTCCGTGGTGACCAATCCTGCTGTCTCGTAGCGGGTGAGCAGCGGATACAGGGTTCCGCCCTTGATGGTGCCGAAGCCGTGGCTCTCCAGGTCGCTGATGATCGCGTAACCGTAGGACGGACCGGCGGAGAGTGCGCGGAGGCAGAGGAAGCCCAGGGTGGCCCGAAGCCAGTCGCTGGGCCAGTCGACGCTTCCCGCGACGTGAGGAGCTGAGGTGGAGACATCCATGACTAGATTGTGTCTCTAACTAGTTAGCCTGTAAAGCCCTGCGGATCAAGTGATTCGTGAATGATCGTCCACGAGACACTCTCGGCCATGAGCGCCGAGAACGGTGTGTCGTGTTCCATGGGTCGTGTCCGAGAACTACGTACCGTTAGGCACGATTACGGTACGTAGCTCTCGGACACGGGACAGTTGTTGGGCACGCGCGGGTGTCGCGTCGGATCAGGGTCTGGATGGTCGGGCCGATGTCCTGGAGGCCGCGGGGCGCGAGGAGGTCTTCATCGAACACGTCTCTGGGGGGCCCTGGCGAAGCGGCCGGCCCCGGAGGATGTTCTGGAGTATGTGAGGGCGGGGGGGGGCACCCTGGTGGTGACGAATCTGTACTGGTCGGGTCGGTCGGCGCGGAATCTGAAGGAAGTTGCCGACGGCGTGGCTTGACGTCCTGCGACCCCGAACTACCGATCAATACCGGGGCCCTTGAATCATGCTCTGGGCGTTGGGCCCGCCTCCAGGCTGCCGTGGGCTCCCGTTACTCGATGGGAACTCAGGTTCAGGCGCATGCTCAAGGACTGAGAATCCTTCGGGGGGTCGGTGGGCTGATGCGGTGGGGGTGGGGAGAGGGGCGGGTTAGTGGTGTGCGCTGCGGGCGGCGCGGAGGAGCTCGTCCATCGCCTCGAGGTCGACGATCGCTGCGCGAAGGAGGAGTTGGCGTTGCCCCGACGCGTGGCCTGGCTGCCCCAATCGAGGGGCAACGGGGTCGATGCTTGTCGCAGGGGTGAATGCGAGGAACTGGATAACGTCTTCGGCCAAAGTAGTTCTGACGTCTTCGAGTGAACCGATTCCACTGTGCTGCGAGACGAGCTCGTACTCGTTCTGGTCCGGGAATTCCATGAGGATCTCATTCCTGTGATCGAGGTATTGGGGTGTGCCGGGGCAGGCCGGCGCGACGCCTGTGGTGAGGGATGGGCGGCAATCCGTCATGCCGTGGCCGGTGACGCACTCCGACAAGACCTGGAGCGGGGTGCGGAGGGAACCTGTAGCGGTCGCGTGTCAGACGGCGCCCTGTCAGACGGTCCTAGTCAGGCGGTCGAGGGCGTGAGCCGGGTGATGATGGCGATCAGTTGGCTCCGGAGGATCTCATCCTGCAGCATCGCTGATTCTGCTGCGGTTCGGCGCATCTGTTCGATGCTGTCCAGGAGTGTCTGGCCTCGGGCCGTGACACGGGTGCGTATCGACCGCGCATCCGAGGTGTTTCGGGACCGTGACACCAGTCCTTTGAGCTCGAGTTTCTCGAGGATCTTGCCCATGGTTTGTGACTGAACCTGCATCAGGGCGGCGAGGCTCGCCTGGCTGATGGGGCCGCTATCGGACAAGGCCTTCAACGTGATCGCACTCGCGTGGGTGACGTTCAGGTCGAGCAGCTGCTGGTTCTGGTGGTGCTCGTTCAAGCGGGCGGCCGTACTCAACAAGCGACTGGTCGTCCAGTGTGCTGTATTCACGTACACCTTCTATCTCCCCTGACCCCAGCGTAGCCCCTGCCCCGGAGCAGCAACGACCCCCACCAGGAGATCCCGCAAAACGAGAACCTGCAAAACGAGAACCTGCGAAACGAGAACCTGCGAAACGAGAACCTGCGAAACGAGATTGGCAGGGCTCAATACCGTGGTGTAGCGGCCCGGTCGAGCGGATGTTGTTGCCGGACACGTCAGAGGTCGCGACCCAACTTCTTGCGCGGGACTATGAATTCAGCGGTGTTTCTCTTAACGCGCTGCGGCCACGAGTTAGCTGTAACGTACCGACCCTTGCAAGGGTCGGTACGTTGCAGCAATGTTCGGAACGGTGAAGTTCACCTACAGGTGGACGGTTTCGAGCTTCGCTCTTCAGTCTCCATCCGCCCACGGGAGATCATCAGGGACAAGCGTCGGGGATTTGTCACCAAGAGAAGGGGGGGCTAGCGCACGACGATGACGTTTGAAGTGGTGTGGTGCAGGACGGCGTGGACTGTGGACCCGAGTCTGGCTCCAAGGGTGTTGCGGCCTTTCGCTCCGAGCACGACGCAGGACGCGGTACGGGCTCGTTCGATGATCGCCCCCGGTGTCGATGTGGCCGTCGTGGCCTCCTCGGCGATGGTGAGCTTTGTGTCGGTCGGCAACAAGTTCCGGGATTGCTGGATGACGGGGTCGCGTTCGGAGTCGGCGGCAACATTGGCGGCGACGTCCGCCGGGTGCCGGCGGTAAGGGAGTATGTGGAGAAGGTGGAGGGACTGGTTCAGGGCCTCTGCCAAACCCGCAGCTATCAGCACCGCGCGGTCGCTTTCGGGTGATCCATCGACGGCGACCAGAACACTGCCTTCGGCGGGCTGATCTTCGCGCACGACCGCTATCGGGCAGGACGCACTAGCTGTTAGGTGCAAGCTGACGGACCCTACGAGCAATCCGGCGAAACCGCCCAGACCGCGCGTTCCCGTCACGAGCAACGACGCATCTGCTGACAGCTTGGTCAGCACGTCGGCCGGGAAGCCGGTGAGGAGGCGCTGTGTGATTTTGAGGTCGGGCGCAACCTGTGCTGCGAGCTCAACGCCTTCAGAAACAGTCCTTTCAGCTGCGTTCTGCAGACCGCTGTCCTTGATGCCCTCGACCGGGCCGAGGTCGTCGGTGAAAAGCGGCCATGTTGTGCAGTGGGCAACGAGGAGAGGTAGTCCGGTTACTGAGGCATGCTGGGCCGCCCAGCGCACTGCTCGCTGGGATCCGTCGGAGCCGTCGTATCCGACGATGACCGGTTTGGGTGAAGTGCTGGTGTTCATGTGGGTACTCCTACGTCGGGTAGCTGCAGCGCTTTAGCGAAGTTTCGCATACCGCGTCGCCGGAGAACTTGTAGTAGAGCCGGTGTCTGGTCGCTACTGCTACTGGTGTTTTCGTCCTGCCCCCTGATAAATGATCCTTCGCCTGGTGAGACGAGAGGATGTAAAGACCCACTCATTGCTCATGGGGTACTCGGGGTGCCTGGGATGGCTGATGCTGGGGTGGCCCTGTCGTTGATGAGGTGTCGAAGTGAGTGGTGGGGTGCTCTGTGGTGATCGACGCGATGATCGCTGTGGCGAGGTTGCGGAGTTTGATGTTGCGGGCGCCTGATGCGGCTTTGAGAATGGTCACGGCAGCTTCCTGACTACACCGGTTCTGGGCCATGATGATGCCCGCGGCGAGGTCAATGGCGGTGCGGGAGTCCATAGCTGCTCGCAAGTCTTGTGCTGTATCGGTGAGCTGAGCGATATGCGCGGCGATGCGCACGGTGTCGGCGGCTTCCCGTGCGAGATGCTGCGTGGTTTCTATGTCGGCGGCAGCGAAAGCGCGTGTTGTGTCGGCGTACAGGTTGATGGCGCAGCTGCTGGGCCCAGCCGGATCGAGAGGAATAGGCACTGCCAGGATGGAGTGCAGCCCGCGCTCTGCCATGACGGCCCGAAACTCCAACCATCTCCCGTCCTCTGCGGTGGTGTTCGCGGCGTCTGGGACGTAGTTGGTGCGGTGGTTACGGGCGGCGTCGAGGCACGGCCCGTCGCCGAAGGAGTACTGCACTTCGTCCATGGCTTTGGCGTGGACGCTGCTGCTGGCGACGGTGATGGTTGTCCGGGCCCGGATCAGGGTGATGCCGCACAACACTGTTCGATTCGTGGTGGACAGTTGATCGGCGATGAGATGTGCCAGCTGGTCCAGGAGATTGTGGACGGCCTCGCTATCAAGCACGAGGGTTTGTGCAACAGCTGCAACACCCCGGTCCACGGCATCCGGACCACCATCGGGAACTGCCGCAGCGGCGAAGGACGCGTCCATCGTCGAGGATGGATCCGGTACTGTCCGGGACACGGACGCATCAACGGATTTGTCTGCGGGTGCGCGCGAGTGTGTGGCCATGAGGGGGTTCCTTGTCGGTAGATAGGTTCACCACCGATCGCGTCGGGAAGCCCGGACGGCGCAGCGGAGAATATCTGCACCGCCCGCTGCTGAACGACACCCTGACACTACGCCCATAAAGCCCTGCCACCTCACGTCAAGAACACCCGTCTTCGAGCTGCTTCTCCTTCATGGAGGCAAGATGGCATGAGGAGCTCAGCATCCAAACGCACTTCGTACTTCCTTCGGATGCATCAGTAAGGGTCTTCATGCCTGTTCTGACAGGTGCATGGATATCCATTGAGAAGGCGCTCACCGTGCTGTGCGCTCGAGCCGGGCCAGATAGGAGAGATTGATTGCTATGAGCGACAAGACAGGGGAGGGGCCCCAGGAGGATGCCCTGATCGGTGAGACGATCGGCGGGTTGATTGAGGGGCGGGACGTCCTGGCAGCCCAGCTGGGCTTTCTTGCCCGGTCTCTGCAGCACGAAGAGGACCCGGAGCGGATCCTGGCGACGATGGTTCGTGGTGCGATCGATCTGATCCCAGGGGTTGATGAGGGCTCTATCAGCGTTGTGCATGACCGGAAGAACATCGGCTCCCGTGCCCCGTCGAGTAAGTTGGCAGAACGGCTGGACGCGCTACAGGGTGATACCGGGCAGGGGCCGTGCCTGGACGCAATGTTCATGCATCAGACAGTGCACGTGCCCGACCTGGCCAGCGAAACAAGGTGGCCGGACTTCGCCACCCGTGCCGCTGAGGCCGGTGCGGGCAGCATGCTGTGCTTCCAGTTATGGGTCGAGGGCGACAACCTGGGCGCATTGAACCTCTACGCCAGTCACGCCGGCGCTTTCTCCCGTGAGTCCGTTCATATCGGTCTGCTGGTAGCAGCGCACGCCGCAGTGGCATTCGCTGAAGCCATGAAAGTGGAGCAGCTCGGCGAAGCCCTCGCGACCCGAGACCTCATCGGGCAGGCTAAAGGCATCCTCATCGAGCGGTACAAGATCACCGCCGACCAAGCCTTCACGATCCTGGACCGCTCCAGCTCGGAGACCAACAAGAAGCTCCGCGACGTGGCTGAACACCTTGTCCTCACCGGTGAGATCTCCCGTTAGCTGCGCCCACACATTCTGTCGCAGCTTCCCGGCTCCCCCTCACTACTGGACCGTCCGACCAATTAGGCTCATGACGTCCGCGCGCCTGTTCTCCTAGCGATCGCGGGTCAGTCGGAGGGCTCGTTTGCCGGCACCTCATGCTCATACATCTCAGTGGGTTTGAGAGCCGCAGCGGCTTCCATGGCATCGATTTCCCACTGCTCGGAGAATTCCGTGAGTGGGAGCCGGATCGGGTTACCTTCAGCGTAGGTAGTCATGCGTCGCAGCCTACGCCCCGTCCTTCTCACGTGGTGGGGCGAAGGCCCCTTACGGGCCTTGGCGGTCGAGTAAGTGGGCCGGTTCCAATTCTTCTCGGGGCTGACGGTTGAGGTCTGAATCAGGCGGATGTGGCCAGAAGACGGGATGGATGGTGCGATTCGAAGAAGCACGGCGCACACTGGGAGCACTTGGCTGTCGCTGGACGCGGTATGTGAGATTCAGTCAACGACATTGCCGGAACGAAAAAATGGTGATGGGTTCCCCTCACCTAGTCAAGAAGCCGGCTCTCTGAGGGAAACACTCAGCACTCCTGTGAATTCCACCGCGTGTGCAGCTGAAGCGGCCGCGTAGGAGGTACCTGTGCTGCCTTGGTCGTCCTCATGACTATGACAGGGCCGATCATGTCACCGTCCGTGTGTCGCCTAGAAGGGCCTTCGTGCCGGATGAATGCTCATCCGAGCGGGAAGTGTGGCCGCGGAGGTGTTCAAGCCGCCCCAGTGATCCTCCGAGGGGCTGTTGCTCGTACACCGTTCGAACGCTAACGATACGGTTACTGTCTCTTTCCCCTGCAGCGTCGTTGAAATGATTCCGATACTGGATCGATGGCTGGCCGTGACCGAAGAAGTGAACTTGAGTGGTCTGCGCCATTCTCGTACCACAGGGCGGCGAGTTCCGCGGTGTTCAGTGCCCGTCCAGACAGTACACCTAGGCTTGAGAAAGTCGGTCGGATTCCGGCCGCACCATCAGGGACGACAACCAGAAGGAGAACGCTCATGGGACTCGACGACAAGATCAGCAATGCCGCCCAGAAGCTCGGCGGACAGGGCAAGGAAGCCGCCGGGCACGCAACCGGCGACGAGAGCCTGAAGGCCGAGGGCCAGGGTGACCAGGCCAAGGGCGACCTGAAGCAGGCCGGCGAGAAGATCAAGGATGTCTTCAAGAAAGACTGATCCGATCAGCCACGCCTCCGGTCAGGACGTGACCCGAGGGGAGTGCTCCTTCACAAAGGGGCACTCCCCTCTGTCGTTCTTTGAATGGTGCGGCGTGACTGAAAGGTCGCTGCTGACCTAGAGCCCGGCGAGTGGTCCTGGACGGGTGGACCAAGGTTTTCGTGGTGTCTAGGGGTGTTGTGGGGGCGTTGGTCTCTGCCGCCGGCGGGGCGCGTTGCGGCAGGATGGGCGGAGTGGCCTCTCGATGGGCGGCGCGGTTCGCAGGGAGTGGGCCGCGGAGGCTTAGATCTGAGGGGCGTCCTGATGAATTCGCTGGGAACCGACGCGACGGGTCGTCCTTCCCGGCGGGTGCGGGTCTTCATCGGCGAAGAGCATGAACTCGTGCGACAGGGACTCAGCGATCTGCTGGAGGACCAGGGATGCGAGGTGGTGGGCGGCAGCGGGTCCGCGGTCGAGGCGAGCCGGGAGGTCGCGCATCTGCGACCCGACGTGGTCATCCTCGATCACCGCCTCGCCGACGGGACGGGTCCCGAGGTGTGCCGGACGATCCGTTCCATCGACCCCGGCATCCGGTGTGTGATGCTGACGAGCTTCGATGACGAGGCCGCAGTACGCAGCACCATCCTGGCGGGGGCGTGCGGGTATCTGCTCAAGGAAGTCGGGAACGACCGGCTGATCCGTGGGGTTCGGCGCGCGGCGGTCGGTGAGACCCTGCTGGCGCCGGGCACGATCAACCGGGCCCGTGAACGGCTCTCGTGGATGCTCTCCGACCGGCCCGCGTTGTTCACCCCGGTGGAGGGGCAGGTCGCTTCCGGCATCATTGCGGGGATGTCGAACCGGGAGATCGGCGCGAGCTGGGCCTGCCCGACCCCGTCGTCGCCCGTCTGGTGTCCTCCGTCCTGGCCACCCTCGACGACTCATAGAATCCTTCACCTAGAACCCTTTCACCGGTCGTCCATTCCAGGAACCCCGTCGTCGGCCGGCGCGAAATGTATGTAGCTCCGCTCGCTCACGGCAGCACCTTGGCCTAGCATCACCGTTGAGAATCTGATGCCCGCAAGGGGCTCCCCTCTGCCACCCTTCGCCCTGCAGGACAAACGCATTGGGCGGTTTGGTACCTGTCCCGCCAGGGCTGCAGTTCACGACCAGCGGCGAAGGAGGACTGGATGGTGATGTTCTCTGGCAGTGGTGATGACGCCGAAGGGCGCTGCGTGTGCAGCGCCCTTCGGTACAGCCGGCTCTGCGGCCGTCATTCGCTTACACCTGCAACGGCTATCTAGCGCCGGCTGGTGGTATCGGTCCCATCGGTGGTCCTTCCGTCGGTGCTGCCGTCGATGATCTCGATTTCTTCCTTGCGGACCTCGTCGGTGACGGTCTCCTGATCGGTGACGGTTTCCTTGTCGAGGCGGACGCGCTCGACCGGCACAGCTTCCTTCTCCACGACGGGGCGCTCGGCGTGGAGGACGACTTCGTGTTCCTCTTCGCTGATCGCGGGACCGTCGTAGGCATCGCCACGGTTGGCGTTGGTGATGGGCTCGCGCTCGATGCGGACCTCTTCGTGCGTGACCGGTACGGTCGTGGTGACGTTCTCGGTGACGACGTACTTGCGCAGCCGGGCCTTGCCGGCTTCGCGGCGTTCGGTGCCGACGCGGAGCTGCTCCTCGGAGCGGGTCATCGCGTCGTCGGTCGTGGGCCCTGAGGTGTCGTGGCCCACGGTGCCAGAGCGGTCGTGACCCTCGTCGCCGGCCTGGAAACCGGGCTCGAACCCGGTCGTCCCCGCCGTCGTTCCCGTGGTCCTACCCGTGGTGTTCGTGTCGGTGTCGCCGGTGGTGCCGGTGGTCTCAGTGCGATCCGAGTGATTGCCATGACCGGAGAGTCCGTAGTGGCGGTAGAGGCGGTCCTCTTCCTCGGGGCTGATCTGGCCGTCCGATTCCACGCGGGGTGCGTCCTTGACCTGTTCCTTGGAGTAGGCGACGGTCACGTCCTCACCGTTGACAACCGCGCCCTGCAGGGGCGCGAAGGACTCGGAGGTGCCGAACAAGCCGGTCTTGACGGTGACCCAGCTCGGATCACCGGTCTGGTCGTCCAGGTAGACCTGGCCGACGGAGCCGACCTTCGTGCCATTGCTGTCGAGGACGTGGCCGGAGAGGATGCTGTCGATGTCGTTCTGCGTGAGCATGGAAGTCCTTTTGTCGTAGGTCGGGCGAAGTACCCGGCCGTATGTGAGGTGGAAATCTTGGTGACGCCGTGGTGGCAGCCAGCCGACACCCGCAGGTCGACCGTGATGTCGCCTACTGCGTCGTCCGGGGCTTCGGGGCGCTGGGGCTGGGGGCTGTGCCGGTGAAGGCTAGTTGGTCAGGCCTGACTGGTGGTCGATGCCGACCTGGTCGACCTTGCGGTGGAAGTGCATACCGGCCTTACCGCCGGTGATCGCCCCGATCAGGGGTACGAGGACGGCGATCGCGAGGGCGATGAGTCCACTGGCAGTCAACAGGCTGCCATCGACCGGGATCTGCGGCGCGCCGCCGATGCTGGAAAGGACGTTGAACTGATCCCCTGCGATAGCGCCAAGGATCGCCACGATGATCGCGATCATGATGCCCCACAGCCACACGGCGACGCCCTGCTTCACACCATCGAAGCGCGCCATGCGGCCTGCCACGTATCCGCCGCAGTAGTAAGCGACGAACAGGACGATCGCCAGGACGATCCCGCTGACGATCCCGATGGTTTCGGCGTTCTCGGTGGCCTGGTTAGCCGCATCGGATGCGCCGGTGGTGTTCGCGGCTCCGACGCCGGCGCCGATTGCGGTGGCGAGGGCGCTGAGCAGGACGGTCAGTCCGATGGCGGTGAGCCAGCCGAAGAACGCCGAGCCCCATTTGATGCCGCCGAAGCGTTCCTTCTCCGCAGCGACGACGTCGTTCCTGCGGCTCTTGGGAGTACTCGCCCCGGACGCGTTGTTCTCTGCCATGTCAGACCTTCTTTCATCTCAGTCATACCCGTACTGTTTCGTGGGAGCCTTCTCCGGGGTGCGCCTCCGATAAGGCGTCGAAGGATTGACAGGGGAAGGCCACGGCAGCGCCTAGTTGATGGTTCGCCCGAATTTGGGCGGTGAAAGAGCCTCTTCATAACTCCTTCGCAAAGGCGATGCCTCCACGTACAAGACCTAAGCATACTGATACTAAGCCGCCTTGCTTTTCGTATTTGGCTACCCCTACTGTGGGGTTGACATGTGCTGGTGGCGCTGGGGGCGCCTGGAAAACCGGCCCCTCACTCACACCACGGAGCATTTACTCATGGAAGAAACTCTCAGAAGCGGTCTGGCGACCGTTGTCGAGTTCGTACCGAAACTCGTCCTGTTCCTCGTCATTCTGATCGTTGGCCTGATCATCGCGAAGGTCATCGCGAAGGCACTGGACAAGCTGCTGGAGAAGGTCGGGTTCGATCGTGCGGTCGAGCGCGGCGGCGTGAAGAAGGCACTGGCCCAGTCCAAGCTCGATGCCAGCGACATCGTCTCGAAGATCGTCTACTACTTCCTGGTCCTGTTCGTCCTGCAGTTCGCCTTCGGCGTCTTTGGGCCCAACCCGGTCAGCGACCTGCTCGCCGGCATCATTGCGTTCCTGCCCAAGATCATCGTCGCGATCGTCATCGTCGTCATCGCAGCGGCCATCGCTGCGGCTGTGAAGTCGCTGATCCAGAACGCTCTGGGCGGCCTGTCCTACGGCAAAGTCCTGGCGAACATTGCGAGTGTCTTCATCCTCGGCATCGGCATCATCGCCGCCCTGAACCAGGTCGAGATCGCCACGACCGTCACCACCCCGATCCTGATCGCGGTCCTCGCGGCTGTCGTCGGTGTGATCGTTGTCGGCGTCGGAGGAGGCCTCATCGGCCCGATGTCCCGCCGTTGGGAGGGCTACCTGAACAAGGCAGAAGAGGAAGCCCCGAAAATCAAAGCCCACGCAGACGCCGCCCCGTCCGCCGGTCAGCAACTCAAGGGCAAAGCCCAGCAGGCCAAGGCCCAGGCCGGTCAGCGTACCGACGCCCGCCCTGATGGTGCACACCGCATCTAGTCCTCCCTTGTCCTGACGGTCCATCTGCCTGGGCTTACAGGTGAGGCGTCACCCGGACAGGACGAAGAAGGTCTGGGAGAGGGGTACTACCCGACGGGTAGTACCCCTCTCAGCTATTGGACCTCAGCCGAACCCGCTCATTGCGTGCAAGACCACGCCAGCATGAGGCTGCGCACATCTACTTCTCGCTCGAGGTGATCTTCCCCGTGTCAGTGACGTAGGTGGGTGTGTGTGAGTGGGCGCATGGCTTCTGTAGTCCAGGGGTGTGCAGGACAAGCAGCGAAGCGCGGGGAGCTTGTGCCGAGCACATGAAGTCAGGAAGCCTGTCAACTCTTCCACGCCAACCGACCGGCTGCGCGCCTACAACCTGCGACCTATCTGTACGGCAGCCCCCACACCTGTTCGGTGGCAGGGGACAGTCGAGTTGGCCGGAAGTCATTCCTGTCGTCGCAGGCTATTACCCTGCTCGCAGTCGATCGCACCCGTTACTGCCTTCATTCAGCACGACTTGTGTCACTGTAGACGGATGATGCCGGACGCAGGAGCCTATGACCTCGAGGATCTGCGGGCGCGGGTCATGCAAAAAAACGGCGGGGCGGTGGACGACAGCATCCCCGAACTCGCCGCCGCGGACGCCGACCAATGCGCGCTGGCCCTGGCCCTGCCCGACGGGACGGTGCGCGGCACGACGCAGGCGGAGTCACCGTTCAGCGTGCAGTCGGCGGTCAAACCTTTCCTGTTCGCCCTGGCTCTGCTGGACACGGATGGTGACGCCATGGACCTCATCGGAATCGAACCGACCGGCGAAGCCTTCGACGCGATCAAGCTCGAGAGCGGCACCGGCCGCCCACCGAACCCGATGGTCAATGCCGGAGCGCTGCTCACGGCATCGCTCATCGACGGCAGCGATGTCGATGAGCGTAACGAGCGAATCCTCCAAGGCCTCTCTGCCTTCGCCGGGCGCCGGCTCGAAGTGGATGAAGGCGTCGCCCACAACGAGCACCTCCTCGGCGACCGCAACCACGCTCTCGCACACCTCATGCGGGCGGAGGGAACCCTGCACGTCGGTGCCGACGATGCCGTCGCCGTCTACGCTCGGGCCTGCGCCGTCCTGGTCGACGTGAAGGCACTCGCGGTGATGGGGGCGACCCTCGCCAGCGGCGGAGTCAACCCGGTGACGGAGGAGCGCGTCGTCCCGCCGTCCGTGGCTCGCGACGTCGTCTCGGTCATGGCGACCTGCGGTGTGTATGACGGTTCAGGCCGTTGGATGCGTGGAATCGGCATCCCCGCGAAGTCCAGCGTCTCCGGAGCGATCGTGCTCGCCGCCCCCGGGCGGCTCGGTGCCGCAGTCATGAGCCCGCCTCTCGACGAGCAAGGGACGAGCGTGCGCGGGCGAGTCGCCTCCGACCTTCTGAGCGTCGAACTCGATCTGCACGCCTTCGGCTCCGCGACGGGCGGCGACCGCAGGGGACGCGCGTCCCGCACCAAGCAGTGACCTCGTCGAGCATCGGCACGTCGACCCTGGGGGTCACCGACTTGTCGTGAGTCGAGCTCGCTCAGCGGGGGCACTGACCGACAGCACAGTCGTCATGCAGTCACACTGGCGACGGCTTCATATGAGGCAGACTGGCGGAATGAGGCATCTCGGGCACACCCGCGTGAGTACGTCGGCCCAGGACGCGAAGCTGCAGCTCGACGCGCTGCACGCTGTCGGGGTGCAGCGACGCGACGCCTTCGCCGATGTGACCTCGGGCAGTCGGTCCGCGGTGGAGCGTCCCGGGACGAGGAAGCTCCTCGAGTACGCCAGCAAAGGAGACACCGTCGTGGTGTGGCAGGTCGACCGGTTGGGGCGGTCCCTGATCGATGTGTTGAATACCGTGAACTTTGCTGCATTAGCGGGGGGATCCTCGTCCGGTCCCTTTCCGATGAGATCGATCCGGCGACCTCCACGGGCCGGCTGATGCTGAACATGCTGGCCACCCTGGCCGAGTACGAGCGTGAACTGATAGACCCTCTCATGCCGTTTTTCCTACAGTCACCTCGGTCGTGGCCGGAGTTGTGACCTCCGACAGGGAGGACTTTCCAGGCTTGCCAATCCCAAAATGATCAGCATACTGATTATTAGCTGTGGTGTACGAGCACAGGCAGGGTGGTAGGTCGCGGCGACCGGTCGGGGTCGAAGGCAGCGGGGGTTCAGGTGGAGACATGGCTATGTGTCCGGCAGGTCCGGGAGGCTCTGACGTCGACGGACCTGCGGGTGGAGGATCTCTGGGTCAGGTACTACGCGATGGGGGGTACGGCGTCCTGGTTCGAGCTTGAGGCGTGCCTGGCAGGGGTCCTGGTTCTGGATGGTGGGGAATGCCGGATCCTCGTGGACGCGGCGAATGCACTGCTGTCCCAGGCTCGCAGCGGGACGAGGGTCGATCGCTGCGCGGATACCTCGCCCGAGCGGCTGTTGAGCGGCGCCGGGCACGGGCTCGGGGCGGCTGGCGCGTTTCTTCTGACCCCTCGGGAGCGGGAAGCCGAACGTGTGGACGCCGTTGTCCGGACCGGGCTGCTGGATACGGGTCCGGAGGATCGCTTTGATCGGATCAGCCGGCAGGCGCAGCATCGGTTCCAGGTCAGCTCGGTGATGATCACCGTCATCGATGATGACCGGTGTTTCGGGAAATCAGTGATTGGTCCGCTGCGGCGCAGCGTTCCCCGGACCGTGTCGCTCTCCACCGCCGCACTTCATCGGGCTGGTCCCGTCGTCGTCGAGGACGCCTCGGCGGATGAGCGTTTCAGGGAGAACCCGTTTGTGCGCGGCGACCCGCATGTGCGCTTCTTTGCCGGGTATCCCGTCCGAGGGCCGCTGGGCTGGTTAGTGGGCTCCTTGTGTGTGGCGGATCAGGTTCCCCGTTCCTTCTCGACCGCTGATGTGCACGCTCTGCGCGCTCTGGCCCTGGACGTGGAGGACGAGGTCAACGGGCCCCGTGCCCTGTCGGAGCTGTGAACAGCGGCCGGGCTCACCGGTCCGAGGTGTTGTCAGCCGGGCTCTATATGTCGAAGTGGGTGCGGACCGGTTGCCCTTGGCCCAGGGATGCGAGCAGATCCGCCGCGAGATCGCGGAGTTTGATGTTCCGGCTTTGGGAGGCGCTGCGCAGAATCGCGACCGCTTCGTCCTGACTGCACCGGTTCTGTCCCATGATCACGCCGACCGCAAGATCGATGACGGTCCGGGCTTCCATCGCGGCGCGCATGTGCTTGGACGTGTCGCTCAGAGAGGCGATCCGGACCGCCAACCGCAGCGACTTCGACGCGTCCCGGGCGAAACCCTCCGCGACGGCGATGCTGGTGTCATCGAACGCATGAGGTGCTGTCGAGTAGAAATCCAGGCCAGCACTGGCGCCGGCCTCCAGTCGGATGGGGATGCCCAAAGCGGCGCGGATGCCGTGCCCGGCGATGGCCTGCCGGTAGGCGGGAAAGCGGGACTCGGTGAGGAAATCCGGGATATGCACGGTGTAGCCCTCCCGGGCCGCGCGTAGGCACGGGCCGTCGTCGAAACCGTACTGTACCTCGTCCATAACCCGTGCCTGCTCACTGCTGCTGGCGACCGTAATCATCGACTGGGGTCGCAGCAGGGTCACACCACAGAACACTTCGCCGTGCGCCCCGGAGAACGCGGTCGCGGCGACATGGACCAGCCCGTCCAGGAATTCCTGCACGTCCTCACTGTCGAGGACCATGTCCTGCAGCAACGCCACGGTCTCATGATCAGCGGTTTGGACCGCCAACTCCCTCTCATCCGGCATGAGAACCCTCCTTCACATACCACCGCGGAGCGCACGACATGTCAGCTCGCGGAACTCCTCCGGTAATGCTCCCCGATGCTCCGGTGGCACGATGATCACTTTGAAGACCCGGCCTGATCAAAGGCGCCGGGCGGCGTTGAGTACCGGAGCCGATTGTTGGGAAGGATGCTCGGCGGACTCTGCGCCGGCGGCGGCATCACGCCGGTCGAGTTCCTCGGTAAGTTCCTCATTGCGGAACTCCGTCTCCGGATCAGGCAGACCATCCTGGACGTACTCGTGGGAGAGCTCGCGCTGAATCTTGCTGTTGAGGACCTCGACCTGAGGAAGACTCAAGGACGACAGGTCCTCGGGGAAGGGTTCAGACGGAGTCAGGCGCGTGGTCACAGGACACCTTTCAGAAGAGAGCAGAGCGAAATCAGGCTCTCTTCTGAACCGATGCTGACCCTATCAAAACCCTGACATGCTCCTCAACCAGCCCGATCCAACCACTGCAGCACCACAACCCTCATCCTGCGGATCTCTCTCCCAGTAGCACCCTCAGTTTAGGAGGGCCCACCGTCCGAAATCCCTAGGCCGCCCAGACCAAGTAGCAGGCAAGGGACGAGGTAGTTCCGTACATGAGGGGAAGCATGGCCGAAAAGGCGGAAGGTTTCGAGTGGGTTGGGTTCACTGACGACCAAGCAAAATTGCTGGACCGCACCGATCACCTCGGCAACAACGGGTGGGACAGCAATGGACAGACCGACGAGTTGATGCCCAAGCACCTAGCGAGGTGCGCGGAGGCAGGGCTGTCGATTGGTCAGATCGTTGAGGCGATGCAACGCATCGGTTATGACAAGAGGACCATGCACCAGCTCGAGAGGTGGGAGGGTAAGCGCCTCACCGGCAAGTTCGGACGCTTAAGGCACCTGTCCGCCCCTTAGCCGGAGGGCCCACTCCATATGGACACTGCGGGCGCATCGCTCACGCGAGGCGCCTGCAACATCGCTCAGTGTCGGCTGCAGCGGGCAGAATGGCCGGCATGTGTGGATGCTTCGTAATCGCCGGCAGAACAGGCATTATTGCCGGGGCGGGACGGCGCAATGCTGTGGGCAGCGACGAGGTGTACGGATCAGTCATTCCTGCCGATTCAGTCGAGGAAGTAGGAGCGGATCTTTTCCTCGGAGTCCAGGATTTCGCCGGTGGGGACACCGCAGCGCTGTGCGAGCTCGGCTGATCCAAGGAGCGCCACCTGCAGGTCAGGCGAGAAGGCCCGTTCGAGCAATCCGAGATAGTCGGACATGCTCTCGTGGAGCCTCTGGATGAGCTCCTGGTACTCGGCGGAAAGCTGCTCGTCGAGGACGCGCTGCTCGTCCACGTAGCGTTCGATGAGCTCGGCTTCCCGGTTCGAGAGGGACGACGCGACGGTGCTGTACATGATGGCGCCGATGGTGTTGCCGATTACGGCGCCGAGGACGGGAACGGGGATGAGCGCCTGACCGACAAAGGAGGACAGCGCACTCACGGCTGCCTCCAACGAGAGACGTTCGGAGTCCTCGATGAACTCGAGCTCGTCGATCTCACCGCGGCGAAGCCTGTTCGCCTGCTCTGCGATACCGAAGGCCGCGGTGACCATCGAGCTTGCGACCGCGGCTGACGTGGCAGTGAAGTTCGTCAACGCATAGATGCTGGAGCCTCTGATTCCGCCCTTGCCGAAGCCCAGCCCGGTGTCGGCTGCGATATCTGCCCAGTCCTGCTGGTCGAACTCTCGAAGTCGCTTGCCTCCGCGGGTTTTGGCGATGATGGCCAGCACGAAGGCCGTCCCGCCCTCGATCGCGCCGGCCGCAAGGGTGGCCGACGCCCCTTCCTGCAGCGTCGGCAGGCTCTCCTGATACGCGGTGTTGCGCAGAGACTGGTCGGTGGAGCGGAGGGAGTGTTCCTCGGCTGCCATGGTCGAGGCGTACGCGCCTCTTTGAACGTCGCGGTACTCGAGCGTTGATGGTTCGAGAGAGTCGATGCCGATCGACCCTTGCTGGAAGAATGCGTCGATCCGTCGCCAGTCCGTGAAGGACGGTCCGCCGCTGCTGCGCGAGAGCAGCTTCCCGGCCTCCTCCTGTGGCATGGCACGTAACCGCTGGACCATCTCGAAGTGATCCGCGGGGATCTGATACTTTCCGCCGTTGTTCACGTAGTCGGGATACTTCTGGAGGTGCTCGGTGATAGCTCCGAGTGAGAAGCGGCCGCCAGCGGCGACGAATTTCTGCTGGATTTCTACACCGTCGCGCAGGAGGTCCACCGGCCCATTGTCGTTAACCCATTGATAGACGGGGTCTTGGCCGAGGATGTGCTTGCGGGCATTGCCGATACCCACCTCGGCGAGTTCGGCAATGAAGCCGTGCATGCCGTGCTGCCCACCGCGATTGGCGGTGACGACCTCGAGGTTGATCTTCCGGATCGCTTCGTGGACGCTGCCCAGGGCAGTCAGGAGGTTCTCGTCCTGCTGCTGGAGTGAGCTCAGGAGGCGGTCGATGCGGACCTGGTTGAGGTAGTTCACCCAGGAAGCGACTGCCTGCTCCTGAGTGCTCCTGGTCATCTTCGTGACCTCACTCATCGGGTGCGCCCTGATCAACGCGCTCTGCCAGCAAGGCTGCACACGCCTTCGTGTTGTTGACCAGGACCGCCAGGCTGCCCTGCTGGGATGCGGGAAGCGAAAGGAAGTCGGCGCCGAAGGACGCCAGTGCCGCGCCGTAGCAGTTCCTGAGCTCGACGCGAAGAGCGGTCGTTTTCTCGAGGAGGTCGCTGATCTGGGCCTCGTCACGCTCGACCGTCGCGATGTTCTGCTTCACCGCAAGCAGTGCTTCCTGTCTTGCCGCCCGCGTTTCCAGCTTCTTTTTCGAGAGCAGTGCGACGGAGGTGAGGAGGGAGGCTCCCGCGACGGTCCATCCGATGGGTCCGGCCAGCGCGAGCAGGGCACCCCCTGCGGCGCTGCCTCCACCGCCTGCGGCCAGGGCGCCGCCGCCAAGCCAGGCCAGGGCGGCGTTGCTCGCGGCGGCCCCGGAGAGAGTGGAGATCGCGGTGCCCGTCGATGCGGTACCGAAGGTGGTGGCGACCCACATGGCAGCCGTGGGGGCCACGCCCGCCACGGCTGCTCCCGTCGCGAAGCCGACACCGGCGCCGGCCGCGGAGCGTTTCGCGGCTTCGAGGTCCTTGCGGGCGAACTCCTCTGCGCTCAGGAACTCGGTCTTCTGCGCGCTGACCGTACCCAAGATGGTCTCGAACGACTTCGGGGTGTTCGCGATGCTGTTCACCAGCAGTTCGACGAGTTCGATCACATCCGCCGACCGCTCGCGCTGGCGCAGGAGAGAGGTCCCCTTGTCGGTCATCGCGGTGAAGGCGACGTTGTACTCGGTGAGGACTTCCTCGTAGGGGTCCGCGGTCTTCGCCGCCAGCTTCTCCACCGTTTCCTTCGCGGCCTCTTTGACGTTTCCGGCCTGTCCAGCGATATGCGCTGATGCGCCCCGGAACGCCCTACCAAAACTCTCTTTGGCGCCACTCACGTCGAAATGCTCTGCCATTCGTTTCCCCCAACTCCATCGCGGTCTGATCCGTAGAAGAGAGTATCGACTGCCGGCGACGACACGCACCGCCCACTCCGCGGGACCACGGAGGCGCTGGAGGGACCTTCATGCCGGGCTCTCCTCCTACCCACCTAAAGCCGTGCGCTGGAGGTCCTGAAAATGTGGGCGTGGTTGGGGCGACTGTGGCGTCGACGCATCTGGGTAGGCTTGATGCCGATGAGCAGAACCCCTCGCCCCGTACACATGACGAGCATGAAGCACTCTCGCTGCTCCCGCCTGAGTCTCGCCGCTGCCGGTGTCGTCCTGGTCCTCGGCCTTACCGGGTGCGACACGATGTCATCGGTGCACCCGGACTTCGACACGGAGCAGGTGTCGGCCGACACGGCGCTGACGGCCCTCGAGCAGATTCCCGTCAAGGGCCGCGCCCCGAAGACCGGCTACAGCCGCGAGGAGTTCGGCGACGCCTGGGCCGACATCGACCGCAATGGCTGCGATACCCGCAACGATGTCCTCAATCGCGATCTGAGCGACGTCGCGCACGTGAACAGCGTCCCCTGCAAGGTCAAGTCCGGGGTCCTCGACGACCCCTACACCGGCACCCGCATCCAGTTCCAGCGCGGGCAGGACACCAGCTCCGACGTCCAGATCGACCACATCGTCGCCCTCTCGAACGCCTGGCAGACCGGCGCCCAGCAGCTCTCCATCGAGGAGCGGATCCAGTTCGCCAACGACCCCCTGAACCTCCAGGCCGCCGACGGCCCCACCAACGGTGCCAAGGGCGACGGTGACGCCGCCACGTGGCTGCCGCCGAACAAGGCGTTCCGCTGCGAATACGTGGCCGCGCAAACCGCGGTGAAAGCTGAATACGGGCTCTGGATGACCACCGCCGAGCACGACGCCATCGCGCGTGTCCTGACGACCTGCCCCGATCAGCCGCTGCCCACCTAGGGCAGCCCAAAAATAAGCGGCGGCCGTCGTTCAGGCGCCGGACCCTGCAGCCGCTCGAGGGGTGTGTCGAAACCGCCTACTCTTTTGGCGCATCACAATTTAGCTAGCGCAGGTCTGGCTACTGGTCGTACTTGAATGAGAATGGCGACAATGGTCAGTCTGGCGTGCCAGCCGGGGAGGGCGCCGCATGCAGGAGTGAGACAACTAAGCGTGGAAAAACCACCCTGTCAGACAGCTACCATCGACACGCCATGAGCGAGGTCCGGAACGCAATTCTGGGCCTAGTATCTACAAGGAATCGGGTGGCTGCGCGGTAAATTTTATCGGCACAAGGATCGGGGATCTCGTGGGGTTTTTGAGTTGGTTGCGGTCTTTATCGGGTGAGGCTGAGCGGCCGAGGGCGCCCTCCTCTCCGGTGGTCCCCCCGCCTGTTGATCGCCCTCTTCCAGTACATCGTGCACCGAACGCCCCGCCCGTACGCCAGAAGTCCAACCGTGTTTCAAGTAAGACGCGCTGGTACGGATACGGCGAGGCGGTACAGGTCGGCGGCTACCTGATCCCGGGTGGCCTGGTCTATGTCGGTACAGCTATGCCCTCGCCCAAGGGCCGGACAGAGCCGTCCCTGATCAATCCTGCACTCAGGATCAATTCGCAGAACCCGGACTGGGCAGGACAGTCCCTGGACTACTGGCCTTCTTATGAATCGATCACACCAGCCGCGCGGGCTGCGTATCTCACCTGGCTGGCGGACGCACGACGCTATCCCGAGGTGCCGATCGGCTATGTCTTCCTGTTCATGTACGGGCTCGAGCACCGCGTCCTGGTGGACATCGGAAGCGACCCCTCTCTCGCGAGTGAACTGGTCCCGATCAGAGCTGAAATGGTGTCCCTGCTCGAACTGCACGGGGATCGCAGCAGTTCCTTTTCCGGGTACGCGTCCCGATTCTTGGATTTGATCGACTTCATGTTGATGCAGGGCCCGGCCTCGGCGGGAGGCAAACCCCCGGCCCTGACCGAGTCGCGGTGGCTGGTTCCGATCAATCTCAAGGTCGGGCTGGGCGACCTGGCAGCGAACGGTAAACCGATTCCTGCGCACTGGGCTCTGGCCTGGGCATGGTTCCACCCCGAGATCCCACTGCGCACCCCTGCCTCCCGGTGCACCGAGGAATTCACCCGGCTCTTCACGCTCAGGTACCAGCAGAAGTTCGGGGACGGGTTCACCGTCCGCCCAGGCAAGACCACAATCAGAACCAGCTATCACACGGCCAGCTCTCAGATCGGCCAAGCCAACCTAGAAATGGACAACATCCCGGATGTGTTCGCCCAGCAGGCACCTCTTCGGAAGCTCGCGGCACTCTTCGACGGTGTGAGCGCTGAGCTGGAACCCTACAGCCGGTGGCTCGGGCGCAATCCGGATAAGGCAGGAACCCTGGCCGCTGCCGCACTTTTGCCAGGGGACCTGATCGACGGCAGCACCGGGTCCGTTCGGGACTTCCAGGACTGGCTGGTGAAAAAACTGGCCCCTTCGGGAACCGCGCTGATCTCCGGAGCAGAGCTGTTCAGCCACTGGCCCGCCGGTGGAACCGGCAAAGCCAGCAAGCCCGAAACCGTCAATCTCGCAACCCTGCTGGACAGCCTGGGCGCCGCCCTGGAGCCCGATGTCCGCTTCGGGGGCGCCGCGGTCAGCGAGCTGACCCCAGTGGTGCTCTTCCGGGTTCAACCCGGCAGCCCACACTCTCCGACCCCTGCCTACAGCACCGCCCTGACGATGATGCACCTGGCCGCTGCCGTGACCGCCGCCGACGGCCATATCCTGCCGGCCGAACTCGATCACCTCACCGCCCACCTGGAATCATCCCTGCAGCTGACCACACCCGAACGCACCCGGCTCCAGGCGCATCTGCAGTGGCTCGGTGCCACCGAAGTGAAACTGACCGGACTCACCAAACGCCTGGAAAGCCTTTCAGGTGCACAAAAGGCCGCGGTGGGCGACATGCTTGTCACCGTCGCCGCCGCCGACGGCCACATCGCACCGGCCGAAGTCACCACCTTGCAAAAAATCTACAAACTCCTAGGCCTGGAAGCATCAACGGTATCCAGCAGGCTCCACGCCGCCATGACGGGATCCCCTGCCGCTGCCAGGGGACCGGTGACGGTCCGTCCGGCCGGGGAGCCGGAACCGGGCTACCCCATTCCCGTACCTCCGACCGCCGCCCCAGCCGAAACAGGATTCATGCTGGACCCGACGATCATCCAGGCCAAGATGAGCGAAACAGCTGCAGTGTCAGCCCTGCTGGGCGGAATCTTCGACGAGGACCAGACCCTTCCCGCCCCGGAACCGGGCGGACCGAAACGGCCGCAACAGCCTGGACTCGAGGAACCAGCCGGGACCAATCCTGGCGATACCTTTCCGGTGGCCGGCCTCGATCAGGCACACTCCTCGATGCTGCACGCTCTGGCAGGACGCAACCAGTTGGACCGCAACGAGTTCGAGGACCTCGCCGCCCACCACGGGCTACTGCCGGACGGGGCCCTGGACACGCTGAACGAAGCAGCCCTTGACGCCTCTGATGAACCTCTCATCGAAGGCGATGAGATCCTCACCATCAATGCCTACGCTCTAAAGGAGCTTTGCTCATGACCGGTCCCTCCGCTGCCGCCATCCGCCCCCGAGAGCGGGACGCGCTGCTGCAGTCCCTGCGTGCAGGCGTGGTCCCGCGGACGGGCCAGCAGCATGTCCAGGTGGGCCGGGTCAACGAAGTGCAGGCGCTGCTTTCGGACATTCACCGCATCAATGACGGCGGAGCCGGCAGCCGCTTCATCATCGGCGACTACGGCTCCGGCAAAACTTTCTTTCTGCATCTGATCCGCTCGATTGCCCTGCAGCAGAAACTTGTTACGGTCCACGCCGATCTCTCACCGGACCGGCGCCTGCAGGCCACCGGTGGGCAGGCCAGAAGCCTGTACGCCGAGCTCACGCGCAACATGTCCACCCGGGCCAAGGCCGACGGCGGCGCCATGTCCAGTGTGGTGGAACGCTTCGTCACGCAGGCCCTCACGGAGTCCCGGGCCTCCGGCGAGGCCGTGGAAACCATCATCCGCCGCGACCTCGATCAGCTTTCCGAACTCACCGGTGGATACGACTTCGCCGAAGTGATCGCCAAGTACTGGCAAGGACACGACACCGGGAACGAACAACTCAAGGCCGATGCCGTTCGGTGGCTACGCGGCGAATTCACCACCCGCACCGATGCGCGCGCTGCCCTGGGCGTACGGACCATCGTGGATGACTCCAACTTCTACGACCAGCTCAAGCTGCTGGCCCTGTTCGTCCGTCTCGCCGGGTTTGGAGGCCTCCTGGTCTGCCTGGACGAGATGGTGAACCTGTACAAGCTGGCCAACAGCCAGGCCCGTAATTCCAACTACGAACAGATTCTCCGGATCCTCAACGACTCCACCCAGGGCACCGCGTCAGGTCTGGGATTCGTTTTCGGCGGCACCCCCGACTTCCTCTTGGATCCGCGCCGTGGCCTCTACTCATACGCGGCCCTGCAGTCTCGGCTCGAGGAGAACAGCTATGCCGTCGACGGACTCGTGGACTACTCCGGGCCCATACTGCGCCTGTCCAGCCTGACCCCGGAAGACTTCTATGTCCTACTGACCAAGCTCCGGCACGTCCAGGCCGGAGGGGAGAAGTCGGCGTATCTGATCCCCGATGACGGCATCACCGCCTACATGCGTCACTGTGCCCAGCGCATCGGTGACGCCTATTTCCGCACCCCCCGCAACACCATCAAGAGTTTCCTGGACCTGCTCGCGGTACTGGAACAAAACCCCGGGCGGCAATGGGAAGACCTACTCGTCGGAGTAAAGCTCGACCACGAGTCCAACCCCGACCTCGCCCCCCTCACACCCGCGGAGCCGGCGCCACAGCGCACAACGCCCACGCAGACCGCAGAGACACCGGCCAATTCAGGGTTCGGCGCTCCACACGGCAGTCCACTGGCTGACAGGGACGATGACGAACTGTCCGCCTTCAAGCTGTGAGCTCATGAGTGATCCCGCCGCCGCGTTCGACAGGCTGCACCGCCGTGTCCAAACCTGGATCTGGGAACAAAAGTGGCAGCAGCTGCGGACCGCTCAGGCCCAAGCGGTAGACCCCATCCTGGCCGCTGACACGGACGTCATCATCAGTGCCGCGACCGCCAGCGGAAAGACCGAAGCCGCCTGGCTGCCGATCCTCTCGGCCCTGGCCAGCGCAGCCGAGAACGGACTCGTCCCCGCAGGGGTCAAGGCTCTCTACATTTCACCGCTGAAGGCCCTGATCAACGACCAGTACGAACGGCTCAGCACCCTCGCGGAACACGTCGAAGTGCCAGTGCATCGCCGACACGGAGACGTCACCGGGGCGGCCCGCAAAACCCTCAGGGAATCACCCGACGGGCTGCTCCTGATCACCCCGGAATCTCTCGAAGCACTCTTCATCACCCAAGGCACCCGCATCCCGGCACTGCTGCACGGGCTGCAGTACATCGTGGTCGATGAACTGCACTCCTTCATCGGAACCGAACGCG
This sequence comes from Arthrobacter pityocampae, assembly GCF_002927275.1. Classification (GTDB taxonomy): domain Bacteria; phylum Actinomycetota; class Actinomycetes; order Actinomycetales; family Micrococcaceae; genus Arthrobacter_D; species Arthrobacter_D pityocampae. Next base: position 8,323 of record NZ_PRKW01000005.1, on the reverse strand, counting down.
GGGCGCAGTTGCAGTCCCTGCTCCACCGGGTGGAACTAGCAGTCCGCCGGAAAATCCCGCGCATAGGTCTCTCCGCCACGCTCTCGGACCTGTCCGTAGCCGCGGACTTCCTCCGGCCGGACCGGGCCCTGCCGGTGCACCTGATCGGTGGAACAGACGATGACCGCGCGGAACTGCGAATGCAACTGCGCGGCTACCTCACCACCGGCACCGGCCCGGATCCGCAAGCTTCCTCCCAGGTGGACGAGGAGGAAATGGAGAGCGACATCGATAAACGCGCGATCGCCGAACATCTCTTCCGCAACCTCCGCGGCCGGGACAATCTGGTCTTCGCCAACTCCCGCGCCAATGTGGAGACCTACGCCGATCTTCTTCAAGAGATCAGTGAAAACAACCGGGTAGCCAACGAGTTCTTCCCTCACCACGGAAACCTGTCCAAAGAATTCCGCGAAGACGTCGAATCCAAGCTCCGGAGGACTGAAACCCCGGCCACGGCCGTCTGCACCTCCACCCTAGAAATGGGCATCGACATCGGATCGGCCGACACCGTCGCACAAATAGGATCTCCCGGCAGCGTCTCCGCCCTGCGCCAACGGCTGGGCCGATCCGGACGGCGAAACGGTCCGGCGACCCTGCGCCTCTACACGTCCGAAGAGCCCCTTCACGAACGAACGCCACCGGTAGATCAGCTGCGCACAGGAACCTTTGAAACCCTCGCGATCGTTGAACTGCTGCTCGAGAAATGGTACGAGCCCCCCAACACGGCCGGCCTGCACCTCTCCACCCTGATCCAACAAATCCTCTCCGTGATAGCCCAGCACGGAGGCGCCCAAGCAACCGAACTTTTCAGTGCCCTCTGCCAGGCGGGACCGTTCCGGCATGTAGACCAGCGCATGTTCATACAACTGCTCCGAACCTTGGGCAGCAAGGAGATCCTCACGCAGGCCTCGGACGGAACCCTCCTGCCAGGGCGAATCGGTGAGCGGTTGGTCAACCACTACAGCTTCTACAGCGCGTTCCAAACCGCGGAGGAATACCGCCTCGTGGCCTCAGGCCGGACCCTTGGATCCATCCCCATCGACCACCCGGTCACCGAAGGTAGCCTGCTCATTTTCGCAGGGCGGCGATGGCGGGTCCTGGACGTCGACCTCGCCGGCAAAGTCATCAACCTCGCCAAAGCCGCGGGCGGTAAACCTCCCGCGTTTACGGGGGCGGGAGCGCAAATTGCCGACGGCATCCGCCAGCGCATGCACCGGCTCTACGAAAACGACACGATGCCTGCCTACCTCGATCACACCGGCCGGCTCTTTGCCTCCCAAGGGCGCGAATCCTACAAGCGCCTCGGTCTGCGCCACCGGGCGATCCTCCCCTGGGGCGACGACACACTCCTCTTCCCGTGGGCCGGGGACCGGATCATGAACACCCTCCATGTCCTGCTCTCCAGCGAAGGCATCGCGGCCAGCCAGGACGGAGTCGCCCTGAACTGCCGCAAAACATCCCCCGCTGAACTCGCCGGTCTTCTCCACCAACTAGCAGCATCCGAGCAACCGGCCCCCACCGAGCTCGCCCAGACCGTACTGGTCAAAACCCAGGACAAACACGACGTCCACCTCGATGATGACCTGCTCACCCATTCCTACGCTGCCAGCTCTCTGGATGTACCGGCAGCATGGTCCACCCTGCAGCGGCTCGCCCACATCGACCCGGATATACAAAGGGGCGACAGCGGTATGGGGCTGGCCAAATCTTTCCGATCATCATCTCCGGGGCTCCCGGTCGTGCTAGGGAAGACGCCCTTCGCGGTTATTGACGTCGAAACCACCGGATTCTCCCCGCAGAGACACCGGGTCGTCGAAATCGCAATCATCCGGCTGAACGCCCACGGCGTGCGGGAACGCAGCTGGACCACCCTCATCAACTCTCACCAACCCACCGGGCCCAGCCATATCCACGGCATCACCTCCGCAGACATCGCAGATGCTCCCGGCTTCGCTGAAGTGCTGAATGAAATCGCCGAACAACTCTCAGGTGCTGTCGTTGTTGCCCACAACGTCGCCTTCGACCTGGGCTTCCTAACAGCAGAATTCGAGCGGGCCGGCATGTCAGCACCGGCGTGGCCGGTGCTGTGCACCATGCAGCTCAGCCGAGCCTTCGAGCCCGGCAGCCCTGCCACTCTTGCTGCGGTCTGTCAGCGGTTGGGAATCGACACCGGTACGGCGCATACCGCTCTTGCAGACGCGGCTGCAGCCGCAGAGATACTCCGGACCTATCTCGAGCAGAAAGCGGATAAAAGTCGGCACCTCTTCCAACCAAAGCCCGCAAGCGTCCCCAGTACGTGGAGCGACGAAAGGGCTAACGGAAGATCCGGCCACCCGGGAAAACCGCGCGAAGGCCAGTAGCACATCCTCTTTTGAATCCTTACGCCCCTGTGGCCCGCTTCGGCGCCGCCGCTGAAGGTGAAAGGTGTACGAGGTTCACAAAGGCGCGTCTCATCATTGGATCCGTTGAGCGGGCTAGGGAGTACCTGGTCAATTGTCAGTTGCAGCGCGCCCGTGAGGTCGGGAAGCAGAAAGGGCTGAAGTTGTCCGCTTGGGGAGGGTGCGGTGAGCCAATAGGATCGCGCTATGACTGAAATGCGGGTTCTGGCTAACGCCACGACGACTGAGGATCTACAGCATCTACTGACCGATCTCCCGGCGGAGTTGGAGACGATCGGACTACAGCTCAGCCGCCTGCCGATGATGGTTCCGCGGATTGTTGACTTGTATTTCCGTTTCCCCGAGGTAGCCCCTGCCGAGATGGCCGAGTTGATCAAGGCCGGCGGCGGCTCTCTCGTCTTTTTGGAGCGCGTGTCGTTTGATCCACTCTCGCTGGTCGATGAGGATAACGAGCTGCCCGACGATGCGCCGGGGGTGGACAAGGTGCTGGAATCTGCTTTGGATCGCAAGGGCGAGCTGAGCGGCATCATTCTCACCTGTCCCGTACAGGGCCTGGTCTGGCGCTGGCGGGCCTCAGCAGGCTGGGTTGACGATCTTCAAGACCAGCTCAACGCCGCGATCGAGGTGGCTGAAGATGAGGAGGTGGAGGCCAACAGTGCGCTCTTCCACATCCGTCGTGCCGGGGTTCAGGGGCTCATCGAAAAGACCATGAACGACCCCTCCTACCGAGGAACACCGCCTCATAAGCGCGGTGCCGCCGCGAAACGGCTTGCTCCGGAGCCGACATCCGAGGAGGAGTTCTTCGTCTTCACGACCGCGATGGAAGGGCTTGGGCGACGTGATCGGGAAGCAGCCGAACTGCGAAACTTGGAAATCCGGGAACAGCTTCCTGAACTATCGGAGGCCCTCATTCAAACCCAAGAGTGGATCAGATCGCACACTGTCGCGGCCAGGAAGCGGACTGCAGCTGACTTCCTGGCCCGGCAGTTCGAGGGATGGGCCGTACACGCCCAGGTAGCGGACGAACTGAGAGCTCACGCCGCTAACCTCGGTGGAAGACCATAGGGCAACCGCCACTCGGCGCTTCAAAGGGTCCTACACTGAGAGCCGTTTCGTCGTAGCCGACTGCAGCCACTTTGCAGCTCGCCGAGAGCAGTTCGTCATCAGTTGACCTGCCACTCGTCAGCTTTCGCTTGTTCGATCTCGGCGAACCGGGCTGCCATTGTCGCGTTGCCTCGGGTGAGCTTCCTGATCGTAAGGTCTGTGGCCTTGTCGTTGGCAAGCCGCAGGTTGTTGGCCGACTTGTGCAGCGCCGCTTTCGTCTTCTCCAAGTCTTTAATGGCTTCGTCGATGCGCTTCACAGCTTCTTCGAAGCCGTCAGAAGCGAGCCGCCAGTTGCGGCCGAACGCGTCCTTGAAGTCCTCGACTTGTTGCTCGAAGTTCGTGATGTCGATGTTCTGTGCCTTCACCAGGGCGAGCTCGGTCTTGTACTTGAGCGAGTTCATTGCGGCGTTCCGCAGCAGCGCGATCAGCTGGATGAAGAATTGCGGCCGGATGACATACATTTTTGGGTAGCGGTGAGAGACGTCGACGATCCCCGTGTTGTAGAGCTCACTGTCGGGTTCGAGCAGAGAGACCAGGACAGCGTACTCGCACCCCTTCTCGGTGCGGTCCTTGTCAAGCTCCTTCAGAAAGTCTTCGTTCTTGTGCTTCGTCGCGGTGCCATCGTTCTCGTTCTTCATCTCGAACATGATCGAGACGATCTCAGTACCAGCATCGTCGGAGTCGCGGAAGATGAAGTCACCCTTGCTGCCACTCCGGGCATCGTTATCCTTCTCGAAGTAGGCTCGAGGGAAGGCCGTGGCACGAATGCGGTTAAACTCGATCTCGCAATGCTGTTCGAGGGTTTCACCGACCATCTTGGTCGACAACTTCGCCTTCAGATCTCGCAGTCGCTCGATTTGATCTTCGCGATCCTTGATCTGCGTTTCGTACTTGTCCTTCAGCGACGTCTCGACGAGCTGCTTCTCGAGCTCGGCGCGCTGCAGGCCGCTCTTTAGTTCGTCGCGTTCCTTTTCGACGGTGCCGACCGCCTCGGTGATGGCAAGCTTCTTCTCGGTCTCAATGGCCGCCAGCTTCGCCTGAAGGTCCTGGATCGCAGCGTCCTTCGCCGAGACGCTCTTCTCAAGCTCACCGGCAAGCTTCGCATCAGCCAGCTCTACCGATGACTGCATCTCCTGCTTCGTTCGGGCGAGTTCGCTCGCGATCGAGTCCCGCTCCCGCTCCACTGCAATAAGGGCCTCGGTCACGGCAAGCTTCTGCGCAACCCCAACGGCATCGAGCTTCGCGTGCAGATCCTGTATCTCGGCATCCTTAGCCGCCGCAGTCTTCTGAAGCTCGCTGGTAGCCTTCGCTTCCGCCAGTTCAAGGGCATTGCTCTTTTCCTGCTCGGCCAACTCGAGCCGCTCGTGGAGCTGCTGTTCGAATTCGGCGTCCCGAACCTGCTTGACGATGTCGGCGTAGCCGGCTTCATCGATCGTGAATGTTCGTTCGCAGTGTGGGCACTTGATGTCATGCATGATTGGAACTCCAAGTTAGGTTGCGTCAGCCCCGAACGGCCGCACGCGGGTGGTCCTCTGGTCTCTTAGAGGAAAGACAATGCTTTAGGCAGGCTAGTTTCCGATGGCGCGGCATACGAACTGAATGCCGCAGCACCGAGCAGGGTGCGGAGGGAGTTACGGTGCGGGTCCAGCCACCAGTCGATCAAAGACGCCCAAATCACGACCTGGGAGGCCGATCTTGTACGTGGTGTTCGACTCGACTGACTTATTCCCGAGAGATGTCTAACACTCATAACGCGTATTTGTCGAGAACTTCGTCAAAATTTACCCGTGTTGATTCGGTGGGTAGTCCGGCAGTGGCACACCACTCACAATGAGCCGCTTAATGCTGTCGCTCTAGGGTATTCCGGCGGCTTCCAAAATGGAGACTCGCGAGTTTCTTAGCATCGGGAATATCGCTCCGTTGCCCGGCAGGTTCCAGCTCGCCTTCGTCGGAATCAGGGTAGTTCTTGAGGTGGCACGACGTGTCGGGTCGGAACGAGCGCAGTAGGTTTTCTCATCTGGATCGGATCGGCGCTGCTGGCGGCCTCGAGTCTTGTCGTCCAAGCAAAGGATTCTTTGCTTGGACAGGCAGCAGCGTACGGCAGCGACTCGGTAAGGCTGAGGGTGTGAGCAGTGTCAAAGCTCGTGGTAGCGGTAGCCGACCTTCTTTACGTAGAGGTCGAAGTACGTTCCGACGCTTTTCCCCGACTTATTCACCTCGATCAGCGCGTCGAATACGTCAGGGGGGACATTGAAGTATCGATAGAACCGTCTGTGTTTGAACTCCACCTCGAGTGTGCCGATTTGGGCGTCGTACCCGACCGAAACTAGGTTGCTGCTCTCAACTGGGACGCGCTTCATTGCTCCTCCTCAGGTCCGCCTGCAGCCAGCTCAGCGAACCTACCGGCCATCGTTGGGCTGCCGACACACCCAGCGCCATCGATAGTAAAGGTCTTGTTGCAGTGCGGACAAACTATTTCGTGCATGGTTCGCGACCTTCGGCTCGTCCTAAAACTTCTTGCAGCATCGAGGGCACTGCTCCCTCAGACTCGAGGGTGGCCGTGCGGTATGCGAGCTTGTTCTTCTCGAGCGAGATTCCAGCAGCGGCTTCGACTCGTTTGCAGGCGACCAACCATTCTGGCCACTCTGTAGCCAGGAAGGTTTCGAGACAGTCACCGAAGAATGCCACATCGTCCAGCACGGATTCAGCGGGAAAGTCTTCTTCGGGTTGCCCGAAATAGGCGAGGAGTCTCCTATTTTGTGTCGAGTGTGTGTTCCTGTCTTTCGGTGCAGCTTCTGCATCAACGTCGAACACAGCGTATGCGGGGATGCCGAGCTTGGTGAGGATCGCGTGCGCCAGAGGAATGCTTGCCTTGCCGTTCGCCGGAACGATGGCAACGCCGCGGGACTCAAGGCCCGCTATCGATTGTCTGTCCCCGATGCCGTAAAGCACCGCTAAATCTGTTGGACCCTCGACGATCAACGCACGCGATGCGAACAGCGCTACTGCCAGCTCCCCGGTCGCTGCGCTGCTCAGCTGACGCTCCACCTGGTCTGCGGTGAGGGCTCCTGCGACCTTCTCTTTGACGTCGGCGATCGTCGCCGAATGCACCGTCACACTAGGCGGTTCGGCGTTTGATCGCACGAGGCGCCGTACCTGCTCGAAGTGCCGACCTTCGACGAAGTACGGACTATGGGTCGCATAGGTCACCTGCACTCGTTTTGACGCGTCTTCGGCCAGCGCGCGCAACACCTTCGCAAACGCCTGCGCCTGGATCGGGTGTTGGAAGAGTTCGGGCTCTTCGATTGCTAGGCAGATTGAGCCCTCCGCCGACGCGGCGCCAGATTCTGCCAGGACCTGGAGTGCTGAGATGAGCAGTGTGCGCTGGAATCCGTGACCCTGGCGATCAACTTTCGTCTCGGTATTACCATCGAGGACTGCCACCTCGAAGGTGGTCCGGGGTGCCTTCAGTTCGACTTCGCTGGGCTTCACTGTGATCGTACGACCGGGGGAGTAGCGCGCGACTACCTCATCGAGTTTGGTCTTGACTTCTACCAGCTGCGTTTGGAACTTGTCTGTATAGACCTGCTGCTGGCGTGCCCTGCTCTCTTCAACGATGGTTGCGATCGCCTCATCTGCGGCCGTTCTATCGACTGAGCGCTCAAGGATTCGTCCGATGATGCTTGCTTTGCCATCGAGCGATTCCTCGCTTGCTCGAAGATCTGCAGTGACGAGCACGAAGTCGAATAGCCCGCTCATCTTGCCGTTGCTGTTGAAGCCGAAAAAGTTTGTCGGTAGCCCCTCGGGTGCGTTCGTCAGCTGCTCCGTGTGTGCCGATTCCCAAGTTGTCATCGCCTCGTCGATGAGTGCCGATGTTGACGCAGCGGGTAGTTCTAGCTCCGGGTGTGCTGCTCGAAGCGCGACGTAGAGCTTCTTCTTCTCGGCCGCAGCGCTTGAGGCCCTGATGTCGTTGAAGGCTGCGAAGCTCTTCGCGTTCGCCGACATCGTCTCGGAGCCATCGGGGCGACGAATCTTCCAGGCAGTAAAGGTGGCAGCCCTTGGTGGTGTGTACTTGGTCAGGGCCTCGCGATCTTTGCTTGTCAGATCCGAGAACGTCACCTGGACCTCAATGTCTGCGACCGCACCAAACGCGCAGTCCTCGTCGTTGAGGGATCCAGGCTTACCGTTGAAGAACCACTCCAAAGCCCGAAGCGCCGTGGACTTTCCTGTGCCGTTGGGCCCAATGAACGTAGTGACTGTGTCAAATGCAATCTCTACATTCTCGAGGGCACGAAAATTGCGTATTCGCACGGATTGAATGCGCATCAGCGTCCTACTTCTGCGTCGAGCGTCCCTGACGCACTGGGACGCCTGTACTCGGGGCACTCAGGAGGACACGCGGTGACAGTCATGGCGACTCATTCCTGTGCTGCGGCGCACGGTGGGATTTGATCAATCTTCACGCGACTCTAGCGGTGGCGGGCTGCCGGCACGCAGTAAGTGCTTAGTGACACGCGCCTTTTATGAACGACCGTCCACGAGACACATCCGCCCAGGACCGTCGGGAACGGCGTGTCGTGTGCCATGGGTCGTGTCCGAGACCTACGTGCCGTTAGGCACGTTCACAGCATGGTCTGGCTCAGGGCAGTTGTTGGTTATGAGCACTCCTGCTCCTGCTGGTGTGGGTGTTGGCCCGTCGGGTGGTGATCCGGTAGCGCACGATGCGTTGGATCATCACTGGGTAGGCGTGCAGGATCAGCCCGATCAGCAGTATCTGACCG
>NZ_PRKW01000004.1 GCF_002927275.1 Arthrobacter pityocampae | reverse complement strand
GGTCTGCACGCGATCGCGGCGGGCCGGGGTCAGTCGCTGGCGCAGCTGGCGATCGCGTGGGTGCTGCGGGAGCAGTCTCAGGGGGCCCCGGTGACCTCGGCGCTGATCGGGGCCTCCAGTGTCCGCCAGCTCGAGGACAGCCTGGCCGCGATCGACCGCCTGGACTTCACCACCGAGGAACTACAGGCGATCGATGAGTACGCCGTCGACTCCGACATCAACCTCTGGGCCAACGCCCTCAAAGCCTGAGGGGGGGCGATGACCACTCCGTCGGAGTAAGCGACCCCGCGACGGAACGGCACGGATCAGGGCGATGCACGGAAGGACGATCGTGAACCCGAACAGCAGCACGAAGGAACGGCCCAACCGGACCAGGGACACCGAGTGGCGTAGGCTCCTGCCCGGACAACGGGCCCGGCTGATGGTGTTCGATCTAGCCACGCGGTCCTCGATGTGCGTCTTCGAGACCGAGGACTTCGTCATCGAGGCGCCCAACTGGACGCCCGACGGCACGGGACTGGTCTTCAACTGCGACGGTCTCCTATACCGGACGGCGCCGCAGGAGGACAGCCAGCCCCGCGTCGTGTTCACCGGTGCCGTCACCGACTCCAATAACGACCACGTCGTGTCCATGGACGGGCGGTTCCTCTATGTCTCATCCCAGGACGGTCACCTCTACCGCGTGCCGCTCTGCGGGGGAGAGGCGCGGCGGGTCACCAGACCGGGGGACGGCCTCGACGCACGCTACCTTCACGGCGTCTCGCCCGACGGTGGAACCCTCGTGCACATCGGCGGACGGCGGCGCCAGGATCGGATGACCTTCAACATCTACGCCGTGCGGGTCGAGGACGGCTCCACACGCCAGCTCACCGACTCCGAGCGACCCCACGACGGCGTCGAATACAGCCCGGACGGACGCTGGCTCTACTTCAACTCCGAGCGCGCCTCCGCGGAGCCCGGCCACTCGCAACTGTTCCGCATGCGCCCCGATGGCACCGGGATCGAGCAGCTGACCTTCGACGAGCGCGTCAACTGGTTCCCGCACCCCGCACCGGACGGCGGCAGCCTCGTGTACCTCAGCTACCCGCCGGGCGTTCAGGGGCACCCGGCCAACGAGCGCGTCCTCCTCCGCGTGGCGGATCCGGACGGACGGAACGCGTGGGACGCCGTCGAGGCGTTCGGCGGCCAGGGCACCCTGAACGTCAACAGCTGGGCGCCTGACAGTCGACGCTTCGCCTACGTCACCTATCCCGTGGCGGGTGGGTGACGTCCACCGCTCCAGCGGTCAGGCGAAGGAGACGGACCGTAGGGTGCGCGGTGACAAGCGGTCCTGCAGGACGAGCGTCGCGGCTCCCAGTGCGGCGGCGTCGTTGCCGTTGACGGACAGCCGGACCTCCACGGGGTGGATGGCCCGCGCCATCGCCTTATGGGCGAGGGCGTCGCTGATGATGTCCACATAGAATCCGCCGGCCGTCGAGAAGGCGCTCCCCGCGAGGACGATGAGTTGGAGATCGAGGAGGTTGACCATCGAGATCACTGCACTCGCCACGTAGTCGGCGGAGTTCCGCACCAGCCGCAGCGCCGTCGCGTCACCATTCGTCGCAGCCGTCCCCACGGCGGCGAAGTCCTCGGAGATCACCCCCGTGAGGGGGATGTCGAGCTCCCCCCGCGCGGCGGCCTCGGCCGCCTGCGCAACGACGATCCGCGGACTCGCGTACAGCTCCAGGCAACCGATGTTGCCGCAGGGGCACGGAAGTCCCCGCGCGTCGACCGTCACGTGCCCGATCTCCCCGACGTTGGAACTGACGCCCTGGTAGATGGTGCCGTCCATGACGATGCCCGAACCGATCCCGGACCCCATGTAGACGGAGGCGTAGTTCGCATAGCCTTCGGTGGCGCCCAGCCAGTATTCACCGATCGCTGCGGCAGTGGCATCGTTGTCGAACTCGCAGTGGAATCCCGTAGTGGAGGTCAGCGCCCGGCGGATGGGGAAATCGCTCCAGATCTCCAGCGACGGCGCATTGCGCACGGTGCCAGCGACGCGGTCGAGGGGGCCGGGGGTCGCGATCCCCATGCCGACGATGCTGCTGCGTCTGACGCCCGACTCGGCGATCAAGGCGTCGATGTCCCGGGTCATCCGGCTGACCACCGTCAGCGGGGAGATCTCACCCGGGCCGTCGACGCGGCGCCGAGCCACCACATGACCGCGGAGATCGGCAATGATGTAGGTGATGTAGTCCTGTCCGATGTGGAGGCCGAGGCCGAGGCGGGACGCCGGGTTGAGCTCGAGGAACATGCGCGGCTTGCCGCCCGTCGACTCGCCGCGTCCCGTCTCGAGGATGATGTCCTCGGTCAGCAGGGCGCGTACGAGCGTGGAGATGGTGGCCTGGGTCAGGCCTGTCTTCTCCGCGAGTTCCACGCGGCTGATGGGCCCGCTGGAGCGGATGAGGTCGATGACCTTTCCCCGGGAGGACTCGCGGCGGCGGGTCTTTTCGATCACGGTCAATGGTAGCTCCGGCGCAGGATCGTTGAAGCTTCGACTGTCCGCGGCTGGGAGTGCCAGGGGCTGGCGGTCATGCCGTGCTCACGGCCCGGCGCCACGCCCCGGCGATCTCCTGATGACCCAACGCCGTCGGGTGGACGCCGTCGTCGGCGAGGACAGCAGCTCCCGTCCGCCGGGCGAGCTCGTTGAGGATGCCGTCCAGGGGGACGAGTGCCGCCCCGAACTCCTCGGCGAGCAGGTGCACGGCGTCGATCCGCGGATCGAGGTCTTCCCGCCAGCGCATCTGACCCTCGTCCACGGGGATCACGAACGGTTCCAGCAGGACGATCCCGACGTCAGGGGCGAGGCTGCCCAGCAGGGAGCGGTACCGGTCGGTGAAGGCACCGAGGTCGGAGGGGAGTCCGCTGTCGAAGCGGCGCCACGTGTCATTGATACCGATCATCACGGATACGACGTCGGGCCGCGCGGCGAGCACGTCCTCCTCCCAGCGCCGCTCGAGATCCTCGAGTCGATCACCGCCGGTACCCGCATTGAGGACCCGGCAGCGGGCGAGCGCCTCGCCGGACGCGAGCTCACGGACGTACCCGGATCCCAGGTGGTCGGGATCCTCCCGCCATCCGCAGTCGGTCACGCTGTCTCCGGCGAACACGACGCACCCTTCGATCTCCATGCCCATTCCTTCCGCCGGGGACTATCTTCAGTAACTTTATTTACGATACTCGACAGTTGGGGCGGGCGGTCGACGCGTCCGGTGCGCGGCAATCCTTCCTGCGCCGACCCGGGGCGACGATCGGGCAGGCATCGTATGAGACACGGGTCACACACTTACTTGACTTGCATAATAAAGTGGCCTAAGAAAGTACTCAACGGTTCGCCCTGAGAGGGAGGGACCAGCCGGCGGCACCGTGGCCGCCCACAGATGAAAGGTACAAAGATGTCCTCGACACTCTCGCGTCCCAGGCGGCTGGGACTGGCTGCCGCTGCACTCCTCAGTCTCACCTCCCTCGCCCTCAGTGGCTGCGCCGGCGGCGGGGGCGCTTCGAACGACGCCGGCGGCGGCGCGGACAACACCTCCATCACCGTCTTCAACGGCGCTACCGGAACCATCGCGGAGAACTTCAACCCGTTCTCGTCCACTGCACTCCAGCCGACCCTCGGAGTGATCTTCGAGCCGCTCTTCTGGTACAACGCCGCCTCGGACGACCCACCCACCCCGCTGCTCGCCGAGTCCTTCGAATGGAACGACGACGGCACCCAGCTCACGATCAAGACCCGTGACGGCGTCAAGTGGTCCGACGGCGAGCCCTTCACCGCGAAGGACGTCGCCTTCACGTTCAACCTCGTCAACGAGACCCCGGAACTGAACACCACCGGCCTTGCGGCCACCGCCGAGGCGACGGACGACACGACCGCGGTCCTGACGTTCGAGGAGAACTCCTTCATGCAGGAGCCGAGCGTGCTCGGCAACCGGGGGATCGTGCCCGAACACATCTGGAAGGACATTGCGGACCCGATCACGGAGACCAACCCCGACCCCATCGGAACCGGGCCCTTCAAGGTCAAGGACTTCACCGCGCAGAGCTACCTCCTCGAGAAGAACGACCTGTACTGGGAAGAGGGCAAGCCGGCGATCAACGAGGTGCGCTACATCTCCCTCGACACCGCGGATGCCGCGACGGGCGCCCTCCTGGCCGGCGAGGTCGACTGGATGAGCTCATTCCTGCCCGGGCTCGAGAAGATCCTCGCCGACAACGAGGGCCTCTCCTACGTCAATACACCCGCGCTCACCGCCTCGATCTTCACCTGCTCCAGCGAGAAGCTGGGGTGCAAGGGACCCCAGACGGATCCGGCCGTGCGTCAGGCCATCTACCAGGGCATCGACCGTGAACAGCTCAACGCCCTGGCCGGCGGTGGCTTCGCTGCCACGGCGTCACCCACGCTCGTCATCCCGGACCGCGACGCGGACTGGATCGCGGACCCCGAGAACACGGAGACCCCGGCGAACGCGAACGTCGAGGAAGCCAGGAAGGTGCTCGAGGACGCCGGCTGGGTCGAGGGCAGCGACGGCATCCGCGAGAAGGACGGGGAGCGCCTGTCCCTCGGTATCCAGACCGTCAGCGGCTACAGCGACTTCATCTCCCTGAACGACGCCATGTCCCAGCAGTTGCGCGAGGTCGGCATCGAGCTGAAGCCGACGGCGATCACCTACAACGAGTGGGTGAACAACCTGAACATCGGCGAATACCAGCTGACGCTCGAGTCGATCGGGCTCCAGCCCTCCAACAACCCGTACTACGCCTACGAGAAGTGGTACAACTCGGCGAACACGACACCGGTGGGGGAGTCCGCACTGAACAACAACACGGCGCGCTACACGAACCCCAAGGTCGACGAGGCCCTCTCCGTCGCACGGTCCACCAACGACGAGGCGGTGCAGAAGGAGCAGTACGGCATCATCCAGGAGGAGATCGTCAGGGACATGCCCTACATCCCCATCTACGTGAACTCCATGCTCACCGAGTTCAACACCGACCGTGCCACCGGCTGGCCGACCAATGAGGATCCCTACGCCCTGCCGGCCACGTGGAAGTCCTGGGACAACGGCATCGTCCTGAAGAACATCACACCCACCGAGTAGCAGGCCCTTCGTCCGGAGGCTCGGGCGGGGCGGGGTGGTCCACGACCCTCCTGCCCCGACCGGGCCCGGACACGCACCGAAAGCCGGTCCCATGAAATACATCCTGCAGAAGCTCGGGTTCTATCTCGTCGCGTTCTGGGCCGCTCTGACGGTCAATTTCTTCCTCCCGCGCCTACTGCCCGGCAACCCGGTGGACATCATGCTGGCGAAGCTGGCGCAGCGCGGCCCCGTCACCCCTGAAGCCCGCGAGGCCGTCGAACTCCTACTCGGGACCAACACCGAGGCGCCGCTGATCGTGCAGTACGGGCAGTACCTCGGCAAGCTCTTCACCCTCGACCTCGGAACGTCCGTGGCCTTCTTCCCGGCCTCGGTGACGGACATCATCGCGCAGACCCTGCCGTGGACCATCGGGCTCATCGGCGTCGCCACCGTCATCTCGTTCATCCTGGGCGTCACCCTGGGAATGCTGGCCGGCTGGAAGCGCGGCTCCTGGCTGGACAACCTCATCCCGGTGACCACGATGCTGCAATCCGTGCCCTACTTCTGGCTTGCCCTGATCCTGCTGTTCGTCCTCGGCGGCATGTGGGACCTGTTCCCGCTCAACGGCGGCTACAACGTCTACGAGACGAGCCCGGGCTGGAACCTGGAGTTCATCGGCAGCGTCATCTACTACGGCACCCTGCCCGCCCTGACGATCGTCATCTCGTCGGTGGGCGGCTGGATGCTCGGCATGCGCAACATGATGGTCTCCACCCTCTCGGACGACTACATCCTGACGGCCGAGGCGAAAGGGCTCCGCCCCGTGCGGATCATGACCACCTACGCCGCGCGGAACGCCGTCCTGCCGTCCGTGGCAGGATTCGCGATCTCACTCGGTTTCGTGGTTGCGGGCTCGATCGTCACGGAGGCCGTGTTCTCCTACCCCGGCATCGGCTCCGCGCTCCTCAACGCGGTGGGCAGCAACGACTACTCCCTCATGCAGGGCCTGTTCCTGGTCATCACGCTCTCCGTCCTGGGAGCCAATCTGCTCGTGGACCTCCTCTACTCGTTCATCGACCCCCGCACCCGGGCCCGAAGCTAGGACACGTCATGACCACCACCATCCAGGACCCGGGGGTCGCCGCCGCGAGCGCCCGGTCGTCCCGGCCGAAGCGCTCGCTGCCGCCGATGACACCGAAGCTCGCAGCCGGACTCCTCATCGCCGGCAGCATCACCCTGTTCGGGATCGTCGCGCCGTTCTTCGTCGGAGACCCATCGGCGGTCGACAACGTGGGCCTCGCCGGACCGGCCGAGGGTTTCATCCTCGGCACCACCCAGACGGGCCAGGACGTGTTCGCGCAGCTCGCGTATGCCACGCGGGGCTCCCTCACGGTCGGCCTGATCGTGGGAGTGCTGACCCTGCTCCTCTCAGCGTTCTTCGGCATCATCGGCGCGTACTTCGGGGGCTGGCTCGACGAGTCGTTCTCGCTCTTCAGTAACGTCATGCTCGTGATCCCGGGCCTGCCGCTGGTCATCATCATCTCCAGCTACGTGCCGGAGAAAAGCATTCTGCTGGTCTCGGTGGTCCTCGCCATCACCGGGTGGGCTGGTTCCGCCCGCGTCCTGCGCGGGTTCACCCTCAGCGTGCGCAACCGCGACTACGTCGCCGCGGCGCGCGTATCAGGGGAGAAACCCTGGCGCATCCTGGGCGTCGAGATCCTCCCCAATCTGATCCCTCTCCTCGCCTCGCAAATGGTGTTCGCTGTCATCTTCGCGATCCTCGGTGAAGCAGGGCTCTCCTTCCTGGGGCTGGGGGCATCGGACTCCTTCACCTGGGGCACCATGCTCTACTTCGCCCAGAACGGCCTCGCGCTGCGCCTGGGCGCCTGGTGGTGGTTCGTGCCACCGGGTCTCATGATCGCCCTCTTCGGTGCAGCCCTCGCCCTCATCAACTTCTCGATCGACGAGATCATCAACCCCAAGCTGCGCTCCCAGACCCGGGCGGCGCGGCGCTCCTGGAAACTGTCGAAGGCCGAACTGCGCGCCGCCACCAAGGAGGACGTCCTGTGAGCAGCACCGATCAGGGAGCACCCGGGGTGAGGATCACCGACCTCGGTGACCGCCCCGTATCCGACGCGCGGGCGCCGGAGTCCCTCAGCGAGCGGGCCGCCGAAGCGCGCACACACCCCGTCCTGACCATCGACGACTTCAGCGTGGAGTACAAGGGCGACCGCGTGGTGAAAGCCGTCAGGAACGTGAGCCTGACCCTCGGTCGCGGGGAGATCCTCGGGCTCGCCGGGGAAAGCGGGTGCGGGAAGTCCACCCTCGCGTACGGCATCAACCGGCTGCTCAAGCCACCGGCCGTCATCACCGGCGGCAGCGCACACTTCCATTCCCGCGAGGGCTACGTGATCGACCTCAACGAACTGGGCGGCGAGGAACTGCGGGCCTTCCGGTGGGACAAGATCGCGATGGTCTTCCAGGGCGCCATGAACTCGCTGAACCCGGTCATCACCATCCAGCGGCAGATGGAGGACATCTTCTCCACGCATCGGCCGGACATGTCGAGGAAGGACCGCCGGATGAGATGCGGTGATCTCCTGGAGCGCGTCGGCGTGGACCGCGCGAGGCTGCGGTCCTTCCCCCACGAACTCTCCGGAGGCATGCGGCAACGCGTCATGATCGCCATGGCCATGGCGCTCGACCCGCAGGTCATGATCATGGACGAGCCGACCACCGCCCTCGACGTCGTGGTACAGCGCGAGATCCTCCGCGAGATCACCCGGCTCCGCGCCGCCCTGGGTTTCGCGGTCATCTTCATCACGCACGATCTCCCGTTGCTGCTCGAGATCAGCGACCGCATCGCGGTCATGCGTGAGGGCGAGATCGTGGAACTCGGCGACGCCGTCGAGCTGTACACCAACCCCCGGCACGAATACACCAGAAAGCTGCTCGCGTCCTTTCCCAGCCTGACCGGGGAGCGCGGGGATTTCATCCGCAGTGGCTCCCACGCGCAGAACGGAGAGCTCGTATGAGCGCCCTCGAAGTCAGGAACCTCGTCAAGGAGTACAGGCTGCGCAACGGGCGTCACTCGAGCATCCTGAAAGCGGTGGACGATGTCAGCTTCTCCATCGACAGCGGACGCACCGTGGCTCTCGTGGGGCAGAGCGGCAGTGGCAAGTCCACGCTCGCGAAGCTGCTCATGCAGCTGGAACGCCCCACGACCGGAAGCATCATGCTCGACGGCGCACCCGTGCGCCGCGCCGGGGCGGGTCTCCGGCAGTACCGCAGCGACGTGCAGATGGTGTTCCAGGACCCGTTCGCGTCCCTGAACCCGTACCACAGCATCGCCCACCATCTCGGGCGTCCGCTGATCCTGCACGGCAAGGCGAAGGGCCGTGACGAGGTGATGGCCGGGGTCGCGAAGCTGCTCGAACGTGTGCGGCTCGACCCGGACATGGCACAGCGCAAACCGCACGAGCTCTCGGGCGGCCAGCGCCAGCGGATCGCGATCGCCCGGGCCCTCGCCCCCGAGCCGAAGATCCTCGTCGCCGACGAACCCGTGTCCATGCTGGATGTCTCGATCCGCCTCGGCGTGCTGAACCTCCTCGCCGACCTGCAGCGCGAGGAGAACCTCGGCGTCTTCTACATCACCCACGACCTCGCGACCGCGCGCCATTTCTCCGATGACATCCTCGTGATGTTCAGGGGCAGGATCGTTGAACGCGGACCGGCCGACGACGTGATCCTGAACCCGCAGCACGAGTACACGCGGATGCTCGCAGACGCCGCACCCAACCCGGAGAAGCGGCTCAGCGCCTGACGGCCGCAGTTCTCCCCCGACCACCGGCTGCCCAGCGGCACCACAGACCACCATCGGAGTACGTGCATGATTCCCTCGACCACCTCCCCTCGGACCCTCGACCTGGGCGGCCCCTGGAACCTCACCTGGACCGCCGGACCGGACGACTCACCGTCCTACGCCACGAGCGGCGCGGCCATCCCCGCGACCGTACCCGGCCAGGTCCACACCGACCTGCTGGCCGCCGGTCTCCTGGAGGACCCGGACATCGGCCTGCGTGAAGCGGACCAGATGTGGATCGGACACTCGCAGTGGACCTATTCGCGGACCTTCATCTGGGACGGCACGTCCGGTGAGCGGACCGATCTCGTCGCCGACGGTCTCGACACGTTCGCCACGGTGCGCCTCAACGGGCACGAGGTCGCCGTCACCGCGGATCAGCACATCGGGTACCGTTGGGACGTCGCCTCCCTCCTCGTCGCGGGGGAGAACCTGCTCGAGATCACGTTCGGGTCCGCCTGGGACGCCGCCCACGCCTGCGAGGTCCAGCTCGGTGGGGAACTGCCCCGCCCCTACGACGAGCCCTACCCCTACGTCCGCAAGAGCGCCTGCAACTTCGGGTGGGACTGGGGGCCGCACTACGTCACGGCCGGGATCTGGCAGCCGATCCGCCTCGAATCCTGGTCGCACGGACGCATCGCCTCCATCCGACCCGACACCACGATCGACGGCACCACGGCAATCCTCAGCGTCAGCGTCGGAATCGAGCGCCTGTCGGCGTCGCCGGACCTGACACTGACCGCGGTCCTCACAGCGCCCGACGGCTCGGAAGCCGCACGGGCGACCGTCCCGGCCGGCCAGGACGACGTCGTGCTCGCCCTGGAGGTGACCGAGCCCGAGCTGTGGTGGCCCGTCGGGCTGGGCGCCCAGCCGTTGTACGACCTGTCCGTCGTGCTTCACGGCGACGGGCGAGCGCTGTCCACCGGATCGCGCCGCATCGGCCTGCGCACCGTGACCGTGGAAGAGGAGCCGGACGCGATCGGCACCACCTGGGCCTTCGTGGTCAACGGCCGCCGCGTCCGGGTCCGCGGCTACAACTGGATCCCGGACGACCCCTTCATCGCCGAGGTCACCGAGGAGCGTCTCGGGCAGCGCCTCGACCAGGCGGTCGACGGCGGCGCGAACCTGCTGCGGGTGTGGGGCGGCGGCTACTTCTCCACCGAGGAATTCATGGCCGGGTGCGACGAGCGCGGGCTCATGGTCTGGCACGACTTCCTGTTCGCGTGCGCCGCCTACGACGAGTCCGACGCCATGATCGAGGCCGTCACCACCGAGGCCGAGCAGGCCGTGGCCCGCCTGTCCTCGCACCCGAGCCTCGTGATCTGGTGCGGCGGCAACGAGTGCGTGTGGGGCATGTACGACTGGGGCTGGCCCGAGATCCTGGCCGGACGCCCGTACGGCGCGGCGTTCTACACCGAGGTCCTCCCGGGGGTCCTCGAGCGCCTCGACCCGACACGCCCCTACGTGCCCAACAGCCCGTGGGCCGGCTCCCTCGGCAAGCACCCGAACGACCGCGACTCCGGACCCGTGCACATCTGGGAGGTCTGGAACACCGTCGACTACGTCCACTACCGCGACGTCGATCCGCCCTTCGTGTCCGAGATGGGATGGTGCGCGCCCCCGGCCTGGTCCACCCTGCAGCGGGTCGTGACCGACGGCGAACTGGTCCCCTCGAATCCACAGGTGGCACACCACATGCGGGCCGCCGACGGCATGGAGAAACTCGCCCGGGGCCTCGAGCCGTACTTCGGCGAGCCGCGGACCGCCGAGGATTGGCACTACCTGTCCCAGATGGTCCAGGCCCGCTCGCAGGCGGCCGGCGCCGAATGGCTCCGGACGCGCGAGCGGTGCGCAGGCGTGATCATCTGGCAGCTCAACGATTGCTGGCCCGTGCTCAGTTGGTCCGCGGTGGACGGCGACGGCATCGAGAAGCCCGTCTGGTATGCGCTGCGCCGTTCCTTCGCCGATCACCTGCTGGCAATCGTCCCGGTCACCGCCGGCGGAACCGACGACCCCACCGGCCCCGACGGGCTCGAGGTCGTGCTCGTCAACGACGCAGTGTCGGACTGGACGGCCGACGTCGTCGTGCGCCGCCTCACGCTGGACGGGACGGAGATCGCCCGCGAGAGCCTTCCACTCTCCGCTGCGGCGGACGGGACGGCGCGGGCCGCCCTCCCCGCAGGCCTTGCCGCCGTCAGCGATGCCGAATTCCTCGTGGCCGATGCGGACGGACTGCGGTCCACCTGGTTCTTCGTGCCCGACGCCGCCCTGGCACCCGTCGAGCCGCGGTTCACCGCGGAGGTGACGGCCGACGACGGCACCGTGCGTGTCACCGTCCACGCACGGACGGTGCTGCGTGACCTCTGCGTCTTCGCGGACCGCCTGGCCGACCTGCTCGACGTGACCGCGTCGGAGCTCGCGGTCGACGACATGATGCTGACCGTGCTGCCGGGGGAGACCGCCGTCTTCACCGTCAGTCGGCGCGACGGCGGCCCGCTGGACGCGACGGCCGATCTTTCGGCCGCCGGGCTGTTCCCGGTCCTTCGCTGCATCGGGGACGGCGCGTCCCTCGTGTCGGCCGCGTCGGAGCTGGCCTCAGGGGGAACAACGCGATGATCGCTGGTATCGAGACGGGCGGAACCAAGGTGATCTGCGCCGTCGCCGACCCGCAGGATCCCGGCGTGCCGGTGGACCAGGCGCGGATCGACACGACGTCCCCCGCCGAGACGCTCTCAGCGGTGCGGGACTTCCTCGCCCCCCACGCCGCAGCGGGCCGGTTCGACGCGGTGGGCATCGCGTCCTTCGGGCCGGTCCAGGTCGACGCGGCGTCGCCCCGCTTCGGGTGGATCACCTCCACCCCGAAGCCCGGATGGCGGAACACGGATCTCGTCGCCGGTCTCGGTCTCGCGCCCGGCACGCCGGTCCGCCTCGTGACGGACGTGACAGGCGCCGCTCTCGGAGAGCACCGGTTCGGTGCAGGACGCGGCGTCAGCGACCTCGCCTACGTCACTGTGGGCACCGGCGTGGGCGCCGGGATCGTAGTCGACGGCGCACCCTTCACCCTCCGCAGCCACCCCGAGCTCGGTCACCTCGTGGTCCGACGGCACCCGGAGGACTCCTTCGCCGGAGTCTGCCCGTTCCACGGGGACTGTCTCGAGGGACTGGCTTCCGGGCCCTCGATCACGGCACGGTGGGGCAGGCCGGGAACCGATCTCGGAGCCTGGCATCAGGATGCCGTCTCCCTGTCCGCGTACTACATCGCACAACTGCTCGCCACGGTCACCTACGCAGTGGCGCCGCAGCGGATCGTCCTCGGCGGAGGGGTCCTGAAGGCTGCCGGTCTGCTCGACGCGGTGCGGGAGCAGCTCGCCCTGCTCGTCGGCGGGGCCCTGGCCGAGCACCCGCTGACGGACCCCGGCAGCGGGTACGTGGTCCGGCCGGCGCTGGGCGACGGTTCCGGTGTGCGCGGAGCCCTGTGCCTAGCGGGCGACGCCCTGCCGCTGGGGGCGGCACTGGCCACCGCGGGCTAGCTGCCAGACCAGGAGACCTCCGCCCTCGACGCAATGCTCCTCCGATGTTCCTCCCACGCGCCCGGTGGACGTCCCCCGACGCAGTCCCGCCAACGCGCCGTTCGCAGATGTCGAGGATGCGGTGAGGGCGCGATGGCGGCGACGCCGGTCGGGTACTGGCGTAGGCTGGGAGATGCGGGCACGTTCGCGCCACCTCTGGCGCCGTCCGCGAGGAGGCGGAATTGGTACAGCGTATGTCAGACCCCACGTACAGGGCACAGCAGTGGGAACAACGATACGATCCGCAGATCGAGGACGTGAATCGGCTGTGTGACACCCTGGCCGAGTCGAAGCCGGGGTCGACGGTGCCCTACATCGACCCCATCCACGACGTCGACGGCTGCAAGATCGTCAGCCTCTTCTCGAACCCCGGAGCGTCCCTGCCCTCCGGCTTCGTCTCCTTCGAGAACGACGACCCGAGTTCCATCCGCATGGCGGGGATCTACGAGGCCGTCGGCCTGCGGCCGGACGCCTTCATGCCCTGGAACGCCCACCCGTGGTACCTGCCCGAGGGCAAGGAGCGGGCCCTGACGATGGACCAGATCGCCGACGGCGTGAAGCCCCTGCTCACCTTCCTGCAGCAGGTCCCCCGGGCATCGGCGCTCGTGGCGCACGGCGCCGACGCGCACAAGGCGGCACGCCGGCTCATGAAGCTGGAGAACCGGGCCATCGCCAAGCGTGGGTTCAAGATCTACGAGGTCCGTTCCCCCGGGGAGCGCGCGTTCAAGGGCACGCCGGTGAACCAGGAGCTGTGGCTCAAGGAGATCCAGGCGGCCTACACCGATGCGATGGGCCGCGCCGGTATCCGCGCCCGCCAGTCCATCTAGGCCTTCCCGGCCTTCCGGCACTGAGCGCGAGTGTGGGCGTGCTGGCTCGCACTCGCGACCGGCAGCCCGGTAGCAAACTGGAAGCAGTCGGGCGCCAGCTGGGCTGCATCAACCACCGGTCGGCAGGTGCGGATGGTCATCCGTCATTGCGGGGTACCGCGACCTGGTAGATGATGGCGGTCGCGACGTCCGCGAGCCTGACGTGGGTGTTGTTGGACATCTTCTGCAGTCGGAGGAAGGCCTCTTCGCCGGTGCAGCGATACCGGGCCATGAGAATGCCCTTGGCCTGCTCGATGGTGGCCCGCGACCGCATGGCCTCCTCCAGTTGCTCGACCTCCCGGCGTGCGGAGCGATAGAGATCGGACGTCACCATGGTCGCTGCCGAGTACTCGGCAAAGCGTTGGGTACGGCCCGCGTCGGCTGCGTCCGAGTAGTCGCCCAGATAATCAAGAAGACGAACGAGATCCTCGCGGTGCTCGGTGACGTCCTGCACCTCCTGCAGGAGGGCCACCACGCGCCCCTCACCATCCAGGACCGGGCTGTTGACCGGGCTCCAGTACCGCTCCAGGAATCCGCCGGGGCGGGCAGGATCAGGGATGTCGAAACGGAGCAGGAGCAGGCTGTCGCTCTGCCCGGTGCTCTTCACACGGTCGAGCGATTCGCGCATCCTCCGGGCCGGGTGCTCCTGGGACTGGGATGAATCCTCGATGAACACCTCGAACGCCTGACGCCCGACGAGATCGGCAGCGGAGATTCCTACCAGGTCGACGAACGCCGGGTTCACGGCAAGAATCACGTACTCAGGATCCATCAGCGAATACGCCGACGCCGTCGCCTCGAAGATCGCCCGGGCATGAGCCACGATCGGATCAGCCGGGTCGACCACGCCATCCATACCGCGCTGCTCCACCTTGCTCCCCTTCCACTGTCCCGACCCCGATCCTCTCTGCACTGGAAGGACGAATCCCGGACGGTCCTACCGTAACTTCCCACCGCGCCGTCGGCCAGAAGACCGAAGACCCTCCTTTGGGGCTGGTCCGTGGAAGCGCCTCGCGCCCCATGTGGCACTTCGGACTGCTGCACTTCCTGTGATGACCGCTTCCAGTGCTACTGGTGATCGATGGGTAACAGGCAGCGGGCAAAAGAGTGGGAAGACCCTCTAGCGTCGTGCGCCGGAGCGGAGGCGCTGCAGCGCGACGAGGGCCGCTGACGCGACGAGAACGACAAGGCCTACGTACAGCAGGAACTTCAGGGTCTCGATGGCCACACCGATGATGAGCAGGACGAGTGCGATCAGGGCGAGGACGATCAGCAGGGGTTTCATGATCCCAGTATGTCGGCGGCAGGGCCGCTCCTCGAATCCGCCGCCCCGGTCGCTCTGCGTCATGGCGTGCGGTTGGCCTGGCCGAAGGGCTTGGCCGCATGGCAGGCCACCTCGTCAGCCGTCGGGTTGATGGTGCCCGTGGCATTCGGTGCCTCGAGCTTGTCGATGCCGTCCTTGGCGTCGTGCCCGGGATGCGGCCGCGGAGACGAATCTGGTTGGGACGCCGAGTACGGCGGCGGGGTTCGTCCCGCGTCCGCGAACCCGGCGCTGTAAGACACCCCGGTGAGCGCCGTGAGTGGCGGGACGTCTCCTGCACCCGGGTGGACCCTGCGGCGTGGAGAGACCGGGCGATCACGGTCCGTCATCGATCCCATCACGGAACAGTCACCGCTGCCCCACGGGCCGGATCATCCCGGACCGGGTGGCTAGTGTTGAAACGGTGATTTCCCCCACCGCCTCGAACAGACCACCGAATCGATTGGCTTCAGGTTTCGCCCATGCTGCCCATGGCGCCCTGATCGGCTTGGTCGAACTGGTGCCGGGTGTCTCCGGCGGCACGGTCGCGCTCGTCCTCGGACTCTACGACCGCCTGATCCTGTCGGCCCGGCAGCTCATCGGAGGAGCTGTCCGCAGCACCCCATGGACCATCGGCCCTCGTGGCTCGTCGCCGCGTTCATCACGCTTTGCCGGCGTCGAGTGGTCGCTGATCCTGCCTCTTGCCGTCGGCATGCTCCTGGCCCTGTTCGCCCTCTCCGGGCCCCTCCACACCTTCGTCGAAGACCAGCCCGTCATCTCGAAGGCACTGTTCCTCGGGATGGTGGCGGCAAGTCTGCTGGTACCCATCAGCATGGCACGGCAATCATCACCGTCACGTGCCGGTCGCACCCTCGCCTCCCGGCTCGCTGGGCCGGCCGTCGTGCTCGCGGTGGCCGCGGCCGTGTTCGTACTCCTGGGCCTGCCGACGTCGACGATCGGAGACCCGTCCGGATGGGTGATCGCCCTCAGCGGGGCAGCCGCGGTCTGCGCCCTGGCCCTTCCCGGTCTCTCCGGTTCCTTCGTCCTGCTCACCTTCGGCATGTACGAACCGACCCTGGAGGCGGTCAGCAGCAGGAACGGAGGCTATCTGGCACTCTTCATCGCCGGTGCGCTCCTCGGACTCGTCTCCGTGGTGCAGCTCCTGGCTTATCTCCTGCGCGTGCACCGGCGGACGGTCCTCCTGGTCGCCACCGGCTTGATCCTCGGCTCTCTTCGCGCTCTTTGGCCGTGGCAGGACAACACCACACTCCTGCCGCCCCCCACTGAAGGGTGGACATGGCCCCTGATCGCCTTCTCCGCAGGTGCCGTGGCAGTTCTGCTGCTCTGGTGGCAGGACCGACGCCGGGCTCCGATGACAACCGTCGGAGGCCAGGCATGACCGATCAGCAGCAGACTCCGGCGGGAAGCCCGGATGAGAGTCGCGACGACGCCGGGCGCGGCGCCACGACCGCGCGGGCGATGCTGCAGCGCATCCGCCGAGGGGCGGTGCTCGACGCTCTGACGACGACGACCGCCGTCCTCGGGCGGGTCCTCGTCGTCGCGATCACGATCGTGAGTCTGTTCTACCTTCTGTCCGTGCTCTGGGTCATCGTGCTCCCGGTGATCCTGGCCCTGCTCCTGTCCTCGATCCTCTGGCCCATCAATAAACTGCTGCGCCGGGTCCTGCCGGAAGCAGCATCCGCGGCGCTGACGGTGATGGGCCTGCTGGCTTCCGCAGTCGGGGTGGGTTGGGCCGCCGCCGCGCTTTCGGTGAACGGTGTCCAGGAACTCTCCGGGCAGGCCGTGGAGAACGTACGCAGACTCGGTGATCTCGCGGAATCGCTGCCTTTCGCGGTCCCCGACGTCGATGAGCTCCTCACCTCGTCGCTCGGGTGGCTGCAGGAGAACGGCGCAGAGATCCTCACCCGGGTGTCCTCCGGTCTCGGGACGGTCGGCTCCATCACGGTCACGGCTCTCCTGGCACTGGTCCTGACGTTCTTCTGCCTCAAGGACGGCGACCGGTTCTCCGCATGGCTGCTGAGATGGACGACGGGCACGGTCTTCGTGCATGCCGCCGAGGTGTCATCCCGGAGTTGGAGGACGCTCTCCGCTTACGTCTCCTCGCAGGCAGCCGTGGCACTCGTCGATGCTGTCTTCATCGGTGCGGGCCTCTGGATCCTCGGGGTTCCTCTCGCCTTGCCCCTGGCTGTGCTGATCTTCTTCGGCGGATTCCTCCCGGTCATCGGAGCAGTTGCCACAGGTTTCCTCGCCACCCTCGTGGCCCTGCTGTCGGACGGCTGGGTCACCGCACTGATCGTCCTCGGGATCGTCCTGCTCGTGCAGCAACTGGAAAGCAACGTCCTGCAGCCGGTCCTGGTCGGCAAGTCCCTCAAGCTCCACCCCGCCGTCGTCCTGACGGCAGTGACGGCAGGCGGATCGCTGTTCGGCATCGTCGGAGCGTTCCTGGCCACGCCCATCATCGCCGTGACCATGGTCGCCTTCCAGTACGCACGGGAACAGATGCTCGAACCCGCCGCCGCACCCCACCTGGACACGGGTGAGGACCTCATCAGGACCGAGACACACGCCGCCAGTTCACCGCCTGGTGTCTGATCCGAGGCGACCCGAGGACGACCAACCCGACTACTTCCATCCGATCATCCCGGAGCGGACGGCGAGGATAGGCCCAGCAACGCCGAGGTGGTGCTGCTTGGGTGCGCCTCAGGGGCGATCGGTGAGCGGGTGGAGCGAGGTTCCGGCCGCATCCTCCCTCGGACGCTTCAGGGTCAGTCCGCGCAGTGTCGCCGCGATGTCCTCGATGGACTGCTGGACCCACGCGAAGGCGTCGTCGTCCGTCATCTGCGTGTCGGCGTCCCGGGCGCCCGAACGGTGCGCGACGGCGAGGCGTGCGACCACCCCCTCGAGGCGCTCGAGCAGGAAGTCGGTCTCGACGGCAAGCTGATGGGCGAGGGTGTCGCTGCCTCGCTCGTCCCGACCGCCGGGCACCACGAGGAGCGCGGTCCGATGCGGTGTGGCTTCATTCGTGGACGTGGTGGCAGGCGGGCACTGTGTGCTCATGACTTCGGGGCCTCGGGTGGTGTGATGACGGCACCCCGACAGAACGCAGGGGCCGAAAAAGGCATTGACAGGGACAGTGTGCCATCATCCGGGCCGATTGCCGGTGATTCCGTGCTGCAGGGCGTCGCGTGTTACCGGTGGGTAGGGGTCCTGCGTCCAACGCCGTCCGTCATGGCTCCCGCTTCGGGGTGAGGTAGGTCGACCCGTCCGGGTTGCGCACGACCGTCCACTGCTGCAACTCCTCCTGCCGCACCCGATGCGCCTCGTCGTCGCGATAGACGACCGGGCCCGCGGTGCTACCGCGCTGCGCGGGCCCGAAGAACATGCGCAGCCTGCCCGTGGCCTGCATGAAGCGGGTCGACAGTG
Organism: Arthrobacter pityocampae; assembly: GCF_002927275.1. Taxonomy (GTDB): domain Bacteria; phylum Actinomycetota; class Actinomycetes; order Actinomycetales; family Micrococcaceae; genus Arthrobacter_D; species Arthrobacter_D pityocampae. The sequence goes on along the minus strand of NZ_PRKW01000004.1, from coordinate 510,875 downwards.
GATCCTTCGCGCTCATTGATTCCTTTCGGCGTCCCGAGCAGGAGGTCGTCCTCCATGGTGCTCTCCGGTCGGAGGCAGGGAACTACCGCTCAGATTACTAGGGATCCCGCGGGGCGGCCGGGTCGTTCCTCTGAGTCGTCAGCGATGAACCCTTTCCACGGCCCACGGCCCACGGACCACGGACCATGGACCACGGCGTTCAGGTGAAGTTCTCCGTCCTCATGAAGTCGTGTCCTCGGCGCACGAGGTCCTCGAGGACGGCGAGGTCGACGCCGGCGAGTGACGTGACGTACAGGCATCCGGCGCCCCGCCGATGCCTGCCGAGGTGCGGCAGCAGATCCTCGACACCGGGCGCGGCGAGCAGGCCGTAGAGCGCCTGCGCCGTCGTCCGCGGTGAGAACCCGACGGACAGGGCGTCGCCCTCGCGCGCCGAGGCATACCGGTAGTGGTACCGGCCGAATCCGATCATCGAGGGCCCCCACATGACGGCCGGCTCACCCGTGACCCGCCCCATGAGGTCGAGCAGGACCAACGCGTCGGCGCGTCGCGTGGGATGTGGGACCGTCTCGATGAACGAGCGCGGATCCTCGTCCGTCGGCTGGGTCAGCAGTTCGGCCACGATCGGGCCACCTTTCCGGGGCGCACCCACGGCGCCCGTGCAGCCACAGTAGACGGACGATCGGCACCTCGGAAGTGTCGGTGGCGGAGGCTACTGTCGGGGCAACGACGGACACCACGAAGGGTCGCATGCTCCAGGCCAACCAGCTGCTCCAGATCAGCCGCATCTACGTCGAGCCGGCCGCGGCGGCCCTGCCCCGCGGCCAGGAGATCCTGGCACGGTGGCCGGATGCCGACGTCGTCGAGGTGGCGAGCCACTGGCGCATCCCGGAACTGAGCGGGGACGAGGCGAACGTGCGGCGGTGGGTCCGCATCAAGACCGAGGCCCTGATCGTCGGCGTCAAGAAGTCGCTCACCGCGAAACCCAACGGGAGGTCGGCGGACTTCATCGCGCCCTCCACGGCGAACGGCTGCGCCATGGCCTGCGCCTACTGCTACGTCCCACGCCACAAGGGGTACAGCAACCCCATCACGGTGTTCGCCAACATCGACCAGATCACCGGTTATCTGGAACGTCATGTGGCGCGCCAGGGCATGAAGCTGGAGCCCAACCAGTGCGACGAGCACGCCTGGGTGTACGACATCGGTGAGAACAGCGACTGCTCGGTGGACGCGCTCGTCAGCGACAACGTGCAGGACCTCGTGGACCTGTACCGGGACCTGCCGACCGCGAAGCTCTCCTTCGCCACCAAGTACGTCAACCGGGACCTGCTCGCCTGGGACCCCCGGGAGCGCACCCGGATCCGCTTCTCCCTCATGCCCGAGAAGCTCGCCCGCACCGTGGACGTGCGCACCACGCCGGTTGCGGAGCGGATCGCCGCGATCAACGACTTCGTGGAGGCGGGCTACGAGGTGCACGTCAATTTCTCCCCGGTGATCATCACGCCCGGCTGGCAGGAGGACTGGCGCGAACTCTTCGGCCAGCTCGACGCCGCCCTGTCCCCCGCGGCCAGGAAGCAGCTTGCGGCGGAGGTCATCTTCCTGACCCACAACCAGCAGCTGCACGAGGTCAACCTCGGGTGGCATCCGCAGGCCGAGGAGATCCTCTGGCGGCCCGACCTCCAGGAGACCAAGCAGTCGCAGAACGGGTTCACGAACGTGCGCTACGTCGCCTACGACAAGCGGGGCTATCTCGACGAGTTCCTCCGTCTCGCCGGGGAGCAGCTGCCCTACTGCCGCATCCGCTATGCCTTCTAGGACCCGCCGCCGCGCGGGAACCGCTCATCACCCGGCACGCGGGTCCGCCGACGGTAGATTGTCACCGTGGTCTCACACCTTGCGCGCCTCGTCACGGCGCTGCTGCTCCTGTCCCTGTGCGCGTGCAACATCAATCCCGCGGCCGCTGTCTGCGACCCCATCGACGGCCGGAGCCTGGCGCCGGCCGACGGCACGCTCATGGGCGTCAACCTGGAGTGGGGGAGGGAGACCCTCGCCGAGTACTCGGACAAGCTCGGCGAGCGCCCCGCCGTCGCCGTGACCTTCGCCGACTTCCCCTTCGCTCCGGAGGACCCGGAGCTCATCGCCGCGGCCGCCGAGCAGGTGCGGCAGACGGGAGCCACGCTCCTGCTGACGCTGGAGCCCGTGCACGGGCTGGCCGCGGTCACCGACGCGCGCGCCGGGGAACTCGCGGCCCTGCTCGACGGCTTCAATGCCGGCGGCGTGCCGGTCATCGTGAGATTCGCCCACGAGATGAACGGCTCCTGGTACCCCTGGGGGCAGCAGCCCGGCGAGTACATCGCGGCCTTCCGCCGCGTGGCCGACGCCGTCCACCGGGACGCGCCGGGGTCGGCGATGATGTGGGCGCCGAACTACGGCGGCGGGTACCCCTTCGCCGGCGGCGCCCGGGAATCACTGCCCGGCAGTGCCGGCTTCCCGGCGCTCGACACCACCGGGGACGGCGTGCTGACCGTCTCCGACGACCCGTACGCGCCCTACTACCCCGGCGACGACGCCGTCGACTGGGTGGGCATGTCCCTCTACCACTGGGGGAGCACCTACCCCTGGGGCGAGAGCGAGATGCCGGAGGACGGCAAGTTCGCGGCCCAGCTCACGGGCACCTACGACGGCGCCAACGGCGACGAGTCGATGCTCCCGGACTTCTATGCGGACTACGGCGTCGGCCACGGCAAGCCCGTCGCCATCCCGGAGACCGCAGCGCTCGTCGGTGACGGCATCGGCGATCTGCGGACCCTGAACATCAAGCGTGCCTGGTGGCAGCAGGTCTTCGACCCGACCGTCCGGGAGCGCTTCCCGCAGCTGGCGATGGTCAACTGGTTCGAGTGGACGAAAGTGGAACCCGAGGTGGGATCGGTCGTGGACTGGACCGTCGTCGAGGATCCGGCCGTCCGGGCCGAATTCACGGCCGCGCTGCCCGACTGGTACCGCTTCGCCGACGAACCCGAGGACTGCGGGGAGCCGCTGTCATGACCACCGACCATCATCAGGAGCCGGACCGGCATCTCGCCCCGGAGCTGCCCCGTCCCGTGATCATGGACCAGTACTGGGCGGACGCCGTCTTCCTGCACTGGCGGATCGACGCCGCGGCCGTCGCCGGGTTCATGCCGCCTGGCGTCGTGCCGGACGAGGTGGACGGCTCGTCCTGGGTGGGACTGATCGGCTTCCGGATGGTCGGTGCCGGGCTGGGCCGGGGCCGGCCCGTGCCGTACTTCGGGTCCTTCACCGAGATCAACGTCCGGCTCTACTCACGTGGCCCCGACGGCACCCGCGGCGTGGTGTTCGTGACGCTGGACGCCTCCCGCCTCGCCGTCGTCCTCGCCGCCCGCGCCGGCGGTATCCCGTACGTGTGGTCGAAGTGCGCACCGCTCGTACGCGGGGACGATGCGCGCCGGGAGTACGGGTACGACGTCGTCCGGTACCGGCGGCAGGCCTCCTCCCGCTTCGCCGTGCGACCGGACCGCGGCACGACGGCGAAGGACACGCTCTCGCTGGAGCTCACCGCGCGCTTCGGGCTGCACAGCGTCCTCGCCGGACGGACCCTCTACATCCCGAACACGCACACGCCGTGGCCGCTCCACCCCGCCACCGTCACGGAGCTCGACGACGGGCTGCTCGCCGCGGCGGGGCTGTTCGTGGAGGGGCCCCCGGAGTCCGTCCTGTTCTCGCCGGGCGTGCAGACACAGTTCGGGAAGCCCCGCGTGGTCCGCCCCGGGTGACCGCCGCGCGCAGCCGGGCCAGGCGCGGCCGGCCGGCGCCTCGACGCGGGGCAGCCGACGGCCGGCCGGAGCCGGTTACGCGAGTGCGATGCCCGAGGGCCGGATGCTCAGGGTCTCGATCGTCGACTCGCGGGTCGCGTCCACGGCGAGGCGCACGGCCCGGGCCACCTGGTCCGGCTGGATCCACGCCTCGGGCCGGTAGTCCCTGCCCTCCCAGGCATGCAGTTCCTCCTGCATGTCGGTGGCCACCCTGCCGGGGTGGATGGAGCTGACCCGCACGCCGTGCCCGCGTTCCTCCTCGCGCAGGGCGTCCGTGAGGGCGCGGAGCGCGAACTTGGTGCCGCTGTAGGCGGCGGAGCCGGCCCCGGAACTGTAGCCGGAGCCGCTGTTGATGGTGACCACCTGACCGCCGGCGGCGCGCAGGGCCGGCAGCAGCACCCGCGTCAGGGAGGCGACGGCGAACACGTTCACCTCGAAGCTCTCCCGCCAGGCGTCGTCGGACAGTTCCGCCACCGAGCCCATCCGGAGGACGCCCGCCGAGTGGACGAGGACATCGAGGCGGGGGATGCCGGCGACCGCCGCGGCCACCTGGCCGGAATCGCGCAGTTCGGCTGCGAACGGCTCGGCCGAGGGGAACGACGACGACAGCTCCGCGAGGGCGGTCAGGTCGCGTCCGCCGAGCAGCAGGTGGTGCGTGGTGCCGAGCTCGTCGGCGATGGCACGGCCGATGCCGCGGGAGGCGCCCGTGATGAGGGCGACGGGAGAGGAGGACATGCCCTCACCCTAGCAATGCGCCTCGTCCCTCCGGGGCTCGGCTCGGATGGTCCTGCGTTGACAATGAAGTCCACGTCACACACACTCGCTTGACAACAAAAGTTCACTGGGGGACAACTTCGAGAGATGAGAGGGCACATGCCTGACCTGAATCCACCCCAAGAGGTCCTCACGGACGGCGAGGTCCTCGCGGACGGCGAGGTCCTCGCGGCGGCTGACGCGCTCGTCGCCGCGTTCCGCGCGACGGACACCGAGGCCTACTTCCGGTGCTTCGCCCCGGATGCCACCTTCGTCTTCCACCCCGAGCCCCGCCGGCTCGAGGACAGGGCGGCCTACGAGGAGCTGTGGGCCGGATGGATCGCCGACGGCTGGCGGGTGACGGAGTGCATCAGCAGTGACCCGCGCGTCCAGGTGTTCGGGACCACGGCCGTGTTCAGCCATCACGTCCGGACGACGACGTCGGTCGGCGGCGCGGGCGAGACGACCAGCGAGCGCGAGACGATCGTGTTCCGCCGCACGGGGTCCTCGATCGAGGCCGTCCACGAACACCTGAGTCCCGCCCCCGAGGGCCCCATGGAAGAGAGCGCGGCATGACCCAGGACACCCGGACCTCGGCGTACCGCCGCCTGTCCGACCACCTCGACAAGAACTCCGACGGCTACGGCCCGCTGCGCGGCACGCTCGGGACCGCCCGGATGGGCATGATCTGGCTCGCCGCCAACCTGGTCGTGACCACCCTGCTCACCGGGACCCTCTTCGTCCCGGGCATCAGCTGGGGCCTCGCGGTCGGCATGATCGTCCTCGGCACCCTGATCGGCGGCTCGGTGCTGGTGCTGGTCGGGAACATGGGCACCCGGACCGGCCTGGCCACCATGTCGCTCACGAAGGGCTCCTTCGGGCTCCGCGGATCCTTCCTCCCGGTCGCCGCGAACGTGATCATCCTGATGGGCTGGAGCTGGGTCCAGGCGATGCTCGCCGGGGTCACGGTCAACTTCCTCGTCGAGCAGGCCACCGGATTCTCCAGCCCCGTCCTGTTCTCCGTCCTCTGCCAGCTGCTCGTGGTCTGCCTCGCGATCTTCGGCCACACGGGCATCGCCCGCGTGGAGCCGTGGCTCGCCCTCGTGATCCTCGCCTTCATGGCCTACATCTTCACCACGGCGTTCCTCGCGTACAGTCCCTCGGACTTCGCCTCGATCCCGCCGGACGCCGCCGCCGGGTGGACGCCCGTGGCCACGCTCGACGTCGTCATCGCGACCGCCATCTCCTGGACCGTCCTCTCCGCCGAGTTCAACCGTCTCGCCCGCACGCAGTCGGCCGGGATGATCGGGTCCGGTGTGGGCTACGTGCTGTCCACGGTCCTCGCCATGACCCTCGGCGCCACGGCCATCGGCTACGTGGTGCTCGACGGCGGCGAGGCCGTGCCCTTCGACCCCACCGTGATCGTCGCGGCGTTCGGTGCGCCGCTCGCCGTCGTGATCTTCCTGTCCGTCATGGCCACGAACACGATGGTGGTCTACGGGATGGTCGCCTCCGTGGTGAACATGGCGCCGTCGCGTCGCATCACATTCCTGCCGACGGCGATCGTCCTCGGTGCGGTCTCGATCCTCGGCTCCACCTGGCTGGCCCTCCTCGACCGGTTCACCGCCTTCCTGACGGTGATCGGTGCCCTGTTCATCCCGGTCTTCGCCGTCATGCTCGTCGACTACTACCTTGTGAAGTCGCGCCACTACGGACGCGACATCCTGCGCGCCCGCGGCGGGGAGTACTGGTACCGCGGCGGGGTGAACGTCGCCGCCGTGCTGGTGTGGCTGATCGGGGCGGGCACCTCCCTGCTGCTGACCTACCGAGTCCCGAGCCCCATCGGCGCCACGATCCCCACCTTCGTGCTCTCGGCCCTGCTGTACTGGGCCTGGGCTGCGGCCACGAAGCGGATCGACCGCACGCGGCGGCCCCACACCCACCTCCTCGACCTGCCGGACGGGAGCCCCGAGCGTGCGGATCGTTGACCTCTCGCAGCCGATCCACACCGGGATGCAGGTCTATCCCGGGGACCCCGAGGTCACGCTGACCACCGTGGCCACCGTCGTCGAGGACGGCTACCAGGTGGCGTCCCTCCACGCAGGCTCCCATACGGGCACCCACCTCGACGCGCCCCTCCACTCGATCCCCGGCGGCCGGGCCGTGGACGGGATCGACCTCGGCCGGCTCGTCGGGCCCGCGAGGATCGTGCGCTGCACGGGCCTGGCCGCCCGCGCGACGATCGAGTGGTCCTCGGTGGCGGACCAGCTCCAGGACCTCGACGGCATCGCCATGGTGCTGTTCCGTACCGACTGGTCCGAGCACTTCGGTTCGGACCGCTACCTCGAGCACCCGGTCCTCGCGGCCGAGGTGGCCGAGCGGCTGCTCGAGGCCGGAATCACCGTCGTCGGCGTGGACACCCTCAACCCTGACGCCACCCTCGACAACGACGATGAGCTGCCGTTCCACGCCGTCTTCCTCGGGGCGGACGGCGTGATCGTCGAGAACCTCACGAACCTGGCGCAGGTCACCTGGGACCGCCCGCTGGTGTCGGTCCTCCCGCTGGCCCTCGCCGGAACGGACGGCGCGCCGATCCGCGCCGTCGCGATGCAGCCGGGCGGATAGCCCGGACCGGTGCACCCGGCGCGGCGTCGCTCCGGGGTCGGTGCACCCGGCGCGGCGGCGCAGACCCGGTGGGGCGTTCCCCCGGGTCTGTGCAGCCGCCGCGGCGGTCCCGGCCAGGGACCCGATCTTGTGCCGTCAGTCGGTGCTGGAGAGCAGCGCGATCTCGTCGTCGGTCAGTTCGAGCTCCACGGCGCGAGCCGAATCCTGGATGCTCTCGGGTCGGGACGCGCCCGGGATGGGGAGAACCGTCGGCGCCAGGGCGAGCTCCCACGCCAGGCACACCTGCTGGGGACTGACGCCGTGTGCGTCGGCCACCTCCTGGAAGGGCGTGAACTGCTCACCGAGACCGCCGGCCTTCTGGATGCCGCCGAGCGGGCTCCAGGGCAGGAACGCGATGCCGTTCTCCCCGCAGTAGCGGAGCTCGTCCTCGCTCGACCGGAACGCGGGGGAGAACTGGTTCTGCACCGAGGCCAGGGAGCCGCCGAGGATCTCGTTCGCCTTCCGGATCTGGTGCACGGTGGCGTTCGAGATGCCCGCCAGACGGATGACGCCCTCGTCCAGCAGCTCCTTGAGGGCGCCGACCGAGTCCTCGTAGGGGACCTCGGGGTCCGGCCGGTGGAACTGGTAGAGGCCGATCGCGTCCCCACCGAGGCGCTTGAGGGAGGCCTTCGCGGCCTCCTTCAGGTACTCCGGACGGCCGTTCAGGGTCCACGAGCCGTCACCCGGCCGCAGATGCCCGCCCTTGGTGGCCACGAGGACGCCGGAGCTGTCCCCGCCGTAGTGCGCCAGGGCCTTGGCGATCAGCAGTTCGTTGTGGCCGACGTCGTCCGCGTCGCGGTGGTAGGCGTCCGCGGTGTCGATCAGGGTGACGCCGGCGTCGAGCGCCGCGTGGATGGTGCGGAGGGAGCGGTCCTCGTCGGGACGTCCCTCGATGGACATGGGCATGCCGCCCAGGCCGAGGGCGCTGACCGGGGTACCGCCGAGCGAGCGTTGCTGCATTGTCGTTCTCCTTCGGATAGACGTGCCGCCCACATGGTAAGCAGGCTTTACTGTCCGCGGTGAACAATCCTCAGGGCTGGTCGAGCGTGAAGATCCGTCGTACCACCCGTCCCTCGGCGAGCGCGTCGAGGCTCTCGTTGAGGTCCTCGAGCGGCCGGGTGTCCGTGTGGAGGAGCTCGACCGGGAGGCGTCCCTGCCGCCACAGCTCCAGGTAGGAGGGGATGTCCCGCTCCGGGACGGCGTCCCCCATGTAGGAGCCGAGGAGGCGGCGCCCCAGCCCGGCGAACTGCAGGGCCTGGGTGGAGAGCTCCTGGTCGGGGTGCGGCAGGCCCACGGACACGAGGGCGCCGCCCCGGGCGAGCAGCCCGAGGCCAGCCTCCATCACCCGGGCGCTCCCCACCGCCTCGATCACGACGTCGGCCCCGCCGTCCGTGACGCGCTGCACCAGGTCGGCAGCCTCCTCCGGGGGGCCCGCGTGCTGCGCGCCGCAGCGCAGGCCGAGCTCCTGCTTGGCGGCGAGGGGGTCGATCGCGACGACGGTGGTGCCGGGGATCTGGGCCGCGGCCATCACGGCCATGAGGCCCACGGCGCCGAGGCCGAAGACGACGACCGACTGCCCCTCCCGGACGGCGGCCGTGTTCAGGACGGCACCGATCCCGGTGAGGGCCGCGCAGCCGAACATGGCGGCGACGTCGAACGGGACGTCGTCGTCGATCACGACCACCGATTCGCGGGCCACGACGGCGTACTGCGCGAACGCGGAGACGCCGAGGTGGTGGTTGATGCGCCCGCCGTCGGCGTCGCGCAGCAGGGCGGGCCCGTGCAGCAGGTCGCCGCTGCCGTTGGATTCCGCCCCCCGGTAGCAGAGCGCCGGTCGTCCGGCCGAGCAGGCGCGGCACGCTCCGCAGGCGGGCACGAAGACGAGCACCACGTGGTCGCCGACCCGCACGTCGCCGACGCCGTCGCCGACACCCTCGACGACGCCGGTCGCCTCGTGGCCGAGTGCCATCGGCAGGGGGCGGATGCGGGACCCGTTGATGACGGACAGATCCGAGTGGCACAGGCTCGCCCGGGCGATCCGCACGAGCAGTTCCCCCGGACGCGGCTCGGGGACGGGCACCGATTCCAGGGACAGCGGGGTGCTCGCCGCATAGGGAGCGGGCCGGTCGGTGGAGCGAAGCACCGCAGTGCGCATCATCGGGCTCATGGCAATCCTCGTCATCGGAATAGGGACTGCGTCAGTCTAGGGGCGTGCACGTACCGTTAGCAGGACAATCGAAGAGCAGCACCACCAATGGAGGGAGACGCGCAGCATGGAAGTACCGTTCTACGTCTGGGTCGGCACCATCATCGGCATCGTGGGGTTGCTGCTGTTCGACTTCTTCTTCCACGTCCGCAAGGCGCACACCCCCACGCTGCGCGAGTCGGCGATCTGGTCCTCGATCTACGTGGGCCTCGCGCTATTGTTCGGCGTCGGCGTCCTGGTCTTCGGCGGGTCGACCATGGGCACCGAGTACTTCGCCGGGTACGTCACGGAGAAGGCGCTCTCCGTGGACAATCTGTTCGTCTTCCTCATCATCATGTCGAGCTTCAGGGTGCCCCGCGCGGACCAGCAGAAGGTGCTGCTCTTCGGCATCGTCTTCGCGCTGATCGCCCGCACCGGGTTCATCTTCCTCGGGGCGGCGCTGATCAACAGCTTCGCCTGGGTGTTCTACATCTTCGGCCTGATCCTCCTGCTCACCGCCGGGAACCTGCTCAAGCCGGACGGGCACGAAGACGCCGGTGACAGCCTCATCATCCGGCTCGCGAAGCGATTCCTCCCGGCGTCCGAACACTACGACGGCGACAGGCTGACCACGATCGTGGACGGCAAGCGCGTCCTCACCCCGATGCTGCTGGTCATGGTCGCGATCGGCGGCACGGACATCCTCTTCGCCCTCGACTCCATCCCGGCGATCTTCGGGCTGACGCAGAACACGTTCATCGTGTTCACCGCCACGGCCTTCTCGCTCATGGGCCTGCGGCAGCTGTACTTCCTGATCGACGAACTCCTGGACCGCCTGATCTACCTCTCCTACGGCCTCGCCGTGATCCTCGGGTTCATCGGCGTGAAGCTCATCCTCCACGCCCTGCACGAGAACACCCTGCCGTTCATCAACGGCGGCGAGCCCGTCGAGGTGGTCGAGATCAGTACCGGGCTCTCCCTGACCGTCATCCTCGGAGTGCTCATCGTGACCGTCCTGGCCTCCGTGCTGAGCCCCAAGGGGCGGGCGAAGAACGAGATCTCCGGCGCGAAGCGGCACGCCACCGAGTACCTGGACCTCACCTACGAGACGGACATGGACGAGCGCGAGAAGATCTTCGCGCGGCTGTGCGCCGAGGAGAAGGACCTGCGGGCGCTGCCGGAGAAGTACAAGCGCCTCATCCGGAACGAGACCGAGTTCATGGAACTGATCCGCAAAGCCCATGCCGAGCACGACGCCGCGCTCGAACGGGAGCCGCGCGCGTAGGGCCTACGCCCGCCCGCCCGCGGACCGGCCGACCATGCCGCACCCCAGGATCTCGCCGAGCAGGTCCCGCGGGGAACCGGGCGGCAGCGGGACGCCGGGGTACAGGATCAGGTCGTGGGCCGGGACGCCGTCGTCGCCCCGCCCCGCGGCCGCAGGGCCCGGGCATCCGGTCCACGAGTAGGGGGCACGCGTGATGGGGGACTGATCGACGGGGAGGACGTCGTCGATCAGTTCGTTGACGGCCTGCGAGACGACGTCGGCGTCCTCCGCGTCGAGGTCGACGAACCCGTGGAGGTAGGCGTCGAAGTCGAAGTAGCCGGCCGCGCCCCCCATGTTGCAGTAGTGCATCCACGTCTCGTAGGCGGACAGCCCGGCGAACTCCATGGCCATCAGCGTGTCCTCATGCTGCATCCTGCTCATCCCCCTTGTCGGTGCCCCGTCGGGGCTTTCCCCGATCCTGTCGGGCGGAAGTCAACTGAACCGGGCATCCGGACTCTGTTTTGGCGCAAGGGCAGACGCGAGCCTCAAGCGGAACCGGGTATTTCCCCGACGAAAGCGAGGAAATGCCGTCGGATGAGGTCCGTCAGTGCACGAGTTTCAGTCCGACGACGCCGCCGACGATCATCAGCAGGAACACGATCTTCAGAAGCGACGCCGGCTCGGTGCCGGTCGCCATCGCATAGACGACGGTCAGGGACGCGCCGATGCCCACCCAGACCGCATAGGCGGTCCCGACGGGCAGGGTCCGCATCGCGTAGGCGAGGCCGGCCATGCTGGCGGCGATGGCGACGCCGAACACCACGGTCGGTGCGAGTCGGGTGAATCCGTCGGATTTGCCGAGGGCGGTGGCCCAGACGGCTTCGAGGACTCCGGAGATGATGAGGACGAGCCAGGCCATGATTCTCTCTGGGCCGTCTTGTCGCACACCGGGTACGGCACCCCTCGTCCGGGAAGCAGCAGCATGCGCTTCACCGTCCATGCTGTCACGGATGACTGGCCGGGGGAGGGCGGATCCGCTCCGGGCGGGCGCTGCGGCTGCAGGGTACGATGCCGGCGGTCAGCCGACGGTGACCCGTCCGTCCTCCACCTGCCAGCGCTCGTCCAGGCGCACGTTCTCCAGCAGGCGGCGGTCGTGCGTGACCAGCAGGAGCGCGCCCGTGTAGGACTCGAGGGCGTCCTCGAGCTGCTCGATCGCCGGCAGGTCGAGGTGGTTCGTCGGTTCGTCGAGGACCAGGAGGTTCACGCCGCGGGCCTGCAGCAGGGCGAGCCCGGCGCGGGTGCGCTCGCCGGGGGACAGGGAGCCGACGGCAGCACGCACCTGGTCCGCCTTCAGCCCGAACTTCGCGAGCAGCGTCCGCACCTCGCCCTGCGACAGCTCCGGCACGAGGGACTCGAAGGCCGCGCCGAGGGGGAGGGCGTCGTCGAGCTGACCGCGGGCCTGGTCGATCTCGCCGACCGCCACGCTGGAGCCGAGGGCGGCCGCGCCGTCGTCGGGCCGCTGGTGACCGAGCAGGAGGCGCAGGAGCGTGGACTTCCCGGCACCGTTGGGGCCGGTGATCCCGATGCGCTCACCGGCGTTCACCTGGACCGAGACGGGCCCGAGGGTGAACGCGCCCTGCGTGACGGAGGCGCTGTTGAGGGTGGCGACGACGGAACTCGACCGCGGGGCGGCGCCGATGGTGAACTGCAGCTGCCATTCCTTGCGGGGCTCCTCGACCTCGTCCAGCCGGGCGATGCGCGATTCCATCTGGCGGACCTTCTGCGCCTGCTTCTCGGAGGACTCCATGCTGGCCCGCCGGCGGATCTTGTCGTTGTCGGGACTCTTCTTCATGGCGTTGCGGACGCCCTGCGAACTCCACTCCCGCTGCGTCCGGGCCCTCCCCACGAGGTCCTGCTTCTTGTCCGCGAACTCCTCGTAGGCCTCGCGGGCGTGCCGGCGCGCCACGGCGCGCTCCTCCAGGAAGGCGTCGTACCCGCCGTCGTACACGGCCACCCTGTTCTGGGCGAGGTCCAGCTCGACGACGGTGGTCACGCACCGCGCCAGGAACTCGCGGTCGTGCGAGACGAGGACCACGCCGCCGCGCAGGTTCTGGATGAAGGACTCCAGCCGGTCCAGCCCGGCGAGGTCGAGGTCGTTGGTGGGCTCGTCGAGGAGCACGATGTCGAAGCGGCTCAGCAGCAGGGCCGCCAGCGCCACCCGCGCGAGCTGCCCGCCGGACAGGGCGGTGGTGGGGGTGGCCGGGTCGAGGCCCCCGGCGACGTCGGCCAGGACGGCGGGCATGCGGTCCTCGAGGTCCACCGCGCCGGAGGCCATCCAGTGATCCAGCGCGAGGGCGTAGGCGTCGTCGGCGCCCTTCGCCCCGGTGCCGAGCCCCGCGGCGGCGTCCTCCATGGCGAGCGTCGCCGCCGTCGTGCCGGTCCGCCGGCCGAGGTAGGCGGCCACCGTCTCACCCTCGAGGCGCTCGTGTTCCTGGGGCAGCCAGCCCACGAAGGCGTCGGCCGGCGTCGTGCGGACGGTACCGGCGAGCGGTGCGTGCGCTCCGGCGAGCAGGCGCAGGAGCGTGGTCTTGCCGGCACCGTTGGCTCCGACGACGCCGACGACGTCCCCCGGCGAGACGGTGAGATCGAGCTTCGAGAAGAGGGTGCGGTGGGCGTGGCCCCCGGACAGGTCCTTCGCCACGAGGGTTGCAGTCATCCCTCCAGTCTAGGAGTGCCGGGCCTGCCGGGAGTCTAGGAGTGCCGGGCCTGCCGGGAGTCTAGGAGTGCCGGGCCTGCCGGGCCGCGCCCGGGCGGAGGCGGAGACTCGTGCGACGGGGGCCCATCGGACCTCACCGGTCGGTGGGCATGAACGCGTTCTGCCCACCGGGCTGGGTCCGCCGGAGGGCAGAACGCGGCAGGTCAGGGGTCAGGCTGCGACCTGCCAGATGTTGTACTCGTCCAGATGGAGCATGGCGCGGTGCCCGGCGAGGTCATCGCGGATCCAGATGACGCCCAGGCCGGGTGCGGTGTCCTCCACGTACCCGCGGTAGTGCACCTCGTTCCGGCGGCGGGCCTCGACGAGTATGCCGGCGCGTAGGTGTGCGAGGTCGAGGATGCGGGCGGTGGCGGGAGTGGCGAGCGCGGTCATGGGTGCTCCTCGGTGGTCCTGAAGGTGCGGCCCGTCGGGACGGCGGGCTGCCTCCATGATTCGGGAGCGGTATTGCGAATGTGTTTCCGGGACGTGTACTTCTCGACGCCGATGGGCGGGGCGTGTGCCCCATCGGATCTGCCCGGTCGGTGGGCATGAATGCGGATGCCCACCGGGTCGGGTCCGCCGGTGGGCAGGACCCGCAGGTCAGGGCGCCGGCTGCTCCTCGGGCTCGGTGAGGCGGGCCAGGGCCCTGTCGAGGCGGACCCCGGCGTCGTCGGCCACCGCGCTGACCGCCGCGCTCGCGCTGAGCCGGACCATGGTCTGCGGGTCGATGGCCTCGATCGTGGTCTCCCGCTCCTGAGGACCCCGCCGGACGACGACGTTGCAGGGCAGGAGCGCGCCCATGGAGGGCTCCGCCGCGAGGGCACGGCTCGCCAGGGCGGGATTGCAGGCGCCGAGGATGATGTAGTCGCCGACCGCGGCAGCGGCGTCCACGCCGAGTTTGGTCTCGAACGTGGCCCGTACGTCGATCTCGGTGAGGATCCCGAAGCCCTGCTCCTGCAGTGCGTCCCGGGTGCGGTGTACCGCCTCGTCCCAAGGCAGGGGGAGCGCGATGGAATGGGTGTACGTCATGAGGACTCCTTGTCCGGGTCAGGCCAGCGTGAGGAAGAGCTTCTCGAGCTCCTTCTTGTCGAGGCTGGTGTCCTCGCGGACGATGCACTGCTCCAGGCCGCTCGCGATCACCGCGAACCCGGCCCGGTCCAGCGCCTTCGAGACGGCGGCGAGCTGGGTGACGACGTCCTTGCAGTCCTTGCCTTCCTCGAGCATGCGGGTGACAGCGGCGAGCTGCCCCTGGGCGCGCTTGAGGCGGTTGATGACGGGAGTCATTTCGGTGGGGTCGAGTTGCATGGTTGCTCCAAGGGTCGTGAGTACTTCACCAGAGTATACCCCCACGGGTATTTTGACTACCCCGGGGGGTATGCGAAATACTCCCTGGGGTATACCTTTTCGATTCGACCGAGAGGCTCCCATGAGCACCCCCTCCACCGTGAACCCTGCAGCCCCCACCGCGTCGTCCTCGTCGCCTCTGGCGGAACTGTCCCCCGAGACGCTGCGCACCTGGGTGGCCGAGCACGAGGATCTCGTGGTGATCGATGTGCGGTCCGCGGCCGAGTTCGAGTCCCTGCACATCCACGGCTCCTACAACGTGCCGCTGCCGCTCCTGTCGGAGCACACCGACGAACTCGCCGCCCGCCTGGGCAGCCGGGTCGTCCTGGCCTGCCAGTCCGGCGTCCGTGCCGAGCAGGCACGTCAGAAGCTGGCCGCCTCGGGGATCGGTGCGGCCCACGTCCTCACGGGCGGGGTGCCCGGGTACGCGGCTGCCGGCGGCGATGTCGTGCGGGGCAGCGGCCGGTGGGATCTCGAGCGCCAGGTCCGCCTGGCGGCCGGCTCCCTCGTCCTCGTCGGTCTCGCCGGCGGGCGCTTCGTCTCCCCGAAGGTCCGGGCCCTGGCCGGCGTCATCGGCACGGGCCTCACGTTCTCGGCCGCGACGAACACCTGCGCCATGGGTAAGGCCCTGTCGGCGATGCCCTGGAACAGGGCGGCCGAGGAACCCACCCGCGAATCCGCGATCCTGTCCCTGCCGACCGCCTACACCGGCGTCGAGGAAGCCGATGCCGACCGACGGGCCGATGTGGCATGAGTACGGTCCTGATCGTGGTTCTGGCCCTGTCGATCCTCATCGGCCTGTCCCTGGGCGTGCTCGGCGGCGGTGGGTCCATCCTGACCGTCCCGATCCTCGTCTATGTGGCGGGCTTCGAGGCGAAGGAGGCGATCGCCGCGTCCCTCTTCGTCGTCGGCGTCACCTCCGCGGTCAGTGTCATCAGCCACGCCCGGAGCGGACGGGTGATGTGGCGGACAGGGCTGATCTTCGGCGCGGCCGGCATGGTCGGGGCGTTCGCCGGCGGGATCCTCGGCGGGTTCATCCCCGGACAGATCCTGCTCGTCGCCTTCGCCCTGATGATGGTCGCCACCTCGATCGCCATGATCCGAGGCCGCCGAAAGCCCGTCGCGTCAGCTCATGGCACAGCCGTGGATCGCGTCAGGCACGAATTGCCGCTCGGGCGGGTCCTGCTCGACGGCGCGGTCGTCGGTCTGGTCACCGGGCTCGTCGGAGCCGGGGGCGGATTCCTCGTCGTCCCGGCCCTGGCCCTGCTCGGCGGGTTGCCGATGTCCGTCGCCGTCGGCACGTCCCTGGTCGTGATCTCCATGAAGTCCTTCGCGGGCCTCGCCGGGTACCTCACGACGGTGCAGATCGACTGGCCGCTCACCCTCGCGGTGACGGCCGCCGCGATCGTCGGATCCCTGATCGGCGCGCAGCTTGCCGGGCGCATCCCCGAGGCGGCACTCCGCAAGGCCTTCGGTTGGTTCGTGCTGGCCATGGGCGCCTTCGTCCTCCTCCAGCAGATCCCGGGGGACGCGCGTCCCGCCGCCGCCGCGATCATCGCGGGTGTCGCGCTCGCGGCGCTCGCGGCCTGCCGGTTCATCCTCCCGTCCTGTCGCCTCAACGCCCGGCGCCGGGGGCAGGACGGCGATATCGGCGCCTCGGCGGGTCCGCACCAGCCGGACCCGACACCCTCTGATCCCAGGAAGGACTCCACCATGGCCCAGACCACCATCACCGCAACCAATGACCGCAGGCAGCACGAGCAGGTCCTCGACGTCCGCGAGGACTTCGAAGTGGCATCCGGGACGATCCCCGGCGCCCTGCACATCCCCATGGGGCAACTCCAGCGCCGTCTGCCGGAACTCGAGAAGGAGACGCCGGTGATCGTCGTCTGCCGCAGCGGCAACCGCTCCGCGCACGTCGCGGATGCCCTCAACGCCGCCGGCTACAGCGCCGACACGATGACCGGTGGCATGACGGCCTGGGCCGCGGCGGGGCTTCCGATCGAGCAGGTGGGGGACGCCCGGGAGCAGTCGCCCTCCGGGCGCCTCCGCAGGACCCCATAGACCGGGTGCGTGACCGGTCCCGTCCCGTTCCGGGCCCGGTCACGCACCCATGCGGCCCCCGGCACCCGCCTTGCGGGATACCCCCAGGGGTATTACGCTTAGGAAGAGAGCGATACCCCCTGGGGTATCCATCACCGTCCGACCCGAAGGAGCACCAGATGCTGTTCGAACGCATTTACGACGAGGACCTCGCCCAGACCAGCTACCTGATCGGTTGCCAGGCCAACGGCACCGCGGTCGTCGTCGACGGCCGACGCGACATCGCCGTCTACCAGGACCTCGCCGCGAAGAACAACATGAGGATCGTGGCCGTCACCGAGACCCACATCCACGCGGACTACCTCTCGGGGACCCGCGAACTGGCCGCGGCGACGGGAGCTGCGATCTACGTCTCCGGCGAAGGCGGACCGGACTGGCAGTACGCCTTCGACGGCACCCGCCTCGTCGACGGCGACACGATCACCGTCGGCAACATCAGGATCCGGGCCCTCCACACCCCCGGGCACACCCCCGAGCACCTGTCCTTCCTCGTCACCGACGGTGCGTTCAGCGATGCACCCGGCTACCTGCTCTCGGGGGACTTCGTGTTCTCCGGCGACCTCGGCCGCCCGGACCTCCTCGACGAGGCCGCCGGAGGCGTCGACACTCGGTTCGAGGGAGCGAGGCAGCTGTTCCGGAGTCTGCAGGAGAAGTTCCTGACCCTCCCCGACTACGTCCAGGTCCACCCCGCCCACGGTGCCGGCAGCGCCTGCGGCAAGGCCCTGGGCGCCATCCCGTCCTCCACCGTCGGCTACGAGCGGCTCTACTCCTGGTGGGGCCCGTACCTGGCGGCAGACGACGAGCAGGGCTTCATCGACGAACTCCTCGACGGCCAGCCCGACGCCCACACCTACTTCGGCCGGATGAAGCGCGAGAACCGCGACGGCCCCGCCGTTCTGGGCGAACGCGCGCCGCTGGCCGCACTCGACCCGGAGCAGGTCGCCGCCGGCCTCGCCGCGGACACGCTCACCTTCATCGACACCCGCACGGCCGACGAGGTCCACGCCGGAACCGTCGAACGGTCCCTCAACATCCCCGCACGCCCCACGCCGGCCACCCATGGCGCCTGGGTCGTGAACCCCGAGACGGACAAGAACCCGCTGGTCCTGCTCGCCACCGACCAGGACCAGGCCCAGGAGCTGTGGGACCACCTCGTCCGTGTCGGGATCGACGATGTTGCCGGTTACGTCACCGGCCTCGACGGGCTGCCCCTGACCGCGCCGGCCCTCGTCCAGCCCGCTGACCTCGCAGCGGTCGACGCCGCGATGATCCTCGACGTCCGCAACCGCACCGAGCACGCCGCGGGGCACATTCCCGGGGCCCACCAGCTCAACGGGGGCCGCCTCATGTGGCACCTCGACGAACTCCCCGCCGACGGGACCATCGTCAGCTACTGCCAGAGCGGGCTCCGGAACTCCGTCGCTGCCAGCGCTCTGCGTCGCGCCGGGTACGACGTCGTCGAACTCGACGGCAGCTACAGCGCCTGGACCGCCTGGCAGCAGTCCCGGGAGGCGACGCCCGCGCGCTGATCCGATCAGGGCGTGGCGGAATAGGGGCGCGCGGCCGCCGGTTATCCGGGCAGGTCCATCGATTCCTCCAGGAGGCCCCCCACGTGACGACGGTCTACGCCCTGCACGAGAACCCCGAGTGGTTTCCACCCTTCGCCCGCGCCTTCGAGGCCGAGGGCGTCGAGGTGGTGGAGTGGCTGCTCACGGACGGCGTGCTGGACCTCGACGCCGTGCCGCCGGAGGGCGTCTTCTGGTCGCGTATCAGCGCCTCGGCCCATACACGCGACCACGGCCTGTCGAAGGACTACGCGCGATCCGTCCTCGCCTGGCTCGAGGCGCACGGGCGCCGGACCGTGAACGGCCGCCGCGTCCTCGAACTCGAGATGAGCAAGGTGGATCAGCTGACCGCCCTGAAGGCCGCCGGCATCGCCACCCCGCGCACGGTCGCCGCCGTCGGACGGGAACGCATCGTCGAAGCGGCACGCGGCTTCGCGGCGCCGTTCATCGTGAAGCATAACCAGGGCGGCAAGGGCCTCGGGGTGCGGAAGTTCGAGTCCCACGAGGAGCTCGCCGAGTACGTCGGATCGAGCGGGTTCGAGGAACCACAGGACGGCATTACACTCGTCCAGGAGTACATCCAGGCCGCCGAGCCCTTCATCACCCGGGCGGAGATCGTGGGCGGACAGTTCGTCTACGCCATCACGGCGGACACCGCGCGCGGCGGCTTCCAGCTCTGCCCGGCGGATGCCTGCGCGATCGACCCGGTGACCGGCAGGCCCATCATGCCCCCGGGCGCCACGATCGCCCCCGAGCCCGGGCAGCAGCTCTTCAGCCTCCGCGAGGGGTTCGACCACCCCGTCATCGCGCAGTTCGAGGACTTCGCGCGGCGCAACCAGCTGGAGGTCTGCGGCATCGAGTTCATCGAGACCGCGGACGGCCGCGTCCTCACCTACGATGTCAACACCAACACGAACTACAACGCGGCGGTGGAGGCGGTGGCGCCGAAATCCGCGCCGCGCGAGCTGGTCCGGTACCTCGCCACGCTCGGCTGACGCCGTCGTTCCCCGCCGACAAGGCAGGAAAGCCCACCGTCGACGCCGGTTTGTCCCGTACTCTCGGCAGCCCGAACGCACGGAGGGCTGCCCTACCCGGAAGGATGCAGCGATGCCCCGCTTCACGAAGGACGGCAAGGTCAGGTCCGAGACGCTCCCGAGCACGCTCCAGCGCTCCGACGAGAAGGCCCAGGACACGTTCGCCGCAACCCTCGACGCCGCGGAGGAGCAGTACGGAGACGGGGAGCGGGCCCGCCGCACGGCGTTCGCCTCCCTGAAGCACGGCTTCGAGAAGGTGGGCGACCACTGGGAGCCGAAGGACGAGAAGGGGCCCTCCGACGCGCAGGCCGCCGGTCATGGCGCCGAGGGCGGGCGCACGGCCGGCGGCGTGGACGCCAACGCGTCCAGGAAGCATCTCTACGAGCTCGCCCGGAAGCTCGACGTGCCGGGCCGGTCCACCATGTCGAAGGCCGAACTCGTCGACGCGCTCCAGAAGGCGAACGCCCGGGAGACGCGCAAGGCCCGCGAGGGCTGAGGATTACGCAACAAGAACATTTCGTAATTCCAATGAGCTTAGGTTAGCCTTACTTCTACCCCATTCCGGCCCCTCAGGGCCACCGAAGTCAAGGAACCTCATGGCCCCCACTCGCCTGCGCAGACTCGTGGCCGCCGCCGCGATCACCGCTTTGTCCCTGTCCGCCTGCTCCACGGGCCCGGCCGACGGCGGCTCGGATGCAGCCTCCGGCGCCGGTGCGTCGGCCGACGCCGGGGCGTTCCCCGTGACCATCGACCATGCCTTCGGCGAGACCACGCTCACCGAGCAGCCCGAGCGCGTGGCGACGGTCTCCTGGGTGAACGCGGACGTGTCCCTGGCGCTCGGTGTCGTGCCCGTGGGGATGCCCACCGATACGTACGGCGGCAACGAGAACGGATCCACCCCCTGGAAGGACGCCCGGCTCGAGGAACTCGGTGCCGCCATCGGCACCGAGAACGCCCCCGCCCAGTACTCCGAGACCGACGGCATCGCCTTCGACGACATCGCCGCCACGAACCCCGACGTCATCCTCGCCGCGTACTCCGGGCTCTCCCGGGAGGACTACGACACCCTGAGCAAGATCGCCCCGGTCGTCGCCTATCCGGAGGTCGCCTACGGCACGGCCTGGCAGGACTCCACGCGCATGATCGGTGACGCCCTGGGGCTGTCCGACGACGCCGAACAGCTCGTGACCGAGACGGAACAGGCCATCGCGGAGGCCGCCGCCGAGTACCCGCAGCTGGAAGGCACGACGTTCATCTACGGCAACCTCGAGCCGGCCAGCGCCGACGGCGTCAGCATCTACACCGCCAACGACAACCGCCCGCGCTTCCTGAGCGAGCTCGGCATGGTCCAGGCCGACGTCGTCACCGAGAACACCAAGGACTCCACGGAGTTCTTCATCCCGTGGTCGGCCGAGCGCGCCGACGAGCTGGACTCGGACGTCTTCGTCACCTGGGTGCCGGACGGCGCCACCAGGGACGCCATCTCCGTGGATCCGCTGCTGAAGCAGATCCCCGCGGTGGAGAGCGGAGCGCTCGTGGCGGACAGTGACAACACGCTGACGCTGTCCGTCTCCGCCGCCAACCCGCTGAGCCTGCCCTGGGCGCTCGACCGCTTCCTGCCGCTGCTCGGCGAGGCCGCCGACAAGGCCTGAGCAGGACCGCACCCCATGCTCCGATTGCCCCCGACGGGGATCTGGGCTGGAATGGGAAGCGACCCGCATCTCGTCCACTGAAGGGAACCCCCGATGGCTCAGGCCGAAATCCAGAAACTCCAGGCCGCGACGGCCTGGGACAGCAAGGGCAAGAAGCTCGGCGACGTCAACGACGTCCACCTCGAGAAGGAATCGGGCATCCCCGCCTGGGTCACGGTCTCCCTCGGCCTGCTCAACTCGCGCAAGCACTACGTGCCCCTGGCGAACTCCCGCTTCGAGGGCGACGACCTGCACCTCGCGTGGACGAGGAAGGAGATCTCCGACGCGCCGAACGCCAACAGCAGCATCGAGCTCTCCCCGGAGGAGGAGACGGCGCTGATCGACCACTACGGGCTGCGCGACGGCGCCGACGCCTGATCTCAGGCCCTGCACGACGAAGCCCCCGTCCACCGGACGGGGGCTTCGTCGGCTCGGGTCCGATCAGGTCAGGTTGAACAGTCCGACGATGTTCCCGACGATGAACAGCAGGACCAGGAGGACGACGACGGCGAGAACGCCGATCCAGAGGCCGGTGACGGTCTTGGACTGGGTCTTGTTCTCGACGGTCGGCTGCTGCCAGGTGGTGCTGGCCTCGCCGGGGGGCGTCTCGCCCGGGGGGACGCCCCCTCCGGGTTCGAGGCCCGTCAGGTTCATGTTCTCCGGGTCGGGGTTTCCCGCGTTCGACGGGTCGGGATTCTTCCGTTCGCTCATGCTGTCCTCCACGTAGTTGGCCGGGTGCTTGGTCCCCACCCTACGCACAAGATCATCAGTCTGCTTATCGATGCGTCCGGCGGCCCGGACTTGCGCTCATCGACCGTCTCCGTCGGTGCTGTCGCCCGTGCTGTCACGCAGGTCGTCGCCGGTGCTGTCGCCCGTGCTGTCACGCAGGTCGTCGCCCGGGGCGTTGCTGCGCTGGTCGGAGGCACTGTCGTCTCCGAGGGCGTCGTCGTGCTGTTCGGCTGTCCCGGCGGGCGGCGGGCCCTGCTCTCCAGGGGTCCAGGACATGGTGATGTTCACGCCGTCCTCGGTGTCCGCCACGAACAGTTGGAGGTCCTCGCCGATGAGCGCCTCGTCGTGGACCGGGTCCCCGGCCTCCCGCGCCAGGTCGGTCAGGCGGCTGATGGCCACCGCCATGGCGCGCCCCCAGTCGTGCGGATGCTTGCTCGTCGACTCCTCGGTCACGGTGAATTTCTTGTCGATCATCGCCCTCGCCATTCCTGCCGATCCTGCAAGAACCAAGTGCCCTTGCAATGTGGATGGCTGCAAGGGTAGCAGTGCGGCACCGGCCCGTGTCTTTTGGGGGTGGTATCGGTTAGCGTTCCTCCTGCCGCGGTCTAGCAGCAGGCCCCGGTTCCTGACGACCATCGGATCCTCCATGACAGAACCCTCGCCCGGCGCGGCGGTCACCGGCACAGCCGGTGGCGGCGCACTGCACGCCCTGCCCTCCGAGCCGGCCTTCAGTGGCGATCCCGGCGTCGACGCCGTCGTGCCTCCCACCAAGCGGGAGCGCGAGGCGCAGTGGCTGGCGGATGCCGCGGGCTTCGACGTCGGCACCGCGACCCTAGCCGAGCTCCGCGGCCTCGCGGACAGGATGTTCCGCCTGGTCGACGACGCCTTCCCGCCCGACCAGGCCCGGGAGCGGTATGCGGCGGCGGTCGGCGAGATCGAGCGGCGGGCCCGGCGGGACGCCCGCACCGGGACCTCCGCGTCCCGGGAGGTCTTCAAGGACTCGGTCCTCGGCTCGCGGTTCGAACTGTTCGTCGACGGCGGTCTCGCCGCCTACCTCGAATACGCGCTGGCCGGCGGCCGGCTGACGTTGCAGGCCCTGGTCGAGCTGCCGGGGTCCGAGCGCCGCGGCCTCGGCGGGGCGCTGGTGCGCCACGCGGTCCTCAGCGCCCACAAGCGCCGACTGGACCTCGTCGCCGGGTGCTCCGCGGCCCGGCGTTTCCTGCAGGAGAACCCGCAGTACCGGACGCTGGCCCGCACCCCCTGAGGCGGCACGCCCGGCGGCTTCAGCCCCGGGTCGGGTATCGGGTCAGCTGTGGAGGCCGGCCCTGGCCGCCTGTCCGATGATCGCGCCGTACGTGGGGTAGGCGAACTTCACCCGGGCCAGCGTCGCGAGATCAGTACCCGCCGCCATGGCCGCAGCCACCGCGGTGATGAGCTCGACGGCGTTCTCGCCCACCGCATGCGCGCCGAGGATCAGCTCGCGGCGCCGGTCGATCACGAGCTTGAGGAAACCCTGCTCGCGGTCGTCGATGATGGGGCGCTCGGCGGCGGCATACGGCACGGTCACGGCGTGGCACTCGACGTCACGGCCCCTCGCCTGGGCCTCCGTCAGCCCCACCCCGGCGTAGTCCGGGTCGGTGAAGCCGCCCTCGGGCAGGAGGTGGTGCGGCGTGGTGCGCATGGCACCCATCACGGCGTTCTCGGCCGCGGTCTCACCCTCGAACACGGCCGCCTGCACCAGCATGCTGCTGCCGTTCGCATCGCCCGCGACGAAGATGTGGGGCACGTTGGAGCGCAGGTAGTCGTCCACCGGGATGAAGGAGCGGGCGGTCCGGACACCCGCGGCGTCGAGGCCCAGGCCACCGAGATTCGCGGGCCACCCGGTGGCCATGACGACGGCGTCCACGGTGATGGACTCCGGCTCGTCGTCCCGCTGCCAGGTGAGGTTCAGGCCGCCGTCGTCCCGGCGGATGCTGTCGACGCCGCTGATGCCGGCCTCCACCCGGATGCCCCGGCCCCGGAAGCTCGCGGTGACCGCGTCCGCGACGTCCTCGTCCTCCGTCATCAGGATGCGCGGTGCGACGTCGAGGAGGAGGACCTCCGACCCCATGGCATCGAAGATGGTGGTCATCTGGGCCCCGGTGTGTCCGCCACCGATGATGGCGACGGTGGCGGGCAGATCGGGGAGCTCCAGGACCTCGTGCGGCAGGAAGGCGTGCTCGGCGCCCTCGATGGGCAGGCGGCGGCCGCTGCCGCCGATGCACAGGATGATGGCGGCGGCCGTGACCTCCCTCCCGTCCACGACGACGGTGTGCTCGCCCGTGAGTTCGGCGTCGCCCTCGATGAGCTCGATGGCGAGGCGTTCCATCGTGGCACCGTAGCCCTTGGCGTCGAGTACCCGGGCCACCGTGGCGCGGACCCGCTGCACCGTCTTGTCCCAGTCGACGGACGGTTCGGCGACGACGATCCCGTAGTCGTAGGCCGTGCGGACCTCGCGGAACAGCCGCGCGGTCTTGGCGAGCACGCGCGTGGGGACGCATCCCGAGTTCACGCACGTCCCGCCGAGCGCCGACCGTTCGACGACGGCGGTCCGGGCCCCGAGCTCGGCCGCGCGGGTGGCGGCCGCCATGCCGGCGGGCCCACCGCCGATGACGAGGACATCGAAGGTGTAGTCCATGGGGTGCTCCTTGAGGTCGTCCGTCGGGGGTCGTCCCATCCTCCACCGGATGCCGTCCGGGCCACAATGCGTCCTGCACCGGCCCACGCGGGCCGGGGTACTCGGGCGCACAGCATAGGGCACGTCCGGGTCCGCCCGGGCCGAGGCCCCGGTGGTCCCATGCGCCTGCGATCGGACGTACCGTTGGATCGGAGGCAGATCTCCGTACGTGAGGTCCCGCCCGCCGGCTCCCGCATCGCCGGACAGCAGGCAGTGTCCCACCCGCCGCACGGACGGCAGCCCGCAGACTTCCGCCCCGCAACCCTGCGGGGCGAGCCCCCCGATTCCCCAGGAGGAACCCCATGAAGACCGTCAAGGCCTATGCAGCACCGTCCGCCACGGACCCGCTCATCCCCACGACCATCGAGCGCCGCGATGTCGGCGCGAAGGACGTCCTGATCAAGATCGCCTACGCCGGGATCTGCCACTCGGACATCCACACCGTGCGCGGCGAATGGGGGCCCCAGCAGTACCCGCTGACGGTCGGGCACGAGATCGTGGGCGTCGTCGAGGAAGTCGGCAGTGAGGCGACCCGCCACAAGGTCGGCGACCGCGTGGGTGTCGGCTGCATGGTGAACTCCTGCCGCGAGTGCGCCAACTGCCAGCAGGGCGAGGAGCAGTACTGCCTGAACGGCAACGTCGGGACCTACGGGGCCACGGACCGCGACGGCACGATCACGCAGGGCGGCTACTCGACGCACATCGTGGTCGACGAGGACTTCGTCCTCACCGTGCCCGAGAGCATCCCCTACGAGGCCGCAGCGCCCCTGCTGTGCGCCGGCATCACGACCTACTCGCCGCTGTCCCACTGGAACGCGGGCCCGGGCAAGAAGGTCGCGGTCGTCGGCATGGGCGGACTCGGGCACATGGCCGTCAAGATCGCCTCCGCGATGGGCGCCGAGGTCACGGTCCTCTCGCAGAGCCTCAGCAAGCAGGAGGACGGCAAGCGGTTCGGCGCCGAGCACTACTACGCCACGAGCGACCCCGACACCTTCAAGCAGCTCACGAACACCTTCGACCTCATCATCAACACGGTGAGCGCCAAGATCGACCTGGATGCGCACCTCGGCCTGCTCGGCCTGAACGGGACCATGGTCAACGTGGGAGCTCCCGCGGACGCCCTCCCCCTCCACGTGTTCACGCTGTTCAACCAGCGGCGCTCCTTCGCGGGATCGGGGATCGGCGGCATCCGGGAGACGCAGGAGATGCTCGACTTCTGCGCCGAACACGGCATCGCCCCGGAGATCGAACTGATCTCCGCCGACGCCATCAATGAGGCCTACGAGCGCGTCCTCTCCTCGGACGTCCGCTACCGCTTCGTGATCGACACGGCCACCCTGGGCTAGACGGCACGCCGACGGCGGTCGTCCCGGGCAGGGGCCGACCGCCGCGCCCTGGCAGGCGTGGGAGCGGGCAGGATGTCGGGGTAGCAAGTAAACTGTCTGTCGGTGGCATCTTTCCGGCCGCCTCCGCAGGGTCCGGTCTCGACTGCGGGACGCAGGAACCGGCACGAGATGGGATGGTCGAGGGGCGGATGCAGACGGTCGCTGGGGGGCTGACACGGATGCCTCCCGTGGCCGTGCATGCGGTCTTCGCCGCGATCCTCGTGGCGGCAGCCCTCGTCGGACGCTTCACGACCTTCGAATCCTCCAGCTTCGCCCTGGTCTGGCCCGCGGCAGGCATCACCTTCCTCTGGGCGTTGTGGGCCTCACGCACCCGGCGCGTTCTCGCCGTCGCCCTCGCCGCCACCCTGCCGCTCCTGGCCGCGGTGAACCTGGCCACCGGTCTCAATCCTCTGCTGGCCGTCGCGGTCGCGGCCGGCACCATCGTCCAGACCGCGGTCGCCGTCTACTTCTTCCGGCGACTGGTGCCGTCCGCGGCCGTGAGGACCGTCGGGGACTACCTCCGCCTCGGCCTGGTGGCGCTCGGCGCGTGTTCCGTCGGCGCTCTCGTCATCGTCCTCGGCGTCGCGCTCGACGGCGGTCCCGATCCGTTCGCGGCCTTCATCCCATGGCTGGTCCGGCACGCCGTGTCGCTCACCGCGATCGGAGCCCTCGGCATCATCGCGGCAGCGAGCATCGCGGCCCGCGCCCGGGGCGAGCGCCCGCCACCGACCACCAGCGCCAGGCGCGCCGAATACGCCCTCCTCGTTCTCGTGTCCGTGCTGGTCTACGTCGTCACCTTCGGTGCGGGGTCCGCCCTGCCGATCGCGTACACCACCATCCCCGCGCACATGTGGGCCGGGCTCCGGCTGCGCCCGGGGTGGGCCATGCTGCACGCCCTGGTGAGCGGGGCGATCCTCGTCCTCTTCACCCTGGCCGGCCTCGGCCCGTTCCAGGACCTGGCCCCGGGTACCGGCGCCTATGTGGCGCAGTCCTTCATGTTCATCACCTTCTCCCTGTCCGCCGTGCTGGCCCTCAGCATGGACGAGCGGCGCCGCCTGATCGCCAACCTGTACCGGGCCACCGATGAGGCGAAGGCCTCCGCGGAACTGCGTGACCTCGTGATCGGTCGCATGAACGACGGCGTCCTCGTCGCGGGACCGGACCGCCGGCTGATCTTCCAGAACGCCGCCAGCGAGCGGTGGCTCGGGCCGGGGACGGCCCGCCCCGGAGAGGTGTGGCGGCGCGACTACGAGGTCACCCGTCCCGACGGGCAGCGGCTCGAGGAGGCCGGCAACCCGCTGACGCTGGCCCTCCAGGGCGAGGCGACGGAGCGGATGGACCTCGACCTCGCGCACCGCTCCGGCGAGCTGGTGCATCTCTCCGTCGATGCGATGCCGCTGCCCGGCGGCCGCGGGGCGCTCGTGGTGCTGCGGAACGTGACCGACGAGCGGACGCACCAGCGGGACCTCGGCCGCTTCGCGTCCGTCGTCGCCCATGACCTCCTGACGCCCCTGACGGTCTTCGACGGCTGGCTCGAGATGCTCGAGGATCCGGACCTGCCGGCCTCCGAACGCCAGGCGAGCATCGTGCGCCTGCAGCAGGCGAGTCTCCGCATGCGGAACCTCATCCGGAACCTCCTCACCTACAGCCTGGCGAAGGAGGAGCGGCTGACCGCCTCGAGGATCGACGTCGGGCGGGTGGTCGACGGGATCATCGACCTGCGGACCGCGCTGCCCGGCACCCGGCTGCCCGACATGCGCTTCGACGTCCGCGCACCGCATCCGGTGTACGCGGACGAGCGGCTCTTCCTGCAGCTCATGGAGAACCTCGTGGGCAACGCCATGAAGTACGGGCGGACCGACGGTTCGGGGGAGGTCGTGGTCTCCACCTCGATGGATCCCTCGAGCGGCAGGACCGAGGTCCACGTACGTGACAACGGCATCGGCATCCCGGGCACGGACCTCGAGCGCGTGTTCGAGGAGTTCCACCGCTCCGAGAACGGGCTGAAGCAGGCCACGGGGACAGGTCTGGGCCTGGCCATCTGCCGGCGGATCGCCGAGAGCCACGGGGGGTGGATCAGGGTCCGCAACGTCGAGGGAGGCGGCGCCGAGTTCACGGTCAGCCTTCCCGGCGTGCCGGACCAGCTACCCGAGGGCGTCCCGCTGGTCGCGGCCGCCGAGTCTCCCCGCGTCCGGACTCCCTGAGGCTCCCGCTCAGGAATCGGAGCGGGAGTACAGCTTCGGAGAGCCGTCGTGGCCGGCGCCGCGGCGGAGCCCGGCCAGGATTTCGGCCAGGGCGTCCCTCGAGGAGTGGCGCGGCTCCCAGCCGAGCTCGGTGCGCGCCCGCGTGGTGTCCATGACCGGGCATCCAGCGGCCATGTCGATCCAGCCCGGATCCGTCCGCTGGACGCCGAGGGCCCAGCTCGCGCCGACCAGCGCGCGGAGCACGCGGACGGGCAGGCCGACGATGCGCCGCGCGCCCAGCAGGTCGGCGACGCGCTCGGGGGTGATGTCCGGCTCGGCCGCGATGTTGAAGGCGCCGGTGGCACGCCGTGCCACCACGCGCCAGTAGGCGTCGGCGACATCGTCGGCGTGCACGGCCTGGAAGACGAACGAGCCGGGGACGGGCAGCAGCGGGAGCGGCAGGCCGCCGAGCACGATCTTCGGGACGAGCGGGCCCAGGAAGTACCGGCCGATCTCGCTCCCGGCTCGGCTCTGGAAGATCAGCCCGGGCCGGAGGCGCGCCACCGCGATCTCCGGGTGCTCCCGTTCGAAGACGTCCAGCAGCCGCTCCTGCTCGGCCTTGTGCCGGCTGTAGTGGGAGGACTGGATACCGCCGGTCGGCCAGGACTCGTCCCGGCGGGGGGCCTTGTCCGAGGGGGAGTACGCGCCGACGGAGGAGGCACAGACCACCTGGCGTACGCCGGCCGCGGCGGCCGCCGCCAGCACGTTGGCGGTCCCGGTGACATTGGTCCGGTGCATGGCGTCCTCGTCCCGGTTGGGCTGGATGGCCCAGGCGAGGTGCACGACGGCGTCCACGCCGGCGAGCGCCGCCGTCAGGGCGTCCCGTCCCTCGTCGGTCCCGATGTCGAGGGCATGCCAGTCGACGCCCGCGTAGGGTGCGCGGTCCGTGTCCGGGACGGTGCGTGCCACCGCGGTGATCGAGGGGGCGGCCGGATCCTTCGACCCGTCGTCGCCCGTCCGTGGGATGCCCTCGCGCTCCCCGGCCGCGCGGTGGAGCCGGGCGAGGACTGCGGTGCCGACGTTTCCGGTGGCGCCGATGACTGCGATGCGCATAGCTGCTCCTGGGGGTGGTGGTCGCGCGGCACGGGCGGGTGCCGACTCGGACTGGACTACTAAGCAAGCTTATGGTGCAGTTGACGGAGACGCATAGCCGATAGAGCGCCCCGCACCGTCTGCGGGGCCGGACCGGAGGTACCCGTGAGCAGCAACAGCAGGGTGGGGGCAGAGCCCCGAAGCGCAGCGGGGCAGAAGGCCCAGAACGCACCCGACCCGAACGATCCCCGCAAGCCGGACGATCCGAAGGACGTCAAGAAGCCGGCCTGGAAGTACGTCTTCAAGCGCTCCGTCAACGAGTTCGGCAAGGACCAGTGCACCGACCTCGCCGCCGCGCTGACGTACTACGCCGTCCTCGCGATCTTCCCCGGCATCCTCGCCCTGATGTCCCTCCTCGGCCTCTTCGGGCAGGCGCAGGCCACCACCGACCAGGTCATGGGGATCATCGGGCAGTTCGCGCCCAAAGAGGCCGTCGACACCATCAAGCCCACCATCGAGAACCTGGCGTCGAACCAGGCCGCCGGCCTGACGTTCGTCATCGGTCTCCTGGGCGCCATCTGGTCGGCCTCCGGCTACGTGAACGCGTTCTCCCGCGCCATGAACCGTGTCTACGAGGTCGAGGAGGGCCGGGGCTTCATCAAGCTCCGCCCCCAGATGCTCCTTATCACCATCATCGTCCTCCTCCTGATCGTCGCCATGGGCCTGATGCTCGTGCTGTCCGGTCCCGTGGCCGAGGCCGTGGGCAACGCGATCGGCCTCGGGAGCACCGCGGTGCTCGTCTGGAACATCGCCAAGTGGCCCGTCATGGTCCTCTTCGCCGTCCTGATGATCGCCGTGCTGTACTACGGGTCCCCGAACATCAAGCAGCCCAAGTTCCGCTGGATGAGCCTCGGCGGGTTCATCGCCCTGCTCGTCCTGGCGATCACCACGGCCGGGTTCTCCCTCTATGTCTCCAACTTCGGCAACTACAACGCGACCTACGGCGCCATCGCCGGCGTGATCGTGCTCCTGCTGTGGCTCTGGCTGGCGAACATCTCGCTCCTGTTCGGTGTCGAGTTCGACGCCGAGATGGAGCGTGGCCGCCAGCTGCAGGGCGGGATCGAGGCGGAGGAGACCATCCAGCTTCCTCCGCGCGACACCAAGGCTGCCGAGAAGAAGAGCGAGAAGCACCTCAAGCTCGTCAACGAGGGCCGCGAACTCCGCGAGAAGTACGGGCGCGAATCCGCCCAGCGGTAGTCCGCCTGCTGTACCCGCAGAAGGCCTGGTCGTGCCCACGACCGGGCCTTCCGCCTGTTCGCGGTCCTAGACTGGCGGCATGACCGACACCCAGCAGACCGAACCGTCCGAGCACAGCACCAAGGGGGCGTACGTGACCTCCGGCGCCGAATTCACCCGCGACACCCAGTACATCGAGACGCGGATCACGCGCGACGGCGCCGACGGGTTCCCCGTGGAGGCGGGTCGGTACCGCCTCGTCGCAGCACGCGCCTGCCCGTGGGCGAACCGCGCCATCATCGTCCGGAGGCTCCTCGGGCTGGAGGACGCCATCTCGCTGGGCACCCCGGGGCCCACGCACGACAGCAGGTCCTGGACGTTCGACCTGGATCCGGACGGCCGGGACCCGGTGCTCGGCATCGAGCGCCTCCAGGAGGCCTTCTTCAAGAGGGATCCGCACTACTCCCGCGGCATCACCGTGCCGGCCATCGTGGACACCACCACCGGCGCGGTGGTGACGAACAACTTCCCGCAGATCACCCTGGACTTCTCCGGCGAGTGGCAGGAGTTCCACCGCGACGGTGCTCCGGATCTCTACCCGGAGCACCTCCGCGAGGAGATCGACACCGTGAACCGGCGGGTCTTCACGGAGGTCAACAACGGGGTGTACCGCTGCGGGTTCGCGGGATCGCAGGACGCCTACGACGCCGCCTACGACCGCCTCTTCACCGCCCTGGACTGGCTCGAGGAGCGGCTCGCGGGTCAGCGCTTCCTCGTGGGTGACACCATCACCGAGGCGGATGTCCGTCTGTTCACCACGCTGGTCCGCTTCGACCCCGTCTACCACGGCCACTTCAAGTGCAACCGCAACAAGCTGACCGAGATGCCCGCGCTCTGGGCCTATGCACGCGACCTCTTCCAGACACCCGGCTTCGGGGACACCATCGACTTCGAGCAGATCAAACAGCACTACTACATCGTCCACGAGGACATCAACCCCACGGGGATCGTGCCCAAGGGCCCGGATCTCGCCGGCTGGACCACCGCCCACGGCCGAGAGGCCCTCGGCGGGCGGCCCTTCGGCGACGGCACACCGCCGGCCGCCGCCTGACGGGAGTGGCCTGCCGCGGCAGGCCCCTCCCGGGCTATTAGGGAACAAACGCGTTTCCTAATGCCCTGGAGCATAGGTTAGCCTTACTTCAGACCGATCGTCCGGCTGAGGGAGGCACATGGCAGTCCAGGCCTCCCTCCCGCGTCAGGCCCCTGCCGCCTTCCACCGGTCCACCCGTGGACAGACCCTCGGGAAGCTGCTGCTCACGACCCTGATCCTCGGCCTCGCCTGCCTCGCCTCCCTCACCATCGGTGCCCGCCCCGTCAGCATCCCGACCATGCTCGAGGCCGTGACGGCTTTCGACGCGGCGAACGGGGACCACGCCGTCGTCCTCTCCCGCGTCCCCCGCACCGTCGTCGGGCTGCTCGTCGGTGCGGCACTGGCCACCGCGGGCGCCGCGCTGCAGGGGATCGCCCGCAACCCGCTGGCCGATCCCGGCATCCTCGGCATCAACGCCGGCGCATCCCTCGCCGTCGTCGTCGGCATCTACCTGTTCGGACTCAGCAGTGCCTCCAGCTACCTCTGGTTCGCCTTCGCCGGCGCGGGAGCCGCCGCCGTTGCCGTCTACGCCGTGGCGAGCCTCGGGCGGGACGGCGCGACGCCGGTGAAGCTCGCGCTTGCCGGCGCGGCCCTGGCCGCCGGACTCGGGAGCCTCACGAGCGCCGTCCTCGTGTCCAGCCAGGAGACCCTGGACGCCTTCCGGTTCTGGCAGGTCGGCACGCTCGCCGGCCGGGGCTGGGACGTCATCGGTGCTGTGGCCCCGTTCCTCGCTGTCGGGCTCGTGCTGACCCTGGTCACGGGCCGGGTCCTCAACTCCCTGGCGCTGGGCGACGACGTGGCGCGCGGCCTGGGGCAGAACGTCCCCCTCGCGCGCGCCGTCACCGCCGTCGGCGTCGTCCTGCTGTGCGGGTCGGCCGTGGCCGCCGCAGGGCCGATCGCCTTCGTGGGACTCGTCATCCCGCACCTGGTGCGGCTCCTCGTGGGCTCCGACTACCGCTGGATCCTGCCCTTCTCCGCACTGCTGGGGCCCGTCCTGCTCCTCGGGGCGGACATCGTGGGGCGGGTCGTCCTGCCGCCGAGCGAGGTGCAGGTGGGCATCATGACCGCCGTCCTCGGGGCTCCCGTCTTCATCTGGCTCGTCCGCCGGCGCCGGATGGCGGAGCTGTGAGCGTTCCCGTGGACACCGCGCCCGCCCGGAGGCGGCCGGCGGACCGCCCGGCTGCGGGCCTCGCCGCCTCCCGGGCCCGCCGCCGCCGGAGCACGGGCACGCGGCTGGCCGCGGTGGCCGGCGTCGTCGTGGTGCTGTTCGCCGTGAACGTCCTGCTCGGCACCTACACGGTCACCGTCCCGGACTTCTTCCGTATCCTCGCAGGCGCCGACATCCCGGGTGCCGGCTTCATCGTGCTCGAGAACAAGCTGCCCCGCGCGGTGATCGGGCTCCTCATCGGGATCGCCTTCGGGATCGCGGGGGCCGTGTTCCAGACCCTGCTCCAGAACCCGCTCGCCAGCCCCGACATCATCGGCATCAGCTACGGCGCGAGCGCGGCGGCCGTGACCGCGATCGTCCTCTTCGGGGCCGCCGGCGTCGCGGTGTCCTTCTCGGCCCTCGTGGGCGGGATGGTGGTCGCAGCGGCCATCTACCTGATCTCCCGCCGCGGCGGTGTGGCGGGCTACCGGCTGATCCTCGTCGGCATCGGCTTCGCGGCCCTCATGCACGCGTTGGTGAGCTTCCTCATCACCCGCACCGATCTCCGCACGGCGTCGGCCGCGGTGCTCTGGCTCAACGGTTCGCTGAACTCGAGCACCTGGGACCGCGCGACGGTCCTCGCCGCGAGCCTGGCCGTCCTGCTGCCGGCCGCCGCGGTCCTCGCCCGAAGCCTGCAGGGCCTCGCACTGGGCGACGACGCCGCCGCGGGCCTCGGTCTCCGCGTCGAGGCCGCGCGCCTCGGACTCATGATCACCGGGGTGGCCCTCGCCGCCGTCGCGACCGCCGCGGCCGGGCCCGTCGCCGCCGTCGCCTTCCTGTCCGGGCCGATCGCCCGCCGGCTGCTCGGCAACCGGCCGTCGCTGGCCATGGCAGCCCTCGTGGGTGCGGTGATCGTGCTCGGCGCCGACTTCGTGGCGGCCAATCTCGTCCCGGGCACGTCGCTGCCCGTCGGGGTCGTCACCGGTGCGCTCGGCGCGCCGTTCCTGCTGTGGCTGCTCGCCACGGCGAACCGATCAGGCCGGGGAGGCTGACCATGGCAGGATCCGGACGTACGACCGCGGCGGCCACGCTGTCCGCCGAGGACCTCACCCTGGCCTACGACGACCGCACCGTCGTCGACGGCCTCGACGTGGTACTGCCCGCGGGGAAGGTGACGGTGATCGTCGGCGCCAACGCGTGCGGCAAGTCCACGCTGCTGCGGGGGCTGGCGCGCCTCCTCAAGCCGACCGGGGGCACCGTGCTCCTCAACGGCACGGACATCGCCAAGCAGTCCACGAAGGCCGTCGCCCGCGTCCTCGGCCTCCTCCCGCAGACCCCGCTCGCACCCGACGGCATCAGCGTCGCCGACCTCGTGGGACGCGGCAGGTACCCGCACCAGGGCTGGTTCCGCCAGTGGACGCCGGACGACGACGACGCCGTCGCCGGCGCGCTCGAGGCCACCGGCACCCTGGCGCTCGCCGACCGGTCCGTGGACGAGCTCAGCGGCGGGCAGCGCCAGCGCGTCTGGATCGCGATGGCCCTCGCCCAGCAGACCGACATCCTGCTGCTCGACGAACCGACCACGTTCCTCGACGTCACCCACCAGATCGAGGTCCTCGACCTCATCACGGATCTCAACCGGCGCTCCGGGACCACCGTGGTCATGGTGCTGCACGATCTCAATCTCGCTGCCCGCTACGCCGACCACTTGATCGCCATGCGGGACGGCAGGATCGTCGCCGGCGGAGCGCCGTCGGACGTGGTGACCGAGGAGACCGTCGCCGGCGTGTTCGACCTCGAGTGCCGTGTCATCACCGACCCGGTATCGGGGACCCCGATGGTCGTCCCGATCGGACGGCACCACGGCCCGCAGACATCCCTCACCCCCCTGGAGGCAGCATCATGACCGACGTGACCCAGCGCAGTGTGCGGCGCACCGCCGCGGACACCGAGCCGATGGTGCGGGCGTTCGACGTCGTCGTCACGGCCGTGCAGGACCTCACACCCACCTTCCGCCGCATCACCCTCGGCGGGGCGTGCCTGGCGCGGTTCGGCGTGGCGGGTGAGACCCTCGACCTGCGGATCAAGATCGTCATCCCCTCCGCCGGCCGCGAATGCCCGGACATCGCGGCGATGATGAGCAGCGGCGACGCCGCGGGCTGGTACCAGCGGTGGCTCGGCCTGGACGCCGCGGAGCGCGGATCCATGCGCACCTACACCGTGCGGGAGTCGCGCTGCGGCGGCCCCCGCCCCGAGATCGACGTCGACTTCGTGCTGCACCTGGATGCCCAGGGCCGGGGCGGTCCCGCAGCGGAATGGGCTGCGGCGGCGCGGCCCGGCGACAAGGTCTGCATCATCGGGCCCAACGCCGCCGCCGCCCAGTGCCGGACGGCGGGCGCCTACGGCGGGATCGAGTGGAGCCCCGGCCTCGCGCAGCACGTGCTCCTCGCCGGCGACGAGACCGCCGTGCCGGCCATCAGCGCCATCCTCGAGGCACTCCCGGAGGACATCGGCGGCCATGCCTTCCTCGAGGTGCCGGACCAGCAGGACATCCGGCCCCTCCGGACGCGGTCCTCGGTGCAGGTGACGTGGCTGGCCCGCGACGGCCGGCCGCACGGAGAGCAGCTGGAGGGTGCGGTCCGGGATGCGGTACGTGTTCCCGGGTGGGTCTCCCTCTCCGGCCGGGCCGCGGCGAGCGGCGGGAGCGAGCCGGAGGACGTGGACGTCGACAGGACCATCCTCTGGGAGACGCCGCAGCGGCTGGAGCCGGCCGTGGTGCTGTCCTCGGTCAACCCGGATCGGCCATCGGGCACGCAGCCGTTCTACGCCTGGATCGCGGGCGAGGCCGCCGTGGTGCGCAGCCTGCGCCGCTACCTCGTGCGCGACGTCGGCGTCGACCGGAAGCAGGTGGCGTTCATGGGCTACTGGCGCAAGGGGCGCACGGAACTGGGCTGACCTGGGAATCGACACGGCGCCTAACAGCCGACCGGGATATCCACAAGCGAATAACGAACGTGTCACGTCGAGCAGGCTGCCCTACCGTTGATGGGTGAAAGTCGGCGTCACCGGGTGCGGGACCATGCCCGTCGGCGAACCGATTCGCCTGCCTGCGACAGGGTCGACCCCCGTTCGACCCCGACCCTCGATGTCGCGGGCGTCCTGGAAGAGGTAAGCAGTTGACCCAGACGGCGACGTCCTGGCGCCATCGCCACCCGGAGACCCGTTCGCTCCCTCAGCACCCTGCACCGCACGGTTCCGCGCCCCTGCCCAGCCGCCGGAGCATCCGCCGACGGGATGCCGGATCCGGCAGACGGCAGCGCGCCGGACGCCGGACCCCCCTCGGGCGGCTGCGGGACAACGCGGCCCTGCTGGGCGCGGTGCTCGCCTCGGCCGGACTGGTCATGGGGGCCGTCGTACCCTCGACGACGCCGGACACACCGGGCGGCGCCATGGCCGCCGGCATCGCCCCGACACCCACGCCCGAAGCGGCCGTCACGGCGTCCGACCCCGCCGTCACGGCGCCCGCGGAGGCCTCGGTCGGCTTCGACCTCGAAAGCACGGGCCCCGCCGTGGACGGTATCGCGCCGGAGGTCGCGCGCGCCCGGGCGCTCTCCGGGCCGTTACCACCGGCGCTCGCGGAGCGCCGGGCGTTCGGCAGCCCCGTGGAGGATCCGGACGTGTCCTCGCGCTTCGGCTACCGCGTCGATCCGCTCGACGAGTACCGATCCGACCTCCACACGGGCCAGGACTACGCGAGTGCGTGCGGCACCCCCGTCCGGGCGGCCGACGCCGGGACGGTCGTCGACTCCGGCTGGCACGCGTACGGCGGAGGCCTCCGCATCGTGGTGGACCATGGCTCCGGCCTCACGACCACCTACAACCACCTCAGTACCCTCGACGTTCCGGTGGGGACGGCCGTACACCGCGGACAGACCGTCGGCGCCGTCGGCAGCACCGGCGCCTCGACCGGCTGCCACCTGCACTTCGAGGTCCTGATCGACGACGAGAAGGTGGACCCGCAGCCCTGGCTCTAGCGTCGGAGGCCGGCACCCCGGCCCCGGTCCCGTCAGGGCAGGGGCTCGCTCACGACGGCGGGATCCTTGTAGCCCAGCGGCATCCTCAGGCGCAGGGAATCGGGCTTGACCTCGAACGCCATGTGGGTCGCCTTGCCGAGGGGATCGCCGTCGAGCTGCACCTCCAGCGGTTCGCGCAGGGTGATCTCCGCGGTGCGGCACTGGAAGTACTCGAGCGAGGAGTCCTTGCCCTTTCCGCGTGCGAAGAGCTTGCCCACGACGGCGAGCCAGCCGAGCTTCCCCTTCGGGGCGACCGTCATCAGGTCCATCAGGCCGTCGTCGATCTTCGCGCCGGGGAAGATCTCCAGGCCGCCCATGATCTTGCCGCAGTTGCCGCCCATCACGCTGCGCAGGCGACGCTCGAAGGGCTTGCCGCCGTCCACCGAGATGGTGGTCCGGGTCGGCTTGCCGGGGAGGTTCCTGATCCCGGCGTCCACGTAGGCGAGCCAGCCCACCTTGTCCTTCAGGTCGTCGCGGGTGTCGGACATGATGGCGGCGTCGTAGCCGATACCGGCCATGACCAGGAAGACATGGGCGTCCTGCGCCCGGTCCACGGTCACGTGCACGACGTCGATGGTGCGCTCGGTCCCGCGGAACGCGGCCTCGACGGCGGCGTCCGGATCGTCGACGGCGATGTCGAGGTTGCGGGCCAGGAGGTTGCCGGTGCCCAGCGGCACGAGGGCCATCAAGGCGTCGGTGCCGGCGAGTTCCTCGGCGACACACCGCACGGTGCCGTCGCCGCCCGCCGCGATGACCAGGTCCACGCCGGCCTCGAGCGCCTGCCGGGCCTGCCCGTGCCCCGGGTCGTCCGCCGTCGTC
This sequence comes from Arthrobacter pityocampae, assembly GCF_002927275.1. Taxonomy (GTDB): domain Bacteria; phylum Actinomycetota; class Actinomycetes; order Actinomycetales; family Micrococcaceae; genus Arthrobacter_D; species Arthrobacter_D pityocampae. The sequence goes on along the minus strand of NZ_PRKW01000004.1, from coordinate 473,157 downwards.
TCGATGACCAGCGGGTCGTCCCAGCCGTCCTCGGCCGAGATGCGCTTCACCGCGGCCTCGACGTCCACCGTGGTGATCTTGATGGGGTTGACGATGAGCGCGGCGCGACGACGTCCCGATCCGGTGTCGGCGAGCGGCCCGGGGGCCGCTTCCAGTGTTGCTTCGGTGGGCATGGTGTCCTTCGGGCAGGAGGGAGGGGTGGCTGCGTCGAGTTTATCCCGGGGTGGTGGTTGCCGGGGGTACTGTGTGGGCGTGACCTATACCCAGCGATATGTGGCCCTTGGCGATTCCTTCACCGAAGGGGTGGGCGACTGGGATCCGGCGTCGCCCAACGGCGTCCGGGGGTGGGCGGACCGCGTCGCGGAGCAGTTGGTCCTCGCCGACGGGTCCTGGGGCTACGCGAACCTCGCCATCCGCGGCAAGAAGATGCGGCAGATCCTCGACGAGCAGGTGGACGCCGCCCTGGCCCTCGAACCGACGCTCGTGACCGTGTACGCCGGGGCCAACGACCTCCTGCGGCCGCGCGTCGACATCGATCTCCTCATGTCCGGGTACGACGACGGCGTGGGCCGGCTCCGCGCGGCGGGAGCCGCCGTCGTGCTCTTCACCGGATTCGACGCCTCGGGCTCCGCTGTCTTCGGGAAGACCCGCGGCAGGACCGCCGTCTACAACGAGTGGGTGCGGGAGATCGCCGACCGCCATGAGGCCACGATCGTGGACTACTGGCGCCTGCGCGAGTTCCGGGACTGGGGCTACTGGGACGTCGACCGCATGCACATGTCCGTCGCCGGGCACACGCTCATGGCCGCGCGCGTACTCGAGGCACTGAAGGCGTCCCACCGGATCGACCTCCCCGAACTCGAGACCCGCCCCGCCCTGAACCGGGTCGGCCAGCTGCGGGCGGATGCGCAGTGGGCGCGGGAGTACCTGACGCCATGGGTGGGCAGGCGGCTGCGGGGCGTCTCGTCCGGCGACGACCTCGCGCCGAAGTACCCGGCGCTGGGCCGGCCGCACCGCGCGTCGGTCAGCGCCTGAGGCCCGCGGCGGGCACGGGGCGCGCCGCGCCCGCAACTCCGCCCGGTCCGGGGCGCACGCCACCGGCCGCCGGAGTCCCCGTGCCAGAATGAGGGCATGGCGGCGCACTGGCTCACATCCGACGAGCGGCGGGCCTGGCTGGCCCTCTACGCGCTGACCTCCCTGCTCCCGGCGCACCTCGACGCCCACCTCTTCCGCGAGGCGCGGATCACCCTGTTCGACTACCACGTCCTGGCGATGCTCTCCGAGGCGGACGGCGCGACCCTGCCCATGAGCGAGCTCGCGGGCCGGTCCACGGCGTCCCTCTCCCGGCTCAGCCATGTGGTCAAGAAGCTCGAGGGCCGCGGCTGGGTGGCGCGGCTGCCGTCGTCGTCCGACGGGCGCGTGACCACGGCGTCCCTCACCGCCGCCGGGCTCGAGATGCTCACCGGACTCGCGGTGTCCCACGTGGCGCAGGTGCGCTCCACCGTCTTCGACGCCCTCGACGGGAAGGACGTCGCGGACCTGGAGCGGGTGGGTCGCAAGATCCTCCAGCGGATGGACAGCGCGCACTGGATCCTCGCCGACGGTGACGCCCCGGGGGCGGCAGGGGCGGCCGGGGCGGCGGTGCAGGGACGCGCCCAGCAGGACCTGTAGGACCTGCAGGACACGATGCCGACATACCACTCCACGACACGACAGGACGGCCCATGGACCAGCAGACGACGGCACGACATCAGCCGCGCATCCTCGCCATCGTCCTCGCCGGCGGCGCCGGCGGGCGCCTCGGGGCGCTCACCGACCACCGGGCGAAGCCCGTCATGCCCGTCGGCGGCAGTTTCCGGCTGATCGACATCCCGCTGTCCAACCTGCACCACAGCGGCATCTCCGACGTCTGGGTCATGGAGCAGTACCAGCCGAAGACCATCAACGACCATCTCCGCAACGGCCGGCCCTGGGACCTCGACCGCACCCGCGGCGGGCTGCTGGTGCTGCCCCCGTTCAGCGGTGGAGCGGGGGAGGGGTTCGCCGAAGGCAATGCGGACGGGCTGCTCCGGCAGGCCGACTCCATCCGCGACTTCGCGCCGGACCTCGTCCTCGTCCTCAGTTCGGACCACCTCTACCGCCTCGACTACCGCGACGTCGTCGCCACGCACCTCGACCGTGGGGCGGATCTCACCCTGGTCACCGTGGACTTCGACGGCGACGCCTCCGCCCACGGCGTCGTCGACGTGGACGACGACGGACGGGTGACCGACTTCGCCTACAAGCCGGAGGACCCGCGGACGAGCATCGTCACGACGGAGATCTTCCTGTACACGGCCGAGACCCTCCTGGACGCACTCGAGCAACTGGGGGACACCCGCGACGACCTGGGCGACTACGGACACCACCTCGTGCCGCACCTCGTGGAGCAGGGGTCCGTCGTCGAGCACCGGCTCCACGGCTACTGGCGGGACCTCGGGACGCCCGCCAATTACCTCCGAGCCCACCTGGATCTCGTGGACGGCGAGGGCCTGGACCTCTCGGACCCGACCTGGCCCATCCTCACCGAACCCCCGGAGCTGGTGCCGGCGTTCATCGGCGACGCCGCCGTCGTCACGAGCTCGCTGATCGCCCCCGGTGCACGGGTCCACGGCACCGTTCGCCGGAGCGTCGTCGGCGCCGGGGCGACCGTCGAGCCCGGGGCGGTCGTGGAGGGTTCCGTCCTGCTGAACCGGGTGCGGATCACCTCCGGGGCGGTCGTCCGGAACGCGATCGTGGACTCGGGCGCCGTCGTCGACGGGGAGCGCGTCGGCGACGGCCCGGACGCGCCCGCCATCGTCGGACGGGACGGGTTGATCGACGACTGACCCGTTTTGGCCACGCCCGAACCTGCCGGTAGGATGGTAAGGCGTTTGGCTGTGGCTGATGAGGCCCGTCCACGGACGGGGAAAATTTGCCCAGCAACCCGCGACTACCTAGAATCGAAGGCTGTGCCGGCCGCAAGGCCGTGCTCCGCCCGAACTTCACCGTCTTCCCCGCGGCGAGGCGCTTCGGCAGGTTCTCACCCTGCCAGGTCAACCTCCGGAAAGCTGCAGTAATAGCGGTGTCATTACTGGTGGCGGGACCCCGACAAGTGATTCCGTCACGTTCATCTAATCTGGAGGAGAGTTATGGCAGCCCACTGCCAAGTGACCGGAGCCGAGCCCGGCTTTGGACACAGCATTTCGCACTCGCACCGCCGTAACAAGCGCCGGTTCGACCCCAACATTCAGAAGAAGCGCTACTACGTGCCTTCCCTGCGCCGCAACGTGACGCTGCAGGTCTCGGCCCGCGGCATCAAGACCATCGACGTGCGCGGCATCGACGCGGTCGTCGCGTCCATCCTCGCGAGAGGAGTGAAGCTCTAATGGCGAAGGACAAGGACGTACGTCCGATCATCAAGCTGAAGTCCACCGCAGGGACGGGCTACACCTACGTGACGCGCAAGAACCGTCGTAACGATCCGGACCGCATGGTCCTGATGAAGTACGACCCCAAGATCCGCAAGCACGTCGAATTCCGAGAGGAGCGCTAAACCATGGCCAAGAAGTCAAAGATTGCTCGCAACGAGCAGCGCAAGGTCATTGTCGAGCGCTACGCGGCCAAGCGCCTCGAGCTCAAGAAGACCCTCGTCGACGAGAACGCCACCGACGAGGCTCGCGAAGCCGCACGCCTCGGCCTGCAGAAGCTTCCCCGCAACGCGTCGCCGGTGCGCCTGCGCAACCGCGACCAGATCGACGGCCGCCCCCGCGGCACGCTCCAGAAGTTCGGTATCTCGCGTGTCCGCTTCCGCGACATGGCGCACCGGGGCGAGCTGCCCGGCGTGACCAAGTCGAGCTGGTAACCGACACCCGGGGCGCCACGCCCCGTTGCACCACCCGCCGCCCCGCGCGGTAACCGAAGAAGCCGTCACCCCCGGGTGGCGGCTTCTTCGCGTCGGCCTCCCGATCGGGGGCCGGCGGCCGTGAACAACGCCGAAACGCCCGTGTTTTCCACCGCAAAACCGCGTGAACACGCGGGTCGTGGCCTCCAAGCTGGTAAGTTTTCGCACAGAGGCTTTTCGAATACCGCGAAAAGCTCTTCCAGAAGACTGACGTCCAGGAGGACAAAATTGGCTAAGAACCGTAGTGAACTTGTTGCAGAGGTAGCGGCGAAGGCTGACACCAGCCAGGCCGCAGTCAACAGCGTCCTCGATGCGCTGTTCGACGTCTTCTCCGAGTCCATCGCCAAGGACGAGAAGATCACCATCCCCGGATGGCTCGCCGTCGAGCGCACCAGCCGCGCGGCCCGCACGGGACGCAACCCCCAGACCGGCGAGACCATCCAGATCGCCGCCGGCCACAGCGTCAAGCTGACCGCCGGCTCGAAGCTGAAGGCTTCCGCCAAGTAGTTCCAGCACCGACGCCAGGGGACCGCTGCCGTCGGGCAGCGGTCCCCTGGCGTTATCTGGCCCCTTCCGCGGCGGCACGTGTGTCCGGAGATTGGCCCTATTTCTACTCGGGGTAGAGAATGGTGTACGTGCCCACCACTGTGAAGCAACCCCGGGAGACCACCGCCTCTTCCCCCGAGCGTGCCGTCGGAACCGGCTGGCTCATCCTGGCGGGCGTCGTCGTCCTCGGAGCCCTCGTGGTCGCCCTGTTCTACACGGGGGCAGCCGCCGCACGGCAGCTCGGAGATCCTGGCGCCCTCACCCGATGGGGTCTGCCCGTCGCCAAGGTGCTCAACAACACGGCGGCCGCGGCGACCATCGGGGCCCTCGTCTTCGCCGTCGTCATGCTCCCGCGCCGGGTCGGCCCGCCGGGCCGGAAGCCCGCGGCGACCGCCGCCGAGCACCCCGCCTTCACGCGGGTGATGCTGCTCGCCGCCGTGTCCGCCGTCGCCTGGACGCTCGGCGCGCTCGGCGTCATGATCTTCACCTACTCGGACGCGGCGGGACTGCCGCTCAGCACCGATCCCACCTACACGCAGGGGCTCGCCGCGTTCCTCACCGACTTCTCCACGGGGCGCGCCTGGCTGGTGACGTCCATCGTCGCGGCCGTCCTGGCGACCCTCCTGTTCGGGGTGCGATCGCCGGCCGGCCTCGCGCTGACGCTGGTGCTCGCCCTCCTGAACCTGCTGCCCATGGCCCTGATCGGCCACTCCGCCAGCGGGAACGACCACAACGCCGCGGTCAACTCCATCGCCCTGCACCTGGTCGGCGTCTGCCTGTGGGTCGGCGGCATCATCGCCCTCGCCGTCGTGGGCGGCACGCTCGGCGGGCAGACCCTCCCCGTCCTCAAGCGCTTCTCCGCCCTGGCCGGGTTCGCGTTCATCCTGGTGGTCGCCTCCGGTGTGGTGAATGCCAGCCTCCGGATCTCCGATCTCGGACAGCTCAGCTCCCCGTGGGGGCTCCTCGTCGTGTTCAAGACCATCGCCACCATCCTGCTCGGCGGGATCGGCTGGATGCACCGGCAGTGGATCATCCCGCAGCTCGAGGCCCCGGCCGGAACCACCGCGTCGCGGATGTCCGCTCGTCGCGTCCTGTGGCAGCTCATCGCCGTGGAACTCCTCATCATGAGCGCCGTGCTGGGCGTGGCCGGAGCCCTCGGGCGCACGGCGCCGCCCCGGTCCGAGGAACTGCCGACCGAGGCCGGTCCGGCGCGGATCCTGACGGGGTACGACCTCCCGCCCGAGCCCACCCTGTCCCGCTGGTTCACGGAGTGGCGGTTCGACTGGCTGTGGATCGCGGTGGCGCTGACCTTCGCCGTCGCGTACGTCCTGGGCGTCGTGAAGCTGCACCGGCGCGGTGACTCCTGGTCCCCGCTGAAGCTCGTCAGCTGGCTGGTGGGCCTCGTACTCCTCACCTACTTCACGTCCGGTGCCCCCGCCATCTACGGCATGGTGCTCTTCAGTGCGCACATGGTGGACCACATGGCCCTGACGATGGTGGTCCCGCTGTTCCTCGTCCTCGGCGCGCCCGTCACCCTGGCGCTCAAGGCGCTCAGCGCCCGCCGGGACGGCACCCGCGGCATCCGCGAATGGATCCTCGTGATCGTGCACTCCCTGCCGTCGAGGATCATCACCCACCCGCTCTTCGCCGCCGGCAACTTCGTGGCGTCCATCATCGTCTTCTACTACTCGCCGCTGTTCGGCTTCGCGCTGCGTGAGCACGTGGGCCACGAGCTGATGATCACCCACTTCCTGATCACCGGCTACATCTTCGTCCTGTCCATGATCGGCTCGGACCCCGTCCCGTACCGTGCGCCATACCCCATGCGGCTGCTGCTCCTGTTCGCGACCATGGCGTTCCACGCCTTCTTCGGCGTGAGCCTCATGGGCTCCACGTCGCTGCTCCAGGCGTCCTGGTTCGGCACCATGGGCCGCGAGTGGGGCCCGTCAGCCCTCGCCGACCAGCAGGTTGGCGGCGCCGTGACATGGGGCGTGGGGGAGATCCCCACGCTGCTGCTCGCGATCGGCGTCGCGATCGTGTGGTCGCGCTCTGACGCGCGGGAGACGAAGCGCAAGGACCGTGCGGCGGACCGGAACAACGACGCCGACCTCGCGGCATACAACAGCATGTTCGCGGACTTCGCCGCGCGCGACGCCGGCACCGACCGTCAAGGGCGGCCGACCACGCCGCGCGGGACCACCACCGCGGGGGACGAGGACCCGGTCCAGCGCGGGTAGGCCCTCTCCTGTCCGTCCCGACCGGGACACGCGAGGGGCGACGTCGGCGGCCCAGGCATATTGTGGGGCCCTCCCGTGTTGTCGCCAGTGCTGCCGGTTCCGGGTACCCCTTCGGAACGCGCCGCGCACCCGGTGACGGCGTGCGGCGTCCGGTTGGCATCCACGCACGCCGCTACGGGAGAATTCATCGCATGACTATCGCCTCCACCCGCACCGCCTACCGCGTCCGCGCCTCCGAACTGACGGGGCGCGGTTGGCTGAACACGGGAGGCAAGGACCTGTCCCTGGAGGACTTCCGGGGCAAGATCCTGATCCTCGACTTCTGGACCTTCTGCTGCATCAACTGCCTGCACGTCCTGGACGAGCTCCGCCCGCTCGAGGAGCAGCACTCGGACGTGCTGGTGACGGTCGGCGTGCACTCGCCGAAGTTCGAGCACGAGGCGGACCCCGACGCCCTGGCCGCCGCCGTCGAGCGCTACGACATCCACCACCCCGTCCTCGACGACCCCGAGCTGACCACGTGGCAGGCCTACACGGCCCGCGCGTGGCCGACGCTCGTCGTCATCGACCCTGAGGGCTACATCGTGGCGCACCTCTCCGGCGAGGGCCACGCCGCCGGCCTCACGTCCCTCGTCGACGAGCTCGTCGCCGAGCACGAGGCCAAGGGGACACTGCACCGCGGCGACGGCCCGTACGTCCCCGCGCCGAGCACCGCGGGGGACCTCAAGTTCCCGGGCAAGCTTCTCGCGCTGCCCGCGACGGGCACCTTCCTCGCCGGTGACACCGGCCACCACCGGCTCGTGGAGCTCGAGGCGGACCTCGTCACGGTGCGCCGCACCATCGGCTCCGGCACGAAGGGCTTCCGCGACGGCGGAGCCGATGAGGCCCAGTTCAACGAGCCGCAGGGCCTCGCCCTGCTGCCCGGCGCGCTCGCCGCGGAGGTCGGGTACGACGTCGTCGTCGCCGACTCCGTGAACCACCGCCTGCGCGGCGTGGACCTCGCCACGGGCGCGGTGCGCACGCTCGCCGGTAACGGCACCCAGCGACTGCTCGACGCCGCCAACCACAGCCGGACCGGGCTGCAGGAGGATGCCTTCGACGTGGCGGCGGAGAGCGAGGCGCCGCGCCTCACCGAGACGGAGCTCGGCACCGACGCGCTGAACGTGTCCCTGTCCTCGCCGTGGGACGTGCTCCACTCGACGGTCCTGGACCGCGTGGTCGTCGCCATGGCCGGCACACACCAGATCTTCACCTACGACCCCCGCACCCACGCCGTCGACATCCTCGCCGGCACCGGCCTGGAGGGGCTGCTCGACGGCGACGCGACGGCCGCGTGGTTCGCCCAGTCCTCCGGCCTCGCGGAGGACGCCAACGGCAGCATCTGGATCGCCGACTCGGAGACCTCGTCCGTGCGGATCCTGTCCTTCCTCGAGGTCAACGGTCGCAACCGCGTACAGGTGCAGACCGCCGTCGGGACCGGCCTGTTCGACTTCGGCTTCCGGGACGGCGACGCCGGGCAGGCGCGCCTGCAGCACCCGCTCGGGGTCACCGCGCTGCCGGACGGCTCCATCGCCATCGCCGACACCTACAACGGGGCCGTCCGCCGGTACGACCCCGCGACCCGCCAGGTCTCCACCCTGCTCCGCGGTCTGTCCGAGCCCTCCGACGTCCTCGTGGACCTGACGCCCGTCGCCGACGGCGGGGACCCCCTGCTGATCGTCGTCGAGACCAACCGGCACCAGCTGGTCCGCGTCCCGCTGCCCAAGGAAGCGCTCGCCGTCGACGAGGGTGCCTCGCAGACCCAGCGGCCCACCACGCCCATGGCCGCAGGCCCGGTGGGGCTCACCGTGCGCTTCACCGCGCCGACCGGCCAGAAGCTCGACGACCGCTGGGGTGACCCCACGCAGCTGAAGATCAGCGCGTCGCCGGAATCGCTCCTCGTCTCGGGCGGCGGCACGTCCACGGGCCTGACCCGCGAGCTGGTGCTGTCCCCGGAGGCCGGCGGAGGGGTCCTGCACATCACCGCCCGCGCGGCATCCTGCGACGGCGAGCCGGGCGGCGAGATCCCCGACCACGCCGCGTGCCACCTGTACCAGCAGGACTGGGGGATCCCGGTCACGGTCGCGGACGACGGCGACACGAGTCTCACCCTGGACCTGAGGGGCCTCGACTGACCGTCCGCCGGGGCGTGCCGCCGCGGCGGGCGGCCAGGCCCGCGGCGGCGTTCCCCCGGGGCCGGGCCGATGCCCCGGCTCTACCCCGACGCGGCGTCCCCGTCCCCGATTCCGGCCCACGACGCCGCCCCACTGACTGCACCGGCGCCTGCCGGTTGTCCCCACCCTGAGGAGCACACCATGACGACCGACCACAGCCCGGCAGATATTCATCCACGGACGGCCCTCGTGGTGGGGGCGACCGGCATCGCCGGGTCCGCCCTCGTCGAGAAGCTCACTGCCGAGGGCTGGCCCGTGCTGGCCCTGTCCCGCCGGCCGGGGGTCACGCAGGAGGGCGTGCGCTGGCTCTCCGCGGACCTGACCTCCGCCGAGGCGCTCGCCGCCGTCCTCGCCCCCGAGCACCCGACGCACGTCTTCTTCACCGCCTGGTCGCGCCGGGACACCGAGGAGGAGAACATCGAGGTCAACGCCGCCATGCTGCGCGACCTCCTCGCCGCCCTGCGCGGCAAGCCGGTGGCCCACGTGGCCCTCATGACGGGGCTCAAGCACTACCTCGGCCCGTTCGAGGCCTACGCGGCCGGGGAGATGGCGGACACGCCCTTCCACGAGGAGGAGCCGCGCCTGCCGGTCCGCAACTTCTACTACGCGCAGGAGGACGAGCTGTTCGCCGCCGCGGCGGAGCAGGGCTTCACCTGGTCCGTGCACCGCGCGCACACCGTGATCGGCCACGCCGTCGGCAACGCGATGAACATGGGCCTGACCCTCGCCACGCAGGCGGCACTCTGCCGGGATGCGGGGGAGCCCTTCGTCTTCCCCGGATCGGAGACCCAGTGGAACGGGTTGACCGACATGACGGACGCCGGCCTGCTGGCCGAGCACATGCTCTGGGCGTCGACGACCCCCGGGGCCGCCGACGAGGCGTTCAACATCGTCAACGGTGACGTGTTCCGGTGGCGCTGGATGTGGCCGCAGCTCGCTGCCTGGTTCGGCGTCGACTGGGAAGGCTACGACGGCGCGCCGCGGCCCCTGGAGCAGGCGATGGCCGGGCGGCAGGAGCAGTGGGCGGACCTCGCCGGGCGCCACGGCCTGGCGGAACTCCGTCTGGACCGCATGGCCTCCTGGTGGCACACGGACAGCGACCTCGGACGGGGGATCGAGGTGGTCACGGACATGGGCAAGAGCCGCGTGGCCGGTTTCACCGGGTACCGGCGGACCCTCGACGCGTTCACCACCCTGTTCGAGCGCTACCGGGCGGAGAAGCTCATCCCCTGACGCGCCGCCGTGCGAAGAGCTAGTAGCGGACGACGGGCGTGACGGTGACGTCGTCCTCGGTCACCGTGAGATCGGCCTCGAACTCGAACGGGACGGTCTCGGACACGTCCCGGACCGCCCCGGAGAAGAAGTCGCGCAGCTGGGTGTCGATCCGCGCGGACCCGGACAGCGGCGCCAGGAGCCAGTCGCCGCCGTCCGGGGTGATCGTCACGGCGGGATACTCCTCGATGGACCAGGTGATGTCCCCGGCCAGGCGCTCGTTCGTCACGTAGTTGAAGGGGCAGTTGGTGGGCTGGAAGACGGTCTGCTTCGCGCACCCGTCGAGGAAGGCCCGCAGTTCGTCGTCGATCGCCTGGGTGAGTTCCGGCGTCGCCTCCGTGGCCAGGGTCAGGGGAGGCGGGGGCTCCTGGCCCGTCACCACGGCGTGCTGGACGGGGGCGGCGAAGTACTGCCCGTCGTACTGGGCCGTGATCGACGCCGGGTAGAAGGAGGCCAGGCCGGCCGTGCCGCCGGGAAGCCCGACGTCGGTGCCGTTCACGGCGGCCTCCACGGTGTTCCGGGCCGTCACCTGGACGACGGGCAGCACGGATTCCTCGAAGCGCCAGACGTTAAAGAAGCCCCACTCGGTGTCGATGCGCTCGAGCGGGAAGACCGTGCTCGTCTCCGCGCCGTCGAGCGTGTAAGTCACGGGCACCTCGACGCGGTCGGCGCCCGCGTCCCGGGCCTCGCCGATCGCGACGTCCTCGACAGCCGCACTCGCCGTCCGCAGTGCCTCGCCGTCCAGCAGGACGGGGTTGGACCCCTCCGGGACCGAGGCGTTGAGCAGGCCCAGAGCCTGCCCGCCGTCGCCGTCGCGCAGCGCGTCGAAGTACAGGTCCACCTGGTGTTCGGGGCTGTAGAGCCGACCGTTCATGAAGGAGACGGTGGTGATGAAGGCCGCGCCCACGAGCAGGAGCCCCAGCAGCCACGCTGCGAGGACCTTCATGACCGGGGAGATGTGCACGGTTCCACGTTACCGGGTGGGCCCGCATCAGCCAGGGGCGAAGCCCAGGGCGGTACCGACGACGGCGCACACGAGACCGGCGATCGCGAGGCGGCGCGACCCCCGATGGGGCGCCTCGAGCGACCAGTGGGTGGGGTGCCGGGCCCGGTAGAAGATCGTGACGTCCTCACCCGCGGGCAGCGGGGGAGGGGCGGGCGTCCGGTCGCGCCGCCGTCGTGAGCCACTGGACCACAGGGCTTCGATGATGCGGACCCGGTGGTCGTGCCAGCGCAGGTAGGGGTGACCCTCGTGCTCGAACGTGATGGCCTGCGTCCTGATCCAGGAGCCGTCCACGAGCCGGACGACGAGCGCGGCGGCGAGCAGAACCAGCCCCAGCACCGTGAGGGTGGAACTGGTGATCTCGATCAGCATGACCGGGGTCCGTCGGGACGCATCGTGCAGATGCCGCCGCGAGCGGTACCTGCGTGTTCGACCATGGAGCCAGACTACACAGCAGGACCGGCACCCTCCGGGTGCCGGTCCTGTCCATGGGGTACGTCGAGCGCGGGTGCGGGGGAGTCCTGTCAGCCCGCGGAGTGCTTGCCGCCGGCAGCCGTCGCGCCGCCCGTGCGCCCGGCGTCGACGGTGGCGGAATCCCTCACCGCTCCGTCGCTTCCGTTGGCGCTGCCGGACTCCGAGCGGCCGTCGGCCCGCTGGGCCGTCGCAATCTCCTCGGCACGCTCCTCGGCCGCCTCACGGGTCAGGGCGGCTCCGGCCTCGGCGTCCCGCGTCAGGTTCTCCCCGGACTCGGCATCGAAGAGGTGGAGCTTCCGGGTGTCCACCCAGAGTTCCGATTCGCGGCCGCCCCGGATGCGGCTCGAGGCGTCGAGGGTGACGACGACCTGCGGGCGCAGCTCGTCGGCGTCCATCTCGCGGGCGAGGCTGTTGAGCAGCTCCCGCATCTCGGGCGCCGGATCGAAGGTGATGTACCCGTACTGCTCGTTGCCGAGCCATTCGGTGTGCGTCAGGGTCGCTGCGAAGGTCGAACCGTGGGGCCGCTTGCTGTCCTCCACCAGCTTCGCGTCCTCGAAGAACTCGGGCCGGACGCCCACGAGGACCACCTTCTTGCCGGCCGCCGTCCGCGCCTTCTCCTCGGGGATCTCGAGGTCCCCGATGGCAGTCTTGAGGGTGGTGCCCTCCAGGGTGGCCGGCAGGAAGTTCATCGACGGCGAGCCGATGAAACCGGCCACGAACAGGTTCCTCGGCTGCTCGTACAGCTCGCGCGGCGAGGCGATCTGCTGCAGCTCGCCCTTCTTCAGCACGGCAACGCGGTCGCCGAGGGTCATCGCCTCGGTCTGATCGTGGGTGACGTACACGGAGGTGACGCCGAGGCGCCGCTGCATCTGCGAGATCTCGGACCGCATCTGACCGCGGAGCTTGGCATCGAGGTTGGAGAGCGGCTCGTCGAAGAGGAAGGCGTCCGCCTGCCGGACGATCGCACGGCCCATGGCGACGCGCTGCCGCTGGCCGCCGGAGAGGTTGGCAGGTTTGCGCTGCAGGTGGTCGGTGAGTTCCAGGGTCGCTGCGGCGTCGGTGACGAGCTTGTTGACCTGTTCCTCGGAGTGCTTGCCCTTGGCCAGGCGCAGGGGGAACGCGATGTTCTCGTACACCGTCAGGTGCGGGTACAGCGCGTAGTTCTGGAAGACCATCGCCAGGTTGCGGTCGCGGGGAGCCTTGTCGTTGACGCGCTGCCCGTCGATCAGGAGATCGCCGTCGGTGATGTCCTCGAGGCCCACGATCATGCGCAGCAGCGTGGACTTCCCGCAGCCTGAGGGGCCGACGAGGATGATGAACTCGCCGTCGGCGATGTCGATGCTGATGTCGTTGACGGCGGGGAACCCGTCGCCATATTTCTTGACCAGGTGGTTGAGGGTGATTGAAGCCATGGTGCGAATCCTTTACTTGAACCGGGGGCGTTAGCCCTTGACGGCGCCCGAGGTCAGGCCTGAGACGATCTGGCGTTGGAAGAGCAGGACCAGCAGGACGACCGGGATCGTGACGATGATCGCGGCCGCCGAGATGGCGCCCGTTGGTGACTCGAACTGCGAGGCTCCGGTGAAGAAGGCGAGCGCCGCCGGGACGGGGCGGGCCGCTTCGGTGGAGGTCAGCGAGATGCCGTACACGAAGTCGTTCCAGGCGATGAAGAAGGCGATGATCGCCGTCGTGAAGACCCCCGGTGCGGCCAGGGGGATGATCGCCTTGCGGAAGGCCTGCCAGGTGGTCGCCCCGTCCACCTGGGCCGCCTGCTCCAGCTCCCACGGGATCTGCCGGAAGAACGCGGCGAGCGTCCAGATGGAGATGGGGAGGGTGAGCGAGAGGTACGGGATGATCAGGCCGAGCCAGGTGTCGTAGAGGCCGATGGTGCGCCACAGGTTGAACAGCGGGGTCACGATGGAGATCACGGGGAAGATCGAAACGGCCAGTGCGGTGGTCAGGATCACCTTCTTGCCGGGGAAGTCCAGGCGGGCGATCGCGTAGGCGCAGAGCGTCGCCAGGACGACGGCGACGAACGTCGCGATCAGGGCGATGCCGACGGAGTTGCGCAGCGCCGAGAGGAACAGGCCCTGGGCGTCGCCGACCAGGATCTGCTCGTAGTTGCTCGTCGTCGCCGTGCCCGACGAGGGGAGGAACTTGCCGCTCGTGAGATCACTCGGTGTCTTGAAGGACGTAGCAAGGATCGAGGCGACGGGGAACAGTGCGTAGATCATCACGAGGACCGTGATGATCGCCCACAGGACCTTGTGCCTGGTGGTGTTGTTCGTCATTATTTTCCTCCCGTGGATCCGGCGAGATCGACCTTGAACAGCTTGATCGCCACGAAGCAGATCAACAGGACGCAGAGGAACAGGAGGACGGAGACGGCGGAGCCGAGCCCGATCTCGAGCCTGCTGATCGATTGCCGGTAGGCGAGCAGCGAGAGGACTTCCGTGCCGTAGGCGCCGTTGGTCATGATGAACACGTTGTCGAAGATGCGGAAGGCATCCAGTGCCCGGAAGAGGACCGCGACCATGATCGCGGCCTTCATGTTGGGGATGATGACCTTGCGCATCTGCTCCCACCAGGTGGCGCCGTCGACCTTCGCCGCCTCGGTGAGCTCGTCCGGAACCTGGGCGAGACCGGCGAGGAGCAGCAGCGAGATGAACGGCGTGGTCTTCCAGATCTCTGAGGCCATGATGACGAACAGGGCCGTGCCGCCCTGGGCGAACCAGTTGAGATTCTCGTCGATACCGGGCACCCAGCTGAACCAGTTGTTCACATAGCCGGAGTTGATGTCGAACGCGTAGAACCAGGCGAACGCCGAGACCACGGTGATGATGCCGTACGGCACGAGGATCGCCGTTCGCAGCGGTCCACGAATGGACTTCAGGGCCTTGTGCATGACGAGTGCGAGGGCGAAGCCGAGCACGAGTTCGACGACCACGGTGACCACGGTGATGAACACGGTGGTCCGGAGTGCGATCCACCAGACCGGGTCCGTGAGGATCACGGCGTAGTTCTCGAAGCCGATGAACGCCCGCTCGTCCGGAGCCGTGAGGCGGAACTGGAAGAGGGAGTCGTAGACCGCTTGGAGGATCGGGTACAGCGTGACTGCGAGCATGACGACGAATGCCGGCCCGGCAAGGATCCAGCCGAGCCGCCGTTCCGCGCGGGCCCGGTCGCTGTACTGGATGCGCGGCTTCCTGCCCCGGCCGTTGCCGTTGCCCTTGCCTGCGTCCAGCTTCGGGCCGGGCTCGGTGGGTGACGCCGTCGTTGTCTTCGCTGGGATGGCGGAGGTCACAGGAGTTGCTCCCCTCTGAGGACCGATGTGATGAAGTCGCTCGACGTCTCCGGAGTGGTGTCGGGATCGACGTCTGCGGGGGGCGCCCAGCGCTGCTGGATGCCGGTGGAGACCTCGTTGTAGAACGGGGTCTGCGGGCGGGGTGCTGCCAGCTGGAGCGAGTCCCGGATGGTGTCGGCCATCGGGAAGGACTCCTCGATCCGCGGGTCCTCATAGGCTTCGGTGTTGGCCGGCGGGTTGCCGTTGGTCACGAAGTACTCGGCCTGGTTCTCCACCGACACGATGCACTCGATCGCCTCGTACGCCAGCTCCGGATTGTCGCTCTCGGCGCCGACGCCGAGGTTGATGCCCCCGAGCGGCGGTGCGGACTCCTGGTCCTCCGACATCCTCGGGTAGATCCCCCAGCCGATGTCGTCGAGAACCGCCTGGTCCAGGGTGCCGGCCTCGACGGCACCCGCCGTTGCGGGGAACACGAACGGCCAGTTCACCATGAAGGAGCCCGAGTCGCCCTGGAAGCCGATGAGCGAGGCATTCTCGTCCTGCGTCGGGAGACCGGGGCCGCCCAGGCCGTCCTTGCCGATCGTCGAGATCACGTCGGCCGCAGCGACGCCGGCTTCGGTGTCCAGCCCCAGTTCGACCGTTTGGGCCGTGGCCTCCGGGTCGACGATGATGGATCCGCCCGCGGATTCGATGAGTGCGTTCACCCAGACCGTCATGGATTCGGCCTGCGCGCCCTGCACCCCGAGGGTCTTGTCCTCGGCCCGGGCGGCCTCCATGATCTGCTCCCAGGTGACGGGTCCGCTCATATCGAGGCCCGCGGCCTCGGCCACTGATTTCCGGTACCACAGGATCTGGGTGTTGGCCCAGAAGGGCACCGTGACGAGCTCGTCCTTCCAGGTCGCCCCGGCGATGGCCCCCTCGACGACGTTCTCGGTGGTGGCCTGGGCGACGTCGTCCGGCACCGGCGCGAGGAATCCCGGCTCGGCCAGTTCGGGAACGAACGGTGGATCGAGGCTCATGATGTCCAGCGACGTGTCCCCCGCCGCGAGGCGGCGGGCGAGCTGTTCACGCTGCGACGCGGCATCGTTCGGGAGGAGCGAGGTCTCGATGCGGTAGCGGCCCCCGGACTCGTCGCTGCATTTCTGGGCGATCTCCGCCTGGCCCCCGGCGTCGGGGTTGATGTACCAGGTCAGGCTGTTGTCGGCCTCCGCGGGACCGCACCCGCTCATGGCCATCGTGCCGATCACCAGACCCGCCATGACGGCGGCCTTCGGGCGGCTCTTCACGGCATTGCGCGTTCTTCGACTGATCGGCATTCGTACCGAGCCTCCACATCCTCGTAGACAGCCCGGCTGACGGTTCGAGCGAATCGACAGCCTAAGCAAGCTTGCTTTCCGACCCTATGCCTTGGGAGCGGGATGCGCTAGGCAACCTGTTCGGTGTTACACGACCGGAACCGGAGGCTGCGCGGGCGCGGCCGGACGTGGTAGGACGACTGCCGCGTCCCGGGCCGGGTCAGGCTGGGACGGTGGTGCTGTCCAGGGCGAACGGCGGCCGCTCGAGGCCCTCGGTGACGGCCTCGGCCGGATCGGTGCCCCGCTCGACGATCCGGTTGTCGGCGTCCACGTGGACCACGGTGGGGGTGAACGCGCGGGCTTCCTCGGTGGTCATCTGTGCGTAGGCGATCAGGATGACGAGATCGCCGGGCTGCACGAGGTGCGCCGCGGCGCCGTTGATGCCGATGACCCCGGATCCCCGGACGCCCGCGATGGTGTAGGTCTCGAGCCGGGCGCCGTTCGTGACGTCGACGATCGAGACGAGCTCGCCGGGCAGGATGTCGGCGGCGTCGAGCAGGTCGAGGTCGACGGTAACCGAGCCGACGTAGTGCAGATCGGCGTGGGTGACCGTGGCGCGGTGGATCTTCGAGGCGAACATTGTGCGGATCATCGCCTCAAGGATACTGCCGATCAGGTCCACCGCGGGCAGGCCGCCGGGTGTCCTCGGGCACATTCGGCGGACCATCGAGGCCCGGCCGAGGGGAAAGAGAGCGGGCGACGGGAATCGAACCCGCGTATCGAGCTTGGGAAGCTAGCGCTCTACCATTGAGCTACGCCCGCACTGCAGTTGAACTGCTCCATCACCTTACAACAGTTCCTCCGGCGTGCCGTCCCCGGCCGCGGTGGTGGGGCCGGAACCTTCGCCGGGACCCGGTGCCGGCCGGGCCCGGCCGGCCTCGCGCGCCCGCTCGATCAGTTCCCGCCACGGCTCCCCGAGCCGGCTCTCGGGCACGGAAACCTCGGTGTAGCCGACGGTGATGCGGTAGGTGAAGCGGTCCCGCGCGGGGTCCGGCGGGCCGGCGTCCTGCATTCCCTTCCCGGGGCCCGCTTCGGCCTCCGCGAGCGGAAGCCAGCGCTCCTCGGCCTCCGCCCGGCTGACCTCCAGGCTCCACGTCCGCGTCATCCCGCCGACGCCGCCCGAGCGGGTGATCTCGATCCTCACGGCAGGACGCCCACCGCGGACCAGGCGTCGGCGACCGCGCCCGCCTCGCGGCCGGTGGCCCCGAACCGCGCCCCGGCCGCGGCTGTCGTCGCGGCCGCGAACGTCGGGAAGTCGCAGTCGGTAGGGATGCTGCCGCCGAGGACGGCGTCGTACCAGATCCGCCCGGCGCCCTCCCAGGCCCGGCCACCCAGGGCCGTCGCGGCGAGGTAGAAGGCATGATTGGGGATCCCGGAGTTGATGTGCACCCCGCCGTTGTCCGACGCCGTCTCGACGTAGTCCGCCATGGTCGCGGGCTGGGGGTCCCTGCCGAGCACGTCGTCGTCGTACGCCGTGCCCGGTGCTGCGAGCGAGCGGAGGGCGACGCCCTGCACCGCCGCGGTGAACAGGCCGGCGCCCACGAGCCAGGAGGCCGCGGCGGCGTCCTGGCCGAGGGCGCGCTGTTCCACGAGGACCCCGAAGACGTCCGAGAGCGATTCGTTCAGCGCACCCGACTGGCCCTGGTACTCGAGGTTCGTGGAGTACTGGGTGACCCCGTGCGTGAGTTCGTGGCCGATGACCGTGAGGGACGCCGTGAAGCGGCCGAAGATCTCGCCGTCGCCGTCGCCGAAGACCATCCGCTCGCCGTCCCAGAAGGCGTTGTCGTAGGCGGTCCCGTAATGCACCGTCGCAGCGAGGTCCATGCCGGCGCCGTCGATCGACGAGCGCCCGTACTCCTCGCTGAACAGCCGGTAGGTGGACCCGAGGCCGTCGTAGGCCTCGTCGGCGGACGGGTCGCCCGTCGCTGCACCGCCCTCGCCCCGCACCAGGGCGCCGGGGAGGACCTCCCGGCCGCCGGCATCATGGATGCGCCGCGTCAGCGTCCCGACGACGGCGGACGGGCGCCGCACCGGCGCCCGGAGCGACTCCTCGCGTGCCTGCCGCAGCGGATCCAGTTCCCGCAGGGCGCGTCGTGCGGCGTCGGCCGCGACGGCGAACCGTGCGTCCTGCCGGGCGGCGAGGCGCATCAGCAGGTGCGGCGGGACGATGCTGCAGGGGGTACGCGGCAGGGTGTGCGACATGGGGCCTCCTTCGGCTGGTCCCAAGGTAGACCCGCGAGCCGACATTCCGGCCGCGCCCCGCGGCACGTAGGGTGGGCCGCATGAGCGTGGAGCGGAACACCCGTGGCCTGGAGCAGGGCATCGAGCGGGACTTCTCGGACAGGATGAGCTACGGGTCCTACCTGGAGCTGGACCGGCTGCTCGCCGCGCAGCATCCCGTGAGCTCGCCGGAGCACCACGACGAGATGCTGTTCATCATCCAGCACCAGACCTCCGAGCTGTGGCTGAAGCTCGTGCTCCACGAACTCCGCGCCGTCCGCGTGCACCTTCGGGCCGACGACCTGCGGGCCGCGATGAAGGGTATTGCCCGCATCAAGCACATCCAGCGGTCGCTGACCGAGCAGTGGTCCGTCCTGGCGACCCTCACGCCGTCCGAGTACGCGGAGTTCCGCGGCGACCTGGGGTCCTCGAGCGGCTTCCAGTCGTACCAGTACCGTGCCGTCGAGTTCCTGCTCGGCAACAAGAACGCCGCCATGCTCGAGGTGTTCGACGCCGACCCGGCAGCGCACGCCCTGCTCTCGGAACTGCTGGGGACCAGCAGCGTATATGACGAGTTCATCGGACTCCTCGCCCGGCGGGGTTATGCGATCCCGGCGGAGCTGCTCGAGCGCGACGTCAGCGTCGCGCACGTGTTCACGCCCGCGCTCGTCGCGGTCTACAAGGAGGTCTACGAGGATGCCGCGGGCCACTGGGATGTCTACGAGGCCTGCGAGGAGCTCGTGGACCTCGAGGACAACTTCCAGCTGTGGCGCTTCCGGCACCTCAAGACCGTCGCGCGGACCATCGGGTTCAAGACGGGGACGGGCGGCTCCTCCGGCGTCGGCTTCCTGCAGCGGGCCCTGGAGCTCACGTTCTTCCCCGAACTGTTCGCCGTCCGCACGGAGATCGGACGCTGATCCGCCGCGGGAACACGGCGCGCCGGACTGGTAACTTTGGACGGTGCTGATCTCCGACCGCGACATCCGAGCAGAACTGGCAGCCCAGCGGATCGTCCTCGAACCGCTCGATCCGGCCATGGTGCAGCCCTCCAGCGTGGACGTCCGTATCGACCGGTACTTCCGGCTCTTCGACAACCACAAGTACGCGCACATCGACCCCGCCGAGGACCAGCCGGAGCTCACGCGCCTGGTCGAGGTGGCGCCGGACGAGCCGTTCATCCTGCACCCCGGCGAGTTCGTCCTCGGCTCCACCTACGAGACGGTCACGCTGCCCGACGACATCGCCGCGCGCCTCGAGGGCAAGTCCTCGCTCGGCCGGCTGGGGCTGCTCACCCACTCCACCGCCGGGTTCATCGACCCCGGCTTCTCCGGTCACGTGACCCTCGAGCTGTCCAACATGGCCACGCTGCCGATCAAGCTGTGGCCGGGCTCGAAGATCGGCCAGCTGTGCTTCTTCCGGCTCACGTCCCCGGCCGAGCACCCCTACGGCTCGGGCGAGTACGGCAACCGCTACCAGGGACAGCGAGGCCCGACGGCGTCGCGCAGCCACCTGAACTTCCACCGCACCAGCATCTGACCGGCGGTATCAGGCCTCCGTGCTCAGGCCTCCGGCACGACGGCGCGCGTCACCTGCGCCGGCGGCCTGACCGGGAGCAGGAGCAGCAGCCCAGCGAGGAGGACCACGAGGATGCCGATCACGCCGTAGAGCTGTGAGCCGAAGAGTCCGATGCACAGGGCGAACAGCGCCGGCGCCAGGAAGCTGACGGCCCGCCCCGTCGTCGCGTAGAGGCCGAACAGTTCCCCCTCGTCGCCCACGGGTGCGAGGCGGGCGAGGTAGCCGCGGGAGGATGATTGCGCCGGGCCGACGAAGAGCGTCAGCAGCAGGCCGAACACCCAGAACGTCGTATCCGCGGTCCAGTTTATGCCGAAGAAGGAATACGATCCGGTGCCCAGGACGAGGATCGCCGTCCCGGCTACGAGCAGCCCGACCAGAGCGCCGATGATGACCCGCTTGGGCCCGATGCGGTCGTCGAGGAACCCGCCGAGAACCGCCCCGATCGCGGCGATGACGTTCGCGGCGATGGCGAAGACGATCACCATGCTCGTCGAGAACCCGAAGGTCCCCGCCGCGAGGATGCCGCCGAACGTGAACACCGCCGCGAGCCCGTCCCGGAAGACGGCGCTGGCGAGCAGGAAGTAGATGGTGTGCGGGCTCTGGCGGTAGATCGCCTTCACGCGGCGCACGAGCAGGCCGTAGGAGGCGAAGAAGGCCACCCGGGCCGCCGCGGCCTTCCGGGGGACCTCGGGCACGGTGAACATCACGGGCAGGGCGAACGCCGCGAACCACAGGGCGGAGAAGACGGCGACGAGGCGGATGTTCAGTCCGTTCTCGCTGGAGCCCCCCGGCCAGGGGACGATCGGCTCGATGAAGACCACGAGGACCACCACGAGGGCGACGATCCCGCCGACGTAGCCCATGGCCCAGCCGAACCCGCTGACGCGCCCGATCGTCGCCGGTGTGGAGACCTGGGTCAGCATGGCGTTGTAGTTGACGCCCGCGAACTCGAAGAAGATGTTCGCCGCCGCGATGAGGGCGACACCGAGGATCAGCATCTCCGGGCTGGGGAAGACGAAGAAGCACAGGGCTGTCAGGACGGCGACGATCGCGCTGTTCACCCCGAGCCACAGCTTCCGGCGGCCCCCGGAGTCCGACCGCTGCCCGATGACGGGGGCGAGCAGTGCGATGAGCAGTCCCGCCGCCGCGAGGCCCCAGCCGAGGACCTGGGACGCGCGCGCCTCGCCGCCGAACGCGTCCGACGTGAGGTACACCGTGAACACGAAGGTGGTCATCACGGCGTTGAAGGCGGCAGACCCCCAGTCCCACGACGCCCACGCCATCACGGGCCGGCTGAAGATGCGGCCGGAGCCGGCGCGGGCGGGAGCCGGCGCTTCCGCCGGGGAGGGAAGCGGCTCGTGGGTACTCATAGCGTGAATGCTAGCGCCGTATGATCCCTGTCACTCCGCGCCGCACGGACGCGGCGGCAGAAGGCGGGCCCCGGGTAACAGTGAAAGGTTGAAGCATCCGCGACGGTAGACTGGGAGGAGCCCGACCGTCCCCCCCAGCGGAAGATCGAGACTTCATGCTCCCCGTGCTCATCGCGATGTTCGCGCTGGCACTCGTGGCGCCCTTGCTCTTCTCCCGCTTCGGCCGATCGGCCTTCTTCGTCCTCGCTGCTGCGCCCGCCGCCGGCTTCGTCTGGCTCCTGACCGAGCTCCCGCGGGTCCTGGCATCCGACCAGGCCGCGCCGAACGGCAGCCCGGACGCCCCGCCGTCGCTGACCATCCCCTGGATCCCCAGCCTGCAGGTCGAGCTGACCTTCCGGCTCGATGCCCTCGCGGCGGTCCTGTGCGTCCTGATCCTCGGCGTCGGCGCCCTCGTCCTCTTCTACTGCGCCCGCTATTTCAAGAACGACGACCCCGACGTCGGCGCGTTCGGCGCCCAGCTGCTCGCCTTCGCCGCCGCGATGTTCGGGCTGGTCACTGCCGATGACCTGATCCTGATGTTCATCTTCTGGGAACTGACCACCATCCTGTCCTACCTGCTGATCGGGTACTCGCGGCAGCGGCTCTCCGCCCGGCGCTCCGCCCTGCAGGCGCTGATCGTGACGACGTTCGGCGGCTTGGCGATGCTGGTGGGCGTGGTCATCCTGGGGCAGGAGGCCGGGACCTACCGCATCTCCGAGATCCTGGCCGACGCCGGCACCCTCGCCGCCGGCGGCCTGCTGATCGACGTCGCGATCGGCCTCGTGCTGGTCGGTGCCATCACGAAGTCGGCGCTCGTCCCCTTCCACTTCTGGCTGCCCGGGGCCATGGCCGCGCCCACGCCCGTCAGCGCCTACCTGCATGCGGCGGCGATGGTGAAGGCCGGCGTCTTCCTGGTGGCGCGGTTCGCCCCTGGGTTCACGGAGACCGCGTTCTGGTACCCCGTGATCTTCGGCCTCGGGATGGCCACCATGCTGCTCGGCGGCTGGCGCGCGCTGCGCCAGTTCGATCTCAAGCTCGTGCTGGCCTACGGGACGGTGAGCCAGCTCGGCTTCCTGATCATGGTGGTGGGTCTCGGGGGGCGCGACGGTGCCCTCGCCGGCCTCGGGCTGCTGCTCGCACACGGGTTCTTCAAGGCCACGCTCTTCCTGGTGGTCGGCATCATCGACCACCAGTCCGGCACCCGGGACCTGCGGGTCCTGTCCGGGGTGGGCGCCACCTCGCCCGCCCTGTTCGCCGTCGCGCTCGTCGCCGCCGCGTCGATGGCCGGGGTGCCGCCGCTGCTGGGTTTCGTGGCGAAGGAATCGGTCCTCGAGGCGTTCGTCCACCGCGCGGAGGACGGAGCCGCCGGCATGCTCCTGCTCGGCGGGATCGTCCTCGGGTCCATCCTCACCTTCGCCTACAGCGCCCGCTTCGTGTGGGGCGCCTTCGCGCTGAAGCACGGCCGGCCCCAGACCCCGTTCACGCCGGTCCGCACGTCCTTCCTGCTGGCGCCCGCCGTGCTGGCCGTCGCCTCCGTGGTGTTCGGGCTCTGGCCCGCCCCGCTGGACGCCCTGATCCAGCCCTACCTGACCCTGTTCCCGGCCGACGGCGAGACGCCCTACCTGGCCCTGTGGCACGGCGTGAACCTCCCGCTGCTGCTCTCGATCGTCACGATCGCGGTCGGGACCGCGCTGTATCTGCTCCGCGCGCCGTTCGAACGGTTCCAGGGGCGCGTCCCGGCGGTCCGGGAGGCGGAGGTGGTCTATCGCGGGCTGATCGGCGTCCTCGACGACGTCGCCGTGTGGGTCACGGGGCGCACCCAGCGCGGCTCGCTGTCCTTCTACCTCTTCGTCATCCTGACGACCGCCGTCGTCACCCCCCTCGCCGCGCTCGTCCTGTTCGACGCGCCCCTGCCCACGGATGTCATCATCGCCGAATCACCCGCGCAGGTCGTCGCGGCGCTGGTCATCATCGTGGGCATCATCGCCGCGCTCCGGTCCACCAAGCGGTTCATGGCCGTCCTGATGGTCGGCATCACCGGGTACGGGATGGCGGCGATCTTCGCGCTGCAGGGCGCCCCCGATCTCGCCCTCACCCAGATGCTCGTCGAGACGATCGTGCTGGTCGCCTTCGTGCTCGCGCTGCGCTCCCTGCCGGCCCGGCTCTGGAACCGTGCAGGGAGCCGGCACCGTGCCCTGCGCGCCGGGCTCGGCCTGGCCTTCGGCGGCATCATGGCCGTGATCGCGATGTCCGCGATGGCCTCGCGCACTGCCGCGCCCATCTCCCTCGCCTACCCGGGGCTGGCCTACGAGGAGGGCGGCGGCGCCAACGCCGTCAACGTCCTCCTCGTCGACATCCGCGCCTGGGACACCTTCGGGGAGATCACGGTCCTCGCGATCGCCGCGACCGGGATCGCGAGCCTCATCTTCGTCCGCGGCCGCGGCGACACGCGGCGCAGGGCATCCGACGTCGAGGACGGCTCGGTGGACCGGGGCCAGGAGCCCCTCGGCGCGCGCGGACGCGCCGGGGCAGCCCGCGAGCTCGCGGCGCGGTTCACCGACGTCCCCCGCGACCCCTGGCTCGTGGCCGGGCGCACCCTCGCGCCCGAGCGCCGGTCGATCATCTTCGAGGTCATCACCCGGCTGCTCTTCCACACCATCATCGTGCTGTCCCTCTACCTGCTCGTCGCCGGTCACAACCTGCCCGGCGGGGGCTTCGCCGGCGGGCTCATGGCGGGGCTCGCCCTCGCCATCCGCTACCTGGCGGGCGGCCGGTTCGAACTGGCCGAAGCCAGCCCGGTCAGCGCCGGTGCGCTGCTCGGCATCGGGCTCGCGATCGTCTCCCTCACCGCGGCCGCCCCCCTGCTCGTGGGAGGCTCGGTCCTGGAGAGCTACATCCTCGAGTTCTGGCTGCCGGTCTTCGGCGACGTGAAGTTCGTGACCTCCACCATCTTCGACATCGGGGTCTACATCATCGTCGTCGGCCTCGTCCTGGATGTGCTGCGCAGCCTGGGCTCGGAGATCGACGAGCACAGCGATGGGGAGCGCCCCGTGGAGGAGGACCCCCGGTCCGATGCGCTCGTCCCGCCCGCCGTCGAAGGAGTCCAGCCGTGACCGTCAACCTCACGCTGATCGTCCTCTTGGCGGCGTTCTTCGCCGCCGGCATCTACCTGCTGCTCGAACGGAGCCTGACCCGCGTGCTGCTCGGCCTGATCCTCCTCGGCAACGGGGCGAACATCCTGATGCTCGCCATGAGCGGGGGCAGCGGGAGATCACCGCTCTACATTCCGGGCACCCCCGCGGAGGACTACGCGGACAGCCTGCCGCAGGCCCTGATCCTGACGGCGATCGTCATCACGTTCGCGGTCACGGCCTTCATGCTCGGCATCATCTACCGCTCATGGGTCCTCGGTCGCGAGGACGACGTCCAGGACGATCCCGAGGACCGTCGCGTCGCGGACCAGGACAGCTACGACTGGGAGGACGACGCCGACGTCGTCGCCGAGACCTCCGAGTTCTTCGACGAGGACGCCCCCGCCGAGCGCACCGGCGCGACCGCCTACGACGGCGCGGCCACGCGCGAGGTGCGGACCGCCCGAGGCGACGACGATGCCGCAGCCGGGTCCCGCAGGCAGGGGGACGCCCTGTGATCGCCGCCGACCTCGCCCCCCTCGCCATCGTCCTGCCGTTCCTCGGGGCGGCCGTCACGTTCCTGCTCATCCGCCATTCGCGGGCGCAGCGGGCCGTCAGCATCTCGACCCTCAGCGTGACCCTGATCATCGAGGTGGTGATGCTGCTCGCCGCCCCGTCCACCGGGACCCACGCCGTCAGGCTCGGCGGGTGGGAGCCACCGTTCGGGATCGTGCTCGTGGTGGACCAGTTCTCGGCCCTGATGCTCGTGGTGTCCTCCGCCATCAGCCTCGCCGTGCTGATCTACGCCGCCGGCCAGGGCATGGCCGACGGGGACGAGGACGGCCCCGTGTCGATCTTCCACCCCACCTACCTGATCCTCGTGGCCGGGGTGTCCAACGCCTTCCTGACGGGCGACCTGTTCAACCTGTACGTCGGCTTCGAGATCCTGCTGACCGCGAGCTACGTGCTCATGACGCTGGGCGGCACCGCGCCGCGCATCCGCGCCGGGGTGACGTACGTCGTCGTCAGCGTGGTGTCCTCCATGCTGTTCCTGATCAGCATCGCGATGATCTACGGAGCCACCGGCACGGTGAACATGGCGGACCTCGCGGTGAAGCTGGAGACGCTGGACCCGGCGACGCAGCTGGTGCTCCACCTCATGCTGCTCGTCGCCTTCGGGATCAAGGCCGCGGTCTTCCCCCTCTCCTTCTGGCTCCCGGACTCGTACCCCACCGCGCCCGCCCCGGTGACCGCGGTGTTCGCCGGCCTGCTGACCAAGGTGGGCGTCTATGCGATGGTCCGGGTCGAGACACTGCTCTTCCCCGGCGACCGCATCAACTCCCTCCTCATGGTCGTCGCCCTGCTCACCATGGTGGTGGGCATCCTCGGGGCGCTCGCGCAGTCCGACATCAAGCGGCTCCTGTCCTTCACCCTCGTCAGCCACATCGGGTACATGGTCTTCGGGCTGGCCATCTCCTCGCGGATCGGGCTCGGCGCCGCGGTCTACTACGTGGCCCACCACATCACCGTCCAGACGAGCCTGTTCCTCGTCACGGGGCTGATCGAGCGCCGGGGCGGGACGGCGAACGTCGACCGCCTCGGCGGACTGGCGAAGCTCTCACCGCTGCTCGGCGTCCTGTTCTTCGTGCCCGCCATGAACCTCGCCGGGATCCCCCCGTTCTCGGGCTTCCTCGGCAAGCTCGGACTCATCCAGGCGGGCGTGGAGCTCGGGACGCCGCTCGCGTTCGTGCTGGTCGCCGGGGGAGTGCTGACGAGCCTGCTGACGCTCCTGGTCATGGCCCGGGTCTGGAACCGCGCCTTCTGGCGCAGCCCCGCCGACGCCGAGGACCCGGACCCCATCCTCCTCGCGAGCAAGGCCGACGGCTCCAGCGTGGGCACCTCCCGGCACGTCACGGGCGAGGACTCCGGGCGCTTCGCCGGCAAGGACCCCGTGACGCTCCTGCCGCGCACCATGACGGGCCCGACGATCGGCCTCGTCGGCCTCGGACTCGCCCTCACGCTCCTCGCCGGGCCGCTGTTCGCGCTGAGCGACGACGCCGCGCAGGAGATGCTCGACCGCACCCCCTACATCGAGGCCGTCCTCGGGCCGGGGGCCGGCGCATGAGCCGCCAGCACATCCCCCTCGTCACCGAGCTGCCGCTCGTCATCTGGCTCGTCCTCGTCTGGGGTGCCCTGTGGCAGGACTTCAGCCCCGGCACCCTCGTGTTCGGGGCAGTCATCGCCTACGCCGTCGTGAACTTCTTCTACCTGCCGCCCCTCGAGCTGACCGGCCGGTTCAACGTGCTGTGGGTGATCCCCTTCGTGGGTCGGTTCCTCTACCAGCTGGTGATCGCCAGTGCCGAGGTGTTCTGGCTCGCCCTGTCGAAGGGTCCGTCCCTCCGGAGCGCCGTGGTGGCCGTACCGCTCCGCAGCTCCTCCGACTTCCTCGTCACGGCCACGGGCCACGCCATCTCGCTGATCCCGGGATCCCTCGTCCTGGAGGTGGACCGCTCCACCTCGACCCTGTACCTCCACTGCCTCCACATCGACTCCGAGGAGGACGCCGAGGCCATCCGGCGGGACGTCCGCGCCACGGAGGTCTGGCTGATCCGGATCATGGGCAGCCGGGCGGACCTCCGTACTCTGCAGACCCGGGAGGCCCGCCGATGATCGCCGTCGTATATGTCACAGGAGGAATACTTTCCGTCGCCGTCCTGCTGGCGCTCTACCGCGCCGTCCGCGGGCCCTCGATCCTCGACCGCGTCCTGGCACTCGACGTCGTCCTCGCCGTCATCGGCGCGGGACTGGTCCTCAACATGGTGCTGGGACGCCACCTCGACAACCTCGTGCTGCTCGTCGCGATCTCGCTCATCGGCTTCATCGGGTCCGTCACCGTCGCGCGCTTCGTCACGGACAGGAAGTAGCGCGATGATCAACGACGTGATCGTCTCGATCCTCCTCATCGGTGGTGCGCTCATGTCCCTCGCCGCGGGCATCGGCCTGGTGCGCTTCCCGGATCTGCTCTCCCGGATGCACGCCGCGACCAAGCCGCAGGTCCTCGGGCTGCTGCTGTTCCTGCTCGCGCTCGCCGTGGAGACCGGGAGCTGGGCGCTCGTCCCGCTGCTGGTGCTCTGCTGGATCTTCCAGCTGCTCACCAGCCCCGTGTCGGCGCACATGGTGGGCAGGGCCGGCTACCGCACACGACACCTCCGTCGGGACCTGCTCACCCTCGACGAGCTCGACGACGTCGTGGCGCGGGCCGCGGCGACGGACCCCGGACGTGCCGACCGGGCCGGGGAGACACGCCCGGAGGCGGGCGACGGCCCGACCTGACCGGCACCGCCGCGTTCCGCCCAGGGACGGGACCGGCCCGGCCTGTCAACCACCGAGCGGAGAGCACCCTCCCACCGGACCGCCACCGGAAACGGTAAGGTGACTGATGATCGTGGTGCACCGGGACGGAGGGAGGTCGGCAATGGAGACACTGCAGCGCAGCGCGGTGGTCATCGAGGACGACGCCGACATCCGCCGGTTGCTCGCCATCGTGCTGTCCGGGCGCGGGTTCGCCGTGCACGAGGCCGGCACCGGGGCGGAGGGGGAGCGCCTCGTCGACGCCGTCCGCCCCGAGCTCATCACCCTGGACCTCAACCTGCCGGACATGGACGGCCTCGAGCTCTGCCCGAGGCTGCGTGCCCATTCGGACGCGCACCTCCTCACGATCTCCGCGCGGCCGCCGGACCTCACCGCGGAGCAGTGCCTCGCGGCAGGCTCCGACCAGTTCATGGCGAAGCCCTTCAGCCCCCGCGCGCTCCGCGCCTATCTCGACGCCGTCCTCCCCGGGGACGTCCTCGACGCCGCATAGCAGTACACCTGGCACGCGGCCCGGCTCGGACGACTACCGGGCCTTGACCACCGGCAGTTCCGACCACTTCGTCGTGTAGTGGGGTGAGAGCATGTCCCGTTTCATGGTCCAGTCGGATCCCGACCTCAGCCCGGCGTGCCCGAGGCCGATGGCCGAGCGACCGAAGCGCCGCCCCACGTCCTGCAGGAGGGGCCCGGTGTCCTTGAATGCCGGGCCGTCGGCGGGCAGCAGGGTGTCCTGGGTGCCGGCGGGCCGGAGATCGGTGACGATGACGCCCGCGCGGATGTAGGGCACGCCCTCCTCGATGAGGGGGAGGAGGGTGTCCGCGGCACGCAAGAGTTCGAGGGGGTCCGCCGTGTGCGCGGGCAAGGGGACGCAGATCGTGGGTGAGCTCGTGCGTCCTGCGCTGAACGGCGAGGTGGCGGCGAAGGCCGTGAGGACCCGCCCCTGCAGGTGCTTCCGGGCGAGGCGGGACGCGGCGCCCTGCGCGTAGACGCTGAGGGCCTGGTGCATCGCCGCCCGGGTGGCCACCGGCGTCCCGAAGGACCGGGAGTAGAGGACCTGCTCGTTGCCGGTGGATTCGCGTCCCGCGATGCAGGGCGTGCCCTGCAGCTCCAGGACCGTGCGCATCAGCACCACCGAGAAGCGCTTGCGGATGGCCACGGGATCCGCGGCAGCGAGGTCCCAGGCGGAGTCGATCCCCATCGCGGCCAGCCGCTGGGCGTTCTTCGTCCCGACGCCCCAGACGTCCGAGGCCGCGAGCCGCCGGAGCAGGGACCGCCGGTTCGCCTCGGGGACGAGGCCCCAGTGGCACACGCCGTCGAACTCGGGATTCCCCTTGGCCCAGCGGTTGGCGAGCTTCGCGAGGGTCTTGGTCGGCGCGATCCCCACGCAGACGGGCAGCCCGACATTGCGGCGGACGGTGGCCCGGATCTCGGTGCCGGTGCGCCGCTGGGCGTCCAGGGGTCCGGAGAGGGTCAGGAAGGCCTCGTCGATGCTGTAGATCTCGAGGTTCCCGGTGTGCCGGCCGAGCAGCTCCATGACGCGGGCGCTCAGGTCGCCGTAGAGCTCGTAGTTGCTCGAGCGCACCTGCAGCCCCCAGCCGGACGCCTGGCCGGCGATCCTGAACCAGGGCGTGCCCATCGTGATCCCGAGGGCCTTCGCCTCCGGGCTCCGCGTGATGACGCAGCCGTCGTTGTTCGAGAGCACCACGAGGGGCCGGTCCTCGAGCGACGGGTCGAAGGCACGCTCCGCGGACACGTAGAAATTGTTGACGTCCACGAGCGCGATGCTGCTGCCGTGCTCAGACACGGTGCAGGCACCGGGTGGCGACGCCCCAGATCACCAGGGACCCGGATCGGGGACGGGGATGGGCGGGTGGTCCGCGCTCGCAGCGACGAGCGCCACCCCGGAGGACGCGATGCGGATCCTCCGGAGAACGAGTTCGCCGTCGAGCACGGCGATGACGACCGAGCCGTCCCGCGGGCGCAGGGCGCGGTCGACGATCAGCTCGTCGCCGTCGGAGATGCCGGCGCCGTCCATGGCGTGCCCGGAGACGCGGACGATGTACGTGCTCGTGATGTCCCGGATGAGGTGGCGGTTGAGGTCGATCCGGTCCTCGAACCAGTCCTGGGCGGGCGAGGCGTACCCCGATGGCATCAGCGAGCCGTCCTCGGCGGCCCCGACCGGTCGGCCCAGCGCCATCCCGGGTGCACCGGAAGCATCCATCGGTCTGCTCCTTCCCGGCCCCGCCCGGCATCGGCCCGCGCGTCATCGGCCGGTCGTGATCGTGCCGGCCTTCGAAGCCTAGACGCTGCCACCGACGCCGCTGCTCCGGAGCATGTGGAGGTGCCGCACGGCCCATGCGAACACGACGACGACGAGCAGATTGCGGACCGTGAGCAGGAGTGCGACGCCGGGGTGCAGCGCTTCGTGCAGCTGGGTGTAGAGAATCGGGTAGACGAGCGTGGTGAGGACGGCGATCACGACCATCAGGGCGCTCGGCACGATCCACCGGCGTCCGTTCAGGGCGGCGCCCACCGGGATCACGGCGCCCAGCCAGATCATGAACTGGGGAGAGCCCACCTTGTTGAAGACGATCAGCGCCCCGACGAGAGCCAGGGTCCCGGTGACGAGGAGCTGGGTGCGGTCGGCATCGTTCCGCAGCGCAGCCACCATGAGCAGGGCGATCAACGCCACGGCGACGCACAGGAGCGTGTTCATCGCCGCGGCCAGGGGGGCCGTGAAGGAGCCGCGGAGTTCCATGGTGTGGAGCTCGGCGTCGAACTCGACGGTGGTCGCGCCCCCGAGAACGGCCTGCCACAGGCCGGGCGTCGCGAGCGGTGCCTCGAGTTGCATCCCACGGCGGTCCTGCGCCGACAGGAAGCCGAGGACGTTCGCGAGCCCGCCCCTGGCTGCTGCGACGCCGACGATCACCCCGGACACCAGGAGGCCCGCCAGGACAACCCGCACCCGTGCCCTGGCCGCGATGAGCAACGCCAGCACGGCGGCCGCCGGCCAGACCTTGATCCAGGTCGCGAGCGACAGGACGGAGGACGCGAGCATCGGGGACGCGGCAGCGACGACGAGTCCGACGACGACGAGAGGGCCCGTGATCCCGTCCACCCGGGAGAAGGCGACCGGCGCGAGGATCGCGGTGAAGGACAGCCAGAGACAGGCCGCCTGCCACCCGTAGCGCACGGCGCTGCTGTTCAGCAGGGCCAGGACGGCCGCGAGATCGAGCACCACGCACAGCAGGAACCACGCGAGCAGGTAGGCCGGCCGCCCGAAGAGGCCGGCCACGATCATCGGGAGCATCGCACCGGCCGGGTACACCCAGGTGTCGTCGACCCCCAGCCAGATGCCCCTGCTGAAACCGTGGAACGCCCAGTGGCGGTACAGGCCGACGTCGCCATAGGTCTCCCCGGCCATGATGCGGGGCAGCAGCAGGGCGAGGGAGAACGCATGGACGGCCGCGAACGCCACGAACACCGAGGACGTCCGGGCCAGCCGTCCGGTCGGTCCCGGGCGCGCGGTCATGAGGGGCTTCCCTCTGCCCGTCACCGGGCCGCCCGACGAGCGCCGCCGCACCGCCCGGCACCGGTCACGGTCGTCCCTCCGTCCCGCCGCGATGCCCGGCGGACGCGGGGTGCTGCGCGGCCCGGAAGGCCGCCACCGCGTCGGACGGCGGTGACGCGGCGGCCACGAAGCCGTCCGGCCGCACGAGGTAGAGGGTGCCGGGGCGCAGGGGTGTGGAGCCGGTGGAGGCGAAGGTGCGCAGCGGAAGCCCGAGCCCGACGGCGGCGGCCTCGGCGCTGCGCGCCGTCGCGGCGTCGGGGGCGTACAGGTGCAGCTGCCAGGACGCGGAGCGCAGCGCGTCGAAGTTCTCCCCGGTCCACGCCAGCCGGCGGCCGACCACGGCGTCACGGCGACCGCGCCGTCCCGACGGGGGACCGTCCATCCAGTAGTGGATCCGGAGCTGACCGAGGTAGCCGGCCGCCCTCCGCCCGATCGGCAGGTGGGACACGAGCGCGATCCCGACCGGCAGCACGACCCTGGGCGCATACCGGCGCACGAGGGTCGCGGCCCGCGAGCGCGACGTGACCGCGCGGAACACGCGGTCGGTGGACCGGATCAGACGCAGGGCCACGGGGCGGCGTTCCGCCTCATAGCGGTCCAGGTGGGTGTCGGGCACCCGTCCGGCGAGGACGTCGGCGAGCTTGAACGCGAGATTGTGGGCGTCCTGGAGGCCGGTGTTCATGCCCTGCGCGCCCACCGGTGAGTGGACGTGCGCGGCGTCGCCCGCGAGGAGGACCGACCGGTCACGGAACCGTGCGGCGACCCGGTGGTGCACGCGGTACGTGGAGAACCAGTGGGAGTGTTCGTACGTGACGCCGAAGACCTCCGCGAGGCGCTGCTGCGCGTAGCCCTCCGTCACCGCGGTGGCTCCGTCGTCGGCGATCCCGATGAGCCGCTGCCTCTGCCGCGCCGCGCCGTCGGGCTTCATGGGGAACGCGAGGAGGAACTCGGCGGTGCCCTGCCGGACGTTCACCGTGGCGGGTGCCAGCCCGCGCACGCCCACCGCGTCGACGAGGAAGAAGGTCTGCCGGTTCGTCGTGCCCTCGAACGGGATGCCGCACAGGGACCGCACCGTCGAGGAGGCGCCGTCGCACCCGACGGCGAAACGGGCCCTGATGATCTCCTGCCCGTCGGGCCCCTCCACCCGGGCCACGACGCCGTCGTCGTCCTGTTCCAGGCCGCTCAGGCGGTGCCGCCAGCGGACGCCACCACCGAGCTCGGCGAGGTGCCCGGCGAGGATCCTCTCGTTGGCGCTCTGCTCCAGTACGAAGATGCCGGGATAGGGGGTCAGGCCCCGTCCGAGCCCGGCCAGGCGGACGGGAGCGAACGCCTTCCGGCCGAATCCCTGCCGCACGGAATCCGCGTGCTCGGCCTCGGCCAGGACACGGTCGACGACGCCGAGCTGGTCGTAGATCTCCAGTGACCGCGACTGCACGCCGAGCGCCCGGGACTCGAGGGTGGGGCCGTCCCTGCCGTCCACCACGATGGTGTGGACCCCGAGCCTCGTCAGCCAGTTCGCCAGCATCA
Source organism: Arthrobacter pityocampae (assembly GCF_002927275.1). Taxonomy (GTDB): domain Bacteria; phylum Actinomycetota; class Actinomycetes; order Actinomycetales; family Micrococcaceae; genus Arthrobacter_D; species Arthrobacter_D pityocampae. Next base: position 440,029 of record NZ_PRKW01000004.1, on the reverse strand, counting down.
GGCCCGTGGGGCCCGCACCCACCACGAGGACCTCGATGTCCTCCTGTGCTGCGCTCTCGTGCGTCATGGTCCTCCCCGCAGTCCGTTCAGCGCTCCAGGATCGTGCAGACGCAGGCGCGGTTCCCCTCGGCGTCCGCGAGGACGGTGAACGACGGCGCCTGGGTGTCGTCGACCACCGTGCCGCCCGCGGCCACGGCGGCGGCGATCCGCGCCTCCGCGGCGTCGTGCGGCACCCACAGGTCGAGATGGAAGCGCTGCCGCGGGGTCTCGTGCGCGTCGGTGTGCTGGAACCACAGGAGGGGGACGCGCCCTCCCGGGTCCGCGACGTCGTCGCCGTCCACCGCCGTCGCGTCGCCCGTGAGGAGGGCGGCCCAGAACGGGCCGAGGGCGGCGACGTCGGCCGTGTCGAGGGCGAGCTCCACGACGGCGGGCGCCGCGGGATCCGCCGCGATGCCCCGCTCGCCCGCGACCGCGCTGATCCGGCGCGCGAGGTCGATGTCACGCTCCGTCACGCCTGAGGCATCATGGCTGAGGAGCGTGACGTCGACGTGCGGGTACGTCAACACGACGTCGGGGTGGTGGCCGGCCTGCTCCGCGAGCTCGCCGATCGCCGTCACGAGGGCGAGCCCCGTGGCGAAGTCGCCCGTCAGGAAGCGGGCGTGCAGCGCCCGGGCCAGTTTGCGCCAGTCAGCCAGGCCGGCGTCGAGGATCTGCTGCGTGGTGAGAAGGGTCATGCCGCCAGTATGCAAGGAGACGGCCCCCGGGAGAAGGACTCCAAGGTTCGGCTGCCATACTGCGGGGATGCCCACACTGAAGATCCACCCGGGCTTCGGCGTCCTCGCCGCCCGCTTCGACGGCGATCTCAGGGACCGGTTGCGGGCCGCGGTGATCAACCCGCAACTCCTCCTGGCGGCCAAGGCCGCCCTGGCCGCGGCGCTCGCCTGGACGATCGCCCTCGCCATCCCCGGGACGCCGTCCGAGTACCCGTACTACGCCCCGCTGGGCGCGCTGCTGGCCATCTACCCGACGGTGGCGGGCACCATCAAGCTCGGCCTCCAGACCGTCGTCGGGCTCACCATCGGCATCCTCCTGGCCTACATCGCGGTGTGGGCGGGGGACCCGGACTGGGTGACCATCGCGTTCGTCGTCGGGGTCGGCGTGCTCCTCGGCGGCGTGCTCAAGCGGACGGCCGGCGGCGGCTCGGGCATCGCGTCGGCCGGCCTGTTCGTGCTCGTCATCGGGAACGAGAACCTGGGCTACTCGCTGGGCTACCTGGTCCAGACCGTCGTGGGCGTCGGCGTGGGACTCGCGGTCAGCGCGCTGATCCTGCCCCCGCTCCACCTCAACGACGCGGTGGGCCGGATGAGCGGCCTCCGGCGGACGGCGGCGCGCCAGCTCCAGGAGATGGGCGAGGCGCTCGAGGAGGACTGGGCGGAGGACGACCCGCGCTGGACCGAGCGCCGCGACGCCCTGACGGCGTCGGTCCGGAACGCCCGGAGCGCCCTCCAGTACGCGGCCGAGAGCCGGAAGGGCAACGTCCGGCGGCGCTTCCACCCGCGGGACATCCGCCGCGACTACCGGCACGTCGAGGTCCTGGAGATCGTGGCCTCGCACACCCTGAACATCACCAACATGCTGCAGGACGGGCTCCACGGGACGGCGACCGAGCACCCCCTGCCCGAGGCGGTCCGCCCGCCCCTGCAGGAGGCGTTCACCGCCGTGGGGAACGTCCTGGACCTCTGGACGGTCGAGGAGGACAGCACCGAGATGGTGCGCGACGCCGAACGGGCCCTGAAGGTGCTCGAGACGGCGGCCTACGAGTCGACGTCCGTCACGGTGCCCTTCGGTTCGGCGGCGGCGATCGGCATGAACCTGCACCGGATCGTGCAGGCCGTCAAACCCGAGCTGGACGTCGAGGAGGAGTCCTGACCCACGGGACAGGGGCGCCCCGCGGGGCGCCCCTCGTCCGATCCGGCCGGCCTCAGGTGAGGTCGCGGCTCTTCGAGTAGCGGGCGATCGCCTTCTGCGTCGACCGGTTGGTCAGGACCTGGATGGTGGTGCTGACCGCACCCGAGATGATGGCGAACACGAGCGCGGAGCGCAGTGTGTTCTCCAGCCCGTCCTTGCTCTTGGGCGGCGCCTCGCCGGTGATCTTCTCCCACAGGAAGTCGACGAGCTTCGTCCCGACGAAGCCGGCACCTGCAGCCATCCCCACACCCAACAGCTTGAACACGACGTTCATGGTTTCTCCTTCTAATCCAGTGATCCTGCGCCTAGCCTAGCCGGGCTGCCCGCCCCACCGCAGGCCGAGGGCAGGTGTAGGATCGGGAGCGCTTCACCAATACACGACAGGGGAGCGCCGATCCGCAGCATGCTGCCGGAGCGAGCGCTGAGAGTGCGGACTGCCGCAGACCCTCGAACCTGATCCGGCTAGTACCGGCGAAGGGAGTCGAGTTCTCGGGGTGCGCACCCGTGCACCCTCCCCTCCTGCATCCCAGGAGGAATCAGCATGGCATCATCGACGGCCCTCGAGGGCCTCTCTCCCAGCACCCGCCAGTGGCGCGTCGTCGACATCGTGGTGGCCTCGGTCATCGCCGTCGCCGTCGGCGTCCTGTTCTTCGTCTGGTCCGCGGGCTACTCGGGCATCAGCGTGCTCACCGCCGGCTTCCCGCCGCTCGCGGGCCTGTACTCCGGCGGGTGGCTCGTCGCCGGGGTGCTCGGCGGGCTGATCATCCGGAAGCCGGGCGCCGCGATCTACTGCGAGGTCCTCGCGGCCGCGGTGTCCGCCCTGATCGGCACCCAGTGGGGCGTCAGCGTCCTCATCTCCGGAGCCATCCAGGGGGCGGGGGCCGAACTCGTGTTCCTGCTCTTCCTCTACCGGAAGTGGAACCTGCCGGTCGCCCTCCTCGCCGGCCTCGGCGCGGGCCTGGCACTGGCGATCAGTGAGAACATCCTCTACAACGCGCTGTGGAGCTTCGAGTACAAGCTCCTGTACACCGTGTTCGCCTCCCTCTCCGGCGTCGTCATCGCGGGCCTGCTCTCCTGGGTGGCGATGCGCGGACTCGCGAGGACGGGCGTGCTGTCCTCCTTCGCAGCCGGCCGCACGGCGGACGTGTGACACCAGTACCTGCGCCGTCCCCGGGAGCTGCGTCCGTCAGCGCCCGGGGATGGGGCTGGCGCCACGCCGGACGGCGGGCCTTCGCCGCCCGGCACCTCGACCTCGAGATCCGGCCCGGCGAGCGCGTCCTGCTCCTCGGGGCCTCCGGGGCGGGCAAGTCCACCGTGCTGCACGGGCTGGCGGGACTGCTCGGCAGCCAGGACGAAGGGGAGCAGGAGGGTGAGCTGCTGCTCGACGGCGTCCGCCCCGCCGACGCCCGCGGCCGCGCGGGCCTCGTGCTGCAGGACCCCGAGACGCAGGTGGTCCTCGCGCGCGTCGGCGACGAGGTGGCCTTCGCCGCCGAGAACCTCGCGGTCCCGCGGGAGCAGATCTGGCAGCGGGTGCACCGCGCGCTCGACGACGTCGGGCTCGACCTCCCGCTCGACCACCCCACCGGCGCGCTCTCGGGCGGCCAGAAGCAGCGCCTCGCCCTCGCCGCGGTGCTCGCCATGGAGCCGGGGCTGCTCCTGCTCGACGAGCCGACCGCGAATCTCGACCCCGACGGCGTGCTGGAGGTCCGCGACGCCGTCGTCCGCGTGCTCGACCGCACCGGGGCGACGCTCGTCGTCGTCGAACACCGCGTCGCCGTGTGGGCGGACGTCGTGGACCGCGTGATCGTCCTCGACGCCGCCGGCGGTGTCCTCGCCGACGGCGCCCCGGGGGTGGTCCTGGTCCAGGAGGGCACGCGCGCCCGGCTCGCGGACGCGGGAGTGTGGATCCCGGGCCGGCAGCCCTTCGTCGGAGGCCCCGTGCCCGACGGCGGCGGGGACGTGCTGCTGTCCGCGCAGGCCCTCGCGGTGGCCCGGACGAAGCGGGGTCCGGCCGCCGTCGAGGACCTCGCCGTCGACGTCCGCGCCGGGCAGGCGCTGAGCATCACCGGGCCCAACGGGGCCGGGAAGTCGACGGCCGCCCTCACGCTCGGCTGCCTGCTGCGCCCCCGGGCGGGACGGCTCGACGCGCTGCCGGGCCTTGCGGGCGCCGCGGGGTCGGACCCCTTCCGCTGGCGCTCCCCGCAACTCGTGCAGCGCATCGGCACCGTGTTCCAGGAACCCGAGCACCAGTTCCTCACCCCCAGCGTGGCCGAGGAGCTCGAGTTCGGGCCCCGGCGGGTCGGCGGCACCGCAGACCCCCGGCGCACCGGGGAGCTCGCCGAACGGCTGCGCCTCACCCACCTGCTGCGAGCCAACCCGTTCACGCTCTCGGGCGGGGAGAAGCGGCGCCTGTCCGTGGCGACGATGCTCGCCACGGCGCCGCGCATCCTCATCCTCGACGAGCCGACGTTCGGCCAGGACGCCCTGACCTGGGCGGAACTCGTGACCCTCCTGCGCGAACTGATCGACGCCGGCGTCGCCGTCGTCTCCGTGACCCATGACGCCGATTTCATCGCGGCGCTCGGCGGGGCGACCCTGCACGTCTCCGGCGGCGCCGGACGGCTGGTGGCCTCGTGAGCGGCGACTACCTGACGCCGGCCCTCACGGGGGCCACGCTGCTGCGGGCCAACCCGGTGTCCAAGCTCTTCGCCGCCGTCGTCATCACCCTCGCACTCCTGGCGAGCATCGACTGGGTCAGCGCCGCGGTGGTCCTCGCCTGCGAGCTCGTCCTCCTACCGCTGCTGGGCATCAGCGTGCTCGGGCTCGCCCGGCGGATCTGGCCCCTGCTGGTGGCCGCGCTGCTCGGCGCCTACGGGACCGCCCTGCTCGCGGAGAAGACGGGCGGCGTGCTGCTCGACGTCGGGCCGTTCCTGTTCACGGAGGGCTCCGTCGCGGCGGGGATCGCCGTCGGGCTGCGCGGCCTGGCCCTCGCCCTGCCGGGGATCTACATCCTGCTCACCACGGACCCCACGGATCTCGCCGACGCCCTCGCACAGAAGCTGCACCTCCCGCACCGCTTCGTCCTCGGCGCGCTGGCGTCGCTGCGGCTCGTGGGCCTGCTGGTGGAGCAGTGGGAGATGCTCGGACTCGCCCGCCACGCCCGCGGCATCGGCTCGGACGGCTCGCCCGTCGCCCGGGTGCGGAACCTGCTCGGGCAGTCGTTCGGCCTGATCGTGCAGGCCATCCGGCGTGCCACCCGGCTCGCCACGGCGATGGAGGCACGCGGTTTCGGCGGCGGGACGCGCACCTGGGCGAGGACGAGCACGTTCTCGGCGCTCGACGTCGGCGTGGCCGGCGTCGGACTGGTCATCGCGTCGGGCGCGACGACGGCGGCCGTCCTCGCCGGGACCTGGAACTTCATCCTGTCCTGACCCGCGACCCGGGGCTGGTCCCGGGACCCGGATGCGCGGGCCCCGGGACGGGCTAGAGCACGTCCGAGAGGAAGGACCTCAGGCGGGGGGTCTGGGCGTCGTCGAAGATCGCCGCCGGAGGCCCGGACTCCACGACGACGCCGCCGTCCATGAACGTCACGGTGTCGGAGACGTTGCGGGAGAAGCCCATCTCGTGGGTGACCACGACCATGGTCATGCCCGCCGCCGCGAGGTCCGCCATGAGCGCCAGGACGCCCTTGACGAGCTCCGGGTCCAGGGCGGAGGTGGCCTCGTCGAAGAACATCACCTCCGGGTCCATGGCCAGCGCGCGGGCGATCGCGACGCGCTGCTGCTGGCCGCCCGAGAGGTTGCCGGGACGGACGTCGGCCTTGTGCCTCAGGCCCACGAGGTCCAGCTGGGCGAGGGCCTTGCTCCGGGCCTCGTCCGCGGACATCTTCCGGAGCTTGCGCAGGGCCAGCGAGACGTTGTCCAGCACGGTCTTGTGCGGGAACAGGTTGAACTGCTGGAACACCATGCCGATGCGCCGGCGCAGCTCGTCCGGGTTGTCCTTCAGGACGGACCGGCCGTCCAGCAGGATGTCCCCCTGGTCCGGTTCGATCAGCCGGTTCAGGACGCGCAGGAGGGTGGACTTGCCGGACCCGGAGGGCCCGATGACCGACGCCGTCGTGCCCCGCTCCACATGCAGGTCGATACCGCGCAGCACGTGGTTGGACCCGAAGGACAGGTGCAGGTTCCGGCCCGTCAGGGTCCCTGAGTCGATCGTCTTCACGCCTTCGCTCCTTCGCCGATCGGTGCGGCCAGTTCGTCCGGTTCGGGCTTCTGCTGCCTGCCCACGCGGAGCCGGGTGTCGATGAAGTTGACCAGGTGCGTGAGCGGGATGGTCAGGCACAGGTAGAGCACGCCGGCGGCGATGAGCGGCGACAGGTTGCCGGTGTTGCTCGCGGCGTCGTTGCCCACCCGGAAGAGCTCGCGTTCACTGGCGACGAGGCCGATGAAGTAGATGAGCGAGGACTCCTTGATGAGCGAGATGAACTGGTTCACCAGGGCGGGCAGCACGCGCCGCACGCCCTGCGGGATCACGACCAGCTGCATCGACGCGTTGTAGCTGAAGCCCAGTGCGCGTGAGGCCTCCAGCTGGCCCTTCTCCACGCTCTGGATGCCGGAGCGGAAGATCTCCCCGATATAGGCCGAGGCGATCAGCGAGAGGGCGAGGATGCCGAGGGGGTACGGGCTGGTGCTGCCGGTGATCTCCCGGAGGATCGGGCCGAGCCCGAGGCCGATGAGCAGGATGATCACGACGGCCGGCAGCCCGCGGAAGATGTCCGTGTAGACGCGGGCGATCCACCGCAGCACGCGGTTGCGGGAGATCCCCATGACGGCGAGGATCATCCCGACAACTGTCCCGATGATCCCCGAGGCGAGGGCGAGCAGAAGCGTGTTCGGCAGTCCGACGGTCAGGAGGTCCGGCAGGACGGCCGCCATCGCCTCCCAGTCGAAGAAGGTCTTTCCGAGCTGTTCGAGGGCATCCATGCAGGGACCGCTACTTTACGTCCACGGCTTTGCTGCCGGGCTTCCAGTCGGAGGGCATCTCGCGCTCGGGGTACCACTCCTCGGTGAGCTCGGTCCACGTGCCGTCGGCGACGACGGCGTCGAGGCCCGCGTTCAGGGCGTCGATGAGCGGCTGGTTGTCGCTGTTCACGGCGTACGCGGTGAAGTTCTCGGTGTTGATGATGGTCTCGGCGATGGTGGTGCCGTCGCCCTCCTTCACCTGGCCGGTGGCCTGCTGCGACGGTGCCACCCAGGCGTCCACCTGGCCGTTCTTCACGTTCGCGTAGACGGTGTTGTAGTCGGGGAAGCGCACCGGCTGGAGGCCGAGGGTGTTGGAGACGTAGTCGTCCTGGACCGTGCCCTGGACCACGCCGATCCGGGTGCTCTCGGAGAGGGAGTCGAAGCCCGTGACGGACGAGCCGTCCTTCGTGACGACCGCCATGTAACCGAAGTCGTAGCCGTTGGTGAAGCCGACGTTCTCGCGGCGCTCGGCCGTGGTGGAGATCGAGGAGGATCCGACGTCGAACTGCTTGTTCTGCACCTGCGCGAGGAGCGCGGAGAAGTCCGTGGACGCGAACTCCACCTCGAGGCCCAGCTTGTCGCCGATGGCGCGCAGCAGTTCGTTGTCGTAGCCGGTGAAGACGCCGTCCTCGAGGAAGATGTTCGGCGGGGCGTCCGAGAGCGTGCCGACGCGCAGCGTGCCGTCGGTGATGAGGTCGAGTTCCGCGGTGTCGATCTCGTCGAGCGGCGTGGTGGTGTCGGTCGTGTACTGGTCGAGCGACTGCTGGTCGCTGCCGGCCAGGGCGTCGGTGGTCTCGGTGGGTTCGCTGCTGCCGCTGCCGCACGAGACGGTCAGGGCGAGGAAGGGGACGGCGAATGCCGCCAGGACCTTGCGGGAGATGTTCATGGTGTCCTTCGGGGTACCGGCCCGGAGCGGGGCACGGGAAACGGGGGTGGTGCGGGGGTGCCGGGTCGCGGCGGGGGACGGGCTGCTGGGTGACACGCTCACTGTTCTGGGGTGTGCGCGGGTGCGGGGGGGCAGGCCGCACGACGCCGTACTTGCCAACCGGGGGACTTGTCCCGGCGGCCGAATCTTCACCTGGAGCACCCCACTACGGGAGAGGGTTGCTGTCCAGCCGGCCAGGGCCGATGGCTGGAACTCTTGATTGCAGGCAAAACGCTAGGGCAGCACGGAGTGCCGGGTCAAAACGGGAAGGCCCGAAATCGACGCTTGACGTAGCAGAAGGCGGGTTTTGTGGCGGAGATTACACGAAGCGGTCCACGAGGTCGCTGAGTTCGGCCGTCAGGGCACTCGAGGTGCGGAGCTCCTGGCCGTCCAGGGAGAGTACCGGCGCGAGGAGCCGGATGCTGGAGATCAGCCACACGGCGTCGGCCTCGAGGAGGTCACGCGGTTCCAGCGGCCCGTAACCGAGCTCCCACCCCTGCTCCTTCGCCGCGGCGAACAGCGCGCTCTGCGAGGTCCCGGCCAGGATCCCGCTCTCGAGCTGCGGCGTGAGGAGGGTCTTCCGGCCGTCGCGGTCGTAGGCCAGGAGCACCGTCGACGTCGGGCCCTCCAGGACCTTGCCGTCGGAGGAGGTGAAGATGACGTCGTCGGCCCCGTGCGCCTTCGCGTACCGCACGGCGGCCATGTTCACGGCGTAGGAGAGTGTCTTGGCGCCCATGAGCAGCCAGGGCGCGCGCTGGGCGACCGTGCTGTCGTACCCGCGCTCGAGGAAGAGGACCTTCAGGCCGGTCTCGCGCTGCCGGAGGGTGGCGTCCGGGACGCGGGCTACCTGGACCCAGGCCGTGGCCCGCCCGGCGCCCTCCACGCCGCGCGTGGCGATCAGCTTCACGACGGCGTGTCCCTGGTCGGGTTCCGCCGCCGCGAACTCGCGCAGGCCCGTGCGGATCGCGCGGCTCCAGGCCGCGGCGTCCGGCACGGTGAGGTCCAGGGCGGCGGCGGACGACGCGAGGCGGTCCAGGTGCGCCCGTTCCTTCCGGGGCGCCCCGTCGACGGCGAGCAGGGATTCGAAGAGGCCGTCCCCGCGGGTGGCGCCGAGGTCGGTGGCCATCAACTGCGGCTGGGAGGCGTCGACGACCCTGCCGTCGTCGTGGGCCGGGTCCAGGAACACGAGAACAGTCATGGGGCCCAGCGTATCGGTCGGGGACACCGGCGGAGCGGCGCTCAGGCGTGCCGCGCCATCCGGTACCTGAGGTTGTCCCGCACCATCGGCCACTCGTGGGCGAGGACGGAGTAGACGACGGTGTCCCGCAGCTCGCCGTCCCGCGTGCGGCTGTGGCTGCGCAGCACGCCGTCCTGCTTCGCGCCGAGGCGCTCGATCGCCGCCCGCGACTGGTGGTTGATCCAGTGCGTCCGGAACTCGACCGCCGGGCAGCCGAGCTCCTCGAAGGCGTGGCGCAGCAGCAGGTACTTCGACTCCGTGTTGGTGCCGGTGCGCTGCGCGGAGGCGGCGTTCCACGTGGATCCGATCTCCACCCGTGGGGTGTCCCGGTCGATGTTCATGTAGGTGGTCATGCCGATGATCGGCCCGGCCTCGCCGGTGCCGGGATCGACGCGGCGCGTGGTGAACGGCAGCATCGAGCCGCTCTCCTGCAGGGCGAGGCGGCGGTCGATCTCCCGGCGCATCCCCTCCGGCGCGGGCACCGAGGTGTACCAGAGGGTCCACAGGGCGCCGTCGCGGGCGGCCGCCACGAGCCCGTCGTGGTGCTCCCGGGCGAGGGGCTCGAGGAGGACGCGCGTCCCGCGCAGGGTCGTGGGGTGGAGGGCCGTCATGCCCCGACCCTAACGCCTCCGGGAACAGTGCCGAGAAGGCAGGACCGCCCGCCGAAGGGCCTCCGGTATGGTCACGTCCGCCCTCTCGGGAGGAAAGGGTCGGCCGGGAAGTCGGAGCCCAGGGCGGAGAGGACCCCGCGCGTCTTCGTCCGCACCTCCGCCCATTCCTCGGCCGGGTCGGAGTCGGCGGTGATCGCCCCGCCGACGCCGAGGGTGAGGCGCGTGGCGTCGGCGTCCTCCTCCAGTACGAGGGTGCGGATGACGACGGCGAGATCCGTGGCGCCGGTCAGGCTGAAGTACCCGGCGGCGCCCGAGTAGGGGCCGCGCGGGGCCTGCTCAAGGCGGTCGAGGATGGCCATGGTGCTGATCTTCGGCGCGCCCGTCATCGAGCCGGCCGGGAACGCGGACCCGACCACCCCGGCGCGCGCGCTGCCCTGCTGCAGGCGGGCGTCGATGGTGCTGACCATCTGGTGCACGGTGGCGTAGGACTCGATGGCGCACAGCCGGCTGACGGTGACCGAGCCCGGCACCGCGTGGTGCGAGAGGTCGTTGCGGAGCAGGTCCACGATCATGATGTTCTCCGCGCGGTCCTTCGCCGAGCTCCGGAGGTCCTCGACCAGGGCGGCGTCCTCCGCCGGGTCCGCCGACCGTCCGCGGGTGCCCTTGATCGGTTCCGCGCGCATGCGGCCGTCCTGCGTGAGCCGCAGGAAGCGTTCGGGGGAGGTGCTGGCCACGGCGAAGCCGGGGAAGCGGAGGTAGTGCGCGAAGGGCGCCGGGCTCGCGGCGCGGAGGCGGAGATACGTCGTCAGCGGATCGAGGCGTTCCACCCGGGCCGAGAGCGACGTCGTCAGGCACACCTCGTACGTGGTGCCGTCGGCGATCTCCGCCTGCGCGCGCCGGACCTTCGTGAGGTACTCCTCGCGGGAGTCCCGGGCCGTGAACCGGGGCGCCCGGTGACGCGGGACACGGGACGGCGGGTCGGGCGGGGGCAGAGGGGCGGTGGCCGTGACGGCGCGGCGGGCGTCCGTCAGCCAGGCCTCGCGGTCCGGGTCGCGGCGCCCGTCCGTGAGCGTGAGCAGGAAGACGGACTGCTCGGCGTGGTCCACGACGACGGCGCGGCCCGCGAAGATCAGCGCGGCGTCCGGGAGGGCGTCGGCCGGCATGGGCACGGACGCGCCGCCGGTCTCCCGCTTGAGCTCGTAGCCGAGGTAGCCCAGCCAGCCCAGGCCGAACCCGCAGGCGAAGTCCTCCGGGGTGCGGACCGCCCGGCGCCCCCAGACGTCGTCGAGCCAGCGGAAGAAGGGCTCACGGATGCGCGTGGTCACCGGGCCCGCCGTGATCTCCGTGGTGCCGACCCGGTGCAGGGCCTGCTGCCCGAAGGCACCGGAGGCGTCGGCCAGGACGCTGAAGCGGTTGCGCCCCTCCGGCAGGGCCGCCGTGGTCCCGGCGTCGGAACTGTCCAGCCAGACGGCGGCGGGGGACGCCCCGTACAGGGCGGCGAACAGCGCGGCGGTGTCCGGTGTCGCGTCGATGCGCTCGCAGTCCAGCCGGAGCCCCCGGCGGCCCGCGCGCTCCGGCCCGAGCAGGGTGGCGCACGCCGGCAGCCCCGTGAGCGCCAGGCGGACGGCGTGCGGCGACGGGGGCCCGCGGTGGCCCTGCACGACGACATCGGCGGCCGCGCCGGGATCGTCGCCCGCCAGCCAGGCGTCCTCCTGGTCCGCCCAGCGGCGCCAGAAGGGCGCGTACGCCGCGCCGTCGCGCTCGATCGCTGTCCGGTGCCGCACCCCGGCGTCCGCCTCGATCCAGATCACCGCGTCGAGGTGGGGCCGCGCGACGGCCGCCGCGGCGCCCACCCCCTCGAGGAGCACGATCTCGGCCGCCGCCGTGGTCCGCTCGGGGCCGTCCTGCCCGCGGTCCCAGTCCCAGGCGTTCCAGTGCGCGGGGCGCCCGGCCCGCAGGGGGAGGAGGACGCGCTCCACGTAGCGGCCGATGCCGTCGTCGAGCCCGTCCCAGCCCGGGTAGAGGTCCTCGAGGTGGAAGAGGCTGACGCTGTGGTGTTCACGGAGGAGGGCGGCGAGTTCGACGGCGAGGGTGGTCTTGCCCGCCCCGGACCGGCCGTCGACGGCGATGAGCAGGGGTGCGTCGGAGGGCACGGGTCAGGCCACGGCGAGCAGGGCGCCGACGCCCACGAAGAGCGAACCGAAGACGCGGTTGAGGACGACCTGCCCGCGGTCGTCCTGCGTGAAGCGCCGGAACGAACGGGCGGCGCCGGCATAGAAGAACCACATGACGAGCACGTCGATGACCACGACGGTCACGGCCAGGACGGCGTACTGGCCGAGCAGCGGGCGGTCCGGGCGGATGAACTGCGGGATCAGGGCGAGGAAGAACACGATGGCCTTCGGGTTGAGCAGGTTCACCCAGAGGCCGCGGCGGACCATCGAGAGCGCGCCCTCGTCGGACTGTTGGGCGCGGACCTCGCTGTGCTCGGGCTGCTGGAGGAACTTCCGCACGCCCAGATAGACGAGGTACGCGGCACCGGTGTACCGGATGAGGTTGAACGCGAGCGGCGAATTGGCGACGAGCAGTCCAACGCCCGCCGCGGCGATGCCGATGTGCACGAGGAGGGCCGCCTGCTGGCCGAGGATGCCCCAGATGGAACGGCGGAACCCGACCGTCAGGGCGTTGCTCATGGTGTTCACGGCACCCGCCCCGGGCATGAAGCTGATCAGGATCTGGGCGCCGAGCAACGCCAGCCAGAGGGAGGGATTCACCCGTTCATGGTAAGCGTCACCGATCGCCGGGGAGGACCATCAGGCGTCGAGTTCGTGGCGGACGAACCGAACGACGCCCTCCACCGCCCCGTGGACCATCCGCCAGGTGGCCTCGAAATCGCTGGCGTCGCCGTACCACGGGTCGTAGATCCCGAGGTCCTCGAGGTCGGCGTCCGTCGTCGCCGGATCGAATTCGCGCAGGAGGTGGATGCGGTCCCGTGCCTCGCCGTCCGGTGCGTCCCGGCGCAGCTCACGGTAATGGTCCAGGTCCAGGGCGAGGATGAGGTCCCGCTCGCTGTACCAGGCGGCCTCGAAGCGTCGGGCGCGGTGCAGGTGGCTCGCGATGCCGAGGTCCGCCAGCTTCGCCGCCGCCCGCTCGTCGATGGGCTTCCCGACCTCCCAGTCGGTGGTCCCCGCGGAATCGACGGCGACGTACTGCTGCATCCCCGCCTGCGCGAAGGCGTGCGCGAGCATGAGCTCCGCCATGGGGGAGCGGCAGATGTTGCCCGTGCAGACGGTGACGATGCGGTACATCCCGCCAGCCTATCGGCGGCGGGCTCAGGCGCGGGCGAGAATCTCGACGCTCGGCATGAGGAACACGGCGTCCTCCGCGCGCCCCCACCGGCGCCACCCCTCGGCCAGCCGCTGCAGGGTCTGCCGGTCGGTGAGGCCCCGCTCGATGGTCTGCTCCGCGAAGGCCGAGTGCTGCACGCGCTCGGCCCAGGACTCCGCGTGCGCGCGCCGGTCCTCGGGGGTGGCGTACACCCACGTCGACGACGACACCTCGACCTCCGCGAAACCGGCCGCGGCGGCCCATCCCGGCAGGCGCCGGCCGGCGTCGGGCTCGCCGCCGTTCCCGCGCGCCAGCGCCCCGTAGAGCTCCCGCCATTCGTCGAGCTCACCGACCGCGGGGTACCAGGTCATCGCGCCGAAGTCCGCCTCGCGGACGGCGACGATCCCTCCCGGCCGCACCACGCGCCGCATCTCCCGGAGCGCGGCCACCGGGTCCGCGAGGTGCTGCAGCACCTGGTGGGCGTGCACGACGTCGAACGACTCGTCGGGCTCGTCGAGGTCGTACACGTTGCCCTCGCGGAACTCCACGTTGGCGACGTCCGCATAGGCGGCCGAGGCCTGCGCGACGACGTCGGCCGACCGGTCGACGCCGGTCACCGAGCCGGGGGCCACGAGATCCGCGAACCCGGCGGTGATGCTGCCCGGACCGCACCCGAGGTCCAGCAGGTCCATGCCGGTCTCGAGGAGGGGTTCGAGGTAGGCGGCCGAGGACGCGACGGTGCGCATCGCGTGGGCGGCCGTCACGCTCGGGTGGTGTCCATGGGAGTAGATCTCGTCGTTCATGCCCGACACGCTAACCGGCGGACGGCTCGTCGGCGGGATCGTCGCCGTCCCGCGCGTCGCCCTTCGCCGCGACCGTGGCGTCGGTGATCCTCTGCATCATGTCGCGCAGCAGCATCAGTTGCTCCTCCGTGTACTGGTCGAAGACGCCGTTGATGTGCCGGGCGAGCGGGGCGAACAGCATGGCGCCGGTGCTCCGGGCCTTCTCGGTCAGCTGGAGGTGGACCTGCCGCCGGTCCACCTCGCTGCGTCGCCGCGTCACATGGCCGGCGGAATCGAGGCGGTCCACCAGCGCCGTGGTGGCCGGCGAGCTCAGGTTGAGCTCCTCGCGCAGCATGCCGGGCGTCACGGTGAGGCCCGCCCGGGCAGCGCCCATCATGATGCTCAGGGCATGGAGATCCGTGCGGTACAGGCTGTCGCGCTCACTGGCGACCTCCACGTAGCGCTCGGTCTCGACCGTGAACTGCCGCATGAGTGCCATGAGTTCGTCCCTCGTGGACATCGTCCTCGCCTCCTGTCGGTCCCAGCTTAGGCCGCTTCGCATTATCTCCACCATAGATATACTTTGCTGCAGAGAGAATCCGAGAGAGGCGTGGAGTGCGATGAAGAACAAATGGCTGAGGGTGTTGCTGCCCGTCGTGGTGGTCCTGATCTGGCTGGTCGGCGCGGCGGTGGGTGGCCCCACCTTCGGGCGCCTCGAGGAGGTCTCGAGCAACGACCAGGCGTCCTTCCTGTCCGCCAGCGCCGAGTCGACGGAAGCCGGGGAACTGCAGCAGCAATTCAGTGACTCCGATGCCATCCCCGCGGTGATCGTCGCCGAGTCGGACACCGCGATCGACCCGCGGGACCTCGGCCCCTACGAGGAGCTCGCCGTGACGCTCGGGGAGGTCGAGGGGCTCGAGCCCCCGGCCGAGGGGGCGCCGGCGGTCGCCGGGCCCATCCCGTCGGAGGACGGCTTCGCCGTCCAGTACGTCGCCTTCGTCTCCTCCGACGCCGAACTGGCCGAGGTGGTCGGCGAGCTGCGCACCGTCCTGGACGAGGACCTGCCCGACGGCGTCACCGGCTACGTGACCGGCCCGGCCGGCTTCACCAACGACCTCGTCGAGGCCTTCGGCGGGATCGACGGCATCCTGCTCGCCGTCGCGCTCGGGGCGGTGTTCCTCATCCTCCTCGTCGTCTACCGGTCCATCGTGCTGCCGTTCCTCGTCCTGCTCACCTCGGTGTTCGCGCTGGCGACCTCGATCCTGCTGATCTTCGGCCTCGCGAAGCTCGACATCATCCAGCTCAGCGGCCAGAGCCAGGGCATCCTCTCCATCCTCGTGATCGGTGCGGCCACGGACTACGCGCTGCTGCTCGTCGCCCGGTTCCGGGAGGCGCTCGCGGAACACGAGACGAAGTGGGAGGCCATGCGGGTCGCCTACCGCGGCTCGTTCGAGCCGATCCTCGCCTCCGGCGCCACCGTGATCCTCGGCCTGCTGTGCCTGCTCTTCTCGGACCTCAACTCGAACCGGAGCCTCGGCCCGATCGCCGCCATCGGCATCGCGTTCTCCCTCGGCGCGGCGCTCACCCTCCTTCCCGCGTTCCTCCTCCTGTTCGGGCGGGCAGCCTTCTGGCCCCTGCTCCCGCGCTACAACCCTGCGGCAACCGCCGTCGTCTCCCCGCACCACGGCCGGCATGCCGCGGCGACCGGCGCCGGACCCGAGACCGGCCTCGAACGGCTGACGGGTCTCTGGCGGCGGGTGGCCCTGCTCGTCGGCCGCCGGCCGCGCGTGCTGTGGATCGCGTCGGTGCTGATCCTCGGTGCGGGCGCCCTCGGGCTCACCCAGCTGCAGGCGAACGGCGTCCCGCAGTCCGCCCTGATCCTGACGCCGTCCAACGCCGTCGACGGCCAGGAGGCCCTCGGCCGCCACTTCGACGCCGGCTCCGGGAGCCCCGTCTACGTCGTCGCCCCCGAGGCGGACCAGGAGGCCGCGCTCGATGCCGTCTCTGCGCAGGAGGGCATCTCCGACGCCGCCCTGACCGCGGACCGGAGCGGCGAGGCGGTCGTCCAGGACGGCCGGGTCCTCATCAGCGGGACGCTCGAGTACCAGGCCGATTCCGAGCAGGCCGAGGACGTGGTGCGTGAGTTGCGGACCGCGCTCGACGGCGTCGGCGGAGGAGACGCGCTGGTCGGCGGTGTCACGGCGGTCGCGATCGACACGAACGACACCGCGCTCGCGGACCTCGTCAAGATCATCCCGATCGTGCTGGGCGTCATCCTCGTCGTGCTGATCGTCCTGCTCCGGTCCGTGCTCGCACCGGTGCTCCTCGTCGCCAGCGTGGCGCTCTCCTACGCCACGGCCCTCGGTGTCTCGGCGGTCGTGTTCAACACCGTCCTCGGGTTCGAGGGGGCGGACGCCTCGGTGCCGCTGTTCGGCTTCGTGTTCCTCGTGGCCCTGGGCGTGGACTACAACATCTTCCTGATGACCCGGGTCCGGGAGGAGTCCCTCCGGATCGGCACCCGCCCCGGCATCCTGCGCGGCCTCGGCGTGACGGGCGGGGTCATCACCTCGGCCGGCGTGGTCCTGGCGGCGACCTTCGCCGCCCTGGGCGTGATCCCGATCCTGTTCCTCGCGCAGATCGCGTTCATCGTGGCCTTCGGCGTGCTCCTCGACACCATCCTGGTGCGCTCGCTGCTGATCCCGGCCCTGGCGTACGACATCGGCCCGAAGATCTGGTGGCCGTCCAAACTCGGTACGGTGCCCTCCCCGAGGTAGGCCCGGGCGCCGAGTGCGCACGCGGGGTCGGTGGTCCACGGAACAACCCACCCCACGTGCGCAACGGGCGGGGTGGAGGCTCCGCACAGCCGCGGCACAGGTCCGGGACAGCCCCGTGCAAGGTCCTTCCCGCAGGCTGGAGGAACACCGTGCGGGATACTGGACCGCAACGCTTGCCCGCGCCGTCCAGGCCGCGGCCGGGACCGAGGACCACACATGGCCGACGCCACGCACCACTCCATGACCGACAACCTCCCGCGCCTCGCGCACCCGGACGGCAGCCCCATCCGGGCCCTCGTGGTCGACGACGAGGCGAGCCTCGCGGACCTCGTCAGCATGGGTCTGCGGATGGTGGGCTGGAGCGTGACGACGGCGAACGACGGCCGCGCCGCGGTCGCCGCCGCGCGGGATTTCCGCCCCGACGTCCTCGTGCTGGACGTCATGATGCCCGGACTGGACGGCATCGAGGCGCTGCAGAAGATCCGCGCGTTCGCCCCCGGCGTCCCGGCGCTGTTCCTCACCGCGAAGGACGCCGTGCAGGACCGCATCTCCGGGCTCTCCGCGGGCGGCGACGACTACGTCACCAAGCCCTTCAGCATGGAGGAGCTCATGCTCCGCCTGCACCGGCTCGTGCAGCGCTCGGGCGTCGCGGCGTCGGACTCCGCCGAGTTGGTGGTCGGCGACCTCGTGATGAACGTCGACACCCGCGAGGTCACCCGCAACGGCGAGGACATCACGCTGACGTCCACGCAGTGGGAGCTCCTGCGGTATCTCATGGAGAATCCCCGCCGCGTGGTCAGCAAGGCCCAGATCCTCGACAACGTCTGGAAGTACGACTTCGGGGGCCAGGCGAACATCGTGGAGCTGTACATCTCCTACCTGCGCAAGAAGATCGACGCCGGCCGTCCGCCCATGATCCACACGGTGCGCGGCGCGGGGTACGTCCTGAAGCCCGCGGCCCCGTGACCGTTCGCCGTGATGGCCCCCGATCGGGGCCGGCCGGCCGCCCGCTGCACCTGCGGACGAAGCTGATCCTGGTGACCCTCGGCCTGCTCGCCGCCATCTGCGTGGGCATCGGCGTCCTCAGCCACCTCGCCATGAGCGACTATCTGACCGGCCAGCTCGACGACGCCCTCGAGCCCGCCGCCGGACGGGCGGGCTTCCCGGGGGGCCGGTCGCCCGGGGACGACGACCGGCCGTCGCGCGGCGTCGACCCGGGGAACGCGGCGGGCCAGCGGCCGGGCACGCTCAATGCCGTTTTCGACGACGGCGAGGCGCAGGTCTCCGCGCTCGTGCTGGACGACGGCAGCACGGAACCGCTCACGCCGGCGGACCTGGACCTGCTGGCCCGGCTCGATCCGGCCGACGGACCGGACGAGCTGGACCTCAGCACCGGCCAGTACCGCGTGGACGCGTTCGGGATCTCCCCGACGCCCGGCTCCGACGACGTCCTGGTCACCGGCCTGTCCACCGCCGAGCGCGACAGCACCCTCGCCTCCCTCGGCGTCACGGTCGCGGGCCTGTCGCTGGCGGGGCTGGCCCTGGCCGGTATCGCCGGGACGGCGGTGATCCGCCGGTCGCTCCGGCCCCTGGAAGAGCTGTCCGCCGTCGCGACGTCCGTCTCGCAGCTTCCGCTGTCCTCGGGCGAGGTCGCGATCCCCGTGCGCGTCCCACCCGCCGCGGCGCAGCCCGGCACGGAGGTCGGCACCGTGGGACTGGCGCTCAACGGGATGATCGACCACGTGACGGGTGCCCTCCAGGACCGGCAGGCGAGCGAGATGAAGGTCCGCCGGTTCGTGGCCGACGCCAGCCACGAACTGCGCACACCCCTGACGTCCATCCGCGGCTACACGGAGCTGGTCCTGATGAGCGAGGCGGTGAGCCCGTCCGCGCGCTCGGCGCTGGAGCGTGTGGACAGCGAGTCACGGCGCATGTCCTCCCTGGTGGAGGATCTCCTGCTGCTCGCCCGCCTGGACGAGGGCCAGCGCGCCGAGGCGTCCGACGTCGACCTCACCGAGCTCGTCATCGAGACGACGAGCGACGCACAGGCGTCCGCGCCCGGCTACACCTGGGAGCTCGCCCTGCCGGAGGAGCCCGTCGTGGTGCGGGCCGTGGAGGCCGAGATCCGCCAGGTGCTCATCAACCTGCTCTCCAACGCCCACAGGCACACCCCACTGGGAACCGTGGTGACCACCGCGGTCACGGTCGAGGCGGGCCGCGCCGGCGTCGCCGTGACGGACACCGGCCCCGGTATCGACCCCGCCTTCCTCGACACCATCTTCACGCGCTTCAGCAGGGCGGACACCGCACGGTCCGGGAACGCCGGCAGCACCGGGCTGGGGCTCGCGATCGTCCGGGCCCTCGTCGAGGCGAACGGCGGTACGATCAGCGTGAGCAGCGAGCCCGGGCGGACGTGCTTCCGCGTCGACCTGCCCGCCTCACAGCCCGGGCACATCCCGGATCGAGACCGTTCCGAGGATCCGTCCGTATAACGGAAGCATGACTCTCTCCGCGCTCCCCGCCAGCAGGTCCTCCAGCCGTCCGGCGCGTCGCATGGTCATCGCGCTGGTGGGCATCGACGGCGCGGGCAAGACGACGGCGGCCGCCGCGCTCGGTCGGCTCCTCGGAACGACGATCCCCACGATGGTCCTCGCGAACCCGGCGGGGCGGCGCACCATGACGGCGTGGACCGCGCAGCTCGGCGTCGCCGTCCCGCCACGGGTCCTGGATCTCATCGAATCGGTGGTCCGGGTCACCAACGTCCTCGCCAACCATGTGCGCGCCCGCCGGTTCGGCGGCGTCGTCATCCTGGACCGGCACCTGCACTGCCAGCAGGCGCTGCGTGCCGCCCGCGGCCTGCCGCACGGGAGGCTGCTCGCCGTGCTGGCCCGCATGCTGCCGGCCCCGGACGTCGTCGTGTTCCTCGATGTCAGCCCGGAGGAGGCTGTCCGCCGGATCACCGCGCGGGGCGTCGACTCCGAGCGCGTCGAGGACCTCAGGGCCTACCGCGACGGCTACCTCGGGCTTCCCGGCGTCGCCGGTTTCCGGCGGGTGGAGGCCGACGGGCCGCTGCTCGGAGTCCTCGACGAGCTCGAGGACATCGTCGCGGGATGGCGGGCGCGTCCCGTTCCTCCTCCGCGCGCAATCGGCCGGTTCCGCCAGCTCGCCGCGCAGCGGTGAAGCGCAGGGGTCGTACCGGGGAATGTCCTGCACCAGCGCAAGCTTTGCGCAAGAACTCCGTGTGCGTGCACGCTGCCCATCCGCCCTCGCTAGGCTTGGATCGTGCCCCTACCTTCAACGTCGTCAGGCCCCGAGCAGTATCAGGGCCGGTACCCGGTGGACGGCGCGGCACGCGTCCCGGACGATGCCGCGGCGCCCCTCGTCGATCCCGCGGTCCTCGCGGACATGACGCGCGACTTCTCCGACCCCGTCATCGTGCACCGGTTCGCCCAGGACTTCTCCGCGACGCTCGAGGGCAAGCTCGACCGGCTGGAGCTGAGGCTTGCAGCCGGCGACGCCACGGGCGCGGAGGATGCCGTCCTCAGTGTGACGACGTCGGCCAGGATGGTGGGCGCGATGCGTCTGGACCGGGCTGCGCGCGCGATCCACGGGATGATCACCGCCGACGACCTCCACGGCGCCCGGGGCGGACTGGTGATGCTCCGCGTCTGCGCGACGGACACCATCGGGGAGCTCCGGGCAGCTTATCCGGAGAACCCCGAACCGACGACGGTCCCGAGCTAGTCCGTGCTCCGGGGGACGACGCGGAACCCCACGCCGCGCACCGTGGTGATGAGATCCGGGGCGCCCTCGACGCGCGCCAGTTTCTGCCGGAGATTCGCGATGTGCACCTCGATGGCGCGCTCGTCCGTGCGGCTGACGAAGTTGTACCCCCGGTAGTCCGCGCCCCGGGACACCCGGACCAGTTCCTCCTTCGTCCGGACGGCGCCGTTGCCCCGCATCAGCTCGTACAGCAGGTTGAACTCGGTCTTCGTGAGCGGCAGTTCGACGCCGGCATGGCTGGCGATGCGCGCGTCACCGTCCACCGTGATCCCGCTGTTCCGCAGGACGTTCGCCGGCGTCACCGGGACGTCGACGGGCGGGGCGGGGGCAGCGGGCGCCGTGGGGGCTGCCGGCCGGGCCGGCGGATGCAGCGCGTTCTGCCCGATGCGGGGCCGGCGCAGCATCGCGTCGATGCGCGCGCGCAGTTCGCGGGGCCGGAACGGCTTCAGGATGTAGTCGTCGGCTCCCGCCTGCAGGGCGGAGAGGATGTCCAGCTCGTCGCTGTGGCCGCTGAGGACGATCACGTAGCAGTCGGTGGTGTTGCGGATCCGGCGCAGGACCTCGTAGCCGTCGATGTCGGGGAGCCCGATGTCCAGGGTCACCACCATCGGATGCTCCTGGCGGACCACATCGACGCCCTCGCGCCCGGTGGTGGCCCCGCTGACAGCGAAACCGCCCTGCTCGAGGACGGCGGACACCAGGTTGCGGATGTCGAGATCGTCCTCGATGACGACGGCGGCCCGGCGATCGGATGATGCTGCGCTACTCATGGGGCGCTGTCCCGGGACGGACCTGCAGCGCGGCCGGCGCCGGCCGGCAGGCGGGGGTGGGAACTGACGGGACGTGTCGTGTCCGAGGCATACTCCGTGGACCTGTTCTCTTCGGCGGCCCGGCTGACCTCGAGGGTCCCGTGGCTTTGCGTCCCCGGCTCGCACCGGGTTTGCCTTTGTCGACGAGCGGGTGCTCGCCCGATGATCGTAGCAACCCTCACCGACGCCTTCGTGAACGACTCGGGAACGAGATCCGACCGTAACGCCGGCGGCGCTCGTGCCGGGTGTCCGGCGTCGGTCAGTTCCTCCGCGCCGGTGGCCGGAGGAACTGTGCCGCGGCCTGCAGCACGGCCTCGCCGACAGCAGCAAGCGCCGCCGAACCGTGGCGCCATTGCTGCCAGTACAGCGGGACGTCCACGTGGCCCTCCGGGTCGAGCGCGACGAGATCCCGCGGGTCGGACTGCAGCTCCAGATCGGACACGAGGCCCCACCCCATACCGAGGCGGACGGCCCCCGCGAATTCCTGCGCGGCAGGTACGTAGTGGCGCGGCGGGTCGGGGGCCGCACCGGTACGCGAGCGCAGATATCGGTCCTGGAGGTCGTCCTTCCGGTCGAAGAGGACCACCGGGGCGAGGGAGAGCCGTTCCGGCGTCGCACCGGCCGGGAACCAGGTGTCGCGGTATCCCGGGGAGCAGACGGGCACGTAGCGCATGATGCCCAGTGGCTGCGAGGAACACCCCGGTACGGCGGAGGCCACGGAGGTGATCGCGGCCGACGCTGCCCCGCTGCGCAGTAGTTCGAGGGAGTACTCCTCGTCCTCCCGCAGGATCTCCAGCTGCAGGGTGTCCGCGACCCGCGCGAGGGCCGGCAACGCCCAGGTGTGCAGGGAGTCGCCGTTGACCACGATCGTGAGGCGCCGTCGCGGGCCGTCGCGGGTCGCGTCGAGCTCGGCGGCGAGGTCTGCTGCCAGCAGGTCGAACTGTCGCGCGAAGCGGATGATCGCCTGGCCCGCGTCCGTGGGGCGCAGGGGTCGGGTCCGGGTGACGACCGGACGGCCGACCGCCACCTCGAGGGCCCGGATCCGCTGGCTGATCGCGGAGGGTGAGACGGACAGTGCGGAAGCCGCGGCCTCGAAACTGCCCCGGTCGATGATCACCGCGAGAGCTTCGGCCTGGTCGGGATCGACAAACTTCATGAGCAATACTTACCATAGTGCACAATCATTAGCTGGCCTGAAGTTCACTGCCCGACCTACCGTGGATCATGATCTCCACTGCGACCACCGGCCTTGCCGCCGGCCTGACCCTGATCGTGGCCATCGGCTCGCAGAATGCCTTCGTCCTGCGCCAGGGGCTGCGGCGTTCCCATGTGGCGCTGGTCGTAACGGTGTGCGCCGTCTCGGATCTCGTGCTGATCGTCCTCGGCGTCGGCGGACTGGGGGCGGCGATCGAGCGGGCCCCCGTGGTCCTGGAGGTGGTGCGGTGGGCCGGGGCGGCCTTCCTCGCGGGGTACGCGGGGCTCGCGGCCTGGCGCGCAGTCCGGGGTGAGCGCCTCGACGTCGACGGCGGACCCGCCGCGATGTCCTGGCGTGCCGCGCTCGGAACCTGCCTCGCCCTGACCTGGCTCAATCCGCACGTGTACCTCGATACCGTGCTGCTGCTCGGCTCCCTCGCTAACACGCACGGCACACCGGGCCGGTGGTGGTTCGCGGCGGGCGCCGCCCTCGGCAGCGTACTGTGGTTCACGGCGCTCGGCGTGGGGGCCCGCTTCCTCGCACCCGTCTTCGCCCGTCCGTGGGCGTGGCGCATCCTGGACGCGGTGATCGCCGTCGTCATGCTCCTGCTGGCCGTGCTGCTCGTCCTCCGGTGACCCGGGCGCCGTCGATCACCGCGCCACCCGGAGCTACTCCTCGTTGGCGCGCTCCTCGATCCAGTCCGTCGCCGCATCGGAGAGGAAGAGGCCGTCGGGGCCGCGTTCGCCCATCCACCAGGAGTCGGAGGCCACCTGGCCGCCGGCAGCGCTGATCTCGGCGACCACCTCGGGCGGAAGGGCCTCGCCGTTGTGGGCGATCAGCCAGTCGCGTATCCGGGGCGTGACGTCGTTCCACCACTGTTCGAGATCCATGCCCGACAGTATGGCACCCGTGCGTGCTCCAATAGACTTGCCGGCACTGCTACACCGACCGGTCGGACCGCCTGCCGGAGGGGACCACAGGAGGCACCATGCCCAGCGTCGAATCGGCTCTTCTGAAGGCGCTCGACGAAGCGAGGGTCAGTGCCAAGGGGCGTTCGGCCGCGATCCTCGTCCATGACGGGCCCCTGCGTCAGACCGTCATCGGGCTCAGGTCCGGGCAGGTCCTCGCCGAACACAATTCCCCGCCTGCTGCGAGCCTGTACGTCCTGCGGGGCCGGGTACGGGTCACCGGGCAGGACCAGTCGGACGTGTCTGCCGGGGAGATCGTGGCGTTGACCCACGTGCGGCACGGTGTCGAGGCGCTGGAGGACTCCGTGTTCCTGCTGACGA
Source organism: Arthrobacter pityocampae (assembly GCF_002927275.1). Lineage (GTDB taxonomy): Bacteria > Actinomycetota > Actinomycetes > Actinomycetales > Micrococcaceae > Arthrobacter_D > Arthrobacter_D pityocampae. Next base: position 416,308 of record NZ_PRKW01000004.1, on the reverse strand, counting down.
CCGTGACGAGCCAGGCCGGTGACAGCCACGGTGGCGGCCCTCAGGAACGACCCCACGAGTAGATCCCTGGTCGGTCCGCCGCCGTGCGAAGAGCATGGGCGGACCCGCCGGGCCTCCGGCGCTGGATCGTCGAGACCGAGGTATCCGTCTCTTCTAATACTGTGTGACGCACACTATAGTTCTTGATATGGCCGATGATGACGACCTGATTGCCGGGCACCTGCAGGAATTGCGGCGGGGGACGGTCGTCCTTGCCTGCCTGACCCGGCTGCGCATTCCCGACTACGGGTACGCGCTTCTCGAGGCCCTCGACGCTCTCGGCATCCAGGTCGATGCGAACACCCTGTACCCCCTGCTCCGGCGTCTCGAGAAGCAGGGCCTCCTGACGAGCGAGTGGAACACCGCCGAGTCCCGTCCGCGCAAGTTCTACCGGACGAGCCCGACCGGCGACGCCCTTGCCGCCACCCTCAGTGCCGACTGGGATCGGCTGACTGCATCGCTGCACCGCATCTCCGAAGGGGAACTGCCATGACCACACTGACCGACCGCTATGTCTGGGCCGCGGTGCGGACCGTCCCGGAGCCGCAGCGCTCCGGCCTCGAGCCCGAGATCCGGGAATTGATCGAGGAGAGCGTCCGTGCGCGGATCGACGCCGGCGACCCCGTACCGGCCGCCGAATCCCGGGCGCTCACCGAACTGGGCGATCCGGAGCGGCTCGCCGCGGCCTACGTCGACCGACCGCTGACCCTGATCGGGCCGCGCTACTACCTCGACTGGTGGCGGCTGCTCAGGACCGTCGCGCTGATCGTCGTGCCGATCTCCACCGCCGCGGTCCTGGTGGCGCAGCTACTGGTGAGCAATGATCTCGGGGGTGCCATCGCCGGAGCCGTCTCGACGGCGCTCGGCGTGACCGTGCACCTCGCCTTCTGGATCACGCTCGTGTTCGTCATCATCGAGCGCACCGGCACCCCGGGACCCGGTGCGGCATGGTCGCCCGACGCCCTGCCGGACGTGCCCGACCTCTCCCGCCGCAGCCGTCTGCCGGACCTGATCGCGTCCCTCGTCTTCCTCGTACTCCTCGCGGGCGTGCTTCTCTGGCAGCAGTTCGTTCCGGGCGTCCGGGATGCCGCAGGCGGTGCCGTCCCGGTCCTCGATCCAAAGCTGTGGTCCTTCTGGATCCCGTGGTTCCTCGGTCTGCTCGCCGCCGAAGCGGTGTTCGCCGTCGTGGTGTACCTGAGGGGGTGGTCCTGGTCGCTCGCGGTGATGAATCTCGGGCTGAATCTCGCCTTCGCCGTCCCGGCGGTGGTCCTGTGGATCGACGGCCGGCTGCTCAATCCAGGGTTCCCGGCCGCCGTCGGATGGGATCAGGGGGCGCCGGAGGCGGGAGGGGTGATCGGCGCGGGCATCGTGGCGACGGTCCTGGTCATCGTGACCTGGGATGTGGTGGACGGGTTCCTGAACGCGCGGCGTGCGTCGGGCGCCCCCGTCCGGCGGCCGGCGCTCCACAACCGTTGATCCTCGGCGATCCACAGGGAGCGCGCGTACCGTGGCGTCATGGCAGCCACCGAGTCCCGTCAGCAGCACATCGTCAGCACGCTCGTGGAGGCCCACCAGGATCTCATGGGTGTAGATCCCCTCGCCTTCCGCGCCCGGTTCCGGAAGATGGCGGCGGATCCGTATGCCTTCTACCGGGGGAGTGCGGCCCTGTTCTACACCGACATGGCAGGGCTCGACGACGCCTGGGCGGACGAGCGCACCAGCCGCGTGTGGATCCACGGCGACCTCCACGCGGAGAACTTCGGCACCTACATGAGCAACGAGGGCCGGCTCACCTTCGACGTCAACGACTTCGACGAGGCCTACGTGGGCCACTTCTCGTGGGACCTGCGCCGCTTCGTCGCGTCGCTGACTCTCCTGTGCTGGCAGAAGGCGCTGCCGTCGCAGGCGGTCCGCGACCTCTCGCGCACCTATCTGGAGGCCTACCTCGGCCGGGTCGGGGACTACGTGGACGACGAGCAGTCCACCTTCGCCTTCGGACTCGACAACACGGACGGACCCGTCTACCGGGTCCTGCAGCAGGCCCGGGCGGCGCGCCGGACGCGGCTCCTCGATGCCCTCACGCTCATCGAGGACTACGAGCGCCAGTTCCGCGACGACGGGTCCATCCGGGTGCTCGAGGACCACGAGCGGCAGGAGGTGGCGGAGGCGTTCGACCGCTACCTCGCCACCATCCCGGACAGCGAGCGGTCGCGGCGGCGGGTGTTCTATCGCGTGAAGGGCATCGTGGGCAAGAAGGGGTTCGGGATCGGCAGTGCCGGCCTGCCCACCTACAACGTGCTGATCGAGGGCTTCGACGAGGCCCAGGAGAACGACATCATCCTCACCATGAAGCAGTCGAACATCGCCGCGCCCAGCCGGATCGTCGACGACGAGCGGGTCCGCGGCTACTTCGAGGACGACGGGCACCGCGCCGTCATCAGCCAGCGGTCCCTGCAGACCCACACCGACCCGTTCCTCGGCTATACGACCATCCGCGGCGTCTCCTATGTGGTGTCGGAGCTCTCGCCGTACAAGCGGGATCTCTCCTGGGAGGACCTCACGGAGCCGGAGGACATGGTGCCGGTGCTCGAGGCCCTGGGACAGGCGACGGCGAAGATCCACTGCTCGACCGACGAGGACAGCGACCACGACCTCGTGCCCTTCCGGACGGAGACCGCCATCATGGCCGTCGTGGACCGCTCGCGTGAGGACTTCCTCGACGACATCGTCGGGTTCGGGGAGGCCTACGCCGCGACGGTGCGCGAGGACCACGCGCTGTTCGTCGACGCCTTCCGGGAAGGACTCATCACTGCCGTGCCGGCGACCTGAGCCGGGAAGTTGAGTCGATCGGACTCAACTCCATTTTGTTCTCCGATGGGACGCCCGTATAGTTGAGTGCAGAACGCTCAATCTACGCGCCCGGCGGATGAGCGCCTCGCAAATCCCGGGCAGTCGAAAGGAACTTGCATGTCACGTGCAGTAGGTATTGACCTCGGAACCACCAACTCGGTCGTCTCGGTTCTCGAAGGTGGCGAGCCCACCGTCATCGCGAACGCCGAGGGCGCCCGCACCACGCCGTCGATCGTCGCATTCTCCAAGTCCGGCGAGGTCCTGGTCGGCGAGATCGCCAAGCGCCAGGCCGTCAACAACATCGACCGCACCATCGCCTCGGTCAAGCGCCACATGGGCACCGACTGGAACGTCGCCATCGACGACAAGAAGTACACGCCGCAGGAGATCTCCGCGCGCATCCTCCAGAAGCTCAAGACCGACGCCGAGAGCTACCTCGGCGAGAAGGTCACCGACGCCGTGATCACCGTGCCGGCGTACTTCAACGACGCCGAGCGCCAGGCCACGAAGGAGGCCGGCGAGGTCGCGGGGCTGAAGGTGCTGCGCATCGTCAACGAGCCCACCGCCGCGGCGCTCGCGTACGGCCTCGACAAGGGCAAGGAGGACGAGCTGATCCTCGTGTTCGACCTCGGCGGCGGAACGTTCGACGTCTCCCTGCTGGAGGTCGGCAAGGACGAGGACGCCTTCTCCACCATCCAGGTCCGCTCCACCGCCGGCGACAACCGCCTCGGCGGCGACGACTGGGACCAGCGGGTCGTGGACTACCTGCTCTCGCAGGCCAAGGCCAAGGGCGCCGACCTGTCCAAGGACAAGATCGCGCTGCAGCGGCTGAAGGAGGCCGCCGAGCAGGCCAAGAAGGAGCTGTCCTCGGCGACGTCCACCAACATCTCCCTGCAGTACCTCTCGGTGACGCCGGACGGACCCGTCCACCTCGACGAGCACCTCTCCCGCGCCAAGTTCCAGGACCTCACCAAGGACCTGCTGGACCGCACGAAGAAGCCGTTCCACGACGTCATCACCGAGGCCGGCATCAAGGTGGCCGACATCGACCACATCGTCCTCGTCGGCGGGTCCACCCGGATGCCCGCGGTCAGCGAGCTCGTCAAGGAGCTCGCCGGCGGCAAGGAGCCCAACAAGGGCGTCAACCCGGACGAGGTCGTGGCCGTCGGTGCCGCACTGCAGGCCGGTGTCCTCAAGGGTGAGCGCAAGGACGTCCTCCTCATCGACGTCACCCCGCTGTCCCTGGGCATCGAGACCAAGGGCGGCATGATGACCAAGCTCATCGAGCGCAACACGGCCATCCCCACCAAGCGCAGCGAGACCTTCACCACGGCGGACGACAACCAGCCGTCCGTGGCCATCCAGGTGTTCCAGGGCGAGCGCGAGTTCACCCGCGACAACAAGCCGCTGGGCACGTTCGAGCTGACCGGCATCGCGCCGGCTCCGCGCGGCGTCCCGCAGGTCGAGGTCACCTTCGACATCGACGCCAACGGCATCGTGCACGTGTCCGCCAAGGACAAGGGCACCGGCACCGAGCAGTCGATGACCATCACCGGTGGTTCCTCCCTCTCCAAGGAGGACATCGACCGCATGGTGCGCGAGGCCGAGGAGCACGCCGCGGAGGACAAGAAGCGCCGCGAGGCCGCCGACGTCCGCAACGGCGCCGAGCAGCTCGCTTACTCGGTGGACAAGCTGATCGCCGACAACGCGGACAAGCTGCCGGAGGAGGTCAAGACGGAGGTCCAGGCCGACGTCGACGCCCTCAAGAAGGCGCTCGAGACGCAGGACAACGACGACGAGGTCAAGGCGGCCTACGAGAAGCTGCAGGCCTCGCAGTCCAAGCTGGGCGAAGCGATCTACGCCTCCGCCCAGCAGGACGCCGGTCAGCCCGGTGCTGCGCCCACCGACGACCAGCCGGCCTCCGGCGGCTCCGACGAGGACATCGTCGACGCCGAAGAAGTGGTCGACGAAGACACCAGCGAGAAGAAGTAGTCATGCCGCACCACGGAAATGAAGAAGAGCACCAGTCGGAGCCGGTGACCTCGTCCGACAGCCAGCAGGTCGATTCCGAGACGGGCGACGTCCGTGGGCAGCAGCAGGATGCCGGTGAGCCGGTCGCGGAGGATTCCGCGGCCGGAGCGCAGGCGCCCGCAGGCGACGCCTCCGAGGGGGACGCCCTGGCGCAGGCCGAGGCCATCCTGAACGAGGCGGGCGCCGAGGGCGGGTCCAACCCGGCGGTCGACGTCGTCGCGGAACTCCGCAACGATCTGCTCCGCCTCCAGGCGGAGTACGTCAACTACCGGCGCCGCGTCGAGCGCGACCGGGACGTCGCCCGTGACCAGGCGGTCATCGGCGTCCTGAACTCGCTGATGCCGGTTCTCGACGACATCGACGCCGCACGCCAGCACGGCGACCTCGCGGACGGCCCCTTCGCGGCGATCGCGGGGAAGCTCGAGAACGTCCTGAAGACGTACGAGCTGACCCGGATCGACGAGGTGGGTGTCGCGTTCGACCCGAACGTCCACGAGGCGCTCATGCAGCAGCCGAGTGCCGACGTCCAGGCCGACAGCGTCAGCCAGATCCTCCGCGCGGGCTACCGCAAGGGGGAGCGCGTCCTCCGGGCCGCCCAGGTGATCGTGGCAGTACCGGAGTAAGCGGTGCCCCGGGCGCCGGGGCAGCTTCCGAACGGCGGCAACGAAATTCCTGCGGGCCTTGGCGGCCCTTGGAATATTAAAGCCGCCTTCCTCGGAAACTGCCCCGGCGCACGCCCGTTCACTCACCTCACTGATTTGAAGTACAACGGAAGGAGACGCCAATTGGCCAGTCAGGATTGGGTCGACAAGGATTTCTACAAGATCCTGGGCGTCTCCAAGGATGCGTCCGGTGACGAGATCAAGAAGGCGTACCGGAAGCTCGCCCGCAAGCACCACCCCGACCAGAACCAGGGGGCTGCGGCGTCGGAGCGGACGTTCAAGGACGTCTCGGAGGCCTACTCCGTGCTGTCCGACCCCGAGGAGCGCCAGCAGTACGATGCCATCCGCGCGATGGGCGGCGGCGCCCGCTTCTCCGCGGGCGGAGCGGGCGGCGGCCCCGGGAGCAGCTCCGGCTTCGAGGACGTCTTCGGCAACCTCTTCGGCCAGGGCGCAGGCACCCGCCAGCGCACCGGTTTCTCCAACGGGAATCTGCCTCCCGAGTTCGCCGACCTGTTCGGCGGCGGCGGCATGGGTGGCGGCGGCTTCCCCGGCGGCTTCCAGTCCACCCGCCCGCAGAAGGGCGCGGACCGCACGGCGACCACGTCCATCTCCTTCGCCGGCGCCATCAACGGCACGACCATCGGGCTGCGCGAGCCTTCCGGGGAACAGATCGACGTCCGCATCCCGGCCGGCATCCGCGACGGCCAGAAGGTCCGGGTCAAGGGCAAGGGCCAGCCGGGACAGGCCGGCCCCGGCGACCTCATGGTCAGCGTCAGCGTGAAGGAGCACCCGCTCTTCAAGCGCGACGGCGACAACATCCGCGTCCACGTACCCGTCAGCTTCCCGGAGGCGGCGCTCGGCGCCGAGATCCAGGTGCCCACGCTCACCGGCGAGATGGTCACGATGCGCGTGCCCGCCGGGACGCCGTCGGGCAGGACGCTCCGGCTCAAGGGCCGGGGCGTGAAGACCTCGAAGGCCACCGGCGACCTGCTGGTGACGGTCGACGTCGTCGTCCCGCAGAATCTGTCCAAGGAGGCGCAGGCCGCCGTGGAGACGTTCCGCGCCGCCACGAAGGACGCCGATCCACGGGCGGGTCTGGCCGCCAAGGCGCGCCTGTAGGCGGCACGTCCGAGCGGCAGTCAGAGCAGTATCCGGGAGAATCGGCAACGGAAGGAGGCCCGTCATGGACCACACCTTGCCCATCTACGTCATCTCGGTGGCCGCTGAGCTCGCCGACATGCACCCGCAGACGCTCCGGCAGTACGACCGCCTCGGCCTCGTGACGCCGAGCCGTGCGCCGGGCCGGGCACGGCGGTACTCGCAGAAGGATGTCGGCACCCTGCGCGAGATCCAGCGGCTGTCCCAGGAGGGCGTGTCGCTGGAGGGTATCCGGCGGATCCTCGAACTGGAGAACCAGGTCGCGGCCCTGCAGTCACGCGTCGCGGAACTGTCTTCCGAGCTGGCGGCCCGCCGGGTCCACGCCGAATCGAGCAGGGTGTTCGCCGCAGGCCTGGCCGGGGACGTCGTCACGCTCGTCCGCGGCCAGCGTCCCCGCCCCCGCAGCCAGGCGCTCATGGTGTGGCGCCCTGAGCCCGCGCGCACCCCGAACCAGGCACGCCGCTAGGCATTCCCCGAGGCGTGGCGCGCACCCCGCTCCGACCCGGCCCCGCTAGGCCCCGGACGGCTCGGGGCCGGTCCGCACCGCAGGGCCGGCCCCCGTGGAGCCACGGACCACCAGGTCCGCCTGGAACAGGATCTCGGTCCGCGTCGCGCGCTCGCCGTCCAGTTCGGTGACCAGGGCGTGGACGGCCGCCGCGGCCATCGCCGCCACGTTCTGCCGCAGAGTGGTCAGCGGCGGATCGGTGAAGGCCATGAGCGGGGAGTCGTCGAACCCGACCACCGAGATGTCCTCCGGCACCCTCAGGCCCCGGGTCTGCGCTGCGCGGACGGCGCCGAGGGCCATGACGTCGGAGGCGCAGACGATCGCCGTGTGCCCCGAGTCGATGAGCTCGTTCGCGGCGCTCTGCCCGCCCTCGATGGTGAACATGCTCGTCGCGACGTGCGGCTCGGCGTCGTCCTCGCCGAGGAACTGGACGAGCCCGGCGCGGAATCCCTCGAGCTTGCGCCGGCTCGGGATGAACCGGTCGGGGCCGGTCGCGAAGCCGACGCGCTGATGGCCCTGCGCCACGAGGTGCCGGACGGCCGTGCGGATGGCGGTGGCGTCGTCGTTCGAGACGGACGGCGCGTCGATCTCGGGCCGGGCCCCGTTGACCAGGACGAACGGCACGCGCCCGCGCAGGCGCCGGTACCGCTCCATGCTCGCGCGGCCGTCGGAGTGCGCGGCGCAGACGAAGATGATCCCGCTGACGCCCTGGTCCAGCAGGAGGGCCACGTACTCGTCCTCGGTGATGCCTCCGCCGGGAAGCGTGCACAGGGCGGGGATGTAGTCGTTGGGCGCCAGCAGGGCCGCGATGGCCCCGGCGAAGGCCGGGAAGATCGGGTTCACGAGGTCCGGGACCACCACGCCGATCTGCCCCTTGGACCGCCCGGCCGCGCGGGAGGGCGGCTCGTAGCCCAGGCTGTCCATCGCGGCGAGGACGGCCTGCCGGGTTGTCGGCGACGCGCCGCCCTTGCCGTTCAGGACGCGCGACACGGTGGGGACGCTGACGCCGGCGGTCCGGGCGACGTCGTCGAGGCGCGGCCGCTCGGTCCGCTTGCCGGGAGTCATGGCCCCAATGTAGCGCAGGCCCCATACCCTACCGAAAGATTGCGTGAAACTTTTGCAAATCCCTGTCGCTTGCCGCTCTGCGTCCCTAGGATCGAGGTACCCACCCCCAGTCCGGCCCTGCAGCGACGCACGGTCGGGGAAGGACCACCATGACCCCGAACATCACGGCCACCGGCCCGACCAGCGGGAGGCCGGCCCTGCGGCGCAGGTCCCGGCTGGCCGCCGTCGTCCTGACCGCCCCGCTCCTCGCGACCCTCATGCCCGCACCCGCGCTGGCCGATCACACCACCCCGCCCGGAACGGTGGCCCTCGTGGGCTCCCTGCAGGCGGAACTCGGCTGCCCCGACGACTGGCAGCCGGAGTGCGCCGCCACCCGACTCGTCCCCGTGGACGGCTCGCCGGACACCTGGTCGGCGACCTTCGACGTCCCCGCCGGAGCCTACGAGTACAAGGTGGCGCTGAACGGGTCCTGGGGTGAGAACTACGGCGCCGACGGCGCGGCCGGTGGCGCGAACCTGGCACTGCAGGCTCCGGGCGGCCCCGTGACCTTCACCTACAACCACCGCACGCACGTCGTCACCAGCGATGCCCCCGGTGCGCCGACGGGCTCGACGGCGGCGCACTGGCTCACCGCCGACACCCTCGCCTGGGGTGCGGACGTGCCCGCCGACGCCCGCTTCCGCCTCTACTCAGCCCCGGAGGGCGGACTCGTCGCCGGCGACGACGCCGTCACCGGGGGTACCTACATCGACCTCGCGCGCGGCGCCGACGCCCTGCCCGCCGATCTCGCCGCCCGCTACCCCCATCTGGCCGACCTGCCCACCGTGACGCTCGGCAAGAAGGATGCGCGGAAGGCCGGGGACCTGCTGAAGGGGCAGCTGCTCCTCGCCGCCGTCTCACCGGAGGGAGAACTCCTGGCGACTACGGGCGTCCAGGTGCCCGGCGTCCTCGACGACCTGTACGCGGGGGCCGCACGCGAGGAGCTCGGCCTCAGCTGGAAGGGCAAGAAGCCCCACCTGCAGCTCTGGGCACCCACGGCGCGCAGCGTGTCCGTGCAGGTCTTCCGCGACGGTTCCGGCGGGGCTCCGATCGCCACGCGCCCGGCGCGCGCGGACAAGGACGGCGTCTGGAGCATCGACGGCGGGAAGGACTGGAACGGCGCGTACTACCTCTACGACGTCGAGGTCTTCGTCCCCGAGACCGGCGCCGTGGAACACAACCTCGTCACCGACCCCTACAGCGTCGGGCTGTCCACGAACTCGGAGCGGTCCCTCATCGTGGACCTCGCGGATCCCTCGCTCATGCCGTCGTCGTGGTCGCGCCTGCCCAAGCCGGCCCTCGAGCGGCCCGAGAAGCTGTCCGTCTACGAACTCCACGTCCGCGACTTCTCGATCACCGACACCACCGTGCCCGAGGCCGAACGCGGCACCTACGCCGCGTTCAGCAGGCCGGACAGCGCCGGCATGCAGCGGCTCTCGGAGCTGGCCGACAACGGGCTCAACGCCGTCCACCTCCTGCCCGTGAACGACATCGGCACCATCGAGGAGGACCGCGCCCGGCAGGCCGAACCCGCCTGCGATCTCGAGGCCTTCGCCCCCGACAGCACCGAACAGCAGCAGTGCGTCAGCGACGTCGCGGGCCGGGACGGCTTCAACTGGGGCTACGACCCGCTGCACTACACCACACCGGAGGGCTCCTACTCGACGAACCCCGCGGACGCCACGCGCATCCGCGAGTTCCGCGGCATGGTCGCCTCGCTCAACGAGTCCGGCCTGCGGGTCGTCCAGGACGTCGTCTACAACCACACCGCGGGCGCCGGCCAGTCCTCGGACAACAACCTCGACCGGATCGTCCCCGGCTACTACCACCGGCTCGACCCGGAGTCGGGCGCCGTCGAGACCTCGACCTGCTGCCCGAACACGGCCACCGAGCACACCATGATGGGCAAGCTGATGATCGACTCGATCGTGACGCTCGCCCGCACCTACAAGCTCGACGGCTTCCGGTTCGACCTCATGGGGCACCACTCCAGGCAGAACATCCTCGACGTCCGTGCCGCCCTCGACAAGCTGACGCTCGAGCGCGACGGCGTGGACGGCAAGTCCATCTACCTCTACGGCGAGGGCTGGAACTTCGGGGAGGTCGCGGACAACGCCCGGTTCGTCCAGGCCACGCAGGCGAACATGGCCGGCACCGGCATCGGCACGTTCAACGACCGCCTCCGCGACGCCGTCCGCGGCGGCGGCCCGTTCGACGACGACCCGCGGATCCAGGGCTTCGCCTCCGGGCTGCTGACCGACCCGAACGGGGTCGCGGGCAACGGCACCGAGGCCGACCAGCGCGCCGAGCTGCTCCTGTCGCAGGACCAGATCCGGGTGGGGCTGACCGGCAACCTGAAGGACTACATGTTCACGGACCGCACCGGCAACCAGGTCACGGGCGCCGACGTCGACTACAACGGCTCGCCCACCGGGTACACCGCGGACCCGCAGGAGAGCATCACCTACGTCGAGGCGCACGACAACGAGACCCTCTTCGACGCGCTCACGTTCAAGCTGCCCACCGACACCCCGATGGCCGACCGCATCAGGATGCAGACCCTCGCGCTCTCCACCACGGCCTTCGGCCAGGGCGTCTCCTTCTGGCACGCCGGCGGCGAGGCGCTGCGCAGCAAGTCGCTGGACCGCAACAGCTACGACTCCGGCGACTGGTTCAACATCCTCGACCACACGGGCACGGACAACGGCTTCGGCCGGGGCCTGCCCCCGCGGGCGGACAACGAGGGCAAGTACGCGTTCATGCAGCCGCTGCTCGCCGACCCGGCGCTCAAGCCGTCCCCGGCGGACATCGAGGCCGCGAGGGAGCAGGCGCAGGAACTGCTGCAGATCCGGCAGGGCAGCCCGCTGTTCAGCCTCGGCACGGCCGGGCTCGTCCAGCAGAAGCTCTCCTTCCCCGGTAGCGGCCCCGACCAGACGCCCGGCGTGATCGTGATGCACCTGGACGACACCGTCGGCCCCGACGTCGACTCCGCGCGGAAGGGCATCGTGGTGGTCTTCAACGCCTCCGACGAGCCCACCACCCAGCGCGTCCCGGCCGCCGGGGGCTTCGCGCTGCACGGCGTCCAGGCGACGGGCGGCGATGACGTCGTCCGCCGGGCCACGGCCGCCACGGACGGGACGTTCACGGTCCCGGCCCGCACCGTGGCGGTGTTCGAGGCACGGTAGCTGTACTGCTAGACCGCTGGTCCAAGGGCCCGGCATCCCCACGGGGTGCCGGGCCCTCCTGTGTTCCGGGCCGTGTGCGTTCCCGGCCGGGGGCTGAATGTTCCCGGGAGCTGTACGGGTCAGGCGGGAGCCTCCGGGAGCTGTACGGGTCGGGCGGGCGGCGCGGCGGTGCTCGAGCGGACGATCAGCGCGGTCCGGGCGGCGTGGTTCATGGGGCGGTAGGCGTCGGGGTCCTGCAGGATCTGCAGCAGGCGCTCGACGGCCCGCCGGCCCTGCTGCTGCGGGAACTGGGCCACCGTGGTCAGGCCGAGCGCCTCACCGAGTTCGTGCCCGTCGATGCCGATCACCGAGATGTCCTCGGGGACGCGGAAACCCAGCTCCCGGGCGGCGAGGATCGCGCCGATGGCCATCTCGTCCGAGGCGCAGAACACGGCGGTCGGGGTGTCCCGCGGGTAGCCGAGGAGCTGCTTGGCCTGGCTGCGCGCGCCCTGGATGGTGAAGTCTGCGTCCACCCGCCAGGAGTCGAGGATCTCCAGGCCGGCCGCGGCCATGGCCGCCTCGTAGCCCTGGCGTCGCGTGCCGGAGATCCGGAAGTCGTTCTCGAAGGCGTCCGACCCGCCGATGTGGGCGATGCGTCGGTGCCCGAGCGTTATGAGGTGCTCGGTGGCGAGTTCGGCGATCTCGCGGTCGTTGACGCTGTAGGTCTCCGCGCCGGGCAGCGGGCCGCCGATCCCGACCACGGGCTTGCCGACGGCGAGGAGCTGCCCCAGTTCGTCCCGGCTCAGTTCGAGGGAGACCGCGATGACGCCGTCGCAGCGCTGGCGCAGCAGGAACTCGGAGAGGACGCGGTCGCGGATCGCGGCGTCCTCGTTCAGGTTGTACAGCGTGAGGTCGTAACCGGCGGTGAGGAGCGACGCCGCGAGACTGTCGACGATCTGGGAGTAGTACCAGCGGGCCACGGACGGCACGACGACGCCGATGTTGCGGTGCCGCCCGGACGCCAGGGAGGAGGCCGTCGAGCTGACGACGAAGTCGAGCTCCCGCGCCGCCTGCAGGACACGGGCACGGGAACGCTCGGAGACCCGTCCGTTGCCGCTGAGGGCCCGGGAGACCGTGGCAGTGGACACCCCGGCCAGCTGGGCGACGTCCTTGATGCCGGCCATGATCCCCTTTCCTGCGACGTCGGCGCTGACTGCCGAGATGGCAGCGACGGGGACACCCCAGCAGTGTGTCCCCGTCCGATCATTGCCGATCCCGCGCGGATCTCCTACCCGGCGGCCAGCAGCCAGACGCAGGCGTCCGGGGCGAGCATGCCGCCGGCGGCCGAGCCGGGCGTGCTGACGGCGATCACGGTGCCCTCGGGCAGCGGAGCGGCGAACTCGCCCATGTTCAGCATCACCAGCACCTCGCCGTTGCGGAACGCGACGACGTCGGAACTCTCGAACTCCCTCGACCAGCTCAGGGACCCGGCGCCCAGGCGCAGGTCCCGGCGGAGCTGCAGGGCCGTCCGGTACAGGGAGAGGGTGGAGTCGGGATCGGTGGACTGCACGTCGCGGGCGTAGTCGTCCCAGCCCTCGGGCTGCGGCAGCCACGGTGCTACCGGGGCCTCGGCGTCCGCGAACCCGACCGACGGCGCCCCGGCCTCCCAGGGGAGGGGGACCCGGCAGCCGTCGCGGCCGATTCTCTCGCCGGCGGTGCGGACGAAGGTGGGGTCCTGCCGTGCGTCGTCGGGCATGGCCGTGTGGTCCGGCAGGCCGAGCTCCTCGCCCTGGTAGAGGTAGATCCCGCCCGGCAGCGCGAACATCGCGAGCGACGCGGCACGGGCGCGGGCGAGGCCGGTCGCGGTGTCGGGCTGCGCGTCCGCGCGGCCGATGCCGTCGCCGCCCCGCGGGGCGCCGTCCGTCAGTCCGAAGCGGCTGGCATGCCGGACGACGTCGTGGTTGCTGAGCACCCAGGTGGTGGGCGCGTCCACGGCGTCGAACGCGGTGAGGGAGGAGGAGATGACGTGCCGGAGACCGTGGGCGTCCCACGGCTGGTGGAGGTAGGCGAAGTTGAACGCCTGGTGCATCTGGTCGGAGCGGACCCAGTTCGTGAGCCGCGGCAGGGGATCGATGGAGGCCTCCGCGCAGAGGATGCGCTCGCCGTCGTACTCGGCGAGGATGGCCCGCCACTGACGGTAGATGTCGTGGATCTCCTTCTGGCCGAACATGGGTGCCTCGTGGCCGGGGAAGCCCTCGGAGGACCCGCCGTCGGCGCGTCCGCCCCAGTCCGGCAGTCCCTCGGCCTTGATGAGGGCGTGCGCCACGTCGACGCGGAAGCCGCCGACGCCGCGGTCGAGCCAGAAGCGCAGGACCCGCTCGAACTCTGCCCGCACGGCGGGGTTGTCCCAGTTGAAGTCGGGCTGGGAGGAGTCGAACAGGTGCAGGTACCACTGGTCCGGCGTGCCGTCCGCGTTGATGACGCGCGTCCAGGCCGGGCCGCCGAAGTGCGACTGCCAGTTGTTGGGCGGCTCGCTGCCGTCGGGGCCGCGGCCGTCGCGGAAGATGAACATCGCGCGCTCGGCGGAGCCCGCCGGTGCCTCGAGGGCGGCCCGGAAGAGGACGTGCTCGTCGGAGCAGTGGTTGGGTACGAGGTCCACGATCACGCGGATGTCCAGGCTGTCGGCGCGGGCCACGAGCGCGTCGAAGTCGGCGAGCGTGCCGAACAGGGGGTCGACGTCGCAGTAGTCGGCGACGTCGTAGCCGCCGTCGCGCTGGGGCGAGGTGAAGAACGGCGAGAGCCAGAGGGCGTCGATGCTGAGCTCGGCGAGGTGGGCCAGTTCGGCCGTGATGCCCGGGAGGTCGCCCATGCCGTCCCCGTTCGAATCACGGAACGAGCGCGGGTACACCTGGTAGATGACGGACGAGCGCCACCACTCGTCGCCCGCGGACGGGACGTGGAGCGGTGCATGGAAGGCATCGGGGGAGGACAGGTCCTCGCCGTGCAGGAGGGGGGCAATCTCAGACATGCGGATCATCCTAGACCGCTTCGGACGCGATTATGGAAGCGTGTTCAGTAGAAAGAGCCTTGTTTCTGCGTCTTTCCTCCGATACCGGCGCGCCGCATGTCCGATATTGGGTAAATGTGATGCAAGCGTTTACAGTTGTGACTCGGGTCACCGTCGCCTCCGAGAAGGGAGCGGCTGAGACACCTCCATCTCCCGGCCCGCGGAGCCCCGTGCTCCGGGAGATCGACAGAAGCCGCTCATGAAAGGTTCACCAATGAAGGTGCGATCCCCCCAGCCGACCCGTCGGCACGCTCTGCTCACCGGCGTCATGTCGGTGGCCGTCCTGGCCCTCACGGCCTGCGGCGGAGGAGCCTCCGATTCCTCCTCGGCCAGCTCCAGCTCCGCCGCCCCGAATCTCGCCGACGGCGGCGCCACCACCCTCACCATGTGGGTCGACGCCGAGCGCGCCCCGGCCCTCGAGGAGATCACCAAGTCCTTCAAGGAGGACACCGGCATCGAGGTCAAGCTCGCGGTCAAGGACTTCGCCGCGGTCCGCGACGACTTCATCACCCAGGTGCCCACCGGCAAGGGACCCGACCTGATCGTGGGCCCCCACGACTGGCTGGGGACGTTCGTGCAGAACGGCGTCGTCGCCCCCGTGGAGCTCGGCGACAAGGCCTCCGAGTTCCAGGAGTCCGCCATCCAGGCCATGACCTATGACGGCAGCGTCTACGGCGTCCCCTACGCGCTGGAGAACATCGCCCTGCTGCGCAACACGGAGCTCGTCCCCGAGGCAGCCGCCACGTTCGACGAGGTCATCGCCAACGGCGAGGCCGCCGTCGCCGACGGGAAGGCGACCTACCCGTTCCTGGTGGGCATGGACCCCAAGCAGGGTGACCCCTACCACCTGTACCCGCTGCAGACCTCGATGGGCGTGCCGGTGTTCGGCCAGAACGAGGACGGCAGCTACAACGCCGACGAACTGCTGCTCGGCGAGCCGAACGGCGTGGAATTCGCCAAGAAGCTCGTGGAGTGGGGCGACACCGGCTCGAAGGTCATCAACTCGAACATCACCGGTGACATCGCCAAGGAGAAGTTCAACGCGGGCGAGTCGCCCTACTTCCTGACCGGCCCGTGGAACGTCCCCGACGCGCAGAAAGCCGGCCTGGAGCTGGCCGTCGACAAGCTCCCCACCGTCGGCGACGAGGATGCCCAGCCCTTCATCGGCGTCAACGGCTTCTTCATCTCCTCGAAGAGCGCCAACGCCCTCGCAGCGAACGAGTTCGCCGTGAACTACCTGAGCACCGAAGCCGCCCAGGATGCCATGTACGACGTCGGAGGACGCCCGCCCGCCCTGAAGGCCAGCTTCGACAAGGCAGCGTCCGACCCCATCGTCGCCGCGTTCGGTGAGATCGGCGCCAACGGCGTCCCGATGCCCGCGCTGCCCGAGATGCAGGCCGTCTGGGCCGACTGGGGAGGCACCGAGCTCGCGCTGATCAAGGGCGACGGCGACCCCGCCGAAGCCTGGACCACCATGGTGAGCAACATCGAGGCGAAGATCGCCGCCCAGTAGTACAGCACCACCCGCGTCACCCGCAGTACCCTGGCGCCCGTCGCTCCGGCGACGGGCGCCACCCTTCTCATCGCCACCCCTTCGAGGTGGCGGCACCACAGCAGCGGCCTTCCGCGCCGAACACCGAAAGCCTCCGCCATGCTCACAACGGCCCCTCCCGGCCCGGCCGCCACGCGCCCTCCCAAGAAGACAGCCGTCCGCTCCGACTCGACCCTCGGCCTGCTCGCGAAGATCGTGCTGCTCGGCCTGGTGGACGCCTTCGCGGTCTACGTCCTCATCACGCTCTTCCTGCAGGAGAAGTGGGTGATCCTCCTCGTCGGCGCGGCCGTGACGGTCCTCGTCAACTGGATCTACCTGCGCAGGGGCGGCCTGCCGGCGAAGTACCTGGCACCCGGCATCTTCTTCCTGGTGATCTTCCAGGTGTTCGTCATGCTCTACAGCGGCTACGTCGCCTTCACCAACTACGGTGACGG
This sequence comes from Arthrobacter pityocampae, assembly GCF_002927275.1. Taxonomy (GTDB): domain Bacteria; phylum Actinomycetota; class Actinomycetes; order Actinomycetales; family Micrococcaceae; genus Arthrobacter_D; species Arthrobacter_D pityocampae. Next base: position 399,742 of record NZ_PRKW01000004.1, on the reverse strand, counting down.
CCACAACAGCACCAAGGACGACGCCGTGAACGCCATCCAGCTCTCCGCGCAGCAGCGGGTCCCGGATTCCCCCGCCTACCGGGTCTCCGTCCTCGAGGCCGACGGCGAGTTCTCCCTCCTCGCCACCGACCCCGACGGCGGCGTGTCCGTGGGCACCACCGGGGTCCCGCTCGAGGAGGCCGACGACGCCGTCCTGGACGGCACCGGCAAGGCAGTGGAACTCGAGGGCTACCGCACACTGCAGTTCGGGGAGGTCCTCGCGAACCAGGAGGACATCCTGGCGATCACCGTCCCGTTCTCCGACGACCCCGAGGACGGCAGCCTCAAGACCAGCGACGGCTCGAACGCCTACGTCTACCGCCCGTCCCTGAGTTACGACGAGACCACGAGCACCTTCACCGACCTCGAGACCGGGACCACCTACTCCGACACGGGGGAGGGCTCCTTCCGGTCCGCGGACGGCGAGCAGCTCAGCACCGGCTGGAAGATCAACGTCGGTTTCGACAACTTCGTGAAGGCGTTCTCCGATCCGAACATCCGCGGCCCGCTGCTGCAGGTGGTCCTGTGGACCTTCACCTTCGCGATCGTCTCCGTCCTGTCCACGTTCGCGCTCGGCCTGTTCCTCGCGAACGCCTTCAACCTCCCGGACCTGCGTGGCAAGCGGATCTACCGCATCCTGATGATCCTGCCCTACGCCTTCCCGGCCTTCCTCGCCGGCCTCGTGTGGTCCGGCCTGCTGAACCCCGAGTTCGGCTTCATCAACAACACCTTCTTCGGGGGTGCCGACATCCCGTGGCTGACGGACCCGCTGCTCGCGAAGATCAGCGTCCTCGTCGTGAATCTGTGGCTGGGCTTCCCCTACATGTTCCTCGTCTGCACGGGGGCCCTGCAGTCCCTGCCGGAGGAGGTCGACGAGGCCGCCCGCATGGACGGCGCCACCGGCTGGCGCATTTTCACGGCCATCAAGCTGCCCCTGCTGCTGGTCTCGGTCGCGCCGCTGCTGATCGCGAGCTTCGCGTTCAACTTCAACAACTTCAACGTCATCTACATGCTGACCGACGGAGGCCCCCGCTTCTCGGGCACGACGGCGAACATCGGCCACACCGACATCCTGATCACGATGGTCTACGAGATCGCGTTCGGCACCGGTGTGGGCCGCGACTACGGCCTGGCCAGCGCCCTGTCCATCATCATCTTCATCATCGTCGCCGTGATCTCCGCCATCAGCTTCCGGCAGACCAAGGCTCTGGAGGACATCAACTGATGACCACGTTCACCGATCCCCAGGCAGCAGCCCCCGCCGAGGCCCCGACGGGGTCCCACCGGGTCCCGGAGCAGCGCCGGCGCACGTTCGGCCAGTGGTTCAGGCACAAGGGCTGGCGCCACGTCGTCGGCGTGGTGACCACGCTCTTCGCCGTTTTCCCGCTGCTCTACGTGCTCTCCGCCGCCCTGAACTCCAACGGCACCATGGCCGGCTCCAACGTCCTGTTCAGCAGGTTCGACACCGGCAACTTCGAGGCCCTGTTCACCAACCCGAGCCGGCCCTTCGGGAAGTGGTTCGTGAACACCATGATCATCGGCGTGGTGACCTCCGCGGCCACCGTGTTCCTCGGCGCCCTCGCGGCCTACGCGTTCAGCCGCATGCGCTTCAAGGGCCGCCGGGTCAGCCTGCTCTCGCTGCTGATCCTGCAGATGTTCCCGCAGCTGCTCGCCGTCGTCGCCATCTTCCTGCTCCTGAACGCCATCACCGACGTGGTCCCGTGGCTGGGCCTCGGCAGCCAGCTCGGCCTGATCATGGTGTACCTGGGCGGGGCGCTGGGCGTGAACACGTACCTCATGTACGGGTTCTTCAACACGGTCCCGAAGTCCCTCGACGAGGCCGCGCGGATCGACGGCGCCAGCCACGTGCAGGTGTTCTTCACGATCATCCTGCCGCTCGTCACGCCCATCCTCGCGGTCGTGGGGCTCCTCGCGTTCATCGGCCTGAGCAGCGAGTTCGTGATCGCCAGCGTGGTGCTGACGGACCCCGACTCGCAGACCCTCGCCGTCGGCCTGTACTCCTACGTGGCGCAGCAGCGGTCCGAGAACTGGGGCGTCTTCGCCGCCGGCGCCGTCCTCGCGGCCGTGCCGGTCATGGCCCTGTTCCTCTTCCTGCAGAAGTACATCACCACCGGCCTCGTCTCCGGTTCCGTCAAGGGCTGACCCGTGCAGGAGGCGTTCCTCGCACCCCACCACGACGGCTCGCCCCTGTACGTGCCCGGGCAGTCGCCGGGCGTGGGGGACACCCTGGCGGTGCGGGTGCGGGTCCCCGCCCGGTGGGGGACGCCCGGCCGGGTGTTCGTCCGGTCCCTCCGCGACGGCGAGGGGCACTACGACGAGGCGCGGCTCCTCCCCGGGGAGGAGCACGACGGCGGATGGGCGTGCTGGGAGGCGCACGTCACCGCCGTCAACCCGACGCTGCGCTACCGGTTCCTGTTCGAGCTCCCGGGCACCTCCGGGCCGGACCTCCGCTGGCTCAACGCCGTCGGCACGTCCCGCCGGGACACCGCCGACCGCGACGACTTCCGGATCGACTGCCGTCCGGCGCCCGCACCGTGGGCGCGCGACGCCGTGATCTACCAGGTCTTCCCCGACCGGTACGCGCGGTCGTCCGCCGCAGCGCCCCTCGACACCCTCCCGGACTGGGCCGTCGGCTGCACCTGGGACGACCCGGTGCAGCCGCGGGGCGAGCTGACGCCCCGGCAGGTGTACGGGGGAGACCTCGACGGCATCACCGCGCGCCTCGACCACATCCAGGCGCTGGGCGCGACGGTCCTGTACCTGACGCCCTTCTTCCCCGCACGGTCCAACCACCGGTACGACGCCTCGACGTTCGACGAGGTGGATCCGCTCCTGGGCGGGAACGCCGCCCTCGTCCGGCTCGTCGAGGCCGCCCACGCCCGCGGCATCGCCGTCCTCGGGGACCTCACCGTCAACCACACCGGCGACGCCCACGACTGGTTCCGGAAGGCGTGCGCCGATCCGACCTGCGAGGAGGCCGGCTTCTACTACTTCAGCGAGGACGGCACGGAGTACGCCAGCTGGTTCGGCGTCCCGAGCCTGCCGAAGCTCGACTGGTCCTCCGCGGAACTGCGCCGGCGCTTCGTCGAGGGCCCGGAGTCGGTGGTGGCCACCTGGCTGCTCCCGCCCTACAACCTCGACGGCTGGCGGATCGACGTCGCGAACATGACCGGGCGGCACGGGCCGGTGGACCTCAACCGGGACGTGGCGGCCCTCGTCCGCGCGACCATGGACGCCGTCCGGCCCGGACTGATGCTGCTCGCCGAATCCACGGGCGACGCCACCGGGGACCTGTCCGGGCGGACCTGGGACGGCGGCATGACCTACTCGAACTTCACCCGCCCGCTCTGGCAGTGGCTGGCGCGCGAGGACCAGGCGACCGCGGGCATCAACTTCTTCGGCACGCCCGCGCCCGGCGTGCCCAGGATCGACGGCGCCGACCTCGTCGCCACGCACATCGCGCTGTCCTCCGGGTTCTCCTGGCGGGTCCGCTCGCAGAACATGACGGCACTGAACACCCACGACACCGCCCGCGCGGCGACGGTGATGGTCGACGGCGGCGCCGCCCTGGGGCTCGCCCTCGCCTTCCTGCTGCCCGGGCTGCCCACACTCTTCGCCGGCGACGAGTTCGGACTGCGGGGTACGAACGGCGAGGACTCGCGCACGCCCATGCCGTGGGACCGCCCCGAGCGCCGGCCGGCCGATACCCGCGCGCTGATCGCGGGCCTCGCGGCACTCCGCCGCGCCTCGCCGTCGCTGCGGGACGGCGCGGTGCGCTGGCTGGCCGCGACGCCCGACGTCGTCGTGTTCATCCGGGAGCACGCGGAGGAATGCCTCCTGGTCGCGGCCGCCCGGAGCGACTACGACGGCGTCCGGGTGCCGCTCGACCTGCTGCCCGTCCCGTGGGCCGACGCCCGGCCGATCGACCTCGGGCTGCAGGGGGCCTCGGCCGAGGAGTCCAGGGACGCGCTCGTCCTCTCGGGGCGTGGCCCGGGAGTCCAGGCGTGGCGTCTTCCAGGCATCCCTGACCCCGCCCGCAACGGATGGCGGGGCCGCTGATGGGTGGAATTTGTCAGGGGAGGCGGGCAGACTGGATGGATGAACCACATCCCGGGAGACCGTCATGCTTGAGGAGCTCGTCGAAGCGTTCGCCGTCGGGCTGGGGGTACTCCTCGCCATCGGCGCCGGGACCGGCGTCGCCGGCTGGTTCACGGTCCGGAAGGTCAGGAGTTCGCGCATCATCGAGCGGGCCAGGGATCGCAGCATGCTCGCCGCCCGCGCCTATTCCCCGGATCCGCTGACCCGCGAACCGGCACGGCTCATCGGCAACCTCGCGCGGTCCTCGCGCGCCACGCACCTCGCCCTGTCCGAGGCGAAGGACCAGGGCCGTCCGGTCGGCGACCTGCCGCGTGCCGCCGCGGAGATCGACCAGGCGGCCGCCTCCCTCGAGAATCTGCTCCGGGCCGCGGACCGGGAACCGAATCGTGCGCTGAAGCAGGAGTGGACCAGGGACCTCTCCGCCCAGGCGCAGGCCCTCGACGAACTCTCCGCCGACCTGCGCCGCAGCCTCCTGCAGACCTCGCGGTCCATCGACACGCTCCAGCTCGAGCGCGCCACCACCCGCCTGCGCACCGAGATCTCGGCCATGGGGGCCTGGCGGGACACCTACGGGAACCGGCAGACGTGGTGAGAGGTTTCAGAAGGTAGCCACACCACAACCAGCCGGGGGTCCGAGCAATGTCGATCAAACGCCGCATCACGCGCATCGTGCAGGCCAACCGGAACGCGGCCGTGGAAGCGAAGCAGGACCCCAGGGTCCAGGCGCAGAACGCCCAGGTCTCGCAGTACTCGCTGCTGGACCAGGCACGGCGCGGGGCCGCCGACGTCGCGGCGCACCATCACCGGGTGGGCCTGGCCGCCAATGAGGCCGCCGCCTACCTGAACCGGGTCGAGGCCGCAGCCTCCGCGGCCGTCCGGCGCGGGGACGACGACGCCGCCCGCGCGGCGATCCGGGAGTCGATGACGGCGCGGCGCCGCCTCGAGACACTCACCCGGCAGCTCCGCGAGGCGGAGGAGCAGTCCCGCCGGCTGCAGCAGGACGTCCGGCGGCTCGAACAGCGCGTGCAGCAGAACGCCATGGAGTACGACGCCATGCTCGCGCGGCGCGCTGCGGCGCAGGCCGCCATCGGCGTGCACGACGCCCTCGCCTCGTCCTCGCGGGAGGCGGCGGCGATCGACGCCGCCCGCCGCAACGCCGAACTCGAGGTGCGGCGCTTCGAGGCCCAGGCGCAGGCGCGCGAGGAACTCTCGTGGACGGACCCGTCCTCCCTCCGCCTGCAGCAGGCCTTCGAGGAACTCGAGGCCGAGGTCGCCACCCAGCAGGAGCTCGAGGACCTCAAACGGAGGAATGCCCGACGCTACCCTCCGGCCGGGCCCTGACCCCGTGGGCGGAGAGCCGGCGTTGCTAGACTCTGGCCATGACTGAGCTGAGCGGTTCCCACGTCCTCGTCGTCGGCGCCACCGGAGTCCTCGGGGCGGAACTGTCCCGGCAGCTCGCAGCCCAGGGCGCCACGCTGACGCTGTCGGGCCGCTCCGGGGAGAAGCTCGCAACCCTCGCCGCCGAGCTCGGGGACGCCGTCGTCGGGACCGTCGCTGCGGATCTCGGCAGGCCCTCGGGACCCGCCGACATCGCCGCCGAGGTCTACGGCCGGGAGCTCGACGGCGTCGTGTTCGCCGCCGGCGTCGTCGCCTTCGGCCCGGCCCTGGAGGTCGACGACGACACCCTCGACGAACTCGTGCTCGTGAACCTCCTCGGCTGGATGCGGCTCATGCGCGACGTGGGCCCGAGGCTCGGCAGGAACTCCTTCGTGGCGCAGATCAGCGCCGTCGTCGCCGAGAGCCCGACGGCGGGCATGGCCGCGTACTCGGCGACGAAGGCCGGCCTCAGCGCCTACGGGAAGGCCCTGACCCTGGAGCTGCGCCGCCAGGGCGTCCGCGTCCTGGACGCGCGCCCGCCGCACACCGAGACCGGCCTGGCCACGCGGCCGATCGCCGGCGAGGCACCGAAACTGCCGCAGGGCAAGGACCCGGTGGCCGTCGCCGGGCGCATCGTCACGGCGATCCGCGAGGGCGAGCGGGACCTGGCCTCGTCCGCGTTCTGAGGCCGGCAGCCCCGCGTTGATCGCCCTGACCTAGCGCACCCGTGCGGTGCCGGCCGTCGTCGGGACGGCGACGACGGCGCTGGCGGCGCACGCGAGAGCCGCCACCAGGAAGGCGACGGCGGCGGTGCCTTCCTCGAGCAGGAGTCCCGTGAGCGAAGCCCCGGCCGCCTGCCCGAGCACGAGGGCGATGAACAGGACCGAGGTCCCGGCCGCGCTGTCGGTTGCCACGGCGGAGGCCCACAGGATGAGCACGGACGTCGCTGCCATGTAGGCGAGGCCGAAGGCGGCGGCGGCGGCGTAGGCCAGGAGGAGGGAACCGGGCACCGTGCCGACGAGCGCGGTCGCCAGTGCCGTCATGAGGGTCGACAGCGGCCACGTCACGCGGATCGGCTGCCCCGCGAGCCAGCGGGACACCGCGGCGGCTCCGGCGCCACCCAGCCCCAGGGCCATCCAGGCGCCGGCGGACAGGCCGACGCTCATACCGCCCGCCTGCTCGAACGTCGCCCTGCCGTAGACCCACACGGCGGCGGACCCGGCCCCGAACACGAGGGCCCCGCCGAGCGGCCTCGCCAGTCCGTGGAAGGCCGACGGCGCGACGAGCGAGGGCTCGGCTTGTCGCCCGGCAGGACGGGCCCCGGGCCGGCCGCTGTCCCGATCCAGCCGCAGGACGGCGAGCGTCGATGCCGCGGCGAGGGCCGCCACCAGCACCCAGGCCACGCGCCACGCCTCGCCGAGCACGAGGGACAGGGCTCCCGCGAGGACCACGCCGAATCCCGTCCCCGCATTGACCACCGACTGGAGCCGCCCCCGGGCCGAGGGGTCGGCGTTGCGGCGGACCAGCTCCACCATGGCGGGAGACGCGAACCCCGAACCCATCCCGGCGAGCAGGACTCCTCCCACGAACACCGGGGTGCTCGAGGCGGCGGCGATGCCCAGGCTGCCCAGGGCCGCCGAGAGCCCTGCCAGTCCGGCCACCCCGCGGGGTCGGAGGGAGGCGTGGCGGAAACCGACGCCGGCGGACACGCAGTAGAGGATCGAGGCGCCCGATGCCAGCAGTCCGCTCACCGCCGGTGTCAGGGGGAACGCCGCGGAGAACGCCGGCAGGAACAGGCCGTAGCCGAGGCGGGCCAGACCGTAGGTGACGGCGATGAGTGCCACGCCGGACGTGGCGAACAGCAGGGGATGGGGCTGGACCGGTGACTGTAACGAACGTTTCATTGAAACGGACGTTATACCCTTGTCCCATGACATCACAACCGACGGCACGCGACCGGCTGCTCGACGCGGCGGAGGACCTCGCCGCGATGCAGGGGGTGAGCGTCACCCCCGTCGACGCGATCCTCGAACGCGCCCGGGTCTCGCCGGCCACGCTCTACGCGCATTTCGGCACCAAGGAAGGCCTGATCACGCAGGCCCTGCGCCGGCGCCTGGCGCGATGGGACACCACCTGGCAGGAGTGCATCGAGGAGGCGCCCACCCCCGAGGAGAAGCTGCTCGCGGTCTTCACCGCGCTCTCCCGGCACCGGCACGCCCTCACACCCTCGCGGTGGTGCGTGTTCCTCGGCGTCGCCGCGGAGACCCCGCACCCCGGACGGGACCTCGAGGACACGCTCGCCGCAGACACCCGGCTGCTCCTGCACAGGCTGGAGGAACTGGCGGCCACCCTCGTCGACACGCAGCAGGCACCGCTGCTGGCGCGCCGGCTCGTCCTGATCTACACCGGTGTCCTCGGGATGATCCTGCGCGGGACGGACGTCGACACCGCCACCGCCGAGGGCCGGCATATCGCCGGCATGACTCTGCATGCCGCCGCCGGATCGACGTCCTCCGCGCCCTGAACGGATGCTTCGACCAGTGCCGGCACGCGGGTCAGGCGAAGTCCCGGACCTTCTTCCAGCCGGGGTCGAGCGTGTGCTTCGCGGTGACACCCCGCTCCTCGCGGGCCGCGGCGTCGAGGACGTCCCGCCCGTTCTGGTCCTCCGAGTCGGAGTAGAAGTGGAGGGTCCGCACGCCCCGCGACGTCTCCGCGGCCACCAGCATCCCCCGGATCCCGAAGCCCGCCACGAGCGAGTCCTCGCGGGCGGTCAGGACGTCGAGCGCGGCCGGGAGGGGGAGACCCTGCGCGTCGGCGTCGAACGGGACCCGCAGCGCCGTGTGGAGGTCGAAGCGCGGATGGTCGATCCAGCGCAGGGGACGCAGGACCCGCACGAGGATCGGGTCGCCCGCCCCGAGCGTCCCCTGCATCAGCAGCCAGGCGGGTGCGGGGAAGGTGCGGGCGAGGTCCGCCACCCGGGCCGGGAGGTCCGCGGCGGGGATGCTGTCCACCACGTCGTGGACGATGCAGTCGACGCGCTGCACCCAGCGTTCGACGTCGTCCTCGCCGAGGAGCCATTCGAGCAGCAGGACGCTCAGCCCGTACTCGTCGTCCCACTGCCCGGTGAAGGCGGGGTTGTACACGGAGACGATCAGGCCGTCACCCGCGAGGGTCACCGCGGCGTGCACGCGGGTCTCGCGGAGGTCGAAGGTCCGGCCCCGGTAGGTGATGGTCGAGTCCAGCATGTCCGGTTTGGCGCTGCGGGCGGGCACGAAGTCCCAGCGGGGGCCCGGCGGCGGGGACGCCCGGTACCAGCGTTCGGCCACGGGACGCAGGGACGCGTCGCCGCCGCTGGAGACGCACAGCGTGTGCTCGGCAACGGTGCCCGTCCGGGTCTCCCACTCCAGGCCGCGGGCGATCGCGTGCACGCGCCGGGTCATGACGTCCACGTAGGCGCCGAAGTCCCCGGCCCGCGTGGCGGCGGTCAGGAGTTCCTCGCCGTCGTCGGCCCACCAGCGCCAGAAGGCCTCGATCGGATCCGTCCCCGACCTGCGGCCGGACGTCCTGCGGCGGCTGAACATTCCCATCCCTGCTGCATCCCCCGTGCTGGTGGCCGCTCAGCGGCGGCGGTAGGTGAGGTCGAAGACCGTGCGTCCGGCCTGGATCGCCTTGTTCTCGAAGCTGGTGAGGGGGCGCCCCTCGAAGCGGGGGGCCCAGCCGCCGAGCGTGTCCGTGCCCTCGTTGACGCCCGTGTTCCCGGTGCTCACAGGGTCCCGTCCCTCCCGCACGGGTGCACCGCCGACCACCGACTCCACGCCGCTCTCCCACACCTGGGTGAGCGGGCTGTCCGCGCCGCGGCGCTCGCCGTCGTGCAGGTTCTCGAAGTCCGGGGAGGCATCGAGGACGGCGCGCATCTGCACGGCGTAGCTCGACCAGTCGGTCGCGAGGCGGAACAGTCCGCCGGGGGCGAGGATGCGGGCGGCGAGCTCGACGTAGTCCTCCTTCACGAGCCGGCGCTTGTGGTGGCGGGCCTTGTGCCAGGGGTCGGGGAAGAAGGTCCAGAGTTCGGCGACGGACGACGCCGGGATCATCCCCGCGAAGGCCTCCGCCGCGTCGACCTGCGCGGTCCGCACGTTCGTGAGGTCCTTCTGGCTGATGCGCAGCATGGTCTGCGCGAGCCCGGGACGGTACACCTCGAGGGCCAGGTGGTCGCGGTCAGGGTCGAGCTCGGCGGCGTGCGTGATCGCCTCGCCGAGTCCCGACCCCACCTCGATGACGAGCGGCGCGGACCGACCGAAGGCGGCCTCGACGTCGAGCACGAAGCCGGGGGCCACGGAGGTGTCGGCGCCGTGGACGCGCGGGACGTCCAGGAGGAAGGCCTCGGCCAGTTCGTCCCAGGCCTCGCGGCGCCGGCCCTGGAGGCGCGAACCCCGCCGGACGAAGGAGACCGGCTGGGTTCGGTGCGGCTGATCGGGGGTCTGTACGTGAGGATCCATCACTGCCAAGGCTACCGGCAGCACGTCGCCGCAGCGGTGCCCGCACGGTGCCTGCGCCGGGCGCGATGCGGGCTTCCGGTGCTCCGGCTGATAAAGTCGGGGTACTGGCCGCGCACGGCTGACCACGTCAGCCAGCACAGCGCGCAGCCTGCGTCGATAGAACGCATTCTTTTGTCCCGCATCCAGCTCGCACGATCGTGAGCGCGGTGGACACTGTCTGACTTTTCTTCGGCGAACCCCCGTGCCAACCGGTGCCGGGGAAGATGAGAAGAAAGCTCGTGTATTTCACATGACTACTTTTGCTGCCCTCGGTGTGCCCAAAGCGCTGGTCGAGAACCTCGCCGCGCAGGGAATCGCCGAACCTTTCCCCATCCAGGTCAAGTCGCTCCCCGACTCCCTCGCCGGGCGCGACGTCCTCGGACGCGGCCGCACCGGCTCGGGCAAGACCCTCGCCTTCGCCCTCCCCATGGTGGCGCGCCTCGCCGAGCAGGAAGCGGCCTACCGCCGCAAGCCCGGACGCCCGCTGGCCCTGGTCCTCGCCCCCACCCGTGAGCTCGCCACGCAGATCAACGCCACGGTCGAGCCGCTGGCCAAGGAACTGGGCCTGAACACCACCGTCATCTACGGCGGCGTCTCCCAGCAGCGCCAGGAGAAGGCGCTGCGCGCCGGCGTCGACATCGTCATCGCCTGCCCCGGCCGCCTCGAGGACCTGATGCGGCAGAAGCTGATCACCCTCGAGTCCGTGGAGATCACCATCCTCGACGAGGCCGACCACATGGCGGACCTCGGCTTCCTCCCCGTCGTGAAGAAGCTGCTCGACACCACCCCGAAGGACGGGCAGCGCCTGCTGTTCTCGGCGACCCTGGACAACGGTGTGGACAAGGTGGTCAACCGCTACATGACCAACCCCGTCACCCACTCGGTCGACGACCCCCAGGCCGCGGTCACCACGATGGAGCACCACGTGCTGCTGATCGGCGACCAGACGCAGAAGAAGCAGCTGATCGTCCAGCTCGCCTCCGGTTCCGGCCGCCGCCTGCTCTTCATGCGCACCAAGCACCACGCGCGGAAGCTCGCCAAGACCCTCACGGACGCCGGGATCCCCGCCGTCGACCTGCACGGCAACCTGTCGCAGAACGCCCGCGACCGCAACCTCGCGGAGTTCTCCTCGGGTGACGTCCGCGTGCTCGTCGCCACCGACGTCGCCGCGCGCGGCGTGCACGTCGACGACGTCGAACTGGTGGTCCACGTGGACCCGCCCACCGAGCACAAGGCGTACCTCCACCGCTCCGGCCGTACGGCCCGCGCGGGGTCGTCGGGCACCGTGGTCACGATCACGCTGCCCGAGCAGAAGTCCGAGGTGCAGAAGCTCATGAAGGCCGCGGGCGTGGACGTCGCGTTCGAGAACGTGAAGGCCAGCTCACCGCTCGTCCTGTCCCTGACCGGCGACCTCGCGGAGAAGATCGATCCCCGCACCCGTGCGGCGCTCCTCGTCTCCCGGGAGGCCGCCCGCGGTCAGGGCACGTCGACCGGCGCGAACGCGGAGCGCAAGCGCGCCGCCCGTCGCGGTGCAGCAGCACCGACCGCCGGTGGCCGTGGTGGCCGCGGCGGCCGGGGACGCGTCTCCGCCGACCCGCAGGCGGCGCAGGGCAACCGCGCCGAGCGCCGCAAGGACCAGCCGCAGGCACCCCGCTTCGGCGCCGACACCGCGTCCGGCGGGTCCCGCCGTCGCACCGAGGAGCCACGCACCGCCTCGGAGACGACGTCGCGCAGCCGCCGTCCGTCGTCGGGCCAGCGCGTCGGCGACGCCGTCCGCCGGACGGCCGCCGGTGCTCCCGCGGCCGGGGGCCAGCGCAGCTCCGCGCCGTCATCCCCACGCTCCGACGGTGCACGTTCCGAGGGCGCCCGCCGCGCCGGCGGCTCCCGCCGGGCGAGCGCTCCGGCATCGAACGACCGCCGCCCGCGCTAGCACCCTTCGCACACGTGAGGCCCCCTGCCCGTCCGGGAAGGGGGCCTCACGTGTGCCGGGTGGTGCGCCGGTGCGCCCGGTGGGGAACAATGGCCCGATGAACGCAATCCTGAACGTCATCTGGCTCCTGTTCGGCGGCATCTGGCTCGCCCTCGGCTATTTCGTCGCCGGCGTGATCTGCTGCCTGCTGATCGTGACCATCCCCTTCGGTATCGCCTCGTTCCGGATCGGCGTGTACGCGCTGTGGCCGTTCGGCCAGACCATCGTGAACCGGGGCGGGCAGATGGGCGCGTGGTCCGCAATCGGCAACGTCATCTGGCTGCTCGTCGCCGGTATCTGGATCGCCATCGGCCACGTGCTCACAGCCATCCCGATGTTCGTGAGCATCATCGGCATCCCGCTGGGCATCGCGAACCTCAAGCTGATCCCGGTGTCCCTGGCGCCGCTCGGCAAGGTCATCGTCCCGTCCCAGGGGACCTCCCTGCAGACGTACCGCTGATCACCCCGTGAATCCGCCGCCGGCCTGCCACTGACGGGGCCGCCGCCGGATCACCGGCGGCGGCCCCGTCAGCGGTCGCTAGTCGGCCGTGGAGCTGTGGACCGCAGCCCCGTTCTGCCCGGGCTTGTCCGCGTTCTTCAGCAGATCGCCGAGCAGGGCGATGATGTCGAGGCCGGTGGTGTCCTTGACCATCTGCGTGGTCTGGTGGACACCGCTCGTGACGTTCTTGCTGAGCTGGCTCGCGCCGTCGTTCGAGACCACGGTCATGGTGTCGATCGCCGACATCGGCGCCGCGATCTCGCGGGCCATGGCCGGCAGGACCTCGAGGACCTTGGACAGGATGGCGGCCTGGTTGAACTTCTCGTAGGCCTCGGCCTGCGCGGCGATGCCCGCAGCCTCGGCCTTGCCGCGGGCTTCCGTGGACCCGGCCTCCGCGTCACCGCGGGAGGCGATGACGGCGGCATCCGCGCGGCCCCTGGCCTCGCTGATGGACGCCTCGGCGGTGCCGCGCGCGGTGTTCGCGGCGGCGTCGGCCTCGGCGGCCACGCGGTCACCCTCGGCGACGAGCTTGCGGCGTGCGAGGTCCACGCGGGCCTCGATCTCGGTGGCCTCGGACGCACGACGGCGTTCCTCGAGCTTCGCGTCGGCCTGCTGGATGAGGCGGTACTTCTCGGCGTCCGCGGGCTTGCGCACCTCGGTGTCGAGCTCGCGCTCGCGCAGCTCGGCGCGCCGCTGCGCCACCTGCTGCTCGCGCATGATGACCTGCTCCTGCTGTTCCGCCTGGGCGAGCGGGCCCGAGGCGTCGGCCCGCGCCTGGCGGGCGTCGGCCTCCTCCTTGAGCTCCGCCCGGCGGATGATCAGCTGCTGCTGCGCGAGGGCCACCTGCTCGTCGGACAGGGCCCGGGCCTGCTCGGACTCCTGCATGGACCGCGCCTCGGCGATCTTCGCGTTGCGCTCGGCGAGGGCGGCCTCGGGCCGGCCGAGGTTCTTCAGGTACCCGGAGTCGTCGTCCACGGACTGGATCTGGAAGGTGTCGATCTCCAGTCCCTGATTGTGCATCGAGTGCTCCGCCTCCTCCTTGACGCTCTTGGCGAAGGTGGCGCGGTCCCGGATGATCGATTCGACCGTCAGGGTGCCCACGATGGAGCGCAGCGAACCGGACAGCGTCTCCTGCGTGTAGTGGTCGATGGCCTCCTGCTGGTTGAGGAAGCGCTGGGCGGCCTTGCGGACGGCGTCGGCGTCGCCGCCCACCTTGACCTGCGCGACGCCGGTCAGGTGGAGCTTGATGCCGTTCTTGGAGATGCCCTCGATGCGCAGGGACACCTGCCGGGAGGCCAGGGACAGCGGGTAGGCCCGCTGGGAGAACGGGTTGATGAAGATGCGGCCGAAGACGACGCGCTGGCTGTCCGGATCGGGCTGGCCCTTGCTGTCCTTGGACGAGATGATGAGCGCCTGGTCCGGGCTGGCGATGTGCAGCGCCATCCGGGCGAGGACGACGCCGACGATGACGACGAGGAGGAGTACCACCGCGCCGATGATGAGCGGGAACGTGAGATCCACTTGCGACCCTTTCACTGGTCTTCGAAGAAGCCCCGGCGGCGCGGCTGCGCGCCGAAGCATGATCAAGCTGTTGCGTGCACCGTGCTGGTCTGACCCCCAAGTCGTCGACGTGGCCGGCCCGCGCGCTGCGGGCACGTGGTTCCTAGGCGGCGGCCCCGGTGAGGAACGCCTGCATGAGGGGCCCGCCGGAGGTGGAGCCCAGCTCGCCCTCCTCGACGAAGACGGCGACGGCGAGGTCTCCCTGCAGCGCGACGACCCAGGCGTGCGTGCGCGGGGGAGTCTCGCTGCCGAACTCGGCGGTGCCGGTCTTGGCCAGGACGGGCGCCCCGGGAACGTCCTGCAGCAGCTGCGCACCGCCCTGGGTGACGACGGCGCCCATGAGCTTCTTCAGCGTCGCGGACTCCGCGGCCGTGAACGCGCTCGGCGAGGGTGCCTCGGAGGAGGAGGAGGAGGAGGAGGAGGCGGCGCCGTCGGAGGGTGCGGCGGACGACGCAGCGGCTGTGGAGGGAGCGCCGGACGGGACCGCGCCGTCGTCCTCGGAGCCGGGTGTGAGGAGGGTGGGGGTGACCCGGGCGCCGGCGCCCACGGAGGCCGCCATGGTGGCGAGGTTCAGCGGCGAGACGAGGACCTCGCCCTGGCCGATCATGGCGGCGGCGTGCGCGGTCCCCTCCGCCTCGCCGGGGACGGAACCGAAGAACGCGGGCGTCCCGATGCTCGCCTCGACGCCGATGCCGAGGTCCCGGGCGGCACTCTCGAGCTCGGCCTGGCTGACCCTGTCCCGGGCCGAGATGAATCCGGTGTTGCAGGACTGCGCGAAGGTCTCGAGGAGGGGGATGGTGCCGAGGGAGTCGGCGGGGAAGGTGCCGGCGTTGTTGAACTTCCGGCCGTCCACCACGACCTCCTCGCTGCACTCGGTCGGCGTCTCCGGGGTGAAACCCTTGCGGAGCAGCGCGAGGCTCGTGGCGACCTTGAACGTGGATCCCGGCGGGTACTGGCCGAGCAGGGCCGTCTGCAGGCCCTCGCTGCCCGGCCCGTTGGCGGCCGCGAGGATCTCGCCCGTGCTGGGGCGGATCGCCACGATCGACGACGCCGACGGCTCGTCGGCGAGCACCTCCTCCCCGAGGCTCTGCAGCCGCGGGTCGAGGGTGGTGGCGAGGTCCTCGCCGTTCACGGGGGCGGTGGTGAAGAGGGTCCGCGGGGTCGTCTGCGCGTCACCCGTCGGCGCGGCGGCGACCAGCAGGCCCGGCGTGCCCGCGAGCCGGGCGTTGTGCTGCAGCTGCAGTCCGGACAGGCCGGTGACGTCCCCGGCCCGGAGGGCGCCGTCGGACTGCTCCACGAGCTCGGCGGTCGCCTCGCCGACGCCGCCGAGGAGCTCCCGGGCGAAGGTGCGGGTGGGAGCGAGCTCGAGGGTGGCCCCCTGGCGGAGCGCTCCCGGGATGGCCTCGATCTGCGCGTCGGTCACGGTCCGGTCGGCGTCGTCGCGCAGTACGAGGGCCACCACGAAGGCTTCCGCGCCCGCCGTGGACACCTGCTCCTCGTAGCCGGCGGGGTCGAGATCGAGGAGTTTCGCGAGTTCGCGGGCGGAAGCGGCCTGCTCCGCCTCGGGGAGCTGGGTCTTGTCGATGCCCACGCGGACCACGGGCCGCTCGGTGACGATGACCGAGCCGCCCGCGCCGGTGATGTCGCCGCGGTCCGCGGGGACACGCGTCAGGGCGAGTTTCTCGTCCGGCAGGAGGTCGGGGACGAACACGCCGGGGTCCCACTCGGTCTGCCAGGTGTCCTCGACGCGCGTGAGTTCCGCCGTCGTGCTGTAGGTCCAGTCGGAGTCGGTCGCGTCGAGGTCCCAGGCGTACTCCAGCGTCGCGGTCGCCGTGTCCTCGCCGGTCTCCTCGACGCCGGCCACCGTGACCTGCGGCGGTTCCGGGGCGAAACCCTCCGTGATCGCGGCGAGCTGCGCGGTCACCTCGGCGGGTTCCGCGGAGGTGAAGGCCGACGTTCCGACGTCGAGCCGGGCCAGGCCCGCGGCGAGCGTGCCGGCGGCGTCCTCGGCCGTCGGGCGGTCGTCCGAGCAGGCGGCCAGGGTGAGGGCCAGGGCGACGGTGGTCAGGACGGACGTGGCACGCTGAAGTTTCCCCATGCGGCCCATTATGTCCGAGATCACCCCGACACCCCCGCCGCGGGTGCCGGGCGGGGTGTCGGGGACCGGTGGGCCGGGAGGTATCAGGCGGTCGCGGACGCCCCGGCGCTCCCCGCGGAGACCCGCGCCTGCTTCACGAGGTCGGCGCAGCGTTCACCGATCATCATGGTGGTGATGTTCGGGTTGACGGTGGTGAGCTCGGGCATGACCGAGGCGTCGGCGACCCGCAGGTTCCGGACGCCCTTCACCCGCAGGTCGGGATCCAGGGGGGACATCGGATCGTCGGCCGGCCCCATGCGGACCGACCCCGCCGGGTGGTAGACGGTGTTGTGCGTCTTCGTGATGTAGTCGCGGAGCTGCTCGTCGGTCTGCACCTCGGCCCCGGGATACAGTTCCCGTCCTGCCCATTCGGCCATCGCCGGCTGCGCCACGATCTCGCGGGCCTTGCGGATGCCGGCGATCATGACGCGCATGTCGTGCGGGTCGGTGAAGTAGCGGGGATCCACCATCGGCTTGTCGCGGAAGTCCCGGCTCCGCAGCCGGACAGTGCCACGCGAGCGGGCGTGGGTGACGTTCGGCGTGAGGCAGAAGCCGTTCTCCGTGGTCGGGTAACCCTGCCGCAGTGTGTGCATGTCGAACGGCACCGTTCCGTAGTGGAACATGAGATCCGGCCGGTCGAGCCCGTCCTCCGTGGTGGTGAAGATGCCGATCTCCCACCACTGCGTGGAGGTCTGCGGCAGGGGCTTGTTCGCCTCCCACTGGATCACGCCCTCGGGGTGGTCCTGCAGGTTCTGGCCCACGCCGGGGGAGTCGACGCGCACGCGGACGCCGTGCTCCTCGAGGTGGGCGGCCGGCCCGATCCCCGAGAGCATCAGCAGTTTCGGCGTGTCGATGGCGCCGGTGGACACTATGACCTCGTGCCGGGCCGTCAGCGCATGCGTGCGTCCGACGACGCTGTCCACGACGTCGACGCCGGTGCACACGTCATCCGCGTCGATCCGGAGCTCCCGCGCCCGGAAGTCCGTGAGGAGCGTGAAGTTGGGGCGGTCCAGGATCGGGTGGATGTAGGACACCGACGAGGACGCGCGGGTGCCGTCGGCCTGCCGGTTGATCTGGAAGAGGCCGGCGCCGTTGATGACCGTCTCGCCCGTGTTGAACCGTGTCCGGGGGATGCCGGCCTGCTCGCAGGCGTCGAGCAGCGCCTGCCCGGAGGGGTCCTCCGGCGGGATGTTCATCAGGTGGACGGGGCCGCTGTCGCCGTGGTGGGGGGCGTCGGGCCCGGCATCCTCGTTCTGCTCGAGCCGCCTGTACAGCGCGTAGGCCGTCTCCGCGTTCCAGCCGGTGGCACCGAAGCGCTGCTCCCACTCGTCGATGTCCTCGCGCGGCGCCCAGAACGCGATGCACGAGTTATGGCTCGAGCACCCGCCCATGACCTTGGCGCGCGCGTGGCGCATGAAGGAGTTGCCGTTCTCCTGCGGTTCGATCGGGTAGTCCCAGTCGTACCCCGACTCCAGCAGCTCCATCCAGCGGTCGAGGCGGAGGATGACGTCCTGGCCGCGGTCGTCCGGCCCGGCCTCGACGAGGGCCACCTCGACGTCGGGATCCTCGCTCAGGCGGGCGGCGACGGCCGCACCGGCGGACCCGCCGCCCACGACGACGTAGTCGAACTCGGTCTTCTGCAGCAGCTCTTCGGGGGTGCTCATGCGGATTCCTCCTCGGTCCGGGCGGCGAACCAGCCCGTGACCGCCGGGTCGATGTTGTGGTAGATGTGCTTGGCCTCCTGGTATTCCGCGAAGCCGGTCGGCCCGAGCTCGCGGCCGGTGCCGGAGTGCTTGAAGCCACCCCACTCCGCCTGCGGCAGGTAGGGGTGGAAGTCGTTGATCCAGATGGTGCCGTGGCGCAGGCGGGCCGCGACGCGCTGGCCCCTGCCCGCGTCCTGGCTCCACACCGCGCCGGCGAGCCCGTAGTGGGTGTCGTTGCCGAGCTCCACGGCCTCGTCCTCGCCGTTGAACGTCTCCACGGTCACGACCGGCCCGAAGGCCTCCTCCACGAGAACGGACGAACCGCGCGTGACCTGGTCGAGCACCGTCGGCGTGTAGTAGAAGCCCGACACCAGGTCACCCTCACCCCACGTGCCGCCGCAGCGCAGCCGCGCACCCTCCGCGACACCCTTCTCCACATAGGCCGTGACCTTGTCGCGGTGGGCGGCGGAGATCAGGGGGCCGGTCTCGGCCGCCTCGTCGAAGGGGCCGCCGAGCCGGATCTGCCGGGCGCGGCGCACGAATTCGTCGACGAAGCGTTCGGCGATGGGCTCCTCGACGAGGAGCCTGGCACCGGCGGAGCAGACCTGGCCGGAATGGACGAACGCGGCGTTGAGCGCGTTGTCGAGGGCGGCGTCGAAGTCAGCGTCCGCGAAGACGATGTTCGGGTTCTTACCGCCGAGTTCCAGGGCCACCTTCTTGACAGTCCCGGCCGCGGCCGCGGCGATGGTGCGCCCCGTCTCCAGACCGCCGGTGAAGGACACCATGTCCACGTCAGGGCTCTCGGAGAGCGGGGCACCGACGACGGCGCCGGGACCGAGGACGAGGTTCGCGACGCCCTTCGGGAGCCCGAGCGTGTCGAGGACGTCCATCATGAGGATGGCGGTCGACGGCGTGAGCTCGCTGGGCTTGAGCACGATCGAGCACCCGGCGCCGAGCGCGGGGGCGATCTTCCAGGCCGCCTGCAGCAGGGGGTAGTTCCACGGCGAGATGAGACCGCAGACCCCGATGGGCTCGTACACGATCCTGCTGACCACGCTGTTGTTGCCGGCGTCGACGATGCGGCCGGCATCCTGCCCGGCGAGCTTGCCGAAGTACGCGAAGCAGTCGGCGATGTCGTCCATGTCCACCTCGCTCTCCACGAGGCGCTTGCCGGTGTCGAGGGTCTCGGCCCGGGCGAACTCGTCCTTCCGGGCGCGCAGCTCCGCGGCCACCTCGAGGAGGAAGTCGCCGCGCTGCGGGGCGGGCACGGACGCCCATGCGCCGCCGTCGAACGCCCGCCGGGCGGCCGCGATGGCCCGTGCGGTGTCCTCCCGGGTGCCCTCGGACACCTCGGCGACGAACGAGCCGTCCGCCGGGCAGCTGATGGTGCGGGTGCCGCCGTCGGACGCGGGGACCCAGGCGCCGTCGATGAACAGGGTGGCGGGCGTTGCCGCGGATGGTGCTTCGGTCACTTCGTGTCCTCCTGGTGTGCGAAATCGGATTCCCAGTTGTCCCTGGCCGCCTGGTCCTCGGTGAGGGCCGTGTTGCCCGGCACTGCCCGGTTCAGGTGCAGGAATTCGAGGTGGGTCTCGTAGTGGTCCAGGACATCGGTGATGACCTGGTCCCTGCTGTAGCCCGCGAGGTCGTAGCTGTGGCTGCCCTCGAGGGAGAAGACCTCCATGCGGTAGTACTTGGCGTCGGTCGAGGCCTCGCCCCGGGCGTAGGACGGTACGTCGTACTGGACGGGGTAGATCTGGTACTTGAACGGGCGCTCGTCGCCGAGTTCCACCTGGAGATCCACGTGGCGGATCCCGCAGGGCTCGACGACGTCGGTCGTCAGGCCTGCGTCCGCGCCCTGCGCGCGCAGTTCGTCGTGCACCTCCTGCAGGGCCGGCAGCGCGACGGTGTCCACGAAGTGGTTGGCCTGGCGCGGTCCCGGATAGCTCATGGCGCGGCTGAGCCGCTGCCGCCAGGTGCGCGCCGACGGCCCGCCCGTGCTCCGCCCCGAGATGATGCCGGGCAGGCTCGCCCGGTAGCTGTCCGCCAGCGAGATCTCCACGCGCAGGGCCCGGTACAGGCCGAGCATGATGAACAGCAGCAGGATGGACAGGGGCAGTCCCATGATGATCGTCGCGTTCTGTAGGGCCGTCACGCCGCCCACGCTCAGCATCGCCAGGGTCAGCAGGCCGGTCACGAGGGCCCAGAACACGCGCAGCCACTTGGGCCCATCCGCTTCGGCGTCCTTGAGGTGGCTGGTGAAGTTGGCCATGACCAGCGCCCCCGAGTCGGCGGAGGTCACATAGAAGAGCAGGCCCGTGAAGGTCGCGACGCCGATGATGAGCGGCGCGGCGGGGTACTGCTCGAGCAGGCCGTAGAAGGCCCGCTCCGGCTGCGCCATCGCTGTCTCCCCGAAGGCGGCGTTGCCGTTCATCACGATGTCGAGGGCGCTGTTCCCGAAGATCGAGATGAACAGCACGATGAACGTGAAGGGCACCAGGAGGGTCCCCAGGACGAACTGGCGGATGGTGCGGCCGCGCGAGATGCGGGCGAGGAAGAGCCCCACGAAGGGCGCCCAGGCGATCCACCACGCCCAGAAGAAGAGCGTCCAGCCCTGCAGCCAGTCGCCGGGGCGGTCGTAGGCGAAGGTGTCCAGTGTCATGCCGGGGAACCGGCTGAGGACGTCGCCGGTGTTCTGGATGATGCCGTCGAGCAGGAAGCTCGTCTTCCCGGTGGCAAGGATGAACACCATCAGCGCCAGGGCGAGGAGGACGTTCAGCTCCGCGAGCCTGCGGATGCCCTTCTCCACGCCCGAGAGGACCGAGGCCGTCGCCATGACGACGGCGACGGCGATCAGCCCGATCTGCACGGAGACGTCCTCGGGCAGGCCGAACATGAGGCTCAGCCCGTAGTTCAGCTGCACCACCCCGATGCCGAGCGACGTCGCGATGCCGAAGATGGTGCCGAGGAGGGCGGCGATGTCCACCCCGTGGCCCAACGGGCCCTCGACCTTCCGGCCGAAGATGGGGTAGAGCGCGCTGCGGATGCTCAGGGGCAGGTTGTGCCGGTAGGCGAAGTAGCCGAGGGCGAGTCCCATGAGCGCGTACAGCGCCCAGCCGGTGATCCCGTAGTGGAAGAGCGTGAGGACCATGGCGTGCCGGGCGGCCTCGACGGTGCCGCCGTCGCCCTGCGGGGGAGCCAGGTACTGGGTCACGGGCTCGGACACCGAGAAGAACATCAGGTCGATGCCGATACCCGCGGCGAAGAGCATCGACGCCCACGTGAACATGCTGAACTGGGGCTTCGAGTGGTCCGGGCCCAGCTTGGTCTTGCCCACCCGGGTCAGGGCGAGGACCAGGACGAAGACCACCACCAGGGTGACGATCAGGAAGTAGTACCAGCCCATGTTCGTCGACACCCAGGCGACCAGTGATCCGATGACCGCTTCGGCGCCCGCTGCGTCGGCGATGGCCCAGACGGTGATGGCAAGGATCCCGGCGGCCGATCCGATCAGGACGGTCCAGTTGATGCGGGTCCTGGGGGACTCGGGGGCGATCGGCGGATCCTCGCCTCCCGCTCCGGTCCCGGGTGGAGCATCGGCGATCTGACTCATGTCGTCCCTTTCGTCGGCGCCACTTCTTGACGCTGTTCGTGGGGGCGGAATGGTACGAGCGACGCGCGCCCGGACCCGGGCAGGCGGCGCCCATGGACATTCCTCGTGGGCCATCAACGCTACAAGAGGCACACTTCGGGTCGGGAAAAACTTGATCCCGATCACAGGTGGCACGCTGCTCCGCCATGCCCTACACGGCCGCGCGCCCGCGTCGGAATAACAGGGCGACGCCGAAAGTTGAGTCGATTACACTCAAGGCGTCACGAGCATCGTCACCCAGGTCAGGAAGGAACCGCGCGTGGATACCAACTTCACCACCAAGAGCCGTGAGGTGTTGTCAGCAGCTGCGATGAACGCATCCACGGCGGGCAACCCCCAGATCGAGGCGCCGCATTTCCTGAAGGCGCTGCTCGACCAGCGGGACGGCATCGCCGTCGCCCTGCTCCGTGCGGCGGGTGCGGACCCCGACTCCGTGAGTGTCCGGGCGAGCTCGGCGATCAAGGCCCTGCCGTCGTCGTCCGGTTCGTCCGTGGCCCAGCCCCAGTTCTCGCGCGGCGCCCTGCAGATGGTCAGCGCCGCGCAGCAGGAAGCGGAGACCCTCGGGGACCAGTTCGTGTCCACCGAGCACCTCCTGCTGGCCCTGGCCGCCGACAGCGGAGCGGCCGGCGACATCCTGCGATCCGTCGGGCTCACCCGGGAGGCGCTCGCCGCGGAGCTGCCCGGTGTGCGGGGCGAGAAGCGCGTGACGACGCCGGACCCCGAGAACACCTTCCAGGCGCTCGAGAAGTTCGGCGTGGACCTGACCGAGGTGGCGCGCAGCGGGAGGCTCGACCCGGTGATCGGCCGTGATGCCGAGATCCGCCGCGTGGTGCAGGTGCTCAGCCGCCGCACGAAGAACAACCCCGTCCTCATCGGCGAGCCCGGCGTCGGCAAGACCGCCGTCGTCGAGGGGCTGGCGCAGCGCATGGTCGCCGGGGACGTCCCGGAGTCCCTCCGCGGCAAGCGGCTCATCAGCCTGGACCTCGGGTCGATGATCGCGGGCGCCAAGTACCGCGGCGAGTTCGAGGAACGGCTGAAGGCCGTGCTCGAGGAGATCAAGGGCTCCAACGGCCAGGTGGTGACGTTCATCGACGAGCTCCACACCGTGGTGGGGGCCGGCGCGGCCGAGGGGTCGATGGACGCCGGCAACATGCTCAAGCCCATGCTGGCGCGCGGCGAGCTCCGGCTGATCGGCGCGACGACGCTGGACGAGTACCGCGAGAACGTCGAGAAGGACCCGGCGCTGGAGCGCCGGTTCCAGCAGGTCTACGTCGGCGAGCCGTCCGTGGCGGACACCATCGGCATCCTCCGCGGGCTGAAGCAGCGCTACGAGGCACACCACAAGGTCTCCATCGCGGACTCCGCCCTCGTGGCCGCCGCCACGCTCTCCCACCGCTACATCCCGGGACGTCAGCTCCCGGACAAGGCGATCGACCTCGTGGACGAGGCCGCTTCCCGCCTGCGCATGGAGATCGATTCTGCGCCCGTGGAGATCGACGAACTGCGCCGCTCCCTCGAGCGCATGCACATGGAGGAGATGGCGCTCTCCCGCGAGAAGGACGAGGCGTCCGTGGAACGGCTGCAGGCCCTGCGGTCCGGGATGGCCGACCGCCAGGAGGAGCTCAACGCCCTGAACGCGCGGTGGGAGGCCGAGAAGGCGGGCCTGAACCGTGTGGGTGACCTGAAGGCCTCCCTCGACGAACTGCGCTCGCAGGCCGACCGCGCCCAGCGCGAAGGCGACCTCGAGACGGCGTCGCGCATCCTCTACGGCGAGATCCCGCGCGTCGAGCGCGAGCTGCGCGAGGCGCAGGCCGCCGAGGAGCAGACCGCGAACGCGCCCGAGCTGATGGTCGCCGAGGAGGTCACGGCGAACGACATCGCCGAGGTCATCTCCGCCTGGACGGGCATCCCGGCCGGGCGCATGCTGCAGGGCGAGAGCGAGAAGCTGCTCGCCATGGAGGAGGTCATCGGTGCGCGGCTGATCGGCCAGCAGCGGGCGGTGTCCACGGTGTCCGACGCCGTCCGGCGCGCCCGGGCCGGTGTCTCCGACCCGAACCGCCCCACCGGCTCGTTCCTGTTCCTCGGGCCCACGGGCGTGGGCAAGACGGAGCTCGCCAAGGCCCTCGCGGACTTCCTGTTCGACGACGAGCGCGCGATGATCCGCATCGACATGTCCGAGTACTCGGAGAAGCACTCGGTGGCGCGCCTCGTCGGCGCCCCTCCGGGCTACGTGGGCTACGAGGAGGGCGGCCAGCTCACCGAGGCCGTGCGGCGCCGCCCCTACAGCGTGGTGCTGCTGGACGAGGTCGAGAAGGCGCACCCCGAGGTCTTCGACCTGCTGCTGCAGGTGCTCGACGACGGGCGGCTGACCGACGGTCAGGGCCGGACCGTGGACTTCCGGAACACCATCCTCGTGCTGACGTCCAACCTCGGCTCGCAGTTCCTCGTGGACCCGTCCCTAGACGACGCCGCGAAGCGCGCCGCCGTGATGTCCGCGGTGAACGTGAACTTCCGGCCCGAGTTCCTCAACCGGCTCGACGACGTCGTGATCTTCGATCCGCTGAGCCTCGACGAGCTCTCGCGGATCGTCGACCTCCAGGTCAGGGCCCTCGGTGACCGACTGCACGATCGCCGGCTCGAGCTCGACGTCACGGCGGCGGCCAGCGAATGGCTGGCCCTGACCGGGTTCGACCCCGCGTACGGCGCCCGCCCGCTCCGCCGGCTCGTGCAGCGCGAGATCGGCGACCGGCTGGCGAAGGGCATCCTCGCCGGGGAGATCCTCGACGGCGACACCGTCCTCGTGGACCGTCCCGAGCCGGACCCGGACGACCTCGGCGAGGCCGGACCCGAGGCCGGCGGGCTGCTGGTGCACGCCGCCCGCTGACCGGTTCGGCGGACGAGGGGCGGCCGGCGGGCCGTCCCTCGTCCGTCCTGCTGGTGTCCGGCCGCTCTCCGTCAGGGGCCCGGCAGGCTCTGGCTGACGGCCTTCTCCCTGATGTCCGTGAACTCCGCCAGGCATTCCCCGGCCACCAGGGGCGACGGACCCGTGCGGGCCTCGTCCTCCGATCCGCCGAGCAGCGCGACGAGCAGCCAGATGAGGAGCCCGATCAGCACGACGGCGGCGCCGACCAGCAGCAGGAGCGGGACGATGCTGCTCCCCGACCGGCTGCGCTCACGCGGAGAATGTGTCTTTGCCTCAGGGTCACGGGCCGCAGGCGGCAGGGCCGAACCCCCAGGGCCCCCAGGGTCCGCGGAGTCTCCGGGCAGGTCCTCGTCCGGCGCTCCGGCGATCCCCGAGGCCGAGGATCCGGAGCGCCTCCGGCCCAGGCCGGGATCGAGACCGGGGTCGAAGCCGGGATGCCCCGCGCCGGGCTTGCCGCCCGCTGGAGGGACGGCATAGGCCCCGCCGATCGGATCCCCCGCCGCGGCGTCCGCTGCCTCCGGACCGCGCGCCGTGCCGTGCTCCGAGGGGGCCTGCCTGCTGTTCTGGGAGGGGCCCTTGCCGTCCTTCGAGGAGGCCGCTGTACTGTCCCGCGCGGAGTCCGCCGGATCGCCCGCCGGATCGCCCGCCGGCCCTCCCGCGGGCGCCGTGCCGACCGGGGCGGCCTCGATGGACGGGGCGTCGGGCGGCAACGGCCCGCCCGCGAGGGTCCCCGCCACCTCTGCTTCGGCGGCAACGGCGCGGGCCTCGGCGGCGGCGGCGTCGAGCGATGCCGCTTCCGCGACCTCCGGGCTGATCTGCGCGGGTTCGAGGGCGGGTTCCTCGAGGCGGAGGGTGTCCGGGGACACCGTCAGCTCGGGTTCCAGCGTCTCGCTGGAGACGTCCGGGGTCTCGAGGACCACGGTGTCGGGGTCGAGCACGTCGATGCTCTCGGGTTCCTCGGTGTCGTCCGGTCCGGGCCCGCGACGGGGCTCCTCCGGCGCCTGCTCCTCGTTGCTCATGGCGGGTGCTGTCTCCTCGCGATCCTGGTGCCGGGTTGTCGATACCATGGCCGGCGCTCCGACGTCGAGTCGACTCTATCCAAGATCGCCCGCGCGGAGACGGTCCGGGGGGAAATTCCTGACCCGCGGGCACCGCGTCTCCCCCGACGTGCGGGCAGGCGCACTCGGGTCCCTTCGAAAACATGTAACCTATACTTACGACAAATCGACCAAATAATCCGGGGCCTCGCTGCAGCCTTGGGCCTCGTGCCCCAGTGACCACCTCGGATCGACGCACAAAGGGGGTCACGCCATGGGGCGCGGCCGTCAAAAGGCAAAAGCTACCAAGCAGGCCAGGGACATGAAGTATTTCAGCCCGGCCACTGATTATTCGGCACTGCAGCGAGAGCTCACAGGCCCGGGTAGTCGTGCATCCACCCGACGTACCGAACCCCTCGAGCCGGTCGAGCCTGACTACTCGGAATATGCGGACAAGTACGCCGACGAGTTCGACGACGACGGCGAGGAGAGCGGCTCACGCCGCACCGGCTGATCCGACCGGCTCCCGTGGGCCGACGGGCGAATCGTGAACCGCACGGCGCATCACCCCTTCGGGGAGGGTGCGCCGTTCTGCGTGCCCGGACAGCGGCGCGTGTCCGCCCGGAACGTCCCCCCGTGACAGGTGTTCCGGGCGGGAAGGTCCCAGCGCGGTAAACGTCAGGCCGGTGAGGCGAGGAGGGGCTGGAAGGCCAGTTCCGCGGCGCCGACGAGCAGGAGTTCCGGTCCCAGCGCCGCGCGCCGCACGATCACCCGGCCGGCCAGCGAACCCGCGTTGACAGTCGTGGCGAGCCGGTCGCCCCGGAAGTCGACGAGCGGCCCGAGGAACCCGCCGAGGACGATCAGCTCCGGGTCGAAGATGTTCACGACGTTCGTGAGTGCGACCGCGAGCAGCTCCAACTGCCGGTCGGCCTCGGCCCGCACGGCCTCCGGCGGGCCGTCCGACAGCACCCGCTCGAGGGCCTCGATGCCTCCGCCGTCCAGACCCGCCGCCCCGAGGAGCCGTTCCAGGCGGACCTCGGCGTCGAGGCAGCCCGCCCGCCCGCAGTGGCATGCCCGTCCGCCCGGGCTGACGAGCGTGTGGCCCAGTTCGCCGCCGTAGCCCCGACTACCGACCAGCTGCGCGCCCCCGGTGACGATGCCACCGCCGATGCCGCTCGCGCTGCCGTTGAGGTAGACGGCGTCGTCGACGCCGAGCGCCGCGCCGAAGATGCTCTCGGCGAGCGAGCCGAGGGAGGCGTCGTTGGCGGCCACGACCGGGAGCCCGAGGGCGTCGGCGAAGGGGCCCGTGAGGCCGACGTCGCGCCAGCCCAGGTGCGGTGCGACGAGCACCCGCCCTGTCACCGCCGTGACGAGCCCGGGCAGCGCGATGCCGGCGCCGAGCACCCGGTCGAGTCCGGCCAGCGTGGGCTGGAGGCCGGCCACGATCTGGCGCGTGAGGCCGACCGCGTCCTCGAGCGAGGGGACGCCCTGGGTCTCGCGGCGGACCCGCGCGTGGACGTGGCCGCCCAGTCCGACGACGCCGACGGTCAGGGCGTCGATGTCGGGGTTGACCGCGATCACGGCGACGCCGGCATTGGCCTGCACGATGGGGCTCGGCCGGCCCACGCGTCCGTCGACGGCCGGTTCCGTCTCGCGGACGAGGTTCCTCTCGGTGAGCGCCGAGACCAGGGCGCCCACGGTGGAGCGGTTGAGCCCGCTGCGCCGGGTGAGTTCGGCGCGGGACAGCGGGCCGTTCCGGTGGACCATCGTGAGGATCTGCGACAGGTTCTGCGCGCGCAGGCCCTCGGTGCCGTTCGTCCCGCCGGGTAGTGACCGCACAGTCTCGGGTTCTCCTTCGTCCTGCAGGAGCCTCCTGCGCCTCGCCCTATCGTATCCAGAGCCCTTCCCGGGTGCCGTCGGTCAGGCGCGCTGCTGCGCCGCCCCGGCTGCACGCGCAGGGGGTGCGGGTGGCGCCGCGGTGCTCTGGCGCACCACGAGACTCGTGGCGAGGTCGAGCCGGAGGTTGTTCGGCCGCTCCCCGTCGCGCAGGCGCAGGATCATCCGCGTGGCCTCCTCGGCCATCTGGATGAGCGGCTGATGCACCGTGGTCAGCGCGGGGCTGGACCACTGCGCCAACTGCAGGTCGTCGTAGCCCACGATCGACAGTTCCTCGGGGACGCGGAGCCCGATCTGCCGGGCGGCGTCGAGCACCCCCAGCGCCTGCAGGTCGCTGCCGGCGAAGATCGCCGTCGGCGGGTGGGGGGCGCGCAGCAGGGAGAACGCATGGTCGCGTCCGCCGTCGACATGGAAGTTCCCGTACCGGATCAACTCGGGGTCGATCGGGAGGGAGGCCATGCCCATCGCCGACCGGTAGCCGTCGATGCGGGCGAGGGAGCACATCATGTCCTCCGGTCCGCTGATCGCGGCGATCCTCGTATGCCCGAGGTCGATCAGGTGGCGGGTGGCCATCATGCCGCCGGCCCAGTTGGCGGAGCCGACCGACGGGACGTCCGGTGCGGGGTCGCCCGCGGGGTCGATGATGACGAAGGGGATGGAGCGGGCGTCCAGTTTGGCGCGGAAGTCCTGCGGCAGGTCGGAGAACACCAGGACCACGCCGGCGGGCCGCCGCGACATCACGCCCTCGATCCACTCCGGTCCCGGCGCGTGCCGCGAGCCCGTCTCGGTCAGCACGACGCTCATGCCGTGCTCGCGGGCCACGTTCTCCACCCCGCGGATGAGTTCGAGCGCCCAGGCGCTCTCGAGCTCGTGGAACACGAGCTCGACGAGGCATGCCTTCGCCGCCGAGGCCTTGCGACGCCGGTAGCCGTGCTCCTCGAGGAGTTCCTCAACTTTCGCCCGGGTTGTCGGCGACACGTCCGTGCGGCCGTTGAGCACCTTGGAGATCGTCGACAGGGAGACACCGGCTGCCGCCGCGAGCTGGGCGAGGGTGACACGCGGTTCTGGGGGCGGAAGCGACATGCCCCACAGCATACCGCCGCGTACTTCCGGGCTCAGCGGTGACCGCTCGTCGCAGAGCGTGGCCGGCCGCACACAGCCTCCTGCGCTGTCGCAGGGGCGCTGCGCACGCTCAACCCATCAGGCAATTGTTGAATATTCGGTCGAAAGTTTCGAGAGTCATTCGATGATGAACACCGAACCTGGTTGTCTCCGAAGCTGCGCGACGTCACCGAGGCGCTGATCGTCCGGGCCGCGGGGAGGAGTGCGAGCACCCACTTCGCCGATTGACCACCGGTGCGTCGGCCGGGGACCGCCGGTTGCATGCGAGGGACGGCGTCCCCCACGATAGTAAGTAGACTGATCATGTTGTTCCGCAGTGATGCGCCGCGGTCCGCATGATCCCACTATCGAGGAGGACCAGCATCATGGCGGCAGAGAACACAGCAGGCGCAAGTACCCCGAGGAGCCGTCGCAACGACGTCGTGGCCGCGGAGAAGGAACAGTTCGGCGGCATCAAGTTCGGCTCCGCGTTCTTCGGCTGGCTGAGCGCGATCGGCCTGACCGTCATCCTCAGTGCCCTCGCGACGGCGATCGGCGTCGGCATCGGGGCCTCCAGTTCGAGCACGGCGAGCGATGCCGCGAACCAGGCCACCGAGAACGCCGGGACCATCGGCATCGTGAGCGGGATCGTCCTGGCGGTCATCCTGTTCGTCGCCTACTACTGCGGCGGCTACGTCGCAGGCCGCATGGCACGCTTCGACGGCGCCAGGCAGGGCCTCGCCGTCTGGCTCTGGGGCATCATCATCGCGATCGTCCTGGCGATCCTCGCCGTCTTCGCCGGTGACCAGTTCAACGTCCTCTCCAGCCTGAACGGCGCGCCGAGCATCCCCGTGGACGGTAGCGCGCTGACCACGAGCGGACTGGTCGGCCTCGCCATCGCCGTCCTCATCCCGCTGATCGCCGCGATCCTCGGCGGGAAGGCCGGCATGCACTTCCACCGCAAGGTGGACCAGGCCGGCATCGACCACCGCGCCCGCGTCTAGCAGGCCCGGCACCACCGCGAACCACGAGAGGCACCACCCGGACGGGTGGTGCCTCTCGCTATGCCCGGCCACCTCAGAACCGGAGGGACCCCACCGCTGCCCGGTACTGCTCACGGATGACCGGCCGGTGGTCGGCGGCGCGGTCCTCGACGGCGTCGGGCGTCCAGGAGGGCCGTGAGCCGGCCAGGACCCACGCGGCCTGCACCGCAGCGCCCCGCGCCACGTATTCGCCGGGTGCAGGGATCCGCACGGGCAGGTCGAACACCTGCGCCGTCACCTCCTGCACGGCGGCGTTCTGCGCCGCACCGCCGATCAGCAGCAGGTGACGCGGCCGCACGCCCGTGGCACGGACGGCGTCCAGCGCATCGGCCAGCCCGCACAGCATGCCCTCGATCGCCGCCCGGGCCAGATTCGGCCGCGTGGCGGACGCGATGCTGAGGTTGTGGACGCTGGCCTTCGCCGTCGGGAGGTTGGGCGTGCGCTCTCCCTCGAAGTACGGCACGAGGACCACGCCGTCCGAGCCGGGCCCGGCGCTCAGGGCCAGCTCGGCGAGGCCGTCGTGGTCCACGTCCAGGAGCCCCGCCACCGAGGACAGGACGCGCGCCGCGTTGAGGGTCGCCACGAGCGGCAGGAACAGCCCACTGGCATCGGCGAACCCTGCGACGGTCCCGCCCGGGTCCGCGACGGCGTCGGCGGCGACGGCGAAGACCGTGCCGCTCGTCCCGAGGGACACGACGACGTCGCCCTCCTCCGCCCCGAGCCCGAGCGCCGCCCCCGCGTTGTCACCCGCGCCCGCGCCGACGACGATCTCCCGGTCGCCCGAGGCGGTGAAGGAGGCATGGACCGTCCCGGCGGCCTGATCCGCGCGGAGCACCCGGGGGAGGACCACGGCGTCCGGATCGGTCCCCTGCAGGTCCCCGGCCCCACGCTTCTCCTGGGTCCCGCGCGCCTCGCGGGCCGGACGCCCGAGCATGTGCTCGAACAGCGGGAGGTCGTAGCCCTCCGCCGCCGGACTCCAGTACCCGGTGCCGCTCGCGTCCGAGCGGTCGGTCACCAGCTCGTCGAGCACCGGGCCGAGCGGCGACTCGCCCGCCGGACCGAATCCGCGCAGCCGCCAGGTCAGCCAGTCGTGGGGGAGCGCCACGGCAGCGATGACCGGGACGACGTCGGGTTCGGCGTCGCGCACCCAGCGCACCTTGCTGCCGGTGAAGGAGGCCACGGGCGCGGACCCGGTGCGGACGACGATCTCCCCGAGTCCGAGCTCGCCGATCAGGTCCCGGGCCGCGTCCGCGGAGCGCGTGTCGTTCCACAGCAGGGCGTCCCGGAGGACCCTCCCGTCCTGGCCGATCAGCACCATCCCGTGCTGCTGGCCCGCGATGGCGACGGCGTCGACGTCGGCCCCGAGGCCGTCCGCAGCCTCCAGTGCGGCGCGCAGCGCCTGCCACCATGCCTCGGGGTCCACCTCCGTGCCCTCCGGATGGAGGGCGCGGCCGGAGCGGACCTCGGACCCGGTCACGGCGTCGAGCACGACGACCTTGCAGCTCTGCGTCGAGGAGTCGACGCCGGCAACGAGGGCCATGGGTCAGCGGGCCCCGAGCAGGTGCTCGATGAAGAGCTGCTGCAGCTTCACGAACCCGAAGCCCTTGCCGTTGAAGTAGGCGTCGGCGTCGAAGTCCTCATAGGAGGCACGGTCCGCGCGGAGGGCCTCGTAGCCCTCGCCCTCGTCGAGCGTGGGCTCGTTGATCTCCGACACCCGTGATGCC
Source organism: Arthrobacter pityocampae (assembly GCF_002927275.1). Lineage (GTDB taxonomy): Bacteria > Actinomycetota > Actinomycetes > Actinomycetales > Micrococcaceae > Arthrobacter_D > Arthrobacter_D pityocampae. Next base: position 368,431 of record NZ_PRKW01000004.1, on the reverse strand, counting down.
GTGAGGGCCGCCTGGACCTCGGGGTCGGCACGGAACGCGGCGGCGCGCTCCTTGAGCAGCAGGTAGGTCTGCATGTTCGCAGCCGCCGAGTCCCACACGCCGTCCATGTCCTCGGTGCGGCTCGGCTTGTAGTCGAAGTGCCGGGGGCCGTCGTACGAGGGGCCGCCGGCGGGTCCGCCGAATTCGAGCAGGTCCACCAGCGAGAAGGCGTTCTGGAGGTCGCCGTGGCCGAAGACGAGGTCCTGGTCGAACTTGATGCTGCGCTGGCCGTTCAGGTCGATGTGGAACAGCTTGCCCTGGTAGAGGGCCTGAGCGATGCCGTGGGTGAAGTTCAGGCCGGCCATCTGCTCGTGGCCGGTCTCCGGGTTGATGCCGACGAGCTCGGGGCGCTCGAGTGTCTCGATGAACGCCATGGCGTGGCCGAGCGTGGGCAGCAGGATGTCGCCGCGCGGTTCGTTCGGCTTGGGCTCGATCGCGAAGCGGATGTCGTAGCCCTTGTCCGTCACGTAGTCGCCGAGCAGGTTGACGGCCTCGCGGTAGCGCTCCAGGGCTCCGCGGATGTCCTTGGCGGAGTCGTATTCGCTGCCTTCGCGACCGCCCCACATGACGAAGGTCTTGGCGCCGAGTTCGGCGGCGAGGTCGATGTTGTCCAGGACCTTGCGCAGGGCGAAGCGCCGCACGCCGCGGTCGTTGCTCGTGAAGCCGCCGTCCTTGAAGACCGGGTGGCTGAACAGGTTCGTGGTCACCATCGGCACGATCAGGCCTGTCGACTTCAGCACGCCGGTCAGGCGGTCGATCTCCCGCTGACGGTCGGCCGCGGAGCAGCCGAAGGGGAAGAGGTCGTTGTCGTGGAAGGTGATGCCGTACGCGCCGAGGTCGCTCAGGCGGTTGACCGCCTCGACGACGTCGAGGGGTGCGCGGGTTGCGGAACCGAACTGGTCCTGGGCTTCCCAGCCCACCGTCCAGAGGCCGAAGGAGAATTTGTCATCGCGGGTGGGCTCGATCGTCATTGAGTGCTCCAGGGTGTGCGGGGTTAATATGTTGCCGTTACAAACATATTCGCTCTGAGCCCAGAGTCAAGCGGGTTGCCGCACTTGCCGCGAATCTCCTACGGGTGCAGTGCGCGGACGCTGGCCCGCTGGACGAGCCTGGTGGAGAGCTCGATCCGCGGGCTCTCCACCGCCTCGCCCCGGATGAGTCGGACCAGGGTGCGGGCGGCAAGGCTTCCCATCTCGGACAGGGGCTGGCGGACCGTCGTCAGGGGAGGGGAGGCCCAGCCTGCCTCGGGAAGATCGTCGAATCCGACGACGCTGAGATCATCGGGGATCCGCAGCCCTTGCTGGCGCGCTGCCTCGTACACCCCGAGGGCCATCTGGTCGCTCGCCGCGAAGATCGCCGTCGGTCGGTCGGGCAGGGTGAGCAGTTCGATGCCGGCCGCGAACCCTGACGCGTAGTCGAAGTCCCCGCCGACGACGAGCGCCGCATCGAAGGCGATGCCGGCGGCGTCGAGCCCGGCCCGGTAGCCGTCGAGGCGCGCCCTGCTGCACCACAGCCCCGGGCGGCCCGCCACGTATCCGATCCGGCGGTGGTTGTGCTGGAGGAGGTGCTCGGTCGCGGTGACGGCGCCCGTCCAGTTGGTCGCTCCGACGGTCGGTACCTCGAGGTCGGGTACTCCGGCGGGGTCGACGACGACGAGGGGCAGGTTGAGGCGCTGCAGTTCCGCATGCAGGAAGGAGTCCAGGTCGGTGGTTACCAGGATGGCGCCGTCGCTCGGGCGTGCTCCCAGGGTGTCGAGCCACTTGCGGGTCGACCCGCTGCCGCCGCGGCGGTGGATCGCGGAGACCACCATGGACAGTCCCTCGGTGTTCAGCAACTCCTCGACGCCCCGGATGATCTCGACCGCCCAGGGGCTGTCGAGATCGTTGAACACGAGGTCCACCAGTCCTGACGACGTCGGGCGCCCCGCTCCGCGCCGCCGGTAGCCGTACTCCCGCAGCAGGACCTCGACGCGCTCGCGGGTCGCAGGTGCGACGTCGGACCGTCCATTGAGGACGCGGGACACCGTGGGGATCGAGACACCGGCCGCGGAGGCAATGGCGGAGATCGTCACCGCGGGCTGGGCATTGTCCTGCATGGTGTCCTCCTCGGGAAGCCCGGAGGCCGCAGCAGGGCGTTCCCCGGGTCGAAATCTCCCGCACCCTTGACCTGCCGGACGCGATGTTCCTAACCTACAGCAGCGGTGTTTCCGGAAACTTCCGGAAATATGCCGATCACCGGGTCGGCCACCGTACCTCAGGTACCTCAAAGGAGAGCTCATGCAGGTTCGTTCATCCATCGCCGCAGCAGTCCTGGCCTCGGCCATGATCCTTCCCGCGGCAGCGCCCGCCCTCGCGGCGCAGCACCAGCCGCCCCGCCCGCACGGCATCGAGAAGAAGGACACCCTCCGCTGGGTGGCCCCGCAGGACCTCAAGATCGGCACGGCCGTCGCCGGTGGCGGCCACCATGAGACCCAGCCCTACCCGGATCCCTTCACCTTCGACCAGGAGTACCGGAAGCACCTCGCTGCCGAATTCAGTTCGGTCTCACCCGAGAACCAGTCGAAGTGGGAGTTCATCCACCCCGAGCAGGGCACCTACCGGTTCGCCGAGATGGACGCGATCGTGGAGTTCGCCCAGGAGAACAAGCAGGTGGTCCGCGGCCACACCCTGTTCTGGCACAGCCAGAACCCGGCCTGGCTCGAGGAGGGCGACTTCACGAAGGACGAGCTCCGTGCCATCCTCAAGGACCACATCCAGACCGTCGTCGGCCGGTACGCCGGCAAGATCCAGCAGTGGGATGTCGCGAACGAGATCTTCAACGGTGACGGCACGCTGCGCACCACGGACAACATCTGGATCCGCGAGCTGGGCCCGGAGATCATCGCCGACGCGTTCCGTTGGGCGCACGAGGCGGACCCCAAGGCCAAGCTGTTCTTCAACGACTACGGCGTAGAGGGCATCAACGCGAAGAGCAACGCCTACCTCGAACTCATCCCGCGTCTGCAGGCGCAGGGCGTTCCGATCGACGGCTTCGCCATCCAGGGCCACCTCAGCACACGCTACGGATTCCCGGGCGACCTGCAGGCCAACCTGCAGCGCTTCGACGACCTCGGGCTGGAGACGGCGATCACCGAGATCGACGTGCGCATGGACGTCGCCGCAGGGACCGCACCCACCGCGGCGCAGCTCGAGAAGCAGTCCGGCTACTACCAGCGCGCCCTCGAGGCCTGCGTCGCGGTGGACGAGTGCAATTCGTTCACCATCTGGGGTTTCACCGACAAGTACTCCTGGGTCCCGGTGTTCTTCGCCGGTGAGGGAGAGGCAACGGTCATGTGGAACGACTTCACCCGCAAGCCCGCCTACTACGCGCTGCAGGACACGCTCGAGCAGGCATCCCCGGGACGCGGCAACCGCTAGGCGTCACCGCCCGGCACCCCGCTCCTCCCACCAACCCAGCAGGCACTGGCCCGCCCCGAAGCGTATGGGCCACCACACCAAGGAGAACCATGAGACGACGACGTCTGATTGCGGGCGCCACGGCGTTCGGCCTGATCACGGGGGCCGGCGTGCTGACGCTGCCGGCGGCCTCCGCCGACGAACCGGCAGTACTGCTGAACGAGGACTTCGAGAACGGCAGCTTCGGCCCGCTGACGCAGAACGGCGGGCCCACGCTGTCGGTCGTCGACGCGGACGGCGACAGGGCCCTGCTGGTCAAGGGCAGGACCACCGACTACGACGGGATCAGGACGCCGGCGAACCTCCTGCAGGCGGGAGGTGCCTACACCTTCTCCGCGCAGGTGAAACTGGCAGCGGCAGCAGGCACGACGACATCGGCCCGCTTCGTCGTCGAACCCGCCTACAGCTGGGTGGGCAACACCACGGTGACCGCGGACGCCTGGACCACTGTGACGGGGACCTTCACCGCCCCGGCCGGCGCCGACCCGGCGACGCTGCGGGCCTATCTCGGAACAGGAGACCTCGGTGCACCCTACGACTACCTCATCGACGACGTCGTGATCACCGGCACCGCAGCGCCCGGTGACGGCGGCGCCTGGCAGCCCACACCCGACCCCTCCTTCGTCCCGGGGGGCGCGGTGAACCCCACCACGACACCCCTCGCCTCGGCACGTGCGACCGGCAACGCCGTCGCCCTGACGTTCGACGACGGACCGAACCCGGGCGAGACCGCTGCCCTCCTCGACCTGCTGAAGGCGAAGGGTGTCACCGCGACCTTCTGCGTCATCGGACAGAACATCGAGGCGCCCGGCGGCGCCGACCTGCTGCGGCGCATAGTCGCCGAGGGGCACACGCTCTGCAACCACGGCACGTCCTACGCCGACATGGGCTCGTGGACCCGGGCGCAGGTCGAGGCCGACCTCAAGGAGAACCTGCGCATCATCCGCGAAGCGGCGGGAGACCCGTCCCTGCCGGTGCCCTACTTCCGGGCACCGAACGGCAGCTGGGGCGCCACCGGGGAGGTTGCGGCGGCCCTCGGCATGCAGCCCCTGGGCCTCGGCAACGTGATCTCCGACTGGGACGGCAACGACCTCAGCGAAGCGACGCTGACCGCGAACCTCCGCAGGGCCTTCACGCCGGGTGCGGTGGTGCTCGCACACGACGGCGGCGGCGACCGGTCGAACACCGTCCGGGCCGTCACCACGGTCGTGACCGAGAAGCTCGCCGACGGCTGGACCTTCACCCTCCCGCGCGGCGGAGCGGCCGACGGCGCAACGGTCGGCATCACGAGCGGATTCGAGACCGGCACCGACGGCTGGACGGCCCGCGGCGATGGCGTCTCCGCCACGACGAGCAGTGATGCCCGTACCGGCGCCGGCAGCCTGCTCGTGACGAACCGGACCCAGCCGTGGCACGGAGCGGCCCTCGACGTCACGGCCGGCCTGCCGGTCGGGACCGCCGTGGAGGTGTCCGTGTGGGCGAAGCTCGCACCGGGCCAGGCACCGGCATCGCTCAAGGTGTCCGTGCAGCGGGACAACGGCGGCGGAAGCGCATACGACGGCGTCGCCGGTGCCGGCGCGTCGGTCACGGCCGACGGCTGGACGCAGCTCAAGGGCACCTACACGCTCGGAGCCGCCGCGGACAAGGCGCAGGTGTACATCGAAGGTGCGGTGGGAGTGGACTTCCTGCTGGACGACTTCAGCCTCGCACCGTTCGCCGAGGAGTCCATCCAGACGGAGGTGCCCGGGCTGAAGGACGTCCTCGGCGCCGACGGGATCGAGCACGTCGGCGTGGCGATCGATGCGCGGGAGACCGTGGGAACGGCCGCCGACCTCGTCCGGAAGCATTTCAACGCCTTCACCCCGGAGAACGCGGGCAAGCCGGAGAGCGTGCAGCCGGTCGAGGGACAGTTCACCTTCACCCAGCTGGACCAGCTCCTGGACTTCGCGGACTCCAACAATGTGCAGGTCTACGGTCATGTGCTCGCCTGGCACTCGCAGACCCCGGCATGGTTCTTCAAGGACGGCACCCGCGACCTCACCGACAGCCCGGCCGACCAGGCACTGCTGAAGGCCCGCATGGAAGCCCACATCAAGGGCATCGCGGACCACATCGACGCCCGCTACCCGGACGGCGACAGCCCCATCTGGGCGTGGGACGTGGTCAACGAGGTCATCGCGGACGGTGACACGGCCAACCCGCACGACATGCGCGACAGCCGCTGGTTCCAGGTCCTGGGTGAGGGCTTCGTCGACGAGGCCTTCCGCCTGGCCGACCGCTACTTCCCCGAGGCGGCCCTGTTCATCAACGACTACAACACGGAGATGCCGGAGAAGCGGGCCGACTACCTCTCGCTGATCGGCGCGCTCGAGGCACGCAACGCTCCGATCGACGGCGTGGGACATCAGGCCCATGTGGACGTCGCCCGCCCGGTGGAATGGCTCGAGGACTCCATCGAGGCCGTCGAGGCGCTGGATCCGGAGCTCCTGCAGGCCATCACGGAACTCGATGTCAACGCGTCCACGGAGAACCAGGGCGCCGATGTCAGCGGCACCCCCGTGGATCCGTACAGCCCGGCGTTCGAGGACGACGCCGACGCGGCCGCCGAGGTGGGCTACTACTACCGGGACCTGTTCACGATGCTCCGGGAGCACAACGAGTCCGTGGACTCCGTGACGTTCTGGGGCATCAGCAACGCCCGCACCTGGCTGCGGACGTGGCCGATGGCCCGTCCCTGGGAACAGCCGCTGCCCTTCGACGACGACCTCCAGGTCACGCCCGCCTACTGGGGCATCGTCGATCCGGCCAGGCTCCCCGCCCGACCGGCCGATGTGCTCCCGCCGCGGATCGCCGGCCAGTCGGATGTCCGGGCCGTCTCCAACGGGGCCAGCGGCACCAAGGTGAAGTACACCCTGCCGTCGGCCATCGACACGCTCGACGGCGAAGTGCCGCTGATCTGCGACCCGGCGTCGGGCTCGCGCTTCGTCATCGGCACGACGACGGTCACCTGCACCGCCACGGACGAGGCGGGCAATACCCGCACCAGCTCGTTCGACGTCGTCGTGACCCGCAAGCAGCCCGGGAAGCCCTGACGCAGCCCCGCGGACACCCCTAGGGCGGCGAAGCCCCTGTCCTCTCCGGAGGGCGGGGGCTTCGTCACGTCGGTGTCAGCATCGACCGGCCACATTTGCCCACCGACCCACCCAACTCATGGGGCATCGTCAGACATGCCCAGCGACGTGGGGGAGTCGGTGGGCAGAAGCGGCGGATCGGGCAGGTGGGTCGGGACGATGGATCGGGCAGGATCGGGCAAGGAGCCCGGAGGTCAGGAGGCGTACGCGCCGAGGAGCCGCACGGAGCCGCCGTCCACGCCCTTGGCGCCCTGGACGTAGTCCGGCCCGTCGGTGCTGCCGCCACTCGCGGCCTGCACGCTGCCCATGACCCAGGACGGGACACCGGCCGCGTTCAGCTGCGCCAGGGCGGCGTCGGCACCCTCCGGCCCCACGATCGCGACCATGCCGACGCCCAGGTTGAGGGTGCGCTCGAGGTCCGGCAACGGGACGGCGCCGAGCTGCGAGACGATGCCGAAGATCGGGGGGAGTCCCCAGGTGGAGCGGTCCACGGTGGCTTCGAGGCCGCGGGGCAGCACGCGGGCGAGATTCGCCGCGAGCCCGCCGCCGGTGACGTGGCTGAACCCGTGCACCTGCGCGGCGTCGTTCCGGGCGAGGGCGAGGCAGTCGGCGGCGTAGACGCGCGTGGGCTCGAGCAGTTCCTCGCCGAGCGTCCGCCCGAGGTCGTCGACCTGCCGGTCCAGCGTCCACCCGGCCGCACTGATGACGCGGCGGACGAGGGAGTAGCCGTTGGAGTGCAGGCCGGAGGAGGCCATGCCGATCACGACGTCGCCCGCCCGGACGCGCTCGGGGCCGAGGACGCGGTCCGCCTCGACCACGCCGGTCGCCGCGCCCGCGACGTCGTACTCGTGCTCGCCGAGCAGGCCCGGGTGCTCCGCGGTCTCCCCGCCCACCAGGGCGGTGCCGGCCACCGAGCAGCCGGCCGCGATGCCGCGGACGATGTCCGCGATGCGCTCGGGGACCACCTTCCCGCACGCGATGTAGTCCGTCATGAACAGCGGCTCCGCGCCGACCACCACGATGTCGTCCACGACCATGCCCACGAGGTCGAAGCCGATGGTGTCGTGGATGTCCATCGCCTGGGCGATCGCGACCTTCGTGCCCACGCCGTCGGTCGACGTCGCGAGCAGCGGCCGCGTGTAGGTGAGGAGGCGGGAGACGTCGAAGAGCCCCGCGAAACCACCCACCCCACCGAGGACCTGCTCGCCGTGCGTGGCCCGCACGGCGTCCTTCATGAGCTCGACGGCGCGGTCACCCGCCTCGACGTCCACTCCGGCGCTGGCATACGTGATGGGGTTCGGGGAGCTCATACCCGCTCTTTCTTGTCGTCGTCGGTCAGTACGGCTTCGAGGTCGGCGTCCGGCCCCGGGTCGCAGCCCACGGCGCCGGAGCGGTCGGCCGGGTCGAGGCGCTCGAGCAGGTTCTTGCCCAGGCGGTCGTCGTCGGGCAGTTCGATGGGGTACGTCCCGGTGAAGCAGGCCGTGCAGAGGCGCTCGCGGGGCTGCTGCGTGGCGTCGATCATGCCGTCCTCGGAGATGTAGGCGAGGCTGTCGGCGCCGACGGACTTGCTGATCTCCTCGACCGCCGCGCCGTTCGCGATGAGCTCCGCGCGGGAGGCGAAGTCGATGCCGTAGAAGCAGGGCCAGCGCACCGGCGGCGAGGAGATCTTGACGTGGACCTCGGCGGCGCCGGCCTCGCGCAGCATCCTGACGACGGCGCGCTGGGTGTTGCCGCGGACGATGGAGTCGTCCACGACGATGATGCGCTTGCCGCGGATGACGGATTCCAGGGCGTTGAGCTTGAGCCGGATGCCGAGCTGGCGGAGCGTCTGGCTGGGCTGGATGAATGTCCGCCCCACGTAGGCGTTCTTCACGAACCCGTGGGCGAAGGGGATGCCGGATTCCTCGGCGAAGCCGACGGCCGCGGGCGTCCCGGACTCGGGGACGGGGATCACGATGTCCGCCTCCGCGGTGTTCTCGCGGGCCAGCTGGCGGCCCATCTCCACGCGGGCCTCGTACACGGACCGGCCGGCGATCGAGGCGTCGGGCCGGGCCAGGTACACGTACTCGAAGACGCAACCGGCAGGGGTGGGGGAGCCGAAGCGGCTGCTGCGCACGCCGTCCTCGTCGATCGCGATGAACTCGCCGGGCTCGATCTCCCGGATGAAGCTCGCCCCGACGGTGGCGAGGGCCGCCTGCTCGGAGGCGACCACCCAGCCGCGCTCGAGCCGGCCGAGGACGAGGGGCCGGACACCGGAGGTGTCGCGGGCCGCGTACAGCGTCCCCTCGTCCATGAAGACGAAGCAGAACGCGCCGCGGATGCTCGGCAGCAACGCGAGGGCGGTCTGCTCGAGCGAGCGGTCGTCGTCGCCGTCGAGGAGCGCGGTGACGAGGGCGGTGTCCGTGGTGTTGCCCTGCGCCATCTCCCCGGCGCGCGGCTTGCCGTGACGGGCGAGGACCATCTGGTACAGCTCGGCCGAGTTGGTGAGATTGCCGTTGTGGGCCAGGGCCACGGTGCCCGCCGCGGTGGCGCCGAGGGTGGGCTGGGCGTTGGCCCAGTGGGAGGACCCGGTGGTGGAGTAGCGGCAGTGCCCGACGGCGATGTGCCCGGCCAGGGTGTTCAGCGTGGCCTCGTCGAAGACCTGGGACACGAGGCCCATGTCCTTGTAGACGTTGATCCTCCGGCCGTCGCTCGTGGCGATGCCCGCGGACTCCTGGCCCCGGTGCTGCAGCGCGTAGAGGCCGTAGTAGGCGAGCTTGGCCACCTCCTCGCCGGGAGCCCAGACGCCGAAGACGCCGCAGGCGTCCTGGGGTCCTCTCTCGCCGGGAAGAAGGTCATGGGAGAGGTGTCCGTCGCCGCGCAGCATGCGGCCATTCTCTCACGGTACGGTCCGCCGCCCCGCTTCCTCGGCGCCTATTTCCTGGTGGCCAGCTTCCCGATGAGCCGCTCCATCCGGGCGATCCCGACGAACCGCCCCGCGTTGTCCGTCACGAGCAGGGGGGCGAAGCGGGAACCCGCCTCCCGGGTGACGGCGCGTGTGAGGGCCTCGTCCACCGGGGTGTCCACGTTCACGACCAGGCCGGGGGTGACGACCCCCAGGTGTGCCACCTCCGCGGTGAGGACCGCCCGCGGGCGCCGCCCGTCGAGGAGCACGACGTCGGTGAGGTGCGGGTTCCCCGCGAAGAGGGCCGCCGCCGCGCCCGGGGTGGCGGCGGTGGGGGCCGGCTCGACGACGCCGCGGACCGTCGACGCCGCGGCGTCGCGCGACCGGGCGGACAGGCGGAGGGCCAGGTCCAGGTCGAGGCCCTGCCAGGGCGGCGCGGGCCGGCCCAGCAGGTACCCCTGCACGAGGGGGACCCCGAGGGCGGCGAGGGTGTCGAGCTCCTCGACCCGCTCGATCCCCTCGGCGAGGATCCAGGCGTCGACCCGGCCGGCGAAGAGCCCGATCATCTCCATGAGGGCCCGTTTGGCCTCGTCCGCGTCGATGTCGCGCACCAGTTCCCGGTCCATCTTGATGATGGACGGCCGGAGTGCGAGCAGGTGCTGCAGGCCCGCGTAGCCGGATCCGGCGTCGTCGACCGCGATCATGGCGCCCGCGGCGCGCAGGGCGTCCAGGTGCGGTTCCAGGTCGAGGTAGGACTCGATGGGCGTCTGCTCCGTGAGTTCCACGACGACGCCCCCGAGCCCGCCCTGCTCGGCCCACACCTGCTGCACCCGGGGCGAGGCGAGCAGGGCGGGGGAGACGTTCACCGTGAGGAAGCAGTTTGCCGGGAGGGACCCCCGGTGCGCGAAGGCGCTGCGGAGCGCGGCGGCCTCGAGTTCCGCCGCGCGCCCCTCGCGTCGCGCCCGGGCGAACCACACCTCGGGATTCTTCTCCCCGTACCCCGGGAAGCGGACGAGGGCCTCGTAGCCCACCACGGTGCCGCGGGCGGTGTCGATGATGGGCTGATAGGCGGAGGTGATCCCCTCACCGAGGCATGCGGCGGCGAGCTCGTGCGCGTCCGTGGCCTGGTGCAGGGCCTCCACCGGGCGCGGGTCAGGCGGCGACGATGCTGCCGCGCACCGCGCCGACCAGCTCGGGCGAGATCTCGGTCAGACCGTGTGCCGACGACGCATGCGCGCCCACCCGTGCGAGGATCTCGTCCTCCGTACTGCAGACCCAGCGGGCTTCGCAGCCCGGTACGACGTCTCCACATGCGAATGCCTTCATGGCACGTTCCTCTTCTCCGATTCGATGGTTCCCCCCATCGAGCCCTACTGTCGTCAACGCGGCCCCCGATGTAAGCGGGCCGGAGGCAGGGTGCCGTGCGCCTGCACCTGCGCCTGCACCTGCGCCTGCGACGGCGGCGGACGTCAGGCGTCGTCGTCCGTGCGTTCCGCCCGCGCCCGCTCGGCGCGCCTGACGCTGCGGCGGTCGATGACGAGGACCAGCAGGGCGGCGAGGAGCATCCCGGGCAGGGCGAAGGCGACCGTGAAGAACCCGAGGACGGATTCGCGCGTGAGTGTCGGATCGTCCGGGCCGGTATAGGCGAGGACCAGGGCGGCGAGGAAGCCGAGGATCGCGCCGACCGCCATGAAGGGCACGAACTTCGGCGCCCGGCGGACGGTCACCTCGCGCACGTCCGGTGTGGCCGGTGCGGGCACTTCCTGATGGTCTGCGTCGTGGACCGGGGCGTCCGGGCGGCCGGTCGCGGCGTCGGGGGCGGACCCGCCGGCCGCCGGCGCCTGCCCGTCGCCCCGCGGATCCGGCTGATCGGAGGAGGGGCGCGGCGACGGCTGCTCGGAGGTCATGCTTTAAGGCTACCGGGCGTCAGCGCTCCAGCCGGACGAGCTGGTAGCCCGCCTCGTCGAACACCGGCGTGTAGTCCGTGCCGGGGAACCGCTGCTCGGCGTGGGCCTCGGCGTCGGCCGGGCGGGTGGGTCCCCAGCTCCAGTCGTCGGCGTCGACGACGAGGTAGTCGGGGGCCGGGTTGGTGTTGCCGAGCCAGTACACGCGGGTCTCCGGCACGAGGTACGCCATGAGGACCACGCCGCTCTCCACCGTGGCACCCTCGGGGACGAGGCCCATCATGCGGTGGGCGGCGTCCCAGCGCGCGGATTGCCGGTACGTCTCCGGCTCGGCGAGTGCGGCGAACTTCTGGCCCGGCAGCAGGACCAGGCAGGCGGCGACGGCGGCGGGGACCCCCAGCAGCGCGGCGGACCGCACCCAGCGGCGGGGGCTCGCCCGGAGGGACCGGACGCCGTCCACCAGGCCGAGGAAGAGGACGGGCATGAGGACCGCGCTGTAATGCCACTCGGGGCCCCAGTACACCTCCTGACCGGAGGCGAACCGCCACAGCAGGGTGGGCAGGAGGATCAGGCTGAGCGGCGAGCGGAGGAAGAGAATGCCGCCGGCGAGCAGGAGCAGCAGGAGGGTCTCGTGTTTCGCGGTGCCGGTGAGGAGGTCGACGACGGCGCCGGCGGGGTCCGCGAGCATCGCGCCGGCATCGATCCGGTCCGCGTAGTCGTACTGGCCGGCGGTGTTGAGCGCCGGGAGGATCACGCGCACGGACAGGACCAGCCACAGCGCCCCCCAGGCGGCGAGCCACAGGCCGGCGACCGTCCGGAGCCGCCACGCGAGGACCAGCCCGAGGGCCATCACGGTGAGCCCGAGGTCCTCCTTCACGAAGACGAGGAGGCCGCCCCAGAGGACGGCGGGCAGCACGCGCCGTGCCAGGACGGCCTCGAGGGAGAGGGCCAGCAGCGGCACGGCGAACGCGATCTCGTGGAACTGCGCGGCGACGGCGGACTGCAGTCCCCAGGACAGCGCGTACGCGATCCCGACGGCGAGGCCGGCGGCGGAGCCGAGGAGCCGCATGCCGGTGCGTGCGACGACCGCCACCGACAGCCCGAAGAGCAGGTTCTGCACGACCAGCAGGGTCAGGCCCGACGGCGCGAGAGCGTACGCGGGGCCCAGCAGCACGAGCAGCGGGTGGAAGTGGTCGCCCAGGAGGTTGAAGTCCTCGCCCTTGATGGGCACGATCGGCGCACCGACGCCCGCGTAGGCCTTCGCGAGCTGCGTGAAGATCCCGAGGTCCCACGACGGCGTGTCCAGCCGGTTCCATTGGGCGACGGAGAAGACGGTGTAGAGGAGGGCGGCTGCGACGCCGGTCAGCCACGCCCCGGCCGGCTGGCGGCGGATCGCCGCGGCCGTGCGGCGTCGGAGGGCCGGGACAGTCGACGGACGGGTGTCGGGGCGGCCCGCCGGGATGCCGTGCGGGGAGGGCTCGCGTCGGCGGCGGGTCGTCGTCGACCCCGCGGCGGCGGGCGCTGGGCCCGACGGTGTGAGGTCGCCCGGGGCGTCACCGCTCACGGGTGGCGCCCGACGAGGGGCAGCCAGGCGCCGAGGTCGGCGCGCTGGCCGGAAGCGGCCACCCTGCCCGCGGCGACGGCGTCCGGCCAGGTAGTGGTCCCGGTGACGAGTGCGAGCCAGGTGGCGGCGTCGGTCTCGACGACGTTCGGCGGCGTGCCGCGGGTATGGCGGGGCCCCTCGACGCACTGGGTGACGCCGAACGGGGGGACCCGCACCTCGACGCTGTTGCCGGGCGCGAGCTCCGCGAGCTCCTCGAGGGTGAACCGGACCGCCATCGCGAGTTCCGGCCGGCCGGCGGACCCGTCGGCGACCTGCGCCAGGGCGCGGTGGCCGTCCTCGGCGGCGATGCGTCGTCGTGCCATGGGCTGCCGCTCCTAGTCGAGCAGGGACAGGACCGGTGCGGCCAGACGCAGGCTGCCCACGGAGCGGCCCCCGCCGAGGATCGGGGAGACGACCTTCTCGAGGGTCACTCCGACCTTCTCGGCGTCGATCGCACCGGACGCCGCGAGGAGCGTGAGGCCCACGAGCGTCGCCGCGCGGGCGTTGCCGTCGAGGACCTTCAGGGCGAGGGTCGCGCCGGTCGGCGCGGCGAGGACGAGCACGCCCTCGGCGCCGCTCTTGGCGAGCACGCCGAGGTCCTCCATGACCACCGAGTTCTCCATGCCGTGGCCGTGGACGGCCCAGGGGTAGTCCAGCATCGCGGTGGCGATCGTCGCGGCGCGGGCGTCGGCGTGCTTGTCCGAGGGGGCCTTCGCGATCTTCCCGATCCCGCGGGCGAGCCCCGTCAGGGACACGGCGGCCACCGGGGCGCCGCAGCCGTCCACGCCCCACGCCGCCACGGACTCCTCGGTGTACTCCTCGATGACGGAGGCCACGGAGCGCTGCAGCGGGTGGGTGGGGTCGAGGTACGTGGCGGTGTCCCAGCCGTTCTCCGTGCAGGCCCACAGGAACGCCGCGTGCTTGCCGGAGCAGTTGAAGGCGATGCGCTGCTTGCCCTTGCCGCCGCGGACGAGCTCGTGGCGGGCCTCCTCGTCCTGCGGCCAGTCCTCCGGGCACTGCAGGTGGTCCTCGGTGACGCCGGCGGCGTCGAGCATGGTCCGCACCACGTCCATGTGCTCCCGGCTGGCCACGTGGCTGGCCGCCGCGAGGGCCACCTGCGGGCCGCGCAGCGGGACCCCCGCCTTCATGCTCGCCAGGGCCTGGAACGGCTTGAGGGTGGAGCGCGGGAAGATCGGGCTCGTGATGTCCCCGAGTCCGGTCACCATGGAGCCGTCGGCCGCGAGGACGACGGCGGCCCCCACGTGGCGGGACTCGATGAAGCCGTTTCGTTCCAGGACGGCGAGGTCCACGGCGTCGGCCGTAGTGAAGGTGGAGGGCATGAACCCAGTATTCCCTATCCGCTGCGGCGCCCGAGGGGCCCCGTTGACACGGCTGCGCCCACCGGAGAGGACGGTCATCCGGTGGGCGCAGGTCTGGGGGCCGCGGGCGGCGGCTACGTCACGGTGAACTGCACCGACTGCCAGCCGGATGCGCCGTCCGGCACGGTGTCCGCGCGCTCCTCGGTCTGGAGGCCGTCGACGGCGTCCGTGGCCCTCGCCCTGACCGTGTGGAGTCCGGAGTCGAGGTTCACCTCATGGGACCACTGGCGCCAGGTGTCCACGGACGCCTCGGCGGCAAGGCTCACCGATTCCCAGTCGCCGCCGTCGACCGAGACCTCGACCGCGGTGATACCGCGCTGCTGGGACCAGGCGACACCGCCGAGCTGCACGGGTCCGCCGTCGACCTGCGCGAAGGACTTCGGGACCTCCACACGCGCCATGGTCTTGATGGGGCCCTTCTCGGACCAGCCGCGGTCCGTCCAGTACGCCGTGCGGTCGGCGAAGCGCGTGACCTCGAGGTCCACCACCCACTTGGTCGCCGAGACGTACCCGTAGAGGCCGGGGACCACCATGCGGACCGGGAAGCCGTGCTCCACGGGCAACGGCTCGTCGTTCATGGCGACGGCGAGGATGGCGTCGCGCCCGTCCTGCAGCACGGGCAGGGGAGTGGAGGCGCTGAAGCCGTCCGAACTCGTGGACAGGACCATGTCCGCGCCGTCCAGGGGCCGGGCCCGCGCGAGGACCTCGCGCAGCGGGTAGCCGAGCCACTTCGCCGTCCCGGCGAGGTCGCCGCCCACCGGGTTGGAGACGCAGGTGAGGGTGATGTGGCGCTCGACGAGGTCGGCGTCCAGGAGGTCCTGGAAGGTCAGCTCGAACTCCTCCTCCACCATGCCGTGCACGCGGAGCACCCAGTCGTCGGTGGTGAGCTGCGGGACGCTGAGCGCCGTGTCGATCCGGTAGAAGTCGCCGTTCGGGGTGACGAAGGGTGTCACGCCCGCGACGGGCGACTGCACGCCGACAGGCAGCGCCGGTGCAGGACTGGCCGGGGTGGGGAACCGCAGGCTGCCCCGGAGCGCGGCGACCTCGTTCCGCGCACCCGCCAGCAGCCGGCCCCCACCCGCGGCCGCGGCGGCGACGACGGCGGTGACCCCCGCGGCGGCGAAGAACCCGCGCCGCGACGTCGTGCCGGCCGGCCGCGTGGCGGAGGCTCGCACGCTGGAGCGCGACGGTGCCGTCGTGACGGACCCGGTGCGGGCGGCGTCGCCCCCGGCGGTGCTCCCCAGGCCGGCTGCTTCTCCCGTGTCGACCGCCGACCGTCCTGCGGTGTCCCCCGGAGCGGGACCGGCGGCCGGCGCCCCGGCGGCCGCGTGCCGGAGGCGGGCGGTCAGCACGCGCAGTGCCAGCAGCCCCGCGGCGGTGCCGACGACGGTCGGGACTGCGTCGGGCAGGGAGGCACCGGCCCGGGTGAGGACGCAGGCCAGGATCACCGATCCCATGACCAGCACGCCGGCGACGCCGAGCGCCCACCGCCGGAACGCCACGACGCCGAGGACCGCCGCCAGCAGCGCGATCGTGATGCCCATGCCGACGAGCAGTGCCAGCTTGTCGCTGGTCCCGAACGTCGCGATGGCGAAGTCCTTCAGCCAGGGCGGCGTGAAATCGATGAAGGTGGAGCCCATGGCGATGACCGGGGTGGCGCTCGCCCGGAAGAAGGCCCCGGCGAGTTCGGCGACGCCGAGTACCACGCCGGCGGCGATGATGCCGGCGAGCGCCGCCAGGAGGGGAAGGCCGCGGCGGGACGTCGGGAGGTTGCTCATGGAAAGTATTCGGAGAGGCCTGTGGACGGTATGGGTGGGACGAACCGTCGTAACAGGCGCTTTTTCTGCGCCGGGGTGGTACCCCCTCCAGTACGCTGGTGGACTGTGAAGGTTCTTGTACTGGGCCCCGGAGGCCGCGAACACGCCATCGTCCGGGCCCTGGTGGCCGACCCGTTCGTCCGGGAGGTGCATGCGGCCCCCGGCAACGCCGGCATCGCCCAGGACGTCCCCACCCACGCCATCGACGCGAACGATCCCGCCGCCGTCGTCGGGTTGGCCCGCCGGCTGGGCTCCACCCTCGTGGTGATCGGACCCGAGGCTCCGCTCGCCGCCGGTGTCGCGGACGCCCTGCTCGAGGCCGACATCCCCGTCTTCGGCCCCACCCGCGCCGCCGCGCAGCTCGAGGCCTCCAAGGCCTTCGCCAAGCAGGTCATGGCCGCAGCCGGCGTGCCGACCGCCATGGCCCGCGTCGCCGCCACGGACGAGGAGGCGAACGAGGCGCTCTGCACGTTCGGCGCCCCCTATGTGGTGAAGGACGACGGCCTCGCCGCCGGCAAGGGTGTGGTGGTCACCGAGGATCTCGCCGAGGCCCGCGCCCACGCCTCCGCGTGCTTCGCGGCGGGAGGCACCGTGGTCATCGAGGAGTACCTCGACGGACCCGAGGTGTCCCTGTTCGTCCTCTCCGACGGCCGCACGGTGGTCCCGCTCGCACCGGCCCAGGACTTCAAGCGCATCCACGACGCCGACGAGGGCCCCAACACGGGCGGCATGGGCGCCTACTCGCCGCTCGAATGGGTGCCCGCCGGCCTCGTCGACGAGGTTCTCACGCGCGTGGCGCAGCCCGTGATCGACGAGATGGCGCACCGCGGCACCCCCTTCGCGGGCGTCCTCTACGTGGGCCTCGCGCTCACGGCGCGCGGCCTGCGCGTCATCGAGTTCAACGCCCGCTTCGGGGACCCGGAGACACAGGCCGTCCTCGCACGCCTGACCACGCCCCTCGGCGGGGTGCTGCTCGCCGCCGCGCGGGGCGCCCTCGACCAGATCGACCCGCTGAACTGGTCGCCCGAGACGGCCGTCGCCGTCGTTCTCGCGTCCGAGAACTACCCCGACACCCCGGTCACGGGCCGGCGCGTCCGTGGGCTGAAGAAGGCCGCACAGGTGGAGCGCGCGCACGTCCTCCATGCCGGCACCGCCCTGCGGGACGGCAAGGTGGTGAGCTCCGGCGGTCGGGTGCTGGCCGTCGTCGGGCTCGGGGACTCCCTGGCCGACGCGCGGGCCACCGCCTACGAGAGCCTGGGCCGGATCGACCTCGAGGGCGGACAGTTCCGCACGGACATCGCCCTCACGGCCTCGCGCTCGGAAATCACGGTCGCCGGTCCTGCGGTGGCCAGGGCATGAGCGCCTTCGCGCCCGAGCATCCGGACCTGCCCGGCTGGCGGCACGTCTACTCCGGCAAGGTCCGCGACCTGTACGAGCCGGAGGACGGGCGCGACGACGTCGTGCTCGTCGTGGCCAGCGACCGCATCAGCGCCTACGACCACGTCCTGGCCACGGAGATCCCCGACAAGGGGCGGGTGCTCACGCAGCTGAGCCTGTGGTGGTTCGAGCAGCTCGCGGGGATCCCGAACCACGTGATCGCGTCGGACGCCGCCGGGGGTGTGCCCGCCGCCGTCGAGGGCCGGGCGATGATCTGCCGCCGCCTCGTCATGTACCCGATCGAGTGCATCGCGCGCGGCTACCTGACCGGGAGCGGGCTGCTGGAGTACCGGGAGTCCCGCACCGTCTGCTCCCTGCCGCTGCCCGAGGGCCTCGTGGACGGCTCCCGGCTCGACCCGGCGCTCTTCACCCCCTCGGCGAAGGCGGAGGTGGGCGAGCACGACGAGAACATCACCTACGACGCCGTCGTCATGACCGTCGGCGACGACACCGCGGCCCGGCTGCGCTCCCTCACCCTCGAGATCTATGCCGCAGCGGAGGCGATCGCCCGGGACCGCGGAATCCTCCTCGCCGACACGAAGGTGGAGTTCGGCCTCGACCCGGCCACCGGCCGCGTCACCCTCGGCGACGAGGTGCTCACGCCGGACTCCTCACGCTTCTGGGACGCCGCCCTGTACGCGCCCGGGCAGGCGCAGCCCTCGTTCGACAAGCAGTTCGTCCGGGACTGGCTGGCCTCCTCCGGCTGGGACCGGCAGTCGGAGCCCCCGGCGCTGCCCGCCGACGTCGTCGACCGCACGCGCGCCCGCTACATCGAGGCGTACGAGCGCCTGACCGGCCGCACCTTCGCCTGAGGCCCTGCTCCGGCCGCGCCGTCGTGAGGTGGCCCGGCCGGCACCACGCCGGGTCCCGGGGACGAAGCCTGTGTGCGGATCGTTGTCGTTCCGGTCCGGTGTCGAGGCACCCAGTGTCATCCGGCCCAGCTCTCGTCCGACCCAGCTTTGTTCGCCCCAGCGCCGTGCGGATCCTGAAGGCCGCGACCGGCGCCGAATCCTCCAGGAGCACCGTGAACAGCACCCAGCAAACCCCGCGCCGCCCGACGGCAACCCGACGCGCGACCCGAGCGGCCGTCGCCCTCGCGGCGACCGCCCTGCTGTTGCCGGCAGCGGGCGCCGTGGCCGCACCGTCGACGTCCCTCCCGGCTTCGGTTGCATCCCACCGGCACCAGGACACCAGCATCCCGCTGCCAGGAGCATCATCAGCCGAAGGCATCGCCAAGGGCGAGGGCTCCACATTCTATGCGGGGGACCTCGGTCTCGGTGACATCTTCCGCGGCGACATCCGGAAGGGGACAGCCGAACTGTTCATCGACGCACCCGACGGCAGGGCCGCCGTCGGCCTCAAGGCCGATGTGCGGAACGACCTCCTGTTCGTCTCGGGCGGAGGGACGGGCC
The DNA here is from genome assembly GCF_002927275.1 of Arthrobacter pityocampae. GTDB lineage: Bacteria > Actinomycetota > Actinomycetes > Actinomycetales > Micrococcaceae > Arthrobacter_D > Arthrobacter_D pityocampae. The sequence continues at coordinate 349,370 of NZ_PRKW01000004.1, read as the reverse complement.
AGGCGTACGTCTACGACACCGAGACCGGAGCGGCGGTGGCCGACTTCCAGCTCGCCACGGGCGATGCCTTCATCAACGACGTCACGCTCACGAGGGACGGCGCCTACTTCACCGATTCGCGGAGTGCGGAACTGTACTTCGTCCCCGTGGGCGACCACGGGGAGCTCGGGGAGCCCGAGACGATTGCTCTGTCCGGACCGGCCGCTGTGGTGACGCCGGGCTTCAATCTCAACGGGATCACGTCGGTGGGCCGCGGCAGGACGCTCATCGTGGCGCACTCGGCCAACCATGCCATCTACACCGTCGACCCGGAGACGGGCGTCAGCGCGGACATCGCGACGGGCGCGCTCCCCAACGTGGATGGCATCCTCGCCAAGGGGGACACCGTGTACGCCGTGCAGAACAGGATCAACCAGGTCAGCCGGATCGATCTGTCGAAGGACCTGACGCGCGGAGAGGTCGAGGACGTCATCACGAGCCCGCTGTTCAACGTGCCGACGACGGTGGCGCTGTTCGGCAACACGCTGGCACTCGTCAACGCGAAGTTCGGTGTCGTCGATCCCGGCGGGTACGAGGTGGTGACCGTCTCCGCGCGTTGACTCGACCTCCGGAGGCGGGTCTCACCCTCCGCAGGGGATGCCCGGTGCGCGGCGGGCCGTGATCATGGGCGGATCGGCCTCCGGGCCGGGCCACCCACGAGCGCACGGGACGACCCCGCAGGGAGCGTTCCCGCCGCGAGGATCGGAGAGTTCCATGAGTGACACCCAGATGCTGATCGTCGCGGGCTACGCGGACGTCGACGTCGCCGAGGCCGAGTTCAGGGCGCTGGCCGCCCGGGTCGAGGCGAAGGAGCTGAGGAGCCAGGGCATGATCCTGGTCGGCAAGGACGCCGACGGCGACGCGCGGCTCCTGGACACCGGGAACCACGTGGGCCGCTGCGGGGCCGGATGGGGCGGCGGCGCGGGCGTGCTCGTCGGCATGTTCGCCCCGCCCATGCTCGGAGCGGTCGCTGTGGGCGCCGCCGCAGGCTCCGTCGTCGGCCACTTCGCGGGCCACAAGCTGACCCACGCCGTGCAGGAGCAGGTCGGTGCAGCGCTGAAGGCCGGCACGGCCGTCACCATCGGGGTGTTCCCTGCCGGGGACCGGCTGGCCGTCGAGCGCGCCCTTCCCGGCGCCCCGCTGAAGTCCGTCGTCGAGAGCGACGAGAAGGGCATCGACGAGCTCAAGGCGAAGCTGGCCCAGGCCATGGGCAAGTTCTCCCCCGACCGCTCGCGACTCCCGCTGCCGAACAAGCCCTTCAGCGGAGTGGCCGGCCACACCATCGACGAGTCGATCGGGGACTGGACCATCGTGGCCGGCGCCACGCCGCCGGACGACGCCCCGAACGTCCTCATCGTCCTCGTCGACGACGCCGGCTTCGGCGGACCCGACACGTTCGGCGGCGGGATCCGCACCCCGAACCTCGCCCGCGTCCAGCAGCAGGGCGTCACCTACAACCGGTTCCACGTCACGGCGGTCTGCTCACCCACCCGCGCCGCCCTGCTCACGGGCCGCAACCACCACCGCGTCGGCATGGGTGGCATCGCGGAGTTCCCCGGCCCGTTCCCCGGGTACACCGGGGTCCGGCCGCAGGCCTGCACCGCCCTCCCGCGCATCCTGCACGAGAACGGCTACATCACCGGTGGGTTCGGGAAGTGGCACATGACGCCCGGTCGCGACATGGGGGCCGCAGGATCCTTCGACCACTGGCCCACGGGCTGGGGCTTCGACCACTGGTGGGGGTTCCTGACCGGGGCCGCCGGGCAGTACGACCCGATCATCACGCAGGACAACTCCACCCTCGGCGTCCCCGAGGGGAAGGACGGCGCGCTGTACTACTTCCCCGACGACATCACCGACAAGACTGTCGAGTGGCTGCATGCCGTCCGGGCACAGGACGCCGAGAAGCCATGGTTCGTCTACTACTCGACCGGGGCCACCCATGCACCGCACCACGTCGCCCAGGAATGGGCGGACCGGTACAAGGGCCGGTTCGACGACGGCTGGGACACCTATCGCGCACGGACCCTCGAGCGGCAGAAGAAGCTCGGCATCGTCCCTGCGGACACCGACCTCGCCCCGTGCCCCGACGCCTTCCCCGCCTGGGACAGCCTCCCCGAGGCCGACCGCAGGCTCTACGCACGCCAGATGGAGGTCTTCGCCGGCTTCTCGGAGAACGCCGACTGGAACGTCGGCCGCCTGCTGGACGAGGTCGAGGCGATGGGTGAACTCGACAACACGCTCGTCATCTACATCTGGGGCGACAACGGTGCGTCGATGGAGGGTACCGTCACCGGGTCGTTCAACGAGACGACGTTCTTCAACGGGGTGGTCCTCGACCCGGAGGAGCAGCTCGCGCTCATCGACAGGTACGGCGGCATCGGCGAGCTCGGCGGCTTCCACACCGCGCCGCACTTCGCCGCGGCCTGGGCGCACGCGAACAACACCCCGTTCCCGTGGGGCAAGCAGATGGCCTCCCACCTGGGTGGCACCCGCAACCCGATGGTGATCTCCTGGCCGCACCGCATCGCCGCCGACAGCGAGCTGCGGACGCAGTTCACCCACTGCATCGACGTGGTACCCACGGTGCTCGAGGCCGTCGGCCTTCCCGAGCCCGCCGTCGTCGACGGCGTCGACCAGGAGCCGATGGACGGGACCAGCTTCGCGTACACGTTCGATGACCCGGCCGCGCCCGAACAGCACACGGTGCAGTACTTCGAGATGTACGGCAGCCGCGCCATCTACAAGGACGGCTGGTGGGCCTGCGCGAAACTCGACAAGCTGCCCTGGGACTTCTCGCCCGAGACGCTCGCCCGGTTCGGCCCCGGCGGGACGTGGGACCCCGAGAACGACGTCTGGGAGCTCTACTATCTGCCCGACGACTTCTCCCAGGCCCACGACCTCGCCGCCGACAACCCGGACAAGGTCGCCGAGCTGGTGGAGCTCTTCTGGGCCGAGGCCGAGCGGAACCGCGTCCTGCCGCTGCTCGGCGGGTTCGCGGCCTTCTTCGGGATCCTCCCCCCGCTGCCCACCCGGACGCGGTTCGCCTTCGCCGGGGACGTGCAGAACATCCAGACGACGATGATCCCCCGCATCTACGGCCGGTCCTACGCCATCGAGGCGCACGTGCACGTGCCCGACGACGGCGCGCAGGGCGTGCTCGTGGCCTTCGCCGACTTCATCGGCGGCTTCGCCCTCTGGGTCGACGAGAGGGGCCTGCTCAACCACACCTACCAGTTCCTGGGCATCGACACGTACCGGCAGACGTCCACCGAACCGATCCCCACGGGCGACGTCACCCTCACGATGCTGTTCGAGGCGGACGAGGCCGTTCCAGGCAGCGGGGGACGCGTCACGTTACTGGCGAACGACCGAACCATCGGCGAGGGCGTGATCCCACGCAGCATCTCCCTCATCTTCACCACTTACGCCGGCATGGACATCGGCCGCGACAACGGGGGCGTCGTCGACCTCGACTACGAGGACCGGGCCCCCTACGCGTTCACCGGCGAGGTCCGCGAGGTCGTCTTCGACCTCGCCCCGACCCCGCCCGTCCATGCCGTGGACGTCGCCCTGCACGCGGCGACCATCCAGGCCGCCGTCGCCCACGGGGCGGCCGGCTGACCGTACCGGTCCTGACGCGGACCACAGGAGAGGCCCGTCGGCCGGCGGGCACCTTCTGTGGGTCCTACTAGGATGGGGCTGCCGCTTCCGGCCCGGCCGGGCGCGGTGCGTCGGCGCGCTCGGGCGACGACGCCCGGGGGAGGAGCGTCGTGCAGCAGTCCGAGGAAACCATCATCACCCGTGCCACGCCGCTGGCGTCCTGGCGCTTCGCCGGCCGGTTGCGCACCTATCAGGCCGACGTCCTCGAGCGGGTGCCGGTCGTCGCCGGGGAACCCCTGCACATCGTGGCACCGCCGGGCTCGGGCAAGACCCTGCTCGGCCTGCTGCTCGCCGCCCGGCGGGGCACCCGTGCGCTCGTGCTGGCCCCCACGGCGACCATCCGCTCCCAGTGGGCCCGCGCGGCGGACGAGCTCGAGGGCGGCGCCGGGGGCGTGTCGGAGGATCCGCACGAGCCCGGTGACCTGACCGCCCTGACCTACCAGATGCTGAGCGTGGTCGAGGGCGGGAACCCCCTCACCGACCTCGCCGTCGCCGAGTGGAGCCGCGAACTCGAGGCGGGCGGCCGGACGGCGACGGCGGCCGGGGAGTGGATCGAGTCCCTCCGGATGGCCAATCCGGCAGCCTTCCGCGAGGGCGTCACGCGCCGTTCCCGCACCCGGCGGCGGCAGTTCGCCCAGCAGGACGCGGAGCTCCTGGCCCGCGTCCTCCATCCCAACGCGCGCGCCCTCGTGGACCGTCTCGTCGAGCATGGAGTCGAGACCGTCATCCTGGACGAGTGCCACCACCTGCTCGACCACTGGGCGCTGGTCGTCGCGTATCTCGCCTCGCGTATCCGGGACGCCGGTGGGACGCCCCTGCTGATCGGGCTGACGGCCACGCTGCCGTCCGTCGAGGACACGCGGTCCCACGACAACTACGCCGCGCTGCTCGGGGACGTGGATTACGAGGTGCCGACCCCCGCCGTCGTGAAGGAGGGCAACCTCGCGCCCTACCGCGACCACATCTGGTTCGTGGAACCGGTCGAGGAGGAACTCGTGTTCCTGCGCGAGCACGAACGCCGCCTGGCGGACCTCGTCCGGGACCTGCTGGCCGGGGACGACGGCGTCGCCTACCTGGCAGCGCTCCTGCAGCCCGCGTCCGACGGCGGGGACGAGCAGCGCCTCGCGCGGGCGTTCGCCGCCGATTTCGCCCTCGCCGAATCGGCCGCACGGATGCTGCTCGATCTCGCGCCGGATCATCCGCTGCGGGCCCTGCTGCCCGCCGACGTCCGGACCCCGCCCGACACCGGGCAGAGCGTCCGCCTGCTCGCCCGCTACGCACTGGACCGCGTGCTGCCGGACCCGGCACGCGCCGACCAGTGGCAACGGATCAAGGGGACGGTCGCCGACTTCGGCTACACGCTGACGGACCGCGGCGTCCGGCGCGGCCGGGACCCCATCGACACGCTGCTCGCCTCGTCGGCGGCGAAGGATGCCGCCGTCGGTGACATCCTGCGCCTCGAGCTCGGCCAGCCGACCGGACACCTCGTGCGGGCCGCCGTGATCGCCGACTTCGCGGTCCACGGGAACAAGCGCGGCACGGCCGGCCGGCGGGCGGGGGCGCTCCGGGTGTTCGACGCCCTCGTCGGCGACGTGACACTCGCGGCGCTGCGCCCGGTGCTCGTCACCGCCCGGCACCTCAGGATCGCCGCACGCGATGCGGGCGTCCTCGTCCCGGCGCTGTCCGCAGCCCTCGACGCGGACCTCACACCCACTCCGGTGGACGGTTCGCCGGACGTCCTCGACCTCGGGACGGCGGGTCGCGGTTCCGCGGCCGTCGTCGCGGCGCTGTCCGCCCTGCTCACCCGCGGGGAGGTGCGCGTGGTGGTCGGCACCCGCGGGCTGCTCGGCGAGGGGTGGGACTGCCCGGCGGTGAACACGCTGATCGACCTCACCGCCGTCGCGACGTCGTCGTCCACCCAGCAGCTCCGCGGCCGCACGCTGCGTCTCGACCCCGCGTGGCCGCAGAAAGTGGCTCACAACTGGGTGGTGACCGCCGTGATCCCGGCGCGGGTCGCCCTCGCGTCCGCGCCCGACCTCCGCAGGATGAAACGCAAGCACGACCGCATCTGGGGCCTGCTGCGGGAGGACTCCACCCAGGTGGTCCGCGGGCTGCCGATCGCGCTCACCGGGGAGCAGTCCGGTCGGCTGCGCGCCCTCGAGGGCAAGGACCGACGGCAGACGGTGGACGGCCTCAACGAGAGCACGGCGACGGCGCTGCCCCCGCGTGCCGTCAGCTACCGGTCGTGGCGGATCGGTGAGCCCTACGCGGACCGCGAGGGGGCGTCGGCCGTCGTGAGCCGCACCGGCACGAGGGCCTTCCGGACCGGGTGGACGCTCCAGTTCATCCTCGTCGGCATCCTCTGCGTCCTGTGCGCGGTCCTCGTGCAGTTCCGCCGGCCGCTGGGAGCCCTCTGGCAGGTCCATCCCGGCGCGGGGCTCGCCGGCACAGCCCTCGCGCTCGGCCTCGCCGGCTGGCTCGCCTGGCCGCTGTGCCGGCAGGTCGGTCTCGCGGCCCGGCAGGCGTTCACCACGACAGCCGCGTACCGCCGGGTGGTGCGGGCGGTCGCCGAAGCGCTGCACGACGCCGGCCATGTGCCGGCCTTCGGTGACGGGGACATCCGGGTGGCGGCCATGGGGAGCGGGGACCTCGTCGCGCGGTTCGAGCTCGAGGTGCTCGGTGGCTCAGCCGTGGAGCGCCGCGCCGTCGCCACGGCGCTCGCCGAGCTGTTCGGTCCTGTGCGCAGTCCGCGGTTCCTCCTGCGGATCGACCGCGGCGAACCCGCGTCCGTCCACCGCCAGCCCCTCCTGCAGCTCGTCCTGTGGCTCGCCCGTCTGCTCACGCGACGCGATCGTCTTCTGCCTGTGCCGGCGCTCCTCGGTCGACGGCGCGCGGACGCGGAGGCCTTCGCACGGACCTGGCAGCGGACCGTCGGTCCGTGCGCACTGCTGGAGATCGATGCCGCGGAGGACTTCGTGCAGCTGACCCGGGCCCGGCGTGACGCGGCGGGCGCCGCCGAGGCGCCTTCCGTGCGGGAGCACTGGTCCTGATCGGGAACGCGAGAGACCCGCCGGCTGCTGCCGGCGGGCCTCTCGCTTCTGGTGGTCGGGGTGACAGGATTTGAACCTGCGGCCTCGTCGTCCCGAACGACGCGCGCTACCAAGCTGCGCCACACCCCGGTGTCGCTTCCGGCAGGCGGACCTCCCGAACAGCAACTGTCCAAGGATAGCGGAGGATCAGCGGCGAGGAAAACCGGCGCCATTCCGCCCGGCGTCAGACCAGTGAGTCCTTCCACGCCGCGTGCAGCGTGGCGAAGCGCCCCGTGCCGCCGATGAGGTCGGCGGGCGTTCCGTCCTCGACGACCCGGCCGTCGTGCACCACGAGGACGCGGTCGGCGATGGCCACGGTGGAGAGCCGGTGCGCGATGATCAGGGCCGTCCGGTTCCCGAGGAGCTTCTGCAGGCCCTCCTGCACCAGGCGCTCGCTCGGGATGTCCAGGGACGACGTCGCCTCGTCGAGGATGAGGACCGCCGGATCGGCGAGGAACGCGCGGGCGAAGCTGATGAGCTGCCGCTGCCCCGCAGAGACGCGCCCGCCGCGCTTGTTGACGTCCGTGTCGAAGCCCTCGGGCAGCTCCAGGACGAACTGCTCGGCGCCCACCGCGCGGGCGGCCGCGACGATCTCGTCCCGGCTCGCCTCGGGCCTGCCGAGGGCGATGTTGTCCGCCACGGAGCCGCTGAAGAGGAACGCCTCCTGCGTGACCATGACGACGGCGCGCCGGAGGTCGGCCGGCGCGAGGTCGCGGAGGTCGACGTCGTCGAGCGTGAGCCGGCCCGCGGACACGTCGTAGAACCGCGCGATGAGCTTGGCGAGCGTGGACTTGCCGGCGCCCGTCTGGCCCACGAGGGCCACCGTCTGGCCGGCGTGGATGGTCAGGTCCAGGCGCGGCAGCACTACGGGTCCGGTGCCGTAGCGGAACTCGACGTCGCGGAACTCGACGGCGCCGCGGGGGTCGGGGAGGGAGACCGGGTGCTTCGGGGGTCGGACGGTGGGGACCTCCTCGAGCAGGCCGGAGACCTTCTCCAGCGCCGCGGCGGCGGACTGGAACGAGTTGTAGAACATGGCCATCTGGTCCACGGGCTGGAAGAACCGCTTGCTGTAGAGCAGCAGGGCCAGCAGCGCCCCGACCTCGAGCGTGCCCCCGAGGACCCGGAAGCCGCCGACGACGAGGACGACGGCGACGGTCACGTTGCCGATCAGCACCAGGCCGGGCTGGAAGACGCCGTTGAGGTTGATGGAACGGACGGTGACCCGGCGGTAGTCCTCCGCGAGTTCGTCGTAGCGGTCGGCGTTGACCTTCTCGCGGCGGAACGCCTTGACGGCGCGGATGCCGGTCATCGTCTCGATGAAGTGGACGATCAGCTTCGCGGACACCACGCGGGACTCCCGGTAGGCGATCTGCGAGTGCCGCTGGTACCAGCGGGCGAGGAGGAACATGGGCACCGCCGCGGCCAGGATCAGCAGGCCCGTCCGCCAGTCGAGGACGAAGATCGTGGTGGCGGTGAACAGCATGAAGATGGCACCGGAGGCCAGGGAGCTGACGCCGGAGTCGAGCAGCTCCCGGAGCGCTTCCAGGTCCGAGGTCTGCCGGGAGATGATGCGCCCCGAGGTGTATTTCTCGTGGAACTCCAGGCTGAGGCGCTGCGTATGCCGGAAGACCCGCACGCGCAGGTCCAGCAGCATGGCCTGGCTGAGCTGCGCCGTCGCCCGCACATATCCGGCCGTCAGGATCGCCGCGAGAACGGCCGCCAGGAGGTAGGTGCCGCCGGCGAACCACAGCAGGCGGGGGTCTCCCGCCTGAAGGGCGGGCAGGGCGCGGTCGATGCCGAACGCGATGATCGCCGGCCCTGCCACGCGGGCGGCCTGCGAGATGACGACCAGCAGGACGGTCCACAGGAACTGCCGGCGGTTGGGCCGGATCAGTGAGCCGAGGAGGCGGAAGGACCGCGAGCGGACGGACTTGCTCTGCGCGCGGTCGAGGAGGACGTCGTCCTCGTTGAGGACACCCGCCGACGTGGCGCCCTGCCCGTCCCTGTCCTTGGGCGCCTCGCCGGGCACCGCCGTGGTGCGGCTCATGCGAGTGCCTCCTCGTCGTCGTGGGTGGGGCCGGTGGTGCGCCCGAGCTGGGCGATCTCCTCGTCGTCGAGGCTGGCGATGACGTAGCGGTAGTGGTCGTTGCGGGCGAGCAGCTCGGAGTGCGTGCCGACGTCGGCGATCCGCCCGTCCTGCATCAGGGCCACCCGGTCCGCGAGGGCGACGGTGGACGGCCGGTGCGCGACGATGAGCGTCGTCGTGGCGCGGAGCACGGCGCGGAGCCCCACCTCGACGCGCTCCTCGGTGGCGACGTCGAGCGCGGACAGGGGGTCGTCGAGGACGAGGACGGTCGGCTGCGCGGCGATCGCACGGGCCAGGGCGAGGCGCTGGCGCTGGCCCCCGGACAGGCTCAAACCCTCCTCGCCGATGAGGGTCTCGAGGCCCTCGGGCAGGTCGTAGGCGAACCGCGCCTGTGCGACCTCGAGGGCCTCGGCGAGGATCCGATCGGCCTCCGCGCCCGTGGCGTCGGAACCCATGAGGACGTTGTCGCGGACGGAGGTCGAGAACAGCGTGGTGTCCTCGAAGGCCACCGCGACGAGGGTGCGCAGTTCGCCGAGTGTGAGGTCCCGGACGTCCACGCCGTCGACCGTGATGCTGCCGGAGGTGACGTCGTGCAGGCGGGGGACGAGCTGCAGGAGCGTGCTCTTGCCGCACCCCGTCACCCCCACCAGGGCCATGGTCTCGCCGGCGCGCAGGGTGAGGTCGACGCCGTCGACCACGTCGCCGGTGCCCTCCTGCGCGTCGGGGTAGCGGAAGTGGACGGCGTCGAATACGACGTCGCCCCGGGGTGCCGCGAGGTGCACCGGCGCGGCGGGGTCGGTGATGGTGTTCTCCGATTCCATGACCTCGTAGTGCCGGTCGATCGCGGTCTTCGCCGTGAAGGTCATGGCGAGCAGCGGGCCGATGAACTCGACGGGCCCTGCCACGGCGGCGGCAGTCGCGAAGAAGGCGACGAGCGCGCCGATGCTGACGTCGCCGCTCGCGGCCAGCATCACCCCGACGATCAGCGATGCGCCGAGGGCGAGTTCGGGCAGCAGCGTGACGATCATGGAGAAGGTCGCGAGGGACTTCGCCTTGTGGATCTCGGTCTGGCGGAGCTCCTCGGCCTGCACCTCGAAGCCTTCCAGGGCCTCCCGGCTGCGGCCGAACGCCTTCAGGACGCGGATGCCGTGCACGGACTCCTCGACCGTCGTCGCGAGGTCGCCGGCCTGGTCCTGGCTCCTGCGGGACACCCGGCTGTAGGAGGTGCGGAAGCGGTAGCCGTAGACCATCAGCGGCACGGCGGCCGCGAGGAAGATCAGCGCCAGGACCCAGCTCATGAAGAACATGATGACGACGCCGAGGACCACGGTCAGCGACGTGACCACCAGCATGATGAGCCCGAAGGCCATCCACCGCCGCATCAGGTTGAGGTCGCTCATCGCGCGGGAGAGGAGCTGACCGCTGCCCCAGCGGTCGTGGAACTCGACGGTCAGGTTCTGCAGGTGGCGGTAGAAGGACGTACGCATCTTCGTCTCCACCGTCGTCGCCGGCGTGATGACGAACTGGCGGCGCAGTGCCACGAAGGTGGCCTCGAGGACACCGAGGAGCAGGACGACGCCGGACGCGATCCAGACGGTGCGGGCCGACCCGCCCTCCGCCAGGGTGTCGTTGATGAGGACGCGGAGCACCTGGGGGATGGCGAGCGCCATGACGCTCGCCCCGAGGGCGCAGAGCAGACCCAGGACCAGCCGGGGAACGATGGGTCTGACGTGCGGGTAGAGGCGGCCGAGCGATTCCCACAGGGTGTTCTGGTTCTTCATGCCAACTCTTCGGTGATCGATGGTTGTTGGTGTCCCTCAGCAACGATCCTAGGCCACGGGCGCTGTAACGTCGGTCACAGCCCCGCGTTTGTCAGAGCAGGCGGTCGCCGGTCAGTTCCCGCCTCGGGAGGTGAGGTTCAGGAGGACCGCTTCCGGCCGGCAGGCGAACCGGATCGGGGCGAAGCGCGAGGTCCCGATGCCCGCCGAGACGTTGAGCGGCACGGAGCGGCCGTCCGACTCCCACTGCGTGAGCCCCCGCGCGCGCCAGGTCGGCAGGTCGCAGTTGCTGATGAGCGCACCGTAGCCCGGCAGGCAGACCTGCCCGCCGTGCGTGTGCCCGGCGAGGATGAGTTCCGCGCCGTCGGCCGTGAAGTAGTCGAGGACCCGCTGGTAGGGCGCGTGGGCGACGGCCACGCGGAGGTGCGGCGCCTGGGCCGAGGTGCTGCTCCCGGACGGGTAGGGCACGTACCGGTCGCGGCCGAGGTGCGGGTCGTCGACGCCGGTGAAGTCGATGCGCAGGTTCCCGAAGCCGATCGACTGGGACCGGTTCGTCAGGTCCACCCACCCGGCCGCGCCGAACGCGCTGAACATGTCCGCCCAGGGCAGGTCCCGCGGTGCGGACTCCTTGGGGGCGATCGACGGACCCGCGAAGTAGCGCAGCGGGTTCTTCAGCAGCGGCGCGTAGTAGTCGTTGGACCCGGGGACGAACACGCCGGGCACCTTCAGGAGCGGTTCGAGCGCCTCGAGGAGTGGACCCACGGCCTTACCGTGACTGAGGTTGTCACCCGTGTTGACCACGAGGTCGGGCTTCAGGCTCGCCAGACTGTGCAGCCAGTCGGTCTTCGACTTCTGCCCGGGCACCATGTGGATGTCCGAGAGGTGCAGGACCCGCAGGGGAGCGGAACCCGGAGGGAGGATGGGGAGGGTCTCCTCCCGGACCTCGTAGAGCGTGCGCTCGACGGCCGAAGCGTAGGCGAGGGTTGCGGCCGCGGCGGTCAGGGTGAGTCCCGCCGCCCAGCCGAGCGGTGCCCCGCTCCGGGATGTCTGAGTCGATGTCACGCTAGTCGTTTCCTCCGTTGTCATCATTGCCGTTGGTGCCGGTCGTCCCACCAGTGGTACCACCGGTGGAGCCGCCCGTGCCAGTTCCCCGGTTGTTCGTGCCCGGCGTGGTACCGCGCTGGGTGCCGTTGATCATGCGCTGCGGCGGATCGACGAAGGGCTTCCCGACGTGCAGTCCCGGGATCTGCTGCATGAAGCGTGCCCAGGAGGGGCCCGCGATGAGCGAACCGTCGATCTCCGGGTAGGTGCGCCCGCCGATCTGGAGGCCGCTGAGGGACGTGTTGCCCTCCTTCCAGTTCCCGATCCAGCTCGCGGTCGCCATGCCGGAGTTGTAGCCCATGAACCAGGTCTGCGACCGCTGGTCGTTGGTACCGGTCTTGCCGGCCATCGGGATGTCCCCGAACTCGAGGAGCTGGCCGGACCCGCTCTTGATGACCTCCTGTGTCGCGTAGTTCACGCCCCGCGCCGTCTCCTTCGACACGGCCCGCTTGCAGTCCACCGGGGCCACCGGGTAGCTCGTGCCGTCCGCGGCGGTGACCTCGGTGAGGGCGCGGGGCTGGCAGACGTTGCCCTCGGCCGCGAAGCCTGCGAACGCGGTCACCATGGACAGCGGGGCGACGTCCTGGACGCCGCCGATCAGCCCGGGTGCGAGGACATCGAGGCGCTCCGGTTCACCCTCGGCGCTCTTGCCGTTGTGAACGCCCATGTCGAACGCGATGTCGAAGATCCGGCACATGTCCAGCTGGTGGGCGGTCTCCATGGTGATGGTGTTGTAGGACTGGGCCAGCCCCCGGAGGACCGTGTAGGTCCCGTAGTTGGTGTCGCCGTAGTTCTGCGGCGTGTAGCCCTTGCCCTCGTCGGTCAGCACGGTGTAGGCGCCGCCGCGCAGGCAGCTGGCCGGCCACCTGTCGCCGTCGGGGTAGGTGCGCTTCCGGCCGTCGATCGGGGTGTTCAGGGACCTGCCCGAGTCCACCCAGGCGGCCACGGTGAAGGGCTTGAACGTCGATCCGGGCTGGAAACCGCCCACGCCGCCGAGGCTCTTCGTGGGATCCCCGGCCTGGTACTGGTCCACGTTGAAGTTCAGCACCGAGTCGCCGGCGGCCTCGCCCGGGATGTACCGGGTGTTCTGCGCCATGGACAGGATGTCGCCGGTCCCGGGCTCGAGGCTGGTCATGGAATGTCCGACCGCACCGTCGGTGGTGTCGGGGTTCGCCGTCTCGTTGACCGCGGTCTGCGCGGCGGCCTGCACACGCGTGTCGAGGGTCGTCTTGATGGTGAGACCGGAACGGTACAGCACGTCCTCGCGGTCTTCCCGGGTCTCACCGTAGGCGGGGTCGTTGAGAATCAGGTGCGTGACGTAGTCGCAGAAGTAGGGCGCCTGCGCGGCACCCACACAGCCGTTGAGGGTCGGGGTGACGTTCAGGCCGAGGTCCGTCGCGATCGCGGCGTCGTGCTCCTCCTGCGTGATCTTGCCGCGCGTGAGCATGGCATCGATGACGAGGTTGCGGCGCTGCAGTGCACCCTCGGGGTTCTCCGTGGGGCTGTAGACGGTGGGGCCGTTGACGACGCCGGCGAGCAGTGCGCTCTGCGGGATGTCGAGGTCCTTGGCATCCACGTCGAAGAAGTACTTCGAGGCGGCCTGGACGCCGTAGCTCGTGCCGCTGAACTGCACGATGTTGAGGTAGCCCTCGAGGATCTCGTCCTTGGAGAGCTCCTTCTCGACGGCGATGGCGAGCTTCATCTCGCGGAGCTTGTCGCCCACCGACTTTCCGCCGCTCAGGGTGACGACGCCGCCGTTCTGGCGGGCCGTGTCGTTCAGGACGTTGGTGACGAACTGCTGGGTGAGGGTCGAGGCGCCGCGCGTCGACTCGCTCGTGAGGTTGCTCGCGATGGCGCCGAAGATGCCCTCGAGGTCCACGCCGCCGTGCTCGTAGAAGCGGTAGTCCTCGATCGCGATGAGGGCGTCCTTCATGGACGGCGACACCTGGTCGAGGGTGACCGGCTGCCGGTTCTCCTCGTACAGCGTCGCGATGAGCGCCCCGTCCGCGGCCTCGATCCTCGTCGGCTGCGCCAGTGCCTCACGCTCCAGTTCGGCCGGCAGTTCCTCGAAGAACTCGATCGACGCGGAGGCTCCCGTCCCAGCGGCGGCAGCCACGGGTACGAGGAGACCTGCGGCGAGCACGCCGGCCAGTCCACTGATCCCGAGGAATGCGAAGATCTTGCCGAGGGTGGTCGCCGTGTCGAACAGGGGTGATTTGCGCGCAGCCATTATTCCAGTTTACAAGCACGCGCTAGGCTTTCTTCATGACGAAATGGGAGTACTCCACGATTCCGCTCATCATCCACGCGACGAAGCAGATCCTCGATCAGTGGGGTGACGACGGGTGGGAGCTCGTGCAGGTGGTCCCCGGGCCCGACGGCAAGGGCCTCGTCGCCTACCTCAAGCGGGAGAAGAGCTAGCAGTGTCCGCAGGTAATCCCGTGATCTCCGGGGTCGAGGCGCGTCTCGCCGACCTCGGGATCACGCTGCCCGCCGTCGTCCCGCCGGTCGCCTCCTACGTGCCCGCCGTCGTGAGCGGCAACCATGTGTACACGTCCGGGCAGCTGCCCTTCATTGACGGCAAACTCCCAGCTTCCGGCAAGGTCGGCGCGGGTGTCGACGCCGCGACCGCCACGAGCCTCGCGGCGACCTGCGCCGTGAACGCGCTGGCTGCGATCAAGAGCGTGATCGGCGACCTCGACCGCGTGACGCGGATCGTGAAGGTCGTGGGCTTCGTCGCCTCGGATCCCTCGTTCACCGGCCAGCCCGGCGTGATCAACGGCGCCTCGGACCTCCTCGGCAACGCGCTCGGCGACGCGGGCGTGCACGCCCGCTCCGCCGTCGGTGTGGCCGTCCTGCCCCTCGACTCGCCCGTCGAGCTCGAGATCATCGCGGAGTTCGTCTAGGCCGTGGACCGTCTCAGCACCAGGTTCTTCCCCGTACACCCGGACCAGCGCACGGCGGCCCGGAGCTGGGTCGAACACGGGGAGCGCACACCCCTCAAGGCACGCCCGGCGTCGTCCGTGGTGCTCCTGCGCGACAGCGCGATCGGCACGGAGACGTATCTGTCCTACCGGCGCGGGCAGTCCCCGCTGGGGGTCATCGGCTTCCCGGGCGGCAGCGTCGAGGAGTCCGACGACGACGAGATCCCCTGGTACGGCCCCGCGCCGTCCGTGTGGGCGAAGATGCTCGGCGTCGAGGACCACCGGGTGGCCCGGCGCCACGTGCTGTGCGCCATCCGGGAACTGTTCGAGGAGACCGGCGTCCTGCTGGCCGGACCCGATGCGTCGTCGATGGTCGAGGGAACCCAGGCCCGGGAGTGGATGAAGGCGCGCGAGGCCATCAACGAGGGGGAGTGCCGGTTCACGGACATCCTCAGCCGCCGGGGCCTCGGCGTCCGGACGGACCTCATCAAGCCGCTCTCGCACTGGGTCACCCCGGACTTCGCCCACCGCCGGTTCGACACCCACTACTTCGCGGCCGCGCAGCCCGTGAACCAGGAGCCCAGCATCCTCGAGAGCAAGGGCGTCTGGGGCGAGTGGCGGTGGGCCGCGCAGGAGGTGGCCGACCGCGACACCACGCGGCTCGGCGACGAGGTGAGCCAGCCGAACACGGTGGGCTGCACCCTCAGCGAGCTCGCGGTGCCGGCCGTGGAGATCATCCTCGAGAAGATCGGCTCCTCGCGTGGCTGCATCGCCTACCTCTCGCACAAGCGCCCGGTGAAGCTCTACTACCCGGAACTCGCCGAGCGCGACGGCGATCTCATGCTGCAGGTCGAGTGCCCGAAGCTCACCGAGGGCGGGTCGGTCCAGCGCGGGCGCTGACCGCGTCTCACGGTTCGTCGCGCACGTGTGGCCGGCCCCGTCCCTTCCGTATGTCTTTCCTGCTCGTTGCGCACGTGCAGCCGATGCTCGACGGGCGGTCGCCAGGAACCGGAGACCGCCCGCCGGGACCCGCCACAGCTGCACACACGCCCGAGAAAGGGACGGCGCCCGATGGGGCGTCAGCGGCTGCGCTGGCGCAGACGCTGGATGTCGAGGATGACGACGGCGCGCGCCTCGAGGCGGAGCCAGCCGCGCTGGACGAACTCGGCCAGGGCCTTGTTGACCGTCTCACGCGACGCGCCCACGAGCTGCGCCAGTTCCTCCTGCGTGAGTTCGTGGGCCACGAGGATGCCGTCCGTGGCGGGCCGGCCGAACCGGTCCGCGAGGTCGAGCAGGGCCTTCGCGACGCGCCCCGGGACATCCGAGAACACGAGGTCGGCCAGCGATTCGTTGGTGCGCCGCAGGCGACGGGCGAGGGCCTGCAGCAGCTGGGCCGAGACCTCGGGGCGCGTCTCGAGCAGGGTGCGCAGGTTCTCGTTCTTCAGGCCGGCCAGACGCGTCTCGGAGACGGCGGTCGCGGTCGCGGTGCGGGGGCTCGGGTCGAAGAGCGCCATTTCACCGAACAGCTCCCCGGGGCCGAGGATCGCGAGGAGATTCTCGCGGCCGTCCTGGGCGGTCCGTCCGAGCTTGATCTTGCCCGAGACGATGAAGTACAGCTGATCGCCCTGATCGCCCTCGCGGAAGACCGACGACCCGCGGGGCAGGTCGACCTCGATCAGCTCGTCGGTGAGGGCGGCGAAGACGTCGTCCCCCAGTGATGCGAAGAGGGGCGCCCGGCGCAGTACCTCGATGTCCATGAATTCTCCTGAATGCTTCTGTAGTGCGTCGTTCCGCAGCGGTCCGCTGTCTTCTCCTGTCCCATCTTGCCGTACCTGAGCGGTTGTGACGACTGGTACACGTTCCCCGGCCCGGATTGCGGGCGGGGAACGGGGGATTCCCCGCCTTCTCACAAAGTTCGCAGCTAGAATCGCTCGCAGTGCCGGGATCCGCCCAGCCGTCCCGCGCCTATAGCCAGGGGAGAATGTACGTGCCGGAAGTCAGCTTCGGGGAGTTCACCGTCCTCGACATCATCCTGGTGGTGATCCTCCTCGGCTACCTGGTCGCCGGGCTCCGCAACGGGTTCCTCGTCACGCTCGGCGGCATCGCGGGCTTCGTCGCCGGGGCCGTCGCCGCGTTCTTCGCCGTCCCGCTGGTCAGCGGGTGGGTGCCGGACAACCCGTGGCGCCTGATCGCGGTCATCGGCACGGTCATCGTGCTCATCATCGTGGGGCAGGGCGTGGGCTCCGCCCTCGGCGCGTCCATCCGCCGCTGGTCCGACTTCCCGCCCCTGCGCCTCATCGACCGCATCCTCGGCGGGGTGGTGAACGTCGTCGTCGCCGCGCTGGTCCTGTCCATGCTGGCCTTCAGCGTCGGGACCCTCGGGGTTCCGTTCCTCTCCCAGCAGCTCGCATCCTCCCAGGTCATCCGGAGCATCGACACCGCGACGCCCGGGCCCGTGCGGACCTGGCTGGCCCAGCTGCGGACCATCGCGGTCGACGACGGCATCCCCACCATCCTCGAGAGCGTGGGACCGGCCGTCCCCGCCGCGGTGCCCGATGCCTCGGTGGACACGCCCGAACTGGCCGCCGCGGGGGCGTCGGTGGTCCGCATCACCGGTACGGCCTTCCAGTGCGGCCAGAACCAGACCGGCTCGGGCTTCGTCATCGCGCCCGGGCGCGTCATCACGAACGCGCACGTCGTCGCCGGCGTGGAGCGGCCCGTCGTGGAGGTGTCCGGCGGCCGTGCGCTGCCGGGCCGGGTGGTACAGCTCGACACCGCACGCGACGTCGCCGTGATCGCCGTCGACAGTCTGCAGGCCCCGCCGCTGCCGCTCGGCGAGGAGCTCGCGAACGGCGCGACGGCGGCCTTCGCCGGCTACCCCGCGGGCGGCCCGTACCGGATCCAGCCGGCGAGCGTGCAGGGGCTCTCGCCCGTGCTCGTCAACAACATCTACGGCGCTGACCCCCGGCCCCTGCAGATCTACAGCCTCGCCGCGAACGTGCAGCAGGGGAACTCGGGCGGTCCGCTGCTCGACCTGCAGGGGCGCGTCGCCGGCGTCGTCTTCGCGAAGTCGACGGCGGACGCGCCGGTCGGCTACGCGCTGTCCCTCGCGGAACTCCGCCCCATCGCCGAGAGCGCCGGCAGCCTGGACGACACCGTCTCGGCAGGACAGTGCACGCGGGGCTGATCAGGCCCGCTGGTACGCTGTCAGCGCACATCCCGATCGTCGACCAGAGGGAACCACGGTGTTCCACGAAGCCGCCTCATCCGCGGGGCAGGTCCGTCTGACCACGCCGCCGGTGTTCATGTACCACTCGATCAGCCCGTCGGGCGGGCCGGACCCCCACCGGTTGCGGGTGCATCCGGATCGCCTGGACCGGCATCTTCGCCTGCTGCGGCGGTTGGGGCTGCGCGGGGTGTCCCTGTCCGAGTTGCTGCGCGCGCAGGAACGCCGGGAGGCGCATCGGCTGGTCGGGCTCACGTTCGACGACGGCTATACCGATTACCTCGAGCATGCACTCCCCGTCCTGCAGCACCATGGCATGACCAGCACCCTGTATGTCGTGGCCGGACGCCTCGGCGGTACCAACGAGTGGGACGAGGCCCCCCGTCTCGATCTGGTCGACGCCGACCAGGTGCGCGCCGTCGCGGCCGCCGGGCAGGAGATCGGCAGCCACACCATGACCCACCCCCATCTTCCACGCGCGGGCGCGAGCGCCCTGCTCGAGGAGATCAGCGGAAGTCGTGAGGTCCTGCAGGACGTCCTGCAGTCCGCGGTCCCAGGCTTCTGCTACCCGTACGGCGAGTTCGACGACGCCGCCAGGGAGGCGGTCCGTGCCGCGGGGTACGACCACGGATGCGTGATCGGCGACTACGCCCCGGGCGACCGGTTCACCCTGCCGCGCTGCTACATCAGTCCGCGGGACACCTCGGCGCACCTGGTGGCACGCATGGCGCGGCACTCACTGCGGCTGGGGCTGCGCGGACGGCTCTGATCCGACGGTCTCGCCGGGACGCGCCGCCCCCGCAGGCTTGCGCGCTCGCCGTGCCTTCCCTGCCAGCAGTGCCCGCTTGGCGATGCGCCGTGCCGCGAGGACGCCGTCATCGAGGACCATGGCCGCCCGACCCGGTACCGTGCGCGGTAACCGCACCTGATGGAGTGGCAGGGGCCGCGCGGCGAAGTCGGACTTGTACGACTCGTCACCCACGGTGAGGTCGAAGTAGGACGTGCCCCGACGGATCGCGTCCTGCACCAGGCCGTCGACGATCAGGAGACCGAGCGAGTAGTTGCGGAGGCGTTCGACGTCGTAGCCCACGAGCAGGAACAGCTCGCGGTCGGGCTCCACCAGATCGAGGGCGATCGCGACCGGATCCCCGGCAACTTCCAGTACCGCCAGACGCGCCGGTCCTCCCCGGCGCACGCTGTCCTCGGCAACGGCCCGGTAGAAGGCGTAGGTGGCATCGTCCTGCACGAGGTCCACGCCGCCCCGCTCGGCGAAGCGAGCTGCCCGGAAGGCGCGCAATCTCAGCATCAGGGGGGCGACCTCGGCGACGTCCGTCACCACTCGCAGGGTGCGTTCGCCCTTCGGACGCAACCGCTTGTACTTTCGCTCGAGGTGGCGGACGAAGGCCGCGTCCAGGGTCTCGCGCCATGCCTCCGGGGTGCTCTCCAGCGTCATGACGTGGGTGTCGTAGCGGTGTCGGTGCACCAGCGCTCCGCCGAACAGCGCGGCTGTCGCCTGCGGGGAGCCCGCGACGCGGTCCACCCGGAGCAGGTCGAAGCGCCCCAGGGCACGACGGATCCCGGCGACGACCTCCGGGCGGCGGCCGAGTTCCATGAGCGCCGTGGCCGAGGCGACGGCCGCGTTGTAGTCCGCAACTCCGAGGTCGGCGAAGGTGAGGGTCAGGACGGCCCTGCCCGTGCGGACCAGCGGCAGTACCAGCACCAGTTCCCGGTCGGCCTCCCGCCGCACCGTCACCACGACCGGATGGGCGTGTCGAGCAGGAGCGAGGGCTGCGTAGAGGCGGTGCAGCCAGACGCCGTCCTGGAAGGCCGTCGCGGACGAGGCGGCGTGCAGGGCCGCGTACTCGGTGGACAGGAAATCGAAGTGGTCCTCACGCTCGATGCTGTAGCTCATGGCGCTCCTCCCGGGTCCGGATCGTCGCCACAGTACCAGCAGCCTCGTCGGGGGATGCTGGGCCAGGGGAGGCCCGGCGCCCGGGTCACCAAGCAATCGGCACGGACGGCAGGGCCGGGAGCCAGGCGATCGACTGCCCGTGCGGACCCGTCCGGGCCACCGACCGCCCGTTGTGCTGCAGCACGAACAGGCCGTCCCGCTCACCGGGTACCGGCTGCATGGCGCCGGGCACTCCCGTGAGCGTGCGGTGGCCCTCGTGGGAGAGCCAGTGCACCGGGCGGGTCCGGTCCGCCGCCAGCCCCAGCATGGTCCCGGCGAAGCGGTTCCGGCCCGCCTGGTCGAGGTAGGCGAGTACCGCGCTGTGGAACACGACGACGACGGCGTCCCGCGGGGCGCGCCGGACGAGCGGCTCGATGTGCTCGTTCAGGTCACCGCGGACGAGCAGCGGCGGATCGGCCCGGACGACGCCGAGGGCAGCACGCAGCCGCTCGGCGCGGAAGGCGTGCTCCGGCCAGATCAGCGCCTCGAGCCACCGGACGTCGTCCTCGTTCCGCGCGTCGAGCGGGTTCAGGTCGATCCCTGCCCGCCAGATCACCTCCGGCAGCCGCGCGGGCAGCGGCGCGTCCCCGCTGACGGCGCACTCGAGCGGAGGAACCGGGGATCCCGACGCCGGTTCGAGCACCGGCCCCGGGGTGTAGGCGTACGCGTACCGATCGGGGAAGAGGCAGGCGCCGGCTGAGGCGCCGACCTCGATGAGGGCGAGCGGCCGGCCCTCCTCGGCACTGATGGACGCGAGCAGCGGAAGCAGGACGGCGCAGCGCCCCGCCTCGTTGGTCTGGGTGGTCCGGCTCTCCATGACAGCGCGGACGGACGGCCATTCGGCGAGGACGAAGGAGCGGAAGGCGGAGTAGTCGCCGAGGGGCACCCCGACGAAGCGTGCCGCGCCGAGGAACAGGACCGGCTGGCGACGGTGGGGCGGCAGGGTGTCGAGGCGGGAGAGGATGTCGTCGTCGTCGCTGACGCCCGTGCACCACTCGTCGTACAGCGGCGAGTAGCCGCGGGCCTCCACCTCGGCGAAGCGGCGGAAACGCTCGGCGGTGGTCGTTTCGGTCGGGGCCATCGGTCCTCCTCGTGCATCGGCAAGTCCATCGGCAAGTCCTTCGGCAGACCCAGGGGCAGGTCCGCCGCCGGAGTCCTCCCGGGGGTCGCCGATACCAAATCGTAACCACCGGGGCCCCCGAAATGCTGCTTGTGCCCCGTCCGGAAGTTAGGCTCGTCACACCTATCAGCGTGCTGGTCGTCGAGGTCCCTCGGGACCCGGCCCGGCCGCCAGGAATCACTCGTCACCAGGGAGTACTACATGTCCAACCGAGGCACATCCGTGCGCGGCGCAGGTTTCGTCAGGAAACGCGCCGCACTCACCGCGGGAATCTCCATCGCTGCACTCCTCCTCACCGGCTGCGTCCAGAGCCAGCGCGAGGAGAACACCGGGGCCGAGGGCGACTCCGCCGTCGACTCCACCTTCGTCTTCGCCGCGTCCTCCGACCCGAAGTCGCTCGACCCCGCCTTCGCGAGCGACGGCGAGTCCTTCCGTGTCAGCCGGCAGATCTTCGAGGGACTCATCGGCGTCGAGCCCGGCACCGCCGACCCCGCTCCGCTGCTCGCGGAGTCCTGGGAGACGGCCGAGGACGGCCTGTCCACGGTCTTCCAGCTCAAGGAAGGCGTCACCTTCCACGACGGCACCCCCTTCAACGCGGAGGCCGTCTGCTTCAACTTCGACCGCTGGTACAACTGGACCGGCATCCAGCAGGCCGAGTCGACGTCGTACTACTACGGGTCGCTGTTCCGCGGGTTCGCCGACAGCCCCGAGAAGGCCATCTACGAGTCCTGCGAGGCCAACGGGGACAACGAAGTCACCATCAACCTCGCCAAGCCCTTCGCCGGCTTCATCCCCGCGCTCTCGCTGCCGGCCTTCGCCATGCAGAGCCCGACGGCGCTCGAGAAGTACTCGGCCGACGAGATCGGCGGCACCTCCGAAGCCCCGTCGCTGAGCGAATACGCCCTCGGCCACCCCGTGGGGACGGGCCCCTTCAAGTTCGATTCGTGGGACGTCGGCCAGCAGCTCGAGATCTCGATCTACGACGACTACTGGGGCGAGAAGGGCCAGATCACCAAGACGATCTTCCGGATCATCGACGATCCGCAGGCCCGCCGCCAGGCCCTCGAGGCCGGCGACATCGACGGCTACGACCTCGTGGCACCCGCCGACACGCAGTCCCTCAAGGACGCCGGTTACAACATCACCCCGCGCGATCCGTTCACCATCCTCTACCTGGGCATGAACCAGGCCGTCCCCGAGCTCGAGGACCCGAAGGTCCGCGAGGCCATCGCCCACGCGATCGACAAGGACGCCCTCGTGGCACAGACCCTGCCCGAAGGCACGAAGGTGGCCACGCAGTTCATCCCCGACGTCGTCGACGGGTACAACGAGGACGTCACGACCTACGACTTCGACCCCGCCCGCGCCAAGGAACTGCTCGCCGAGGCAGGCTACCCGGACGGCTTCGAGGTCACGTTCAACTACCCGACGAACGTCTCGCGTCCCTACATGCCCACCCCGGAGCAGGTCTTCACCAACCTGCAGGCGCAGCTCAGCGACGTCGGCATCACGGTCAAGCCCGCTCCCGCAGCGTGGTCCCCTGACTACCTGAACCAGATCCAGGCGACGCCCGACCACGGCCTGCACCTGCTCGGCTGGACCGGCGACTACAACGACACCGACAACTTCATCGGCGTCTTCTTCGGCCAGGAGAAGCTGGAGTTCGGCTTCGACAACCCGGAGCTGTTCAAGGCCCTCGACGACGCCCGCGCCGTGAGCGACCGCGACGAGCAGACCGAGCTGTACAAGGAGATCAACGAGCAGATCGCGGAGTACAACCCGGCGATCCCGCTGGCCCACCCCGCTCCTTCGCTGGCGTTCGCGAAGCGCGTCACCTCCTACCCGGCGAGCCCCGTCAACGACGAGGTCTTCACGGAGATCGAGCTGAGCGAGTAGCAGCACCCTGCGGTGCGGGCCGGCCACTGATCCCGGTGGCCGGCCCGCACCGTTCCCCCGCCCGGCATCCCGGTTCACCCGGAAGGATCCCCAGTGTTACGCGTCATCGGTAAGCGGCTAGCCCTGCTCGTCCCCACCCTGTTCGGCCTGTCCATCCTGCTGTTCCTGTGGGTGCGCAACCTCCCCGGCGGCCCGGCCACCGCCCTGCTCGGCGAGAAGGCCACCCCGGAGGCCGTCGCCCGGATCAACGAGCTGTACGGGTTCGACCGCCCGCTGATCACCCAGTACCTGACCTACATGGGCAAGCTCCTCCAGGGTGACTTCGGCGTCTCGATCAACACGGGGCGCCCCGTGCTCGAGGAGTTCGCCACCCGCTTCCCCGCGACCGTCGAGCTGACGATCATCGCCCTGATCTTCGCCGTCGGCGTCGGTGTCCCGCTCGGGTACCTCGCGGCGCGGCACAACGGCCGCCTCATCGACCACGGCTCGGTGGTCCTCAGCCTGATCGGCATCACGGTGCCGGTCTTCTTCCTCGCGTTCATCCTCAAGTACCTGTTCGCGATCCAGTGGTCGCTCCTGCCCCCGGACGGCCGGCAGGACCCGCGGATGGACGCCACGCACTACACGCAGTTCTACGTGCTGGACGGAGTGCTGACCGGCGAGTACGACGCCGCCTGGGACGCCTTCCTGCACCTGATCCTGCCCGGCATCGCCCTCGGCACCATCCCGCTGGCGATCATCGTCCGCATCACGCGCGCCTCGGTCCTCGAGGTGCAGAACGCCGACTACGTGCGCACCGCCCGCGCCAAGGGCCTCAGGGAGAGCACCATCCGCGGCAGCTTCATCCTCCGGAACGCGATGCTCCCCGTCGTTACGACCATCGGCCTGCAGCTGGGCCTGCTCATCTCCGGAGCGGTCCTGACCGAGACGGTTTTCGCCTTCAACGGCATCGGCCGGTTCCTGCGGGACGCCATCTTCGGCCTCGACTATCCGGTCCTCCAGGGCTTCATCATCTTCATCGCCGTCCTCTACGCGCTGATCAACCTGATCGTCGACCTCTCCTACTCCGTCATCGACCCGAGGGTGCGTGTGCAATGAGTACCATCCTGCCCCCCGCCCCCGGCGGTTCCGTGGCCCCGAACGATCCCGCCATCGACACCGGGCGCGGCACCGGCCTGTGGAAGGACGCCTACCTCCGGCTGCGTCGGAATCCGCAGGCGATCGTCGGTGCCGTCATCATCGGGCTCTTCCTGCTCGTGGCCATCCTCGCCCCGATCCTCGCGCCCTACGGCGGCGACGAGCTCCCGGGCCGCACGGCGGTCACCCCCACCACCATTCCCGGTCCGGGCGAGATCGACGGCTTCCCGCTGGGACTGGACCGCTTCGGCGGTGACGTGCTCAGCAAGCTCATCTGGGGTGCCCGGGCATCGCTGCTGATCGGCGTCGTCTCGACGGCGCTCGGCCTCGCGGGCGGCATGCTGCTCGGCGTCCTGGCCGGGGGCCTCGGCGGCTGGGTGGACAGCGCGATCATGCGGTTCGTGGACATCCTGCTCTCCGTCCCCAGCCTCCTTCTCGCCGTCAGCATCGCCGCGATGCTGGGCCAGAGCACCTACGCGATCATGATCGCCATCGGCGTCTCGCAGATCCCCATCTTCGCGCGGCTCCTGCGCTCCACGATGCTGTCGCAGCGGGGCGCCGACTACATCCTCGCCGCGCAGACCCTGGGCCTCAGCCGCCGGACCATCACCATGAGCCACCTGCTGCCGAACAGCATGGGTCCCGTGATCGTGCAGGCCACCCTCAGCCTCGCGACCGCCGTGATCGACGCCGCCGCGCTGGCCTTCCTCGGCCTCGGCGGCGGGCTGCCGCAGACCGCCGAGTGGGGCCGCATGCTCACCTACGCGCAGGCGGAGCTCGGGGTCGCACCCCAGCTCGCCTTCCTCCCGGGCGCGTGCATCGTCATCACCGCACTGGGCTTCACCCTGCTGGGGGAGTCCCTGCGCGAGGCCCTCGACCCGAAGACCCGCAAGAAGTAACCGGCGCGAGCAGGACGCCGGACAGGAGCGGCCATCAGCCTCCGGGCGGGTGGCCGCTCCTGCGCCGTTCAGCGTGCGTGTACGTCCAGCCGCCGCGGGTCGGTCAGGAGCCGCGCGTCCCAGCCGCCCGCCGCCGCGGCGTCGTAGGTGGCCCGCAGGAAGGCGAGCAGCACGGCGTCCGGGTCGGCAGACTTCCGCACGGTCTCGTAGGGCAGCAGGAACTGGCGGAACTCTGCACTGTAGAACGCGCCCTCGACGTCGACGGGCGCGTCCCGGTACCCCTCGGGTTCGGGGTAGGCGTACGAGTAGAACGCGCCCTCCTCGCCGCCTCCGGGCCAGAATCCGCAGCTCGAGAGTTCGTGGGAGTACCCCTCCTCCATGACCCAGTCGGGGCAGTTCGGGGCGCCTCCGGGATGGGTGGGCGCAGGCCGTCCCGAGAAGCGCGTGCAGGCCAGGTCCATGCTTCCCCAGAAGAAGTGCACGGGGCTCACCTTGCCCAGGAACTCGGCCCTGAACCGTGTGAGCACGCGGTCGGCCTGGATGAGCTGGCGCCAGAAGGCCGTGACGGCGCCGGCGTCGTAGGAGGCGTGCCCGTGGTCCTCGGCGAAGGGAACTGCCGGCTCCACCTCCGTGGGGACCGACCGGATCGGTGCGTCGATTCCCAGCTCGGCCAGCGCCCCCAGGGTCCGCTCGTGGAACCGGGCCACGGACTGCGGCTCGAGGGGGACCACGCGGTCCTCACCCGAACTGGCGCGGAGGAGCAGGCGGTGGTTCACGACGTCGAACTCCACGTCGAACACGCCGTTGCCGTAGGGGATCGACGACGTGCCCCAGCCGCGCGCGGTCAGGTAGAACGGCACCTGCCACCAGTGGTTGACCAGGGGAGCGTGGGCCATCCGGATCTTGCCGACGATCTGGCACCACATGTGCAGGGTCGCCCGGGTGTCCTGCCAGTCCTCGACCCGGAGGGCGGGCCAGCCGCCGGCCGTCGTCGTCCCGTTCATCGTGCCGTGCCCGCTCATGGTGTCCTCCGTCGCCGCGTGCGGACAATCTATGCGGCGCGCGGGCTGCCCGTACAGGGCGGGCCCGGACCGGTTGCTAGTGTGACAGCGACGGACCCCGGCCGAGGCGGGCCGCGTACGCCGTGCGCGGTCCTCTCCGGGGCTACCCCGGGGCACGCAGACCGACCGGCACAGGGCACCTCAGGCGCCCGACTGCGCTCCGCGCAGCTCAGCGCCCGAACAGAGTGGCAGGTCGGCCGGGGTCCGTCCCGCCGGCCGGGGGCGGCATACGTGCGGGGCAGAGGGGGAGCATGGACGGCGCCGGCCCGAGGGCGGTCAGGGGTCCGGCGCGCCCGCGCCGTGGGCGCGGAGCCCCGGAAGGGCCGACGTCGGCCTCGGCCACGCTGGCCCGCGAGCCGGCCCCGGGCGTCCCCGGCCTCGCATTCCTCCTGGCGCATGCCTTCCTCGCGGCCCCGGACTGGCGGCGCGAGGATCTGGTTGCGGCGGGCGCGGCTCTCCTCGGCGCACGACGACGCTGGCTGGGGCCCCTCGTCCGCGGCGTCCTCGCCGGCTACCCGCGGCGCCCCGAGGGTGCTCCGCGGGAGCTTGCCCGCTGGATCGCGGCACAGCCCGCCCTGACGGACGCCGTCGCCAGGGCGGCGGCGCGCGGCGAGCCCGTTCGCCCGGCACGGTATCTCCCGCCGGCACCGGAGGAGCAGGCGTTCGGTGACCGTTCCGCACCGGGCGGCGTCGAGGCGTCCGGCGCCAGGGATCTCGCCTGGCTCGCGCGCGAGGTGCGCCTCACCCCGGGGGAGCTCGACTGGTTCGCGGACACCCGGCACTGGAACCGGCGCGCCGGGGCCCCGGCGCTGCACCACTACCGGTACGTGTGGCGTGCCCGGCCGGGTCGCGCGCCGCGGCTCCTGGAGATCCCCGGGATCCGCCTGCGGACGGTGCAGCGCCGGGTGCTCGACCACCTCCTCGCACCGATCCCCCTGCACGAGGCAGCGCACGGCTTCGTGCCCGGACGCAGTGCGCGGACGGGCGCGGCTCTCCACACGGGCGCCGACGTCGTCATCGCGCTCGACCTCGTCTCCTTCTTCGCCCGCGTGCCGCCGGGCCGGGTCTTCGGGGTCTTCCGCCAGGCGGGCTTCCCGGAAGCGACAGCCCACGCCCTCACCGGGCTCTGCACGCACGAGGTCCCGGACGCGGTTCTGCGGGCCATGCCCGACGGCGGCAGCGCCGAGGACCGCTTCGCCCTCGCCCGGGCGCTGCGGACGGCGCACCTGCCGCAGGGTGCGCCGTCGTCGCCCGCCCTCGCCAATCTCGCCGTCCGGCGCCTCGACGCCCGGCTGTCCGGCTGGGCGGCCGCGGCCGGGGGCAGCTACACGCGGTACGCCGACGATCTCGCCTTCAGCGGCCCGGCCGATCTCGCGCGGCGGGCCGACGCGTTCGTCCGCGGCGTCGAGCGCATCGTCGTCGCCGAGGGCCACACCGTGAACCGGCGGAAGACCCGGGTGCGCGGCGCCGCGGTCCGGCAGACGGTGACCGGGGTCGTCGTGAACGCGCGCACCAACGTGGCGCGGACGGACTACGACGCCCTGAAGGCGATCCTCCACAACTGTCGCGTGCACGGGCCGGAGTCCCAGCGGCGCGGGCAGGCCGATTTCCGGGCGCACCTCGCGGGGCGGATCTCCTGGGTGGAGTCCCTGAACCCGCAGCGGGGCCGCAGGCTCAGGGACGCCTTCGAACGGATCAGCTGGTGAGGGGCCCTAGGAGGCCAGCTCGCCGATGTTGAGCTCGTTGCCCGGGATGGAGGCGAGCAGCTTCCGCGTGTACGGGTGGCGTGGGTTCTGGAAGACCTCCTCCGAGCTGGCCGCCTCGACCAGCTCGCCGTCCTTCATGACGCAGACGTAGTCGGAGATGAGGCGGACCACCGCGAGGTCGTGGGAGATGAACAGGTAGCTGAGCCCCAGCTCGGACTGCAGGTCCCCGAGGAGCTTCAGGATCTGCGCCTGCACCAGCACGTCGAGCGCGGAGACCGGCTCGTCGCAGACGATCAGTTCCGGCTTCAGCGCCAGCGCCCGGGCGATCGCGACGCGCTGCCGCTGCCCGCCCGAGAGTTCCGCGGGGTAGCGGCGCAGGGCGTTCTGCGGCAGCGAGACCTGGTCCATCAGTTCGCGGACCCGCGCCGCGCGCTCCTTCTTCGACCCCCTCTTGTAGGCGTTGAGGGGCTCCTCGACGATGCGCTCGATCGTGAACATCGGGTTCAGCGAGGAGTAGGGGTCCTGGAAGATCGGCTGCACGCGCTGCCGGAAGTCGTTCAGCTGCGCCTTGTCGAGGGTCGCGACGTCCAGGCCGTCGAAGGTCATGGTGCCCGACGTCGGTTCGATCAGTTTCAGCAGCATGCGCGCCGTCGTGGTCTTGCCCGAGCCGGACTCACCGACGATCGCGACGGTCTGCCCGCGCGGGATGTCGAGGGTGACGTTCTTCGCCGCGTAGAAGTCCTCCTTGCTGCCGCGTCGCTTGTACACCTTCGTGAGGTCCCGGATCTCGACGATGTTCGCGGGGACGGCGGGCGTCGCGGCCCCCGCCGGCGGTGCCGGCCGGTCCGACGACGTCGTCGCCGCGTGGGCGCCCCCGGTGTGGAGAGCGGCGGGCTCGGAGGTGTCGAGGGTCTCCACGGCGGGCCCGGCCCCCTGCTCGGTGACGGCGGCCCCGGCGAGTTCCAGCCGGCTCGCGGCGTCCGCGGTGAAGGCGCCCGGGCTCAGGCGGACGGCGGCGACGCTGGGGGCCGCGCGCACCAGCGACTGCGTGTAGGGGTGCTGCGGGTCGTTGAGCAGCTGGTCCGCCGGGCCGGTCTCGACGACCCGCCCGCGGTGCATGACCACGAGCTGCGAGGCGCGTTCTGCGGCGAGACCGAGGTCGTGGGTGATGAGGAGCACCGATGTGCCGAGCTGCTCCGTCATGGTCTCGATCTGGTCCAGGATGGTGCGCTGCACCGTCACGTCCAGGGCCGACGTCGGCTCGTCCGCGATCAGCAGGCGCGGCTGGCAGGCGAGGCCGATGGCGATGAGCGCTCGCTGGCGCATGCCGCCCGAGAACTCGTGCGGGTACTGCTTGGCGCGCTCCCCGGCGTCGGGCAGGCCCGCCGCGGTGAGGACCTCGATGACCCGCTGCCTGACGTTCTTCTTCGTGGCCATCCCGTGCACGAGGAGGGTCTCGGCGACCTGCGTGCCGATCTTCGTCACCGGGTTCAGGTTCGACATCGGGTCCTGCGGGACCAGGCCGATCGCCCGGCCGCGGATGGAGCGCATCTTCGCCTCGGGCAGGGTCGTGAGGTCCTGGCCCTCGAAGAGGATGCTGCCGGAGGTCACCCTCCCGTTGCCCGGCAGCAGGCCGATGCAGGCCATCGCCGTCGTCGACTTGCCGGAGCCGGATTCGCCGACGATGGCCAGGGCGCTGCCGCGCCGGAGGGTGAAGCTCGCGTCCTCGACGGCGTGGACCTCGCCGTGGGTGGTGCGGAAGGTCACCGCCAGGTTCCTCACCTCGAGCAGGGGTGCGTCGGGGTTCTCGGGCTGGGCGGCCGCGCTTCCGGCGGGAGTGATGTCCGTCATAGGACCATCGTGCCCTATGGGTCGGGTGATCGGTGCCGTGGCGGGACGGGCGCGCGCTAGTTTTCCGGTGCCCGGGCGGCGTCGGGGGCCGCCGCGGTGAGCCGTCCGGCGAGGTGGTCGACGGCGAGCCGGTAGCCGTCGATGCCCGCGCCGACGATCACGGCGTCGGCCACGCCGGAGATGTACGAGGTGTGCCGGAAGGGCTCCCGGCGGTGCACGTTGCTGATGTGGACCTCGACCACGGGCAGGCCGACGCCCGCGAGGGCGTCACGGATGGCGATCGAGGTGTGCGTGTAGGCCCCGGCGTTGATGACGATGCCGTCCGTCGTGGTGCGCGCGGCGTGGATGGCGTCGATGATCCCGCCCTCGTGGTTCGACTGCACCGCGCGGACGGCACAGCCGCGCTCCCGCGCGGTGTCGGAGGCCAGGCGGACGACGTCGTCGAGCGTCGCCGTCCCGTAGACGTCCGGTTCCCGCGTGCCGAGCAGGTTCAGGTTGGGTCCGTTGATCACGAGGATGCTGGGCGTGCGCGGGGTCATGCCCTAACTATGCCGCACCCGCGGGCGCGGAGGCGGCCGGGTCCGCGGCCCACGCGCGCAGGCGCACCGCGCCGAGCGCGCCGGCCGCGGTGACGAGGCTCATCGCGGCGAGGACGACGCCGGGGTGCCACCACGCGCCGTCGGTGGCGATGCCGAACTGCTGCGTGATGGACGGCGCGAAGCCGGCGACGATCGCGGCGATGCTGTAGGCGAAGGAGAGCGCGGTGAACGCCGTCGCCGGGGTGAAGATGTCCGCCATGAGTCCGCCGAGCGCCGCCCAGCTGGCGGTCGGGAGGATGCCGCCGAGGATGATCGCCGCGACGTACACGGGTTCGGTGGCGATGCTGATGACCCAGTACAGCGGGAAGGCGATCAGTGCCGTGCCGAGCGCCCCGCCGGCGACGACCCGCGCGGAGCCGATGCGCATCGCCAGGTAGCCGAACGCGGGGATGGTGACGAGCTGCAGGACGGACCCCACGAGGGCCGCGTTCAGGACCGTCGCCTGGGACAGTCCCAGGGGCCCGGTGCCGTAGGCCTGCGTGTAGGTGACCATCAGGAAGTAGGAGCCGATGCCCAGGACGGCGGAGGCGACGGCGACGACGATGGCGACCGGCTGGGATGCCAGGACGGCGAGGAAGGGGATGCGGGGGAGCGCCTGCTCGCGGCTCGTCTCCTTGAAGACGGGCGTCTCGTCGATCGCCAGCCGCAGGTAGATCGCGACGGCGAGGAACGGGAAGGCGAGCAGGAACGGGATGCGCCAGCCCCAGGTGGTCATGACCTCGGGGGCGAGGACGGCGAGGGCCAGGAAGATGGCGGAGATCAGCATGGTGCCCACGGGCGAGCCGAGCTGCGGGATGGAGGCGTAGAGCGCCCGCTTGCGCGGCTCGGCGTGCTCGGTGGCGATGAGGATGGAGCCGCCCCACTCGCCGCCGAGGGACAGGCCCTGCAGGAGGCGGAGGACGGTCAGGATGATCGGCGCCCAGATGCCGATGGTCGAGTAGTCCGGCAGCAGGCCCACCGAGCCGGTCGCCAGTCCCATCAGCGTGATGGTCCAGATCAGCGTGCGCTTCCGGCCGATCCGGTCCCCGAGGTGCCCGAAGAGGATGGCGCCGAGCGGGCGGGCGACGAAGCCCATCGCGAAGACCAGGAACGCCGAGAGGGTTCCGGCCAGGGGGTCCTGCTCGGTGAAGAACACCGTGTTGAAGACGAGCGCCGCCGCCGTGCCGAAGACGTAGAAATCGTAGGACTCGAGCGCCGTCCCCACGAAGGAGGCGCCGGCGACGCGGCGGGCCATGCGGGGATTCGTGGCGGGAGGCTGCTGCAGGGTTGTGGACACGCTGACATCATCCTCTCGCCCCGGGGGATCGACCACCTTTCAGGACGAACGTCACACCTTCCGGCCCCGGTCCGGGTCAGGCCGGCAGGGGTGCGCGGCGGTGCGCGCTGATGATCGCCCGTCCGGCGGTCGTGAGGGACCCTGCCACGCCGGCCGGGTCGCCCATGAAGCCGTGCACCATGGCGCCGTCGCGCAGCATGATGAGCTGGTCCGCGACGACGCCGGGTCCCTCCACCGCGAGCTCGGTCAGCAGCTCGGTCACCACCGCGTGCAGCCACCTCCGGTACTGCTCGACGGCGTCCCGCACCGGGTTGCCCTCCGCGGGGTACTCGGCGGCCGCGTTGATGAACGTGCAGCCGCGGAAGCCGGGGCGGCACGCCGCGTCGCCGTTCGCGGCAGCCAGCCGGAGCAGGACGGCGCAGGCGTCCGCGCCCTCTGCCCGCTCATGGTCCACCGCCTCCTGCAGCAGGCGCAGCTGCTCCTCGAGATACGCGACGACGAGGTGGTCCTTGGACCGGAAGTGGCGGTAGAAGGTCACCTTCGTGGTGCCGGCGTCGGCGATGACCCGGTCGGCGCTGACCGAGCGGATGCTCGTGGCGTCGAACAGGTGGGTCGCCGACGCGAGGATGCGCTCGCGGACGGAAGGGGCTGTCATTCTGCTCCGTTCTGGCCGGATGCCGATTTGGTAGAAGTAGAGTTACTAGTTAGTCTACATAGTCGGCAAGGGCATCCGGCCCCCACGACGAAAGGATCGACCCATGAGCGCTCTCTACACGGCGGTGGCGACGGCGACCGGTGACGGCCGCAACGGCAAGGCACGCACCGACGACGGGCAGCTCGTCGTCGACCTCGCGGTCCCCACGGAGATGGGCGGGGCCGGCGGTGCGACCAACCCCGAGCAGCTGTTCGCCGTCGGCTACGCGGCCTGCTTCCACAGTGCCCTCAAGCTCGTCGCGGCCCGCAGCAAGGCCACGATCAGCGAGACGGCGGTGACCGCGGAGGTCAGCATCAGCGCGGTCGAGGGCGGTGCGTTCCAGCTCGCCGTCGCCCTCCACGCCGAGATCGGAGGGGTGGACCAGGAGACCGCGGACCGGCTCGTGGAGCACGCGCACCAGGTGTGCCCCTACTCGAACGCCACGCGCGGCAACATCGAGGTCACGGTCGACGCCACGATCGGCTGATGACTTCCGGATCACACGAGGAAGGCCCCCGCGGGTGCGGGGGCCTTCCTCGTGCGCGTGGACCGGGTCCGGGCTGCTACTTCCGCAGGGACCCGGCGATCTGCTGCATGATCGTCGGATCGGACAGCGTGGTGGCGTCGCCGACCTCGCGTCCCTCCGCGACGTCCTTGAGCAGGCGCCGCATGATCTTCCCGCTGCGGGTCTTCGGCAGCTCGGGCACCACGAGGATGTTCCGCGGCTTCGCGATCGGGCCGATCTCCGTGCCCACGTGGTTGCGCAGGGTGGTGACGATGTCGTCGTCGTCCTTCGCCGAGCCGCGCAGGATCACGAACGCGACGATCGCCTCGCCCGTCGTCTCGTCGCTCGCCCCGACGACGGCGGCCTCCGCCACCGAGGGGTGACTGACGAGGGCCGATTCGATCTCCGTGGTCGAGAGGCGGTGGCCCGAGATGTTCATGACGTCGTCCACCCGGCCGAGGAGCCAGATGTCGCCGTCGGCGTCCTTCTTCGCGCCGTCGCCGGCGAAGTACATGTCGTCGAAGCGCGACCAGTAGGTGTCCTTGAACCGCTGGGGGTCGCCCCAGATGCCGCGCAGCATCGCGGGCCAGGGCTCGCGGATGACGAGGTAGCCGCCGGCGCCGTCCGGGACGGACTCACCCATCTCGTCGACGACGTCGATCGCAATCCCGGGCACGGCGACCTGCGCCGAGCCGGGCTTGGTCGCGGTCACCCCCGGCATGGGGGCGATCATGTGCGCCCCGGTCTCGGTCTGCCACCAGGTGTCCACGATCGGCGCCTTGCCCCCGCCGATCACGTCGCGGTACCACATCCAGGCCTCGGGGTTGATGGGCTCACCGACGGAGCCGAGCACGCGGATCGAGGAGAGGTCGTACTTCTGCGGGATGTCCCGGCCCCACTTCATGAAGGTGCGGATGGCCGTGGGTGCCGTGTAGAGGATGCTCACCCTGTACTTCTCGATGAGTTCCCACCAGCGGCCCTGGTGCGGGGTGTCCGGCGTCCCCTCGTACATCAGCTGGGTGGCGCCGTTCACGAGGGGTGCGTATGTGACGTAGCTGTGCCCGGTGACCCAGCCGATGTCCGCGGTGCACCAGAACACGTCGGTCTCCGGGCGCAGGTCGAAGGTGTTGCGGTGCGTGAACGCGGTCTGGGTGAGGTAGCCGCCGGTCGTGTGCAGGATGCCCTTCGGCTTCCCCGTGGTCCCCGAGGTGTAGAGGATGAACAGGGGGTGTTCGGCGTCGTGCGCCACCGCCATGTGCTCGTCCGGGGCGCCCCCGACGACGTCGTCCCACCAGAGGTCGCGGCCTTCGGTCCAGGTGACGGGCTCGTTGTTGCGGCGGACCACGACGACGTGCGAGACGGTGTGGCCCTCCTTCTCGAGGGCGCCGTCCACGGCGGGCTTGAGGGCGCTCGGCTTGCCGCGGCGGTACGTGCCGTCGGCGGTGACCACGAGCTTGGCCTCGGCGTCGTCGATGCGGCTGCGGAGCGCGTCGGCGGAGAAGCCGCCGAAGACCACGGAGTGGACCGCTCCGATCCGGGCGCAGGCGAGCATGGTGACGACGGCTTCGGGGATCATGGGCAGGTACACGGCCACGCGGTCGCCCTTCTGCACGCCGAGGGACTCGAACGCGTTGGCGGCCTTCTTCACCTCGCGGGTCAGCTCCGCGTAGGTGATGGTGCGGGTGTCCCCGGGCTCGCCCTCGAAGTGGATGGCCACGCGCTCGCCGAGGCCTGCCTCCACGTGCCGGTCGAGGGCGTTGTAGGCGGCGTTCACGGTCCCGCCGACGAACCACTTGGCGAACGGCGCGTCCGACCAGTCGAGGGTCTGGGTGAAATCCTGGTCCCAGGTGAGCAGTTCGCGGGCCTGCCTGGCCCAGAACTCGGTGCCCTGCTCACGGGCCTCGTCGTAGAGCGACGGCTGGGCGACCGCCTGCGCCG
The DNA here is from genome assembly GCF_002927275.1 of Arthrobacter pityocampae. Classification (GTDB taxonomy): domain Bacteria; phylum Actinomycetota; class Actinomycetes; order Actinomycetales; family Micrococcaceae; genus Arthrobacter_D; species Arthrobacter_D pityocampae. The sequence goes on along the minus strand of NZ_PRKW01000004.1, from coordinate 314,831 downwards.
CGAACTCCTCGCTCGGCGGGAAACGGCGCTCCTCGTGCAGCAGGTTCTCGAAGGCGTCGCCTTGTCGTTCGGCGGTCATGATCTACCCCTTTGTGACGTGGTCGGTAACGGACGGCAGAAGCGGGGTACGCCCGTCCGGCGCACCACCACGTGCTCTACGCGGAACCCTATCGACTTCTCCCGGACCGCGCGTGCCCTGCGTCACAGGGCCTAGCCGAACTGCGGCGATTGTGCGATGAGCGGCGCAGTGCCGGTGCCAGTGCTTGCTGGAGAAGGTCCGGACCGGTGGCTAGGGTGGAGGCAGGCAATCGACGTCGGAGGCCCCTGGTGCTCCGTGGGACACCAGCGCCATGAACGGGAGTACACCATGACCGAAGCATCCGAGGAACATCGCAGCACAGGCCACGGGTCGGCGGACGCCGCGGTGCGGAACCCGTCCTCCGTGCGGCCCACCGGGTCCGACGCCTCGTCCGCTGAGAGCCGCCCCGTCGGCCGGAGTCGGGCCCTCGTCGGGCCGTTCACCCTGCGCGAGGTGCTGTTCGCCGGCGGGGTGCTGGTCGTCTTCATCGGCACCCTCCTGCCGTTCATCGAGGGGGACGTGCGGTCCGAGAACTTCTGGAACACGGCGCTGCTCTTCTTCGTCGGCATCGGGATCCTGCTGCCCGTGATCGCCCTGGCCCTTCTCGCCGGACGCCGCCTGGGAAGTTCGGGGCTGCGTGTCGGCTCACTGTCGGTCGACCAGTTCGCCTCGGTCTCGTCGGTGCTGGCCACGACCTACTTCTTCCTGCAAACGGTGACCGACTTCCACTACGGGCCGCTGGTGGCCCTGATCGGGTCGCTCGTCATGCTCGTGGCAACCGTCGTCGCTCCGTTCCTGCCCGTCCTCAAGGACGACTTCGCCGACCGTCCCGAAACACCGGCCCACCCGGTGGCGCGCGCCATCACGGCCGCGCAGCCCCGCCCCGCCAAGCCGGCGACCCCCGCCCGGGAGAAGCCTGCCCCCGCGAAGGCCGGTGGTACGAACGCCGGTGGCACGAAGACCGCTGTCACGGACGCCTCGGCGACGGATGCGCCCGCGTCGGGTTCTGCCGCGTCGGCTTTCCGGTTCGGCCGGAAGGACAAGTCCGAGGTGAACCCTGCCGCCGCGCCCGTCCTGCAGAACGGCGCCGGCCTGTACGGGGCCGGAGGAGCGGGGGCCGTGGGCGCCGGCGCCGCAGCCTCGGGCCAGTCCGGTATGGAGCCGGGCGCCGCCCGGAGCTCGGCAGCATCGGCCCCGCCCGTCGACGACGCGTCCACCGACGCATCCACCGACGCGTCCACGGCCAGCGTGCACACCGGCGACGACGAGTCCGCTGACCGCACCGCCGTCGCGTCAGCCCACAGCTCGGTTCCCTCCGCGGAGTCGTCCGAGCCGTCTGCCGGGGGCGCCCACGCCGTCGACAGCCACGATGCGGCGCCGGGCAGCGGGGAGAGCGAAGGCTCCTCGACGGCGGCCCAGGCGTCGTCCGTCGACGAGACCCGGATCCACGACGTCGTCCGCGACGAACCGACCCCGGCCGAGACCGCGCAGCCCACTACGACGGCGCAGCCCGCCGAGGAGCGCAACCGCCAGGAGCCGATCACGGCCACCCGGTCGGCCGCGGAGGAGGAGTCCGTCGTCGAGGCGTTCTGGTTCGCCGTCGGATCCCCCCGCCCGGTCTTCGACGAGCAGACGGACCGTCAGGTCTTCGTGCTGCAGCCCGGCGACTGGGAGGTCGGTATCGAGGACCGCGGGACCGAGTTCCTCGTCCAGGACAAGCGGACGGGCTTCGTCGGAATCCTCCGGGACCTCCGCAACATCGAACGCGCCCCGCAGGACTGACCCCCGCCCCGCCGCCGCACGGGCCGGCGGGGGCAGCACCGGAAGGAGACACGCGAGTGGCAGGCAGGACAGCGCAAACCGGCGGGGAGTCGCCGGTCGCCCTGAAGCGGCGGGCGCGGAAGATCAAGCGCATCCTGGGCGAGACGTACCCGTACGCCGTGGCCGAGCTCGACTTCGGGAACGCGTTCGAACTGCTCGTCGCGACGGTGCTCTCCGCCCAGACCACGGACGTACGCGTGAACCTGACGACGCCGGCGCTGTTCGCCCGCTACCCGGACCCGCGGGCACTGGCCGAGGCCGAGGAGAGTGAACTGCAGGAGCTCATCCGGCCCACGGGGTTCTACCGCGCGAAGGCCAACAGCCTGCTCGCGCTGTCCCGGCGGCTAGTGGACGAGTTCGACGGCGTGGTGCCCGGCACCGTGGAGGACCTGGTGACCCTGCCCGGGGTCGGGCGGAAGACGGCCAACGTCGTCCTGGGCAATGCGTTCGGCATCCCCGGCATCACGGTGGACACGCACTTCGGGCGGCTCGCCCGCCGCTTCGGGTGGACGACAGCCGAGGACCCGGTGAAGGTCGAACAGGACGTCGCCGCCCTGTTCGAGCGCAAGGACTGGACGATGCTCTCGCACCACGTCGTCTTCCACGGTCGCCGGATCTGCCATGCGAAGAAGCCCGCGTGCGGGGCCTGTCCCGTGGCCGCACTGTGCCCGTCCTACGGTGACGGGGAGACGGACCCGACCAGAGCGGCGAAGCTGCTGAAGTACGAACTCGCGCCCGGTCGGGAGGAACTGCTCGAATCCATGCGCGCCGGACGGACGCGGTCCGAACTCCGCGAGGCGGGGCACGGCCTGGGTGCGTAGGACCGCCCGCCCGCGGCCCGGGCAGGATCGTCGGGGCGGACGCCGGTGCCGGCCCGTCCGAGATCAGGTCAGCGCGTTCCGGGGGACCCGGCGGTGACGGCGCGCGACGAGCTGGTCCGCTGGGTGGAGTCCCTGCAGGTGACGACGACGAGCCTCGTGCGCGCGGACGGCTGGCAGTTCGCCACGCTCGATCCCGCGAAGAGCCGGCGGGCCGCCGTGCTCATCCTGTTCGGGACCCGCGGCGACCCGCCGCCGGGCACCCCATCACGGCCTGCACCCGACGACGTCGACCTCCTCTTCGTGATGCGCGCCAGCTCGCTGGCCCACCATCCCGGGCAGGTGGCGTTCCCGGGCGGGACCATCGACGCCGAGGACACGGACGAAGGCGCAGCGGCACTCCGCGAGGCACGCGAGGAGACCGGGGTGGATTCCGACGGCATCGAGATCCTGGGCACGCTGCCCGAGGTGGGGCTTCCGGTCAGCAACTTCCTGGTCACGCCCGTGCTCGCCTGGTGGACGGAGCAGTCCCCGGTCCATGCGGTGGACACCGCGGAGTCGGAGCTCGTCTTCCGGTGCCCCGTGAGCACGCTCCTCGACCCGTCCCGTCGGAGGACGGCCGTGGTGCGACGGAACGGATTCGTCAGCAGGACCCCCGCCTTCCTCACACCGGACGCCGTGATCTGGGGATTCACGGCGATGCTCCTGGACGCGATCTTCGACGGCCTCGGCTGGACGAGGCCGTGGGACCGTTCGCAGGAGATCCCGGCTCCGCTCTGAGGCTCCCGGCCCCGCGGCGCTCGTACGGGCTCGGCGAACCGGCCCGGTGACGGGGGATCCCGCGCAGGACCGGGCGGACGATGCGCGGGCCGCCCTGCGGCTACTTGGCGTCGGCATAGGACGTGACGGTGACCGTCGAGATCGAGAACTCGATGGGGATCTCCCCGAACATCAGCCGGGTCGCGGCCCGCGCGGCGTCGGCGAGGATCGCCGTGGCCTCGGCGTCCCTGCCCTCGGGGACGTGCAGGACCACTTCGTCGTGCAGGAAGAACGCGATCCGGCTGCGCGGCTCCGGGATGGTGCTCTCCGCGAACCGACGCCGGATCTCCGCGAGCCAGCACAGCGCCCACTCCGCGGCGGTCGCCTGGACCACGAAGTTCCGGGTGAAGCGTCCACGGGCCCGCGCCGCGCCGTCCGCGCGGCGCTGCTCCTCCGCCGTCGTCGTGCGTTGCCGTGCCCGCCACTCCTCCGACGCGGGCGGGCAGCCCCGGCCGAGGTGGCTCGACACGCCGTCTCCGGCCTCCCCGGCCCGCGCGGCCGCCTCGACGACGCCGATGGCCCGCGGGTACGTCCGGGTCAGCTGGGGCATGAGGCGCCCGGAGTCGCCGCTCGTCGCCCCGTACATGGCCCCGAGCATGGCGAGCTTCGCCTGCGCGCGGTCACCGCCGAAACCCTGGTCGGCGATGCCCTGGTAGAGGTCCCTGCCCCGGGCCGCCGTGGCGAGCGCCGAGTCCTGACCGAGGGCGGCGAGGACGCGGGGCTCGAGTTGCGCGGCGTCGGCGACGACGAAGACATGCCCCGGGTCGGGGCGGACGGCGTCACGGACCTGGCGCGGGATCTGCAGGGCGCCGCCTCCGCGGGAGGACCAGCGCCCCGACACCACGCCACCCACCACGTACTCCGGCCGGAAGCGGCCGTCCCGGATCCAGGTGTCGAGCCAGTTCCAGCCGTTCGCCGTCCAGAGCCGTGACAGCTTCTTGTAGGCGAGCAACGGCTCGATGGCCGGGTGCCGTTGCTGCTCGAGCTCCCATGACCGCGTCGTCTTCACCTCGATGCCTGCCCGATGCAGGGCCCGCAGGACCTCCTGCGGGGAATCCGGGTTGAGGGTAGGGCTGCCCAGGGTCCGGCGCAGTTCGAAGGCCAGCTGTTCGAGCTTCAGCGGCCGGGCTCCTTCGACGGGGCGCGGGCCCAGGGTCCGTTCGAGGAGGTCCTCGTGCACGTCCCTGCGCCAGGGGAGCCCCCAGTGTTCCATCTCGGACGCGATCAGCGCGCCGGCGGACTCCGCGGCCACGAGGAGGTTCAGGCGCCCGGGATCGGTGGCGTCGGCGAGGGTGGACAGCTGCCGGGTGAACTCCTCCACGACGTCGTCGAGGAGCGGGCCCGTGGCCTCGGGCGGCTCGTCGAACAGCGAGTGCTGGTTCGGTGGGGGCGGCGGCGGGAGCAGGGTCCGGGGAGGTTCGGTGCCGTCCGCCGTGAGCGCCGCGGACCGGATCGACGCCAGGTAGGGCGAGGGAGCGCAGGACGGCGAGTTCGCGAGGAGGGCGCGGGTCAGGGCGATGTCACGGCAGCGGTCGACGTCGACCCCCGCCGCCAGCAGCTCGGGATACCAGAGCCGCGTACTCGACCAGACCCAGACCGGTCGCCGGCCGGCGGCCTGCGCGACGGCGGCGGGGAACCGGTCACGGGCCATCACCATCGGCTCGCCGAGGCGCACGCCGGCGGCGTCCAGGGACTGGAGTGCGACGGCGTCCCGGCTGTCCGGGGTCGGCGGCCCGGGGGCCACGGCGATGTACATGGCCCTATCATCGGCCGCGCCGGTGTCATTCCTGCAATCCCGGAGCGTCGACGTCAGAGGCCGTTGTCCACATAGGGCGTATCGGGCGCACCGGGTGCTGCCCGCCCGGGCAGACTTCCGGCATGACCCAGCAGACGTGGACCCGCGAAGACCATCGGCCGGTGGTCCTCGCCGGCGGTTCCCAGTTCGTCCAGGACCAGGTGGCGCGGGCCTGTGCAGCCGCGGGGGTCACCCCGCACTTCGCCGCCGACCTCGCGCAGGCCCTTCCCCTCGAGCCGACGGTGCTGCTCCTCGGCGCCGACCAGGCCGCCGGCGGGCTGCCGACGCTCCGCGAGGTCGTCGTCGTGGGGTCGGCCGACGACGAGACGAGGGCGTGGGCCGCGGCGGCGCACATGGCGTCCTCCCGCGTGGTCATCCTCCCGCAGGGTGCGGGCTGGCTGGCGGAGCACCTCGGCCGACGCCTCAACCCCACTGCATCCGGGGCCGTCGTCGGCTTCCTCGGGGCGGCCGGCGGGGCGGGGGTGAGCACGTTCGCCTTCTGGTGTGCACGCCACGCCGCAGGCCAGGGGACGACCACGCTGCTGGTGGACGGGCACCCCCTGGGCGGAGGACTGGATCTGGCCCTCGGGATCGAGGAGCGCCCGGGCGTGCGCTGGAGCGACCTGCGCGACCTCCGGGGCACGCTCCGCGCGGAGCAGCTCGCGGGGGCGCTGCCGGCCGACGGGCGTCTCGCCGTCCTGTCCCATGCCGCGCACCCGGAGGGCGCCGGCCAGCCCTCCGGTCACGGGATGGACGCGGCCGGAGCCGTCCTGGATGCCGCCCGCGGGGCGTTCGATCTGAGCATCGTGGACCTCGGCAGCGCCGGCAGCGCCGCGATCCAGGCCCTCGTGCCGCTGTGCGACCAGCTCGTCCTCCTCGTTCCGTCCAGGCCGCGGAGCGCCTTCGCGGTGACCCGCATCCTCGAGGCCTACAGCTCGCTGCCCACCACCGTCGTCCTCCGTGGCCCGGTGCTCGACGGACTGGATGCCTGGCTGGTCGCGGACCTCGCCGGGTGCCCCGGCCCGCTGCCGTACCTGCCGTTCGTCCGGGGGTCGTCCGTGGCGGAGGCCAACGGCAGGATGCTGGACTTCCCGTTGCCCCGGCGGGCCCGGAAGCTCGTCGGCTCGGTCGTCGCCGGTCTGGAGCGGGCGGGATGACCGTCTCCGGTGAGGGCCGGACGGAGTGGCACGGGTCGGCGGGGCGCGGGACAGCGGGGGGCGTTGTATCAGGGCCCGGCTCGGCGGAGGGCGGCGAGGAGGACGGCGCGATCGCAGGAGCGCCCACCAGGCGCCAGCGGCGGGCGGCGAGCGGACGACCGGCCCGTCCGGTCGGGGCGGGCGGAGCCGCAGACACGGGACGCAGTGATCCGCCTGGCACCTCGATGGTCGACTCGGTCCGCAGGGCCGTTCTCGCCGGGAACGTCCAGGCGACCGGGGCGGCCTTCGCGGACGCGATCGGGGCGAGCGGCAGGCTGCTCGGCTCGGAGGGCACCCTGTCCGCGCTCGATCGCGTGCGCGCGGAACTCAAGGGGCTGGGCCCACTCGAGCACCTCCTCGCCGACGAGTCGATCACGGACATCCTCGTCAACGGACCGGACGACGCATGGGTCGACGGCCCGGCCGGCCTGCGTCGCACCGGGTGCACCTTCTCGTCCGATGCGGAGGTACGGGCGTTGGCCGTCCGCCTGGTGGCGGCGGGAGGACGGCGCCTCGACGACGGCTGCCCCGCCGTCGACGTCCGGCTGGAGGGCCTCCGGGTGCACGCCGTCCTCCCGCCGATCTCGACATCGGGAACCCTGCTGTCCATCAGGATCCACCGGGCACGGACGTTCTCGCTCGGGGACCTCATGGACAGCGGGACGGTCGCACCGATGATGGCGGAGGCGCTCCGGCTCATGATGCGCCGCCGCCTGAACTTCCTCATCAGTGGCGCGACGGGAACGGGCAAGACGACGCTCCTGGCCACCCTGCTCGGCCTGGCCGCGCCCCACGAGCGGGTGGTCCTCGTCGAGGACGCTGCGGAGCTGAACCCGGAGCACCCGCACACGGTCGGGTTGCAGGCGCGGCACGGCAACCTCGAGGGGGCGGGCGTACTGGACCTGACCGAGCTCGTCCGGCAGGCGCTGCGCATGCGACCGGACCGGCTCGTGGTGGGGGAGTGCCGGGGCGCCGAGGTCCGCGAACTGCTCGCGGCGATGAACACGGGCCACGACGGCGGCGGGGCGACCATCCACGCCAACTCCGCCGAGGCCGTGCCCGCGCGGCTCAATGCGCTCGCAGCGCTTGCCGGGCTCACGCCGGAGGGAGTGGCGCTCCAGGCAGCGAGCGCCGTCGACGTGGTGGTGCACGTGGTGCGTGATGCGAATGGCAGGCGCGTGGAGAGCCTCGGCAGCCTGGAGCGGGCCGACGCGGGCGGGCTCACCGTGCTGCCCATCCTCACGGATGCGGGGGCGGGCTGCCGGCGGGCCGCGGGCTGGGAGGACTTCGCGCGGCAGGTGTGCTGGCCCGTGTCCGGGTCCGCGCCTGAGCCCGGCCGCGGGGACGGGTCCGGGGACAGGGGCAGGGGCGGGCGCGGGGACAGGGGCAGTGATAGGGACGGGCGCGGGGAAGAGTACGAGAACGTCGGGCCAGGGGCCGTCCCGGGGTCGGCGTCGGGGCTGGGGTACGGGTCGGGGCACGGCGCCGGGACCGGCCGGGGACAGCGCGACGTCCACGAGTGGGGCTCCGGTCATGACCCCGTGCGCGGCGGGCGGGCCCCATGACCGGCGTGGCGGTGGCCCTCCTGATGGCCGTCGCCTGTATCACCCTCGCCATCCCGAGGCCCCGCGCCGCACAGCGCCGGAGGACGCCCGGCGCCGCCGGATCCGACCGATCCGCCGGACGCAGCTCCACCGCTGGCAAGTCCAGCGCCGACAGATCCACCGTCCGCCGGGCCGTCGACCTCCACGAGCTCCCGCTGTTCGTGCACCAGCTCGCGGGCCTCCTCCGCGCGGGCCGCCCTCCGCATGTCCTGTGGGAGGACATGGAGCGTGTCCACGCCGACGGACGCACCGCCTTCACGGCAGCTGCCCTGCCGGTGATCGCGACGGCCCGGCGGGCGGCGGAGCTCGGACTGAGCGTGCCCGATGCTCTGCGCCAGGCCCTGGACGGTGATTCGGGCCGGTCGAGGGGAGACAGGGCCGGCATCCGCGTCGACAGGTTGTGGATCGACCTCGCCGGATGCCTGATCGTCGCGGAGCGCAGCGGCGCGCCGCTCGCCGGGATCCTCGAGCAGTACGCCGCACAGCTCGATGCCCAGCTCGATGGCCTCTCGGCGCGGGAGACCGCGCTCGCCGGGCCGCGGGCAACGGTCGTCCTCCTGGCCTGGCTCCCCGCCGTGGGGCTCGTGCTGGCCATCGCCCTCGGCGTGAATCCGTTCGAGGTGCTCCTGGGGTCCTCCCTCGGACGGCTCGCGCTCGCCGTCGGCGCACTGCTCATGCTCGCGGCCCGCCTCTGGTCCCGCCGTCTGGTCGGGTGGGTCGACGGTACCCCGTGATGGCAGGGCTCGGCGTGTTCCTCCTCCTCGCCGCGGGGGCGCTGGTCCTGATGACGCCGTCCGGCCGGCTGCAGCGCGTCTCCGACGCGCCGGCGGATCGGGCACGGCACCAGGGCGTCAGGGACGGTCCCCTCATCCTCGACCTGCTGGCAGCCGTACTGTCCGCAGGAGCGTCCGTCGAGAACGCGCTGCTGGTCGTCGGGGAGGCCTGCGATCCCTCCATCGGCGCGGTGCTGACGAGGGTGCGCGCAGCCCGCCTCCTCGGTGCATCCTGGGAGGCGGCGTGGGATGCCGGAGCCACTGACGACCGCCCGTCCGCCGCCTCGTCCGCAGGCGTCCCCGCGGCCGATCACTCCGTGAAGGGCCGGCGGCCGATGCCGCCATACGGCTGGCGCCTGTCCTCGCCCTTCGGCCGGGGGCCCACCTCCCCGCGATCAGCGCCCCGGCGCTCGGCCCGCGGGCAGGTCGATCCGCTGCCGATCATCGAGGACGTCAGACAGGGTCTGCGGTTCGGCACGGCAACCGGCGCCCCGTCCGCGGCACTCCTGCATGCCCACGCCGCCCAACTTCGACGGCGCCGCAACCGTGAGGTGGACAGGAGGGCTGCCGCGCTCGGGGTCCAGCTCGTCCTGCCGCTCGGCCTGTGTTCCCTACCGGCGTTCATCTGCCTGGGCGTGGTGCCCGTGGTCCTGGGTCTGCTGCCGGATCTGTGACCCGGCCGGTCGCTCCACCTGCCCCCGGGCATCCGCTCCCGGTACCGTCCGTCCGATCCTGGGCAGTTCTTCCATGGCCCGCCTCGTGCACTCCGGACGACCACGGACGCCTCCGGTCGGAAGGACGCCCGGGTTATCCACTTAGCGGCTCCTCCGCCCCGCGGCCGACCCGCGCATCGACAGAGTTGATCCAGCGACGTTCGTCGCTCACAGCACGTGGGGCGACTCCCCACCGACGAAAGGGCATGTCATGGCGATTCAGACCCAGCGTACGGATGGAGGGGGCACGGCATTCCGGGCCCCCCGGATGGATTCCGGAAGCCCCCTCGATGGTCGAGCCGGCGCGTTCGCGGACGCAGCCACGGTCCGGGCCCAGGACGGAACGCAGGGCACAGCATGGCAGGGGCGGGAACCGATGATCCTCATGCCACCGATACCCCTGCGGCCCCCGACGGCTCACCAGCCCCTCCCTGCCGAGGAGTGTGTGGTGCTTCCTGTGCCGTTCATCCGTCTGGTCCGATCCGTCGATTCCCGACCCGGGGCCGAGCCCGGGACGGACGGGTCCGCCGGCAGCGAACGGGTCCGCCCCGCGGACCGGGCCACCCGCCGCGCCGACGCACGGCGACGGCGGGCCGACGACCGGGTCATCCGGAGGGCGCGGGGCCGGGTCCTGGACCAGGAGGCGGGCATGGCGACGGCAGAGTACGCCATCGCCACCCTCGCGGCGGTGGGGTTCGCCGCGCTCCTTGTCGCAGTGCTCTCCAGCGGTGAGGTCAAGGGACTGCTCATGTCCCTGATCACCTCGGCGCTGAACTTCGGCTGATGAGGACCAGCCAGGGCGGGGCGACACGCGACGCACCGGAGCCCGACACGCCGTCTTCGACGAAGCCGCGTCCCTCTGCGCTGTGCTCCGTACCGCCCGGCGGGACTCCCCCCGCGTGGAGCGTGCGGGGGGACCGGATGGCGCGCTCGTACCGGGGGGAACGTACAGCAAGCTTGCAGCGGGGATCCGTCACCGCCGAGGTTGCCGTCGTCCTCCCCGCCCTGGTCGTCCTGCTCGCTCTGCTCCTCGCGACGGCCCACGTCGGCAGCGCGCAGCTGCGCCTGGAGGAGGCTGCGCGGGCCGGAGCCCGGGAGGTGATGCGGGGCGAGAGCAGCGCGAGCGTGCAGCAGACCGTGCAACGCCTCGCCGGGGACAACGCGACGGCCCAGGTCGGGGTGGCCGGGGACTGGACGACCATCGAGGTCCGGGCCCGTGTGGAGGGTCCCCTCGTCGAGCTCATGGACCTCGAACTGCGCGCGTCGGCCTCGGGACGGAAGGAACACGATGGGTGAAGCGCGGGAGGATGCCAGCAGCGATGCCCGGGAGGGCGCGGCACTGCGGCGGGACGTCGACGCCGAGTGTGGTGCCGGCACGATCCTGATGGGGGCGCTCGCCCTCCTGGCGCTGCTGCTGGTCGCGTCCGCGGCGCTCCTGCTCCAGGCAGCCTCAGCGGCCTCGAAGGCGGCGACGGCGGCCGACCTCGCGGCGCTCGCCGCGGCGGATGCCGCCCGGGGACTGTCCACGGGCGACCCCTGCGCAGCGGCCGCGGCCGTGGCGGAACAGCACGACGCCACGGTCGCGCACTGCGAGATCGGGGCGACCGGCGCGGGGACCGCCGTCATCCGGGTGTCCGTGGAGGTGCCGGGCGTTCTTCCCGACGCCGTCGGTGCGGCACGGGCCGGCCCGCCGCCGTGAGGGTCGCGGGACGGGGGACGCAGCCCGTCCGACGACGGCGTCCCGGTCGCCGCGACCGGTCGAGTCGTCAGGCCGCGCCCGCGCCCGTCCCCGGTCCGGTGCCCCGTGCCGACGAAGCGTCCAATCCCGTCGGATCGGACGGATCGGACGGATCGGACGGATCGGACGGATCGGACGGATCGGACGGATCGGACGGGTCGGACGGGTCGGACGGGTCGGACGGGTCGGACGGGTCGGACGGATCGGACGGATCGGACGGATCGGACGGGTCGGATGTGCCCGCCATGCCGGAGGCGCCGGACACCCCGTCGGAGCGAGTGGCACCGCCCCCGGCCTGCTGCAGGATCAGGGACAGTACTGCCACGGCACCGCCTTTGCTCAGCGGATTGTTCCGGTTGCCGCACTTCGGGGACTGGACGCAGGAGGGGCAGCCGGACTCGCACTCGCAGGCCTCGATGGCGTCCCGGGTCGCCGACAGCCAGGTGCGGGCTGCTTCGAACCCCCGCTCGGCGAACCCGGCGCCCCCGGGGTGGCCGTCGTACACGAAGATGGTCGGCAGGCCGGTGTCGGCATGCAGGGCCGTGGACACGCCTCCGATGTCCCAGCGGTCACTCGAGGCGACCAGGGGCAGCAGCCCGATCGCCGCGTGCTCGGCGGCGTGGAGCGCGCCCGGGAGTTCCTCGGCGAGGATGCCCTCGGCCTCGAGCAGTTCCGGGCTGATCTCGAACCAGACGCTCTTCGTGAAGAGGTCGCGTGCCGCCAGCTCGAGCGGCTCCTCGCCCAGCACCTCGTTCGAGGAGAACGCCTTGCGCTGGAAGGACACCACCTGGGTCGTCACCTTCACGTCACCGAAATTCGCGAGGACACCGCCCCACAGGCTGCTCACGTCCCGGCCGATGACCTCGATCTGCGTGACGTCCCGTGCCTGCGTGTAGTAGTCGGGCTGGGCTCGGGACACCACGGCGCAGTGGTCCTGTTCGTCGAGGTCCTCGACGACGTACGTCCGGCCCTGGTGCACGTACACGGCACCGGGGTGGGCCTGGTAGTGGCTCTGCGGCGAGTCCATCGTCCCGAGCAGGGCACCGGACCCGGCCTCGACGATGTTGATCGGACCACCGCCGTCGGCCCGGAGGTTCACCATCCCGGCCGCACTCTGCGGGTGTGTCCAGAACCAGCCGGCGGGGCGGCGTCGCAGGAAGCCCTGCTCGCACAGGGTGCCCAGCAGGTCCTCCGCCGTGGAGCCGAACAGGGGCAGGTCCGTCGCGGTCAGCGGCAGTTCGGCCGCGGCCGCACAGAGGTGCGGGCCCAGCACGTAGGGGTTCGACGGATCGAAGACCGTGGCTTCGACGGCGAGGTCGAACACAGCTTCCGGGTGGTGGACGAGATAGGTGTCCAGGGGGTCGTCGCTGGCCACGAAGGCGGCGAGGGCGTCCTGGCCGGAGCGGCCCGCCCGGCCGATCTGCTGCATCAGGGACGCGCGGGTTCCGGGCCACCCCGCCACGAGGACGGCGTCGAGGCCGGAGATGTCGATCCCGAGCTCCAGGGCCGACGTGCTCGCCACGCCCAGCAGCTCACCGCTGCGCAGCGACGCCTCGAGGGCGCGCCGCTCCTCCGGCAGGTATCCCGAGCGGTAGGCCGCGATGCGGTGCGGCAGGCTTGGATGCACGTCCTCGAGCATCCGGCGCGAGGTCTGGGCGATGCTCTCCGCGCCGCGCCGGGACTTGATGAACGCGATGGTGCGCACGGAGGACGAGACGAGGTTGGCCAGGAGGTCCGAGGTCTCGGCGATCACGGTCCGCCGGGTGGGTGCGCCGTTCTCGCCCTTCTTCCCGGTGAGCTGCGGCTCCCAGAACGCGACCGTCGTGGAGCCGTGAGGCGAGGAATCCCGGTCGACGGCGCGCGCCGGGGCGCCGATCAGCTTCCCGAAGGACGCGGAGGGCTCCGCCGACGTCGCCGAGGCCCCGATGAACACGGGGTCCGCACCGTAGCTCGCGCAGATGCGCCGCAGGCGGCGCAGCAGATTCGCGACGTGGGAGCCGAAGACGCCCCGGTAGCTGTGGGCCTCGTCGATGATCACGTACTTCAGCCGGCGGAAGAACCTGGCCCACCAGGTGTGGTTCGGCAGGATGCCGTAGTGGAGCATGTCGGGGTTCGCGAGGATCAGGTTGGCGTGGTCGCGGATCCACCGTCGGGCGCCCGTCTCCGTGTCGCCGTCGTAGGTCTCGGCGCGGACGGTGGGGATGCCCAATGCGTTGATGGCGGACAGCTGGTCCGCGGCCAGTGCCTTGGTGGGGGCCAGGTACAGGGCGACGGACCCGGTGGGCACGAGGGTGGCGCGGTCCAGCAGTTCGCTGCGGTGGATCTCGTCGAGCACCGGCAGCTGGTAGCAGAGCGACTTCCCCGAGGCGGTCCCCGTCGCGATGATGGTGTGCGCGCCGTCGTGGGCGGACGTGGCCCCGTCCACCTGGTGCCGCCACGGCTGGTGCACGCCGCGCCGGGTGAACGCCTCGACGACGTCGGGGTGCGCCCAGGCGGGCCACGGCGCGTGCTCCGCGTCGCGGGCGGGGATCTCCCGGACGTGCAGCAGCTGCTCGGGGTCTGGTCCGCCCCCGAGCAGGTCGATGAGGGAATCACGCGCAGCCACCGGGCCATTCTTCCACCGGCGTCCGGGTGGAGCCGCGGGAACGCGCCTTATCCTCTGATGACGAACACGTCGGCGAGGTGTTCCCACCCGAGGAACGCGTAGAGTGCGCGGCCGTCGGCGGAGGCCATCAGCAGGCCCGTGGTGACGTCGTCCTCCAGGACCCCGGCGGTGAGCGCGCGCATGACGAAGCTGCCGAGCCCCCGCCGCCGGAAGTTCTCCTCAGTGATGATGCGGTCGTACACCGCGTAGTCGCCCACGGCCGCCACGGATCCGCGGGCCGCGAGTTCCCCGCGGGACCGCACCAGGACGCGGCGGCAACCGCCGTCCCTGGCGTGCTCCAGCGTGTAGTCGTCGCCGGGCGGGCGCGGGTCCTCGACGTCCTGGCCGCTCATGTCCACGCTCATGAGGGCCTGCTGGCGGTCGGTGACCCGCATGCCGAGCGGGTGCGCCGCGTCGATCAGCTCCCGCATCCGGTTGGTGACCACAGTCAGGACCCGCGTCGGATCCCCTCGCGTGTCGGTGGCCAGATCCAGGAACTGCTCGGTCGTCGGCTCGAACAGGAAATGCTCCGTCTGGTCCTGCTGGTCGGTGAGCAGGACGGAGGTGCTGCGTCCGTCGTCGTGACGTTCGTAACCCCGGCACCTGGTCCATCCCGTGATCCAGGTCTGGAGGAGTTCATTGTCTGCATGGGCGTTCATGTCCTGACGATAGTTCTCCGGCGCCCCCGATGACATACCCGATTGCGAGGTGACGGCTATGAGTCGCGACGTAGACTTTGAACGGTGTCGATGAACCGGATTGCCCTGTATTACGCCTTCGCGCCCCTCCCCGATCCCGAAGCCGTCCGGCTGTGGCAGCGGGCCCTCTGTGAGAAGTGGGGTCTGCGCGGCCGGATTCTCATCTCGAAGGACGGCATCAACGGCACCGTGGGCGGCGACATCGACGCCGTGAAGCAGTACGTGAGGACGACCCGCGAGTACCCGGCCTTCAAGGGCCTGGAGATCAAGTGGTCCGACGGCGGCGCGGAGGACTTCCCGCGGCTCAGCGTGAAGGTCCGCGACGAGATCGTCTCCTTCGGCGCCCCCGGGGAACTGAAGGTCGACGAGAACGGCGTCGTGGGCGGCGGCATCCACCTCGCCCCGGAGGAACTGCACGCGCTCGTCGACGCCCGGCGCGCGGCGGGGGAGGAGGTCGTGTTCTTCGACGGGCGGAACGCCCTCGAGGCGCAGATCGGTCGCTTCAAGGGAGCCGTCGTCCCCGACGTCCGGACCACGCACGACTTCGTCCGCGAACTCGACTCGGGCAGGTACGACGACCTCAAGGACAAGCCCGTGGTCACCTACTGCACGGGCGGCATCCGCTGCGAGGTGCTCTCCAGCCTGATGATCAACCGGGGCTTCCAGGAGGTCTACCAGCTCGACGGCGGGATCGTCCGCTACGGCGAGAAGTACCGCGACGCCGGGCTGTGGGAGGGCTCGCTGTACGTGTTCGACAAGCGGATGCACCTCGAGTTCAGCGACGACGCCGTGACGATCGGCAGGTGCGTGCGCTGCCAGGCGCCCACCAACAAGTTCGAGAACTGCTCCAACCAGTCCTGCCGCAACCTCACCCTGTACTGCGCCGCGTGCGCGGCCGACCCCGCGACCCTGCGCTGCCCGCAGGGGTGCGAGTCGGACGAGGCCGAGGCGACGGCCGCGGGTGCTGCCTGATGCCGGCGGCAGACGCCTGGCCCGAGTTCGACGACGACGTCGCGTCCGCACCGTCGGGCCGTGACCTCGCCGTGCTCGCCGTCCTGGCCGATGACCTGACCGGTCTCGACTACACGGTCGAGGGCGTCGAGGCGCTCCTCGGCCCGGCGGCGTACGCGGCCCTCGGCCGGGACCAGCTCGTGCCGGCCCTGCTGGCCTGTCGCCGCGCCCCCGGGCCGGACGCAGCGCGCGCCACCCCCGTGCTGCTGTGGCTGCTCGGCGAGACCGTGACGGAGCAGGAACTCACCCGGGCGTTCCCCGGCGTCGGCGTGGCGGGCCTCGAGCAGCTGAGGCTCATCGAACGGGCCCCTGACGTCCCCGGGGAGAGCACCGGAGCGAGCGCCCCGGACCATGCCGGAGGCGGCGCCCCGGACGGAGCCGGAGCCGGCGCAGACGCGGGTGCCCCGCACCCCTCCGCGGCACCCCGCTGGCGTGCCGCCGTCGAACTCCGCCCCTACAGCTCGGACGTCGGAGGGCACCTCTGGGTGGCCAGCGACCTCGGCTCGGAGCAGCGCCCCGGTCCCCTGCCCCACGACCACGTCCTCGGGATCGGCGGGGCTTCCCTGACCCTCGCCCAGACCGTCCTGAGGACGCCGGTGGGGCGGGCGCTGGACCTCGGGACGGGGTGCGGTATCCAGGCCTTCCATCTGCTGGCCCACGCCGACCACGTGACGGTGACCGACATCTCCGACCGGGCGCTCGCCTTCACCCGCTTCAACCTCCTCCTCAACGCGCCCGCGCTCGGCATCGATCCGGAGCGGCCCGGTCTCCGGGTCAGCCTCCGGCGGGGCAGCCTCCTCGAGCCGGTCCGCGGCGAGGAGTTCGACCTCGTGGTGTCCAACCCGCCCTTCGTCATCACGCCCCGCACGGGCGGGACCGGTCAGGCATACACCTACCGCGACGGCGGACTCGCGGGCGACGCCATCGTCAGCACGCTCGTGCGGGACCTGCCGGGCGTCCTCACCCCGGGCGGGGCGGCGCAGCTGCTCGGCAACTGGGAGATCACCGAGGGCACCCCGTGGGACCGTCGCATCCGGGGTTTCGTGCCGCCCGGCGTCGACGCCTGGATCATCCAGCGCGAGCAGCTGACGCCCGTGCAGTACGCCGAGACGTGGCTGCGGGACGCCGCCGAACACCGCGACCGCGAGGCCTACGTGGCAGGCTTCGCCGCCTATCTGGCCGACTTCGCCGCACGGGACGTCGAGGGCATCGGCTTCGGATCCGTCTGGCTGAGGCGCCCCCGGACCCCGAGCGACCTGACGCGGGTGACGCTCGAGGAGATCACCCACGACATCGAGCAGCCCGTGGGCCCGCACCTGGCGGCGGCGATCGGCCGCGGCGACTGGCTCGCCGCCCACACCGAGCAGGCCGCGTCCGGGATCGGGATCGCCGACGAGTTCCTGCTCGTCGCCGAGGACGTCACCGAGGAACGCCATCAGAAGCCCGGCGCCGAGCACCCCGGGGTCATCCTGCTGCGGCAGGGCGCCGGCCTCCGCCGGACCACCCTGCTCAGCACCGAACTGGCCGGGTTCGCCTCGGCGTGCGACGGCGATCTCACGGCCGGGCAGATCGCGGGAGCCCTCGCCCTGCTGCTGGACCGGCCCGATGCCGCGTTCACCTCGGAACTGCTGCTGGATGTCGAGCAACTCGTCCGCGAGGGCTTCCTCCTTCCTGCCCCCTGAAACCTGCCATTAGTCTTGTGCAGGTACTCATGACGCATACTGTGGAGTGAGCCCGGCAGCGGGATCCGGACCGGATCCCCAGGACCTGCCGCGGCATTCGCTTGTATATATAGGAGAGAAGTGCCGACCAAGGCCACGGACAAGAAGCACGGCAAGAAGCTCGTCATCGTTGAGTCCCCCAGCAAGATCAAGAGCATTTCGGGCTACCTCGGTGAGGGTTTCCAGGTCGCCGCGTCCATGGGGCACATCCGGGACCTCCCCCAGCCGTCCGACCTCCCCGCCGAGCTGAAGAAGTCCTCGGTGGGTAAGTTCGCGGTGGACCTCGACAAGGACTTCGAGCCCTACTACGTGGTCTCCCCGGAGAAGCGGAAGACCGTCGCCGAGCTGAAGGCCGCCCTGAAGGACGCCGACGAGCTCTACCTCGCCACCGATAACGACCGCGAGGGCGAAGCCATCGCTTGGCACCTGCTGCAGGTTTTGAAGCCGAAGGTCCCCGTCTACCGGCTGACCTTCGGTGAAATCACCAAGGAGGCGGTCACGCGCGCCATGGGTGAGCTGCGCGACGTCGACATCCCCATGGTCGACGCCCAGGAGACCCGGCGCATCCTCGACCGCCTGTACGGGTACGAGATCTCCCCGGTGCTGTGGCGCAAGGTGGCCCGTGGCCTGTCGGCCGGCCGTGTGCAGTCCGTTGCCACACGCCTCGTCGTCGAGCGCGAGCGGGAGCGCATGGCGTTCCGCACGGCGTCCTACTGGGACCTGACCGGCACGTTCACGCCGGAGGATCCGAGCAAGGGCACCGCGTTCCCGGCCAAGCTCGTGGCCGTGGACGGCAGCAGGATCGCCACGGGCAAGGACTTCTCGGACCGCGGCGAGCTGAAGGCCGCGAACGCCGTGCGGCTCGACGAGGATTCCGCGCGATCCCTCGCCACGGGACTCGAGCGCGCAACCTTCCAGGTCCGTTCCCTCGAGACGAAGCCCTACACGCGGCGTCCGGCTGCGCCGTTCACGACGTCGACTCTCCAGCAGGAGGCGGCGCGCAAGCTCCGCTTCAGCTCGAAGGTCACCATGCAGGTGGCGCAGCGCCTGTACGAGAACGGCTACATCACCTACATGCGTACCGACTCGTCGGCGCTCTCGGACCAGGCCATCAATGCCGCCCGCCGGCAGGCGTCGGAGCTGTACGGGCCCGAGTACGTACCCGAGTCCCCGCGCACCTACAAGGGCAAGGCCAAGAACGCGCAGGAGGCCCACGAGGCCATCCGCCCCGCCGGTGATTCCTTCCGGACGCCCGCCCAGGTGGCGCAGGGCCTGCGCGGCGACGAGTTCCGCCTCTACGAACTGATCTGGAAGCGCACCGTCGCCTCGCAGATGGCCGACGCCAAGGGCTCGACGGCGTCGCTGCGTCTCGGCGCGACGAGCGCGGACGGCAGGGACGCCGAATTCTCGGCCTCCGGTACCGTCATCACCTTCCGCGGTTTCATGGCCGCCTACGAGGAGGGCCGCGACGCCGGCCGCAACGAGGACGGGGCCGACGACGACGGCCAGGGCACCCGCCTGCCGAACGTCACCAAGGGCGACGCGCTGGGCGCGGAAGCCGTCGAGGCCGTGGGCCACGAGACCTCGCCGCCCCCGCGCTACACGGAAGCCTCCCTGGTCAAGGTGCTCGACGAACGCGGCATCGGCCGTCCGTCGACGTACGCCGCGACGATGTCCACCATCATGGACCGCGGGTACGTCACCTCCCGGGGGCAGGCCCTCGTGCCGAGCTGGATCGCCTTCTCGGTGGTCCGCCTGCTCGAGGAGCACTTCAACGACTACGTCGACTACGACTTCACCGCGGAGCTCGAGGAGGACCTCGACCGCATCTCCCGCGGCGAGACCGGCCGCGTCGAGTGGCTGAACCGCTTCTACTACGGCAACCGCAAGGACACCGGGCTGCACACCATCGTCAACGACCTCGGCGAGATCGACGCGCGGAGCATCAATTCGGTGGAGATCGCCGAGGGCATCACGCTGCGGGTGGGCAAGTTCGGGCCGTACCTCGAGAAGCCCCTGCCCGCGGACGCCCCGGAGGGCACGGAGCCGCAGCGCGCCAACGTCCCCGAGGACCTCGCACCGGACGAACTGACGGCCGAGAAGGCCATCGAACTGATGGAGGCCCCGACGTCGCAGGAGCGCGTCCTCGGCACGGACCCCGAGACGGGGCGGTCCGTCGTGGCACGCGACGGCCGCTACGGACCGTACGTGATCGAGCTGATCACCGAGCCGACGGCGGAGGAACTCGCCGCCCAGCCGGTCGAGTACTACAAGAACGGCAAACCCAAGCCCCCGAAGAAGCCCGCGAAGGTCAAGCCCCGCACCGGGTCCCTCTTCAAGTCCATGTCCGTGGACACCGTGACCCTCGAGGACGCCCTCAGGCTCATGAACCTGCCGCGGGTCCTCGGCACGGACGAGGAGGGCAAGGAGGTCACGGTGCAGAACGGCCGGTTCGGACCGTACCTGAAGAAGGGCAGCGACTCCCGCTCCATCGGCTCCGAGGAGGAGATCTTCACGATCACCCTCGAGCAGGCGCTGGAGATCTACAAGCAGCCCAAGCAGCGCGGCGGCCGGACCGTCACGCCGCCGCTGGCCGAGTTCGGTGACGATCCCGTGAGCGAGAAGCCGATCGTGGTGAAGGACGGCCGCTTCGGCCCCTACGTCACCGACGGCGATACCAACATCACCGTGCCCGGGTCGATGGCGATCGAGGAACTGACGCGCGAGCAGGCGATCGACATGCTCGCCGAGAAGCGCGCGAAGGGCCCGGCCCCCAAGAAGACGACCCGCCGGGCGCCCGCGAAGCGCAAGGTCGCCGCGGGCAAGTAGCTGAGAGCAGGCAGGACACACGTTGGCGGGGGATGAGCTGGAAGCGCAGGAACCATGCGGCTAGGCGTACTGGACATAGGCTCGAACACGGTCCATCTGCTTCTCGTGGATGCCCACCCCGGCGGGCGGCCGGTGCCGTTCGCGAGCCACAAGAAGCCCCTGCAGCTGGTGGCCTACCTCGAGGAGGACGGCAGTATCTCGCGGCGGGGGCAGGACGAGCTGGTCGGATTCGTCCGCGAGGCCCGCGCGTTCGCCGCCGGGCACGACGCCGAGGACTTCCTGGCGTTCTGCACCTCCGCCATCAGGGAGGCTGCCAACGGCCGCGCGGTCCTGGACCGCGTGCGCCGGGAGACTGGCGTCGACCTCCAGGAGCTGTCCGGGGACCAGGAGGCCGCGGTGACCTTCCAGGCCGTGCGCCGCTGGTACGGCTGGGGCTCGGAGTCGATCCTCAACCTGGACATCGGCGGCGGCTCGTTCGAGATGGCGATGGGCGCCGACGAACTGCCCGAGGTGGCCCTGTCCGTCCCGCTCGGCGCCGGGCGGCTCACGCGGGACTGGCTGCACGGGGACCCGCCGTCGGCCAAGAGCGTGAAGGAACTGCGCCGCTACATCCGGGCGACCCTGCGGGAGGCCGTCCCCCGCTTCGCCCACCTCGGCACCCCGCATCTCGTGGCGGGGACGTCGAAGACCTTCCGCTCCCTCGCCCGGATCGCGGGCGCCGCGCCGTCGGCCGCCGGGCCGTTCGTCCGCCGCGAGCTGCGCCTCGAGGACCTCGGCCTGTGGACGAAGCGGCTCGCGGCCATGACCGTCGAGGACCGCACCCACCTGGACGGCGTCTCCGAGCTGCGCGCCCCGCAGGTGCTGGCGGGCGCCCTCGTGGCCGAGTCCGCCCTCGACCTCTTCGGCGTCCCGTCCATCAGCATCTGCCCGTGGGCGCTGCGCGAGGGACTGCTGCTGAGGCGCTTCGACGCCAAGATGTTCGACGCCGACGAGCCCCTCCCGGGCGCCGGCGTGGGCCACGTCCAGCTCGACGCGACGTCGCGCGCCCCCGTCGCGCGGGGAGCCTGACGTGGCCGGCGCCGGCGGCCTGCCCGCCATCCCCGTCGCCCTGTCCAGTGCGTCGGTCTACCCGCTCGCGGTGCACGACGCCTTCGCCCTCGCGCAGGACCTCGGGTACGACGGCGTCGAGGTGATGGTCACCAACAACTCGGTCAGCCAGGACCCGCACCAGCTGTCCGCACTGAGCGAGCACTACGAGCTGCCGATCCTCGCGATCCACGCACCGACCCTGCTCCTGACCCAGCAGGTCTGGGGCAGGGCCTGGACGAAGATCGAGATGTCCGCGGCGATGGCCGCGGAGGTGGGTGCCTCGACCGTCGTGAC
The DNA here is from genome assembly GCF_002927275.1 of Arthrobacter pityocampae. Lineage (GTDB taxonomy): Bacteria > Actinomycetota > Actinomycetes > Actinomycetales > Micrococcaceae > Arthrobacter_D > Arthrobacter_D pityocampae. The sequence goes on along the minus strand of NZ_PRKW01000004.1, from coordinate 293,189 downwards.
CCATCCGCCGTTCCGCTGGCAGACGGGGTACGCCGAGGAGTTCCCCGAGGGGATCGCGCGCATCGCGACGGAGTACGGCGTCGACATCGCCGTCGAGAACATGTACCCGTGGAAGGTGCGCGGCCGCGAGGCGAAGGCCTACCTGCCGCACTGGAATCCGATCCCCGAGCCGTACGAGCGCATCACCTGGGACTTCTCGCACGCCGCGATCGCCGGCATGGACTCCTACGAGGAGATCAGGACGCTCGGCACAAGGCTCGCGCACGTGCACCTGACCGACGGCACGCCGAACGGCAGGGACGAGCACCTTCTCCCCGGCCAGGGCCAGCAGCGGTGCGCGGAGGCGCTGGGGCACCTGGCGGCGTCGGCGTGGGACGGCGTGGTCGCCGTCGAGGTGAGCACGCGCCGCGCGAAGGGGGCCGGGGAGCGTGAGGACTGGCTCGCGGAGACGCTGCGCTTCGCCCGGAAGCACCTGGGCCACTGACCGGCCCCGATGCGGAATCCCCGCAGGCCCCTGCTCCGAGGCGTCGGCAGGGACCGTCCGCCGCCCGTCCGTCAGGGTCGAGGGCGCCGGCCGCGCCTCATGCGGCGCGTCCGAACCAGTCGAGGGCGAGGTCGGCGACCGCGGCGGGGGCGTCGTCGGTGATGAAGTGCGCGGCATCGTCGACGAACGCGAACTCGACCCGATCGGCGTACCGCTCCTCGTTGCGGCAGATACGGCGCAGGATCTGTTCGCTCCACGGGTAGTCGTCACGGCCGTACACGATGAGGGTTGCCACCGTGAGCCGGCGGCGGCGGTAGGTGCCGCGCATCATGCGCATCGCCTCGGGCAGGATCATGCCGCGAACGAGCGGACGCACCGCGCCGTCGATGGCGGGTCGTTGCAGCGGCGCGAGGTGGGCGTCGACGGTCGCCTCGGACATCGGACGGGTCACGTACGCCGCCGAGAAGACTCCGCGCAGAGAAGCTCCCGGGCGGTGCCAGACGAAGGGGGGCAGGTGCCGGAACCCAGGGATGATCTTCGGGCTGAACGCGAAGAAGGCCGGAGGCACCGCGAGTTGCACTGCCGTCCGGACCCGTTCGGGGTGGTCGTAGGTCAGCTGCATCGCGGTCAGGGCGCCCATGTCGTGGGAGACGACGTGCGCACGCTCGATGCCGAGGACATCGAACAGCGCGAGCAGATCGCGGAGTCGCGTCTCCCGCTCCACCCGTGGGTCGTCCGCCACGGTCCAGCCGGCCCCCCGGAGATCGGGGCACAGGACACGGTAGCCGCGCGCGGCGATGACCGGGGCCACGGCGTGCCACTGCCACCAGTGCTCGGGGAACCCGTGCAGCAGCACGACAGGCTCGCCCTCGCCGACGGCAGCGACGTGCGTCCGCAGGCCGGGCGTGTCGACCACGAAATGGTGGAAACCGGTGGCGTCGGGTAGCGGCGGCGACCAGACCGTGGCAGGTGTGGGCATTGCGACCCCCTTCGTGCCAGGAAACTACTATGTTCATAGTAGATCTCGTGGAGGGGAGAATCCATGCCGGCGACCACCCGTGAGCGCGGACTCGAGGCGGCCGTGGAGCTACTCGGCGCCGAGGGCGTGCGCGCATTGAGCCACGCGCGGGTCGACGAGCGGGCGGGCCTGCCGCCGGGGTCCACCTCGAACTGGTTCCGCACGCGCAGGGCCCTGCTCGGCGGCGTGGTCGACTGGATCGCAGACCGCGAGCGGGCCGATTTCGACCGGACGGCACTGCCCGCCATCGAGGGACCTGACGGACTGATCGACGGCCTGTGCGCCATGGTCGAACTGCAGACGGGCGCTTTCGCCGTGCGGACGCGTGCCCGGTACGTCCTCTTCCTCGAACTCGCCGGCGATCCGGAGCTCGGCGAGCCGCTGCGGAGGCAGCGCCGCGAGTTCGAGGAGTGGACCGAGGCGATCGTCGTCGCCGTCGGCATCCCCGATCCGGTGCCGGCGACCCGGGCGCTCATGGCGCTCGGTGACGGACTGCTCCTGCACCGGCTCACGGTCGACCCCGATCTCGACATCCGCCCAGCCATCGAACGCGCGGTGCGTGGCCTCACGGTCTCCTGATCCGACGCCCAGTCCCGGCCCGACCGCCAAGGCCGGGGCGCCCGATCGTCGGCCGGCTGTCGGCTGTCGGCTGTCAGTGACCTGTCCCGACGGCACCGACCGGACGCGGACCTGGGCCGTCGCCATTAACGAACGATGGCGCCGGTGGTCCGGATGGTGGGGGATCCATCCGGTGCCACCGACGCCGGGCCGGATCAGGAAGTTCCGGCCGCATCACTCGCATCCTTATGAGGTACTCCAACAGTAGTCGGCCTCCATGTGCTGCAACATCACGCACGCTGGGAGTAGCCTGTGAGGCCTCCGTGGCAGGATGGCATCATGACCACTTCCAGCGCCCGGCGCATCGCCTTCCTCGGCTGCGGATCCATGAACGAGTCCATCCTGGCCGGCCTCCTGGCCGCCGGCCTCGACCCCGGGCGGGTCACCGCGACAGTGCGGCGCGCCGAGCGTGCGGCAGAGCTCCGACAGCGGCACGGCATCACGGCACTCGCCACGGCGGACGACGACGCCGCGAACACCACCGCCGTACAGGACGCCGACGCCGTCATCCTCGGGGTGAAGCCCGGGGGCATCGTCGCGCTCGCGCGTGAGATCGGCCCGTTCCTGGCCCCGGACGCCGTCGTCCTCAGCGTCGCCGCCGCCGTCACGACCGCGATGATCGAGGCGGTCCTCCCCGAGGGGCAGCCCGTCATCCGCTCGATGCCGAACACCCCGTCGCGGCTCGGCAGGGGGGTGCTCTCGCTCTCCGCGGGAGCCGCGGCCGGACCGGCGCAGATGGCGCGGGCACGGGACCTCCTGGCGCCCGCCGGGACCGTCGTCGAGATCCCCGAGGAGCAGGTGGACGCCCTGTCGGCCGTCAGCGGGTCCGGGCCGGCGTACGCGTTCTACCTGGCGGAGGCGATGGCCGCGGCCGGCGTCGAGCTGGGCCTCGACGCGGGTCTTGCCGCGCTGATCGCCCGGGAGACCGTCGCGGGTGCCGGTTTCATGCTCGCCGAGGAGGGCGCGGACGCCGCCGCCCTCCGCCGCGCCGTCACCAGCCCCAACGGCACCACGCAGAGCGCCCTCGAGACCTTCGAGGAGCGGGGCCTGCCCGGGATCGTCGCCGACGGGGCCCGCGCAGCCACGGCACGCGCGGCCGAGATCACCCGCGGACTGGCGCCTCCCGCCGGCTGACGGGCCGGAGCGACCACAGGACCAGGAGGGCGACCGGCAGGACCACCCCGAGGCCGGTGAAGAGCCGGAGCGGCAGCGGCCCCTCGCCGGAGACCGCGCCGGTGAGCGTGAGTGTGACGGTGATGGAGGAGAACATCATCACGGGCAGCAGGAGCGCCAGCAGCACCCGGCCCGCCGTGCGTCGTCCGCCCGCCTGCTGCCGCGCCAGGACCCAGCCGGCCGGAAACACGAGGGCGATCCACACCCAGTGGTGGAACCACGAGATGGGCGAGATCGCGAGCATGACGACGGCGTTCGCGGCGATCGCCCGCACGGGGTCGCCGTCGTCGTCCGCCCGGCGGATCGCCCGGTAGCCGACCACGACGACCGCCAGGGACGCCAGGACCCACACGGGGCGCTGCAGGGCCTCGGCGAGGCCCGACTGGGCCACGATCGAGTTTAGGGAGACGTTGTAGAGATCGGCCGTCGCGCCCACCCGCGAGGCGTCGAAGAGCGCGTCGAGCCAGAAGATCGCCGACTCGCGCGGCGCCAGGGCCCAGCCCACGCCGACGGTCGCCGCGAAGGACGCCGCGAGCCAGGCCAGGGAGCGCCAGTCGCGGCGGGCGAGGAACACCAGGCCGAAGGCGAGCGGCGTCAGCTTGATGCCCGCGGCGATCCCGATGAGCACGCCCGAGGGCAGCCGGGTGGAGCGCAGCAGGTCGGCGAGGATCAGTACCATCAGGAGGGCGTTGATCTGGCCGAACCCGAGGCCCTCCCGCCAGGGCCCGCTGACGCCGATGAGCAGCATGGCGGCCAGGACGGCGCCGGGCGCCCATCGCCCGGCACTTGCCAGCACACCGGACGTGCGGAGATAGCGCACGACGACGACCGCCACGCCCACGAGGCACAGGCCGGTCAGGGTGGTGACGATCCCGAGGGCGGCGGCCTCCGGGAGGACCGCGAGGGGGACGAAAAGGAGGGCGGCGAAGGGCGGATAGGTGAAGGGCAGGCCCCGCGTGTCGGTCTGGATCAGGGCGTCGTCGTACAGGTCCTTCTCGCCTGCGCGGCCGAGGAGTGCGAGGGCACCCTCGCGGTAGACCGTCAGATCGAGGCCGTGGATCTGCGCCGCGAGGACAACGGCTGCGAGGACGAACGCGCCGCCGAGCCCCGCGGCCCACCGGCCGGCCCACCGAGGGGCCGCTGCGGCGGGTATCTGACGGCGGGATCCGCTGCGCACCCGCCGCGCCGCTTTCCCGGTGGCCTCCTCCATGCGGCTAGGGCCGGCCGGCAAAACGTTCCAGCAGATCCACGTGCCCGGACACGATCAGCATGTCGCGGCCGGACACCTTGGTGTCGGGGCGCGCGTAGGTGAAGTCCTCGCCCGGCGATTTCACGCCGACCACGGTGACGCCGTACTTGGACCGCACCGCGGACTCCGCGAGGGTGAAGCCCTGGGTCTCCTTCGGCGGGTACATCTTCACGATCGCGAAGCCGTCGTCGAACTCGATGAAGTCGAGCATGCGGCCGCCGACGAGGTGCGCGGCGCGCTGGCCGGCGTCCGCCTCCGGGTAGATCACGTGATTCGCGCCGATGCGCTTGAGGATCTTGCCGTGCGAGGGCGTGATGGCCTTGACCCACAGGTGGTCGATCCCGAGGTCCACCAGGTTGGCGGTGATGAGCACGCTCGATTCGATCGAGGTGCCCACCCCCACGACGGCGGCCGAGAACTCCTGGGCGCCGAGCTGGCGGAGGGCGTCGAGGTTCGTGGCGTCGGCCTCGACGACGTGCGTGAGGATGCCGGAGAATTTCTGCACGAGCTGGGGGTCCCGTTCGATCGCCAGCACTTCCCGCCCCTGGCGGACGAGCTGTTCGGCGGTCGCCGCACCGAACCGGCCGAGGCCGATCACGAGGACGGGTGCGTTGTGGGCGGGTCGTTCAGCCAATGATCGGCCTCTCGTCGGGGTAGCGGTAGAGGGTGCTGCGCTGCCTCAGCGCGAGCGCGGAGGCGAGGGTGATGGTGCCCATGCGCCCGGCGAACATCAGGGCGGACAGGACGTACTTCCCTTCGGGCGGCAGCTCGGCGCTGAGGTTCGTGCTGAGCCCGACGGTCGCGAAGGCGGAGATCACCTCGAAGACCACCCGGTCCAGGGGGTCGTCGGAGATCGCGAGGATGAGCCCGCTCCCGAGCAGCACGAGCGTGGCTCCCATGAAGATCACGGAGATCGCTACGCGCATCGCCCCGGAGGGGATGGTCCGGCCCCACGCGCGGACGTCGGAGTCGCCGCGGGCCTCGGCCACGATGGCGAGGAACATGACGGCGATGGTGGTCACCTTGATACCGCCGGCCGTGGAGGCGGAGCCGCCCCCGGCGAACATGAGGGCGTCCGTCAGGAGCATGGTGGTGGTGTTCATGTCGGACTGGTCCACGAGGTTGAACCCGCCCGAGCGCGTCATCACCGAGGCGAAGAGGGAATGGATGGCCTTGTCGGCGACGCTGAGGGTGCCGATCGTGCGGTCGTTCCACCACTCCAGGAAACCCCAGGCGAACGTCCCGGCCACGAGCAGGATCAGTGAGACGAACACCGTGAGCTTGGCGTGCAGGGTCCACTTGCTGAAGCGGTGGCGCACCTGCACGAGGACCATGATCACCGGGAAGCCGAGGCTGCCGAGGAACACCCCGACCATGAGCGGGACGAGGATCCACAGGTCCGTCTCGTACGGGACCAGCCCGTCGCTGTGCGGGGTGAAGCCTGCGTTGTTGAAGGCGGAGATGGAGTAGAAGACGCCGTGCCAGACGGCCTGCCACCAGGGTTCGCCCAGGATCATGAAGCGGGGGATGAGGACGGCGGCGAGAACGATCTCGATCACCACCGATGTCGTGATGACGATCCGCAGGAGTGTACCGATCTCGCCGAGGCGGCTCGCGTTGTTCAGCGCCTCCTGGGCCAGCAGCTTGCCGCGCACCCCGAGGCGCTTGCTCACGATCAGCGCGAGCAGCGAGGCCAGGGTGAGCGTGCCGAGGCCCCCGATGAAGATGCCCAGCAGGATCACCAGCTGGCCGAAGAAGGACCAGTAGGTGGCCGTGGACACCACGGTGAGGCCCGTGACGCAGACAGCGGACACCGCCGTGAAGAAGGCGTCGTGCAGGGGCACCGCCGTCCCGCTGCTGGTGGACATCGGCAGGCTCAGCAGCGCGGTGAACAGGAGGATCACGGCGCTGAAGATGAAGAGGGCCAGACGCGCGGGCGAGCTGTTCGCGAAGGAGTCGGCGAAGTCGCGGATCGAGGCCAGCAGCCTGATGTACCCGCGGCGATCGTCCGTCAGCCATCGTGGCTGTTGACCTACCATTGACGTCCGCTCTGCCCTGTCCGCTGGTCCTTCCGCCGCACCGGCGCGTAACCATGCCTCATTGTGTCCCTGCAGTAGTAAAGCATCTCACCTGTGTGCGGCGTCGGATCATCCCGCATCGCGTAGCCTTTCAGGAATGTCTACGCATTCACGGTCTGCGGTGCCCGTCCAGGTCGCCTGGGACGAGTCGATGCTGGCCTACGACTTCGGCGGCAAGCACCCCATGAACCCCGAGCGGCTGCACCTGACGGCCCGGCTCGCGCGGGACTGCGGGCTGCTGGACCTCGACGGCGTGACGGTCGCGGCTCCCCCCGTGGCCTCCGACGACGAGCTGGCGACGGTTCACAGCCCGGACTACATCAGGGCCGTCCGGCACGTCAGCAGCAACCCCGGCACCTCCGACGCCGCCCGGGGCCTCGGCACCGAGGACACGCCCGCCTTCGCGGGCATGCACGAGGCCAGTGCCCGGTTGGCCGGCGGGTCGCTCGACGCCGCCGAGGCGATCATCCGGGGCTCCGCCGTCAGGGCCGTCAACTTCGGGGGCGGCATGCACCACGCGGCGCGGTCCCGCGCCAGCGGCTTCTGCATCTACAACGACGCCGCGGCCTCCGTCCAGCGGCTGCTCGACCGCGGAGCCCGCCGCGTCCTGTACATCGACGTCGACGCGCACCACGGGGACGGCACGCAGAGCATCTTCTGGGACGAGCCCCGCGTCATGACGGTCTCCCTGCACGAGACGGGTATGAGCCTGTTCCCGGGCACAGGCTTCGCCGCCGAGACCGGGGGGCCGTCGGCGGAGGGCTATGCGGTGAACGTGGCACTGCCCACCGTCGCCGGGGACGCCGCGATGCTGCGGGCCTTCCACGCCGTCGTGCCGCAGCTCGCCGGGGCCTTCGCGCCCGAGGTCATCGTGAGCCAGCACGGCTGCGACTCCCACCGGGAGGATCCCCTCACGAACCTGCGGGTCAGCGTGGATGCCCAGCACGCGCTGATGGTGGGTGTGCGGGAGCTGGCGGACCGACTCTGCGAGGGGCGGTGGATCGCGACCGGGGGAGGCGGGTACGCCCTGGCCAGCGTGGTGCCGCGGTCGTGGTCGCTGCTCGTCGCCGTGGCCGCCGGCGCGCCGGTGGGCCCCGCCACGCCCGTCCCGCCCGCGTGGCGGGAGTACGTGCTCGAGCGGCACGGCGTCGAGGCGCCCCGCCTGATGGGCGACGGCGCGGACATTTGGTGGCGCTCGTGGGAGGTCGGCTACGACCCCAACGACGATCTCGACCGGACGGTGATGGCCACCCGGAAAGCCCTCTTCCCACTCCACGGACTGGACCCCTGGTTCGACTGACCGGGACCCGCCGGTGGCAGCAGGATGCCGCGCTGCGTATATATCGCTAGGGTAGGCGGATGGGAATCGATGATGTATTCGCCGTCATCGCCGAAGGCACGCGCAGGCAGATCCTCGAGAACCTGCGCGACGGCGACAGGGCGGTGGGGGAGCTCGTGATCGAGCTGCAGGTCAGCCAGCCGACGGTGTCGAAGCACCTGAAGGTGCTGCGCGAGGCGGGCCTGGTGAGCATGCGGGCGCAGGGACAGAAGCGCTACTACTCGCTGGAAACCGCCCCGCTCGGGTTGGTGCGCGACTGGCTGGCCGGGTTCGAACCCGCCGACGCCCCGGTGTCCGTCGGGGCGTTCGAGGAGACCGCCCAGGACGGGCGGTCCGGGGCCCGGACGGTGGCGGACGTCGTCGCGGTGCTCGAGCCGGACACGACCGACGGGCCGGGCGTCGAGGACTCGACGGCGCTGGCGGCGGCGGTCCTGACGGTCCCTCCCGCGGTCGGCGTGCCGGACGCGCCGCGACCGATGGGCCGGACCATGGGCCGGGCGGCGGAGCGGGCCGCGGATCTGCTGTCCCAGCTGCGCCGGCGGCGCGACCCGTCGTCGTAGGAACGACCGCGACGATGACCGTGTACAGGCTCGTGCACGCCGGGGAGCCGCCCGCCGTCCGGTTCGGCCCCTCCTGCCGGGTCCCCGAGTCGGCGGCCGAGGGGTTCCTCCGCCGCGCGCAGGCCGACGGGCAGTCCGAGACCGGCTGATCGTTGCTCGTCCGTCGGTTCCCCAAACGGATGTACCCTGTTAAGGAGCGTTTTGGGTGGGTTTCGAGCCTGCCCGACTTAGTGCATCACACGGGCAACTGCCACCAGGCATGCGTCTTTCGTCATCACCAGGGCGTGCCTCGAGCTTTTCGCCGCAGTCCGCCCTGGCAACACAACAGTTTGTGAGGACTCTATGGGTTCAGTAATCAAGAAGCGCCGCAAGCGTATGGCAAAGAAGAAGCACCGCAAGCTGCTTCGCAAGACCCGTCACCAGCGCCGCAACAAGAAGTAGTCAGGCGCCCGGCCATGAGCCGGAGTGTGCCGACCGGCCCGGATTCCCGCCTTCGCGGCGTGGAAGCCGGGCCGTCGTCGTCTGCGGGCCCCTCAGGCGTCGGTGCGGGGACCGGGGCCCCTGAACCGTGAGTATCCGCGCCACAGTCCGTAGACAGAACCGAGGACGGTGGCGGTGCGCAGGCCGAGGGTCGCGGCCCGCCGTCCGCTGCGGAAGTCGTAGACGGGCCAGTGGTTCGCGCGGGCATGGCGGCGGAGCCGGGTGTCCGGGTTGATGGCCACCGGATGCCCGACCGCGCTCAGCAGCGGGATGTCGTTGTAGGAGTCGCTGTAGCCCCAGCAGCGCGAGAGATCGAGGTTTTCCCGCTGCGCCAGGTCCAGCACCGCTGCCGCCTTCGCAGGGCCGTGCAGGAACTCGCCGACCAGCTTGCCGGTGTACAGCCCGTCCGCGACCTCCCCCACCGTCCCGAGGGCACCCGTGAGGCCGAGGCGGCTCGCGATCACGCCGGCCACCTCCACGGGGGTGCCGGTCACCAGCCAGACCTGCCGGTGCGAGGCCAGGTGCTGTTCCGCCAGGGCGCGCGCGCCGGGCCAGATCTTCGAGGCGATCATCTCGTCGTAGACCTCCTCGCCCAGGGCGAGGATGTCCTCGTGGGCGAGCCCGATGGCGAAGGCGAGGGCGGCATCGCGCACCGAATTGACGTCCGTCATCGTCTCGCCCCGCATGATGAAGCGGAGCTGCTTCCAGGCCAGGCCCGCGGCGAAGCGCAGGGTGAAGGCCTTGCGCTGGTACATCTTGCGGCCCACGTGGAAGAGGCTCGCGCCGCGCATCAGGGTGTTGTCCACGTCGAAGAAGGCCGCTTCGCCCGCGACGGTCGCCGAAGGCTGGAGGAGGGGGTGCGAGACCCGGGCGACGTCCGGCATGGCCCGAGTCTAGTTCTTCCCTGCGGTCCCGGGCGGCTTCGTCCGCCCGGACGGGCGTCTGCTGCCTACGCCGCACGGGCGCAGTACCGTGGAGGGATGGAAACGTCCGCGGAGCTGCCCGGTGCCGGCGTCGTACTCCTCACCCGGGCCGGGTGCCACCTCTGCGAGGACGCCCGCGTCGTCGTGCGGCGGGTGACGGCCGACCTCGGCCTGGACTGGCGCGAGGTGAGCGCGGCCGAGGCTCCGGGCCTCGGCGCCCGGTTCGCGGAGGAACTGCCCGTCCTGTTCATCGACGGCGTCCAGCGTGACTTCTGGTCGATCGACGAGTCGAGGCTCAGGCGGCTGCTGACGGATCCCTGACGGGTCCCTGACAGGCCGGTGAACGCATGCCCAGCCGCCGCTCGCCGCCGCTCGCCGCCGCTCGTCGTCCGGCTTGGAGGCCCCGCTCCGGCGGCATACAGTGGTGGTACTTCCGCCCCCGACGCCGAGGGATCACGGAACCGCGGCTCCCGGACCGGGCGCCGCGGTGCTAGCAACGGAGCCGATCACAGTGACAACGCCGGACATGCCAGGCCTCCACCGCGTGGAGGATGCGGCGCGCCACATCCCTCCTGCCTCACTCGCCCGTCTCACCATCTACCTGCGGGCGCTGAACTCCCTGCTCGCGGAAGGCATCGAACGGGTGTCCTCCGAGGAACTCGCGGACGCCGCCGGAGTGAACTCGCCCAAGCTCCGCAAGGACCTCTCCTACCTCGGGTCCTACGGCACCCGGGGCGTGGGTTACGACGTCCAGTACCTCAACCGGCAGATCTCCGCCGCCCTCGGGCTGACGCTCGACTGGCGCGTCGCCATCCTCGGCGCGGGCAACCTGGGACGGGCCCTGGCCGGGTACTCCGGCTTCGCTTCGCGGGGCTTCGAGATCGTGGCGCTCTTCGACGCCGACCAGCTGGTCGTCGGCTCCGAGGTGGGCTACCTCCGGGTCAGTGCCGTGGACGACCTCGAGGCCGTGCTCGGGCGCACCCGCACCAACATGGCGGTGCTCGCGGTTCCCGCGGCGGTCGCGCAGGAGCTGTGTGACCGCCTCGTCGCTGCCGGGATCTCGAGCATCCTCAGCTTCGCGCCCGTGGTGCTGCAGGTGCCGCCTCACGTCCAGCTGCGCAAGGTGGACATGTCCACCGAACTGGAGATCCTGGCCTATCACGCACAAAGGGCGCAGGAGCCGGACCTCGGTCCGATCTCCCGCGCCCAGTAGGCCGGCAGATCCGGCTACGCGCCCGCGCTCAGTACCCGAGCCTCTGCGGAGCGAAGTACGGCCGCGCGGGCTTGAGGTAGGTGAAGACGACGCCCACCACGAGGAGGAGCGTCACCAGCACGCTGGACACCAGCGAGATCACGGATGTCTCGGGCACGGCCTGTCCGGACGACTCCGCGGCGGCGGCGAGCATGGGCACCAGCAGGAGGGTGCCGAGCGTGCCGAGCACGCTGAGTGCGGCGAGGACCGTCGCGGTGATGCGTGCCCAGTTCCGCCCCCTGCGGATGAAGACGGCCACGAGGACGTACAGGGCGGCGATGATCACCGAGATGACGAGGCCGATGCCCACTCCGACCGCGGCTCCCGCCACGTCCGGCACCTCGGTCGTCAGGAGGGAGATGATGCTCACCAGCAGGTAGACGATGCCCGCGGCGAGGATGAGGTAGTACGCCCGGTCGACCTCCTTGGGCGCCGGTCCCTTCTCGACGACGCCGGGCGCGCCCTGGGTGGGGTAGGCGTAGCTCGGGGACTGGGGCTGCTGGGAATAGGGGCCCTGGCCGCTGCCGGCCGACCCCGGTGAATCCCAGGCGGGCCCGTTGTTCTGGCCGTTCGGGTTGTCCTGTGGTGTGCTCATCGTCGCGCCCTCCGCTGATCGGATCGTGGTCATCCGGCCGGTGGTGCCCCCATGGACGCGCCCACCACGGATGTGGTCGCTACCAGCCTAGTTCGAGGCGCCGGGCGGGGGCAGGAGGAAACGCCGACGGCCGGCGTCGCCGCTGAGGACGACGCCGGCCGTCGGGCCGGGTGCCGGGCGCGGGCCCGGGCGGTGGATCAGACCGTGGCGACCGCGGGGGCCACGAAGGCGGCCTCGATGGTGATGGTCACCTTGTCCCCGACGAGGACGCCGCCGGCTTCGAGGGCGGCGTTCCAGGTGAGGCCGAAGTCCTTGCGGGAGATGCTCGTCGAGGCGGAGACCCCGGCGCGGGTGGCCCCGAAGGGGTCCACGGCCACGCCGTTGAACTCGGCCTCGAGGACCACCGGCTTGGTGATGCCGCGGATCGTGAGGTCACCGTTGATCCTGTACGTCTCGCCGGAGCCCTCGTGGGAGGTGGAGACGAAGGTCATCTCCGGGAACTGCTCGACGTCGAAGAAGTCGGCGCCGCGCACATGGGCGTCACGGTTCTCGTCGCCGGAGGTGAAGGAGGCGGTCCTGATGGTCGCCGAGATACTTGAGTCCTCGAGGGACGAGCCGACGGTGAGGGCGGCGTCGACGTCCTGGAAGGAGCCACGGACCTTGCTGATGCCTGCATGGCGGACGCTGAAGCCCACCTCGCTGTGCGAAGGGTCGAAGGACCACGTGCCGGAGGTGAGGCCTGAGGGAACAGTCATGGGAGAACTCCTGGGAAGAGTAGCTGGCGGATGCTTACAGGGACTAGAAGCATGCATATGCATGTTTTATTCCATGGATCGGTCAAAGGTTCAACTGATGCGCGTTCACGTGCCGATTGGCCGTCCCACGGAGCATGGGCGAAACTGGAGGGATGCAGCGATCAACCGTCCACCTGGTCCGCCACGGTGAGGTCCACAACCCCGAAGGAGTCCTCTACGGGCGGCTCCCCGAGTTCCATCTCTCCGGTCTCGGCCGCCAGATGGCCGCACAGGTGGCCCGGCACTTCCTGGCGCGACGCGACGATGGCGCCGACCTCGTGCACCTCGTCGCCTCGCCGCTCGACCGCGCGCAGGAGACCGCACAGCCGCTCGCGGACGTCCTCGGGCTCGCCATCGTCACCGACGGCCGCATCATCGAGGCGGAGAACCGCTTCGAGGGCCTGTCGGGGATCAAGAGCCGGATCCGGCAGCCGCGCCACTGGCCCTTCCTGCTCAACCCGCTCCGCCCCTCCTGGGGCGAGCCCTACCGGGAGCAGGTCGACCGCATGATGGCGGGCGTCCACGACGCGCGCCGCCTGGCCCTCGAGCTCAGTGCCGACAAGGGGGAGGGCCGCCCCGCGGAGGCCATCTTGGTCAGCCATCAGCTCCCCATCTGGGTGACGAGGCTCGCCGCCGAGCACCGCCGGCTCTGGCACGACCCGCGCCAGCGCGAGTGCACGCTCACCTCCGTCACGTCCCTCGAGTTCGACGGCGACACCATCCGGCGCGTGCGCTACGCCGAGCCGTGCGCGGACCTGCTGCCCGAGGCGGCGAATGTCCCCGGCGCGTAATAGAATTACTACACGTCGTAGAAATCAACGGAAGAAGCCGTGACACCACCCGTCCGTCCCGCACCGCGCCGCCGCCCCCTCACGCTGCGCCTGGCGCTGGCCTTCGCCGTGCCGGTCTCGCTGGCACTGGCGTCCTGTGCGGCGGAAGACCCGCTGGCACAGCAGGCCACCGCGGGCGACGGCAAGAACTACATCGCGGGTGATGGCTCGGTCACCGAGTACGCGGCGAGCGACAGGGGAGAGCCCGTCGAGGTCGCGGGCACCCTGTTCGACGGCACCTCCGTGTCGAGCTCCGAGTGGGACGGCCAGGTCACCGTGCTGAACTTCTGGTATGCCTCCTGCGCCCCCTGCCGTGAGGAAGCCCCCGACCTCGTCTCGCTGCACGACGACTACGCGCCGGAGGGCGCCGTCTTCTACGGCGTGAACATCCGCGACGAGAAGGCCACGGCGGAAGCCTTCGAGCGCAGCTTCGACATCCCGTACCAGAGCTTCGCCGACAAGGACGGCGGGGTGCTGCTCGACATGACGCAGTACGTGCCGCCCCAGGCGGTTCCCACCACGATCGTGCTGGACCGTGAGGGGCGCGTCTCGGCGCGCATCCTCGGACTCGCGGACCGCAGCACGCTCAAGGCCCTGATCTCCGATGCCCTCGCCGAATAGCGCGCCGGGCCGGGCGGGCCGATGACGGGGGCGCTGGCCGCGTCGATGCCCCTCGCCGTGGGCAACGCCTTCGCCGATGCCGTCCTGAACGGCTCCATGCTCCTGGCCTTGCCCGTCGCCCTCCTGGCGGGTCTCGTGTCGTTCGTCTCACCCTGCGTCCTCCCCCTGGTCCCCGGCTACCTCGGGTACGTCACCGGCCTGACCGGCGTCGACCTCGAGAAGCAGAAGAGGGGCCGCATGCTGGCCGGGATCGGCCTGTTCGTCCTCGGCTTCTCGGTGGTCTTCATGGCCTACGGGACGCTGTTCGGCCAGCTCGGAGCCTTCCTGCGGGTCTCGCAGGGGTGGCTCCTCCAGGTCCTCGGCGTCGTCGTGATCCTCCTGGGCATCATCTTCATGGGAGGGTTCTCCTGGTTCCAGCGGGAGAGCCGCGTGCACGCCAGGGTCCCGGCAGGGCTCCTGGGTGCGCCGCTGCTCGGGGTGACCTTCGGGCTCGGGTGGGCGCCGTGCATCGGGCCGACCCTGGGTGCGGTGCAGCTGCTCGCCATCTCCGGCAACGACGCCACGGCCCTGAAGGGCGCTGTCCTGACCTTCGTGTACTGCCTCGGGCTCGGGCTGCCTTTCCTGCTGATCGCCCTCGGCGTACGGCGGGGCATGGGCGCGCTCGCGTTCTTCCGGAGGCACCGGCTCGTACTGCAGCGCTCCGGGGGAGGGCTCCTCGTCCTCGTGGGAGTCCTCATGGTCACGGGCGTCTGGAACCTCTGGATCACGCAGCTGCAGGATCTGCTGATCGGCAACGTCGTCCTCCCGATCTGATGGGGAGCGCGGCATGGAATCGAATCGACTTGATGGAAGGCCCACAGTGAAGCAGGACGTCACGCAGGACACGACGGAGAGGCCGGGCACCCCGGAGACCCAGTCTGACGTCGTCCTGCCCTCCCTGGGGTTCTTCGGAACGCTCCGGTGGGCATGGACGCAGCTGACGAGCATGCGCACCGCGCTGTTCCTGCTCCTGCTGCTCGCCGTCGCCGCGGTTCCCGGCTCGCTGTTCCCGCAGCGCCCCGCGAACCCCGCCGTCGTCACGCAGTACATACAGGACAACCCGGACACCGGGCCCATCCTCGACTGGTTCCAGCTCTTCGACGTCTACTCGTCGGTCTGGTTCTCCGCCATCTACCTCCTGCTCTTCATCTCCCTCATCGGCTGCGTGATCCCCCGTGCGATCGCGCACTTCCGGGCGGTGCGCTCGAAGCCGCCGCGCACGCCGAAGCGGCTCTCGCGCCTGCCCGTGCACGGCATGCTCGAGGTGCCGGCGGACCAGGCGCGCCGGACCGGACTCACCCCGGCCACTGCCGCCGAGCAGGCCGCGGTCATGCTCCGGAAGCGCGGCTACCGCGTGGACGTCCGGGACGCGAGTACGGACCGCCCCTCGGTGGGCGCCGAACGCGGACTCGCCAAGGAACTCGGCAACCTCGTGTTCCACACCTCCCTCATCGGGGTCCTCGTGTCGGTCGCCGTCGGCGGATTGTTCGGCTACAACGGCCAGAAGATCGTCGTCGAGGGTGACAGCTTCGTCAACACCCTGATCGGCTACGACTCCTTCAGCCCGGGCTCCAACTTCTCCGACGACCGGCTCGAGCCGTACTCCCTCCGCCTGGACTCCTTCGACGTCCGCTTCGACCGCGAGCAGGAGAGCCACTACGGGCAGCCGCTGGACTTCACCGCGAACGTGACCACGCAGGACGGCCCGGGTGCACCCGAGGAGGCCCAGGTCCTCAAGGTCAACGCGCCGATCACGATCGGCGGGACGAATGTCTACCTCGTCGGCAACGGCTACGCGCCCATGGTCACGGTGCGCGACGGCGAGGGCAACATCGCCTCCGAGGGCCCCGTCGTCTCGGTGCCGTCGGACGGCCTCTACACGTCGCTGATCGTCATCAAGGCCCCGGACGCCAAGCCGGACCAGCTCGGGTTCGTCGGGTTCTTCCTCCCCACGGCGTTCGTGGACGAGCAGGGGGTGTCCTTCTCCCGGGACCCGGACCCCTTCAACCCGCAGCTCAACCTGAACTCCTACTACGGCGATCTCGGGCTCGACGACGGCACGCCGGAGAACGTGTACGTCCTGGACACCGCGGACCTCACCGAGCTGAACAGCCGTACCAGCGACGACGGCGGGATCGTGCTCGGCGTGGGCCAGACCTTCGACCTCCCCGAGGGCAAGGGATCGGTCACGTTCGACGGGCTGAAGCGGTACGTGGCCCTCGACATCCACCACGACCCCGGGGAGGTCGGCGCGCTCGTCTTCTCGACGCTCGCGCTGCTCGGCCTGACGGCGTCCCTGTTCATCGGGCGCCGTAGGCTCTGGGTCCGCACGGGGGAGCACCCCGACGGCCGTCTCGTGGTCGAGTACGGCCTGCTCGCGCGCGGCGAGGACCACCGGCTGCCCGCGGAGGGACAGGCCGTGGAGAAGCTGCTCGCGGATCGATGGTTGGAACCGCAGGGCGGCGCAGGAGAACATAAGGTGCCGGAGGCCGCGTCGTCGGCAGCAGGCACGGGGCAGTCGCACCACAACGCAAAGGACAACTGATGCCACAACCAGTCAACGCAGAGCTCGGGCAGGCCAGTGAGCTCTTCATGCTGCTGGCCTCCATCGCCTACGTGGCGGCCCTGATCTTCTTCGTGCTCGATCTCGTGCGCTCGAGCACGACCATCGGCTCGCTCGAGACCCGGCTCGCCCAGGAGAAAGCCACACCGGCCCTCGCCGGCGTGGGCGCACGCGGCGGCTCGACGTCGGCCGCCGTGCCGACCGGTCCCGCCACCGCCGACGACTCGATGGACTACGGCTCCGGGCCGCGGCGAGGAGCCGCGCGTATCGCCGTCGCGCTGACGGTGCTGGCCGCCGTCATCCATGGCGCCGCCGTCGTCACCCGCGGCATCGCCGCGAATCGCGTGCCGTGGGGCAACATGTACGAGTTCTGCACCACGGGAGCGTTCCTCGTGTCCGTGATCTTCCTGGTCACCCTCACCCGCAAGGACCTCCGCTTCGTCGGGTCCTTCGTGGTGGGCCTCGTCGTCGTCATGCTGTGTGCGGCCACCGTCGGGTTCCCGACGCCCGTCGCCCGGCTGATCCCGGCGCTGCAGAGCTACTGGCTGATCGTGCACGTGTCCATCGCGGTGGCCTCCTCCGCGCTGTTCACCATCACGTTCGCGATGTCGGTGCTGCAACTCCTGCAGTCCTCCCGCGAGACCAAACTCCTCGCGGGCAAGGCGGACACGGCCAGGTTCCTGCGCCTCGTGCCGTCCGCGCTGAGCCTCGAGAACCTGTCCTACCGCCTCAACGCCATCGCGTTCGTGGGCTGGACCTTCACCCTCATGGCCGGTGCCATCTGGGCCGAGCAGGCCTGGGGCCGGTACTGGGGCTGGGACACCAAGGAGGTCTGGACCTTCGTGATCTGGACCGTGTACGCCGGCTACCTCCACGCCCGCGCGACGCGCGGCTGGACGGGGACGCGTGCTGCGTGGCTGTCGATCGTCGGCTACCTCTGCATCGTCTTCAACTTCACGATCGTGAACATCTACTTCTCGGGCCTCCACAGCTACTCGGGGGTCTAGAGGCCACTGCAGGCCACTGCGCAGGATCGGGCCCGCCGCCCGGACACACGAGAGCCCCGCAGCTTCGGCTGCGGGGCTCTCGTGCGTCCAGGGCTCTCGCGTCCGGCGTTTCCGGGTGTCTCTGTGTCCGGCGTCGGGCATGCCCACTGGACGGGGTGAGTCGGTGGGCATGCCCGTCATGCAGAGCAGGGCAGGTCTGTCATGCAGAGCCGGGCGGGTCTGTCGGGCAGGCACGGCGGGTGAGGCGCGAGAGGGCGAGGAACCGGCGTCCGGCTTCGCATCTGCCTACTGGACGGGGTGAGTCGGTGGGCATAGGCAGACATGCGCACTGAAGTCCGCGAGTCGGTGGGCAGTTCTGTCGTGCAGAGCAGAGCAGGGCAGGTGAGTCGGTGGGCATACCTGTCGTGCAGGGCTTGAGGGGAGTGGCGCGGGGGCAGAGAGCCACCCCGTCAGGGCTGGTGCGCTCCCGTGGGGCCCGATCCGGCGTCGTCGTTGCCGTCGCCGTCGTGCTTGCCGTCCTGCGCGGGCTTGTTCGTCCCGGCATCGCGGGCCTTGGCCTCGCGCTCCTTCTGCTCCTGCTCGCGGCGACGCCTCTCCTGATCGCGGGCCTGCTGCCAGCGCTGGGCTTCGAGGTTCTGCAGGAAGGCGGGATCGTCGTCGGGGGCCGTCGGCTGGCGGGGCGCCGGGCGGCGCGGACCCGGGGGCCGCTCGCCACGCGGACGGCCGAGCAGGAACCACATCCCCGCTCCGATGAGTGGCAGGAGCAGGATCGTGATGAACCACGCGGTCTTCGAGATGCTCCGCACTTCGTGTTTTCGGCTCATCACGCAGTCGATCAGCGCATATATGACGACGGCGACTCCGAGGATCGCGGCGAACAGCAGGAGGCGGGGCATGCGCTAATTGTAGGCGAGTAAACTTGGAGCGTGGCCTTCCTCAAATTCACCGCCCTCCGACTGCTCCTGATCCTCGTCTTCTACGTGGCGTGCGTTCAGCTGGGCCTCGGACTGGTCCTCTCGGCAGTCGTGGCCGCCATCCTCGCGTGGTGCGTCACTTACCTGTTCGCCCGGGATCTCCGGAATGCCGCTGCGGCCACCCTGCAGCGCCACATGACGCCCGGCGCCCCTCCGGTGCGGACGGCGGTCGAGCTCGACGACGCCGCCGCCGAGGACGCCCTCGACCCCAACACACCGGTCAACGCCGACCGCAAGCCCCGCCGCGACGCCGCCTGAGGCCAGCCCCGCCGCGACGACGCCTGATGCAAGCCACGACCGCAAGCCCCGCCGCGACGCCGCCTGAGGCCAGCCGCGGCCGGGAGCCCCGGCGAGGGCCTGCGCGATGACGAGGCCCACCGTAGCCTGTGGCTAGGCGAGGGTGCGGGTGAGGACGATGCCCGCCGCGAACAGGATGCTGAAGGCCAGGTTGATCAGCCCGGTCTGCTTCAGGACGGGGATCAGGGTCATGCGCTCGGTGCCGGTGAGCATCAGCCGGCTCGGCAGGATGCCCGCCGGGACGAGCAGCAGGACGAGCAACATCCACGGGTACTCGCCGGTCAGGAACAGCGGCAGCAGGACGGCGGCGGCCAGCATCATCACGTAGCTGATTCGCGCGGCCGTGTCGCCGAGCCTCACGGCCAGGGTCTTCTTCCCGACGGCGGTGTCGGTCGGGATGTCCCGGACGTTGTTGGCCATGAGCAGGGCCATGGCGATCAGTCCGGTGCTCACCGCGCCGATCCAGGCGGCCGCGCTGAGCTGGCCCGCCTGCGTGAATGTGGTGCCGAGGGTCGCGACGAGCCCGAAGAACACGAAGACGAACACGTCGCCCAGCCCGAGGTAGCCGTACGGGTTCTTCCCGCCCGTGTAGCCCCATGCGGCCGCGATGCAGCCTACGCCGACGAGCAGCAGGACCAGCGACGCCTGCGACAGCAGGATCAGGGCCAGCCCTGCGAGCATGGCCACGCCGAAGCACGCGAAGGCCGCGAACTTCACGTGCCGGGGTTGCGCGGCCCCCGACCCGGTCAGGCGGAGCGGTCCCACGCGGACGTCGTCCGTCCCGCGGATGCCGTCCGAGTAGTCGTTCGCATAGTTCACGCCGACCTGCAGCAGCACCGAGACGATCAGCGCGAGCGCGGCGTTGAGGGGTTTGAAGGCTCCGAGGCCGAAGGCCGCGGCGCTGCCGACGATCACGGGGGCGAACGCCATCGGCAGTGTGCGGGGGCGGGCTCCTTCGAGCCACTGAGCGGCAGTCGCCACGGGTCAGTCCTTCGGGATCGGGTGATGCGGGAGCGCCTGCGGGCGCCTAGGCGCGTTCGAGGAGCGTATGGATGGTGCGGCGGTCGGGCTTGCCGCCCGGCAGCAGGGGAAGGGCGTCGAGGGTGACGATCGACTTGGGGACCGCGTGTGCCCCCAGTTCCACGTGGACCGCCTGCCGGATGAGCTCGGCGTCGACATCGCCGACGATCGCGGCGGCCACCGCCGTGCCCCACTCCTCGCTGCGGATCCCGAGCACCAGGGCCTGTTCGACGCCGGGCACCGCCTGGATGACGTCGGAGACCCTCGTGGCCGAGACCTTCAGCGCCCCCGTGATGATGACGTCGTCGAGCCGGCCGTGGACGGTCACGGAACCGTCCGTCGCCACGTCCCCGGCGTCGTCGGTCACGAACCAACGCTGACCGGAGTTGAAGACGAATCGCTCCTCGGTGAGGCCGGGCGCGTCGAGGTAGCCGTCGGCGAGGACGGCGCCGCCGATGCGCAACCGGCCCTCCACGGAGCGGAGCTCGACGCCGTCGAGCGGTGTGCCGTCGTACACGCACCCGCCGCAGGTCTCGCTCATGCCGTACGTCTCGACGATCTTCAGGTCCTGACTGCGGGCGAGGGAGCGCAGGGACGCCCCGGCCGGCGCTCCTCCGAGGAGAATCGCGTCGAAGCGGCGCAGGAGCCGCAAGGTCTCCGGCGTCGGATCGGTCAGCAGCCGGTGGAGCTGGGTGGGCACCAGGGACGTGAAGCGGACGCGGTCGGTCAGTTCGCCCGCGGCGTCCGTGAACGCCTGGGGCGTGAATCCCCCGGAGGTGTCCATGACCCAGGGCTGCGTCCCGGCGTACAGGGAGCGCACGAGGACCTGGAATCCCGCGACGTAGTGCACGGGCAGCGTGAGGAGCCACTGGCCCTCCGCCTGCAGGGCGAGCGCGGTGCCCATCGCCGAGGCCGCGAGGGCGTCCACGCTGAGCATGGTCTGCTTGGGGGTCCCGGTGGATCCCGAGGTGCTGATGATCGCCGCGATCTCGTCATTGGGCAGTTCCCCGCCGAACACCTGATCGGGCATCACATGGGGGGCGACGGCGGGACCCTCGCCGGCGAGGGCGGCGGCGAGGGGCTTGAGCAGCCCGAGGGCGTCGAAGCCCTCGGGGGTGTGCACGGGGAGGAGTTCCACGGCTGCTCCTAGAAGTAGTAGGGGAATGAGGACCAGTCCGGGGAGCGCTTCTCGAGGAACGCCTCCTTGCCCTCCACCGCCTCGTCCGTCATGTACGCGAGGCGGGTCGCCTCGCCCGCGAAGACCTGCTGGCCGGCGAGGCCGTCGTCGGCGAGGTTGAACGCGAACTTCAGCATCCGGAGGGCCTGTGGGCTTTGGCGGGCGATGTCGGCGGCGTACGCGAGCGCGGTCACCTCGAGCTCCTCGTGGTCGACGGCCTCGTTGACGGCGCCCATGTCCACCATGTCCTGTGCGGAATACTCGCGGGCCAGGAAGAAGATCTCCCGCGCCTTCTTCTGTCCGATCTGGCGGGCCAGGAGGGCGGACCCGTACCCGGCGTCGAAGCTGCCCACCGTGGCGTCCGTCTGCTTGAACCGGCCGTGCTGCGCCGACGCGATCGTCAGGTCGGCGACGACGTGCAGGCTGTGCCCGCCGCCCGCGGCCCACCCGTTGACGACGGCGATGACCACCTTCGGCATGGTGCGGATCAGGCGCTGTACCTCGAGGATGTGGAGGCGGCCGGCCCGCGCCGGGTCGATCGTCTCCTTCGTCTCGCCCTCCGCGTACCGGTAGCCGTCGCGGCCCCGGATCCGCTGGTCGCCTCCCGAGCAGAAGGAGTGGCCGCCGTCGCGCGGGCTGGGCCCGTTGCCGGTGAGCAGCACGGTGGCGACGTCGGGCGTCATCCGCGCGTGGTCGAGGGCGCGGTACAGCTCGTCGACGGTCCCCGGGCGGAACGCGTTGCGCACCTCGGGGCGGTCGAAAGCGATCCGCACCGTGGGCAGGTCGCGGACGGCGTCGCCGTCGCGTTCCACCTGCCGGTGGTAGGTGAGGTCGGTGAAGTCCTCGAAGCCCGTGACGACCCGCCAGCGGGTGGGGTCGAAGATGTCGGATACCTTGGCGGGGAGCTCTGAAGTCACCGGTCGAGTCTAGCGGCGCGGGCCCGGGCGCGTGCCCCGGTGCCCGCGGTCAGGCGATGCAGAACTTGTTGCCCTCCGGGTCGAGCATGACGTACCAGGCGTGCGGGCCCTGGGCGTGCTGCTCCACGTAACGCGCGCCCCGTGCCTCGAGCCGCGCCCGCTGGGCGTCGCGGTCGGCGCCGTCCAGATCGACGTCGATGTGCATGCGGTTCTTGACGGTCTTCGGTTCCGGCACCGGTTGGAAGAGGATCCGCTCGCGGCCCGGACGGCCGACGTCGTCCGCCCGGCAGATGGCGGTGCCGTCCTTCCAGACGCGCGCCCCGTTGCGCGTGATGACGTCCGTTTCCCGCGCGTACCCCGCCGTGATCATCCGGTCGATGAACGCCTCGTCGGTCGGTTCGACGGTCCAGCCGAGTGTCTCCGCCCACCAGTCCGCCTGGGCGTGGGGGTCCGTGCAGTCGAGGGTGATCTGGATCGCGAAAGGCATGACGGAAGGCTAGGACTTCCGGAGGGGAAGCGGAAGGGCCGTGCCGGACGGCGGGCCCGTCCGCCCGTTGCTACGCTTCGGCCATGGACGCCACCCCGCTCGCCGGCCCCGACGCCACCCCTGATGTCCCGGCAGCGGACACCAGCGCCTCCGGACGGACGGGTGCCCTGTGGGACGGTGCGGTGAACGCGCGGGACCTCGGCGGTCTCGGGGGCTCCGTCCAGCCGGGCAGGCTCTACCGGATGGGCCGCCGCGAGTGGCTCACGGAGGCGGGATGGCGCCAGGCGTGGGGGCAGGGCGTCCGGACCGTCATCGATCTCCGTTCCCCCGTGGAGGTCGGGCGCCGGGCAACGGACCCGCAGGTCGGGAGCGACGTCGTCGAGCGCTTCGTGTTCCTCAACCGTCCGACGGAGGACCCGGCGGACGAGGAGTTCCGGGCACTGTGCGGCCCGTACCTCAGTTCCCCGGAACACTACGGTGAGAACCTCAGACGGTGGCCGGAGCGATTCGTCGGCATCGCCCAGGCGTTCGTGGCAGCACCTGCCGGGGGCGTGGTGCTCCACTGCGCCGCCGGGAGGGACCGCACGGGACTCGTGGTCGCGGTGCTGCTCGGCGCGGCGGGGATCGGCACCGCGGAGATCTGCGCCGACTACGCGCGGGCCGTCACCGCCATGAACGAGCGGTACCGCGGCCAGGAGACACCGCACGAGACACCGAGGACGGACGACGAGCTCGCCGTGTGGCTCGCCCGGGCGCAGACGCAGCTCGAGGACCTGCTGTCATCACTCGACGCAGCGCGCTACCTCCGCGACGCCGGCCTGAGCGCCGATGAGCTCGCCGGTCTCAGGGCACGCCTGACGCGCCCCGTCCGGCCCCTCTAGCGCTGCAGCTGGGCGAGGTTCACCGAGCTGCGCACGGCGGGGAAGTAGCCGGACCGGTAGCCCTCCGCCGTCGGGTGCAGATTGTCGACGGCACCGGGCTGGAAGGTGATCCAGGGATCCGTGGAGCCGAGCCCGTGACCCTCGAACTTCTGCACGAGGTCGACGAACGTGAATCCGTGAGCCTCGGCCCGGACCCTGATCACCGCGTTCACGGCGTCGGTCGCGTCGTTGAACGCGATCTGCGAGGCGACCGGCAGGAGCGCGGGCGTCCCCGCCTCGGGGGAGAACAGGTGCGGATAGCCGGTGACCACCACGGTTGCCCCGGGCGCCGCGGAACCGACCGTGCTGTACAGCGTATCGAGGGTGCGCTCGAGCGCCGGAAGGGCCGTGGCGTTCTGGACGGCGATGAACTGCTCGCAGTCCGCGGTGGGACGGGTCGCGCACACTCCGGCGACCTGCCCGAAGCCCGCGTCGTTGCCACCCGCTGAGATGGTCACGAGGTCCGTGGACGGGGAGAGGGCGCCGGTGGCGGTGACGCGGGCCACCTGTTCCGGGAGGTCCAGGGCTCCTCCCGCCTCGCTGGCGGCCTTGGCGCCGGCGCAGGTGGCATCGGCCACCAACTCCACCTGTTTCTTCGAGTCGAGGATGCCGGGCAGGCCGAGGGGAGACTGGCCGCACGCGTTCACGTAGGAGCCGGTGCCGAACCCCGAGGCGTACGAGTCCCCGAGCGCCACATGGGCCAGCGGTGCCGGCGGTGCGGCCGCGACGGGGCCTGCGGCGCCCCCGAGCAGGGCAGCCGTGGCCGCCGCGGCGAGGGCGGCGAGCCGCGTCGTCCTGGTCCTGGTGGTGCGCTTCGTGAGGTTCATGGGCTCACGGTACCGGGGATCGGCCGATCGAGGAGCAGGTTGGTGATGCGGAGCGTGCACAGGCGCCGTCCGGCGTCGTCGGTGATCAGCACCTCGTGCGTGGTGAGGGTGCGCCCGAGGTGGATCGGCGTCGCCGTGACGGTGACGACACCGTCCCTCACGCTCCGGTGATGCGTGGCGGATACGTCCACGCCCACCGCCGTCCTGCCGAGGGTGGACGCGTGGATCACCGCGGCCCAGGACCCTACCGCCTCACCGACGGCGAGCGATGCTCCGCCGTGGAGGAGTCCGAAGGACTGGCGGTTCCCCTCGACCGGCATGGTCGCCACGACCCGCTCGACCGACTGTTCCACGATGGCGACGCCCATCCGCTCGTCGAGCTCTCCGAGGGTGATGGTCCAGGGGGGTAGGGCTTCGTTCGTCACGGCGTGCTGCTCCTGTGGGTGGGTCAGAGTGATGGGTTGTCCGCCACTCTAGCGCCGGCCGGTCCCTGCCCAAGGCGGGCGCGTTTCATAACGATCCGGTCAAGGCGGCGTCGCGCACCTCGCGCTGACCTGCGACGATGTCGATCCCACCCCCGCCCTCGGACTGGTGGAAGCGCTCCCACTTGACAGTGTCACAGGTCACAGTCACGATGGATGACACGGCGTGAGAGCGCTCCCACCGGGATCGTCCCACAGAGGGAGGCGCACTCCCCGCCGTTACCACCACCCGCATCCGCGGCGAGCTCATCCATGTGCTCCCGCGCCCGTCGGCGCCTTCGACCTCCTGAAGGACATGTACCAGCCGACCGTTCCAGCCCACGTCCCCTGGGGGCGCGGGTGCCATCAGGAAGTTCCCTCCAGGATCCGCTGCAAACGCAGGGGGATCCGAGTTGACGAAGGAGTCACCGTGCGCAATCGAGTACGAATCACCGCCCTTTCGGCCGCGGCCACCTGCCTCGCCCTGACCCTCACCGCCTGTGGGTCGGGCGGCGAGGAAAACCCCGGAGTGGAGGGGGAGACCGGCACCGAGGACG
Organism: Arthrobacter pityocampae; assembly: GCF_002927275.1. Lineage (GTDB taxonomy): Bacteria > Actinomycetota > Actinomycetes > Actinomycetales > Micrococcaceae > Arthrobacter_D > Arthrobacter_D pityocampae. The sequence goes on along the minus strand of NZ_PRKW01000004.1, from coordinate 267,929 downwards.
TCACCCTCTCGGTCGGCACGTTCAACGAATTCGGCTACGAGGAACTCTTCACCGAGTACGAGGAGCTCAACCCGAACGTCACCATCGAGCACAAGAAAGCAGCGACCTCCAACGAGGCCCGCGACAACCTCACCACGCGGCTCGCGGCCGGCTCCGGCCTCTCCGACATCGAGGGTATCGAGGTGGACTGGCTGCCGGAGCTGCTCGAGTACCCGGACCAGTTCGCGGACCTCTCCGACCCCGCCGTCGAGGGACGCTGGCTGGACTGGAAGACCGCCGCCGCCACCACCAAGGACGGCGCCCTCATCGGCTACGGGACGGATGCAGGGCCCCAGGGCGTCTGCTACCGCGCGGACCTGTTCGAGAAGGCCGGGCTCCCGAGCGACCGCGAGTCCGTCGCCGAAATGCTCGACGGCTCCTGGCAGGACTACTTCGACGCCGGCAAGAAGTTCGTCGCGGCGAGCGACGGCGTGGCCTGGTTCGACTCCGCCGGAGCGACCTACCAGGGCATGATCAACCAGGTCCAGAACGCCTACGAGGACAACGACGGCACGGTCATGGCCACCGAGAACGCCGAGGTGAAGGACATCTACGAGCAGGTCCTGCAGGCCTCCGTGGATGACGACCTGTCCGCGCACCTCACACAGTGGGAGGACGACTGGGTAGCCGGCTTCCAGTCCGACGCCTTCGCGACCAAGCTCTGCCCGGGGTGGATGCTCGGCGTCATCGAGGGCAACGCAGAGGGCATCGAGGGCTGGGACATCGCCGATGTCTTCCCCGGCGGCGGCGGCAACTGGGGCGGGTCCTACCTGACCGTGCCCACCCAGGGCGACAACCAGGCCGAGGCCAAGAAGCTCGCGGACTGGCTGACGGCCCCCGAGCAGCAGATCAAGGCCTTCGAATCCAAGGGCACCTTCCCCAGCCAGGTCGACGCCCTCGAGAGCGACACGCTCCAGGGGCAGACCAACGCGTTCTTCAACGACGCCCCCACCGGTGAGATCCTCGCCAGCCGGGCCGCCGCCGTCGACGTCACGCCGTTCAAGGGCCCCAAGTACTTCGCGATCAACGACGCGATGCAGCAGGCCCTGACCCGCGTGGACGTCGACAAGACCGACGACGCGGCCTCCTCCTGGGACAAGTTCGTCACCGCTGTGGGCGCTCTGTAACCATGGCTGTCACGGACCGGGTCCAATCCCCCCACCCCACGGACGGGCAGGCGCCACGCGAGAAGAGCGTGAAGCGGCTGGCCTTCTCCCAAAAGGTGTCGAAGTGGGACGTCAGGCTGTCTCCGTATCTCTACATCTCCCCGTTCTTCCTGCTGTTCGCCGTCACGGGCCTGTTCCCCCTGCTCTACACCGCATGGGTCTCGCTCCACGACTGGAACCTCATCGGGGGACAGGGCGCCTTCACGGGACTGGAGAACTTCCAGTTCGTCCTGGCGCAGCCGTTCTTCTGGAACGCGGTAGGCAATACGTTCAGCATCTTCCTCCTCTCGTCCGTCCCGCAGGTCGTCATCGCCATCGCCATCGCGGCGGTGCTGGATGCCAACCTCCGGGCCAGGACGTTCTGGCGGATGGGCGTCCTCGTCCCCTTCGTGGTGGCCCCCGTGGCCGTCGGACTGATCTTCAACAACCTCTTCGCCGACCAGGCCGGCCTGGTGAACGAACTGTTGACGGGGATCGGACTGGACCCGGTCCGCTGGCACTCCGACTCCCTCGCGAGCCACGCGGCCATCGCGACAATGGTCAACTTCCGCTGGACCGGCTACAACGCGCTGATCTTCCTCGCCGCCATGCAGGCCGTCCCCCGGGACGTCTACGAGGCGGCGACCATCGACGGCGCCGGGCGGCTCCGCCAGTTCTTCTCCGTCACCGTCCCGATGCTGCGGCCGACGATCATCTTCGTGGTGATCACGGCGACCATCGGAGGCCTCCAGATCTTCGACGAGGCCAGGGTCTTCGACCAGGCGGGACTCGGCGGGGCCGACCGGCAGTGGCAGACCCTCACCATGTACATCTGGGAGCTCGGCTGGGGCCAACGCAACTTCGGCAGGGCCTCGGCGGTCGCCTGGCTCCTGTTCCTGATCATCGTGGTCATCGCGCTGGCAAACTTCCTCATCACCCGCCGCATCGCAAGCCAGGGAGGCCGACGATGAGTTCCATCCCCATGATCGAGCAGACTGCAGGCAAGGGCGCGGCCCGTGCCGCCCAGCGGGGCCTCGGCTCCCGACGCCGCGGTGCCCCGGGCGGCACCATGCGGCGCCCGGGCTTCCTCACCTACGGGTTCCTCGGGGCCGTGATCCTCGGGTCGGTGTTCCCGCTCTGGTGGTCCTTCCTGGTGGGCAGCCACGACAGCTCCGTGATCAGCCAGGGCGTCCCCCTGGTGCCCGGCGGCAACTTCGTCGCCAATGCAGCCACCGTGCTGGACAGCATCCCGTTCTGGAAGGCGCTCGGCAACAGCGTTCTCGTCTCGACCGTCACGGCGTTCTCCGTGGTCCTGTTCTCCACGCTCGCCGGGTTCGCCTTCGCGAAGCTCCGCTTCCGCGGGAGCAAGGCCCTGCTCGTGTTCGTCATCGCCACGATGGCGGTCCCCACCCAGCTCGGTGTGGTGCCCCTGTTCATCGTCATGGCGAAGCTCGGCTGGACCGGCTCGCTCTGGGCGGTGATCGTACCCGGCGTGGTCACGGCGTTCGGTGTCTTCTGGATGACCCAGTATCTCCGGGACGCGCTGCCGGACGAGCTCATCGAGGCCGTGCGCATCGACGGCGCCTCGATGATCCAGGCGTTCTGGTACGTGGGACTGCCCGCGGCGCGCCCGGCGGCGGCTATGCTCGCCCTGTTCACGTTCGTCGCCACATGGACCAACTTCTTCTGGCCGTTCATCGTGCTGGATCCCTCCAATCCCACCCTCCCGGTGGCACTGCAGCTGCTCCAGGCCGCGCACTTCGTCGACTACTCGATCGTGCTCGCCGGTGCCGTGCTCTCCACCATCCCCCTGCTGCTCCTCTTCGCAGTCGCAGGACGCCAACTCGTTTCCGGAATCATGCAAGGAGCAGTCAAAGGATGAGCAGTACCGAGATCACCTTCCCCGAGGGCTTCCTCTGGGGCGCGGCGACCGCCGCCTACCAGATCGAGGGCGCAGCCCGCGAGGGCGGCCGCGGGCCGTCCATCTGGGACACGTTCGCCCGGGTCCCCGGCGCCGTCGCGGACGCCCACAACGGCGACGTCGCCTGCGACCACTACCATCGCTCGGCCGACGACGTCGCGCTCATGAAGAGCCTCAACCTGCAGGCGTACCGGTTCTCCACGTCGTGGTCCCGCTGCATGCCGGACGGCGTCACGCCGAACCCCGAGGGCATCGCCTTCTACTCCCGGCTCGTGGACCAGCTGCTCGAAGCCGGGATCAAGCCCTGGCTCACCCTCTACCACTGGGATCTTCCCCAGGCGCTCGAGGACCAGGGCGGCTGGACCAACCGCGACACGGCCTACCGCTTCGCCGAGTACGCAGCACTCATGCACGAGGCCCTCGGCGACCGCGTCCGCATCTGGACCACGCTCAACGAGCCCTGGTGTGCGGCGTTCCTCGGCTACGCCGCCGGCGTGCACGCCCCCGGACGGCAGGAGCCGACGGCGGCCCTGGCCGCGGCGCACCACCTCCTGCTGGGGCACGGTCTGGCGACGCAGGAGCTGCGCCGCCGGGACCCGGAGGCGACGCTCGGCATCACGCTGAACCTCACCGTCCCGGACCCCGCCGACCCGGCCAGCGAGGCCGACCGCGACGCCGCCCGGCGCATCGACGGGCAGTTCAACCGGATCTTCCTCGACCCCGTGCTGCGGGGTTCCTACCCCGAGGACGTCCTCCGCGACGTCGAGCACCTGGGGCTGGCCGACCACATCCACGTGGGGGACCTGGACGTCATCGGCGCCCCCATCGACGTGCTGGGCGTGAACTACTACCACGGTGAAGCCGTGACGACCACGCCGTCGGGGGAAGCCGCACCGCAGGAGGGCCACGCCCCGCTCGAGCGCCCGGTCTCCTCGCCCTACGTCGCAGCGCCGGGCGTCCGTTCGGTCCCGCGCGGGCTGCCCGTGACGGCCATGGACTGGGAGGTGCAGCCCGAGGGGCTCCGCCGCCTGCTCAACCGGCTGCAGGACGAGTACACCGGACCGGCCGGGATCCCGCTCTACATCACGGAGAACGGTGCCGCCTACAACGATGCCGCGGACGCCGACGGCTTCGTGGACGACCAGGACCGCCTCGGCTTCTTCGACGTCCACGTCCGGGCCATGAAGGACGCCATCGACGACGGCGTGGACCTCCGCGGCTACCTCGCGTGGTCCCTCATGGACAACTTCGAGTGGGCCTGGGGCTACCACCAGCGCTTCGGCCTGGTCCGGGTGGACTACGAGAGCCTGGAGCGCACCCCGAAGGCGAGCGCCCTCTGGTACGCCCGCCTGGCCGCCACCAACACCGTGCCGGCCAGAAATTCCGCGCAGGACGTCGTGACGGCGGGTGTCGTATTGTCGGGATGATGAACACGTCCCCGCCCCGGTCGCCGCGCCGGACCGCAAGCCGCCCGAGTCCTACGCTCGAGGATCTTGCGCTGGCGGCCGGGGTGTCGCGGTCCACGGCGTCCCGCGCCATCAACGGCGGGGACCGCGTCAGCCCCGAGGCGCAGGCGGCCGTGGAACGAGCCGTCGGGGACCTCGGGTACATCCCGAACCGGGCGGCCCGCAGCCTCGTGACGCGTCGGACGTCCTCGATCGCCCTGGTCATCCCGGAGCCTGACGTCCGGGTCATGATGGACCCCTTCTTCGCCGTCGTGATCACCGGCATCACGGAGGCTCTCCGGGACACCGACGTGCAGCTGGTGCTGCTGATGTCGCGAGCCGACGACGACGCGTCCCGCACCCTGCGCTACCTGCGCGGCGGGCACGTGGACGGCGCCATCGTGGTCTCGCACCACGAGGCCGACTCCTGGGCGAGGTCCCTCGCCCAGACGGGCCTTCCCACCATCTTCATCGGCCGCCCGTGGGACACGGCCTCGGACGTCACGTATGTGGATTCCGACAACGTGGGCGGCGGCCGGCTGGCGGCCCGACACCTCGTCGGGCTCGGACGCCGCCGCCTCGCGACGGTCGCCGGCCCCGCCGACATGACCGCCGCCGTCGACCGCCTGCGCGGCTGGACCGAGGGGCTCGCCGAGGCCGGCCTCCCCGCGTCGCCCGTGGTGCACGGCGACTTCACGACCGAGGGCGGCGCCGCCGCGGCCCGCCGGCTGATCGCCGAGCACCCGGACATCGACGGCGTCTTCGCGGCGTCGGACCTCATGGCGCTCGGCGTGATCGAGGCACTCCAGGCCGCGGGCCGGACCGTCCCCGGGGACATCGCGGTCATCGGCTACGACAACCACGCGGTCGCGGCGACGGCGCCGACACCCCTCACCACGATCACGCAGCCCATGGTCGGGATGGCTGTCCGGGCGGGGAGGATGCTCCTCGAGGAGATCGAGGCCCCGGGCTCGCACCCGGAGCCCGTCATCTACCCGACGGAGCTCGTCGAGCGCGCCAGCACCGCCGTCGCGCCCACGGCGTCCGCGGCGAACGCGTAGTCCCAGGCGATGTCGCGCCAGCGCGAATAGCGGCCGCTGGCCCCGCCGTGGCCGCCGTCCATCTCGGTCTTCAGGACGATCGGCTCGGTGCCCGTGGTGGTCTCGCGCAGCTGGGCCACCCATTTCGCGGGCTCCACGTAGAGCACCCGCGTGTCGTTGAAGCTGGTCACCGCGGCGATGCGCGGGTAGGCCACGGGACGCACGGTCTCGTAGGGCGTGTACTCCTTCATGTACCGGTACACCTCCGGGTCCGTGATCGGGTTGCCCCACTCCTCCCACTCCAGCGCCGAGAGCGGCAGTTCCGGGTCGAGGATCGTCGTGAGGGCGTCCACGAAGGGCACCTGCGCCACGATCGCCCGGTACTTCTCCGGTGCCAGGTTCACGACGGCGCCCATGAGCAGCCCTCCGGCGGACCCTCCCATCGCGGCGATGCGCCCGGCGTCCACCCATCCCGAGGTGCCGAGGTAGGTCGTGGCGTCCACGAAGTCCGTGAACGTGTTCTTCTTGGCCAGCTTCTTGCCCTGCTCGTACCAGCTGCGGCCCATCTCCCCGCCGCCGCGGATGTGCGCGACGACGAAGACGATGCCCCGGTCCAGCAAGGAGAGCCGGGCGATTGAGAACGCCGGATCCATGCTGACCTCGTAGCTGCCGTAGGCGTAGATCAGGCCCGGATTGGACCCGTCCCGGGGGAGGTCCGCACGGCGGATGACGGACAGTGGGATCAGCGTGCCGTCCGTGGCCGGCGCCCAGTGCCGTTCGGCGACGTAGTCGGCGGGGTCGTAGCCGCCGCGCACCTCGGTCTCCTTCCGCAGCTCCAGCGATCCCTCCTCGAGCACGTAGTCGTAGACGCGCGGCGGCGTGAGATAGGAGGTGTAGGAGAGGCGGATGATCGGGGAGTCGAACTCGGCGTTGGCGAGGTTGCTCGTGAACAGCTCCTCGTCGAAGTCCGGCTCGGTGGGCACGCCCTGCGCGGGCGTCCCGAGGCCCGCCAGCGGCAGGACCTGCACGCGCTCGATGGTGTCCTTCCGGACGGACAGGACCAGGTGGGTGCGGGTGACGGTGGCGCCCTCGACCCGCACGGCGTCGTCGTGCGGGACGACCGTCGTCCACGCCTGGTCGGCGAGCGGCTTGGCGAACTCGCCGGCGGCCACGAGGCTCACCATGGAGTTCTTCGCGTCGCGGTCGTGGGTCAGCAGGTAGTACGGTGCGCCGTCGAGGGTGAGCGGTTCGGCGTCGTACAGGATGCGCTCGTCGCGGGAGAGCAGGGTGGTCAGCCCCCGCTCCGGCGCGGCGAGATCCAGGACGCGGTACTCGCTGTACTCGGAGCAGCCGATGGTGATGAGCAGCTGCGTACGGTCCGCCGAGATCTCGAAGCCGGTCCACAGGGCCACGTCGTCCTCCTGGAAGACGACGGCGTCCTGTTCCACGGGGGTTCCCAACGTGTGCGCGCGCACCTGGTAGGGGCGCCAGGAGTCGTCGACGACGGTGTAGTAGACCCGCGTGCCGTCCGGGGAGAAGGCCAGGCCGTAGAAGACGTTCGGCACGGCGTCCGGCAGCAGGTCCCCGGTCTCGAGGTTCTTGATGCGCAGCGTGAAGCGCTCGTCGCCGGCGTTGTCCTCGCTGTACGCGAGCAGCGTGCCGTCCTCGGTGACGGACAGCCCGCCCAGCGAGAAGAACGGCTTGCCCTCGGCGAGGACGTTGCCGTCGAGCATGACCTGCTCGCCCGGGACGGGCTGCCCGGGAACCACCACGGGCGGCGTCCAGTCGCGGGTGGGATCGCCGGTGTCCTCGGCGGCCACCCGGCACTGGATGCCGTACTGCTTGCCCTCCTCGGTGCGGGAGTAGTACCACCACCCCTTCTTCCGGGCGGGCACGGACAGGTCCGTCTCCTGCGTCCGGTCCCGGATCTCGCCGAAGATGGCCTCGCGGAGCGGTTCCTGGGAGCGGGTGACGGCCTCGGTGTACGCATTCTCGCGCTTCAGGTGCTCGATCAGTTCCGGGCTCTCCTTCTCGCGCATCCACTCGTAGTGATCGATGAACGTGTCCCCGTGGTGGGTGCGCTCGGAGGGCACCTTCCGGGCGGGTGTGGGGAGGGGGATCTCGGTCACGGCGGCATCAGCGGTCATGGCCTCCATCTTGCCACTGCCGGTCCGCCGCCCCGCTGCTCCTGCGGGTCCAGGACCCCGCCGTCGCGGCCGGTTGACCGTGCCGGGGTGCCGTGCAATTCTGGAGCAGGCCTTTACAGAACGAGCGTTCGGTAATTCCTTCGACGGGAACGGGCCGACCACGACGACGAGGGAGACGAACATGGCCGAGGCTTTCCTGGTGGGTGGTGTCCGCACCCCCGTTGCCCGGTACGGCGGCGCCCTCTCGAGCGTCCGGCCGGACGACCTCGCAGCGCTCGTCCTCTCCGCCGTCGTCCAGCGCGCCGGCGTCGACCCTGCCACCGTGGACGAGGTGATCCTCGGCAACGCCAACGGTGCGGGGGAGGAGAACCGCAACGTCGCGCGTCTCGCATCCCTCCTCGCCGGCTTCCCGGACGGCGTCCCCGGCATCACCGTCAACCGGCTCTGCGCCTCGGGCCTCTCCGCCATCATCATGGCGTCCCACATGATCAGGGCCGGGGCCGCCGACATCGTCGTCGCCGGCGGGGTCGAATCCATGAGCCGGGCGCCGTGGGTCATGGAGAAGCCCACCAAGGCCTTCGCGAAGCCCGGGGCCGTGCTGGACACCTCCATCGGGTGGCGCTTCACCAACCCGCTGCTCGCGGCCCGCGACAAGGCCACCTACTCGATGCCCGAGACCGCCGAGGAACTCGCGGCACTGGACCGCATCACGCGCGACGACGCCGACGCCTTCGCGCTGCGGTCCCATCAGCGGGCCCTCGCGGCCATCGACGCCGGACGCTTCGCGGAGGAGATCGTCCCCGTGCAGGTGAACCGCGGCAGGACGTCCTTCTCGGTGGACACCGACGAGGGGCCCCGGGCCGACACCACCCTCGAGGCCCTCGCGGGGCTCCGGCCCGTGGTCCGGCCGGACGGCATCGTCACCGCCGGGAACTCCAGCTCCCTGAACGACGGCGCCTCCGCCGTGATCGTCGCGTCCGAGGCGGCGATCGAGCGGTACGGGCTGACGCCGCGCGCCCGCATCCTCGACGGCGCGTCCGCGGGCGTCCCACCGGAGATCATGGGCATCGGCCCGGTCCCGGCCACGCAGAAGGTCCTCGAGCGCACCGGGCTCACCGTCGCCGACCTCGGCGCCGTCGAACTCAACGAGGCCTTCGCCACGCAGTCGCTGGCCTGCATCCGCCGGCTCGGCCTCGACGAGGAGATCGTGAACCGCGACGGCGGGGCGATCGCGCTCGGCCATCCCCTGGGATCCTCGGGCGCGCGGATCGCGGTCACTCTGCTCGGCAGGCTCGAGCGCGAACTCGCCGGACCCGCCCGGCGCCTCGGCCTGGCGACCATGTGTGTCGGCGTCGGCCAGGGGACCGCCCTGCTCGTCGAGGCCGTCTGATGGCGTCGTCGCTGACGCTCACCGACGCGCCCGGACGCCTCGTCGCCGCCCTGAACCGGCCGGAGGCCCGCAACGCGATCGACCGCCGGATGGTCGACGAGCTCCACGCCGTGTGCGCGGACCTCGAGCGGTCACCGCGCACGCTCATCCTCACCGGGTCCGACGGCGTCTTCGCCTCGGGCGCCGACATCGCCGAGCTGCGCGAGCGCCGCCGCGACGACGCCCTGGCCGGCATCAACTCCACGCTCTTCGCACGCATTGCCGGACTGCCCATGCCCGTCATCGCGGCCCTCGACGGGTACGCGCTGGGCGGGGGCGCGGAACTCGCCTTCGCGGCGGACTTCCGGCTCGGGACCCCGCGCCTGAGGATCGGCAATCCCGAGACAGGCCTCGGCATCCTGCCCGCCGCCGGCGCCACCTGGCGGCTCAAGGAGCTCGTGGGGGAGCCCCTCGCCCTGGAGATCCTCCTCGCCGGGCGCATCCTCTCCGCCGAGGAGGCCCTGGACGCACGCCTCATCACGGAGATCCACGCACCGGAGGATCTCCTACCGGCAGCCCACGCCCTCGCGGACCGCATCGCCCGGCAGGACCCGCTCGCCGTCCGCATCACCAAGAGCGTCTTCCATGCACCCCGGGAGGCGCACCCGATGATCGATCAGCTGGCCCAGTCCATCCTGTTCGAGTCCGACGCCAAGTTCGACCGCATGCAGCGGTTCCTCGACCGAAAGAAGGGTTCATGAGCAGCGGTTCCAGCGGGGTCCCGGTCGACCCCAGCGCCGACGCCAAGGCCGAGCCCGGCACCGACCCCGGCGCTGGCCGCAGCAGCGTCGCGGACCGCGTCCCCGCGCGCGTCGGCGTCCTCGGCGGCGGCCGCATGGGCGCCGGCATCGCCCATGCGTTCTGCCTCGGCGGGGCCGAGGTCGTCGTCGTCGAACGGGACGACGCCGCGGCGCAGGCCGGGCTCGACCGCGTCACCCGGGCCCTCGCCCGCAGCGTCGAGCGCGGGACGACGGCGGCACCGCTCGCCGACCTCGAGGCCCGGATTTCCGTGTCCACGGACTACGCGGACTTCGGCGGGTGCGGCCTCGTGGTGGAGGCCGTGCCGGAGGACCCCGCCCTGAAGCGGCAGGCGCTGCGGGCCGTCGAGGACGTGCTCGACGACGATGCCTGGCTCGCGACGAACACCTCCTCCCTGTCGGTTGACGCGCTCGCGGGCGCGCTGCGCCGCCCCGCGCAGTTCTGCGGGCTCCACTTCTTCAACCCCGTCCCGGCGTCGGCCCTCATCGAGGTGGTCCTCGGGACGGAGACCTCGGCCGGGCTCGAGGAGGCCGCCCGGTCCTGGGTCGCCGCCCTCGGCAAGACGCCCGTCGTCGTGCGCGACTCACCCGGGTTCGCGAGCTCGCGGCTCGGTGTGGCCATCGCCCTGGAGGCGATGCGCATGCTCGAGGAGGGCGTCGCCACGGCGGAGGACATCGACGCCGCGATGGTCCTCGGCTACCGGCACCCGGTGGGCCCCTTGCGCACCACGGATCTCGTAGGGCTGGACGTCCGGCTCGGCATCGCCGAATACCTGGAATCCACCCTCGGACCCCGCTTCGCCCCGCCCGCGATCCTTCGCGAGAAGGTGGCGCGCGGCGACCTCGGCCGCAAGAGCGGCCGCGGCTTCTTCGCCTGGGACGACGCCCCGCCGTCGCCCGCTCCTTGACCCAGCCAGACCCCCAGCGCCCATCCCGGCAGCACCAGTGAAAGGTGAGCGGACCATGACCACCGCCCCGGAACGAGTACAGATCGACGTCGTGCCCAGCTTCCTCGAGGACGCTTGGTGGACGCCCGAGCGGGCCGCCGCGGAGGGCGACGGCACCGTGGTGCGCGACGCCAGCACCGGCGAGGACCTCGCCCTCGTCAGCACGGCCGGGATCGACACGGCCGCCGCGGTCCGGTTCGGGCGGACCACCGGTCAGGCGGCCCTCGGCCGGTTCACGTTCCACGAACGCGCGCTGAAGCTCAAGGAACTCGCCCAGTACCTGAACGCCCAGCGCGAGCCGCTGTACGAGCTGTCGGCGAAGACCGGCGCCACGCGGGTCGACTCGATGGTGGACATCGACGGCGGCATCGGCGTGCTCTTCACGTTCGGGTCCAAGGGTCGCCGCGAACTGCCGAACTCGCACGTGATCGTGGACGGCCCGCCCGAGGTGCTCTCCAAGGACGGCTCGTTCCTCGGCACGCACATCCACACGCGCATCCCCGGCGTCGCGGTGCAGATCAACGCGTTCAACTTCCCGGTGTGGGGCATGCTCGAGAAGCTCGCGCCCGCCTTCCTCGCCGGGGTCCCCACGATCGTGAAGCCGGCCACGCCCACCGGCTTCCTGACCGCAGCCGTCGTGAAGCTCATCATCGGCTCCGCGATCCTGCCCGAGGGGTCCCTGCAGCTCGTCTCCGGCCCGGCCCGCGACATCCTCGACCACCTCGACTACCGCGACCTCGTGTCCTTCACGGGCTCGGCGTCCACCGCGAACCACCTGAAATCCCACGCGTCCGTCGAGCGCGGCGGGGTCCGCTTCACGTGCGAGACCGACTCCCTGAACGCCGCGATCCTCGGTCCGGACGCGGTGCCGGGGACCCCCGAGTTCGAGGCCTTCATCAAGTCCCTGGTCACCGAGATGACCGTCAAGGCCGGGCAGAAGTGCACGAGTATCCGGCGGTCCATCGTGCCCGAGGTGCTGGTCGACGACGTCGTGCGTGCCGCCGGCGAGCGGATCCGCTCGCGGGTGACGCTCGGGGACCCGCGGGCCGACGGCGTCACCATGGGCGCGCTCGCGTCGCTCGCGCAACTCGAGGGCGTGCAGGGTGCCGTCCGCGAACTGCTCGACGGCGGTGCGTCCCTGGCCTTCGGCTCGCTGGACGCGCCCGACGTCGTCCTCGCCGACAACACGACCGGCAAGGCGCCCGGCGGCGCGTTCATGGAGCCGGTGCTGCTCACCTGGGCCGACGTCGAGGCCGGGGCCCTGCACTCCGTGGAGGCGTTCGGGCCTGTCGCGTCCGTCATCGGCTACGAGGACCTGGCGCACGCCGTCCGGCTCGCCGCCCTCGGCTCGGGGTCCCTCGTCGCGACCGTGTGCACCAACGATCCGGCGGTGGCGCAGGAGCTCGTGCTCGGGATCGCCGCGCACCACGGCCGCGTGCTCATCCTCAACCGCGAGGACGCCCGGAGTTCCACGGGCCACGGATCGCCGGTCCCGCACCTCGTCCATGGCGGCCCCGGCCGGGCGGGCGGCGGCGAGGAGCTGGGCGGTATGCGTTCGGTGCTGCACCACATGCAGCGCACCGCAGTACAGGGTTCGCCGAACATGCTCACGAGCATCACGGGGGAGTGGCACACCGGCGCGGACCGCCGGTTCGACGACGCCCACCCGTTCCGGAAGGACCTGGCGACGCTGCGCATCGGCGACGCCGTCCGCTCGGAGCTACGCAAGGTGACGCTCGAGGACATCGAGGCCTTCGCGGAGACCACGGGGGACACCTTCTACGCCCACACTAACGAGGAGGCGGCGGCTGCGAACCCGTTCTTCCCGGGGATCGTGGCCCACGGGTACCTGCTGCTGTCCTGGGCCGCCGGCCTGTTCGTGGACCCCGCACCCGGGCCCGTCCTCGCGAACTACGGACTGGAGAACCTGCGGTTCATCACTCCGGTGGCCGCCGGGGACTCCATCCGGGTGACACTCACGGCCAAGCGCATCACGCCGCGCGAGACCGATGAGTACGGCGAGGTCGCGTGGGACGCCGTCCTGCACAACCAGGCCGATGAGATCGTAGCGACCTACGACGTCCTGACCCTCGTGCGGAAGTAGCCGGCGCTTCGGCCCGGTGCGCGGGTAGCCCGGTGCCCGGTTTCGCTTGTGATGCCCACCGACACGTGCACCTCGGTGGGCATCACCGATCATGCCCACCGGAATCGCTCAGTGACCGGGCCGGCGTGAGGCGATGGCGGCCCGTACGAGTGCCAGGAACTGGTCCGGCTCACGTGTCAGCAGGGCGTGGGTCACCCTGAGGACCGGCACGCCCTGCATGGTGAGCACGTTCCAGCGGCGTCGGTCCTCCTCGAACTCGCGATGGTCGCTGTGGTGCTGGCGCCCGTCCACCTCGATGCCGAGGATTCCGTCCACGTACAGATCGAGCCGGCCCACGCCCCGGATGTATACCTGAGACTGGGTGCTGAGGCCCGCGGACCGGAGGTGGTAGCGCGCCACGGTCTCGAGGACGGACTGCGAATGCGGGTCGATGAGCTCGACGATCCGCCGCAGGGCCCCGTCCCGTCGTCCGCCCACCGAGTCCTTCAGCCGGGCGAGCGGGACGTGGCCCAGCGCGACGGCGGACTCGACGATGCACAGGGCATCTAGTTCGGGCAGGCACCGCATCGCCTGGAGGCAGATCCGCAAGGGAGTGAGCAGTCCCTCCGATCTGTGCACGCGGAATCGGGCGTCGAGGGCGCGCCCGTGGTTCACGCTCGCATGGATCAGCGACGGCGGTCGCAGGGTCCAGAGGCCGGGACCCCGCGCCGCACTGATGCAGGCAAGCTCCGCGTGCACGCAGGTGGCCGTCAGAAGACCACTGGTATGGCCGGGCAGACAGTAGACACCACGGACCGGGCGGAGTACCTCCCCGCGCGTCAGCGCCCGCCTGAGCCGATGAGGGGTGACTCCGGCCCGGAGAAGTCTCGTGCTGCGGGCTACACCGCCGAAGGCTTCCAGCGCATTGCTTGGGTTCATGGAGGCACCCTGACAGTCCGTGCTGCTCGCCGACCCGCATGACCGGCGTATGTGGACAAGGTACTGACACTCATGCACGCCGGTCAGGTGATCGTCAGGGGTGCTTCAGTGGTTCTGCCCACCGACGCCGGCCCCGGTCAGCGGCGCTTGAGTGCTGCTGCCCATCGACACACCTGGTTCGGTGGGGATGTCTCACCATGCCCACTTAGCTGGGCGAGTCGGAGGGCAGAAGGGTTGCACGGGCAGGGGTCGTAGGGCAGAAGGGTTGCGCGGCCCGGGGGCGGGGGTGCTTCAGCGGTTCTGCCCACCGACGCCGGCCCCGGTCAGCGGTGCTTGGGTGCTTCTGCCCATCGACACAGCTGGTTCGGTGGGGATGTCTCACCATGCCCATTTAGCTGGGCGAGTCGGCGGGCAGAAGCGTCGCCCGGCCAGGGTCAGCGCCGATGCAGGCCGTCGAACACCATGTGGATGATGTCGTCGGAGAGCTTCTCTGCGGTCAGGGGGCCACCCGGCTTGTACCACTCGACGATGGAGTTGATGGTGCCGAAGATCAGGCGCGTGGTGGTCCTCGGGTCGATGTCCTTCCGGATGGAGCCCTCATGCCGCGCGGCATCGACGAGGGCCGCCACTTCGCGGTCGAAGGCCCTGCGTCGCTGGAGCGCCTCCCGCTCGATCTCCGTGTTGCCGCGCAACCGCAACAGCAGCGTGACGAAGGGCAGCCGGTCGGTCAGGACGGCGATCGTCCCCCGCAGCACGAACTCGAGCCGGGCGTCCGCGGGGCCGGTGTGCGAACGGGGGTCCTGCAGCACGGATTCCAGGCCGCCGAGCGCCTGATCGAGGGCCAGCCGGAGGAGGTCCCCCTTGGACGGCACGTGGTGGTAGATCGCGGACTTGCTGATGCCGAGCTCTTCGGCGAGCATGCCCATCGACGTCGCCTCGTAGCCGTGCCGGTTGAAGGCTGCGACCGCGACGGCGAGGACCGACTGCTGGTCGTACCCGGGGCGTCCGCGCCGGGCAGCGGCTGGGCGGGATCCGTCGACGGTCATGGGCCCATTTTTGCACGACGCTCCAGCACACCGGACGGGTGGCGGTGAGGGAGGCATCACTCTCAGCGGGTGATAGTTAGCTTGCCTAGTTAGTAGTACCCTTATTACTATCATTTGCTCCACTCGGAAAGGCCGCTCCCCGTGCTGACCACCTCCTGGGACCTCCGCCTGCGGGCACTCATCGCCTTCCGTGACAGTGAGGGCCGTGACCCGTATTTCAGGGCCTCCACGCCGGGCGAGCACCGCCTGGCCGTGTGGCTCGACGAACAGCGCAAGGCCGCCCGTGCCGGTCGCCTGACGCCGGCGCACCGGGCGAAGCTCTGCGAGGCAGGGCTGCTCTCAGAGGACGCGACCGGTCATCAGCGCACCGGGGCCGCCTGGCTGAAGGTCGAGAGCATCTCCGCGTTCCTCGAGGACGAGGGCCGATTGCCGTCCCTCTCCTCTCCCGCGACCGCCGGGGAGAAGCGGCTGGCCGCCTGGATGAACGCCCAGCTCTCCTCGCGAGCCGCCGAGAACGGACCCGTCCGGGAACTGCGGGAGATCCTGGCCGCGAGCCAGGACAGCCGGGACGCGCCACTCGCCCGCGTGGGCTGACGCTGCACCCCAATGACGCAATGACGCAATGACCCAATGACCCAATGACCCAATGACGCCCGGCGCACCACGAGGCCCGCACCTTCCAGGCCTCAAGAATCCCCTCCCTGACCAGCCGAACCCTGCCCGCCCAACCGTTGACCTCCCTCGCCGGCCCTCCCTATACTGAACGAACGGTCGGTAATTAAACCGGACGTCCGGACGAGCGAGGCAGGCACCATGACGGCTACAGCGATCGAGACCCGCGCGGACCACGACGCCGCCGGCGAGAAGGTCTTCAACGACCTCATCGCCCAGGACATGCGCATCGAACCGCGCGACTGGATGCCCGCGGACTACCGCAAGTCCCTGACCCGCCAGATCTCCCAGCATGCGCACTCCGAGATCATCGGCATGCAGCCGGAGGCGAACTGGATCACGCGGGCGCCGTCCCTCAAGCGCAAGGCCGTGCTCATGGCGAAGGTCCAGGACGAGGCCGGGCACGGGCTCTACCTGTACTCCGCTGCGGAGACCCTCGGCACCCCGCGCGACCAGATGACCGAGGACCTCATCGCCGGCAAGGCGCGCTACTCGAGCATCTTCAACTACCCCGTGCTGACCTGGGCGGACATCGGGGCCATCGGCTGGCTCGTCGACGGAGCGGCCATCTGCAACCAGGTGCCCCTCTGCCGCGCCTCCTACGGCCCCTACGGGCGTGCGATGGTCCGCATCTGCAAGGAGGAGTCGTTCCACCAGCGGCAGGGCTTCGAGATCCTGCTCGAACTGGCCAACGGCACCCCCGAGCAGCGCGCCATGGCCCAGGACGCCGTCAATCGCTGGTACGCGCCGTCGCTCATGATGTTCGGTCCGCCGGACGAGGATTCCCCGAACTCGCAGAAGTCCATGGAGTGGAAGATCAAGCGCTTCTCGAACGACGAGCTGCGCTCCCGCTTCGTCGGCATGATGGTCGAGCAGATCAAGGTCCTCGGACTCGACCTGCCGGACAAGGACGTCCGCTTCGACGAGGAGAGCGGCCGGTGGGAGCACGGACCCCTCGACTGGAACGAGTTCAAGGAGGTCCTCGCGGGCCGCGGACCCTGCAACGCCCAGCGCATGGAGCGGCGCCGGGAGGCCCACGAGGACGGCGCCTGGGTCCGCGACGCCGCCTCGGCGTACGCGGCCCGCCAGGCCGCGAAGCACACGACGAAGGCGGCCTAGGTGACCGGCGGATCGACCACGGGCGACGACGGCGCGACCGCACCGACGTCGGGCCTGCACGAGGACCGCGCGGCCTGGCCGCTCTGGGAGGTCTTCGTGCGCTCCTCCCGCGGGCTCTCCCACGTCCATGCGGGATCGCTGCATGCACCCGACGCCGCGATGGCCCTGCGCAACGCCCGTGACCTGTACACGCGCCGCAACGAGGGCGTGAGCCTGTGGGTGGTCCCGGCGTCGTCGATCATCACGAGCGACCCGGACGCGAAGGGGGCCTTCTTCGAATCGCCGCAGGGCAAGGACTACCGGCATGCCACGTACTACACGAAGAGCGAGGGGGTGAAGCACCTGTGAGCGAGGCGAACGCCAGTGCCACCCGCATCACCCCGGGCAACGCGCTGCGGCCCGAGGACATCGCCCTCCAGGACGCGAAGCCCGCCGACGCCGTCGCCCGGTACGCGCTCGGGCTCGGCGACGACGCCCTGATCCTCGCGCAGCGGCTCGGCTGGTGGATCTCCCGGGCCCCCGAACTCGAGGAGGACGTGGCGCTGGCCAACATCGCCCTCGACCAGATCGGCCACGCGCGGTCCTTCCTGACCTACGCCGGCCGTGCCTGGGACAGGACCGAGGACGACCTCGCCTACTTCCGCCGCGAGCCCGAGTTCCGCTCGGTGCACCTCGTCGAGCAGCCCAACGGGGACTTCGCCCGCACCATCGCCCGGCAGTTCGTCGTCTCCCTCTACCAATGGGAGCTCTACTCCCGCCTCGTCCACTCGAGCGATCCGACGCTCGCCGCGATCGCCGCCAAAGCCGTCAAGGAAGTCGACTACCACCGGGACCACGCCACCCAGTGGGTCCTGCGCCTGGCGCTGGGCACGGAGGAGTCGCGCCGCCGGATGATCGCCGGGCTTCGACTCACCTGGCCCTACGTCGAGGAACTGTTCACCGATCACCCGCTCATCGACGAGGTGGGCGACGCCGGCGTCCGCCCGAGCGAGCTCCGCGCACCGTTCGACGACGCCGTGCTGACGGTCCTCACCGAGGCCGAACTCGACGTCCCCGCCGTGCCGGGAGCCACCGGCGGCGGCCGTCTGGGACGCCACAGCGAGCACCTCGGGTACATGCTCGCCGAGATGCAGGTCCTCGCCCGCGAGCACCCCGGGGCGTCGTGGTGAGGGCCTACCTGTGAGCGCGGCATGGTGACCGGCACGGACCTGCGGCCTGCGGCGGCACCCGACGCGGCGGCATGGGACGTCGCGGCCACGGTCGTCGACCCGGAGATCCCGGTCCTGACCATCGAGGACCTCGGCGTGCTGCGTGAGGCCCACGTGGCGCCGTCGGGCCGGGTCGAGGTCGCGATCACTCCCACCTATTCGGGCTGCCCCGCCATGGACGCCATCCGCGACGACGTCACCGCGGCACTGCACGCGGCGGGATACGACGACGTCGCCGTCCGGCTCGTGCTCTCGCCCGCCTGGACCACGGACTGGCTCAGCGACGACGGCAAGGCGAAGCTCGCGCAGTACGGCATCGCGCCGCCGACCGGCAAGGCCGCCGTCGGGCCGGTGCGCCTCGGGCTGAGCGTCAAGTGCCCCCAGTGCTCGTCCCTGAACACCCGCGAGCTGACCCGCTTCGGGTCCACCTCCTGCAAGGCGCTGTACGTGTGCAACGACTGCAGGGAACCCTTCGACTACTTCAAGGTGCACTGATGGCCGTTGTCCTCGCCCCCTCCACCAAGCGGCGGAGCGCCTTCCACACGCTCACCGTCCGTAGCGTCCGCCGTCTGACGGAGGACGCCGTCGAGGTCACCCTCGACGTCCCTCCCACGCTGCAGGACGCCTTCGGGTACCTGCCCGGGCAGTACGTGGCGCTGCGCACCACGCTCGACGTCGACGGCGTCCCGCGGGAGGTCCGCCGCAGCTACTCCATCTGCGCCGACCCCCAACCCGGTGAGCTGCGCGTCGCCGTGAAGCGCGACCTCGGCGGCGTCTTCTCCACCTGGGCCAACGAATCCCTCGCGGCGGGGGACACCCTCGAGGTCATGAGCCCGCTCGGGCAGTTCACACCGCGCACGACGCCGGGGGAGCAGGCCGCCTCGTTCGTCGCCGTCGCCGCCGGGTCCGGGATCACCCCGGTGATCTCGATCGCCCGGTCCATGCTCGCCGCCGGCCCGGACGTGCGCTTCGACCTCGTCTACGCGAACCGCGCCGCGATGGACGTCATGTTCCTCGAGGAGCTCGCCGACCTCAAGGACCGCTACCCCGCCCGCTTCGCGGTGCACCACGTCCTCTCCCGCGAGCAGCGCATCTCGCCGCTGCTCTCGGGCCGGATCGACGCCGACAAGCTGGAGAAACTGCTCGGCACGGTCATCGACACCGACCGCGTGGACGAGTGGTTCCTCTGCGGGCCGTTCGAGCTCGTGCAGCTGTGCCGGGACTTCCTCACCGACCGCGGGGTATCCGCGGACAGGGTGCGCTTCGAACTGTTCACCACGGGTGAGCCCACCCGGCCGGAGGGCAGCCACGGGCGCCCGGTCCTGCCCGCCGACAACGGGGAGAACTACACCATCTCCTTCAACCTGGACGGGCTGCAGGGCTCCGTGCAGAGCCCCACCCACGCCCGCGAGTCCATCCTCAACGCCGCCCTCAGGGTGCGGCCCGACGTGCCGTTCGCGTGCGCCGGCGGGGTCTGCGGGACGTGCCGCGCGAAGCTCGTCCAGGGCACGGTGGCCATGGAGGAGAACTACGCCCTCGAACCCGACGAGGTGGCCGCGGGCTATGTCCTCACGTGCCAGGCCCACCCGACCAGTAGCGACGTCGCCGTCGACTACGACGCCTGAGAGGCAGCCATGACCCCCTCCACCACGCCGCCGCCCGGTGACCCCTCCGCCGGCATGGTCCGCCTCACCATCGTGAACGGCATCGCCGAGGTGGTGCTGGACGCCCCGTACCGGCTCAACGCCGTCGACGAGCAGGCGCTCACCGAGCTCTCCGCCGCGTACGACGCCGCCGCTGCGGGGGTCGCTGACGGCACCGTCCGCGCGCTCGTGCTGCGCGGGGAGGGGCGCGCGTTCTGCGCGGGCCGGGACCTCGGCTCCATCCAGCCGGGAGCCGACGACGCCTTCGGGTTCCTCGATGCCACGCTCACCCCGCTGCTGCGGAGGATGGCCGACTTCCCCGCGCCCACCTTCGCGGCGGCGCAGGGCGCGTGCCTCGGCGTCGGGCTGGGTCTGCTGCTCGCGACGGACGTCGTGTACGTCGCGGACAACGCGAGGATCGGCTCGCCGTTCGCCGCCCTCGGGCTGGCGCTGGATTCCGGCGGGCACTGGCTGTTCACCGAGCGGCTCGGGCCGCACCGGGCGTTGGACCTCATGTACACGGGGGACCTCATGACGGGGGCGGAGGCGGTGGCCGGCGGACTCTTCAGTCGCGCCGTGCCCGCCGCGGAGCTGCTCGACTTCACCCGGTCGAAGGCCGTGCGGGCGGCGAGCGGTCCGCTGCAGGCGCTGGTCGCCTCGAAGCAGCTCGTGGCGCGGATCCGCGACGAGCGGCTCGGACTGTGGCGGGCCATCAGCGGCGAGAACGACGTCCAGGGCGTGCTCGGGGCCTCCGACGACTACCGCGAGGGCCTCGAGGCGTTCCGGGAGAAGCGGGCGCCGCGCTTCACCGCCTGACGCCTGGCGTCCGGGTTCACCGGGCGCCGCGACGCGTGCCGACCAGGTGGACGACCCCCGACGGGGACGGGGTCGCCTCGATGTCGAAGCGTTCCTCCAGCCCTTCGAGGCCCTCCCACAGGCGCTCGCCCCGGCCCAGGATGATCGGCACGACGACGACGTGCAGGTGGTCGATGAGGTCGGCCGCGAGGAACTGGCGGATCGTGATGGCGCCGCCGCCGATCCGCACGTCGAGGCCGCCGGCCAGGGCGCGGGCCTGCTCCAGCGCGACGGCGGGGCCGGCGTCGACGAAGTGGAAGGTCGTCCCGCCGTCCATCTCGAGGGCCGGCCGAAGATGGTGGGTCAGGACGACGACGGGCGTGTGGAACACGGGGTTCTCCCCCCACCAGCCCTTCCACTCCTCGTTCTCCCAGGGTCCGCGTTGGGGGCCGAACTTGTTCCGGCCCATGATCTCCGCGCCGATCCCGGGCCCCCAGGCGCCGGCGAACGCATCGTCGACGCCGAAGGAGGCCTCGGAGTCCCCGTGGAGGCCCATCGCCCGGAAGGTGCGGGTGCCGATCGCCCACTGCATGAGCCGTGAGCCCGCATGCCCGAACGGGGCGTCGAGTCGCTGGCCCTCGCCGGTGGCGAAGCCGTCGAGGGAGACGGAGAAGTTGTGGACACGGACGAGGGACATGGGAGCTCCTGGTGCTGGTCGTGATCACCGGACGCGGCGACTGACGACCGACACTAGACAACGCAACCCCTGATGTACATGGGGCTCGGATCGGACGGCAGTCGAGATCTTCGCGAAGCCTACGAGCGCCGATGGCTGTGACGGTCGTCGCCCGACCGACGCGACACCGGTCAGGGCCACGGCTCACCGGCCATGTGACGGCGCATCCGAACAGCGTGTCCCCACCGGGGATCCGTCGGCCGTCGCCGGGCCGGCTCAGGCGGGTGCGGGGGAGCAGTGCCAGCGGGCTTCTTTCCAGCCCTCGTCGGTGTGTTTCCAGACGATCGTCACGACACACGGGTTCTCAATCACGGCGTCGGCGAGTTCCACTCTCTGCACGAACCGCAGCACGGAGTAGCCCAGGGAATCGACCTGCACGCCGTGGTAGTCGATGACGCGGGAGGACAGCACAGCATCCGCGGCTCGCATCGCCGCGAAGTTCTCGGCCATGTAGGTGTCCCATTGCGCTCGTGTGTCGATCACCACCGTCCGGCCGTGCGGATCGATGTCGACGATGCCGTAGTCATCGTCGACCATCGCGCGCAGGGCATCGAGGTCGAGCGCGTTCACGGCGTCCAGGAGCGCCTGTGTCTCCGCACGGAAGGGAAGATCCGGCATTCGCGGTCCTCGTGACGTCGTCGTCGAGTGCGGGCGGCCGCCCGTAGAGCACTGATGCTAGCGCATGGTTCACCGGGTCGACGGGAATCTCCGCGGACGATGCGGAGGCCGGGTGCCTGCACGGGCCGGAGGGCGAAGGGCTGGCGCCGACGGATATCGGGAAGATCATCGGCGCCAGCCGTGCCACCGTATACCGGTACCCGGGTCTTGGGGAGAAGGACGTCCTGGCACGGACAGGTCACGCATGGCGCACGGGAGTCGAACAGCGAAACACCATCGAGCGATCCACGACGGCCTTCGCCCGCGCCCTTTCCCGTATCGGCCCCACCTGAGACAGTAGCGACATGACCCTGGACATCGCGGGCTTCCGCGCGCACTTCCCCGCCCTGCTCACCGGCACCGCATATTTCGACGGCCCCGGCGGAACACAGACCCCCGCCGTCGTGGGAGCCGCGATAGCGGACGCCATCACCGGGCCGCTGTCCAACCGCGGCCTGGGGGCGGGCTCGGAGAGCAACGCCGAAGCGGCGGTCGGCGGCTTCCGGGCGGCGATGGCCGACCTGCTCGGGGCGCATCCCCGCGGTGTCGTCTACGGGCGAAGCGCCACGCAGCTCACCTACGACTTCTCCCGCCACCTCGCCAAGACCTGGCAGCCGGGTGACGAGGTCGCCGTCTCACGCCTGGATCACGACTCCAACATCCGCCCCTGGGTGCAGGCAGCCGCCGCGGCCGGAGCCACGGTGCGCTGGATCGATTTCGATCCGGACACCACGGAGATCGACGAAGCGTCCGTCGCCGCCGCGATCACCGAGCGCACGAAGCTGGTAGCGATCACCGCGGCGTCGAACCTGCTCGGCACCAAACCGCCGGTGCGCCGTATCGCCGATGCCGCTCACGCCGTCGGTGCGCTGGTCCACGTGGACGGGGTCCATTACACCGCACATGCGGCGGTCGACGTGAAGGCGTTGGGATCCGACTTCTTCACCTGTTCGCCCTACAAATTCCTCGGGCCCCACTGCGGTGTCCTCGTGGCCGACCCGGATCTGCTGGAGTCGCTGCAGCCGGACAAGCTGCTGCCGTCCACGAACGAGGTTCCCGAGCGGTTCGAGTTCGGTACCCTCCCGTACGAGATCATGGCCGGGGCCACCGCGGCCGTGGATTTCCTCGCGGCGATCGCGCCGGGCGCCGCGGCCGGCCGCCGTGCACGCCTCCTCGCATCCGCTCACGTGGTCGATGGGTACGAGCTCGGGTTGCGCTCCCGCATCGAGGCAGGGCTGGCCCACCTGGGCGACGCCGTCACGCTGCACTCGAAGGCCCGGGACCGGACACCGACACTGCTGGTGACCTTCCCGGGCCGTTCCTCCGCGGACGCCTACAGGTTCCTGGTAGGACGGAACATCCTCGCGCCGGCCGGCTCGTTCTACGCGTACGAGGCCTTCCGTCGCCTGGATCTCGAGGACAGCGCCGCCCTGCGGGTCGGTCTGGCGCCGTACAACAGCGACGACGACGTCGACCGCCTCCTGACCGCGCTCGACGAGTTCATTTCTTCGTAGCGCGGGGTGCGGATTCACTCCGAGGAAAGTGCCCCGTCCCTGGACCCGAAGGACGCCATCCGGGCAGGAAGCGTCGCCCTGGACCGCCCGGGTCAGCACGACGGCCATACCGGCCTGCGGGCTGACGGGTAGAAGGAGTACAACATACGTATGACACCAGCTCCCTTGGTCCTTGGCCCCATGCTGCGGTATGTCGACGAAACCTCGGCAAGTATCTGGGTGGAGGTCGGCGCCGCGGCGCGCGTCGTCGTCCGGGCCGCCCGACGATCCTGGGAAGCACGCACCTTCGCGGTGCACGGGCACCATTACGCGCTCGTCGAGGTGGACGGCCTCGCGCCGGCAAGCGTCACCGCCTACACGGTGGAGATCGACGGACACCGGGCCTGGCCGGACCCGCGATCGGATCCCGACGTCCCGCCGTCGAGCATTGCGACACGCACCCCCGGGAAGCCCCTGCGGTTGGCCTTCGGGTCCTGCCGCACGAGCGTCCCCCACACCGAGGAGGGCAATCGCACGCATGGCGTCGACGCCATGCGTGCGTACGCGCTCGACCGGATGAAGGGCGACAGTCCCCCGCGGCCGGACCTGATTCTCTTCCTCGGCGACCAGGTGTACGCCGATTCCACCAGCGAGGAGATGCAGCAGTTCATCCGCGCGCGGAGGGACATCGAGGAGGACCCCGGTACCGAGCTCAAGGACTACGAGGAGTACGCCCACCTGTACAAGCTGGCCTGGTCCGACAGCGCCAACCGATGGTTGCTGTCCACCCTTCCCAGCGCCATGATCTTCGACGACCACGACATCCGCGACGACTGGAACGCCTCCACCTCCTGGAAGCAGGAGATGGAGGCCACCTCCTGGTGGCAGGAACGGATCGTCGCGGGTCTGGCGTCGTACTGGGTGTACCAGCACCTCGGCAACCTGTCACCGGAGCAGCGCGCCGAGGACCGCCTCTGGCAGCGGATCGTCGACCACCACGACGACGCCGAGCTCGACCTGAGCGAGGAGCTCGACACCTTCGCCGATCGGGCGGACAAGGACCCGGCCAGCTACCGCTGGAGCTACTGCCGCGACTTCGACGACACGCGCCTGATCGTGGTCGACTCCCGCGTGTCCCGCGTGCTGACGCCCGATGCGCGGGCCCTGCTCAGCGAGGAGGAGACGGCGTGGCTGGATGACCGGATGGTGGGCGGATTCCGGCACCTGCTGGTGGGAACCTCGCTGCCGTTCCTCCTGCCGCTGGGGCTCCATCACATCGAGTCGTGGGACGAGGCCCTCGCCCAGGGTGCGTGGGGCGCGCGGGGCGCACGGCTGGGTGAGAAGCTGCGGCAAGGCATGGACCTCGAACACTGGGCCGCCTTCCAGAACAGCTTCCGCGCCGTGGCCCTCATGGCCATGGACGTGGCGGACGGCAACCGTGGGCCGGCACCGGAGACGGTGACCTTCCTGTCGGGTGACGTCCACTTCTCGTACGTCGCGGAGGTGGACAGGACGTCGGGCAGCCGGATACTCCAGGCGGTCTGCTCCCCGATCCGCAATCCGCTGCCGCGGCTCCTGCGCTCCTCCACCGCCATCCTCTCCTACACCGTGGCCGCCCCTCTCGGAGCCCTCGTGGCGCGCTCCGTGAAGGTCCCCGACCCACCGTTCCGCTGGCAGAACATCAGGGGGCCCTGGTTCGACAACAATCTCGCGTCGCTCGAGGACACCGCGGACGGGCTCACGCTGTCGTGGCACTCGGGAACGGTGGACGGCGATGACCACCTCAATCCCCGGCTCACGGAGGTCGCCGCCATGACCGTGCCGCGGCGTGAATCCGGGGCTGTGCCGGGAGGGGACGCGGCGCCCGAGGCAGTGCTCTCGACGCCCAGGGGCACGCGGATCCGGAGAGGACGGCGACAGTAGGGAGACGGTGCAACCGCGCGGCCTCAGCGCGTGTCGAGGTCCTCGAAGACCAGGAACGTCTGCGTGTCCAGGACGCCCGGCATCGACTGCAGCTGGTCGAAGATCACCCGCCGCAGCCCCACGTTGTCCTCCGCCCGCACCAGGAGGATGACGTCGAAGTCACCCCCGACCAGCGCGATGTGGTGGATCTCCGGAACGCTGCGCAGCCTGTCGCGGAGCTCCCGCCAGGAGTGCTGCCGTACCTTGAGGGTCACATAGGCGGAGGACCGGAGGCCGGCCTTCGCCGGGTCGATGATCGCCGTGAACCGCGTCAGTACGCCGTCCTCCGTGAGCTTCGCGATACGGGAGTAGGCATGCGCGCGCGAAATGTGTACGCGCTCCGCCACGGAGGTCACGGACTGCCGGCCGTCCCGCGTCAGTTCGGCGAGGATCTTCCGATCGACGTCGTCGAGCACCCCGTCCACCACGTGTCCACGTTCCTTTGCGTAATCCAGCTCACACTGCCAATTCGTCCATAGAATAGCCCCCTTCCCAAGAAAAAATCTACACTTCGTCGAGTCCGTGGATACAAAAGATGCCCGCTGTCCATACTGGTCTCACACAGCATCCAGTGCCGGAGCTACCGCTCCGCGCCGGGAATGGACTGCCGCTGCAGCGGCTGGTGATGGAGGCGGAATGAGTACGGCAACGAATGAGGGCCGCGGTGGCCTGCTCGGCGGGACAGCCGCCGGCGGAGCGCACGACGGCGGCGCGACGCCGGAGGGCGCCCTGCTGCCGTCGGCCGAGCCCGTGCAGCTGGTGGACCCGGACGGACGCCACTCCACCGACGAGCGCTACCTGCTCCCCGACGGCGAAGTGCTGCTGGAGGCCTACGGGCGGCTCGTCGCCGGCCGCCGCATCAACGACCAGGCCAACGCCCTCGTCCGGCAGGGCCGGATGGCCGTGTACCCCTCCTCCCACGGGCAGGAGGCCTGCCAGGTCGCCGCCGCCGCGGTCCTGGACGCCCAGGACTGGCTCTTCCCGACCTACCGGGACACGGTCGCGGTCATCACGCGCGGCGTCGACCCGCTCCAGGTCCTCACGCTGCTCCGCGGCGACTGGCACAGCGGCTACGACCCGCACGAGCACCGCGTCGCCACCCAGGCCACGCCGCTGGCCACGCAGCTCCTCCACGCCGTCGGCGTCGCCCACGCGGCCAAGCTGCGCGGCGAGGACACCGTGGTCCTCGCCATGTGCGGCGACGGCGCGACCAGCGAGGGCGACTTCCACGAGGCCCTGAACTTCGCCGCCGTCTTCCACGTGCCCGTCGTGTTCTTCGTCCAGAACAACGAGTTCGCCATCTCCGTGCCGCTCAGGAACCAGAGCGTCGCGCCGTCTCTCGCCCACAAGGCCATCGGGTACGGCATGCCCGGCGAGCGCGTGGACGGCAACGACCTCGCCGCGCTCCTCGCGGTGCTCGGAAGCGCCGTCCGGAGGGCCCGCGACGGCGGCGGCCCCAGCCTCGTCGAAGCCCACACGTACCGGATGCAGGCCCACACCAACGCGGACGACGCCACCCGCTACCGGTCCGCCGACGACGTCCGGCGCTGGGTGCCGAAGGACCCGATCACGCGCATGCGCACCTACCTGCGCTCCCTGGACCTGCTGACGGACGAGAAGGAGCAGTCCTTCGCCGACGAGGCGGACGCGATCGCCGCCGACATCCGGAAGGGACTCAACACGGAGGTCACTGTGAACCCGGCAGAACTGTTCGAGTACGTGTACACCGAGAAGACGACGCAGCTCCGCGAGCAGGCCGAGCAGCTCCGCGAGGAGCTGGCGCGCGACGCCGCCGGCACCCCCGCGGCAGAGACGAAGGCGGGCGGACGATGACGCAGACCACGGAGGCACCCGCCGGCGGCGCGGACGTCCGAACCGACGACGCTCCGGCGCCGGGAGGCGGGTCGACGTCCACCTTCGCCAAGGCCCTCAACGCAGCCCTCGCGGACTCCATGGCGGCCGATGCCTCCGTGCTGATGTTCGGCGAGGACGTCGGGACGCTCGGCGGCGTCTTCCGCATCACGGACGGCCTGACGGCCCGCTTCGGGGAGCAGCGCTGCTTCGACACCCCGCTCGCCGAGGCCGGCATCATGGGCATGGCCATCGGCATGGCGATGAACGGCATGAAACCCGTCGTCGAGATGCAGTTCGACGCCTTCGCCTACCCGGCCTTCGAGCAGGTGGTCAGCCACGTCGCGAAGATGCCGAACCGCACCAGGGGCACGGTCCGGCTGCCCCTGGTCATCCGGATCCCGTACGCCGGCGGCATCGGCGGCGTGGAACACCACTGCGATTCCTCCGAGGCCTACTACGCGCACACCCCCGGGCTGACGGTCCTGGCCCCGGCAACCGTCCGCGACGCCTACTTCATGCTGCGCGAGGCCATCGCCTCCCCGGACCCCGTGGTGTTCCTCGAACCGAAGAAGCTGTACTGGTCGAAGGAGGAGCTGGACCTCGCGGAGCTGCGCCGGACCTTCGAGGCCGGGCAGGCGCCCCGACGCATCGGCAAGGCCGTCGTCGGCCGCCCCGGGACCGACGCGACCCTCATCAGCTACGGGCCGTCCGTGCCGACGGCGCTCGCGGCGGCCGCGGCGGCCGCCGAGGAGGGCCGGTCCATCGAGGTCATCGACCTCCGCTCCATCGTGCCGTTCGACGACGAGACCGTCTGCGCCAGCGTCCGCCGGACCGGCCGTGCCGTCGTCGTCGCGGAGGCGCCGGGCTTCGCGTCCGTGGCGTCGGAGATCGTGGCCCGCGTGCAGGAGCGCTGCTTCCACTCCCTCGCGGCCCCCGTGCTCCGCGTGACCGGCTTCGACATCCCGTACCCCTCGCCGAAGCTCGAACATTTCTACCTGCCCAGCGTCGACCGCATCCTCGACGCCGTGGACGCCCTGCAGTGGGAGGACTGACATGAGTGCACCCGCCGTCGAATCCGGGCTCCAGGTGTTCGCCCTCCCCGACCTCGGAGAGGGCCTGACCGAGGCCGAGCTGGTGTCCTGGCTCGTCGCCGAGGGGGACACCGTGGCCGTCGACCAGCCCATCGCGGAGGTCGAGACCGCCAAGTCGGTGGTCGAGGTCCCCTCGCCCTTCGCCGGGACCGTCGCCGTCCTGCACGGCCGGCCCGGCCAGGTACTCGACGTCGGTGCGCCGTTCCTCTCCGTCCGGCCCGAGGGCGGTGAAGCTGCGGGCACCGCTCCTGCAGGTGCAGGACAGGAGAGTGCAGAACCGGAGGGTGCAGGACCGACAGCCGACAGTGCCGGCGGTTCAGGCATCGACGCCGGGATCGCCGCCGCCGCCGCGGAACTCCGCGAGGAGGCCGGTGTCCCGGCCGCCGCCACCGGGGGGTCCCCGACGGCCGGTGGAGGCTCGGGGAACGTGCTGATCGGCTACGGCACGCCCGGTGGTCTCGCCGGTGGCCGCACCCGGCCGCGCAAGGGCGCGGTGCCCGTCCCCGCTGCATCGGCTCCGGCCCCGACGACGGCCACCCGGACGACGGCGGCGCCGACCACGCCCGCCGCAGCGCCGGCCTCTCCCGCCGCGACATCAGGTGCTCAGGCCACGGCGACCGACGGGGGAGCGGCACCGGTTGCGACCGCCGGAACGAGCGCACCGTCCGCCGCGGCGCCCACGTGCGTCTCGCCCCTGGTCCGGAAGCTCGCGCGGGACAACGGCGTCCGCCTCGCCGACCTCCACGGGTCGGGGGAGCAGGGGCTGATCCTCCGCCGCGACGTGGAGCAGGCGATCGCCGCGGCGTCGTCGTCGGACCTCGAGGCTCCCGCCGACGTCATCCCCGGCGCGACGCCCGGAATCGCGGCCGCGACGCTCGATCCCCGCTCCGGGCTCGCGGTCCTCGAGCGGACACCGCTGCGGGGTGTCCGGCGGACGATCGCCGACGCGATGACCCGCAGCCGGCGCGAGATCCCCGAGGCGACGGTCTGGGTCGACGTCGACGCCACCGCCCTCGTGGACCTGCGCGAGGAGATGAAGCGCCGGACGCCGGACGCAGTGCCCGGCCTGCTGGCCTTCGTGGCACGGTTCGTCGTGGCCGGTTTGGACCGCTACCCGGAGCTGAACAGCCGGATCGTGACCGGCGACGACGGCGTCCAGGAGCTCGTGCGGGTGGACGGCGTGAACCTCGGGATCGCGGCGCAGACGGACCGCGGCCTCGTGGTGCCCAGCGTCCGGCGGGCCGACACACTGTCCGCCCGCGGACTCGATGCCGAGATCCGCCGCCTCGCCGCCCTGGCCCGTGAGGGGAAGGCCACGCCGTCGGACCTGGCCTCCGGAACCTTCACCCTGAACAACTACGGGGTGTTCGGGGTGGACGGCAGTGCGGCCATCATCAACTACCCGGAATCGGCGATCCTCGGGATGGGCCGGATCATCGACCGCCCGTGGGTCGTGGACGGTCGGCTCGCTGTCCGCAAGGTGACCGAGCTGACGCTCGCCTTCGACCACCGCGTGTGCGACGGCGGCACCGCGGGCGGTTTCCTGCGGTTCGTCGCGGACGCGATCGAGAATCCGGGCGGGATGCTGGCGGACCTGTAGGAGCGGGGGCGGAGTAGAATATGCACCCCACGATGAATCAGGTGCATGATGAAGATCCGCCGCATTCACAGGACGCAGAAGCAGGCCGGCCCGGCATCGACGGCCGACGCCGGGACGGACCAGGAGCCACTGCCGCACCCGGAGGGCCACCACCGCTCCTTTTTCGACGGGCTCGACACCACCGCCCGGATCTTCTTCGGACCGGCGGCGCGCTCCGACGGGAGCACGCCGGTGGTGCACCGCCACGACGCCGCCGAGGAACAGTCCGAGAGCGCCCTGCGCTCCATCGAGATCCACACGGACTCCCTCGGGCACCACTACGCGGTGCAGAAGCGCCGGCCGGCGCGGTCCGCCGCTGGAGTTCAGGAGCAACCGGAGCCGCCTGAGCCGCCCGAGCCATCGGAGGAGCCCCAGGGCCCCTAGGGTCCTCCGGCTGTCAACTCCCCGGAGACGACGGCCGCGCCCCAACCGTCGGTCCTTCGTGCCCGTCGGGGAACCGTAGGGTTGGGGTGGTGATCGAATCCAACGCCCCTGCCCACACCGCCACGGCCCGGGACGGTTTCGTCAGCGTCCGTGGCGCGAGCGAGAACAACCTGCGGGGCGTCGACGTCGACGTGCCGCGCGACGCCGTCGTCGCCTTCACCGGGGTCTCCGGCTCGGGCAAGTCCTCCCTGGCGTTCGGGACCATCTACGCCGAGGCGCAGCGCCGCTACCTGGAATCGGTGGCGCCGTACGCCCGGAGGCTCATCCAGCAGGGGCACTCGCCGCACGTCGGCTCGATCACCGGTCTCCCTCCCGCCGTGGCCCTCCAGCAGCGGCGGGGCACGCCGAGCGTCCGCTCGACCGTCGGGACGCTCACCACCCTCTCCAACTCGGCCCGCATGCTCTACTCGCGGGCGGGCACCTACCCTGCGGACGCCGTCGAACGCCTGGAATCCGACGCTTTCTCACCCAACACCGCGGCGGGAGCGTGTCCGCGCTGCCACGGGCTGGGCATCGCCCGGGACGTCACCGAGGACACGCTGGTCCCCGACCCTGACCTGACCATCCGCGAGGGTGCCATCGCCGCCTGGCCGGGCGCCTGGCAGGGCAAGAACCTCCGCGACGTCGTCAGCGAGCTGGGCCACGACATCGACGTGCCCTGGCGGAAGCTGCCGCAGCAGGCGCGGGACTGGCTGCTGTTCACCGAGGAGCAGCCCGTCGTCGAGGTCACCCCGCAGCGCGACCGCGTGGCCAAGCCCTACAAGGGACGCTTCTGGAGCGCGAAGAGCTACGTGATGCACACCCTCCGCGACTCCAAGAGCCAGCAGATGCGTGACCGCGTGCTGCCCTTCATGGAGTCCGGCCCGTGCGGGGTGTGCGGCGGGAGCGGCCTGCGCCCGGAGGCGCTCGCCGTGACCTTCGCCGGGCTGTCGATCGCGGAGGCCAACGCCCTGCCGCTCGCGGACCTCGCCGTGCACCTCGGGCCGGCGGCCACGCTGGAACACCCGGTCGCCGCCCACGGGTCGTGGACCTCGGGGGAGGGGACGGAGGTCTCCGTCACCATCAGCCGCGACCTCGTCCAGCGGCTCGACGTCCTCGTGGACCTCGGGCTCGGCTACCTGAGCCTGGGCCGCGCCACCCCCACGCTCTCGCCCGGCGAGATGCAGCGGCTGCGCATCGCCACGCAGCTCCGGTCCGGACTGTTCGGTGTCGTCTACGTGCTCGACGAGCCCTCCGCCGGCCTGCACCCCGCCGACGTCGAACCGCTCCTGGCCGTCCTGGAGGCCCTGAAGGACGCCGGGAACTCGGTGTTCGTCGTCGAACACAACATGGACGTCGTCCGCCGCTCGGACTGGATCGTCGACGTCGGCCCGCTCGCCGGGGAGGGCGGGGGCGGCATCATCTACAGCGGCCCCGCCGACGGACTCGTGGACGTGCCGGCCTCCCTCACGGCACCGTTCCTCGCCCGGACCACGCCGGTACCGGTGGACGGCGCCGCCCGGGAGCCCTCGGCCTGGCTCCGCCTCGAGGGCATCCGCCGCCACAACCTCCAGGGGCTCGACGCCGCCATCCCCGTGGGCGTGCTGACCGCCGTGACGGGCGTGTCCGGCTCGGGGAAGTCCACGCTCGTCAGCACGGTCCTCGCCGAGGCCGTGGGTGCACACGTCCGCGACGACACCCCCGCCGACGCCGAACCGGTCGACGACGGCGCGGCCTCCGAGGCGGAGCCCGGCTCCCCGGTGGCCGGCATCAGCGGGCTCGAGGCCTTCGACCGTCTGGTCAGCGTGGACCAGAAACCCATCGGGCGGACACCGCGCTCCAACCTCGCGACCTACACGGGACTGTTCGACGCCGTCCGGAAGGCCTTCGCCGCGACGCCCGCCGCGCGGTCCCGCGGGTTCGGCGCCGGCCGGTTCTCCTTCAACGTGCCGGGCGGACGCTGCGAGACCTGCCAGGGCGAGGGCTTCGTCGCGGTGGAACTCCTGTTCCTGCCCGGGAGCTACGGCCCCTGCCCGGCCTGCGCCGGGTCCCGCTACAACGAGGAGACCCTCGAGGTCACGCTGGAGGGACGCACCATCGCGGACGTCCTCCGGATGACGGTCGACGACGCCTCCTCCTTCCTCGGCGGCATCCCCGCCGCCGACCGCTCGCTCGCCACCCTGCAGGAGGTGGGCCTGGGCTACCTCCGCCTGGGGCAGCCGGCCACGGAACTCTCCGGGGGAGAGGCCCAGCGCATCAAGCTGGCCACCGAACTGCAGCGGGCACGGCGCGGCCACACCCTCTACCTGCTGGACGAGCCCACCACGGGCCTGCATCCCGCGGACGTGGTGCTGCTCCTCGCGCAGCTGCGGAAGCTGGTCGGGGCGGGCAACACGGTGGTCGTCGTCGAACACACGATGGCCGTCGTGGCGGCTGCGGACTGGGTCATCGACCTCGGCCCCGGGGGAGGTTCGGCCGGCGGCAGGATCGTGGCCGCCGGGACGCCCGCGGACATCGCCGGCCTCGCGCCGGACGCCAGCGCGACGGCGCCGTACCTCGCCGATTACCTCGGAGCGCGGGTCGGGGCCTGATCCGGGCGCCACGCGCGTGCCGGCACGAGGCCGTCTTGCCGTCCGTCCCCTCCCCGGTTGTACTGGGACCATGACGTTCCTCGGCGCCCGGCGCGGGCTGCAGCTCCTTCTCGGCCTCTTCCTCTACGGTTTCTCGCTCGCCATGATGATCCGGGCCACGCTCGGGGTGTCGCCGTGGGACGTCCTGGGCCAGGGCGGATCGCTGCGGACCGGCATCCCGTTCGGCACGATGACCATCATCATCGGCGTGATCGTCCTGCTGCTCTGGATCCCGCTGCGCCAGCGCCCGGGCGTCGGTACGGTCCTGAACGTCCTGCTCGTGGGTCCCAGCGCGGAGATCGGGCTCGCGCTGATCGGGGAGCCCGGCCAGCTGTGGGCGCGGATCCTGCTGTTCACCGGCGGGCTCGTGCTGCTGGCGGTGGCCAGCGGCCTCTACATCGGTGCCCGCCTCGGTCCCGGCCCCCGCGACGGCCTCATGACCGGACTCCATACCCGCTTCGGGCTGCCGATCTGGCTCGTCCGCACGGCCATCGAGGGCACCGTGCTGCTGCTCGGGTGGTCGCTGGGCGGCTCGGTCGGCGCCGGCACCGTCGCCTTCGCCCTGCTCATCGGGCCGATGATCAACATCGCGCTGCCGGTCTTCAGGATGCCGGAGCGTGCCGGACCTAGACTGGAGCTCCTGCCGTCAGAGAGGACCCCATGACCACCGACGTCCCCAGCCCCCAGACCTCCAGCCCGTGGCGGGAGCTCGGACCGGGCATCTACGTGCTCCGGACCGCGCGCTTCCGGATGAACGTGGGGCTCGTCGTCGGCTCCGAGCAGGCGCTGGTCGTTGATACGGGTGCGGGACCGCTCGGCGCGGCGGAGGTGTACGCGCACGTGCGGGCCGTCACCGGCCTGCCGCTCGTCGTCGTGAACACCCACGCCCATGCTAGCCACTACTTCGGCAACGACTACTTCGCGGCCCACGGCGTCGAGGAGTTCTGGGCGACATCGCGGTGCAGCGCCGTGCAGGCGGAGAAGGGCGAGGAGCAGCGGGTCCTGGTGCTCGCCGTCGAGCCGGCGATGGGTGCGGGCGACGGCGAGCACACCCGGATCCTCCCCGCGAACCGGCTGGTGGAGGGCAAGCCCGTGGACCTCGACCTGGGCGGGCTGTCGGTGACGCTCTTCCATCTCGGCAGCGGTCACACCGACCACGATCTGCTCGTGGGCGCCGGCAACGTCCTGTTCACGGGGGATCTGCTGGAGGCGGGGTCCGATCCGGTCTTCGAGGACGCGTTCCCCGTGGACTGGGTGCGCACGCTCGGCAAGATGGCCGCCCTCGAGGACCTCTACGACGTGTTCGTGCCCGGTCATGGCGAGCCGGTGGCCGTCCAGGACGTCGTCACGCAGATGAACACGATGCGCAGTGCCATCCGGGTGACCCGGGTGGCCATGGACGAGGCCTCGGTGGACATGACCAAGGCCATCCCGATCCTGCCGTACGGCCCGGAGCAGTCCCGTGCCCTGCTCATCCGCCTGCGCACCCTCGCGCACTGGAAGTGGCTGACGCGCCGGCACTGAGGCCGGCGTCCTCCTACGCCCCGAAGACCGTGCGGTCCAGGAACGCGTTGCGGAACTTCCCGGCGGGATCCAGGCGACCAGCCAGGGCCCGGAAGTCCTCGAAGCGCGGGTAGAGCGGTGCGAGCTGCGCGGCGTCCGCGGCGAAGAGCTTGCCCCAGTGCGGGCGGGCCCCGAGGGGGAGCAGTGCCGCCTCGAGCTCCGGCAGCAGGGCTTCCACCTCCGCCTGCAGCGGCTTCCAGGTGAAGTGCAGGCCGATCCCGTCGCGGCGGTAGTTGCTGCTGAGCCACAGCTCGTCCGCCGCCATGGAGCGCACCTCCGAGACCAGCAGCAGCGGCGCGATCCTCGGCGCGAGGTCCCGCACCGCCTGGATGGCCTCGACCGCGTGCTCGCGGCCCACCAGGTACTCGGTCTGCAGCTCGTCCCCGTTGCTGGGCGTGAACGCGAGCCGGAAGTGGGCCAGCCGGTCCGACCACGGTCCCGGGACGCCGAGCTGCTGCGTGCAGTGGTCCGCGGCCACCCCGGGGACCGGATGGTGGGCCCGGTCCGCCGGCGTCCCGCCGTAGAACGCGTGCGGCGCGGAACTCCCGCCGTCGACGCGGCTCTTCAGCCACGCCTGGCCGATGGTGTCGCCCGACCAGTCCGTGAACAGGCTGACGCTGTACGCGGCGGACGTGGCGGCGTCGTAGTCCGCGAGGACCGCGTCCCACGGAATGTCCGTGAACACGTCCTGCCGCACGTCGAAGGTCGGCTCGATGCGCAGGGTCACCCGGTGGACGACACCGAGGGCGCCGAGGCCCACGACGGCGCCGGGGAAGTCGTCGTCGCCCGCGGCCAGGGCCAGGACGTCGCCGGAGGCTGTCACGAGCTCCAGTCCGACGACGGCGGTGGCGAGGTTGCCGTTCGCATCCCCGGAACCGTGGGTGGCGGTGGCGATGGCGCCGCCGACCGAGATGTGGGGCAGGGAGGCGAGATTGTGCAGGGCGAAGCCGCGCCGCTGCAGGTGCTCGGCGAGGACGCCGTACCGCACGCCCGCCGCCACGGTGACGGTGAGCGCGTCCTCGTCGATCAGCACCCCGGGGTCGAGCACGTCCAGGCAGACGAGGGTCCCCGGGCTGTCCGCGATGTCGTTGAAGGAGTGGCGCGAGCCGAGGGCCCGGACCCGACTGGCTCCTGCCACGGCACGCTGGAGGTCGGCGAGGGAGGTGGGGTGCTCGATCGTCTGCGCCCGGTACTCGTAGTTGCCCGCCCAGTTGAGCCTGTCCCGTACGTCTTCTTCGAGCATGGTGGTCCTTGTCTGGCGGTGTCGCGGCGGCGGAACCCGAGGCTGCGGCGGCACGTGCGGAGAGGGTGCCCGCCCATACTACAACGTTGTAGAATCACCTCACGCGTGACGTGCAGGGCATCACGACGGGACCCGGGGAGCGGCATGGCGGCCACACTGAAGGACGTCGCGCTGGCGGCCGGCGTCTCGATCAAGACCGTCTCCAATGTCATCAACGACTACGAGCACATCCGTCCCGACACCAAGCAGCGCGTCATGGACGCCATCTCCGACCTCGGGTACAGCCCCAACCTCTCCGCCCGGAGCCTGCGTTCGGGGCGGACCGGGGTCATCGGGCTCGCCGTCCCCGAACTCTCGCTGAGCTACTTCGCGGAACTGGCCGACTCCACCATCAAGGCCGCGGAGCGACGGGGGCTGAAGGTCCTGATCGAGCAGACCGGCGGCGACCGCTCGCGTGAGCTCGAGATCCTGTCCGGTCCCCGGTTGCAGATGACGGACGGGCTGCTGTTCAGCCCGCTGGGCATGTCCAACGAGGACGCGGAGTACCTGAACGTGAACTTCCCGCTCGTGCTGCTCGGGGAGCGGATCTTCGGCGGGCCCACCGACCATGTCACCATGAGCAACGTCGAGTCGGCACAGGCCGCCACCGCGCACCTGCTGTCCCGGGGACGACGGCGCATCGCCGTCATCGGTGCGCACGAGGGCGAGGTGATCGGCTCCGCCGGCCTGCGCCTGCGGGGGTACCGGCAGGCGCTCGAGGAGGCCGGCGTCCCGTTCGACCCTCGGCTCCTGGGGTACACGACCCTGTGGCATCGCTCGAACGGCGCCACGTCCATGCGGGAGATGCTCGCGTCCGGTGTCGAGTTCGACGCGGTGTTCGGCCTGAACGACACGCTGGCCCTCGGGGCCATGCGTGTCATGCAGGAGGCGGGCCGCCGGATCCCCGAGGACGTCGCGGTGATCGGCTTTGACGACCTGGACGAGGGCAGGTACTCGCTGCCGACGCTCTCGACCATCGACCCGGGCAGGGACGAGATCGCCGATACCGCCGTGCGGGTGCTGCAGGAACGCATCTCGGGCAGCGCCGGAGACGTCCCGCCGCGCGAGTTCGAGGCGCGGTTCCAGGTCATCGAGCGGGAGTCCTCCGCGCCGTCCCCTTGACTGCGTCGAGATCTTTTCCGGCCTGATGCTTGACAGTGACGGTCACCACTCCGCATGATTTCTACATCGTTTACCTACAACGATGTAAATGACGGACCGACACCCTTGCAACCGCCTCCCCAGCTGGGCGGGGCTGCCGGAGGACGGACCCGGATCAAGGAAGATTCGAGCGGGTACAGCATCCGGTACCCCGGTGATCCTCCTCCCTGCAGCACCTGGCCCGGACGCCCGGGCGGACCACGGTGGACCGCCACCGCGAGAGGAAGCAAGAGATATGAAAGCCAATTTCCTGGCATCGGCCGGCATCGTCGCCGCCACTGCCGTCGCACTGACAGGCTGCTCCGCAGGGAGCGACAGCGGAGGTAGCTCGGAGGCTGCGTCCTGCACGAACACCATCGTCAACGCCGATGCCCCCCAGGTGACCGTCTGGGCCTGGTACCCGGCCTTCGACGAGGTCGTCGACCAGTTCAACAACACCAACGACGACGTCCAGATCTGCTGGACCAACGCGGGCCAGGGCAACGACGAGTACACCAAGTTCTCGACATCGATCGAGTCCGGTTCGGGCGCCCCCGACGTCATCCAGCTCGAATCGGAGGTCCTCTCCAGCTTCACCATCCGCGATTCCCTCGTGGATCTCACCGAGTTCGGCGCTGACGACGTCGAGGCGGACTACGCGGAGGGCGCCTGGGAGGACGCGAGCAGCGGCGACGCCGTCTACGCCATCCCGGTCGACGGCGGACCGATGGGCATGCTCTACCGCCAGGACCTCTTCGATGCGGCAGGCATCGAGGTGCCGACCACCTGGGAGGAGTTCGAGGCAGCGGCCCGGAAGCTCAAGGAGTCCGGCGACGGCGCCGTCATCGGCGACTTCCCGACCAACGGCCGTGCCTTCAACCAGGCGCTCTTCGCCCAGGCCGGATCGGTCCCGTTCGAATACGACTCCGCGAGCCCGCAGGAGATCGGCATCAACGTGAACGACGACGGCGCCAAGAAGGTCCTCGAGTACTGGGACGGACTCGTGAAGGACGGCCTCGTCGCGACCGATGACGCCTTCACGGCCGACTACAACACCAAGCTCGTCGACGGTTCCTACGCCGTCTACCTCGCTGCCGCATGGGGACCGGGGTATCTGCAGGGGCTGTCCGACGCCGACCCCGACGCCGTCTGGCGTGCGGCTCCGCTCCCGCAGTGGGACGCGGCGAACCCCGTCCAGGTGAACTGGGGCGGTTCCACCTTCGCCGTGACCGAGCAGGCCAAGGACAAGGAACTGGCGGCCAAGGTGGCCATGGGGATCTTCGGCAACGAGGAAGGAATGAATCTCGGTGTGGACAAGGGGGCCCTCTTCCCGTCCTACGCGCCGGTGCTCGACTCGGCGGCGTTCGCCGACAAGGAGTACGAGTTCTTCGGCGGCCAGCAGATCAACAAGGACGTCTTCCTCGAGGCGGCGGCGGGCTACGAGGGCGCGACCTTCAGCCCCTTCCAGAACTACGCCTACGACCAGCTCACCGAGCAGCTCTACGCGATGGTGCAGGGGGAGAAAGATGCCGGCCAGGCGCTCGACGACCTCCAGGCATCCCTCGAGCAGTACGCCACCGAGCAGGGCTTCACCGTCAAGTAGCCCGGCGGGGAGGGTGCCGGTCCGCCGGCACCCTCCCGATCCCGGCACCTCCCTTCGCCGCGCTATCCGAACCAGCCCGAGGAAAGACCATCATGGCCACGACCACTGCGCCGACGTCGTCCCAGCCGGCTCCCGCACCCCAGCAGGCCAGGCACCGCCCCGACAGGAACTACCGGCGCAAGCAGCGCTGGGGCTGGCTGTTCGTGGCGCCCTTCGCCCTCATCTTCCTGACCTTCCTCATCCTTCCCCTGGTCTACGCCTTCAGGATGAGCCTGTTCACCAGCACCCTCGCGACCGGCACCAAGTTCGTCGGGGCGGACAACTACCTCAAGGCGTTCTCCGACCCGATCTTCCTCCAGGGACTCGGCACGGTGGCGAAGTTCGCCCTGATCATGATCCCGGCGCAGATGCTCGTGGCCCTCGTCGCGGCACTCGTCCTCGACAACCTGGCCACCTGGGCCTCCAAGTTCTCACGCCTGATGATCTTCATCCCCTACGCCGTCCCTGTTGTCATCGGCGCCCTGATGTGGGGCTTCCTCTACAGCCCGCGGTTCGGTCCTGCCAGTTCCATCTTCAGCATCTTCGGACTGGCGGCACCGGAATTCCTGGCACAGGACAACATCTTCGGCAGCCTGGTGAACATCGTCACCTGGCAGTGGGCCGGCTACTACATGATCATCATCTACGCCGCCCTGAGGGGCATCGACCCCGGGATCTACGAGGCGGCCGTACTCGACGGCGCCTCCGACCGGCAGATCGCCCTCCGTATCAAGGTCCCGATGATCTCCTCCTCCCTGGTCATGGTGGTCATCTTCGCCCTGATCGGCACCCTGCAGTTCTTCACCGAACCTCAGGTCCTCAAGGGAGTGGCACAGGGAGCCATCCCGGTCTCGTACACGCCGAACATGTATGCGTTCACGCTGGCGTTCTCCTATAGCCAGTTCAACTACGCGTCGGCCATCTCGTTCGCCCTCGGCATCGTCGTGTTCGTCTTCTCCTTCATCTTCCTCTTCCTGACCCGCAAGCAGAGCGGACTGAAATAAGCCATGGCACTCGTCACAGACACCCTCCAGCGGCGGGACGGCCGGAAGGGCCGCGGCTCCGCATCACGGAACCGGGCCCGTAACGGCGGTCCTCGCATCGGCTCCCACATCTTCCTGCTGATCCTCGTCATCTACTTCATCACCCCCCTCTGGTGGCTGACGGTCGCGAGCACCAAGGACACCGCAGGACTGTTCGGTGGATCAGGCGGACCGCTCTGGTTCGACGACGAATTCCACTTCTTCAGCAACCTGCAGGGCCTGTTCGAGCGTCAGGACGGCATCTACTGGCGCTGGCTCGGCAACTCGTTCCTCTATGCGATCTCCGGCGGTGTCGGCGCCACCATCCTGGCGGTCCTCGCCGGCTACGGCTTCGCGAAGTACAACTTCCGCGGACGGGCCGCCTTCTTCGGCATCCTGCTCGGAGCGGTCATGGTGCCCCTGACGGCGCTCGTCATCCCGACCTTCGTCCTCCTGAGCTCGGTCGGGCTCGTCAACACCATCTGGGCCGTCATCCTGCCCTCGCTCCTGAGCCCCTTCGGCGTCTACCTGATGAGGGTCTTCGCCCAGGAGGCCGTGCCGGACGAACTCCTCGACGCAGCACGGATCGACGGGGCCGGGGAGATCCGCACGTTCTTCCAGATCGCCCTGCCGCTGCTGCGCCCGGCCATCGTGACCGTGCTCCTGCTGTCGGTCGTCGGGACCTGGAACAACTTCTTCCTCCCGCTCGCCGTCCTCAGCGACCCGCTGCTGCTCCCCGTGACGGTGGGCCTCAACGGCTGGCAAGCCCTCTCCAACGCCGGCAGCGGCGGCGAGGCGCTGTGGAACCTCATCACCACGGGCGCCTTCATCTCGATCATCCCGCTGATCATCGCGTTCCTCTCCCTCCAGAAGTACTGGCAGGGCGGACTCTCGCTGGGCTCGCTCAAGTAGCCCGCACGCCGCCCCACCTGACGCCACCCGAAACAGAAAGCAGTTCGATGCATAACGCACGCCTCACACTCGACCCCTCCTTCACGGTCGGGCGGATCAACCGCAACATCTTCGGTGGCTTCGTCGAACATCTCGGCCGCCATGTCTATGACGGCATCTACGAGCCCGGCCACGCGACCGCGGACGACGAGGGCTTCCGCGAGGACGTCATCGCACTCGTCAGGGAGATGGGCGTCTCGACCATCCGCTACCCCGGGGGGAATTTCGTCTCCGGCTTCCGCTGGGAGGACAGCGTGGGACCGCGCGATGAGCGCCCCACGCGCCTCGACCTCGCCTGGCACTCCACCGAGACCAACCAGGTGGGCATGCACGAGTTCGCGTCCTGGCTGCGGAAGGTCGACAGCGACCTCATGCTGGCCGTGAACCTCGGCACGCGGGGGACGTCCGAGGCCCTCGACCTCCTCGAGTACTCGAACCTGCCCAAGGGCACCGCTCTCGCCGACCAGCGCATGGCCAACGGCCGTCCGGACCCGTTCGACGTCAAGATCTGGTGCCTGGGCAACGAGATGGACGGCCCGTGGCAGCTCGGCCACCGGTCCGCCGAGGACTACGGCAAGCTCGCGGCCATCACGGCCCGGGCCATGCGCCAGCTGGATCCCTCCATCGAACTCGTGGCCTGCGGCTCGTCCAGCGCCCACATGCCGACCTTCGGCGAGTGGGAGCGCGTGGTGCTCTCGCACACGTACGACGTCGTCGACTACATCTCCTGCCACGCGTACTACGAGGAGAAGAACGGGGACCTCGGCTCGTTCCTCGCATCCGCCGTCGACATGGATCACTTCATCGAATCCGTCGTCGCCACCGCGGACCACGTGAAGGCCGTCCGCGGCAGCTCGAAGACCATCAACATCTCCTTCGACGAGTGGAACGTCTGGTACATCAGCCGCTTCGAGAACGTCGACAAGATCGAGGGCCTCGACAACTGGCCCGTGGCCCCGCGCCTGCTCGAGGACTGCTACTCGGTCGCGGACGCCGTCGTGTTCGGCAACCTGATGATCTCGCTGCTGAAGCACGCGGACAGGGTCACCTCGGCGTCCCTGGCGCAGCTCGTCAACGTGATCGCCCCGATCATGACCGAGCCCGGCGGCCCGGCCTGGCGTCAGACCACGTTCTTCCCCTTCTCCATCACCTCGAAGCTCGCCCAGGGGTCGGTGCTCGAACTCAAGCTCGACGCCGGGACATACGAGACCGGCGAGTACGGCGTCGTGCCGCTCGTGGACGCCGTGGCCACGCACGACGACGAGACGGGTGCCACCGCCGTGTTCCTCGTCAACCGCTCGCAGACCGAGGAGACGACCGTGACCATCGACATCGCCGCGCTCGACGGGTTCAGCACCATGACCGCCGAGTCGCTGTACGATACGGACGTATATGCCAAGAACACCCTCGAGGAGCCCGAGCGCGTGACCATGAAGACCAACACGTCAGCGACGATCGACGGCGACTCCGTCACCATCACGCTTCCCCCCGTGTCCTGGACGGCCGTATCCCTCGCATGAAGCATTCCGAATACAGGATCGAGGGCGGCGGCTACACGGCCGTCGTCCTCGGACTCGGTGCAGCCGTCCGCGAGCTGACCCACGAGGGGCGCCCGCTCGTGGTCGGCTTCGGCGCCGACGAGGACATGCCCAACTTCCGGGGCGCCTTCGTCGCCCCGTGGCCCAACCGCATCGCCGACGGGCAGTACTCGTTCGACGGCGCCGACTTCGAACTCCCAATCAACGAACCGGAGCGCGGCACGGCTCTCCACGGGCTCGTGTTCGACATCCCCTGGTCCCTCGTGGAGCACACGGAGTCCGCCGTGACGCTCGGGTGCACGATCGAGCCGACGGACGCGTACCCCTTCACCGTCGCGCTGCACGCGCGATTCAGCGTCGATGGCGCCGGCTTCCGGACGGACGTCACCGCCCTGAACACGGGATCGCGCCGGGCGCCCTACGGTGTCTGCCCCCACCCCTACCTCGTCGCCGGGCCGTCTCCCCTCGATGAATGGGTGCTCGATCTGCCCGCCGCCACCGTCCTGACGGTCACGCCCGACCGGCTGCTGCCCGTGGCGAAGGAGCCCGTGGCCGGGACGCCCTTCGACTTCCGGACGGCCCACGCCCTCGGTGACGTGCAGATCGACCATGCGTTCACGGACCTGAAGCGCGGTGATGCAGGCCTGGCCACGGTGCGCGTCACCGATCCGGCCTCGGGAACCGGGACCGCCATGGTCTGGGACGACACCTGCCCCTGGGCACAGATCCATACCGCGGACCTGCCGCTGAAGCCGGAGAACACGCGGCTCGGTCTCGCCGTCGAACCCATGACCTGCCCGCCGGACGCCTTCAACACCGGCGAGGACCTGATCGTCCTCGCGCCGGGAGGGACGCACCGGACCGGCTGGACCATCTCGGCCCTGTAGCCCCGCCCGACGTTCCCGGGTACGGTACCCCCAGGCACGATGAGGAGGCCCGGCATGGACGACCAGGACATCCTGTCCACCATCCGCTCCCTCGTGGAGGAGGAGCACCGGCTCCGGGAGCGCGCGGCGGGCAGCATGCGGGGTCACGAGAACGAGGGACGCCTGCGCCGCATCGAGGAGAGCCTGGACCAGTGCTGGGACCTGCTGCGGCAGCGCCGGGCCAAGAAGGAGTACGGAGAGAACCCGGATGCGGCGTCGGTCCGGCCGGTCAGCCAGGTGGAGGGCTACTGGCCCCGATCGAGGAGCCGATCCTAGGCCTCTGACGCCGCGCGACGTCAGAGGCCGTCGGTCCGCCTATTCCTTGACGGCCCCCGCCGAGGCGTTCATGATCCGCTTCTGGAAGACGAAGAACACGATCGCCACCGGGACGGTCATCAGGGCAGCCGCCGCGAGCTTCAGCGGGTACTGCGTGCCCTGGCTCAGCTGGCCCGAGGAGAGCTGGGCGACGCCCTTCGTCAGCGTGGTCAGGGCCGGATCCTGTGTGGACACGATGAAGTGGTTCAGCTCGTTCCAGGACCCCTGGAAGGACAGGATGACGATGGTCATGACGGCCGGGCGGGCCATCGGCAGGACCACGGACCAGAACGTCCGGAACGTGCCGGCGCCGTCGATCCGCGCCTGCTCCTCGACGCTGGCGGGGATGGACTCGAAGAAGTTCTTCATGATGAACACCCCGGCGGCATCCGCGAGCAGCGGCAGCACCATCCCGGCGTAGGAGTCGTAGATGCCGAGCTGGTTGATGACGAGGAACTTCGGGATGAGCAGCACCACGCCCGGCACGGCCATGACCGCCACGAGGAGGGCGAAGACCAGGCCCCGTCCGCGGAACGGGATGCGGGCCAGGGCGTAGCCGGCGAGGGAGTTGAAGAACACGCGCCCGGCGGTCACGAAGAGGGTGACGATGAAGGAGTTCTTCGCCCAGGTGGGGAAATCGGACGATTCGAAGAGCTGCGTGTAGGCGGCGGTGGTCCAGTTCTGCGGGATCAGGCCGAGGGGGTTCTGGGCCGCCTCGGGTTCCGTCTTGAAGGAACTCGACACCTGGATGAGGAACGGGAAGATGTAGATCAGGGCCAGGAGGGCCAGCAGCAGGTAGAGGGCCAGGGCCCTGCGTCCCACACTCGGGGCCTTCCTGCGGCGGCGGGTGGACGGCGCCGGCGTCGGGGGTGGTGTCGGCGCGGCGGGACGGGTGGCGAGCTGGCTCATGGCTTCGGCTCCTTGACGGGCAGGGCGCTGCTGGAGGCGGTGCGCGCACCGGTGGACGACGCCGTCACCGGCACCATGCGGCGGCGGCGGGGGACGTCGCGTTCGCGGAGCGCGAGGCGCTGCAGCAGCGTGAGGGTGACGATGATGGCGAACAGGATGAACGCGATCGCCGCGCCCTCGCCCCAACGCTGGTTGTTGAAGGCGGTGCTGAAGGACAGGTAGGCCGGGGTCAGCGTGGTCTTCGCGGGACCGCCCTGCGTGCCGGTGTAGATCTGGTCGAACACCTGCCAGGAGCCGATCAGCCCCAGCGTGAGCACGGTGAACAGGGTGGGGCGCAGCATGGGCAGGGTCACCTGCCAGAAGCGCTGCCAGCCGTTGGCGCCGTCGACCATCGCCGCCTCCTGCACCTCGCCGCTGATGTTCTGCAGCGCCGCGATGAACAGCAGCATGAACGTGCCGGACGTCGTGAAGATCGCCATGAGGATGAAGGCGCTCATCGCCACGGAC
Source organism: Arthrobacter pityocampae (assembly GCF_002927275.1). Taxonomy (GTDB): domain Bacteria; phylum Actinomycetota; class Actinomycetes; order Actinomycetales; family Micrococcaceae; genus Arthrobacter_D; species Arthrobacter_D pityocampae. The sequence goes on along the minus strand of NZ_PRKW01000004.1, from coordinate 223,273 downwards.
GGGCCGGCGAGCCACTCCCATCCCGAGACGCCGAGGAAGCCGGGCGCGGTCAGGGCCTCGGGGGCGGTCCGGATGCCGACGGCCGCGAGGATCACGTGGATCACGCCGCGCGGGTCCTGGAACCAGTTCGGTCCCGAGACCGAGATGAAGGAGAGCACGCGGTTCACGACGCCGGTGGAGCTGAACAGGAACAGCCAGAGGACCGTGATCGCGACCGAGCTCGTGACCGAGGGGAAGTAGAACGCGGTGCGGAAGAAGCCGCGGCCACGCAGCACCTGCCGGTTCACGAGGACGGCGAGGAACATGCTGAGCCCGGTCTGGAGGGGCACCACCAGCAGGACGTAGTAGAGGTTGTTGCGGATGGACGTCCCGAAGTCGCGGGAGGCCAGGCCGTCACCGTCGAGGATCGCGGTGTAGTTCTGCCCGCCCACGAAGCTGACGGACCCGCCGACGGGGCTGCCGCGACCGGTCCAGTCGGACACGCTCACCCATGCGGCCATGAGGACCGGGACCACGAGGAAGAGGCCGAGGATCACGACGACGGGCGAGATGAACAGCCAGCCGGTCAGGCCCTGCCGCCCCCGTGTGGTGCGGCGACGGGCGGTGCCGCCGCCGGGAGGTGAGGGAATCGATCGTGCCACCGGAATGCTCCTTCGCAGCGGGGCGGCCGGCCGTCAGGGCCTGGCCAGGGGATGGGACCGCGGCAGCGCCCGTCTTGCGGGCCGGGCGCTGCCGCGGGGTTCAGGGTGCCCTACTGGGCGTCGGCGATCACTGCTTCGAGGTCCGGCTGGACGCCGTCGAGCAGCTGCTGCGGGTCGGCGGTCTTCAGGCTCTCGAGCTGCGCGTTGAGTTCCGCGATGACGTCCACGGCGCCGGGCTGGGCCGGGACGTTCTGGGCGTAGTCGCCGCCCGCGATGAACGGCGCCAGGTCGGGGTACTGCTCCGACCACTGGTCGGCGGCCGACTGCACGGAGGGCATCACGCCGAAGGCCTTCGAGAACGCCAGCTGGCTGTCCACGGAGGTCAGCTGCTCCACGAGCTGCCGGGCGCCCTCGACGTTGTCGCTGTCGGCGGCGATGCCCCAGCAGTTCGTGAACTGCAGAGTGCCCTTGCCGGCCGGGCCCTCGGGCAGTTCGGCGACGGTGTACTCGACGTCCGGGTAGTCGGCGCTCATGGCCCCCGCGATCCAGTTGCCCTCGATGACCATGGCGGCCTGCCCCTTGCCGAAGGCCTCGCCGCCCCAGCCGGCGCCGAGGTCCGAGGAGTAGCTGGCCGATCCGTCGTTCAGGAGCTTCTGCACGTAGCTGAGCGCCTCCACGTTCTCGGGGGAGTTCGCCGTTGCCTCGCCGTCGGTGACGAGGCCACCGCCGGCAGCGGCGGCGAACGCGCCGACGCGCTGGAACTCGGGGCTGAACGCCAGCCCCGCGGTGTCGCCCTTCGTCAGGGTCGCCGCGGTCTCCGCGAGCTCGTCCCACGTGGTCGGGATGTCCGCCTCGGTGAGGCCTGCAGCGGCCCACAGTTCGTCGTTGATCACGAGCGCCAGAGTGGAGAAGTCCTTCGGTGCGCAGTAGAGCGTGTCCTCGTAGGTGAAGGCCTCGCGCAGCGCCGGGTAGAAGTCGTCCTTGCCGGGGAGGTCCTCGGCGTAGGGTTCCAGCGATCCGTTGGCCGCGTAGCCCGCGAAGGAGTCCGCGGAGACGTAGAAGACGTCGGCCGGGTTGCCGGAGGCGAAGCCCTGGCTGAGCTGCTGCGGGAGATCGGAGGCGACGTTCACGGTCGCGTCGATGCCCGACTCGCCGGACCAGGAGGAGACCGCCTCGGTCACGGCGTCCGTCTCGGCGGTCCCCGAAGATCCGATCAGGACGGTCAGGGGAGCATCGGTGGCCTCGGTCTGGTCGCCCGAGCCCTCACCGGCCTCGGAGAAGCCAGACCCGCCGCAGGCGGTCAGCGCCAGAGCGCTCACGGCCACGAGGGTGGCGGCCGCGAGGCGCCGGGAGTTGCGGGGAGTGCCAGTCATCATTGTCTGTGTCCTTCGTCGGTGGTGTTCCATCAGGGGGTGCCGGCGGTGGGGATGCCGGTGTCGAGGGGATACGGGGTGCGCCGGACGAGCGCCGCCGGGAGCAGCAGGTGCTGCTCCGGCGCCGGGACGCCGGCGCCTCCCGTGGTTGTTTCCGCAAGCTGGTGGGTGAGGACTGCGACCGCGTGGCGGGCGGCGGCCTCGATGGGTTGGGCGACGCTCGACAGCCCTACGGCGGCGGCCACCGGGGTGTCGTCGAAGCCGGTCACGGCCGCCGGCACCCCGGGGAAGGCCCGGCGCAGCTCCATGGCGGCGCCGAGTGCGAGGGAGTCACTGACGCAGACGATCGCCGTCGCACCCGCGGCGATCAGGTGGCGGGCCGCGACCGCGCCCGTCTGCACGCCGTCGTCGATGGACGCCGTGAGCTCCTGGATGCGGCCGGGTGCGACGCCGGCTGCGGCGAGGGTGCGCTGCCAGCCGGCGCGGCGGTCGTCCCCGGCCCCCGAGCCGGCCGGCCAGCCGAGGAATCCGATGGACGCGTGGCCGTCGTCGAGGAAGGCGGCGGTGGCCTCGGCCGTCCCGGCGCCGCCATCGACGTCCACCCAGGCGTGCCTGCTCCGGCGCGGATCCTCGGCGTCGTTCCAGGGGCGGCCGAAGGCGGCGAACGGGACGTCGTGGTCGAGGAGCCAGGCTGTGCGCTGATCGCCGTGGTGGGTGCCGGTGAGGACGAACCCGTCGATGTCGGAGACCTGGAGCAGTTCCTCGTACTGGTGGATCTCGTCGGCGTCGGAGTCGGCGCAGAACAGGGTCAACCGGTACCCGTCGCGCTGCGCGGTCTCCGTCAGGGCGTGCAGGAAGCGGTCGAGGATGGAACCGTTGATGCCGTCGTGGACGGGCATGAGGCGCAGGCCGAGGTTCATCGACCGGCGCGTCCGCAGCTGGCGGGCCGCGGCACTCGGGCGGTACCCGCTGGCGGAGATCGCGGCCTCCACCCGGGCGCGGGTCTCCGGCTTCACCCGGTGCGGGGCGTTGATGACGTTCGAGATGGTCTGCCGGGACACCCCGAGGGAATCCGCCAGTGAGACCAGGGTGGTCTTCGTCATGGGTCCTCCTCGTCGTCGGGGTGTGGCACCGGTCACCGATGCCTGTTTACAACAATATGAACGTTCAAATAGGGTGGTGTCAACAAGTAATTTGATCGATCAAACAGTCGGAGCCCGTTGGCGGGCAGACGGCTGCCCAACGACTAGGAGCTCCGATGGCGCACCTCCAGCCCTTCCTGCACGATCTGACCGGCGTCTTCAGCGCGCCCATCCAGGCGTGGTCGGACCCGCACGGCCAGATCCGCGGGACGGGCGCGCAGGGCATCCACTGCGGCGACGACCGCGTGATCAGCAGCGCCGTGCTGACGGTGGACGGTAGCGAGCCGGAGTGGGTCAGCGCCCAGGTGCGATCGGCCTGCCGGGTGGATTTCCTGGCGATGGTGCGGGTCGAGAACGCCGGTGCGGACCCGCTCGTCCAGCTCACGCGCACCCGGACGGCGTCCGCTGACGGGATCCGCGAGGTGGTGCGGATCGACTCCGCCCTCGACGAGCCGGTCACCCTGGTGCTCGCCTGCAGCCTCGCCGCGGACAGCACCCCCATGGAGAAGGTGAAATCCGGTCAGGGATCCGGCACGCCGCTGGCGATCGACGCGCTGCAGTGGAACTGGCGCAACGCCGAGACCACCGCCCTCCTCGATCCCGGCACGGCCGCCGTCTCCTTCGGGGACGGCAGGATCGAGCTCCGCTGGCAGGTCACGGTCGACGCCGGATCGACGGCGGAGATCGCGTGGTCCCTCGCCCTGCAGGACACCGGCGCCCCGATGACGGCGCCCTCCACGGCCCCCCTCGAGGCTCCGGCCGTCGGCGACCGCCGCCTCGACCTGTTGCTGCGGCACTCCATCTCGGACCTCAACGGCCTCCGCATGGCGCCGGCCGACCAGCCCGCAGCGACGTTCCTCGCGGCCGGAGCCCCCTGGTTCTTCACGATGTTCGGCCGCGACTCCCTGATCGCCGCCCGCCTGCTCCTCCCGGTGTCCACGGAGCTCGCCGGCTCCACGCTCACCGCGCTCGCCTCCCGGCAGGGCACCGTCAGCGACGCCTCGACGGCCGAGCAGCCGGGCAAGATCCTCCACGAGGTACGCCGGGGCACGCTCCGGTTCGAGGAGGACGGCACCGGGATCGCCCTTCCCCCGGTCTACTACGGCACCATCGACGCCACCCCGCTGTGGATCATGCTGCTCCACGACGCGTGGCGTGCAGGCCTGGACGACGACGTCGTCGGGCGCCTCCTCGACCCGCTCGAGAAGGCGCTGACGTGGCTGCGGGACTTCGGCGATTCCGACGGCGACGGCTTCCTCGAGTACCTCGACACGAGCGGGCACGGGCTGGCCAACCAGGGGTGGAAGGACTCCGGTGACTCCATCCGCTGGCACGACGGGTCCCTCGCCGAGGGCCCGATCGCCCTCAGCGAGGTCCAGGGCTACGCCTACGAGGCGGCCATCGGGGGAGCGGCGCTGCTCGAGGCGTTCGGCCGCCCCGGTGCGGAGAGCTGGCGCAGCTACGCCGCCTCCCTGGCGGAGCGCTTCCGGGAGGCGTTCTGGTGCTCGGACGCCACCGGCCGCTACCCCGCGATCGCCCTGGATGCTCAGAAGCGCGCCGTCGACGGCGTGACGAGCAACATGGGCCACCTCCTCGGCACGGGGATCCTGACCGCCGAGGAGGAAGCCGTGGTGGTGGCGCGGCTGCTCGACCCGACGATGTTCTCGGGCTTCGGCATCCGGACCGTCTCGACGACCAACGGCGGTTTCTGGCCCACCCGGTACCACGCGGGATCGGTGTGGAGCCACGACACCGGCATGATCATCAGCGGGATGCTCCGGGCGGGCTTCGCGGACGAGGCCGCGGTCCTCGCGAGGGGCCTCCTCGACGCCGCGGAGGGCTTCGACTGGCGGCTGCCCGAACTCTTCTCCGGGCACACGGCCGGCGAGGTGGAGCAGCCGGTGCCCTACCCGGCGTCGTGCCGCCCGCAGGCCTGGGCCGCCGCGTCCGCCGTGCCGATCGCCCAGGCGCTCGGCGCGCTCTGACGCCCTCGCGTGTCGGCGGGACCACCCGGGATCAGTGCAGGATGCGCTGGTACAGCAGGTGGTCCTGCCAGGACCCGGCGATCCTGAGATAGGACGGCGCCGTCCCGATGAGCGTGAAGCCCGCCCCGCGCAGGACCGCCGTCGAGGCGGCGTTGCGCGGCAGGACGGACGCCTGGATGCGGTGCAGTCCCAGCTCGTCCCGGGCATGCCGCAGCACCTCCTGCAGGGCGGCCGAGCAGACGCCCCGACCCTGCAGCCGCCCGGCCACCCAGTACCCCACGTGCGCGCTGAGGAACGGCCCGCGGACGATGCCGGCGAGGGTCATCGTGCCCACGATCCGCTCCTCCGCCTCCAGGACCCACGGCAGGTCGGTGCCGGCGGCCCCGGCTTCGAGCCGCGACGCGATCTGCTCGGCCTGGCCCGCCTCGGTGAAGAAGCGTTCGTCCCGCAGGGGCTCCCACGGCGCGAGGTGCTCCCGGTTGTCCCGGTACGCCCGGGCGAGGGCGGGCGCGTCCTCAGCCCTCAGGAGACGCAGGGTCACACCGCATGGCAGAGTAGGGAAGGGCACCCGGCCACTGTAGTCGGAGGCCCGGCGCCGTCGGTCAGGACGGCGGGAGAGCGGCAGGGAGGTGGCCCGTGGACGGGACCTGGACCATCCGTGAGGCGGCACCCGCGGACGCGGCCGAGTTCGCGCGCATCCAGATCGACGCCTGGCGTGCCGCGTACGGCGGGATCCTGCCCGCCGATTACCTCGCACGCCTGGACAGCGAGCGCCTCACCGCAGTCTGGGAGCACCGTCTGGGCGGCATGGGGATCGACGACCGCCAACTGGCCGTCTGCGTGAGCGGTCGAATCGTCGGGTGGTCGGGCTTCGGGGCGCCGCGGGACGACGTCGACGACGGCGTGGGCGAACTGCACGCCATCAACCTGGACCCTGCTTACTGGTCCGTCGGCATCGGCTCCTTCCTGTTCAGCCGGTCGGTGTGCGAACTGGCCGGCATGGGCTACGGCAGCGCCTACCTGTGGGTGGCCGACGGCAATGCGCGGGCCCTCGCGTTCTACGGGCGGCACGGGTGGACGCTCGACGGCAGCAGCAAGGACGACGACCGGTTCGTTCCGCCGTTGCGCGAACTCCGGGTGGTGTCCCCGCCGTTCGGGTGACGGGCATGTCGGCCCTTCCGGCGGTGTCCCTCCGCTGGCACACTGTCGCCCATGGCCGGAGCCCCTGACCCCCGCATCGACGACTACATCGCCGCGCTGCCCGCCTGGCAGCAGGAGATCTGCCGGACCGTCCGCCGCGTGGCGCACGAAGCCGACCCGGACATCGAGGAGACGATCAAGCGCACCCGCCAGCCCTACTTCGTGCTCGACGGGAACGTGTGTGCACTCCTCGCCACCAGGGACCACGTCAACGTCTTCCTCTACGACGGCGGTCTGGCCCCCGACCCGCACGGCCTCATCACGGGCGGGCAGGGCAACGTGACCGGGCGGACGATCGCCCTCTACGAGGACCGTCCCGTCGACGAGGACGCGCTGCGGGAGATCTTCCGGGCCGTCATCGCGGACAACCGCGCCGGCGGTTGGCGCACCATCACGAAGCGTGCCAACCTAGGCGGATGAGCCCGCTCCACGACATCCCCACCGCGGCCGGCCCGCTCCCCGCCTATGTGGTACGGCCCGACGGACCGGTGCGGGGTGGGCTCGTCCTCATCCACGAGGTGTGGGGGCTCGTGTCCCACACCCGCGATGTCGCCGATCGGTTCGCGCGCGAAGGCTACGTCGTCGTCGCCCCCGATCTCCTCGCTGATCAGGGCATCACCGAGGAGGCCACTGCCGGAATCGACGAGGCCCTGTTCGGGCCGGACGAGGCAGCACGGAACGAGGCACAGCCGAAGCTCCGTGCGCTGCTCGCACCGCTGCGGAACCCTGCCTTCGCGGCGCTCACCACGGAGCGCGTACGGGCATGCTTCACCTTCCTGTACGACGACGTCGCGGTGGCGGGGCGTGTGGGTGTCACCGGCTTCTGCTTCGGCGGGACCTACGGCTTCTCGCTCGCCGTCCACGAGCCGCGCCTGCTCGCCTGCGTGCCGTTCTACGGCCACGCCGACTTCTCGGGCGAGGAGCTGTCCCGCATCACGGCACCCGTCCTGGCCTTCTACGGGGAGGACGACGAGAGCCTGGTCGCCGGCTTGCCCGCACTCGAGGCGGCGATGGCCGAAGCAGGCGTCGATTTCACCGCAGTCCGGTATCCGGGGGCGGGTCACGCCTTCTTCAACGACTCCAACCGCTTCGCCTATCGCGCAGGACCGGCCGGGGACGCCTGGACCCGGACCCTGGACTTCCTCGCCCGATACGTTGCCTGACCCCCAGCGCCGCCGTCCCCCTCGGGACGGGACGCCACCGCACCTCCGGCCGGGATACCTCGGACTGGTGTTCCTCGGCGGCATGAGTGGGACTCTCGTGCGGTTCGGACTGTCCGAGGTCCTGCCCGCTCCATCGGGTCTCCCCTTCGGCATCTTCCTGATCAATATCGCGGGGGCATTCGCCCTCGGTCTGCTCCTCGAGGCCCTGGCACGGCGGGGCCCCGACGAAGGCCGACGCCGGGCGCTGCGGCTCCTGTTCGGTACCGGCTTTCTCGGCGGCTTCACCACCTACAGTGCGCTCGCCGTCGACTCCGCGCTCCTCCTGGGCGGCGGCCGGGCCGCGGCGGGCATGGGCTACCTCGGGCTGTCCGTGGTGGTGGGGCTCGGGGCGACCGCGCTGGGGATCGTGGCGGGAAGCCTTGTCCGTCGTCGCTCACCGGGTAGTCGGGGAGGGCCGCCGTGAGCGTGCTCGTGGTGCTCGCGCTCGGGATTGCAGGTGGGATGGGGGCGGTGGCACGCTTCGTGCTCGACGGCGTCATCAGGGCGCCCCTCCGCGGCGTGGTCCCCATCGGCACCATGACCGTCAACATCACGGGCTCCTTCCTGCTCGGTCTCGTCGCCGCGTTCGGCATGACCGGCGTCCTCCCGTCCGAGTGGACATCGATCTGCGGCGTGGGCTTCCTCGGGGGCTACACCACCTTCAGTACGGCGAGCAGCGAGACTGTGCGACTGCTCCAGGCGAAGCGCATCGGGGCCGCAGTGCTCTCGGGGGCGGGGACGGCGCTGGCGTCGTTCGGGGCGGCAGCGCTGGGCCTGTGGGTGGGGTTCTTTCCGACCGGTCTCGGCGGGAGCTGAAGCCTGGTGCTGGGCCCAGCCGAATCTGGTGGGTTATGAGCGCCGGGTGGAATCTGCCGGGCTGTAGCCGCCGAGCGGAATCAGGCGGGCCTGTAACCGACGGGCAGTGACCGACGGTCCGAGTCCGTCGGTCCGGAAGTGACGGGCAGTGACCGCCGGGCCGAGTCCGCCGGGCCGGAAGCGACGGGCAGTGACCGCCGGGCCGAGTCCGCCGGGCCGGAAGCGACGGGCAGTGACCGCCGGGCCGAGTCCGCCGGGCCGGAAGCGACGGGCAGTGACCGCCGGGCCGAGTCCGCCGGGCCGGAAGCGACGGGCAGTGACCGCCGGGCCGAGTCCGCCGGGCCGGAAGCGACGGGCAGTGACCGCCGGGCCGAGTCCGCCGGGCCGGAAGCGACGGGCAGTGACCGCCGGGCCGAGTCCGCCGGATTTACCGGCCGGCCGAAGCATGCCGGGCCCGTAGCTGCCAGACCGAGTTCGCTGCTCCCTTCATCCGCCCCTCATCGGTGAGTCCGAGTCCTCCCATCCCTTCATCCTCCGCCGGTGTCCGTCAGGTCGGAACTCGCTGTCGGGTCGGATCCTCCGGTGTCCGTCAGGTCGGAGATCGATGGGTTCCAGGCCGTGTCGGATCCAGGTGCTGTGCCGAGTTTGCTGCGAACTGCACGCCCCGCCTGCCAGTACAGATTCCTTCGTGGGTTGCCGGACGATCGTCGATAAGGCGGCGGGGTGAACCACGGGATGCCACCTCGTGATTCGACAGTCCACAGGCCCTCGTGGATGACATGGTGGTGCCTCGAGCACAAAAGCACCCCGTTGTCGACGCTGGTCGCGCCACCACGCGCCCACGGTGTCAGGTGGTGTGCCTCGCACCAGCTGGCCGGAAAGGAGCAGTCCGGGAAGGCGCATCTTTTGTCCCGTGCAACAAGTGCTCGCCGAAGATGTGGTGGGAACAGGCGTTGCGCCCGTCCGACGTCGAGCACCTGCCCGTTCCCGCCCAGGACCAACGGCACGATGTCCGCGTCGCAGGCGAGCCTCCTGATGTTTTGAGCACTGATCTGTCCGGAGAAGACGGAGTCGCCGGCCCGCTCGGTCCGGCCGATCAGGTCCTGGTAGTCGATGGTCACCATCACCTGTGGACGGTGACCACCTGATGCAGGCAGTCCACCGGTGGACAGTGCGATCCTGCAGGCGGAAACCAGACCGTCGAGGAGTTGTTGCGCCCGGGTCGCCCCGCCGTGATCGAGCGACCGCTCCTGCGAAGCACGTGCTGTCCCTTGTGCTGCACGATGTGTTGCCTCCAGTTGTGCGCTGTCGACCTGGTGGTCGGCGAGCCCCGAGGAACTTCGCGGGTTCGCGGCTGCGTTCATGACGGTTGCGAGCTGGTCGAACTGCTCGTCCGTGGCGCCGATCTCCAGAACGTGCAATCCATGGCGTCGTCCCTTGAGGAAGACGCCTTGACGTGCCCGAAGTACCTTCTCCGTCGGTTCCTGCCCGTCCTGGTCGAGCACTGATTCCCAGCGACGTGCCAGGATGCGGAGGATGTCCTCGTCCGACTCGACCGCCTGCCGGGTGAGGTGCTGCTCCATCGACGCGAGCTGTTCGGGCGTCGCGAAGGACTTCACCTGCCCGATCGCATGCGCCACGACGGTAGCCGCACGCCCGCTGATGGCGAAGGAGCCCACGGCTTCACCCAAGGCCTCCAGCGGGGGAGGGAGCGGGTTCCCGGTGGGCGACAGGCTCGGCAGCACGACCGCCGCCAGATGCAGACGACGTCGTGCCTCGGTACGGCTGATCCCCAGCGTCTCCCGAAGGAAATCCGCACAGTTCCTGAAGCCGAGACGGGCCTCGGTGGCCGAGGCGGATGAATCGGACGAGTCGGATGAGCCGGATGAGTCGGATGAGCCGGATGAGCCGGATGAGTCGGATGAGCCGGATGAGTCGGACGACATGACCCCGGGATGCTCCGCATCCGATGGTGCTCCCGCGGGAGGGGATGAGCCGAACCTGCCGTCCTGTGCCGAGGCGAGGCCGTGATGATCCGCCACCCGGGCGGCGAGGACCTGCAGGTGATCGATGACCTTGGACACCTGCTCCACATCGATGACGAACCGGAGGGCGTCCTGGGGTGACAGGAGGTGGTGGTACTGGGACAGGCCGAGTGCACAGTCGCTGAGGAGGGTACGTGCTTCCTCGAGGGAGGACCCAGGCCGGGACGAGAGCTTCATCGGTGTGACCGTCATGACACGATAATATCGAACACGTGTTCTATTAATCGAGGCAGGGGTGCCGTTGTGGAGGGGTAGTGGGGACGTATTTTTCAGACGATCCGGCTTGAACCGACGGGCGGGCACCCTGCGGACTAGGCTGGACGGGTGCCCCAGGAAACCTTCGATCTCCGTGCGATCGCGGTGGGAGCCTACGGGCCGTCGCTGCTCTACGGGGTGGCCACCGGCGCCATCCTGCCGGTCATCGCGCTGACCGCGCGCGACCTCGGCGCGGACGTGGCGACGGCCGCCCTGGTCATCACGCTCTCGGGCATCGGATCGCTGGTCACGAACGTGCCGGCGACGCTGATCGCCACGCGGTTCGGCGAACGGAAGGCGCTGGTGGGGGCGGCGCTCTGGTGCGCGGCGGCCATGTTCCTCGCGCTCGCGGCGCCGACCCTGCCCGTCTTCGCGGCCGCCGTCTTCATGGTGGGCATGGCGGGTGCCGTCTTCGGGCTCGCACGCCAGAGTTACCTCACCGAGGCCGTGCCGGCGCACTTCCGCGCCCGGGCACTGTCCACGCTCGGGGGCGTCACGCGCATCGGGGTCTTCGCTGGCCCGTTCGCGGCCGCCCTCGCCATGAGCGCCGTCGGGCTCGACGGCGCGTACTGGGTGGGTGGGGTGGCGAGCCTCGCCGCGGCGGCCCTGAGCTGGCGGGTTCCCGAACTCGATGCCCCGGGGCGGGGTGCGCTGACGGCCGGGCCCCTCGTGGGGGCCGCGCCCGCTTCCCGTCCGACGGTGCGTTCGATGGTGCGCAGCCACGCCCGGATCTTCCTCACCGTCGGGATCGGGGTCCTGCTGATCGCGGCGGTGCGGGCCACCCGTCAGGCGGTCCTACCCCTGTGGGCCGAGAACATCGGCCTGGACGCCTCCGCCACGGCCCTGATCTACGGTCTGTCGGGCGCGATCGACATGCTGATCTTCTACCCGTCCGGCAAGGTCATGGACGTCCGGGGCCGGCGCTGGATCGCGGTCCCGTGCATGCTCATCATGGGCGTCGCCCTCACGCTCCTGCCCCTCACCGGGGACGCGACGGGCCTGCTCCTGGTCGCCCTGCTCATCGGATTCGGCAACGGCATCGGCTCGGGCATCGTCATGACGCTCGGGGCGGACTTCTCACCCTCGCCCGGCCGGCCCCAGTTCCTCGGCATCTGGCGCCTGCTCACGGACGTCGGGACCATGGCCGGCCCCGGACTGCTCGCCCTCGTGACCGCGCTCGCGACCCTCTCGGCCGGTATCTGGGCGACGGCGGTCCTCGGCTTCCTCGGGGCAGGGGTGCTCTGGTACTGGATCCCGCGGGCGACCCCGGGGTCGGCGGAAGCGGCGCACTCCGTGGGCTGAGGCGCGGGACCGGCGTCGTGCGCGGGACCGTTCCGCCCACCGAGCAGCCGCGTTCGATGGGCATATCCGGTCATGACCGCACAGCTGAGCTGTTGAAGGGGGAGGAAGACGGTGTCGACGGTGCGGGCGCTCCGGGTTCGACGCCGGCGAGTGTGCCCGATGCGGAGCTCCCGGCCTCAGCGTGCCCTGCGGACCGCAGCCCGCACCACCACGACTGCTCCTGCGGCCGCAGCCACCCACGGCCCGGCGACGACGACCGGGTCCAGCCAGAGGTGGTTCACATCCGCCCGCTTCTTGCCGAACCGCGAGGTGATGCCCTGCCGGCGCACCTCCGAGAGGACACCCGTCTGCGTGACCGGGTTGTCGGGGCGCAGCGACGCGAGCGACCACAGGTGCGCTCCCCAGGCGTCCACGCGGTCGCCCGCCAGGAGCAGGAGCCAGTGGGCCGCCCGTCCCTCGCTGTACCGGTAGGCGTAGCGACGGATGCTGCCCGAGACACCGTGCAGCGGCGCGCTCGTCCCGAAGACCGGCGTCAGCTGCCCGTGCTCGATCGATCGCTCCCGCCCCTCCCGGCCCGGCTGCTCCTCGGGGTAGTCCCAGTGGGCTCCGGTACCGGCCGGATCGAACACCTCGCGCGGATAGGAAGGGCGGTCCTTCGGATCTAGGTCCACACCCCAGCCCGGGATCCTGGCCCGCAGCGCCTCGGCACTCGGGACGTCCTTCGGCTTGTTCGCGACGTAGGGCGTGGACGGTGTGGGGGTTGTCATGATGGCCTCCTAGCCGGCGTCCGCGATGATGAGCGGCTTGATGCACCCGTCGAGTTTCGACGAGAACAGGTGGTACCCCTCGGCGATGTGCTCGAGCGGGATCCGGTGGGTGACGATGTCGCTGGGTTTGAGGTAGCCGTTGCGGATGTGCTCGAACAGGCGCGGCCACTGGCGTTTTACCGGCGTCTGGTTCATACGCAGCGTCAAGCCCTTGTTGAGCGCGTCCCCGAACTTCACGGCGCTGAAGATCGGCCCGTACGCTCCGACGACGGCCACGGTGCCTCCCTTGCGCACGGAATCGATCGCCCAGTTCAGGGCCACGGGGGAGCCGCCCTGCAGCTTCAACTTGGTCCCCGTCACCTGCTGGAGGAAGCTGCCGTCCGCCTCCGCCCCGACGGCGTCGATGACGACGTCGGCCCCGAGGTGATCGGTGGTCTTCTTCATCTCCACGATGATGTCGTCGTACTCGGCGAAGTTGAAGGTCTCGGCCTGGGCGAAGACCCGCGCTTTCTCCAGGCGGTACTCCAGGTGGTCGATGACGATGACGCGTCCCGCCCCCATCAGCCACGCCGACTTCGCCGCGAACAGCCCCACCGGGCCGGCGCCGAAGACCACCACGGTGTCGCCCTCGACGATGTCGCCCAGCTGGGCCCCGAAGTACCCGGTGGCCAGGGCGTCGGTGAGCAGCACCGCGTCCTCGCTGTCCATCCAGTCCGGGATGATCGTCGGCCCGACGTCGGCGAAGGGCACCCGCACGAATTCGGCCTGACCGCCGTCGTACCCGCCGCACGTGTGCGAGTAGCCGTAGATGCCGCCCACCGCCGTCGCGTTCGGGTTCACGTTGTGGCAGTTCGAGTACAGGCCGCGGGCGCAGAAGTAGCAGGACCCGCAGTAGACGTTGAAGGGCACCATCACGCGGTCCCCGCGCGTCAGGTTCCGGACCGAGGGTCCCACCTCCTCGACGACCCCGATGAACTCGTGCCCGAACGTGGTGCCCACGCGGGTGTCCGGCATGAGCCCGTGGTACAGGTGCAGGTCGGAACCGCAGATCGCGGCCGTGGTCACACGGATGATGGCGTCGTTGGGGTGCTCGATCGTCGGCATGGGCTTCTCCTCGACCCGGATCTTGTAGGGGCCGCGATACACCATGGCTTTCATCGATAGTCTCCCTCGTCGCTGGTCCGGTCAGCGTGGCACCCCGCCTCCAGCAGGGCAACGACGCGCGGCCGCCCTGCACGCGACGTGCGCGGCGGCCCCGGAGGTGTTAGGGAGTGCGCGGGGCGGCGGACACGCGGGCCTGCGCGGAGAAGAGCCAGCCCGCGGCGGCCGCGAGCGTGAACCCGACGCCGATGATCCACGTGAGCCCCCACCAGAAGAACAGCGGGACGTTCGCGGTCCCGGGCTCCGGGGCCGGCCCGATGGCCAGGACGGCGAGGTAGAGCACCATGGACAGCGCCAGGCCACCGAGCCCCAGCACCCAGCAGGCCACCAACCACCCACGCGACGACGCCCAGTACGCGCCGTAGCCGTGCCAGTTGTTCCAATGGTCGCCGGTCCGCATGATGATCAGGCCGCCGATGAGCGTCCAGGTCCCGACGGCGAGGAGCGCAGCGACGACGTCCGCCGGTCGGTGCCAGAGGTTGATGAACGTGGCCGCCCCCGCCAGGACCGAGTAGGCCCCGCCGGCAGCCGCGGCGAACGGCCGCCACCGCGGCGACGCGATGATGAAGACGGCAGCCGCCGCCGAGGCCGCGAGCGTCGTATGCCCGGAGGGTAATGAATTGAAGGCGAGGGTCTCCACGCCCCGGTCCGGGCGGTCGAACACGATGTTCTTGAGCAGCTGCGTGGTGAGATTCGCGGCGAGGATGACGCCGAAGGCGGTCACTGCGGCCGCCACCCGCCGTCGTACCACGGCCACGAACAGGATCGCGGCCGCCGCTACGACGATCGAGACGAGCGGCAGGGTGTCGAGGAACCGCAGGAACGGGAGCTGCGTGTCGGGTGCTGCGACGTCGGCCTCGCGCCAGGCGGACTCGTCCGCGAACTGGCCCCGGGTGGTCCGGACGAAGGCCCAGTAGGTCCAGCCGAGCGCCGAGGCGCAGAAGACGGCGGCCAGCACGAACAACAGCGGCGAGCGTGCTGCCCGCGCCGATCCGGTGGAGATTCGCTGGGACATCATCCCGTCCATCGTTCCACACGATGGCGCCTGTCCCGTCGCCTTTCCCTGACCTCCGCGGCGGTGTGCCGCTCCCGTACCCTGAGGGCGTGCACACCTCGGACCTTCCCCTGCCGGACCCCCTTCCCCTGCCGCCCCTGGCGGAGGTGGTGGCGTCGGCGCGGGTCGTCTCCGTGCCCATGCGCGTGAAGTTCCGCGGCGTCCTCGTCCGCGAGGCCCTGCTGGTCCGGGGGCCTGCCGGCTGGGGGGAGTTCTGCCCGTTCCTGGAGTACGACGACGCCGAATCCGCGCCGTGGCTCGCCGGCGCCCTTGAAGCGGCCTGGCACGGCTTCCCGGCCCCGGTCCGGTCCGCGGTCCCCGTCAACGCGACGGTCCCGGCCGTCGGGGCGGCCGACGTCGAGGGCGTGCTGGCCCGCTTCGGCCAGGTGGGTGCGGTCAAGGTGAAGGTGGCCGAGCGGGGCCAGTCCCTCGCGGACGACGTCGAGCGGGTCGCCGAGGTGCGCCGCGTCCTGCCCGACGCCGGCATCAAGATCGACGCCAACGGCGGCTGGACGGTCCAGGAGGCGCTGGAGGCCCTCGACGCCCTCCACGGCTTCGGCCTGCAGTACGTGGAGCAGCCCGTGGCGGACATCCCCGGCCTCCGCGCCGTCCGGCTGGAGCTCCGCCGCCGGGGGCAGGCGGTCCTCGTCGCGGCCGACGAGAGCGTGCGCCGCCAGGAGGACCCGCTGCGGGTGGCCCGCGAGGACGCCGCCGACGTCCTCGTCATCAAGGCCCCACCGCTCGGCGGAGTCCGGCGGGCACTGGCGATCATCGACCGGGCCGGGCTGCCCGCCGTCGTCAGCTCAGCCCTCGACACCTCGGTGGGCATCCGTGCCGGGGTGGCCCTCGCAGCCGCGCTCCCGGCCCTGCCGTACGCATGCGGCCTCGCCACCGTCTCGCTCATGGCCGGCGACATCACCGACGCCTCCCTCGTCCCCGAGCGCGGGTACCTCCCGGTGCGGGACGTCGAGGTCGCGGAGGAGCGGCTCGAGCACCTCATGGCCGGCGAGGAGCGGCGGCGCTGGTGGCTGGACCGCCTGACGCGCTGCTACCGGGTGCTCGACGGGGCGCAGCCGCGCTGACGCGAGTTCCGGTTCCGTTCACGCACGGTTCACCGGCGTGCACCGCGCCCGTTCAGGAACCCCCGACAGGGTGGAAGCAACGCCGTTCACCCTGTCGAGAGGTATTCCATGACTGACACCGCGCGCCGCCTCCTGCCCATGCTCGGCCACACCAAAGGGAAGCGCAGCGCCGTCACCTGCGCCCTGAAGTGTGACAACGCCTGCGCCGACGCCGTCTGCAACACCTCCGCCAACAGCTACTTCCGCGACATCGCCTCGCGCGAGTTCTCCCGCCGCAGCGCACTCGGCACCGGGGCGGCGGGAGCCCTGACGCTCCTCGTCGCCTCCCAGACCGGTGCCGGTTCCGCCGTCGCGGCGCCCGGCGGGAAGGGTTCCAACGCCCTGCCCTTCACCGCCATCGCGCCCGTGGACGCGCTGGTCGACGACATGACGGTCCCGCAGGGCTACGGCTGGAAGCCTGTCATCCGCTGGGGCGATCCGATTTTCCGCACGTCGCCGGCCTTCGACGCGAACAAGCAGACCGCCGCCGCGCAGGCGCTGCAGTTCGGCTACAACTGCGACTACACCGACGTCCTCGAGATCGAGGGCAGCAAGGGCCGCCGGGCGGTCCTGTTCGCCAACCACGAGTACACGAACGAGAACATCATGGTGCCCCCGACGACGCCCGCGGCGGAGGTCCGGGGCATCGGCAAGGCGGCCCATGGGTTGTCCGTGGTCGAACTCGAGCGCAAGAACCGGAACAAGCCGTGGTCCTACGTCCAGGGCGCCCCGCTCAACCGCCGCTACCTGACCACCACCGCCTACGAGGTGACCGGCCCCGCCGCCGGGTCGGACCTGCTGAGGACCAAGGACGATCCGGCCGGTCGCAGCATCCTCGGCACGCTCGGCAACTGCGCCGGCGGCACCACCCCGTGGGGCACCATCCTCTCCGGCGAGGAGAACTTCAACGGCTACTTCGTGGCCGCCGGCACCAGCGACGGCGACCGCCGCTACGGCATCACCAGCAAGCCGACGGCGCGCGGCTGGGAGATCGACGAGCCCCGCTTCGACACCCGCAACGCCGGCTACGAGAACGAGAAGCACCGCTTCGGGTACATCGTGGAGGTCGATCCGTTCGACCCCGCGTCGACTCCGCGGAAGCACTCCGCGCTGGGACGCTTCAAGCATGAGGGCGCGAACGTGACCGTCGCCGCGGACGGCCGTGTGGTGGCCTACATGGGCGACGACGAGCGCTTCGACTACCTGTACAAGTTCGTGTCGACGAAGAAGGTCCAGCCGGGCAGCAGTCCTGCGGCGCGCCGGGCGAACATGACCCTGCTCAGCGAGGGCTCGCTGTACGTGGCGCGGTTCCAGGGCAACTCCGTCGCCGAGATCGACGGCACGGGCACGCTCCCGACCGACGGCGCGTTCGACGGCGTGGGCGAGTGGCTGCCGCTGCTCGTCGACAACAAGTCCGTGGTCGCGGGCATGACCGCCGCCGAGGTGTGTGTCTTCACCCGGATCGCCGCGGACAGGATGGGCGCCACCAAGATGGACCGGTGCGAGGACGTCGAACCGAACCCGAGGACCGGCAAGGTGTACGTGGCGTGCACCAACAACACGAACCGCGGCGTCGGCAGCAGCGCCGTCGCGGACGAGGCCAACCCGCGCACCCAGAACCGCGACGGCCACGTCGTCGAGCTCACGGAGGCCGGCGGCAATGCGACGGGTACCCGCTTCACGTGGAACCTGCTGCTGGTCTGTGGTGATCCCGCCCGCAACCCCAGCACCTACTTCGCCGGCTACCCCACGGACAAGGTCTCGCCGATCTCCTGCCCCGACAACGTCGCCTTCGATTCTGCGGGCAACCTGTGGATCTCGACGGACGGGCAGCCGGGCACCGTGGGCTTCGCGGACGGCCTGTTCAAGGTAGGACTGGAGGGCGCCGAACGCGGCCGCGTGCAGCAGTTCCTCGCCGTTCCGCGGGACGCCGAGACGTGCGGCCCGATCATCCACGACCAGGACGGCACCGTCTTCGTGGCGGTACAGCACCCGGGGGAGGACGGCGACTGGGCCGAGCAGGCCTCCCTGTTCCCCGATTACGTGCCTCTGGGCGGCGCCCCGCGCAGGGGAGAGGCCGCGCTGCCGCGCCCGTCGGTGGTCCAGGTCTATCGGGCCTCCGAGGGCCGCCGCGACGAGGACCACAACGGGCGCGGCCGGAAGCGGCAGGGCACACCGCGCCGCTAGCATCCTGCCCGAGGGAGGGGACGGCGGCGAGGCCGAGGCGGGGACGGCGGCTTGCATCGGGGACGGCCGCGGGAAGCGGGGACGGCGGTGAGGCCGAGGCGGCGACGGCGGCCTGCAGCGGGGACGGCCGCGGGGGCGCGGCGTCCGTTCTGCCCGTTGATCGGCTGCTTTCGGTGGGCAGCACTGCGACGTGCCCGGTGAACACCGCGAGTCGATGAGCAGGACGGGCGGATTCCCGTCGTCGGGCGGACGCACCCCTGCGTGGGGCGCGTCCGCGTGCGGGTGGAAGGATGGAACCGTGACCGACGCAGCCCTTCCCCAGCCCTCCTCCCTCGACTCCGCGGCCTCGGCCGCCCGGGTTGTCCGGGCCCTCGTGGCCGGCGGCGTGCACGACGTCGTCGTCGCCCCCGGCTCGCGCAGCGCCCCCCTCGCCTACGCCCTGTCCGACGCGGAGGACGCCGGCCTCGTCCGGCTGCACGTGCGGATCGACGAGCGGTCCGGCGCCTTCACCGCCCTTGGTCTGGCGCTCGGCGGCCAGCGTCCGGCGGCGGTGGTGACGACGTCGGGCACGGCCGTGGGCGAACTCCTGCCGGCGGTCATGGAGGCGAACCACGCCGCGGTGCCCCTGGTGGTGATCTCCGCCGACCGGCCCGGCGAACTGCGCGGCACCGGGGCCAACCAGACCACGGTGCAGCCGGGGCTGTTCGGCGTGCACGTGCGCACGGGTATCGACGTCGGTGCGGGCGAGGACCCGATCCGAGCGATCCAGGACGCCCTGCGCGCGGCCCTCGGTCACGCCATCGACGGCGTCCCGACCGCTCCGCGGGGCCCGGTCCATCTCAATCTCGCCTTCCGCGATCCGCTCGTGCCCGCAGGCTTCGGGGACGCCTGGGACACGGGGGTCACCGGGAACACCGGGGTCACTGGGAACACGGGCGAGGACCGGCCGGCGACCCTGCCGGGGGCCGATCCGGCAGCGTCCGCCGGTGCGGACGACGGCGGCGGCACGGCGCTCATGCCGGTCGGTGGCGCGGCGGGCGGCTCGGTCGGTGCGGACGGCGGCGGCGCCGCGGCGGTCGGGTCGGTCGGCGGCGCGGAAGCACCCGTGTCCGCGGACGACGGCGGCACCGCGGCGGCCGGGCCGGGCCGCACAGGCACCGGCAGGACCGTCGTCGTCGCGGGCCACGGGGCGGGGGAGCTCGCCGCGGTGTTCGCCGCGCACCTGGACCTCCCGCTCTTCGCGGAACCGTCCTCCAATGCGCGGTTCGGTGGCAGCGCCGTCGCACCGTACCGGCTGCTCCTGGAACACCTCGGCGCCCCGATCACGCGGGTGGTGACGTTCGGCCGGCCCACGCTGTCCCGTCCCGTCACCGCGCTGCTGGCCCGGCCCGACGTCGAGCACGCGCTGTACCTCCCGGCGCCCGTCGCCTGGTTCGAGGAGGGACGCCGTCCTGAACGCATCGTCGACACCCTGCCGGAGCTGGTCGCCTTCGCCGGACGCGGCGAGGAGGGCTGGCTGCGCTCGTGGCGGGAGGCGGGCGCTGCGGCGGACGCCGCCCTCCAGACGCTGCTGGCCGACGAGCAGCGCATCACCGGGCTCCACGTGGCCGACGCCGTCTGGGAGCACACGGACGGCAACCTGGTGCTCGGCTCGTCCAACCCCATCCGGGACGTTGACCTCGTCGCCGCCACGGACCAGCATCCGCTGGAGGTCTTCGCGAACCGCGGGCTCGCCGGGATCGACGGCACCATCTCGACGGCCACCGGGGTGGCCCTCTCGGCGGGCATCCCCACGCGCGCGCTCCTGGGGGATCTCACGTTCCTCCACGACGTCGGGGGACTGCTGATCGGCAGCGGCGAACCGCAGCCCGACCTGCAGATCGTGGTCCTCAACGACGGCGGGGGCGGGATCTTCGGTCTGCTCGAGCACGGCGCCGAGAGCACGACGGCGCGCTACGGCCCCGCCGTCGAGCGCCTGTTCGGGACGCCGCACACCGTGGACCTCGCCGCGCTCGCGGCCGCCTACGGGCTGCGCCACGAGCGGGCGACGACGCTGGAGGAGCTGGATACGGCGATGGAGCGGCCCATCAGGGGCCGCTCCATCCTCGAGGTCCGGGCGGAGCGTTCGACGCTCCGGGACCTCCACGCGCGTGTCCGCCGGGCGGTGGCGTCGGCCGCTCGTCCGGCCTAGAGCACCTTCGAGAGGAAGAGCTTCGTCCGCTCGTTCTGCGGGTTCCCGAGGACGTCCTCGGGCTTGCCCTGCTCCACCACGACGCCGCCGTCCATGAAGACCACGCGGTCGCCGACCTCGCGGGCGAAGCCCATCTCGTGCGTGACCACCATCATGGTCATGCCCTCCCGGGCCAGCTGCTTCATGACCTCGAGCACGTCACCGACGAGCTCCGGGTCCAGGGCGCTGGTGGGCTCGTCGAACAGCATCATGTCCGGGTCCATCGACAGGGCGCGGGCGATGGCCACGCGCTGCTGCTGGCCGCCCGAGAGCTGCGCGGGGAAGGCATCGGCCTTCTCCGCGAGGCCCACCTTGGCGAGGTTCCGGCGCGCGACCTCGACCGCCTCGGCCTTCTTGCGCTTCTTGGCGCGCTGCTGGGCGAGGGTCAGGTTCTTCAGGACGCTCAGGTGCGGGAAGAGGTTGAACTGCTGGAACACCATGCCGATGCGCGTGCGCACGCCGTCGAGGTCCGTCTCGCTGTCGGTGATGTCGACGCCCTCCACCATGACCGTACCGCTGGTGGGCTCCTCGAGCCGGTTGACGCAGCGCAGCAGCGTGGACTTGCCGGAGCCGGAGGGCCCGATCACGCACACCACCTCGCCGTGGTCCACATGGAAGTCGATGCCCTTGAGCACCTCGTTGGTGCCGAAGCTCTTGCACAGTGCGCGGACCTCGATTGCGGGGACCGCCGCCGAACGCGTCGGAACCGATGCTGGGTGTGCCACCGGGATCACCGGCCTCTCTTGTTGTGTCGTTCGAGCTTCGCCACGAGCTGGGTGAGCGGCAGCGTGATGATCAGGTACAGCAGCGCGGCGACCACGAGAGGTGTCGCGTTGGCCGTGCTGGTGAGGGCGTCCCGCGAGAACGTGGTCAGTTCGCGGTCGCCGATGGCCATGCCAGCGATGAACAGCAGCGAGGTGTCCTTGATGAGGATGACGAGCTCGTTCGTCAGCGGGGGCGTGATGATGCGGAAGGCCTGGGGGAGGGTCACGGTGACCATGGTCCACGGCCCGTTCATGCCGAGGGAGCGCGCCGCCTCGACCTGCCCCTTGGGCACGGCTTCGATGCCGGCCCGGATGGTCTCCGCGATGTAGGCGGACGAGACGATGATGAGGGCGATCAGCCCCGCACCGGCGTTCCCGCCGGGTGCCCGCCACTGGAAGGCGATCGGGATGGCGTAGGCGAACCCGAAGATGACCAGCAGCGCCGGGAGGCCGCGGAACAGCTCGATCCAGGCGGTCGCGAACCAGCGGTACGGGAGTACCGGGGAGAGTTTCATGAGCGCCAGCAGGAGGCCGAGCAGCAGGCCGCCGACGAAGGCGATGGCCGTGTAGATGACGGTGTTCTTCGCCGCGATCGTGACGATCTCGGGGAAGACCCCCACGGCGACGTCGAGGTTGAAGAAGTACGCCCGGATGGTCGCCCAGTCGGCGGAGAGGAGCACGAAGGCGACGGCGGCGGCGAAGACCGCGTAGAGGACGCCTTGGGTGAGGCGTCTGCGGGTTGAACGTTTCACGCGGGGGACTACCTTCCTTCGGGGGGTGGCACCCGTGCGGCCCCGGAGTCGACGGACGTCCGGGGCCGCACGGGCAGGGCGGGGCTACTCCGCGAAGTAGGAGTCGTAGATTTCCTGGTACTTGCCGTTGTCGCGCAGCGTCTTCAGCTGTTCGTTGACGGCGGCGACGAGTTCCTCGCTGCCGGTCTTGGCCATGATGAAGCCGTACTGCTCGTCGGTCGGCAGTTCCTCGGCGATCGTGAAGGCGCCGTCCTCGGTGTGGCCGATGTTCACCGGGAGGTCCTGCAGCAGGGCGTCGACGTTCCCGGCCTGGATGGCGGCGTACATCTCGGCGTCGGAGGGGAACTGGACCAGTTCCGCCTCGGGGGCCTTCTCGGCGGCGTAGGTCGCGCCGGTGGTGCCCTGCTGGACGCCCACCTTCTTGCCCGCGAGGTCGTCGATCGAGGTGATGTCCGAGCCCTTCGGCACGAGGATGGACTGCAGGGAGTCGTAGTACGGGTCCGAGAACGCGAGGTTCGCCTTGCGCTCCTCGGTGATCGTGACGGCGCTGGCACCGATATCGCACTGGCGGGCACCGAGCACGGCGCCGCTCTGCAGGCCGTCGAAGCCGACGTCCTGGACGGAGAGCTCGAGATCCATCCCGGCGGCGATCTCCTTCATGAGGTCCATGTCGAAGCCGGTGTACTCGCCGTTCTCCTCGTACTCGAAGGGCGGGTAGGGGATGTCGGAGCACACGGTGAGCGCACCCTCGGAGACGAGGTTCAGGCCGCTCGCCGTGTCGGAGCCGGTGTCACCGGAGTCTCCGCCGCACGCGCTCAACGCGAGTGCGCCGGCGGCCATGGCGGCCAGCAGTGCTGATTTCTTGGAAAGCATGGGGTACCTCACTTGGGCGGACGGGGTGGAACGGGGACGGTCCTGCTGATTCTAGCGGCAGGGGAGAGGTGCATCACAGGCGACAGACATTGCCTACCGGTCACCCCGACGGGTGCCGGGACGGATCACCGGGACAGGCCGAGGGCCTCGATCATCGGCCGGAACTTGCTCCACGTCTCGGCGAGCTCCGCCGCGGGCTGCGACCCCTCGACGATCCCGCACCCCGCGTAGAGCCGCACGCGCGTGGGCGTCTCGACGACGGCGCCGCGCAGGGCGATACCCCACTCGCCGTTGCCCCCGGCATCGATCCAGCCCACCGGCCCTGCGTAGGGCCCGCGCTGCAGGTGCTCGAGTTCGCGGATGAGCGCCCCGGCCACCGTGGTCGGGGTCCCGCAGACCGCGGCGGTCGGGTGGAGCGCCTGGACGAGGGCCAGCGACGTCGGCACCCGGCCGTCGTCGTCCGCGGCGAGCTGCGCCGTGACGTCCGAGGCGAGGTGCCACACGTTGGGCAGCTGCAGCACGAACGGCTCGCTGTGGGAGGTCATGGAGCTCGTGAACGGCTGGAGGGTCTCGGTGAGGGAGTCGATCGCGATCTGGTGCTCGTGGAGCTGTTTCTCGGACCCCGCGAGGACCCGGGTGGCGTAGTCCGGGTCGTCGGCCGGGGCGTTGGCGCGGTCCAGGGTCCCGGCGAGCACCCGGGCACGGGCCGTGTTGTTCTCCACCTTGATGAGCATCTCCGGCGTCGACCCGATCAGGCCGTCCACGGCGTACGTCCAGCAGTCCTCGTAGCGCACCGCGAGATCGCGCAGCACCTGCGCCGTCGCCACGGGCGTCTCGAGGTGCGCGACGATGTCCCGTGCCAGCACGAGCTTGCTCAGCTCGCCGGCCTGGACGTGCTTCACGCCCTCGGCGACCGCGCGTTGGTACTGGTCCTCGCTGAGGACGCCAGGGCCGAGGCGGTCGCCGGGGCCGGGGGACCGTCCGGCATCGGGTTCGGAGAGATAGGCCGCGAGCGCCGCCTCCGCCGCTTCCGCGCTCAACTCGGCCTCGGCGTCGGCGGTGATGAGGGTCAGCCAGGCGCGGCCATCACCGCCGCAGCCCACCACCACCCGGGGGACGATGAGGCGGGACTCGTGCGGCGAGGTCTTGGAGAAGGCGAACGAGCCGAAGGCGATGAGGCCGGTGCCGGGGATGCCGAGATCGTCCAGCACCTCCGCGCCGGCGAGTTCGCGGCGCCACCACTCCTGGGCCTGCGTGAAGCGGTCGGGGCCGGTGACGGTGAACCGTGCGGTCTCGCCGTACGCCACGAGTCCGCCGCCGCGGCGGATCCACGTATGGGCGTCGTTGCGGACCACGTAGTCGAGCAGACCCGTCCGCGGGTCCATGTCCGCCCGTGTCACGGTGATGCTGCGGAGCCCGCGGGACTGTCCGGGCGCAGGGGGCAGCGCGGTGAGGGACGGAGTGCTCATGATGCCTCAAGCGTACTCCGCGGCGTCCCGGCGCATCCGTGCGGGACCGTGAGGTTGGGCACGTCGCGCGGACGCCGGTCGGGTCCTCGAGGTTTCTTTGAGACAATGAGCGAGTGAATCGCGCATCGCTGGAGAAGCGGCCTGACGAAGTAGCAGCCATGTTCGACGACGTGGCCCCCAAGTACGACGTCGTCAACGACGTCCTGTCCATGGGGCAGACCCGCCGGTGGCGCCGCATCGTGGTGGACGCCGTCGGCGCGGAGCCGGGACAGCGCGTCCTGGACCTCGCGGCCGGCACGGGCACGTCGAGCGAACCGTACGCGGACGCGGGCATCGACGTCGTCGCCTGCGATTTCTCCCTCGGCATGCTGAAGGTGGGCAAGCGACGCCGCCCGGACATCGACTTCGTGGCGGGGGACGCCACCGACCTCCCCTTCGCGGACAACTCCTTCGACGCGTGCACCATCTCCTTCGGGCTGCGCAACGTGAACGAGCCGCAGAAGGCGCTCGCCGAGATGCTGCGCGTCACCCGTCCGGGCGGGCGCCTCGTCATCGCGGAGTTCTCCCAGCCCACCGTCGCGCTCTGGCGCACCACCTACACCGAGTACCTGATGCGAGCGCTCCCGGCGATCGCGCGCAAGGTCAGCTCCAACCCGGACGCCTACGTGTACCTCGCGGAGTCCATCCGGGCGTGGCCGAACCAGGACGAGCTCGCCGCGTGGATCCGCGACAGCGGCTGGGGCGACGTCGCGTACCGGAACCTCAACGGCGGCATCGTCGCCGTGCATCGTGCCACGAAGGCGCCCGTGGCGCCCGGCGAGGAGCCGCTCCTGCCGGGCCAGGTGCGGCTGCGCCGGCTGACGACGGCGGTCGACTAGATGGCGGTCATCATCGTCGGGGCCGGTCCCGCCGGTTCCACCGCCGCCTACTACCTCGCGCGCGCCGGGATCGAGGTGACCGTCCTCGAGAAGACGCACTTCCCCCGGGAGAAGGTCTGTGGCGACGGCCTGACGCCCCGCGCCACGCGGGAACTGCAGCTGCTCGGCCTGCCGCACGACGAGAGCGAGGGGTGGCGGCGCAACCGCGGCCTCCGCCTGATCGCCGGCAAGCGCACCGTCGAGGTGCCCTGGCCCGAGCTCAGTGACTTCCCCGACTACGGCCTGGTCCGCACGCGCCTCGGCTTCGACGAGGCCCTGGCCCGGCACGCCCGGTCCGCCGGCGCCACGATCCTCGAGGGCCACTCCGTGTCCTCCGCCGTCCGCGACGACGCGGGGCGCGTCACCGGCGTCACGGTGAACCTGCTCGACGCCGACGGCCGCAAGACGGGCGAGACCCGCACCTTCACGACCGACGTCGTCCTCGCCGCCGACGGCAACTCGACCCGGACCGCCGTCAGCCTCGGCATGCAGAAGCGCGACGACCGCCCGCTCGGCGTCGCCGTCCGCACCTACTTCACGAGCCCCCGCACGAACGACGACTGGATGGAGGGCTGGCTCGAACTGCCGGACTCCACCGGCAAGCCCCTGCCCGGCTACGGCTGGGTCTTCGGCGTCGGCGACGGCACCTCCAACGTGGGCCTCGGCATCCTCAACTCCTCCGCCGAGTTCGGGAGGCTCGACTACAAGCAGGTGCTGCGCGACTGGACGGCGGGCATGCCCGCCGAGTGGGGCTTCACGCCGTCGAACATGGTCGGGGAGATCCGCGGGGCGGCACTGCCCATGGGCTTCAACCGGACCCCGCACTACAGCCCGGGGCTCCTGCTCCTCGGCGACGCCGGCGGCATGGTGTCCCCGTTCAACGGTGAGGGCATCTCCTACGCGATGGAGTCCGCCCGCTACGCCGCGGAGTTCATCGAACGGGCGCAGGGAGTGGCCTCGCCGCTCGGCCGTGACCAGGTGATGTCCGGCTACGCGCCCTACGTCCGCGAGCAGTGGGGCAGCCACTTCACGCTCGGCCGGGTCTTCGCGCAGCTGATCGGCAAGCCGGCCATCCTGTCCCTGGCCCTGCGCACGGGCATGCCCGTCCCCATCCTCATGCGGTTCGTGGTGCGCATGCTCGCGAACCTGACGGACGCCGGTGGCCGGGGCTTCGAGGACCGCGTCATCCACCTGCTCGAGTCCCTGGTGCCGCCCACCTCCAACCAGCCGTCCCTGGCCGGTCACCTGCGTGCGCAAAGCGCCGCCCCACTTCGTTAGTCTTAGACCGTGACACAATCCTTCGACTCCGGGTGGGCCAGCGCGGGCCTCGACAGCGCGCTGGACACGGCGGACACCCCGGGCGACGCCCTGCGCCTGCCACCCGGGTTCGCCCTCATCGCCGAGGACCCGGAGCTCGGCCCGTCCGTCTCGTCCTGCCTGGCCGAGGTGGAGAAGCAGCTGCGCAACGCGATCGCCAGCTCGGATCCGCTGGCCGACGCCACGAGCCGGCACCTCGTGGAGGCCGGCGGCAAGCGCATCCGACCGCTCCTGACGATCCTCGCCTCGCACCTCGGCAACCCGACGCGGGCCAAGGTGGTGCAGGCCGCCGTCGTCGTCGAGCTGACGCACCTGGCCACGCTCTACCACGACGACGTCATGGACTCCGCCCCCTACCGCCGCGGTGCCCCGACCGCGCACGAGGTGTGGGGCAACTCCGTCGCCATCCTGACCGGGGACCTCATCTTCGCCCGCGCGTCGATCCTCGTCTCCGAGCTGGGCGGCGAGGCCCTCGGCATCCAGGCCCGGACCTTCGAACGTCTCTGCCTCGGCCAGCTCCACGAGACCGTGGGTCCCCGTGACGGGCAGGACGCCCTCGAGCACTACCTCTCGGTGATCGCAGACAAGACCGGCTCGCTCGTGGCCGCCTCCGGGCAGCTCGGCGCCCTCTTCGCGGACACCCCGCGGGAGGTCATCGACGTCATGGTCGCCTACGGCGAGAAGGTCGGCGTGGCCTTCCAGCTGGCCGACGACGTCATCGACGTGACCGGCCTCAAGGTGAAGTCGGGCAAGGCACCCGGCACCGACCTCCGCGAGGGCGTCCCCACCCTGCCGGTCATCCTGCTGCGCCGTGCGGCGGCGGCGGGTGACCGCTCGGCGGCCGACGTCGTCGCGCTCTTGGACGGCGACCTGTCCTCCGACGAGGCACTCGCCGCCGCCGTCGCCGCCGTGCGCGAGCACCCGCAGACCCGGGAGGCCTGGGCCGTGGCCCAGCAGTGGGCGGACGAGGCCGTGGCGGCGCTCGCGCCCCTGCCGGACGGCGTCGTCAAGCAGGCGCTCGCGAGCTTCGCGCAGGCCGTCGTCAGCCGGGACGTCTAGCCCCGCCCGGGTGCCGTGCCCGGTGGTGCGGCTTCGTGCACGGCCTTCAGCGGCGGAGCGTCGATTCTGCGGCGTGTCCTCGCGCGACACTCCCTTCGGCGGCTGGAACCGGTGCACGACCCCGCACCGTCCCGGGCACGGCGGCTGGAGCCCGTGCACGACCCAGCACCGTCCCGGGCATGGCTGCTGGAACCCGTGCACGACCCCGCACTGTCCCGGACATGGCGGCTGGAGCCCGCACGACGGGAACGACGGCGGAGTTAGCGGGGAAGGAATGCCCTCAGCTCGTCGGCCTTCCGCGCCCTGATCTCCGGGTCCACGATCGGCCGCTTCGGCGTGAAGTAGAAGCCGTCGTCGTGCCAGCGCGGCAGGACGTGCTGGTGGTAGTGCCACACGTGCTGGCTGCCGGCGGGCTCGTTGTGCTGCCGGGTGGAGATGCCGTCGGGCTCCCAGGCCAGCTTGATGGCGATCGCGATGTCACGCGTCAGCGTCATGATGCGGGCCGCGGCGTCGTCGGGCAGCTCGTACAGCAGTTCCACGTGGTCCCGCGGGGTGATCAGGACATGGCCGGGGTTCGGGTCGAAGCCGTGCGAGGCGATGAACGCGAGCGCGAGGTCGTCGGCGTAGATGACGTCGCCCGGGCGGCACAGGTTCTTCGGGTTACCGAAGTCGGAGCGCGCGAGGTCGCAGAACGGACACCGGTACCCCTCCGGGGCGTGGTGGGCGAACTGCATCAGCTCTCGTCGTCCTCCTCGAAGACCCACGCGAACAGGTCGAGCACGTATTCGCTGAACGTGCCCTCCTCGCTCTGCCATTCGCCGCGGACGTTGTTGCGCCGCCATACGATCGGGTCGGGGACGTCCAACTGGTCCGCCCGCATACCCCAGGTGTACTGCTCGTCCTCGTCCTCGAGGAACAGCAGGAAGCCGTCCTCGATCTCCAGCTCGTCGGGGTCCCAGAAGAAGTGGAACGCCTCCATGATGTCCTCGGTGGCGCCGACGGCCCGGTAGAAGTCCCGCAGGGCCAGGGGCAGGTCGAAGTCCTTGCCCTGGAGCATGTCGGCCAGCTCGTCGTCGGACAGGCCGTCCTCCTCCACCCACTCGTCCTCGAAGTACGAGGGCACCAGGGCGCGGAATTTGTCGGAAAACAGCTCAGTCACAAGTACTCCAGGAGTGGGGGTGGGGATACCCCCATCCTAGCGGCCGCCTCCGACGCCGGGGCTCCGTGCGTCCGGGGTCCGTACGGCGAGCGGCGCGTGCCACCCGTAGCGCCAGGCGAGGACCCGCAGGGAGAACACGAGGGACGCGGCGACGGTCCCCGTGACGAGGGTGAAGGTCCCGGTCAGGTAGAGCACGGTGACGACGACGGAGCCCAGCATGGCGGGCAGCGCGTAGATGTCGCGGGGGTCGAAGAGCTGCGGGACCTCGTTCGCGACGACGTCGCGCAGGAGGCCGCCGCCGACGGCCGTGGTGACGCCCAGGAGGGCGGCGGAGACCGGGTGCAGTCCGGCGTCGAGCGCCTTGAGGGTGCCGGTGATGCAGAACAGGGCCAGGCCGCCGGCGTCGAAGACGACGAGGACGCGCATGCCGCGTTCCACGCGGGAGAACACGAAGTACACCAGCACGGTCGCGAGCAGCGGAGGCACCAGGTAGACGGGATTCGTGAAGGCGGCGGGCGGGACGTTGAGGATGAGGTCCCGGGCCACCCCGCCGCCGAGGGACGCGAGGGACGCCAGCAGCAGCGACCCCACGAGGTCGAAGCCCTTGCGGGCCGCCAGCAGGGAACCGGAGACGGCGAAGAAGAACACGCCGAGGAGATCGGCGCCGAGCGCGACGTGCAGAACGGTGTCCATCTGATCCTTCGGCGTTCCGGCGGGGGCCCTCGGGATCCGGTGCGACGGCGGAAGGGCCCATCCATCATGACAGACGGGGCCCCTGCGCCCGGCACTAGGCTGGGCGCATGACGAGCACGGACGCGGATGGTACGGACACGACGGAGCCGAGTGCGAAGCACGGTTCGCTCGCGATGCGCCTGGCGGCACGGCTGATCGGCTTCCTGCCGACGAAGCGGAACCTGGACGGCACCGACTGGGTGAACGCGACGTACCCGGGCCGCAGCTATCCGGCGACGGCCGCCATCCCCTGGACGCTGAAGCGGACCCACACCGTCCAGGAGAAGCGGATCGACGGCCTCAGGACCCTGACGATCCGCCCGCTGCGGGGCGCGACGCGCTCGCACATCGTCTACACGCACGGCGGGATCTACATCAACGAACTGGCCCGGCCGCACTGGTGGATCATTGCCGAGCTGACGAAGCGGACCGGGGCCGCCGTCACCGTGCCCCTGTACCGGCTGGCGCCGGAGAGCAGCTACCGGGAGGCCTTCCCGTACCTGGTGTCCGTGTACCGCGACGTCCTCAGGACGGCGCAGCCCGAGGACGTCACGCTGATGGGGGACTCGGCGGGCGGCGCGCTCGCCGTCGCGCAGACGTGGGCGTTCCGGGAGGCAGGGCTTCCTTCCCCCGGGCGCGTCGTCGCCTTCTCGCCCTGGCTCGACGTCACGGCGACCAATCCCGCCATCCCCGCCTACGAGGCCGTCGACCCGATGCTGTCGGTGGGCGGCGGGGTGCAGGCGGGGCTGTGGTGGGCGGACGGCGACGACCCCCGGACGCCGCTGGTCAGTCCGGCCTGCGCGCCGGAGGACCTGCTGGCGGTCCTGCCGCGCACCCGCATCTACCAGGGCACGCGCGACGTCTGCATGGCGGACGCCGTGGTCTTCCGGGACCGTGCGGTCGCGGCCGGTGCCGCCGTGGACCTGGAGGTCTACCCGGGCGGCTTCCACGTGTTCCCGGCGTTTCCCCGCCTCCCGGAGTCACGGGCGGTCTTCGCGGATATCACCGCGTTCCTGGGCCGGCCGGCCCTCCCCTGACGGGCACCGGCCTGGGCCGGTCCAGGCCCGTCACAGGGCCGGCGGGGTCAGTTCCGGCCGGAGTCCCGGGAGAGGACCCAGATGTTGGTGTCGCCCTCGCGCTCGACCGTGACGGTGGTGACGAGCGCGCGGATCATCGAGAGCCCGCGCCCGGACTCGTCGTAGTCCTCCAACAGCGCGTCGTCGTCGAGGGCGGCAGGGCCAGTGGGACCGGTGAGATCGGGCACCGGATCCATCGGCGCGGCGCCGATCTCGCTGATGACGGCGCGCAGCCGCGCGACGGCGACGGTGAGCTCGACGCCGAGGAGGAGCGTGGCGCCCTCCGCGGGGATACCGTGCTGGACGACGTTGCTCGCGGCCTCGATCACCGCCGTGGTGAAGGCCATGCGGTCGGGCTCCGGCACGAAGGCGGCATCCAGCCACAACTGTTCGAGGAGGAGGTGCAGGTCCTCGATGGCCTGCTCCGCGGCGGGCTCCTCGAGGGTGCGCCGTGCCAGGATGTCAGTCATTGCGGAAGGCGTCGTCCGCCGACGCGTGGGGCGTGAGCACGCGGTGCATGCTGGTGAGCTCGAGCACCATGGTGACCTGCGGCTGCACCGCGGCGATCCGCAGGTCGCCGCCGGACTGCCGGGCCAGCTTCAGGCAGCCGATCAGCGCGCCGAGGCCCGAGGAGTCCATGAAGCTGGTGTCCGCCAGGTTCACGACGATCCGCTTCCCGCCGCCGCTCACCACCTCGTCGACGACCTTGCGCAGCGACGGCGCCGCGACCATGTTGAGTCGCCCGTTCGCCGCGACCTCGGTGTAGTGCCCTTTGTCCTGGACCGTGAATTCCATCGTTCCTCTTCCGTCGTCCTGTCCTGAAACCCTGTGTCCTGCAGTGGTGCCCCGGACCTGCCGCAGGGGTCGGCCCGGCCGGTGTCAGCCGCGCGCGTGGCGCAGGATGACCACCGTGACGTCGTCGGCGACCTCAGGCACGTCCGCCAGGTCCAGCAGCACCGCGCAGGCCTCCTCGGCGCTCGCCGCCGTGGAGACCACGTCCGCGACCGCCTCCGTGAACCGGTCGACCGTCTCGTAGATGTCGAGCAGGCCGTCGCTCACGATCGCGAGCGAGTCACCGGGCGCGAGGCGCAGGGAGGCCGCACGCCAGGTCTGGTCCGGCCAGGCGCCGACGGGCGGGCCCGCGGAGGGCAGGCGGGCCACGCTGCCGTCCGCCGCGACGTGCAGCGCGAGGCCGTGTCCGGCGTCGACGTATCCGACGACGCCGCTGGCGCCATCGAGGCGGCCGTGGAACAGCGTGACGAAGGAGCTGGTGTGGTCGAGGTCCGCCTCCGTGGACCGCGCCGCCGTCGCGAACGCCGTCTCCAGGCCCGGCTGGGACGCCACGGAGCGCATGGTCGCGCGGACGGTCGCCGCGACCAGCGCGGCACCCATGCCCTTGCCCATGGCGTCGGCGACGGTGAAGTGCAGGCCGTCCGGTGTGGGATACCAGTCGTAGAAGTCGCCGCCCACGCTCCTCGACGGCCGGAAGCGCCCGGCCAGGTCGAACCCGTCGAGGGTGAGCTTCTGGCGGGGCAGCAGGTTCTGCTGCACCTCCGCGGCGCGCTGCCGCTCGTCCGCGTTCGCGACGTCGACGGCGGCCCGGTGGCTCTGGCGCCGGAACAGGGAGTTGATGCGCGCCACGAGTTCCCGGGGACTGAAGGGCTTGCTGATGTACTCGTCCGCGCCCGTCTCGAGGCCCGTGAGGCGCTCGATCTCGTCGGTGCGGGCCGTGATCATGAGGATGTAGGCGTCGGAGAAGGTGCGGACCTCCCGGCAGATCTCCACGCCGTCACCGTCGGGGAGGTTGAGGTCCAGGGTGATGAGATCGGCGCCCGCGCGTGCCTTCTGGAGCCCTTCGCGTGCGGTCGAGGCCTCGGTCACCTCGAAGCCCTCGCGCTTCAGGATCTGGACGAGCAGACCGCGGATGTCGCCGTCGTCCTCGACGACGAGGGCACGGCGGATCTCCGGGGCGACAGTCATGTTGCTCATTAAACGCTACGGATCACGGCGTTCAGGACGCCACACCCCGCGCCGCCCCGATCGCTGGGTTGTTGCGGCGAACTTGAGGCGATCTTGAGGGCACCATCGACTTTCGGTACCAGGAATCGCGGGGCGGCCGCGTTAGTGTGTGGCTGGCGGGCCGAGTATCGCCCCGTTCCGACGAACGAATCCGACGAACACATAGGGGGCGCGGCGAGCTGATGGACAGAGTGCTCTCCTATCTCACCCTCGACACACGGCAGTTCCACGAGCTCACGCTGCGCTCGCGGGTGACCCTCAGCCAGCTGCCCCTGTCGCTCACCGTCCTGCTGATCGTCGCCTTCGGTCTGGCGTTCCACCAGGAGCTCTTCGCCAGCCCGTCCTTCCTGATCGGCCTGTGGCTGCAGGCCGTGCTGCTGGCCCTGTGCGTGCTCGTCCCCTGGGACCGGCTCCCGCACGCGAGCTTCCTCGTGATCCCGCTGCTGGACTTCGTGCCGATCGGGTTCATGCGCTACGGGGCAAGCACGATCATCACCGGCGTCGGACTCCTCACGGTGTTCCCCGTCATCTGGCTCGCCGCTTCCGGCCTGTACCCGCGGGCCCTGCTGGCCGCGAGTTTCCTCGCTTCGCTGGCCGTCGTGTGGGTGCCGGTCTTCGTCACGGATGTCGCGGTGACCTCGCAGTCGCTGACGCAGTCCTTCCTCCTGCCCTTCATCATGCTCGCAATCGGGGTGACCATCCGCGTGATGACGGCGAGCATGATGGCCCAGCAGGCCGTCGTCGAGGAGAAGGACCGCGCCCTGCGGGGACTGCTCGAGGAGAGCGCACGCCGCGAACGGCTGCTGGACACCGTGGTCAACAGCGTGGACATCGGGGTGACCGCCGTCGACGAGGCCGGGCGGACGGTCCTCGCGAATCGTAAGCTCGAGCACTTCCGTGCGCTCGCCGGCGGGGCAGGGGATGCCGACGAGGCTACCCTCCGCATCTTCCAGCAGGACGGCGAGACGGACCTGCCGGCGGTCCGGCGGCCCACGCGGCGGGCGGCGGAGGGCCAGGTGTTCTCCGACTACCTGCTGTGGTGGGGCGAACGGCCCGGCCAGCGGGTGCTCTCGGCGTCGTCCCGGCTGATGACCAACCAGGCGGGGGACCGGGAGGGTTCCGTGGTGACGTTCAACGACGTCACGGAGCTCGTCACCGCCCTGAACGCGAGGGACGAGTTCGTGGCGACCGTCTCGCACGAGCTGAGGACCCCGCTGACCGCGATCCGCGGCTACCTCGAACTGCTGCTGGGGACACCGGATCTCGACCCGGAGGTGGCCTCCGGCCTCGAGGTGGTGTCCCGGAACTCCGAACGGCTGCACAAGCTCGTGGTGGACCTCCTGTCCGCCGCGGAGGGGTCTCCCGAGATCCAGCCGGTGCCCACGGACTTCTCCGACCTCGTCGGCCGGCGCGTGGCCACGGCCGAGGAGGGCAATACGAACCCGCTGGTGGCGTTCGAGGACCTCACCGATCCGGGGCTCGTCGCCCTGTGTGATGCCTCGAGGATCACCCAGGTGGTGGACAACCTGCTCTCGAACGCGATCAAGTACTCGCCGGCCGGAGGGCGGGTGACCGTCCGCGCCCGCGAGGTCGGGGGCCAGGTGGAGTGCACCGTCAGCGATGAGGGCAGCGGCATGACCGCCGAGGAGCAGAGGGGTGTGTTCTCCAAGTTCTTCCGCACCGCGGGTGCCCGCAACGCGGCGATCCCCGGGGTGGGCCTCGGGCTCGCGCTCTCCAAGGCGATCGTGGAACGTCACGGTGGCACCATCACCTGCCGCAGCGTCCTCGGCGAGGGCTCCACCTTCGCGTTCCGCCTGCCGCTCGCCCACGCGGAGCATGGCCAGGAACTGCAGGAGCAGCGACTCTAGCCGGGCCGGGACGCCGGTCAGGCCGGGCCGAGGTCCACGGTGGCCGTGATCCCGCCGCCGGGCGTCTCCGTGAGGCTGATCGACCCTCCGTGCGCTGCCGCGATCCGCGCGCACGTCGCCAGGCCGATCCCGCTCCCGGCCGGATCGCCGTCCCGGTGCAGCCGTACCAGGGGCTCCAGGACCCGCTGCCGGTCCGCCGGGTCGATGCCTTTGCCGTGGTCGATGACGTGCAGCAGTTGCGTCGGACCGGCGCTCGCGATCACCTCGATGCGCGGCGGGCAGCCGGGCGTCGCGTACTTGATGCCGTTCGCCACGAGGTTCTGCAGCAGCGCGGTGACCTGCGCCTCGTCGACGCTCAGCTCGGCGTCCTGCACCGTCACCACGGCATCGCAGGCGCTGCTGAGCGGCAGGACGTCCTGCAGGACGGCGCTCATCAGAGTGTTCAGGCGGACCGTCCGGCGGCTGATCCTCCCGCCGATGCGGGAGAACTCCAGGACCTCCTCCACGGTGGAGAGCATGCGGTTGGCACTGCCCCTGATGATGCCGAAGTAGCGGGCCGCCGGTCCGCCGGCGACGTCGTCGTCCTGCTCGCTCAGCTCGGCGTAGCCGAGGATCGCGGTCAGCGGGTTCCGGAGATCATGGCTCACGCGGGCCGCGAACCCGGCCAGGTCCTCGTTGCTGCGCCGCACCACCTCGAGGGCCTCGACGAGCTGACGCGTCTTGAACTGCAGCTCGAGGACCTCCACGACCTGCCGTGCCAGGATCTCGAGCCCCTCCCGCTGCTCGGCGTCGATCGTCCGCACCGTGGGCGAGAACACGCAGAGCGTGCCGAGGGCTGCACCGTGCCCCGTGACGAGCGGGACGGACGCATAGGAGCGCACGTGAGCGAGGCCGCCGTTGACGAAGGGGTTGTCCGCGAACCGCCGGTCGAGGGAGGCGTCCGCGAGGGCGGTGATCGCCCCGCTCGTGAAGACCTTGGAACACATCGAGTCGTTGCGCGAGCAGACGGCGGCGTCCACGCCGACGGCCGCGATCTGGTGCTGCTGGTCCGCCGTGATGATGTTGATGGCGCCGGCCTCCATGCCACTCACCCGCACGGCGAGCTTCACGAGGTTGAGCAGTTCCGGCGGCGTCTCGTAGTCGGGCCGACCGCCCGAGGGGCCGGCGGTGTCGCCGTAGGGAAGCCGGTAGTCCTGCAGGGCCGCCAGGCGGGCGATCTCCTGGAGATCGGACTGGTCGGTGGAAGACCTCTCGGTGGACGACCCGGTGGAAAGCAGCGACACGAAGACCCCCGAAGAACTGTGAGACCGGTACAGGTGCGTCCACTATCCCACGCAGGACGTCCGTGCCGACGCAGGTGCGGGCCGCGTCAGCCGAGGGCCCGGACGCGCAGGGCCAGATACAGGTGCACGCGGTCCGCGGTGACCGCCGGATCGTAGCCCGTGAGCGTGACGACCTGCTGGAGCCGGTAGCGGATGGTGTTGCGGTGCAGGTCCAGGGCCGCGGCCACGGCGGCCACCGAGCCGTCGAGGTCGAGGTAGCGCTGCAGTGTGGTCAGCAGCCCCGCACCGTGCGAGTCGTCGAAGGCCTCGAGCGGCCGGAGGGTCTCCGCGGCGAGGTCGGCGAGCGGGACGTCAGCGCTGGCCATGAGCAGGGACGTCAGGCTCAGGCGGTCGGCGACGTTGAGGGGCTGCCCCCGCTGCAGCGCCTCGCGGGCCTCGAAGTAGCTCCACCGCAGGCCGTTCGGCTGGGCGTAGGTGCCGCCGACGCCGATGCGCGCGGTCAGCCCGGCCCCGTGCAGGTACCGGCTCAACCCGGCGGGATCGGGCGTGGCGCCGGCGGGAAGGACGAGCACGAGCCGGTCGTCGACGAGCCCGGTGGCGCCGTCGTCCCAGCCGTCGGGCAGGGGGAGCGTCCGCAGGGCGCGTCGCTGGCCGGAGGCGACGTCGACGATCAGCACGCTGTGCCGGAGCGTCGTGTCGATGCCCGAGCTGGCGAGCCGGACCGCCGCCTCGGCGCCGGAAAGCGTGCCGCGCACCACGTCCTCGAGCAGCTGGCCCGCCGCGGTGCGGGCGCCGGTCCGGTTCCTGGCCCGGTTGGTGAGCTCGACCGAGATCAGGCTCTGCGCGTAGTCGACGACGGCGGACCGGCCGTAGGGCTCGGCGATGGCGAGGGTGCAGCGGTCCTTGAGGCCGGTGGCGACGGGCAGCCGGTGCCACGACACCGGTCCGGCGTCACCCGTCGGCGTGTCAACCGTCGGCGCGTCACCCGTCGGCGCGGACGCGGGCAACGCGGAGGTGGGCAGGGCGCCACCTGCCGGGGCGTCACCCGTCGGCGCGGACGCGGGCAACGTGGAGGCAGGCAGGGAAGAGGCCGTCGGGGCTGTCCTCGGGGCCGGGGCGGGAGGGCCCGGCCGGGACGCCCGGGCGATGCACGCGCCGTACTGGAACAGGGCGACGTCGCTCCCGAGCATGCGGGCGAGCTCGCCGAGGAGCGCGGACAGACCGCCTGCGCCCAGCAGCGCCGAGGCCAGGACGGCATGGCCCTCGAGGAGGTCCTCGAGGCCGGCGTAGTGATCGGCGGACAGGGCGTCGGCGACCGTCTTCCCGATGGCGATGAAGGGCACCTCGTACGGCACCCGGAAGGCGGGCAGGCCGACGGCGTCCGCCTCCGCGAGCAGGGCCGCGGGGATCCGCCGGTGCGTGAGCCCGACGCCGAACCCGATGGCCAGGGCCCCGGCGTCGTGCGCCCGCCGGACGAACGCCCGCTGGGCGGCGCCCGTCTTCAGGCGCACGCCGGTGGTGAGGACCACCTCGGCGCCGTTGAGAAACGGTCGCGGATCCTCGAGCTCGGTCACGGCGACCCACTGGATGGGCTGGGCCGGCGGTTCCGACCGGCCTTCCCCGACCAGGCCGAGGGCGGGATCGGACAGCAGGTCCGCGAGCGTGATGGCCATGGACCCAGCTTAGGCGGCACTGTGCCCTTGCACGTACGCAAGGGGTTGGTGCTGTGCAGATAACTCTGGCATGGCATGCGGCGTGCCGGTACGGTCGGGACGACACCCCGTGGCCGGAGGTACCCCGAACGCGCCGCGGACTCCATCCTCGTGAAAGGCGCTGCAGCGTGGCTGAGACCCTTCAGAACTACATCGACGGAGCGTTCGTGACGCCCGCCGGGACCGAGCTCCTGGACATCGTCAACCCGACCAACGGCGAGGTGGTCGCGCAGTCGCCCGTCTCCACGGCGGCCGACGTCGACGACGCCATGCGCGCCGCGGCGCGTGCCTTCACCACCTGGAAGCGGACCACGCCGAGCCAGCGTCAGCTCATGCTGCTGAAGCTCGCGGACGCCGTCGAGGCCGCCAGCGACGAACTCGTCGAGGCCCAGCACCGCAACACGGGTCAGGTGCGCGCGATGATCGCCGCCGAGGAGGTCGCCGTCGGCGCCGACCAGCTGCGGTTCTTCGCCGGTGCCGCACGGCTCATGGAGGGCAAGTCCGCGGGCGAGTACATGGAGGGCCACACCTCCTACGTGCGCCGCGAGCCCATCGGCGTCGTCGCCCAGGTGGCACCGTGGAACTATCCGCTCCTCATGGCCATCTGGAAGATCGGCCCCGCCCTCGCCGCAGGCAACACGGTGGTCCTCAAGCCGAGCGACACCACACCGGAGTCCACCCTCGTCCTCGCGCGCCTCACGCAGGGTATCCTGCCCGACGGCGTCCTGAACGTCGTACTCGGCACGGGGGAGACCGGCGCCGCCATGACGGAGCACCCCGTGCCCGGGCTCGTGTCCATCACCGGGTCCGTGCGGGCAGGGATCGCCGTGGCGACCAGCGCCGCGAAGGGCCTCAAGCGGGCCCACCTCGAACTGGGCGGCAAGGCCCCCGCCGTCGTCTTCGCCGACGCCGACCTCGTCAGGAGCGCGCAGGCCATCGCCGAGTTCGCGTTCTTCAACGCCGGCCAGGACTGCACGGCCATCACCCGCGTGCTCGTGCAGGAGCAGGCGCACGACGAGTTCGTCGCCGCGATGGTCGCCCACACGGCCACCCTGAGGACCG
This sequence comes from Arthrobacter pityocampae, assembly GCF_002927275.1. Lineage (GTDB taxonomy): Bacteria > Actinomycetota > Actinomycetes > Actinomycetales > Micrococcaceae > Arthrobacter_D > Arthrobacter_D pityocampae. The sequence continues at coordinate 184,730 of NZ_PRKW01000004.1, read as the reverse complement.
GCAGCGCGGAGGATTCCGAGAACTACTTCGGGCCGCTGAACAACATCAACCACTTCAACGCCGTGAACGCCGTCATCGACGCCCTGCCCGCCCACTGCAGCATCGCGACGGGCGGTCGGCGCGCCGGGGAGAAGGGCTACTTCTTCGAGCCGACGATCGTCACCGGCGCCCGGCAGGACGACGCCGTGGTGCAGCAGGAGACGTTCGGGCCGGTCGTGACGGTCCAGACGTTCACCACCGAGGAGGAGGCGATCGAGCTCGCCAACGGTGTGGACTACGCCCTGGCCTCGAGCGTCTGGACCTCGAACCACGGCACCGCGCTGCGTGTGTCCCGCGACCTCGACTTCGGGGCGGTCTGGATCAACACGCACATCATGCTGACCGCCGAGATGCCGCACGGCGGCTTCAAGCACTCCGGCTACGGCAAGGACCTCTCCATGTACGGCGTGGAGGACTACACCCGCATCAAGCACGTCATGAGCGTGCTGGACGCCTGAGCGTCCCCTTCTGGATAGGAATCATCAATGACCACCATCGCAACCACCCCCGGCGCCGTCGCGCCCGGTTTCAGGCTCGAGCAGAAGCGCCGCATCACCGGCGCCTTCCCCGGCCCGAAGTCCACGGAGCTGGCCGCGCGCCGCGCCGCCGTCGTCGCCAAGGGCGTCGCCTCGGGCGTGCCCGTCTATGCGGCGGACGCCGACGGCGGCATCGTCCAGGACGTCGACGGCAACTCCTTCATCGACCTCGGCGCCGGCATCGCCGTGACGAGTGTCGGCGCCTCCGATCCCGCCGTGGTCGCCGCCGTCAGGGAGCAGGTGGAGCACTTCACGCACACCTGCTTCATGGTCACGCCCTACGAGGGCTACATCGCCGTCGCGGAGCAACTCGCCGAACTGACGCCGGGAGACTTCGAGAAGCGCACGGTCCTGTTCAACTCGGGTGCCGAGGCGGTCGAGAACGCCGTCAAGGTGGCACGGCTGGCCACGGGGCGGGACGCCGTCGTCGCGTTCGACCACGCCTACCACGGCCGCACGAACCTCACCATGGCGCTGACCGCCAAGTCGATGCCGTACAAGGCGAACTTCGGGCCCTTCGCACCCGAGATCTACCGCGTCCCGATGAGCTACCCGTTCCGCGAGGAGAACCCGTCCATCACGGGTCCCGAGGCGGCGCAGCGTGCCATCACCATGATCGAGAAGCAGATCGGTGCCTCCTCCGTCGCCGCGATCATCATCGAGCCCGTCCAGGGTGAGGGCGGGTTCATCGTGCCCGCCGACGGCTTCCTCCCCGCGCTCGCGGAGTGGGCCAAGGCCAACGGCGTCGTGTTCATCGCCGACGAGGTGCAGTCAGGGTTCTGCCGCACGGGCGAATGGTTCGCCGTGACCCACGAGGGCGTCGTCCCCGACATCATCACCATGGCCAAGGGCATCGCCGGCGGCATGCCGCTCTCGGCCATCACCGGGCGCGCGGACCTGCTCGACGCGGTGCACGCCGGTGGGCTGGGCGGCACCTACGGTGGCAACCCGGTGGCCTGCGCGGCGGCGCTGGCCGCGATCGGCACCATGAAGGACCAGGACCTCGCCGGCCGCGCCCGCAGCATCGAGGCCCGCGTCTCCGAGCGCATCGCCGCTCTGCAGGCCGAGCTCGGCGACCGCAGCATCGTGGGCGAACTCCGCGGCCGCGGCGCCATGCTCGCCATCGAGTTCGTGGAGCCGGGCGGCAGGACCCCCAACGCCGAGGCCACGAAGGCGATCGCCGCCCGGTGCCTGAGCGAGGGCGTCATCATCCTCACCTGCGGCACCTACGGCAATGTGGTCCGCCTGCTGCCGCCGCTCGTGATCACCGACGAACTGCTCGACGACGGCCTGGACGTCCTCGAGGCAGCGATCCGCGCGGTCAGCGCCGGCTGATCCCCGACCCGTCCACGGAGGCCCTGCAGCTGATGCTGCGGGGCCTTCGTGCGTTCCGAGTCGTCGCTCGGTGCGCGGCCGGCGGCGGGATCCGACGTCAGGAGTGGGCGGCCAGCTGCTGGCGGAGGCCCGCGATCATGCCGTCGAGCCCGGCCCGGAAGGCGGCATCCGCCGCCCGTTCGGCACCCGCCGCATCCGAGGCGCTACGGACGGCGGACGTGAAGACCGGGAAATCGTCCGCGAGCGCCCCGGAGTCGAAGATGTCGCCGGGGGCGGCGACATCGAGCGCGGAGCCGTAGATGAAGGATTCGAGCGCCACGATCGAGGGCACGATCCGCTCCTCCGGCCAGCCCGCCGCAGCGAAACCGCGCGCCACCTCCTCGTACATGTGCAGCGTCTCCGCGGCGTCGGTCACCGGGAGGACGGCGATCACCGGGATCAGCGGGGCATGCCGGGCGAAGACCTCGCGGTAGGACCATGCCCACTGCCGTACGGCCTCGTCCCAGGGCTCCACGGCGAACGCGCTGAAGTCCACCATGGTCATCACGTGGTCCTGGACCCAGCGGAGCACTTCCTGCTTCGACGCCGCGTGGTTGTACAGCGCGGAGGGTGCCACCCGGAGCCGGCGGGCGACGGCGGACATCGTCAGCCCCTCGTAGCCCTCCGCGGCGATGAGGGCGAGGGCGGCCGCCGTGATGCGCTCCTTCGACAGGACACTGCGCGGGGGGCGCCCGGCGCGCCGGGGGGTCGGATGTGCTGTGGTCATCGAGCGTGTTCTCCCTGTTGCGATGGCGTTAACTCTACGGTCGGCCCTTCCCTGTCCGAAGCCCGATGGCTATAGTGGACCACAATAATGAATCCCATTCATTTTGTGGCCTGCGTCATGCAGCATCAGGAGGATCACGTGAAGACCATCGACCGCGACGTCGTCATCATCGGGGCAGGGCCCTCGGGCCTCACGGCCGCCCGCGAGCTCAGGAAGGCCGGGCATTCGGTCGCCGTGCTCGAGGCGCGTGACCGCGTGGGCGGGCGCACCCACACGAACGTCATCGAGGGCGCCGTCTTCGAGGTCGGGGGACAGTGGGTGTCGCCGGACCAGACCGCGCTCATCGGTCTCCTCGACGAGCTGGGCCTGCAGACGTTCTCCCGGTACCGGGAGGGCGACTCCGTGTACATCGGGCCCGACGGCGAACCGATCCGCTACAGCGGGGAGATGTTCCCCGTGAGCGACTACACGCGCGAGGAGATGGAACGCCTCATCGTGATCCTCGACCGGCTCGTCGACGAGGCCGGGCCGGAAGCGCCGTGGAACCATCCGGATGCCCGCGCCCTCGACACCATCTCCTTCCACCACTGGCTCCGGCAGCAGTCCGACGACGAGGAGGCCTGCGACAACATCGGCCTGTTCATCGCCGGCGGCATGCTGACGAAGCCGGCGCACTCGTTCTCCACCCTGCAGGCCGTCCTCATGGCGGCGACCGCCGGGTCCTTCTCGAACCTGGTGGACGAGGACTTCATCCTCGACAAGCGCGTGGTCGGCGGGATGCAGTCCGTGTCCGAGCGCATGGCGGACGAGCTGGGGGAGGACGTCATCCTCTCGAGTCCCGTGCGGACGCTCCGGTGGAGCGGCATGGACGGCCCCGACACCACCGAGGGGGTCACGGTGGTCTCGGACACCACGACGGTGCGGGCACGGTACGCCGTCGTCGCCGTTCCGCCGAACCTGTACTCGCGCATCAGCTACGACCCGCCGCTGCCGCGCCGGCAGCACCAGATGCACCAGCACCAGTCGCTCGGCCTGGTGATCAAGGTCCACGCCGTCTACACCACGCCCTTCTGGCGCGAGGAGGGGCTCTCGGGGACGGGCTTCAGCGCCGGGTCGATCGTCCAGGAGGTCTACGACAACTCGAACTTCGAGGACCCCCGCGGCACCCTGGTGGGCTTCGTCTCCGACGAGAAGGCCGACGCCATGTTCGAGCTGGCTCCGCACGAGCGCCGGGAGCGCATCCTTGCCGCGATCGCGAACTTCCTCGGCCCGAAGGCGCTGGAGCCGGAGGTGTACTACGAATCGGACTGGGCGTCGGAGGAATGGACGCGCGGCGCGTACGCCTCCAGCTACGACCTCGGCGGTCTGCACCGGTACGGCCGTGACCAGCGCACGCCCGTGGGACCCATCCACTGGTCCTGCTCCGACATCGCGGCCGAAGGCTACCAGCACGTCGACGGCGCCATCCGGATGGGCCAGCGCACCGCGGTGGAGATCGGCCGGGCGCTGTCCGCCGGCGTGCAGGCCGCCCCGACCGGCCGGGGGGCGTGATCATGCGCTACGTCGTGGGATACACCGCCGATGAACGCGGGCACGACGCCGTCTGCCTCGCCGTCGCGCTGGCGCGCCGCCAGGGTGCCGACCTGGACCTCGTCCTCGTCACGCCCGAACGGTCCCCCTACGCGGGGACCTACCTGCCGGACAAGGGCTTCGAGAGCCTCCTGACCGACCAGCTGCAGGAGTGGATGGACCAGGGCCTCGCGCTCGTGCCGGAGGACGTCCCCGCGCGCGGCGTGATCGTGCGCGCGGAGTCCAACGCGGAGGGCCTCATCCAGGCGGCCGAGGACACCGAGGCGTCCCTGATCGTGATCGGCGCCAGCTCCCGTGGCCTCACCAACCGGTTCAACATCGGCAACGTGGCCCGGAGTCTCCTCCACGCCTCGCCCGTCCCGGTGGCGCTGGCACCGAAGTCCTACCGCCGGACCGATCCCATCACCCGCATGACCTGCGCGGTCGGCAACCGGGCGGGAGCGGACGACGTCGTCGCCGTCGCCGTGTCCTCCGCGCAGCGCCGCGGACTCCCGCTGCGCCTCGTGTCCCTCGTCGCGCTCGACGCGGGCCACTCGGATCCCGAGGGCATGGAGGACGAGGCGAACCGCCGGCTCGCGGAGGCCGCGTCCGCCCTCGCCGCCGGGGGGCGGGTGAGCGTCGAGACGGCGCACGGCCCGTCCATCGAGAAGGCCATCGAGGCCCTGGCCTGGGACGAGGGGGAGGTGCTGCTGGTCGGTTCCAGCCGCCTCGCGCAGCACATGCGCATCTTCCTCGGGTCCACGGCCAACAAGATCCTGCGTACGCTGACCATCCCCATGATCGTCGTCCCGCGTACGTACGCCACGCCCGGCACCACCGGCCCGGGCGCCCAAACCCACGAGGCGGACGCATGAGCATCGAGAAGACCACACAGAAGGGATCGGGGCTCAGCAAGAAGGGCCTCGACGCCGGGACCGTCGGACTGCTGGGCGCCGTGGTCATCGGGGTGTCCTGCGTGGCCCCCGCGTACACGCTCACCGCGGCCCTCGGGCCCACCGTCGCCGAGGTGGGGGTGCAGCTGCCGGCCATCTTCCTGGTGGGCTTCATCCCCATGCTGCTCGTGGCCTTCGGCTACCGGGAACTCAACAGCGCCATGCCGGACTCCGGCACCACCTTCACGTGGGCCACCCGGGCGTTCGGCCCCTGGGTCGGCTGGATGGGCGGGTGGGGGCTCATCGCCGCGACCGTGATCGTGCTCTCCAACCTGGCCGCCGTCGCCGTCGATTTCTTCTACCTGATGCTCGGGCAGATCTTCGGCAACCCGGCCATCGCCGACCTCACGCTGAACCTGCCGGTTAACATCGCGACGACGCTCGTCTTCATCACGCTCGCCTGCTACATCTCCTACCGGGGGATGGAGACCACCAAGGCCGTGCAGTACGTGCTGGTGACCTTCCAGATCATCGTCCTCGCGTGGTTCGCGATCGCCGCGTTCGTCCACGTGGCCAACGGCACGGCCTTCGACGCGACACCGATCAGCGCCGACTGGTTCAACCCCTTCGCGGTCGGCTCCTTCTCCGCCTTCGCCGCCGGCGTCTCGCTGTCCATCTTCATCTACTGGGGCTGGGACGTGACACTCACGATGAGCGAGGAGACCAGGAACCCGGAAAAGACCCCGGGCCGCGCCGGCGCCCTCACGGTCGTCGTCATCGTGGTCATCTACCTGACGGTCGCCCTCGCGACGCTGACCTTCGCAGGTGTGGGCGAGGGGGAGCTCGGCGCCGGCAACCCGGACAACCAGGAGAGCATCTTCGCAACCCTCGCGGGTCCCGTGATGGGCCCGTTCGCCATCCTGATGTCGATCGCCGTCCTCAGTTCCTCCGCCGCGTCGCTCCAGTCCACGTTCGTGTCCCCGGCCCGCACCCTGCTCGCCATGGGCCACTACAAGGCCCTGCCGAAGGACTACGGCCGCATCAGCCCCCAGTACAAGTCACCGAGCTACGCCACGATCGCCGCCGCGGTCGCAGCCGCCGGCTTCTACGTGTTCACGCGGCTGGTGTCCGAGAACGCGCTCTGGGACACCATCACCGCGCTCGGCCTGATGATCTGCTTCTACTACGGCATCACGGCGCTCGCCTGCGTCTGGTACTTCCGGGCCCAGGCCTTCAGCAGCGCCAGGAACATCCTGTTCCGGTTCCTCTCACCGCTGCTCGGCGGAGTCATCCTGCTGGTCATGTTCTTCAAGACCGCCACGGACTCCATGGACCCGGCCTATGGTTCCGGCTCCGAACTGTTCGGCATCGGCATGGTGTTCATCCTCGGTGTCGGCGTGATCCTCCTCGGCGCCGTCCTCATGCTCATCTGGTGGCGTATCAATCCGGCGTTCTTCCGCCAGGAGGTGATTCTCAAGGGGTCGGCTCCGAAGGAATGACGGGACGGACGGGGTCGCTGCTGCGCTAGAGTGAACCGACTCCGCGGCGCTTCCGAAGGCCGCACTGCCTTCATGCCGACCGAGAGGAACCGCCGTGCGCTACGTCGTGGGCTACACCGGGAATGACCGCGGGCAGGACGCCCTCGAACTCGCCACGTCCCTCGCCCTCACGCAGTCGGCGGCCATCGACCTCGTCACCGTCCTCGACTGGCCCCAGGACGGCAGCATGGCCCCCGGCACGAAGCGCGCCCAGGAGGCCCTCGACCAGGCTGCCGCAGGGGTGGCCGACGGCGTCGAGGTCGTCACGCACGTGCAACTCGCCGACTCGTTCGCGCAGGGACTCCTCGAGGTGGCCGACGAGGTCGACGCCGGCCTGATCGTGGTCGGCGCGGCGAGCAACGGCCTCCTCCGGCGCTTCACCGTCGGCAGCGTCGCGAACGCCGTGCTCCACAGTTCCGGCGTCCCCGTGGCGCTCGCCCCGCGCGGGTACCGGCACCGGTCCGCCTTCACCCGGATGACGAGCGCCGTCGGTACCCGTGCGGGGGCGGACGGCGTGCTCGACGTCGCTGTCGAGTCCGCGGCCCGGCGCGGCCTGCCGCTGCGGCTGATCTCCCTCGTCGCCCTGGACGTCCACGAGGCGTCCGACTCCGGCGAGGCCATCAACAAGGCCCACCAGCACGCCCACTCGGTCCTCGCCCGCGCCGTCGAGAAGCTGCCCGACGGCCACGAGGCCTCGATCGCCGTCGCCCACGGACGGACGATCGAGCAGGCCATCGACGAGATCGAGTGGGATCCCGGGGAGCTCGTGATCGTCGGGTCGAGCCGCCTCGCCCAGCGCCGCCAGATCTTCCTCGGCACCACCGCCAACCAGATGCTCCGCGCCCTGCCGGTGCCCATGGTCGTGGTCCCCCGCGACTGGGTGCGCAACCCGCGCTGATCTCCCTGCACCCTGATCCCTGCGCTCGTCCCGCCCGGCGACGTCATGACGCGTCATGCTGCGGTTTCCGGGTCAGAACAGGTCCTCTCCGGCTTACGATGCGGCGATGGAACCACTCTCCGACGCCGCGGACGGGCCGGTCCCCGTCGGTCGGCGTGGGGGACGCCTCGCCGCGCTCGACGCCGTCGAGGACACCGCCGCCTCGATGTGCCGCAGTGAGCAACGGGTGTGCCGGGCGCTCGCCTGCGGCATCGACCCGGCGATGGAACCGGTAGCCTACAGCGTGCTGTGCGCCGTGCGCCTGGTCGGGTCCTGTCGGGTGACCGACCTCGCGGTGACCCTCGGCATGCGCACCTCGGCCGTCAGCGGGCACGTCGCGTCCCTGCAGCGCCTCGGGCTGGTGGAGCGCGGACCCGCCCTCGACGACGAGCGGTCCCGCCCGGTCCGGCTCACGCCCGAGGGTCTCCGGCGCCTCGACGAGGCCCGTGCCCGCCGGCGCCGGGGCTTCCGACGGCAGCTCGCGGGCTGGAGCCGTGCCGACGTCGTCGACCTGGCGGAGCTCCTGACGCGTTTCAACGCGGCCTATCCCGGGGGATCGGACGGCCCTCCCGGGTGAGGCGCCGGAGGGTACCCGTCCGCGGGCCGGGATGTCGGGAGGGAACCCCCGCGGTGCCGCCCGCGAGGATCGTCGCATCGTGGGCGTGCCCGCCTCCGTCCGTCCGGGAGGGCACCCGTTCCCGGGGCCCTCCCGGAGACCCTGTCGCGGTCAGCGGACGGCGCCCGCCGTACGGGTCAGTACCGGATGGTCCTCACGAGCGCCATGATGCGGTCGATCGTCGCCGGGTCGGTCTCCTCGGGCATCGCGCCCGTGCCCGTGAGGGACGCGTTGAAGTAGATGCCGTCACCCAGCAGCATCACGAGGTGCACCATGTCCTCGTGGCCCATGGCATCCATCAGGACCTCGAACCACCGCGTCCGGCACTGCGCCAGCAGTTCGTTCGCCTCCGGGTGGGAGCCCTGCGCCAGCCGGGTCACTGCCACATTGCACCGCTCCAGGGGGCTGCGGACATCGAGCGAGCTCGTGACGTAATAGGCGGCCGCCGTCGCCGGGTCCGCACGCATCACCGCAACGTCCTCGTCCACGAGGGTGCGGAGGCGGTCGAACAGTGCGGCCGCCAGTTCGTCCTTGGACTTGAAATGGTAGGTGAGGCCGCCCTTGGACACCCCCGCCCTGCGGGCGATCGCGTCGAGGGTCGCCGCCCGTTCGCCGTCCGTGAGGAGGATGTCCTCGTAGGCGTCGATCAGGCGGTGGACGGTGGTCGGGGACGTGGCCATGATTCGCAGTCTAGGACCCTTCTCGAAAAACCGACTGGTCGGTATAGTGACCTGTGCCACGCGATGTGGCGGCAGTGGTCCCTTCCAGAGTCGAGGCACCCCATGAATTCGATCCCGTCCGAAACGAGGGCCTCCGGCGGACCGGAGGCCGGCAAGGGCCTCGCGGCCGGCACGCTGGGGCTCTGGGCGTCCGTGGTGATCGGCCTGGCGTCGACGGCGCCCGTCTACTCCCTCGTGGCCACCCTCGGATTCGTGGTCCTCGCCGTCGGAGCCCAGACACCGATCGCGTTCATCGTCGCGTTCATCCCGATGCTGTTCGTCGCCTTCGCCTACCGGGAGTTGAACCAGGCCGTCCCCGACTGCGGGACCTCCTTCACCTGGGCCACCAAGGCGTTCGGTCCCTGGGTGGGCTGGATGGCAGGCTGGGGCGTCGCCGTCGCCGGCATCGTCGTCCTGGCAAACCTCGCACAGATCAGCGGCCTGTATTTCTGGCTGCTCGTGGGAGACGGCTCCCTCGCCGGGAACCCCCTGCTGGTCACCGCCACGGGCGTCGTCTTCATCGCCCTCATGACGTACGTGAGCTACCGCGGGGTCGAGATCGGCGCCAGGCTGCAGAACATCCTGCTCGGCATCCAGTACCTGGCGCTGGCCCTCTTCGTGATCGCCGCCCTCGTCTCGATGGCGAACGGGACCGCGGAGAACGCCACACCCGTCTCCGCCGAGTGGTTCAACCCCTTCGCCTTCGAGAGCGTCGAGGGCTTCACCGAGTCCATCCTCCTGGCCCTGTTCATCTACTGGGGCTGGGATGCCTGCCTGGCCCTCAACGAGGAGACGAAGGACCCCCGCCGCATCCCGGGTCTCGCGGCCCTCGTCTCGACGGTCCTGCTGCTCGTCACCTACGTGGGTGTCAGTGTCGTGGCGATGATGTACGCCGGGGTAGGGGACGAGGGGATCGGCCTCGGGAACGAAGCCAACTCGGAGGACGTGTTCCTGGCGCTGAAGGACGTCGTCCTGGGTCCGTGGGCCTGGCTGCTGGTCGTGGCGGTCCTCGTGTCGGCGGTCTCCTCCACCCAGACGACCATCCTTCCCACCGCCCGCGGCACGCTCTCCATGGCCGTCTACAGGGCCCTGCCGCCCCGCTTCGGCACGGTGCACCCCCGCTTCAGGACCCCCTCGTTCTCCACCCTGGTGATGGGGATCGCCGCGATCGCCTACTACGTGATCATGACGATCATCAGCGAGAACATCCTGGCCGACTCCATCCTGTCGCTCGGCCTGGCCATCGCCTTCTACTACGCGATCACCGGTTACGCCTGCGTCTGGTACTTCCGGCGCGAGCTGTTCACCTCGGCCCACAACGTGATCTTCCGCTTCCTGATGCCGCTGCTCGGCGCGCTCATGCTCACGGCGGCGTTCGTCCGGTCCGCCATGGACATGGTCGACGTCGAGTACGGCTACAGCGTGCTGCTGGGCATCGGCGGGACCTTCGTGACCGGCATCGGCTCCCTGGCACTGGGGCTCGTCCTCATGGTGCTGTGGCGGACCCGCTCGGGCTCCCTCCCCTTCTTCCGCGGGGAGAGCCTCAACGAGGACACCCCGGTCCTGGTGCCCGATTCCCCCGCTCTCCCCGAACGTCCCACCGATGGAGGTCTGTCCTGATGCGCATTCTCATTGTCGGAGCCGGTGGCGTCGGCTCCGCCGCCGCCCGGATCGCGGTCCGCCGGTCCTTCTTCGACCTGCTGGTGGTCGCCGACTACGACCCCGACCGACCCCAGCGCCTCGTCGACGAGTTGGGCGACCCCCGGCTGCTTGCAACGCGGATCGATGCCTCGTCCGCCGAGGGCGTGGCCGCCGTCGTCCGGGAGCACGGCATCACCCACGTGCTGAACGCCGTGGACCCGCGGTTCGTGATGCCGGTGTTCAACGGCTGCTTCGATGCCGGCGCGACCTACCTCGACATGGCGATGAGCCTCTCCGTCCGGCATCCCGAGGACCCGTACGAGAAGACCGGGGTGATGCTCGGCGACGAGCAGTTCGAGGCGGCCGCGCGCTGGTCGGAGGCGGGGCGGCTCGCGCTGGTGGGCATCGGGGTGGAACCGGGCCTTTCGGACGTCTTCGCCCGCTACGCGGAGGACGAACTGTTCTCCTCCATCGACGAACTCGGGGTGCGCGACGGCGCCAACATCACCGTCGAGGGCTACGAGTTCGCGCCGTCGTTCTCCATCTGGACCACCATCGAGGAATGCCTGAACCCGCCGGTGATCTTCGAACGCGACCGCGGCTGGTACACGACGGAGCCGTTCAGCGAACCGGAGGTGTTCCACTTCCCGGAGGGGATCGGCCCCGTGGAGTGCGTGAACGTGGAGCACGAGGAGGTGATCCTGATGCCGCGATGGACCGGAGCGCGGAGGGTGACCTTCAAGTACGGGCTCGGCGAGGAGTTCATCGGCGTCCTGCGGACCCTGCACAAGCTCGGCCTGGACTCCACCGAGCAGGTGTCCGTGAAGGGCGTATCGGTGGCGCCCCGGGACGTCGTCGCCGCCGTCCTCCCTGACCCTGCCACCCTGGGCGACCGCATGAAGGGCAAGACCTGCGCGGGGCTCCTCGTCACCGGCAGGGGCAAGGACGGCACGCCCCGCTCGGTGTACCTCTACCACGTGGTGGACAACGAGTGGTCCATGGCCCAGTACAACTCCCAGGCGGTCGTGTGGCAGACCGCCGTCAACCCGGTGATCGCCCTCGAACTGCTGGCCTCGGGCACCTGGCGGGGGTCCGGGGTCCTCGGGCCGGAGGCCTTCGACGCGCGGCCCTTCCTGGATCTGCTCGCCGCCGAGGCGCCGCACGGCTATGGGTCCCCGTGGGGGATGGAGGAGCGCTGACGGCCGGCGCGGGACGGTCCGCGCCGGGTCTCAGACGGTGGTGGCTGCGGGTTCCGGCGACTGCGCCGGCTTCGGCTGGCGGCGCACGGTCCGGAGCATGTCCACCGTCAGGAGGATCAGGCCCACCCACACGAGGCTGAAACCGACCCACCGCTCGAACGGCATCTCCTCGTGGAGGACGAGGAGCGCGAGCAGGAACTGGAGTACGGGGGCCAGGTACTGCAGCAGCCCGATGGTGGTCAGGGGCAGTCGGCGTGCCGCCGCACCGAAGAAGATGAGGGGGACCGCCGTGATGACGCCAGAGGCCGCCATGATCCAGAAGTGTCCCGCGCCCTCGGTGGTCAGGGTCGCCGTGCCCGTGGACCCGAGCCACAGCATGACGGCGAGGGCGATCGGCGCGAGCACCACCGTCTCGATGCTGAGACTGGAGATGGCGTCCACGCGGGAGCCCACCTTCTTCTTCGCGAAGCCGTACAGGCCGAAGGAGAAGGCGAGGGTCAGGGCGATCCACGGCACGGCGCCGTACCCGATGGCCAGCACGATCACGGCGAGGATGCCCATGCCGATGGCTGCCCACTGGAGCGGGCGCAGCTTCTCACGGAGCACCACCACGCCCAGCAGGACCGAGACGATGGGGTTGATGAAGTACCCGAGGGCGGCCTCGATCGCCTGCCCGGTGGTGACCCCGTAGGTGTAGACCAGCCAGTTCACCGCGATCAGCAGGGCGGCCACGGTCAGGGTCCCGACGATCCGCGGCGTGCGCAGGGCGGTCAGGACGGGCCGCCACGAGCGCAGGACCGTCAGTAGCAGGGCGCAGAAGATCAGGGACCACAGCACACGGTTGGCCACGATCTCGACGGGGCCGGCGGGCGCCAGGACGAGGAAGTACAGCGGGAGCAGCCCCCACAGGCCGTACGCACCGATCCCGAAGAGGACGCCCGTGGAGTTCTCGCTCCGCGCCGGTCGCGGTGTCTTGCCCGTTGTGGTCACGAGGTCCTGAACCGGGCCCGGGAGGCCTTTATTCCCCGTCCGTCCCGTCCTGCTCGTCCTCGGGAACGAACTCAGGGGGAGATGCGCGCCACTGTTTTCGTTCGGGCCGCCCCGGGACATTTAGAATAGGGAACTGTGCGCTTATCTGCACGGCGGTAACCATCGGGAGCATTCCACCGGGAAGAAGGCTATTCAGTGTCTACCTCAGCTGCGGCACGACCGCTGCGGGTCGCGATCATCGGTGCCGGTCCGGCAGGCGTCTACGCGGCCGACATCCTGACGAAGTCCAACGAGGTCCAGGGCGGCGACTTCGCCGTCAGCATCGATCTCTTCGACCAGTACCCCGCACCCTACGGCCTGATCCGGTACGGGGTCGCCCCGGACCACCCGCGCATCAAGGGGATCGTCAACGCGCTCCACAAGGTGCTGGACCGCGGGGACATCCGGTTCCTCGGGAACGTGAACTACGGACGCGACCTCACCCTCTCCGACTTCCGGCGCTTCTACGACGCCGTCATCTTCGCCACCGGCGCCATCAAGGACGCCGACCTGGACATCCCGGGTATCGGGCTCGAGGGCTCCTTCGGCGGCGCCGACTTCGTGTCCTGGTACGACGGCCACCCCGACGTGAGCCGGGACTGGCCGCTCGAGGCCCGCGAGATCGCCGTCATCGGCAACGGGAACGTGGCGCTCGACGTCGCCCGCATCCTGTCCAAGCACGCCGACGATCTTCTCTCCACCGAGATCCCGGACAACGTCTACCGGGGCCTCAAGGCCTCGCCCGTGACGGACGTCCACGTCTTCGGCCGCCGCGGACCCGCGCAGGTGAAGTTCACGCCCCTGGAACTGCGCGAGCTCTCGCACTCGCGTGACGTCGACATCGTCCTCTACCCCGAGGACTTCGACTTCGACGCCGGCTCCGAGGCGCAGATCGCGTCGAACAATCAGACCAAGACGATGGTGAAGACGCTCACCAACTGGCTGGTCGAGGACGAGCCGACGGGGGCGTCCCGCCGCCTCCACCTGCACTTCCTCCACTCGCCGGTCGAGGTCCACGACTCCCCCGAGACCCCGGGCAGGGTCGCGGGGATGCGGTTCGAACGCACCGAACTGACCGGGGACGGCAGCGTGCGCGGGACCGGCGAGATCGTCGACTATCCTGTCCAGGCCGTCTACCGGGCCATCGGCTACTTCGGGTCGGAGCTGCCCGAGGTCGGCTTCGACGCGAAGCGCGGCGTCATCCCCAATGAGGGCGGACGCGTCATCGACGAGGACGGCCGGCCCGTGCCCGGCATCTACGCCACCGGCTGGATCAAGCGCGGACCGGTGGGACTGATCGGCCACACCAAGGGTGACGCGCTCGAGACCATCGGGTACCTGCTCGAGGACCGGCTGAATCTCCCGCCGGCCGAGGACGGGTCGGAGGATGCCATCATCGAGCTCCTCGAGGCGCGCGGTGTCCGGTACACCACCTGGGAGGGGTGGCTGAAGCTGGATGCCCATGAGATGAAGCTGGGAGCCAACTTCGTGAACACCTCGGGCAACGCGGAGCTCGTGCGGGAGCGCGTGAAACTGGTGCCCCGCGAGGACATGGTGGCCATATCCCGCAGTGAGTAGTTTGGCTACACTGTGACCTGTCCCACGCCACCCCGTGGGACTGGTCACGAAGCGGAGTGCCGATGTCGCCGTCCCGTTCATTAGCCGAAGCCGAGCTCTCCTCCGACGCGCTGCAGCGAAGAGCCTTCGCAGCGCACGAGGCACTGGGGCGCGGTGCGGGAGTCGACGGCGATCTCCGCGGCGTCGTCCGTGAGTCCTGGCGCCGGTCGCTCGGTTTCCTCCGCGACCCCGCTGCCGCCGAGGCCCGCCTGTTCTGCTCCGAGGAGGAGCTCGAGGCCTACCGTCAGGGGCATCCTCTCGCGGCCGTCATGCCCGTCATCGACCGCCTGCTCGTCCAGCCGAGCCTGGCAGCGGGGATGCTCGTGGCGGTCGGTGACGAGAACGGGCGCCTCCTGTGGGTGGACGGCGATCGCGAGCTGCGACGCCGGGCGGAGGGCATGCTCTTCGTCCCTGGAGCGGACTGGTCCGAATCGACCGTCGGCACGAGCGCTCCCGGCACGGCGCTCGCCCTCGACCGCAGCGTGCAGATCGCCGGAGCGGAGCACTTCAATCGCAAGGCCCATCCCTGGAGCTGCACCGCCGTGCCGGTGCACGACCCCGACTCGAGGACGGTGCTCGGCGTCGTCGACATCACGGGGACCCACGACGCCGTGGCGACCCACACCCTGGCGCTCGTCGAAGCGGCGGTGGCGGCAGCGGAGGCCCAGCTGAGCATCCACCGGCTGCAGGAACGGCTGCCACGTGCGAAGCGCCGTCGGCCGGGGCGCACGCAGCCCACCCTCTACCGGAACAGCCTGCAGATCCTGGGCATGGATCACGGGGTGGTCCACACCGGCGGGGCTTCGCTCGAACTGAGCCTCCGCCATGCCGAGCTGCTCACCATCCTCGCCCTGCACCCGGAAGGCCTCACGGCGGACCAGCTCGCCACGATGGCCTACCCGGAGGACGCATCCGGGACGACGGTCCGTGCGGAGATCCTGCGCCTGCGAAAGGTCCTGGGACAGTACGGGGACGCGACTGTGCCGCAGTCCCGTCCCTACCGATTGCCGGGTCAGCTGGTCGTCGACGCGGTGCAGGTCCTGAGCTACCTGGACCGTGGTGCCCACCGCATGGCGCTCGGGATCTACCGGGGGCCCGTCCTCCCGCGGTCGCAGGCTCCCGCGATCGTGAGGCTGCGCAACGAGGTGTCGGTCCTGCTGCGTGACGCCGTCCTCAACGACGGCGCACCGGAGACCGTGCTGCAGTACCTGGCGCTCGCGGAGGCGGAGTACGACGCCGAGGCATGGCAGCTCGCACTGCGCGTGCTGCCGCAGCGCTCACCACGGCGGGCCGCGGTCGTGGCCCACGCGGAATGGCTCGACGCCGAGTTGGCTGTGCCCTCGACCTGACCCTCAATTTCTTCTAAAGTTTGTCACCCGATCGCAATGATCCGTCGTCCTCGAGGCCGGGGCCGGGTTAGCGTTATGACTGGTGGCTGATGATTCCGCCGGACAACAGTTCCCGGGGGCTGCTTCGATGCAGCACACGGGCAAGGGGGAACACTCATGACGCAATCCACACGACGCCCGACCGGGCAGGCCCGGAGCGTTCGGACATCGCGCACCACCATGCATGCCAGCGTGGCGATCGTGGTCTGCTTCGTCGGCTTCCAGGGCTTCGTGCCGCAGTCTTGGGAGGCGGCCTCCGTGATGTCGTCGGGACCGCTGTCCGCCTCGACCCTCACGCAGTCCGGACAGGACGCCCTCGCGCCGACGGGCATCGTGGGCCCGTCGTTGCTGGCACCCGCAGAGGCACGCGCCCCCCTGGACGCGCTTGTGCCCGGACGGCCGCCAGTCGGTTCCCCACCGGCGGTCGGCGGACCGACTGCCGGCAGCAGCGCACCTGCCGGCCCCCAGGTCTCGGCGACGTCGGCCATACGGCGACCCGCTGCCGGCACCCTTTTCGCGCCCCTCGACGGCCTCGTGCCCAGCTCTTCGTTCGGCCACCGGACCAGCCCCATCTCCGGCGAGGCAAATGAGTTCCACACGGGCCAGGACTACGCCGCCGAGTGCGGTGCGCCGGTCTATGCGGTCGACGCCGGTACGGTGCGGGCCGTGGGTTGGCATCCGTGGGGTGGCGGCAACCGCGTCGAGATCGACCACGGCAACGGCCTGATCACGAGCTACAACCATCTGCAGGGCATCTCCGTGGAGGAGGGGGACGCCGTCAATGGCGGCGACACCGTCGCCGAGGTCGGGTCCACGGGGTCCTCGACCGGCTGCCATCTTCACTTCGAGACGATCCTCGACGGCGAGCACGTCGATCCCATCGAATGGACCATGGCGCCCGTCCACCACGGAAAGAGCGGCGGGGAGTTCAGGGACTACAGCCCCGGCGGGAGCAGTGCTGCCGCCCTCCCGGACTGGGCGCAGTCCACCACGCGGTCCGACCAGCCGACGCCGGACGGTCTTCCGTCCGGTGCTGCCCCGTGGGGCGGGAACGCTGTCGCCGACGCAGGGCAGGCTGCCGGAGACACCGGTGGCGCTGCAGCGGGACACGAGCCCCCAGCGCCGCACTACGAACGGCCGGGTGCTTCGGCGGACAGCAAGCCTGCCTCCGCGGTCAAGGCGAACGAGAAGCCTGTGGCTCCAGGTAAGGCGAGCACCCCGGTGAAGCCGGGTCCGGCGCAGGAGGGCAAGCCCGGGAAGCCTGCCGCCGAGCAGCCCGAGCAGCCCGGGAAGCCTGGGAAGCCCGCGCCGAAGCCGGAGAAGCCCGAGTCGAAGCCCGAGACGCCTGCGCCCGGGAAGCCCGAGAAGCCCGAGCCGAAGCCGGAGAAGCCCGAGGAGAAGCCCGGGACGCCTGCGCCCGGGAAGCCTGGGAAGCCTGGGAAGCCCGCGCCGAAGCCGGAGAAGCCCGAGTCGAAGCCCGAGCCGAAGCCGGAGAAGCCCGAGGCGAAGCCCGAGACGCCTGCGCCCGAGGAGAAGCCTGAGCCGAAGCCCGAGCCGAAGCCGGAGAAGCCCGAGGCGAAGCCCGAAGCGCCTGCGCCCGAGGAGAAGCCTGAGCCGAAGCCCGAAGCGCCTGCGCCCGAGGAGAAGCCCGAGCCGAAGCCCGAAGCGCCTGCGCCCGAGGAGAAGCCTGAGCCGAAGCCGGAGAAGCCCGAGAAGCCTGCACCCGCGCCGAAGCCGGCACCGGCACCTGACCCCGTGACACCTGATGACCCCTGCGCCGCCGACCCGGCGACACCGGAGGTCCCCGGGTCAGCGGAGGCCGCCGGTGACGCCGCTTCCGCGGTGCCGTCCGACGCAGCGGCTGAGGCAGCGAAAGAAGCCGCAGCAGCGAAGGAAGCCGGAACGGACGACGGAACCGAGCTGACGCCCGGGGAAGAGCCGACGCCCGGAGAAGAGTCGGAACCCGGTGACGAGTCGGACCCCGCCGATCCGTCGTGCGACGACCCGGACGCGCCGAGGGAGACCGACACCGTTCCGGCCGACCCTGCAGCCCCCGCTCGCCCGGCCGAGGACGAGGCAGCGCCCACGGGGGACAAAGGCTGACGCAGGGAGGGACTGACGGGCCGACGCAGCGATGCTCCGGCCTCGATCGCGCCGCCATGCAACGTTGATGCAACCTTCGCGCTTCTAAGGTGTTCCAGGGACGAGGACGTCCTACATCCACGGAGTTCAAGGAGTTCGACGATGACTGTTTACGCCCAGCCTGGCCAGGATGGATCGAAGGTCAGCTTCAAGCCGAGGTACGAGAACTGGATCGGCGGTGAGTGGGTCTCACCCATCAAGGGCCAGTATTTCGAGAACATCTCCCCGGTGACGGGCAAGGCCTTCTGCGAGGTGGCGCGCGGCACCGCCGAGGACATCGAACTGGCGCTGGACGCAGCCCACAAAGCCGCACCGTCCTGGGGCAGGACCTCCGCCGCCGAGAGGGCCATGGTCCTCAACCGCATCGCGGACCGCATGGAGGAGAACCTCGAGATGCTCGCGGTGGCGGACACCTGGGACAACGGCAAGCCCGTCCGCGAGACCCTCGCCGCGGACATCCCGCTCGCCATCGACCACTTCCGGTACTTCGCCGCTGCCATTCGTGCCCAGGAGGGCCAGCTGTCCCAGCTGGACGAGGACATGACGGCCTACCACTTCCGCGAGCCGCTCGGCGTCGTCGGGCAGATCATCCCCTGGAACTTCCCGATCCTCATGGCGACCTGGAAGCTCGCACCCGCGATCGCCGCCGGCAACGCCGTCGTGCTCAAGCCGGCGGAGCAGACGCCGTCGTCGATCCTCGTGCTGATGGAACTGATCAGCGATATCCTGCCGGCCGGCGTCATCAACGTCGTGAACGGTTTCGGTGTGGAGGCGGGCAAGCCGCTCGCCTCGAGCAAGCGCATCCGCAAGATCGCGTTCACCGGCGAGACGACCACGGGCCGCCTGATCAGTCAGTACGCGAGCCAGAACCTGATCCCGGTCACGCTGGAACTCGGTGGCAAGAGCCCGAACATCTTCTTCTCGGACGTGGCGGACAGCAATGACGCGTTCTACGACAAGGCACTCGAGGGCTTCGCGCTCTTCGCGCTGAACCAGGGCGAGGTCTGCACCTGCCCCTCCCGCGCACTCGTGCAGGGCTCCATCTACGACTCCTTCATGGCCGACGCAATCGCCCGCGTGGAGAAGATGGTGCAGGGCAACCCACTGGACACCGACACGCAGGTGGGCGCCCAGGCCTCCAACGACCAGCTCGAGAAGATCCTCTCCTACATGGACATCGGCAAGCAGGAGGGCGCGAAGATCCTCACCGGCGGTGAGCGGAACATCCTCGGCGGCGACCTCGCCGAGGGCTACTATGTGAAGCCCACCGTCTTCGAGGGCACCAACAGCATGCGGGTGTTCCAGGAGGAGATCTTCGGGCCCGTGGTCTCGGTGACGCGGTTCAACGACTACGCGGAGGCCCTCGAGATCGCCAATGACACCCTCTACGGTCTGGGCGCTGGCGTCTGGTCGCGGAACGGGAACGTGGCATACCGTGCAGGACGCGAGATCCAGGCGGGGCGCGTGTGGGTGAACAATTACCACGCCTACCCGGCGGGAGCTGCGTTCGGCGGGTACAAGTCCTCGGGCATCGGCCGCGAGAACCACGCCATGATGCTCGATCACTACCAGCAGACCAAGAACCTGCTGGTCAGCTACTCCGAGTCCAAGCTCGGCTTCTTCTAGGAGGCGCCGTGACCGTCGAGGCCTCGGTGACCATCCCGGGTGAGACCCTCTCGCGGGTGGCGCTGACGGACACCGCCGTCGAGCTGCTCGAGAAGCTGTGGCTCATCCACGGGCCGCTGATGTTTCATCAGTCCGGCGGGTGCTGCGACGGCTCGTCGCCCATGTGCTACCCGGCGGGCGAGTTCATCACGGCGGAGGCGGACGTGCTGCTCGGCGTCCTCGACCTCTCGCAGGGGAACCCCGCGGCAGCTGGGAACGATGCGCCGCGGCTCATCGAGTTCTGGATGTCGCGGGAGCAGTTCGAGTACTGGCGCCACACGCACCTGACGGTCGACGTCGTCCAGGGCAGGGGGAGCGGCTTCTCCGTGGAGGCGCCGGAGGGCAAGAGGTTCCTCATCCGCTCGCGGCTCATGGGCTAGGGCGGGGAGAAAGGCCCGGCGCACCTGGTGCGCCGGGCCTTTTCCATGCTTTTCCAGGCGCGCCGCGCGTCAGGGGTGGTCGTGGTGGGTGGGGTCCACGGCGAGGACGATGCCCAGGAGGTCCGTGAGCGCGTGCCCGAGTTTCGGGTCCACGAGTTCGTAGCGTGAGCGCCGGCCCTCGGGGACCGATATCACGAGGCCGCAGCCCCGCAGGCACGAGAGGTGGTTGGACAGACTCTGGCGGCTGACGCCGAGCAGCCCTGCCAGTTCGGTGGGGTAGGCCGGCGCATCGCGGAGGGCCACCAGGATCCGCACGCGCGTCGGGTCGGACAGGGCCGTGCCGACGCGTTCCAGGACCGACGTCGAGGTCAGGGTCTGCAGCATCAGTGTGTCAGCTCCGTCTCGTGGTGGACGTGGCCCAGCGGCTCGATCTGGAAGGTGCAGTGGTCGATGCTGACGTCGAAGTGCCGGGCCACACATTCCTGGAGCTGGTCGAGCACTGCGTGGGCGGAACCGTCCCGGTAGCAGTCGTCGTCGACGACGATGTGCGCGGTGAGGACCGGCAGGTCGGTGGCGATCTGCGTGATGTGCAGGTCGTGGACGTCGCGGACGTGGGGTAGGCGCGCGATATGGCCGCGGACCTCGTCGAGGTCGATGCCCGCGGGGGTGGACTCGAGCAGTACGTCGATGGTCTCCCGCAGCAGCTTCAGGGTCCGCGGGATGATCAGCGCGCCGATGAGCATGGCCACGAGGGCGTCCGCCCGCATCCACCCCGTCAGCGTGATGATCACGGCGGCCACGATGACGGCCACCGACCCGAGGGCGTCGTTGAGGACCTCGAGGAACGCGGCCCGCAGGTTGAAGCTGGCCGTCCGGTGCCGCGCCAGCAGTCCGAGCGCGGCGAGGTTGCCCACGAGCCCGATCACGCCGAAGACGATCATCTCCGGGGCCGCGACGTCCGTCGGTGTGATGAGCCGGCGGACGCCCTCGACCAGCACATAGGCTCCGACGGCGAGCAGGAACGCGGCCTGCAGCAGGGCGGCGATGACCTCCGCCCGCCGGAACCCCCACGAGCGCCGTGCCGACGTCGGACGGACCGAGAGCGTCGCGGCGCCGAGCGCCATGGCCAGGCCGGCGGCGTCCGTGAGGACATGTACGGAGTCGAAGAGGAGGGCGAGGCTCCCGGTCCACAGCGCCCCGACGATCTGGACGACGAAGACGCCGAGCGTGATGACGAGCGCGCGCGCCAGCGGACCGCGCCTGGCGGAACTCACGGGAGCGTGGTGGTGGGAACCCATGCCTCGATAGTACATCCGTCCGTGAACCTTCGGGCCGGCGAAGGAGGGTCCAGGAAGGAGGGTCCCGGTAGGAGCTGCGGGATCCGCCCTACCGGTCGACGCCGGACATGTCCTCGTAGCGGTCGCCGACGGGGGCTGCGACGCCGTCCAGCTGCGCGAGCTGCTCCGGGGAGAGCGTCAGGGCGTCGGCCGCGACGTTCTCCTCCAGGTAGCGCACCTGCTTCGTCCCCGGGATCGGGGCGATGTCCGGGCCCTGAGCGAGGAGCCAGGCGAGGGCCACCTGCCCCGGCGTCGCACCGAGCTGCCGTGCGACGTCGTCCACCTGCTCCACGATCCGGATGTTGGCCTGCAGGTTCCCGCCCGCGAAGCGCGGGTTGTTGCGGCGGAAGTCGGACGCGTCGAGCTGGTCGACGGAGCGGATGGTCCCGGTCAGGAAGCCGCGGCCGAGCGGCGAGTAGGGCACGAACCCGATTCCGAGCTCGCGGACGAGCGGAAGGAGCTCGCGCTCGGGGTCCCTGCTCCACAGGGAGTACTCGGTCTGGAGCGCCGTCACCGGGTGGACGGCATGGGCCCTGCGGATGGTGGCGGGAGCCGCCTCGGACAGTCCGACGTGCCGGATCTTGCCCTCCTCGACGAGCCCTGCCAGGGCGCCCATGGTGTCCTCGACCGGGACCGAGGGATCCATGCGGTGCTGGTAGTAGAGGTCGATGTGGTCGGTGCCGAGCCGCCGCAACGACCCCTCGACCGCGAGGCGCACGTTCTCCGGGCTGCCGTCGAGCCCCATGGCACCGCCTGCCGAGTGGCGGATGGTGCCGAACTTCGTGGCCAGCACGACGTCGTCGCGTCGGGTCCTGAACGCCCGGCCGAGCAGTTCCTCGTTGGTGTAAGGGCCGTACATCTCCGCGGTGTCGAAGAAGGTGACGCCGAGGTCGCGCGCACGGTGCAGCGTGGCCGTCGCGGCGGCGTCGTCCTTCCCGCTGCCGGTGTAGAACGCCGACATGCCCATGCAGCCGAGGCCGAGGCGGGAGACGTCGAGGCCTGAACCGGGGGAGCCGAGGGTGATGGTGTGCATGGGGGCCGCCTTCGGGGGAGGGAGGTGATGCCTGGGCCAGCGTACGCCCATGAGCGGGAGGGCGTGGATACCGTCGGAAACACCTTGTTGCACGCTGTGCAAGATTGTGCCTACGCTGGGATCGTGCTGGAGAAGACCGAGAACGCGGTGCCTGTGGGCCGACGCGAGCAGAACAAGATCGATACCCGGCGGGCGATCGCCGATGCGGCGTTCGGCCTCGCCGTGTCCGTGGGGCCGGGCTCGTTCACGGTCGACCAGATCGCCGAGCGTGCCGGGGTCTCCCGCCGGACGTTCTTCAACTACTTCCACAGCGCCGAGGACGCCCTGACCGTCCGCACGGACGGATTCCTCGACCTGGCACTGGAGGTCTTCGGGCGGATGCCCCAGGACGAGCCCCTCTTCGACTCCATCATCCGCGCCTTCTCCGAGACCACGCGGATGGAGGGCCTCCTGCAGCACGGCGCGCTCTTCCGCATGGCGGACTCCAACCCGGATCTCCTCCGCGCGCAGCTGCACGCATGGGAGCGCGCCGAGGTGCGGATCGTCGAGGGATTGCGCCGACGACTCGGCTCGGACGCGTCCGAGCTGTACCTCACCGCCCTCGTGGGGAGCGTGCTGTCCTGCACCAAGGCGGCCATGCGCGACTGGTCCGCCATGCCCCCCGACGCCGCCGGCGACCCCGGCGAGCAGCTCGAGGGACGCATCCTCGCGGTGCTGACCATGCTCCGCGACGGTTTCTCCCCCCGCACCTGAATCCCCGTTCTCTCCGCTCTCTTCCTGCTAGGACCCCCTCATGGCTTTTCTCCTCTACCGGCTCGGCTCCTTCGCGTACCGGAGGCGCTGGTGGGTCGTCTCCGCCTGGCTCGCCATCATGCTGGCGGTCGGCGCCGCGGCCGTCGCCTTCTCCGGGACGCTGACCAACAACTTCACCATCCCCGGGACCGAGTCGCAGCGGATCTCCGATCGCCTGCGGGACGAGCTGCCGGAGGCGGTCGGCGGCACCGGCACCGTGGTGTTCACCTCCGACGACGGCGCCGCGTTCACACCCGACCAGCGGAAGGGCGTGCAGTCGGCCCTGGCCGACATCGCTGCGCTCGACGGCGTCCGCGCCGTCATCGACCCCTTCGAGGTCGCGGACCAGGTGGCTGCGGGCGGCGAGGAGCTCGAGGCGGGACGCGCGGAACTCGACACCAGCGAGCAGCAGCTGAGCGTCGGCGAGGACCAGCTCGCGCAGGGCCAGCAGCAGCTCGACGAGCAGCGGGCCCAGTTCGAGCAGGCCCGCGCGCAACTCCCGGCGGCCCAGGCCGCGGCCACCGCCCAGCAGCTCGAGCAGGGCCAGGCGACGCTCGACGCGAGCCGCACCGAACTGGAATCCGGGCGGGAGCAGCTCGACGCCGGACGCACCGAACTCGAGCTCGCCGAGCGGCAACTGGAGGCCACCTCCGGGGTGAGGCTGGTGTCCGAGGACGGCTCCACCGGCGTCGCCAGCGTGCAGTTCGACCAGCAGATCAACGCGGTCTCGCCGGAACTGCGCGCAGAGGTGCAGGAGAAGGCCGCCGAGGCGGAGTCGGCCGGAGTGACGGTCGAGTACAGCAAGGAGATCGTCGAGGACGTCTCCGGGATCATCGGGGCCACGGAGATCGTCGGCCTGGCCGTCGCCGCGATCGTCCTCGTCCTGATGCTCGGCACCCTCGTGGCCGCCGGGCTGCCGCTGCTCATGGCGATCGTGGGCGTGGGCGTGGGCGTCGGCATCACCTTCGCCCTCTCGGGGATCGTCGAGATGAACAGCATCTCCCCGGTCCTCGCGCTGATGCTCGGCCTCGCCGTCGGCATCGACTACTGCCTGTTCATCGTGAACCGGCACAGGACGCAGCTACTGCACGGCATGGACCTGCAGGAGTCGATCGCGCGTGCCACCGGCACCGCCGGGAACGCCGTCCTCTTCGCGGGCATCACCGTGATCGTGGCACTCGCCGCGCTCGCCGTGCCCGGGCTCCCATTCCTGACCGTCATGGGCCTCTCCGCGGCCGGTACGGTCGCGGTCTCGGTCCTCGTGGCCCTCACACTCACCCCGGCGCTCCTCGCGCTGATGGGGCGTCGCGTCATCTCGAAGCGCCGCTGGGCCAAGGCCGCCGGCCACAAGCACTCCGCCGCCCTGCCCCTGGACTCGGAGGACAGCACGGTCCTGGCCGACCAGCGCGCCGCGAGGGGCGCGGGCTGGGGTGGCTTCGTGACCCGGAAGCCTGTCCTCACGGTCCTCGCCGGCGTGGTCCTGCTCGGCGTCATCGCCATCCCCGCCGCCCAGCTGCGCGTCGGCCTGCCCGACGGCGGCACGGAACCGGCCGATTCCACGGCGTTCCAGGCGTACACCGCCATCGGCGACAAGTTCGGGGCGGGCACCAACGGCCCGCTGATCGTCGTCGGATCCCTCCCCGAGACCGCCGACGAGGCGGAGCTCACCACGCTCCAGCTCGACGTCAACGATCGCCTGCGGGATGTGCCCGGCGTCGCCGCGTCCGTCCCGGCGACGGTGAGCGAGGACGGCCGCACGGCGATCTTCCAGGTCATCCCGGAGGAGGGTCCGGCCAGCGAGGCCACCGAGAACCTCGTCCGCGACCTCCGCGGCGCGACCGACGAGTTCGAGGACGAGACCGGTGTCGCGATCGCCGTGACCGGGCAGACCGCGGCGAACATCGACGTCTCCGCGAAGCTGATGGAGGCGCTGCCGGTGTACCTCGCCATCGTGGTCGGGCTGTCCCTGATCCTGCTCCTGCTGGTCTTCCGCTCCATCCTGGTGCCCATCATCGCGACCGCCGGGTTCCTGCTCTCCCTGCTCGCGAGCTTCGGCGCCACGGTGGCCATCTACCAGTGGGGGTGGCTCGGCGACGTCTTCGGGGTGACGAACCCGGGGCCCATCCTGAGCTTCCTGCCCATCATCCTCATCGGGGTGCTCTTCGGCCTCGCGATGGACTACCAGATGTTCCTGGTGTCCGGGATGCGGGAGGCGTACGTCCACGGGGACGACCCCAAGGCCGCGGTGCGCATCGGCTTCAGCCATGGCGCCCGCGTGGTCACGGCCGCCGCGATCATCATGGTCTCGGTGTTCGCGGGCTTCGTCTTCTCCCACCTGGCGATGGTGCGCCCCATCGGGTTCGGGCTCGCCTTCGGGGTACTGCTCGACGCCTTCGTGGTCCGCATGACCCTCGTCCCGGCCGCCATGTACCTGCTGGGCAGGCATGCCTGGTGGCTCCCGGCGTGGCTCGGGAAGATCCTCCCCGACGTCGACGTCGAAGGGGCCCGGCTCCTGCGCGAGGAGAAGAAGGAGGCCGTCTCCGTCCCGGCCTGACGACGACGGCGCTGGTGGTGCGCAGCCCGGACGGGGCCGGGGCACGGCGGGGGCACGTGCGGGTGTCCCCGCCCGGTGCTCAGGCGCCGAGGTAGCGCCCGGGACGGTGGTTGAGCGCCACCACGAGGTTCAGCACCACGGCGCCGACGGCGGAGAGCAGGACGCTCGCGGGGTCGACGACGGCGAAGGCGGCGAGGATGACGGCCGTGTCGAGAGCCATCTGGACGTACCCGGCACGCCAGCCGAGCCGCTCCTGGAGGATGAGCGCGAGGATGTTGAAACCGCCGAGGCTCGCCCGGTGGCGGAAGAGGATCAGCAGGCCTACGCCGGCCAGCAGGTTCCCGCCGAGCACCGCATAGACGGGGTGCAGGGAGAGTCCGCCGAGCGCCAGCGGGTGGACGGCGGCCAGGCCTGCGACGAGCGCCACGGCCACGACGGTGCGCAGCGTGAAGTCCCAGCCCTTCTTCCACACGGCGAGGGCGAAGAACGGGACGTTGACCGCGAGGAACAGGACGCTGAAGGACAGTCCGCCCGCGTAGCCCAGGAGCATCGCGAGGCCCGCCGTCCCGCCGGTCACGGCGCCGCTCGTCGCGAGCAGGAACAGGCCGAGGGACACCGTGAAGGTGCCGGTCACCATCCCCAGGACGTCCTCCACCGCCGAGTGCCGGACGACTGCATCGGTGCCGGTCGGGGCGAGGGCTGTCGTGGTGTCCATGGCGGCAAGTTATCACCGGACGGTACGGGCCGAAGCACCGGAGGCCGCCGATGTGAACAACGGCACAGGGGCGGCGCAAGTACTCGGGGCACCCGGATCGCTTTTCCGCTCGCCCCCGATCTCCGGTACGGTGGAAAAATAAGCTGGCTTATGGTTTCGCCTCTGGCGTACCGTCCGTCGGGTCAGGCATGCGGCGTCGCCGCGACGGGGAGGTGGACATGGTCGATTACGTGGGCAGCAGGTTCGAGCAGATCCTGTTCGCCAGCTGGCAGCATTTCTCACTCGTGGTCCAGTGCCTGGTGATCGCGACCGTCCTGGCCATCGTGGTCGCGGCGCTCGTCTACCGCAGTCCCGCCCTCACCACCGTGGCGAACAGCGTGTCGGCGATCGGCCTGACCATCCCGTCCTTCGCCCTCATCGGCCTCCTGATCGCCCCGTTCGGCTTCGGAGTGGCACCCGCCGTCATCGTGGTCGTGTTCTTCGCTGTCCTGCCCATCCTGCGTAACGCCGTCGTCGGCCTGACCAGCGTGGACCGCGCCATCGTCGAATCCGCGCGGGGGGTGGGGCTGAGCCGCTTCCAGACCTTCCGCCGCATCGAGCTGCCGATGGCCTGGCCCGTCATCCTCGCCGGCGTGCGGGTCTCGGCGCAGATGGTCATGGGCATCGCCGCGATCACCGCCTACGTCCTCGGGCCCGGCCTCGGCGGCTTCATCTTCACCGGGCTGGCCCGGCTCGGCGGCGCCAATGCCCTCGAGTCCGTCGCCACCGGGATCATTGCCGTGGTCATCCTGGCCATGGTGCTCGATCTCCTTCTGGTCGGCCTCGGCCGGCTCACAATCCCACGAGGTATCCGTGTCTGAGAGTATGTCCGTCACCCCCGCGTCCGCGGGCGCCACGTCCCTGAACCCCACCGCGGAGATCACGGGTGCGAGCATCCTGCTGGACAAGGTCAGCAAGCGCTATCCCGGTCAGGCCGGAGCGGCCGTCGACGGACTCACGATGGAGATCCCGGCCGGCAAGATCGTCATGCTCGTCGGCCCGTCGGGCTGCGGCAAGACCACCACCCTGAAGATGATCAACCGCCTGATCGAGCCCACCGAGGGGCGGATCGTACTCGACGGCGACGACGTCACGGGGATCGACGGCGACGCCCTGCGCCGCCGCATCGGCTACGTCATCCAGGCCGGCGGCCTGTTCCCGCACATGACCGTCGCGACGAACATCGCGATCGTCCCGAAGATGCTCGGCTGGAGCAAGGAGCGCGTGGCGGCCCGCGTGGACGAGCTCCTCGAGCTCGTCTCCCTCGACCCGGAGCAGTATCGCGACCGGTTCCCCCGGGAGCTCTCCGGCGGTCAGCAGCAGCGCGTGGGCGTGGCCCGGGCGCTCGCGGCGGATCCGCCCGTGCTGCTCATGGACGAGCCGTTCGGTGCGGTGGACCCGATCACCCGGGTGCGCCTGCAGGACGAGCTCATCAGCATCCAGAAGGAACTGCAGAAGACGATCGTCTGCGTCACCCACGACTTCGACGAGGCGGTGAAGCTCGGGGACTGGATCGCCATCTTCACGGAGGGCGCGCAGCTGGTGCAGTACGACACCCCGGCACGCATCCTCGCCGAGCCCGCCAACGAGTTCGTGGAGAACTTCATCGGAGCCGGTGCAGGCCTCAAGCAGCTGACCCTGACGCGCGTCAACGAGGTCGCCCTGCAGCCCGCCGTCACCGCGTCACCGGGTGACCTCACCTCCGACGTCCTCTCGCGCCTCGACCAGGAGGGCCACGACCACGCCGTCGTCATCGACGGCCGCAACCGGCCGCTGCAGTGGCTGTCGCGGCGGCAGCTCGCCCGGCTGGAGCGGATCGGCGACGACAGGGATCCGCGCCTTCCGCTGATCGGCGAGCGCGCCACCCTCAACGATGCCCTCGACATCATGCTCGTCTCGAGCGTCGGTGCGGCGCTCGTCACCGGCGGACGCGACAGCTTCCGCGGCGTCATCGACGTCGAGACCGTCATGGAGGCGATGAGCCAGGCCCATGCCCGGGCGCGTACCTCCCATGCCGAGGGCAGGCCGGTGGGCATCAACACCGGTGCGCTCACCGCGCTCCCCGCGCCCGACGACGCGCCCGACGACGACCGGCCCCTGCACGCGGCCGGCAGGGGTACCGCGGGTGAGTGAGCTCGTCGGCGCTCCCGCCGAGACCGTGGCCCAGGGCCGGACGGCGGGCGCAGGCCCCGTCACCGGCGCGCGGGGCGCAGCCGATCCCCTGACCGTCAGCACGGGCCGCGGATGGCGCCCGCTGCTCCTCCAGCTCGCGGGCATCCTCCTGGCCGTCGGTGCGCTGGTCGCCTGGCTCCTGACGACGCAGCTCACCGAGACCGAACGGATCACCCTCAATCCGGCCTCCCTCCTCGTCTACACGCGGGAGCATCTGGCGCTGACGCTGCTGTCCGCCGCGATCGTGCTCCTGCTCGCCATCCCGCTCGGCATCCTGCTGACCCGCAGGCCGTTCCGGCGGCTGGCCGGCCCGGTGCTCGCCGTCGTCAACATCGGCCAGTCCGCGCCGGCCATCGGGATCGTCGTGCTCCTCGCCGCCTGGCTCGGCTTCGGCTTCCGTGCCGCCGTGACGGCGCTCGTGGTCTACGCGCTCCTGCCGGTCCTGCGGAACACCATGGTCGGTATCGGCCAGGTGGACGACCGCCTGGTCGAGGCCGGTCGGGGGATGGGCATGAGCGCCGCCGCCGTCCTCTTCCGCGTGGAGCTCCCCCTGGCGGTGCCCATCATGCTCGCGGGCATCCGCACGGCGCTCGTGCTGCTCGTCGGCACCGCCGCGCTCTCCACGTTCATCAACGGCGGCGGGCTCGGCATCCTCATCACCACCGGGGTGAACCTCAATCTGACACGCGT
Source organism: Arthrobacter pityocampae (assembly GCF_002927275.1). Classification (GTDB taxonomy): domain Bacteria; phylum Actinomycetota; class Actinomycetes; order Actinomycetales; family Micrococcaceae; genus Arthrobacter_D; species Arthrobacter_D pityocampae. The sequence goes on along the minus strand of NZ_PRKW01000004.1, from coordinate 155,389 downwards.
CCTCGTCGCCGGCGCCGTGAGCGTCGCCCTCCTCGCGCTGCTCGTGGACTGGGTAGGGCGCGTCGTCGAACTCCTCGCCCGCCCGAAGGGACTCACATGAGCCACCGTCCAGCCCCCCGCGGTCACCGCTCAGGCGCCGCTGTCGCGCTCGCCGGTGCGGCCGCCGTCGGCTTTCTGCTGACCGGGTGCGGATTGCAGCCGGCCACGTCCTACGTCCCGGTCGCCGGCCCGGGATCCATTCAGCCCATCGAGGGCGTCGACGACGCCCCGCTCACCGTCACGTCCAAGAACTTCACGGAGCAGCTGATCCTCGGGAAGATCTCCGTGCTGGCTGCCCAGGCCGCCGGGTTCGACGTCACGGACCTGACCAACGCGCCAGGGTCGCAGCCGCCCCGCGACCTGATCCTCTCGGGGGAGGCCGACCTCACGTGGGAGTACACGGGCACGGCCTGGCTCGCCTTCCTGGGTGAGGAGGCCGGCATCGCCGACCAGCAGGAGCAGTGGACGGCGGTACGGGACGCCGACCGCGCCAACGGGCTCGTGTGGGGCGGGCCCGCGCCGCTGAACAACACGTACGCCATGGCCGTGCGGACAGAAGCGCTCCCCGAGCTCGGAGGAATCACCACGATGTCCGGGCTGGCCGAGCTGCCACCCGAACAGCGGACGTTCTGCGTGGAGGCCGAGTTCAACTCCCGGACGGACGGCATGACGCCCATGCTGGAGCACTACGGCCTGGAGCGCGGAGCGGCGACCGGCGTCCCGGACGCGAACATCGGCATCTACGACACGGGCGCCATCTACGGGGCGACCGACACCGGCGCGTGCAACTTCGGGGAGGTGTTCGCGACGGACGGACGCATCGAGGCCCTCGACCTGACCCTGCTCGAGGACGACCTCGGGTTCTTCCCGGCCTACAACGCAGCGCCCGTGTACTACGGGAAGACCCTCGAGGAGTTCCCCGAACTCCAGGAGGTGTTCGACACCATCACCCCGGCCCTCACGGATGAGGCGCTGCGCGTCATGAACCTCAGGGTCGACGTCGAGGGCGAGGAACCCGCCGACGTCGCCTTCGACTTCATGGTGGACAACGGGTTCATCTCCCGGCCCTAGCCGGCAGGAACAGGCCGTCCGGACGCCGTCCCCACGGAGGACAGCCAGGCGCGGGCCTCGCCGCTGTCCGTGAAGTAGCGGGTCCTGCTGGGCGACTGGACGATGAACGCCGCGAGGACGCGGTCCACGGGGTCCTGGCCCGTCAGCCCGATCGGCCCTGCGTGGTGGTACGCGACGAGCATCCGGCGCGCGGGCTGCGTGATGTGCCGGACGAGATCCAGGTGCACGAGGACCGGGGAGACGTGCCAGTGCGGGAAGTGCGTGATCGTGTTCGCCAGGACGTCGAGCTGCGCGGGTCCGATCCGGACCCCGGGCCGCCAGAGGACCGCCAGGATGCCTGCGTCGTGGGTGATCGTGAAGTCGGCCAAGACGGTGCCTTCCTCGATCGGCGCCCGGTGCAGGCACGGTCCAGTGCAGTCTTGCACCGGAGGGAGCCCTCGCCTAGACGGCGCGCGGGGCGTGGGCGGAGACGCGCCAGGCCTCGACCTCCGCCAGCAGGTCCTGGCGCCGACCCTCGCTGATGAACGCCGAGCGGACCGAGTTCGCGGCAAGCCGTGCGCGGTCGTCGATGCCCAGCCCGAATGCGTCGACCAGCGCCGCCAGGTTGTCGTCCAGGTAGCCGCCGAAGTACGCCGGATCATCCGAGTGCACGGAGACGTTCAGGCCGCGCGCGAGCATCGCCGGCAGAGGGTGATCACCGATGGCGTCGACGGCGCGCAGCCGCACGTTCGAGAGCGGGCACACCGTCAGCGGGACCTGGTCGGCGACGAGCCGCTCGACGAGCGCCTCGTCCTCGAGGCAGCGGATCCCGTGATCGATGCGGTCCACCGCCAGGAGGTCGAGCGCCTCCCACACATAGGCGGCCGGGCCCTCCTCGCCCGCGTGGGCGACGCACTTCAGCCCGGCGTCCCGGGCGACGTCGTACACCTCCCGGAACAGCGACGGCGGATACCCCGCCTCCGCCGAGTCCAGGCCGATCCCGATGATGGGGGCGTCCATCGCGAGGAGGTCGCGCAGCACCTCCAGCGCCTCCGCCGCGGGCCGGTCCCGCAGGAACGCGGCGATCAGGGACGTACTGATGCCGGCGTCGGTCTCGCTCGTGGACAGGGCCGCCGCCACACCGTTGACGCACGTCTCGAGGGGCACGCCGCGGGCCAGGTGTGCCTGCGGGTCCATCATGATCTCCGCGTGCCGGACCCCCGCCGCGGCCGCCCGGCGCAGGTACGCCCGGGTCATGTCCGTGAAGTCCTGCTCCGTGCGCAGCACGTCCATGTTCGCGTAGTAGAGGTCCAGGAAGGACTGCAGATCGGTGAACGCGTAGCGCGTGGCCAGGTCCGCGGGATCGGCGTAGGGGAGCGAGATGCCGTTCCGCGCCGCGAGGGTGAAGATGAGCTCCGGTTCGAGGGTCCCCTCGATGTGCAGGTGCAGTTCGGCGCAGGGCAGTGGCGGCATGGGCCCAGCCTAGGTGACTCCGAGGATGCGGAAGGAGGGCGGACCCGTGCGGGTCCGCCCTCCTCAGGTCGTACCGGAGCTGCTAGTAGAGCGCGGCTTCGGACTCGGTCGCGGGCGTCTGGCCGCTGCCGAGGTTCGCTGCGAGCTTCGCGCCGAGGTCGGCGTCCACGTTGGCCCAGTACTGGACGGCCCGCGCGCGGATCTCGTCGCTCTGCACTCCGCCGACGGCCCCGGTGATGGTCTCGAGGAAGCGCGCCCGCTGGGCGTCGTCGAACACCTCGCGGTAGAGCGTCCCGGCCTGGCCGAAGTCGTCGTCCTCGGCGTGCAGCGAGTGCGCCGCGTACACGAGGTCGCCGTCGTTCTCCCAGCCGCCGTGGGCGCCGTACTGCGCCGGATCGGCGGCGGGGCCGCCCACGGAGTTCGGCGCGTAGACCGGGGTGGTGGCCGCGTTGAAGTGGTAGCGCGCCGCGCCGTCCTTCGAGTAGTTGCGCACCTCGTTCTTCGGCATGTTCACGGGCAGCTGCGCGTGGTTGGTGCCCACGCGGTAGCGGTGCGCGTCGGCGTAGGAGAAGATGCGCGCCTGCAGCATGCGGTCCGGGCTCGCGGCGATGCCGGGCACGAAGTTCGACGGCGCGAACGCGGCCTGCTCGATCTGCGCGAAGTAGTTCTCGGGGTTGCGGTTCAGGGTCAGCTTGCCCACCGGGATGAGCGGGTAGTCGGCCTGCGGCCACACCTTGGTGAGGTCGAACGGGTTGAAGCGGTACGTCTTCGCGTCGTCGTACGGCATGATCTGGACCTTGAGGTCCCAGCTCGGGTGGTTGCCCTTGGCGATGTTCTCCGAGAGGTCCCGCAGGTGGTGGTCGGCGTCGGACCCGGCGAGTGCCTCGGCCTCGTCGACCGTCAGCACCTCATGGCCCTGGTTGGACTTGAAGTGGTACTTGACCCAGAACTTCTCGTTCAGTTCGTTGATCCACATGAAGGTGTGCGAGCCGTAGCCGTTCATGGTCCGCCACGAGTTCGGCAGGCCGCGATCGCCCATCAGCCAGGTCACCTGGTGCGCGGACTCAGGGCTGAGCGTCCAGAAGTCCCACTGCATGTCGGCGTCGCGCAGGTTGGTGCCGGGCAGGCGCTTCTGCGAGTGGATGAAGTCGGGGAACTTGATGCCGTCGCGGATGAAGAACACCGGGGTGTTGTTGCCCACGAGGTCGTAGTTGCCCTCGGAGGTGTAGAACTTCAGCGCGAAGCCGCGCGGGTCCCGCCAGGTGTCGGGGGAGCCCTGCTCGCCGGCCACGGAGGAGAAGCGCAGGAGCGTCTCCGTGGTCGTGCCCTTCTGGAAGAGCGCGGCGCGCGTGTACATGCTGACGTCCTCGGTGGTCTCGAAGACACCGAACGCTCCACCGCCCTTGGCGTGGACCACGCGCTCGGGGACGCGCTCGCGGTTGAACTGGGCGAGCTTCTCGACGAGGTAGTGGTCGGTCAGGGGGATGGCGCCGTCGCGGCCGAGGACGGACGAGTTGCCGTCGTCGATGACGGGTGCGCCGGACTGCGTGGTGCTGAAGTTCGCGGTCATGGTGCTCCTATTCGTGGTGGGTTGGGGGGTGGTGTGGGGCTGCCGGTCGGCAGTCGTCGCAGAGTCCCTGGTACAGGACCTCTGCGACCTGGATGGTCATCCGGGAGGCGCCCGGAGACCATTCGGGGGTGAGGCAGGGCGCATGCCCGACGGCGCAGTCGACGTCCTCGATCCGCCCGCAGCCGGTGCAGACCGCGTGGTGGTGGTTGTCGTTTACGCGCGTCTCGTAGCGGGCGGGGGAGTGCGGTGTCTCGATGCGGCGCAGCAGGCCGATCCCGGTGAGATCGGCCAGGATCACGTACACCGACTGCACCGTGATGTGGGGCAGCTCGGCGCGGACCGCCGTGGCGGCGTCGTCCGCGGTGGCGTGCGGCAACTGCTCGACGGCGGCCAGCACCGCCAGGCGCTGGCGCGTCACGCGGCGCTGGTGCGCGTGCAGGGTGGCGGACCACCGGGCCTCGCGCTCCGCCTCCACCGTCCGCATCATTGCTTCAGTGAATCAGTAAATCTGAGTTTCTCATAATAAGGCGCCGTCAAGACCCGTTATGGGAGCCGGGCGGTCGGTACGGTGGACGGGATGAACTTCTTCACACGCGGTCGGGCCTGGATCCTGGACTACGCCTACGTGGGCTTCTGGCAGGCGCACGGCTTCCTGCTGCGGACGGATCCGGCACGCTACCGGACGCCGGCCCCGGATGCGCCGGCCGGCAAGGCGCCCATCCTGCTCCTGCCCGGCATCTACGAGACGTGGCAGTTCATGCGCCCCATCGCCCACCACCTGCACCGGGCCGGCCACCCGGTCCACGTTGTGCAGAAGCTGGGCTACAACCGCGGCACGGTCGAGGACATGGCGCAGCTCGCCGCGGCACACCTGCAGGAGCACGACCTCACCGACGTCGTCATCGTCGCGCACAGCAAGGGCGGCCTGATCGGCAAGTTCCTCCTGACGATGTCGGGTGCGGCCCCGCGCGTCACCCGCCTCGTGGCGGTGAACACGCCGTTCTCGGGGTCCATCTATGCCGCCTTCTTCCTGCTGCCCAGCATCAGGGCGTTCTCCCCGTTCGACCGCACGCTGCAGATGCTCCGCACGAACCGCGCCCTGAATGCCCGCATCACCTCGATCTACGGGCGGTTCGACCCGCACATCCCGGGCGGCAGCTTCGTCGAGGGGGCCCGCAACGTGCAGCTCGAGACCATGGGTCACTTCCGCCCCATCGCGGACAGCCGGGTGCTCGAGGAGATCGAGCGGGCGATCGTGGCGGGAGACACCGAGGCCGTCTGAGCGAAGGCCGGCTCCGAGCCTCGACCGTTGCCGCAGCGAATCACTTAGACTGTGCCCGTGCCCAGACTCCTCGCCGACATCACCCCGCTGAAGGAGAGTCCGGCCTTCCGGCGGCTGTACATCGGGACGGCGCTCTCGGCGATCGGCACGCAGCTCACCATCGTGGCCGTGAGCCTGCAGATCTACTCCCTCACGCAGTCCACCCTGAGCGTCGGGCTGCTCAGCCTCTTCGCCCTCGTGCCCCTGGTGGTGGCGGGTCTCTACGGCGGCGCCATCGCCGACGCGCAGGACCGCCGCACGGTCGCGCTGCTCTCGGGACTGGCGCTGTGGGCCACCACCGCGGCCATCGCGCTGCAGGCGTGGATCGGCATGGACAGCGTGGGGTTGCTGTACGGTCTGATCGCCGTGCAGTCCGGCGCGGCCGGCATCAACCAGCCCACCCGGAGCTCCATCATCCCGCGCCTCGTGCGACCGGCGCTGCTGCCCGCCGCGAACGCCCTGAGCATGATCACCTTCGGCCTCGCCTTCACCGTGGGCCCGCTGCTCGCGGGCCTCCTCGTGGCGCAGGTGGGCTACGCCTGGACGTACACGGTCGACGTCGTCACCTTCACCTTCGCGCTGTGGGCCGTGTACCGGCTCCCGCCGCTGCCGCCGGAGGGCCCCACGCGGCGGGCCGGCCTCGCCACCGTGCTGGAGGGGTTCCGCTTCCTCGGCACGCGGCCGAACATCCGGATGACCTTCATCCTGGACCTCATCGCCATGATCACGGCGCAGCCGCGCGCCCTGCTGCCGGCCGTGGGCGCGGTGCTCATCGGCGGCGGCGAGCTGACCGTGGGCATCCTGCTGGCGTCCGGCGCCTTCGGGTCGGTGCTGGCCGGGCTGTTCTCCGGCCCGCTCGGGCACATCCACCGGCAGGGTCAGGCCGTCATCTGGTCGATCGTCGGCTGGGGCGCCTCCGTCGCCGGGTTCGGGCTCGTCGTCGTCATGGCCACCGCGACCGGCCAGCCCGCCGCGGGTGAGGGCGAGATCTCCGGCTGGGTCCTCCCGGCGGCCGCGTGCCTCGTGCTCGCGGGCATCGCCGACTCCGTCAGCAGCGTCTTCCGCAACACGATCCTCCAGTCGGCGACGCCGGACGCCATGCGCGGACGCCTCCAGGGTGTGTTCATCGTCGTCGTCGCCGGCGGGCCGCGCCTCGGCGACATGGTGGCCGGCGGCCAGGCGGCCTGGCTGGGGGAGGGCTGGACCGCCGTCATCGGGGGAATCGCGTGCGCCGTGCTGGTGCTCGCCGTCGCCCGCTGGCAGCCCCGTTTCGCGCAGTACGACGCGCGCCACCCCCAGCCCTGACGCCCTGCCCGCTCCCTGCCTGCTCGCAGCGCCGGCCCGTACGATGAACGGAACAGGCCGCCGAGCACCCGCGTTGTACTGGTGACAGCGACGGCCGCCGCAGCCCAAGGAGACAGCAGTGCACAACCATTTCAACGGCGCCAAGACGGCGTTGCTGTTCGGCGCCCTGATGGGGATCTTCCTCGTCTTCGGTGCCGTCATCGCCGGGGCGACCGGCAGCTCCATGTTCATCTGGCTCTTCGCCCTGCTCGGCGTCGGTTCGATCGCCTACAGCTACTGGAACAGCGACAAGATCGCGATCCGCAGCATGCAGGCGGTCGAGGTGACGGAGCAGCAGCAGCCGGCCATGTACCGGATCGTCCGGGAGCTCAGTGCCCGGGCGAACAAGCCGATGCCGCGGCTCTACGTCTCACCGACCATGGCCCCCAACGCCTTCGCGACCGGTCGCAACCCGGAGAACGCCGCAGTGTGCTGCACGCAGGGCATCCTGCGGCTGCTGGACGAGCGTGAACTGCGCGGCGTCCTGGGGCACGAGCTCATGCACGTGTACAACCGCGACATCCTCACCGGGTCCATCGCGGCCGCCGTCGCCGGCGTCATCACGTCCGTGGCGCAGATGTTCGCTTTCGCGGGCATCATGGGCGGCAACCGCAACCAGGGCGGCAATCCCATCGCGGCGCTGCTCCTCGCCTTCCTCGCGCCGCTCGCCGCGGCGCTCATCCAGACGGCGATCGGCCGGACCCGTGAGTACGACGCCGACGAGGACGGCGCCGCCCTGACCGACGACCCGCTGGCGCTCGCCTCCGCCCTCCGCAAGCTCGAACGCGGGACCCAGCGGGCTCCGCTGCCCAAGGACCAGCGCCTCGTCAACACCTCGCACCTGATGATCGCCAATCCGTTCAAGGGGGGCGGTGCGGGCAAGCTGTTCGCGACCCACCCGCCGATGGACCAGCGCATCGCCCGCCTCGAGGGCATGGCAGGCCGCCCGCTCACCCAGTAGGGCGGCACGGACGACGGCGGCCCCACCTTCGGCAGGTGGGGCCGCCGTCGTCCGCTGTCCGCTCAGGGCGCTGCGGTCAGCGCATGTTCACGAACTGGAGATCGGCCTCGTCGAAGTTCTTGAGCAGGGCCATGGTGGCCTGCAGGTCGTCGCGCGACTTCGAGCTGACGCGCAGCTCGTCGCCCTGGATCTGGGACTTGACGCCCTTGGGCCCCTCGTCGCGGATCAGCTTGTTGATCTTCTTGGCGATGTCCTGGGCGATGCCCTCCTTGATGGAGGTCTCGAGCCGGAACTCCTTGCCCGAGGGGAAGGGCTCGCCGGTGTCGAGGGACTTCAGGGAGATGCCGCGCTTGATCATCTTGGACTGCAGGACGTCGAGGACCGCCAGGACGCGCTCCTCCGAGTTCGCCTTCATGAGGATCTTCTCGCCGCTGAAGTCCACTTCCGCGCCGACCCCCTTGAAGTCGTACCGCTGGGCGATCTCCTTCTGCGCCTGGTTCAGCGCGTTGGCGACCTCCTGCTTGTCCACTTTGCTTACGACGTCGAACGTGGATTCACTCGCCACGATGCCTCCTCGGGGTGGTTGGGTTTCCTTGCCCCCAAGCGTATCCGCAACCCTGCCCTTCACAGCAGGTGCTCAGGCGGCGCTGGGGACACGCACACCGCCGGCTGACACCCTGGTGACAATCACCCGGACCGAAGGAGCACCGCCATGACCGAGACGCCGCGCCGCCGCTACCGGGTCCGGCTCCGCCGGGCCATGGCCGGGTCCTTCCTTGCTGCGGCCACCGCGGCTTCGTTGACCGGGGTGGCTGCGGGTCCGGCGCTCGCCGCTCCGTCGTCGGTCATCGCCCCCACCGACAGCACCGACAGCACCGACAGCACCGACAGCACCGACAGCACCGACGGTGACGCCCGCGATCTCCTGTCGGGGGCGCCCGCTGTCGTCGTCAAGGTTCCGGCGGCGACCTCGCAGGACCGCCTCGCCGGAGTCCGGGCGGACCTCGACACCGCCGTCCTGCTGCGCCTGGTCACGCCCGAGCAGGCCGGCAGTTTCTACGCGCAGATCGAGCGCCGGGTGGCAGCGGGCCTGTAGCGTCGCCGGCCGATTCGTCTCCCGGGCGGTTTGTGGGTAAAGTTGTCTTGCCCGCTCTTGCTGCGGGCGGTCTTCCTGTGAAGACGTTCGGCAGATTACCCGAGCGGCCAAAGGGGGCTGACTGTAAATCAGCTGGCAACGCCTACGGGGGTTCGAATCCCTCATCTGCCACTCGCCAGTAATGGCGGGAAACTTGGACCCACTGGGACCTCTTCGGAGGTCCCAGTGGGTTTTTTCTTGCCCAGTGAGCACGCGCCCTGCTCCTGCGTGATGCGGCAGCAGTGCAACAAGCACCACCCCTCACGGTCAGGGTAGCGATCGACGATCAAGACAGGTACCGGCTACTGGGACCATCCAGTCCCGCCGGGACTACCCTGACTGCAGCAGACGGGCGAACCTCTGAAACCGGCCCCCTCCGTAGCCGACGCAATCGACCAGCACTCTTCAGGGGGCCGGCACGAGAGTCCACGAGGCGAGGACGAGATGGACATCATGAATCGATTCCGTGTACTAGCGACCGCTCTCCGGAACCGGACTGCTCCTAGGCGATCGTCGCAGCGCCCCTCGGACCGGGGGAAGCCCCGGACCGGCCGGCAACGCCTCTCGATCAGACCGTTGGCGGCGTTTCCGCTGTCCTTGGGACTGGTGCTCGGCGGGGCTTCTCTCTGGGCGCCGCCCCCTGCCCAGGCTGCACCCGCAGGCATGGTGAGTGTGACGTTCGACGACGGGTGGACCAGCCAGTACAACAACGCTCTGCCCGTCCTGAACAAGTACGGGGTCCCGGCCACGATGTACATCATCTCGGGATCCATCGACGACGCCCCGAACTACATGACCCAGGCCCAGATCCAAGCCTTCGCCGACCGCGGTGACCAGATCGCGTCCCACACCGTGACCCACTCGGACCTGACCACACTCACGGCGGGCCAGCTCGACAGTGAGCTCGCACAGAGCAGGGCCACGCTGCAGCAGCTGTTCGGTCCTTCAGCCGGGATCGATTTCGCGTCGCCCTACGGTGCGTACAACGCGACGACCACGGCTGCGGTGAAGAACTACTACGCCACCCAGCGCAACACCGATGAGGGGTTCAACGCGCCGGCCGGCTTCGATCCCTATAACGTCGTCGTCCAGAACGTCGTCTCCACGACCACCACCGCCACGGTCCAGGGGTGGGTGGACACCGCTAGGGCCACCAATACCTGGCTGATCCTGGTCTACCACGAGGTGGGAGCGAGCATCGGCGGGGACGTCTTTCATGTGGACACAGCCGTGCTCGACTCCCAAATGGCCGCGGTGAGGAACAGCGGGCTGCCGATGGTCACGGTGCGCCAGGGCGTCCAGGCGCTGACCCCGCAGGCCGCAGCGGCGCCGGCCGCACCGACCGGGGTCACGGCCACCAGGGGGAACGGCTCCGCGACGGTGGCCTGGACCGCACCGAACAACGGCGGCTCGCCCATCACGTCCTACACCGTGACTCCCCGTTCCGGGACCACCAACCTCCGGCCCGTCACCGTCACCGGCAACCCGGCCGCACCCCGCGCCACCATCACAGGGCTCTCCAACGGCACCGCCTACACGTTCACCGTCACCGCCACCAACGCGGTCGGCAGATCCCCGGCCTCCGCCGCATCCGCTTCCGTCACCCCCGCAGCGCCCCCCAAGAGCGTCATCACCAACGGCGGCTTCGAATCCGGCCTCGCCGGCTGGACCACCGGCGGCGTCCTGCCCCCGAAGGCCTCCGCCACCGCCCGCACCGGAATCCGTTCCGCTCTCCTCGGCCTGACCTCGGGCCCGGAACCCCTCGGGAACAGCAGCCTGTCCCGGACCATCGCGGTCCCGGCCACCGGAACCTCCACCCTGTCCTTCTGGTACAAGCCCCACACCACCGACGAGCGTTGTGAAGGCTCCGCCTGCCGCTACGACTGGACGGAAGCGCAGATCCGCTCCACCAACGGCACCGTGCTGCGCAGCCTGTTCAAGCGCGCCAGCAACTCCGCGACCTGGACCCGCGTCACCGCGGACCTCAGTGCCTACAGGGGCAAGAGCATCACGCTCTGGTTCAATGTCCACCTCGAAGGAGCAGTCCCCGCCGACGACACCTGGATGTACGTCGACGACGCCGCCATCACCACCAAGTAGGGCGCACGTACACCGCCGCGACCTGTGGCGGCCGGGCAGGTCCGCCGGCGCAGATCCGTCCCGTCCACCCGCCTGAAGGACCTCGCCGCGAACATCTCCGTCTCCGCGGATCCTCGATACCCATGTCAACTCCTTCGTCCGGATGCCATCCGGAGCAGGGGTCATCACCGAAGTACCGGGGCACGTGCGTACAGTGGAAGCTCGACGGCGGGGGGTCAGGATCAGCAGCTCACGACAGGCGCGCGTCGGATGGCTGGACAGTCTCCGCGGCGTCGCCATCCTCCTCGTCGTCCTGCTCCATGCGAGCGAGGCCCTCAGAATGGCGGTCGGCCCGACCCCCGGGATCGACCAGCTCAACCTCTTCCTCGAGCCCTTCCGCATGCCCGTCCTGATGTTCCTCTCCGGCGTCCTGCTGCCGCGGTCGGTGGCCAAGCGCGCCCGCACCTACTTCGCGGGCAAGGTCTCCCTCGTGGCGTGGCCGTACCTGCTCTGGTCGCTGATCATCCTGGCCGCGACCGAAGGCCTGAGCGCAGGCGCCGTGGCGCAGATCGTCTATTTCTCGCCCACCTACCTCTGGTACCTGTGGTTCATCCTCGTCTTCTACGCCGCGGCCTACCCGCTGCGCCGCGTCCCGGCGGTCGCCGTCGCCGGTGCAGGTCTTGCCGCGTCGCTGGTCCTGCCCGACGGCGGCCGTCTCCAGATGATGGCGTTCCTCGCGGCGTTCTTCTTCTTCGGCGCCTGGTGCGTGCAGCACGCCGGGCTGGTTGAGCGCATGATCAGCAGGCCCTGGGTGCCGGTTCTCGCCGGCACCGCGGCGGTCACGGTGGGCGCCCTCAACGTGGCCGGCCGGGACGTGCTCTACCGGGGGGAGTTCGTGTGGGGCGTGGTGGGTGCACTCGGCGTCGTGTGCTGGCTCTTCCCGCGGCTCGGGGCGAACCGTGCGACGGCGGCGCTGGAGTTCGTCGGGCGCCACTCGATCGTCTTCTACGTGGTGCACCTCGGACCGATCATGGGCGTCCTCGCCCTCGCGGACGCCGCCGGGGTTGCCGGGACCTGGCTGCTGCCGGCCCTGCTGGCGGTCGGTGTCGGGGCTCCGCTGGGGCTGGCATGGATGTATTCGACGAGGAAGCACGCCTCGGTGAACCTGCTGTTCGAGCTGCCCGCCCTCAAGCGCCGCCCGATGGCGACCACGGCGCCCGCGGCGGGCCGGTCGGGGGCCTGAGCGGTCCGGCTCCGATCCGGGTCAGGACGGTCGTGAGCAGGAGATTCTTCGCGGGCCCGATCACGTCCCAGGAGTACCGCACCGTGTCCGGTGACGGCACCGTGAAATCCACCCGGTAGGTGTCGGGGGAGCAGGGGTGCTCGTCGCGGGCACGGCCGCGGCTGAGGTCCAGTCGGCACAGCACGCGTCCGTCCGGGAACGTGACGACCACCCCGGTGTCATCGGCGTCGATCCGGTACGAGCGCGACGCCGGCCCCCGGTAGGAGGCCCAGCGGGCCGTCCCTTCCTCGTCCCAGCGCAGGCCGCCGTCGTCGGGTGTGAAGGTCGTGGTGCCGGTGAACGTGCCCGTCGCGCCGCCCGCCCGGTCCAGCATGGTCCGCTCGGTGGCCCATGCGCCGGCGAGGAAGACGAGAGGCTCGGGGACGGGGACCAGGCCGGAAGGCATCACGGCCGATGGCGCATCGTCGTGCATGGATCCCCTTCCGTCCCGTGTGGGACCAACGCTAACCCGGCGCCGACGACGGGGCAGGATGCGACCCACCCCTCAGAATGTTAGGCTTCCTAACTATGAGCCCCGAACAGCTGGACCCGCAGGTCCTGGCCCTCGCGCAGTCCTTCCGCACCACGCTGCGCCACGCCGTCTACCTCAGCCGGTCCATGGACAGCGACGGCGACATCACCGCGATGCAGATGAGCACGCTCAGCATGGCCGCGGACGCCCCGCTCCGGGTCAGCCGGGTCGCGGCGAACCTCGGGATCCGCGTTCCGTCCGCCACCGAGCAGATCATCAAGCTCGAGCAGGCGGGCCTCGTCAGCAGACAGCCGGACCCGACCGACTCCCGCGCCGTCCTGGTGGAGCTCACCGAGCAGGGCCGCGCCGCGTGGGAGGACGCCAGTCGGCGCCGCAACGCGCGCGTGGCAGCCCTGCTGGACCGGCTCGACGACGGGGAGCGGGCCACGCTCGCCGCCGCCCTGCCGATCATCCAGAAGATCAACCACACCTTGTAGGAGCCACCAGCAGTGACCACCCATGCCTCACCGGCAGCACCACCCGACACGGTCCTCGCGGACGAGAAGCCTTCCTTCTTCCGCCAGCCCAAAGCGGTCTGGGCCACGGCCCTCGCCGCCGTCTTCGCCTTCATGGGCATCGGCCTCGTCGACCCCATCCTCCCCGCCATCGCCGAGAACCTCGACGCCTCACCCAGCCAGGTGTCACTGCTCTTCACCAGCTACTTCCTCGTGACCGCCGTCGCCATGCTCGTCACCGGCGTCATCTCCTCCCGCATCGGCGGCAGGAAGACCCTGCTGCTGGGGCTCGGCCTCATCGTGGTGTTCGCCTCCCTCTCGGGACTGTCCGGCGACGTCGCGACGCTCGTCGGCTTCCGCGCCGGCTGGGGCCTCGGCAACGCCCTGTTCGTCGCCACGGCGCTCGCCGTGATCGTGGGCGTCGCCAGCGGCGGCACCGCGACCGCGATCATCCTGTACGAGGCCGCCCTCGGGCTCGGGATCTCCCTCGGTCCGCTGCTGGGGGCCCTCCTCGGCGGATGGCAGTGGCGTGCCCCATTCTTCGGGACGGCCGGCCTCATGGCCGCGGCCTTCATCGCCCTCGCCGTCCTGCTGCCGGCCACCCCGAAACCCGCGACCCGGACCTCCCTCAGGGATCCGCTTCGCGCCCTCGGACACCGGGGCCTCCGCACGACGGCGACCAGCGCCCTCTTCTACAACTACGGGTTCTTCACGATCCTCGCCTTCACGCCGTTCGTGCTCGGCATGGACGCCTACGGCATCGGTGCCGTCTTCTTCGGCTGGGGCCTGATGGTCGCCGTCTTCTCGGTCCTCGTCGCGCCGGCGCTGCAGCGGCGGCTCGGCACCACGCGCGTCCTGCTGCTGACCCTCGGTGCCCTGATGCTCGTCCTCGTCGGCCTCGCCGTCGCCGCCGGGCACTCGGTGACCGCCGTCGTCGTGCTGGTGATCGCCTCCGGGGCCCTGCTCGGCATCAACAACACGCTGTACACCGAACTCGCGATGAGTGTCTCCGACGCGCCGCGGCCCGTCGCCTCCGCAGGCTACAACTTCGTGCGCTGGATGGGCGGCGCCCTCGCGCCGTTCGCGGCGACGAAGCTGGCCGAGCTCTACACCCCGCAGACCACCTACGCGGTCGCCGCCGCCATGGTCCTCGTGGCGGGCGCCGTCGTGGCCGCCGGACGCGCGTCCCTCACGCACGCCGCCGAGGTCTAAGATCAGGGCCGGACGGCGTCAGCCCGCGAGGATCGAGTCCGTCCCCTGGTCCTCGACGCCACCGTAGTAGCGGTCCAGTACGGCCTGGAACCACGGCTCCTGCGGGGCGGCCCGGTTGAAGAGCGTCATGGAGGACTGCAGCTTCCGGGCGTCGATCCCGCCGAGCACCGCCACCGGGTCGCTGCCGTCGAGGGTGAGGAGGGCCTGCGTGCTCTCCATCAGCCGTGGTCCGAGTACGGGGTGCGACAGGTAGGCCTCGGCCTCCTCCAGCGATCCGATGGCGTAGCGGACCGCCGTCGGGCTGCTCCCGAGCCCTGCGATCTGGGGGAAGACGAACCACATCCAGTGGCCCGTCTTGCGGCCCCCGTTCAGTTCGGCCAGGGCCTGCGTGTAGGTTCCGTGCGCATCCTGCGCCGCGACGAACCGCGCCAGGTCATAGGGATCTTCGGTCACTCGGGCCTCCGGGGTCGGTGGTGCGGTTCTTCATCGGTAGCGAACACACCTGACATGGCGGCCGGGGGTCGTTAGCGTTGAAGGATGTCGACTATCAACATCACTGAGGCAAGCTTCCCAGAAACCATCGAGGGCAACGACATCGTGTTCGTCGACTTCTGGGCCGACTGGTGTGGCCCGTGCAAGCAGTTCGCCCCGGTGTACGACGCCGTGTCGCAGCAGCACGAGGACGTCACCTTCGCGAAGGTGGACACCGAGGCCGAGCAGTCGCTGGCCGCGGCCGCAGGCATCACGTCCATCCCCACGCTGATGGCCTTCCGCGAGAAGGTGCTCGTCTTCTCCCAGCCGGGCGCCCTGAACGCGACCCAGTTCGGCGAACTCGTCGACGCCGTGAAGGGCCTCGACATGAAGACCGTGCACGAGCAGATCGCCCAGCAGCAGGCCGGGAGCGCCCCGGCCGCCGACGGCCAGTAGCCGCCCCGTAACGAGGAAAGCCCCGCACTCCTTTGAGTGCGGGGCTTCGTCGGTCCTGGTCAGGCCTTGTCGGAGCGGACGACGTCCGCCGGCCGGGCCAGCAGGGCGCTCAGTGATTCGCCGAGGTCCTGGATGGCGGGGCCGCGCAGGTGCTGGTCGAGGAGTTCGGTGGACTCCCACTGCTCGGTGAGGACGATGCGGTCCTCCTGGGCATCCGTGATCTCGTACCGGATGCATCCGGGTTCCTCCACCACCTGTTCGATGGCGATGTCGAGGGCGAGCTTCACGCGGAAGAACTCGCCGTCGAGCGGGGTGAATACTGCTGTGACGTCTACGGGCTGGCTCATCCTCCAACCCTAGCGGTGGGCGCCCTCTCCGCCGCATCGCAGCCGGGCCGCCCCGTGCCGTCAGCGCCGTGCCTTCAGCGCCGGCGGTGATCCTCGGGGGAGAGCCTCGGGCCGAACGTCGGTTTGCGGAACCCGCTGGCGTAGAGCGACCGCACCACGCGCTGGCGCTGGCCCTTCCACGGTTTCAGGAGTTCGATCATGCCGGCGTCGTCCGTGCGGCGGCCGGTGAGTGCCGCGCCCACGTAGGCGGCGAGGTGGTAGTCGCCCACGGAGATGGAATCCGGGCACCCGTGCGTCCGCTGCACCACCTCGGCCACCGTCCAGACGCCGATCCCCGACACGGATCGCAGACCGGCACGGACGGCGTCGCCTCCCGGCAGCGCCGCGAGGCGTTCCAGACCGGTCGCCATGTGGGCCGCCTTGAGGACGGTGGACGACCGCTGGGCGTCGACGCCGGCCCTGTGCCACTCCCAGGACGGCACGCGGCGCCACTGCTCGGCGGTCGGCGGGAGGCGGAGCCCGGCAGGCCCGACGTCGCCGGCCCTGGGGGCGACGTCCCCGTACCGGACCAGCAGATAGCGCCAGGCGCGCTTGGCCTCCAGGCCGGTCACCCGCTGCTCGAGGACGGCCCGCGCGACGGTGTCGAGCATGCGGCCCGATGACGGCAGGCGCAGTCCGGGACTGAGGTACCGACCCTTGCGGGCGAGGTCCGGCAGCGTGGCGCGGAACTCCGCCGCGTCGAAGGCGCTCCAGTCGTCGTCGGCGCCGAGCAGCCGGGGAACAGATGCGAGCGCGCAGGCCGCACCGGTACCCCACGCCGTCGCCTGGACGCGGCTCTCGTTCAGCGATCCGCGCTGGCGGAGGGCCAGCGTGACCGGGCCGTCGGCGGTCCGGAACGCCAGCCAGTGGTCGGGGCCCTGCACGATGAACGACGGGTCGTGCGGACCGCACTGCAGGGTGCCGATCGTCCTGGCCAGGCTGTACGGGCCGTTCGGCACCCATTCCACGGCCTCGGCGCCCGAGGCCACGACGGCGGGAGCAATGGTCATGGCTCAATCGTCCCACGGCGGACCCGGACTCCGGGCGTCCCGGACCGGAGATGGCCGGCGGCGCGCACGGTACCAGCACGGGTCCGCGGCGGCTACGGCGGGTTCCCAGGCCGGCGGGATCGCGCGTCACCCCTACCAGTGCGGAGTAGCATCGGACGTCCGGTGGAATCGTCATGAGGACGGCAGATGGCTGCGGTGCCCAGGAATCGGGGGAGGGGGATGTCCCCCGTCATGTCCCGCGTGTGCCGTCCCGCTCCGAGGATGACCCTGCGTCTCGTCGTCCTGCTGTGGGTGATCCTCCTGTGCGGCTGCTCGGGGGACGGCGGTGCGGCGGAGGATCCAGCACCTCGAGCGGCTGCCTCGGACCCGGCGTCGACGGCGCCCGCACCGACACCAGCACCGACATCAGCACCGGCTCCGGCTCCCGCGGCCTGTGAGGACTGCGCGAGCATCGTCCTCACAGGGGACCTCCTGGTCCATCCGCAGCTGTGGGAGCAGGCGGCCGCGGATGCGGCGGTGACCGGGAATCCTCCGCTCGACTTCGAGCCGCTGCTCGCCGGCCAACGCCCCTACCTCTCCACCGCAAGCCTGGGGATCTGCCACCTCGAGACGCCGGTGGCGGCGCCGGAGGGACCCTTCGCGGGGTACCCGCAGTTCAACGTCCCCCCGCAGATCCTCGATGCCGCGAGGGATGTCGGTTACGACGCCTGCACGACAGCCAGCAACCACTCCCTGGACTGGGGGCCGGAGGGTGTCGAGCGGACCCTCGCCGCCCTGGACGCGGCGGGCCTGGACCACACCGGTTCCTACGCCAGTGCCGCGGACGCGGAGGAGACCCTGATCCTCGACCGGTCGGGGGTGAAGGTGGCGGTCATCGAGGCGACGTACGGCCTGAACGGGGCCGTGCCCGACCAGCCGTGGCGGGTGGACCTGCTCGACGCGCCGACGATGATCGCCAAGGCCCGGGCCGCCCGGGCCCTGGGCGCGGACATCGTGATCGCTGCACTGCATGCCGGCGACGAATACGCCTCGGTCCCGAACGCCCAGCAGACCGGGACCGCGCACGCGCTCGCCGACAGCGGCCAGGTGGATTTCGTCTACGGCCACCACACCCACTCCGTCCTGCCCATCGAGAGGTACAAGGACACCTGGATCGTCTACGGCCTGGGGAACGGGGTGACCGAACTGTCACCGGTCCACGACGTCAACAACGAGGGGCTGATGGTCAGGGCCCGCCTCAGCCGGGACGAGACCGGCGCCTGGTCGGTCGCGGGGCTCGACTGGCTCCCGTCCCTGATCGTCTCCGACCCCTATCGCTGGTGTTCCCTCGCTCCGGACCGGCCCGTCGGCTCCTGCTCGTCGCCCGAGCAGGAGGCTGCCGTCCGGGAGCGCACCCGGGGCGTCGTCGAATCCCTCGGCGCTGCCGCCGCCGGCGCCCGTCAGTGGGAGCTGTCCGCGGAGGCGACCGGTCGCTAGAACCCTTCCTCGACAATGCGCGATCCTGGTGCCGAGCGACGCCGTCGTGCCGCCCCGGCCTCACCCCTCGAGCAGCCAGAGCACGGCGACGGCGGCCGGCAGCATCGGCAGGGTGACCAGCAGCCCGGCGAGGGCGAACGGCACCCACCGGATACGCAGGCCCAGGGACCGCAGCCGCTCGGCCCAGAGCAGCGTCGCGAGGGAACCCCACGGGGTGACGAGCGGGCCGAGGTTCACGCCGATCAGCACCGCCGCGAGCCGGACGGGGGACCCCGCGGTGGGCTCGAGGGCCAGATAGGCGGGCAGGTTGTTCACGGCGTTGGCGCCCATCGCGCCGGCGGCCGTGAGCTGCAGCAGGTCGGCGAAGCCCTCGCCGGTCCCTGCGGCCGGGGTGAGGAAGCCGTCGAGCCCCTGCGCGTGGGCCGCGGTCACGAGGACGAAGAGGCTGAGTGCGATGACGAGCGGATTGACGGGGATGAGCCGGACAGTGAGCGCGTCCCGGCGTCGGACGGCGAACAGGACCGTCAGGACGACGGCGGCGAGGGTGGCGCTGAGGGCCACCGGGACCCCGCTGACCAGGGCCGGCAGGAGGAGGGCGAGCACCACGTAGCCGCAGCGCAGCAGGACGCTGTCGTCCACCGTGCGGGAGGGCGCGGGGGAGAACCGTCCGGCGAGCTGGCGTCGGAAGATCAGGAACAGGACGGCGCAGGGCACGACGACGCCGACCGCGGCGGGCCCGTACACGAGCCCCGCGAACGCGACCGGGCTGAGCCCCAGTTCCTCCTGCACGAGCAGGTTCGTGAGGTTGGACACCGGCAGAAGGAGCGATGCCGTGTTGGCGAGCCAGACGATGGTCACCGCGAACGGCAGCGGCGGCAGGCCGGCCCGGCGGGCGAGCAGGACCACGAGGGGTGTGAGCAGGACGGCCGTCGTGTCGAGGGAGAAGAACACCGTGCAGGCGACGGCGAGGAGGACCGTCACCAGCCACAGCACCAGGGTGCGTCCGCCGGCGATGCGCGCGGCACCCGCAATGACGCGCTCGAAGACGCCGGCCGAGAACAGCAGGTCGGTGACCACCGTCATGGACGTCACGAAGAGCAGGATCGGCCAGATCCGCTCCCACAGGGCTACGAGATCCGGGCCCGGCAGCAGGCCGGTCACGATGCACAGCACTGCGAGGACGGGCAGGATCGCACGCGAGGCATGGCGCAGGTTCAAGGGTCTCCGTTCCGCCGGCCAGTATGGCACGCGTGCCGGGTGGGTGCCGCGGAGGTCGTGATGTCCCGCTACGTAACAGCGGCACGGAGGTTGGGGGGCCAGCCGGTAGCGTTGTACCCATGAAGTATGCCAATTCCATCGTTGACCTGATCGGCAACACCCCGCTGGTCAAGCTCAACTCCGTCACCGACGGCATCAGGGCCACCGTCCTCGCGAAGGTCGAATACCTCAACCCCGGCGGGTCGGTGAAGGACCGCATCGCGGCCAGGATCATCGACGCCGCGGAGGCCGAGGGCAAGATCAAGCCCGGCGGCACCATCGTCGAACCGACCTCCGGCAACACCGGCGTCGGTCTGGCCCTCGTCGCCCAGCAGCGCGGGTACAAGTGCGTGTTCGTGGTCCCCGACAAGGTCGGCGAGGACAAACGCAACGTCCTCAAGGCGTACGGCGCGGAGGTCGTGGTCACCCCCACGGCCGTAGCGCCCGACAGCCCGGAGTCCTACTACGGCGTCTCCGACCGGCTCGTCCGCGAGATCCCCGGCGCCTACAAGCCGGACCAGTTCTCCAACCAGTACGGTCCGCTCAGCCACTACGAGACCACCGGGCCGGAGATCTGGAACGACACCGACGGCACCCTGACGCACTTCGTCACCGGCGTCGGGACGGGTGGAACCATCACCGGCACGGGCCGGTACCTGAAGGAGGTCTCCGCCGACCGCGAGGGCGGTCCCGTCCGCATCATCGGCGCGGACCCGGACGGCTCCATCTACTCCGGCGGCACCGGCCGCCCCTACTTCGTCGAAGGCGTCGGCGAGGACATGTGGCCGGACTCCTACGACCCCTCGGTGCCGGACGAGATCCACGGGGTCACCGATGACGAGAGCTTCGCGATGACCCGCCGGCTCGCCCGCGAGGAGGGCCTGCTGGTCGGCGGTTCCTGCGGCATGGCCGTGGTCGCGGCGCTGCGCGTGGCGAAGGACCTGACGGAGGACGACGTCGTCGTGGTCCTCCTGCCCGACGGCGGCCGCGGCTACCTGGGCAAGATCTTCAACGACGACTGGATGAAGTCCTACGGCTTCATGGACGGCGGCGAGGACACGAACGTGGGGGAGGTGCTGCGCGCCAAGAGCGGTGCCCTGCCGGACCTCGTGCACACGCACCCCACCAAGACGGTCCGCGACGTCATCGCGATCATGGCCGAGTACGGCGTGTCCAGCGTCCCCGTGCTGTCGCAGGAACCGCCGGTCAAGATCGGCGAGGTCCTGGGCTCGATCGACGAGCGGTCCCTGACGGCGAAGCTCTTCCACGGCGAGGCGAAGCTGACGGACGAGGTCTCACGGCACATGGAGGCGAAGCTGCCCCTCATCGGGTCCCGCGAATCCGTGGAGACGGCCCGCGAGAGGCTCCAGCACGGCGACACGCTGATGGTGACCTCCGTCGGCTCGCCGGTGGGAATTCTCACGCGGCATGACTTGCTGACATACATGAGCCAGTAACCCCGAACTCCAGGAGCATCGTGACGCACTCTGACGCCCAGGGTTTCAACACCCGGGCCATCCACGCGGGCCAGACCCCCGATCCGACGACCGGCGCGGTGATCCCGCCCCTGTACCAGACCACCACGTTCGCCCAGGACGGCATCGGTCAGCTGCGCAACGGCTACGAGTACGGCCGCGGCACCAACCCCACCCGGGACTCGCTGCAGGTCCAGATCGCGGCGCTCGAAGGGGGCAGGCATGCCTTCAGCTTCTCCTCCGGCCTCGCCGCCGAGGACGCCCTGATCCGCGCCGCGCTGCGTCCGGGCGACCACATCGTGCTCGGCAACGATGCGTACGGGGGCACCTACCGCCTGATCAGCCGCGTCCTGTCCGAGTGGGGCATCACGAACACCGCCGTGGACATGGCGGACACTGACGCCGTCCGGGCCGCCATCGCTGTGAACAACACGAAGATGGTCTGGGTCGAGACGCCGTCGAACCCGATGATGAAGATCACCGACATCGCCGCCACGGCCCAGCTCGCGCACGAGGCCGGTGCCCTGCTCGTCGTCGACAACACGTTCGCGTCGCCCTACCTGCAGCAGCCGCTCACGTTCGGGGCCGACGTCGTCGTGCATTCGACCACCAAGTACATCGGCGGGCACTCCGATGCCAGCGGCGGGGCCGTCGTCGTGAACGACGACGCGCTCGCGGAGAAGGTCGGGTTCGTACAGTTCGCGGTCGGTGCCGTGTCCGCGCCGATGGAGGCCTGGCTGACCACGCGCGGGCTGAAGACCCTCGGCGTCCGCATGGACCGCCATTCCTCGAACGCGACGGCGATCGCCCGCTGGCTGCAGGAGCAGGACGAGGTGGAGCGCGTGTTCTACCCGGGGCTGCCGGAACATCCCGGCCATGACCTCGCCGCTGCCCAGATGAAGGACTTCGGCGGCATGATCTCCGTGACCTTCAAGGGAGGAGCGGACGCCGCGAAGAAGGTGGCCGAATCCACGCACGTGTTCACGCTCGCGGAGTCCCTCGGCGGCATCGAGTCGCTCATGAACTACCCGAGCGACATGACGCACGCCTCCGTCAAGGGGACCGAACTCGCCGTACCCGAGAACCTCATCCGGCTGTCGGTCGGCATCGAGGACATCGAGGACCTGATCGGTGACCTCGAGAAGGCCATCGCGACCCTCCGCTAGACCTCACGCCGCTGGACCTCACGGAAAAGGCCCCTTCTGTCGAAGGGGCCTTTTCCGTGTTCGGCAGTCATTGCCGGGGGCGGTGTGCGCCCCCGGCCGCTATTTGGCGCCGGCCCCGCCGGCCCAGGCCTTCTCATAGAAGTCCTGGGACCCTGATTCGAGCAGTTGCACGTAGGAATCCCCTTCCATCGACTGCGCCGAATCGTCCGGGATCTCCGACGTGAACGCGGACACACCCAGGCCGGCCTGGCGGTCCTTCAACGTCAACCCGGCGGCCTCCAGGATCGTCGGGAACATGTTCAGCTGATCTGCGTCGGTGCGCATCGGGCTGGTGCCCCCGCCAGGGACCCAGACCCGATTGAAGATGGTGCGGTGGGGGTTGTTGTCCAGCTGCTTGTGGAAAGGGTCGCCTGCCGTCATGAGCTTCAGGTGGTCGCCCATGATGATCACAGCCGTGTCGTCGAGGTAGCCCTTCGCCTCCATGTGGTCCACGAACCCGGCCACCTGGGCCATGGAGCACGAGAACACCGATGTCATCACGTTCTCGGTGTCCACGGAGCAGTAGTCGAAGACGTGCGCGGGGTCGTGGGTGTCCAGCGTCAGCATGGAGAGGTTGAAGGGCTGGCCGGTCCGCTCCGCTTCCGCGTGCAGCTCGTCGATCTCGTCCTTCGCGTTGTCCATCAGGCGTCCGTCGCTCAGGCCCCAGTCGGCGCTGAAGTTCTCCTCCGGCTCCCCGGCGGCCTTCCAATCGGGGAGGTCCTTCACCTTGGAGTAGCCGTGTGTCTCCAGGAAGGTGCCCTTCGCGGCGAACTCGGCGTTGGCGCCGCCCAGGAACACACTGGTGTACCCGTGGGCCTCGAGGATGTCACCTACGCAGGTCGTGCCGCCCAGGTAGGCACCGATCGCGCTGTCGAGTCCGTTGAGGGAGCCGCTCTTCGGGGCGGGGCCGCCGCCCTTCAGCGGGATGCCGCACTGCGTGCCGACGATGCCGGCCATGGTCCAGCCTCCCCCTCGGTAATTGTAGAGAGGGTCGACGCTCTGCCAGCCGTCCGAGGCCTGGGTGACCTCTTTCAGGGGAGCGAATGCATCCTTCTCGAAGAGATCCTCGTCCTCGAACGTGGCTTCGCCGGACTCCAGGTAGATCAGCACCAGGTTGCGCTTGGCCTCATCACTGGTGACCGTCGGCTCCACGTAGTAGTCGCTCACGTCGTACCCCGAGTTCGCCGCCTTGATGTAGTCGACCATCCCGACCGCGCTGGAGAAGGCCGTGGTGCCGCCGACGACCAGCGCGGCGACGAGGGCGGTGGAGACGGCACGCACGGGCCACGGCGATCGGTCGGTGCGCTCGTCCTCCCCGACCTGGCGGCGCTTGCGGCGACGGTAGTACTGGAACAGGGCGATCCCGACCGTGATGAGCAGGGGCAATACTCCCACCCCCAGGATGCCCATCCAGACCAGCGCCCCGCCGCCTCCTTCGGTTTCCACGGAGACCAGGTTCAGGAGCATCTGATTCACCGAGATCTTGCCCCAGTAGAAGTGGATGCCGGCGGCGGCGATGAGCAGGGTGAGTCCCGCCCAGATCAGGACATAGACAAGCGTGCGGCCCACGACGATGCCGATTCGTCGTGTCACGTGATTCATCCGTTCGGAAATGGGAGGCCCTTTCATTCCAGATGTCCGTTCTCGCCGTACACCTTGACAATGCGCCCATCGCGGGGCGTGAAATCGAGTAGTACAGACACGGTACCCGTTCATTTACGGTTTACCCACCGGCCACGGCGCGTTCACCACGTGTCCCGATGATCAGGACGGTCCTTCCGCGGGTGTTGGTCCGGCTCGGAGATCCCGGACAGGCGCCGCCTCCGTGCGTCCTACGGGACAGGCGCCGCCTCCGTGCGTCCTACGGGACAGGCTCCGTGTCGGTCCAGGCCTCCGCGTAGAAGTCCGCGGAGCGCGAGTCCAGCAGCTCCGCATAGGGGCCGGGGTCCATGGCCTGTGCCGAGCCGGCCGGGATCTCCGGGGCGAAGGCGGACACCCCGAGCCCTGCCTGCCGGTCCTTCAGGGTCAGTCCGGCGGCTTCGAGGAGGGTCGGGTACAGGTTCAGCTGGTCCCCGCCGGCGCGGAGCGCGCCGTTGCTGCCATCGACGGTGCTGCCGGGGATCCAGAGCCGGTTGAAGATGGTGCGGTTGGGGTGGTGGTCCAGTTGTTCGTGGAACTGGTCGTTCGCATTCATGTGCTTGAGGTGGTCCCCCATGATCACCACGGCGGTGTCGTCCAGGTAACCCTTCTCCTCCATGTGGTCGACGAACCCGGCCACCTCGGTCATGGAGCAGGAGAACACGGAGGTGAGCTCGTTCGCCGTGTCCACCGGGCAGTAGTCGTGGACGTGTACGGGCTCGTGGGTGTCCAGCGTGAGGATGGACAGGTTGAACGGGGTGCCGGTCGCCTCCGCGTCAGCATGCAGGGCGTCGATCTCGTCCCGTGCGTGGGCCAGGAGTCGCTGGTCGCTCAGACCCCAATCGCTGCGGAAGCTCGTCGCGGGTTCGCCGGCGGCGCGCCAGTGGGCGAGATCCTTCACCTCGGAGTAGCCATGGTCGCGCAGGAACGTCTCCTTCGCCGCGAAGGAGGCATTGGCGCCGCCGAGGAACGTGCTGGTGTACCCGTGCTCCGCCAGGACGTCGCCGAGGCAGGTGGTCCCGCCCAGGTAGGTGGCGACGTCGTCGCCGAGGTCGTTGAGGGAGTCGCTGCTCGCCGTGGGGGCGCCGCCCTTCAGCGGGATTCCGCACTGGGTCGAGACGAGTCCGGCCATGGTCCACCCACCACCTCTGTACTGCTGGAGATCGTCGATGCTCTGCCATCCGTCCGACTCCTGCGTGGCGTCCTTCAACGAAGCGAAGGCGTCCTTCTCGAAGAGCTGGCCGTCGGCGAGGGTGGCTTCGCCCGATTCCAGGTAGATCAGCACCAGGTTGCGCTTCTGCTCGTCACCGGTGACGACCGGCTCCACGTGATACCGGCCGAGGTCGTACTCGGAGTTCGCCGCCTTGATGTAGTCGCCCATTCCCACGGCGCTGCTGAAGGCGGTGGTGCCTCCGAGGACCACCGTGGCAACCAGGGCCGTGGAGACGGTGCGTGTCACCCACGGCGGGCGCCGTATGCCTTCATCCCGGTGGAGGCGCCTGTTTCGTCGGGAATGCTGCCACAGCGCGATGCCGACGGTGATGAGGACGGGGAGGACTCCGAGGCCCAGGATGCCCATCCAGACGAGTGGCCCGCCACCGCCGTCGGTCTCCACGGAGACGAGGTTGAGGATCATCTGGTTGACGGAGATCTCACCCCAGAGGAAACGGATCCCCGTGGCGGCGACGAGCAGCACGAGCCCCGCCCACAGCAGGACGTAGAGCAGCACACGTCCCACCATCACCCCGACCCGTCGGGTCATGTGGGGAATGCGGTCGGACATGCGGTACCTCGCGATCCAGATGACCGCGTGTTCGTCGTGCACCCTCGACAATGCACCCGCTCATAAAGCCTGAAAATCCTGATGTCGACACGCTACCCGTTCGACAACGGTTCACCCGTCAGACGCGGACCGTTCACCCGGTTTTCCCAGCTTCGTGTGAGCCCCCGGAGGTGGGTCCTTCAGGGGTGGGTCCTTCAGGGGTGGGCCGCCGCGGCGGGGGCGCAGAGCCGGGGGAACGGAGCCACGGGCCCGGGCCGCCGCGGCGGGCGCGGGCTCGGGGAAGACGCCGCCGGGCTCGGGCTACCGCGACCCCGGCAGCCGGAGGCGCTTCTTCGCCTTCGGCTGTGTCAGCTGGAAGTAGTCACTGGTCTGCGGCAGCCACATGAGCAGGACGGCGACGAGCATCGCCCCCGCGATCAGCGACAGCCCCGGTGTCCCACGGACCACGATCGGCACGCCCGCGATGATCCCGATGGTGCTCAGCAGCTCGCGGGCGCTCCTCCTGCCCCGGCGCAACGGGAGCAGGAGGAGCAGCTGCAGGACGGCGAGTGCCCCGAAGAGCGCGCCGAGACCGATGAAGCCTGCGCGGTCGAGATCCTGAACCGCGGCCGACGTGATGAAGGTGCCGGCGGCGACGAGCAGCAGGACCGCGATCACGAGCCACAGCACGACGGCGGCCCGCAGGGTGAACGGCCGCGGCGGCAGGGGCTTCGCCATGGGACGTCCTAGACCCGCGGGGCGACGGTGCCGGTACGCGCGTCGGTGTCGTAGGAGTAGACCTCCGTGCCACCGATCCAGACCTGCAGGGCGCGCTGCATGACGTCGAGCGGGTCACCGCTCCACAGCACGAGGTCCGCGTCCTTGCCGACGGCGAGCGAGCCGAGACGGTCGGCCAGCCCGAGGACCTTCGCCGGGTTGATCGTGATGGAGCGCAGCGCCGTCTCGCGGTCGAGGCCCTCCTTGATGGCCAGCGTGGCCTGGTGGACGAGGAAGTTGATCGGGATGACCGGGTGGTCGGTGATGATCGAGATCTCGACGCCGGCCTTCGCGAGTTTGCCCGGGTTGGCGATCGACCGGCCCCGCAGTTCCACCTTGGACTTCGTGGTGAAGAGGGGCCCGATCAGCACGGGGGTCCCGCGCTCGGCCAGGACGTCGCCGAGCAGGTGCGCCTCGGTGCCGTGGTCCAGGACGAGGTCGTACCCGAACTCGTCCGCGATCCGGATCGCGGTGGCGATGTCGTCGGCGCGGTGTGCGTGCTGGCGCCAGGGGATCTCACGGCGCAGCACCATGGCCAGCGCCTCGAGGTGCGGGTCGCGTGCGTTCTCATCGGCCTTGCCCATGTAGTTCTGGGCCTTCATGAACGCCTCACGGATCACGAGTGCGGTGCCGAGGCGCGTCGACGGCGTCTTGTCCTTGCCCCCGTACACGCGCTTCGGGTTCTCGCCGAGCGCCGACTTGAGGCCGCTGGGGGAGCGCAGCACCATCTCCTCGAGGTACCGGCCATGCGTGTGGAGGGCGACGGCGAGCCCGCCGATCGGGTTGCCGGACCCCGGGTTGACGTTCACGGTGGTCACGCCGCCCGCGAGGGCGTCGTCGAACCCCGGGTCGAAGGGGTTGATCGCGTCGATGGCGCGGACGCCGGCGGTGTTCGGGTTCGTCATCTCGTTCGTGTCGTCGCCGGCGGGACCCTCGCCCTCCTCGTGCGTCCCGAGGTGCACGTGGGCGTCGACGAAGCCGGGCAGCAGCCACTTCCCCGCGGCGTCGACGACGGTCGCGCCGTCGGGCACGGAGACGGACGCCCCGAGGGCCGTGATCCGTCCGTCCTCGACGACGACGGTGCCGTCGAAGGGATCGCCGTCGATCGGGACGACGTGCGCGTTCGTGATGGCGGTGGTTCCGCTGGAGTACGACATCTGGAGTGAGACCTTTCACAGGGGGTCGGGTGATTTCCACCATATCGCCACGCGGGCCGGCCGGCCGGGGCGTGCCTACACTGGATGAGCCGTTCGCCGGGCTTCCCGGACCGGTTCCAGCACCCGATCCCCGAAGGGAGAAGCATGAGCCGGCGCAGTGCTCCGACGACGGCGAGGACCCGGGCGCTGGCCCTGGTGGCCGCAGTGGTGGTGGCCGGGGCCCTGGCGGCCTGGGCGTTCGCCTGGGCGGACTTCATCGGCCTCGACTTCAGGGTGTACCGCATGGGCGGGCAGTCCGTGGTCGACGCCGACGGCTCGCTGTACTCGCGCTCCTTCGGTGAGGGCGAGGGCTCCCTGCTGTTCACCTATCCGCCGTTCGCCGCGCTCGCCTTCACCGTGCTGACGCTGGTGAGCGCGGAGACGGGGGCCGCACTCTTCGTCGCGCTGTCCGTCGCGATCGCGGGTGCGACGTCGCTGCTCATCACCCGCTACCTCGGCGGTTTCTCCGCCGTCCGCGACGTGCTCCGTCACCCGATCGCGCTGCCGCTCGCGATCGCCGGGACCGGCCTCGTGTGCCTGCTCGGTCCCTGGCGGGAGACCATGGCGTTCTCGCAGGTCAACATCGTGCTCTTCGCCATGATCGCCGTCGACCTCCTCTCCGGGCCGCACCGCCGGATGCCGACGGGCCTGCTCACCGGTATCGCCGCCGGCATCAAACTGACACCTCTGGTCTTCGGCCTGTACTTCCTCGTCCGCGGCGAGTGGAAGCAGCTGTTCGCCATGGCGGGCGGCTTCTTCGGCACCATCGCCGTCGGCTTCCTCCTCCTCCCGGGCGAATCCCTGACCTACTGGCTGCAGATGCTGCGGGACACCGGGCGCATCGGCGGCGAGGGGTATGTGGACAACCTCTCGGTCCGCGGGGCCATCCTCCACTTCCTGGGTCCCGACTTCCCCTCCACCGTCCCGTGGCTGGTCGTCTCCCTCCTGCTCGTCGCTGCGACCGCCTACGTCATCCGCGTCTCGAAGCAGCACCGCGACCGGTTCCTGCCCATCGCGATGACCTCGCTGCTCATGCTCCTCATCTCGCCGATCTCGTGGTCGCACCACTGGGTGTGGATCGTCGTGGTCCTCGCTGTCCTCGCCGGGCAGGCCGCAGGTCTGCCCCAGGGCCTGTCGGCCTACCGGACGACGGCGGCGGTCCTCTTCGTCGTGACCCTCCTGGTCTTCATCTACTCGCCGAAGACGATCGGCCTGCTGTTCGGGGCGGAGGACCTCAACTCGCAGCTCACCACCGGCTGGCTGATGGCCTCCAGTGCCGGTGTCTTCTGTGCCCTCGCGATCACCGTGTTCTGGGTCCTGCTGACCTGGACGCGGCAGGCCCTGCCGGCGCCCGCACCCCGCGGGGAGCACGCTGACGGCGGACACGCCGGCCGCGGACACCTCAGCTCCGGGAACGGCAGCACCACTGCCGGGACGAACCGTGCGGGAACCGGAGCGGACGGCCCGACTGCTCCCGACGACGCCCTCCCCGGCACCTCCCGCCGCTGATGGCACCGGCGGCGCGGCGCACTCTCGCGGCTCCCGTCGGGCGGCTGCGCGTCGCGGTCGCCTGCGCCGTCGCGCTGATCCTGCCCCCGCTGCTCGAGGCGGCCGTCTTCCGAGTGGGCGGTTCACTGCTGGCGGTCGACGTCCTGTTCCAGCTCGCCTGCGTGATCGCCGTCGCCCTGATCGGTGGCCTCTGGCCGGCCCTCCTGGGTGCGCTGTGGAGCACCATCATCCTGAACTACACGTCCACCGAGCCGTTCGGGTCGCTCGAGATCTCCGATGCCGAGAACATCGCCACGGTGCTGATCTTCATCGCCGTCGCGGTGACCGTGTCCCTCGTGGTCGGACTGTCGGCGCAGCGCTCCCGCGACGCCGCACTGGCGCAGCAGGAAGCAGCGCTGCTCGGGGCGTTGGCCCGCGGCGCGCTCGCGGAGGAGGACACACTGCAGGGCTTCCTGCGGCACGTCCAGACCCAGTTCGACGTCGACGCCGTCGCCCTCTTCGGTCGCACCGCAGGTCCCACCGACACGGGGGATCAGCACCCGGACCATGAGCTCACGGCGGGTCTCGGCGTGGAGCGGACGGCGCTGGCGGTGCGCGACACGCCCGGCGTCGGGACGGACCGGCGCGGCACGACATCGGACCGGCTTGACACGATGCGGGAGGGACACGATGCGGCCCGGCGCGACGGCGCGGACCCGTGGACGCCCGAGGCGGCGACCACCCTCGAGCCGCTGGACGGCGATGTCACCCTAGCCCTCTACGGACACCAGTTGTCGGCCCGTGAGCGGGGCCTCCTGACGGCATTCGCCGGACAGCTCCGGTCCATGCTCCAGCGGCAGGAACTGGTCCGGAGCACGCGCACCAACCGGCGGCTGGTCGAAGGGAACGTGATGCGCACGGCGATCCTGCGGTCGGTGTCCCACGATCTCCGCACGCCCCTGGCCGGCATCAAGCTGGCGGTCAGCAGTCTCCGTCATTCCGAGATGAACTTCTCCCGCGAGGAGGAGGACGAGCTGCTCGAGACGATCGAGGACTCCTCGGACAGGCTGGACGCGCTCGTCAACAACCTCCTCGACATGTCGCGGATCACGGGCGATGCGGTGAACGCGCTGCTGCGTCCGCTCCGGTGGGTCGACGTCGTCGGGCCCGCCCTCGTGAACATCCCCGCGGACCGCGTGCACGTCGCCATCCCGCCGAACCTCCCGGCGATCGAGGCGGATCCGGTGCTGCTGGAGCGCGTCCTCGCGAACATCGTGGAGAACGCGGTGAAGTACGCACCTGGATCGTCCATCGAGGTGACGGCGTCCGTCGGCGGGACGGGCAAGGCGCTCATCAACGGCTTCCCCGCCAGCGAGCTGCGCGTGATCGACCACGGGCGCGGGGTGTCGCGGGAGGACGTCACCGCCATGTTCCGGCCGTTCCAGCGTCTCGACGACGCGCCGTCGGGGGCCGGCGTGGGGCTCGGGCTCGCGGTGGCGAAGGGCTTCACGGAGGTGATGGGCGGGGTGCTCGACGCCGAGCAGACGCCGGGCGGCGGCCTCACGCTCGTGATCCGCCTGCCCATCTCGACGGGAGCGGCGGAGCTGTGACGCGGGTGCTGGTGGTCGACGACGAGCCGCAGCTCCTCCGTGCCCTCGAGATCAATCTCCGCGCCTACGGCTTCCAGTGCGTGACGGCTGTCGACGGCGAGACCGCCCTCGCCGCCGCCGTCGAGCACCACCCGGACATCATCGTGCTGGACCTGGGACTGCCGGACCTCGACGGCGTGGACGTCATCCGGCGGATCCGCGGGTGGTCGCAGGTCCACATCATCGTGCTGTCGGCGCGGCACGGATCGCAGGACAAGGTGGACGCCCTCGACGCCGGCGCCGACGACTACGTGACGAAGCCCTTCGGCCTCGACGAACTGCTGGCGCGGCTCCGCGTGGCGGCCCGGCGGTCGGCGATCGCGGCGGAGGCCCCGGTGATCGTGACGCCCGACTTCACCCTCGACGCCGGGGCGCGGCGCGTGGTCAGAGACGGGAGCGACATCCGGCTGACGCCCACCGAGTGGAAGATCGTCGACCGGCTGATCAGTCATCCCGGCCGGCTGGTGTCCCAGCAGCAACTGCTCCTGGACGTCTGGGGTCCCGCCTATGCGAAGGACGTCCAGTACCTCCGTGTGTACATGGCGCAGCTGCGCAAGAAGCTCGAGCCGGATCCGGGCGCACCCCGCTACTTCGTCACGGAGAGCGGCATGGGGTACCGCTTCGAGCCGTGACCGAACCTAAGATGATGCCCATGACCTCCGGCACCCTCCTCGCGGTATGCCGCGTGCACGAACTGCTGCCCACGCGGGACTCCACCGGCGTCACCGCCATCGACAAGCGGGCCGTCGCCGGGCCCGTGAACGTCCACCCGCTCGGGCTCACGGGGGATGTCCAGGCCAGCCGCAAGCATCACGGCGGTCCCACGAAGGCCGTCTACGCCTACTCGCAGGAGGACGCCGACTTCTGGGCTGCCCAGCTGGGGCGGGACGTTCCGCCGGGACTCTTCGGCGAGAATCTGCGGGTCGGCGGGATCGATGCCTCCCACGCCGTCATCGGCGAACGCTGGAGCGTGGGAGACCAGGTGGTCCTCGAGGTCACCATGCCGAGGACGCCGTGCGTGAACTTCGCCCGGTACCTGGGGGAGAAGTCCTGGGTGAAGCGCTTCAGCGAGGCCAACCGGGTGGGGACCTACCTGCGCGTGGTGGTGAAGGGCAGCATCACGGCCGGGGACCCGGTCAGGATCAGCAGCGTCCCGGACCACGGGGTCACCGCAGCCCAGGTCTATGCGGGCCTCGACGAGGCGCGGGCCCTGGCCCTTCTCGATGCCGCGGCCGCCGGCTCCCTGACGCTCACCCCGCAGGTGCGCAAGGCCGCCCTGCAGGCCCTGAAGGTGGCAGCCCCGGCCTGACGTGCCGAACGTCACCCGCCGCCGTCGTCCTTCTGGTGCAGGCCACCGCCGTCGTGCCGTAGACTGGGAGCATCCCCCACACCGGTATTCCCTTTACATCCGCCCTTCTGGGCCGGATTGGTTGTGTTGGGGCTCGGAGCACAGACTCGCGAGCAGATTCATCAGGGAGCGCCGGCTAGAAGAAACGTCACACGTCACTGCTGAGAGAGCAGAGAGAACCGTGTGGCCCGGAGTTCGGCGCCGGGATTGAAACAGTGCCGGATTCCTACGTTCATTCGGCACTGCGGGCTCCATCCTGCCAGGGCCGTCCGGCACCTACCTGGAGGATTATTTCCCGTGCCTGAATACCTGTCCGAACAGATCACCGACTCCACCCCCGTCACCGACGAGACCGCAGCGGCCCCCGCCGCACCGGCCGACGACGACGCCGTGGAGATCCGCTTCACCGACCTGAACCTCGACGGCCGTGTCCTCGCAGCCCTCACCGATGTCGGCTACGAGAAGCCCTCGCCCATCCAGGCAGCGACCATCCCCGCACTGCTCGAGGGCCGCGACGTCGTGGGCCTCGCCCAGACCGGCACCGGCAAAACCGCCGCGTTCGCCATCCCCGCACTGTCGAAGATGGCCGAACTCGCCGACATCAACGGTGGCCCGAGCAAGAACACGCAGGTCCTGGTCCTCGCACCCACCCGCGAGCTCGCGCTACAGGTCGCGGAGGCCTTCACCTCGTACGCCAAGCACATGGAGGGCTTCACCGTCCTCCCCGTCTACGGCGGATCGCCCTACGGCCCCCAGCTGGCCGGGCTCCGCCGCGGCGCGCAGGTCGTCGTCGGCACCCCCGGCCGCGTGATCGACCACATCTCCAAGGGCTCGCTCGACCTGTCCAACCTCGAGTACGTGGTGCTCGACGAGGCCGACGAGATGCTGCGCATGGGCTTCGCCGAGGACGTGGAGCAGATCCTCTCCTCGACCCCGGCCGAGAAGCAGGTGGCCCTGTTCTCCGCGACGATGCCCCCGGCCATCCGCCGCATCGCCAAGAAGTACCTGAACGACCCCGCCGAGATCTCGGTCAAGGGCAAGACGACGACGGGCACCAACACGCGTCAGCGCTACCTGCAGGTCATGGGCCCGCACAAGCTCGACGCCATGACCCGCATCCTCGAGGTGGAGGACTACGACGGCATCATCGCCTTCGTCCGCACCAAGATGGCGACCGAAGACCTGGCGGACAAGTTGCGTTCACGGGGCTTCTCGGCTGCAGCCATCAACGGGGACATCCCCCAGCAGCAGCGCGAGCGCACCGTCGAGGCGCTGCGCGACGGCAAGATCGACATCCTCGTCGCCACGGACGTCGCAGCCCGTGGACTCGACGTGGAGCGCATCTCGCTCGTCGTGAACTACGACATCCCGCACGACACCGAGTCCTACGTGCACCGCATCGGGCGTACCGGCCGCGCCGGCCGCTCGGGTGACGCGATCCTGTTCATCACCCCCCGTGAGAAGTACCTGCTCCGGTCGATCGAGAAGGCCACGCGCCAGCCGGTCGAGCAGATGCAGCTGCCCTCCACGGAGAAGATCAACGAGCTGCGCCTGAGCAAGTTCGCGGACAAGATCACCACGACCCTGGCCACCGAGGACGTCTCGCTGTTCCGCGACCTGATCGCGAACTACGAGGCCGAGCACGACGTGCCCGCGGCCGAGATCGCCGCGGCCCTCGCCGTCATGGCCCAGGGCGGCCAGCCCGTCCTGGTCAAGGACATCCCGGTGGCCCCCGCCGGGCAGCGCGAGCGCGCCGACGGACGCAAGGACGCCTTCGGGTCCCGCGGCCCCACGCGCACGCTCACCGAGGGCAACGCCACCTACCGCATCGCGGTGGGCCGTCGCCAGCGCGTGATGCCGGGCTCGATCGTCGGGGCCATCGCGAACGAGGGCGGGCTGTCCTCCTCGCAGATCGGCGGCATCGACATCCGTGCGGACCACAGCCTCGTGGAACTGCCGGCCGATCTGTCCAAGGACCAGCTGCGGGCGCTCTCCAAGACGCGGATCGGCGGCGAGCTGATCCACCTGGAGCTCGACAAGGGACGCAAGCCCGCGGGTAACCGTGGTGCGGGCGAGTTCAAGAAGCCCTTCAAGAAGGACTTCCCCAAGCGCGACGGCGACACCCGGTTCTCGGGCGACGCCAACCGCAAGCCTCGCCAGGCCAAGGGCGCCGGCGCCGGGGCAGGACGCCCCAGCACGCAGTCCGAGCAGTGGTAGCACCTGACTGACCCACCCCGTCGGACCCGTGCCCTGCACGGGTCCGACGCGGAATCCGGGGTCCGCCCCTGAGGGCGGCTGTCGATTTCGCACCAGCGGCAGGGAACTGGTAAAGTTTCTTGCTGTTGCCCCCCTAGCTCAGTGGTAGAGCGCGTTCTTGGTAAGAACGAGGTCACCGGATCGATTCCGGTGGGGGGCTCGCAAATGAGGGGGCCCGTGACGATCATCCGATCGGTGCGGGCAGACTCATTTAGGGCGGTGTAGCTCAGCTGGTTAGAGCGCACGACTCATAATCGTGAGGTCGTGGGATCGAGTCCCACCACCGCTACCGAAGAACAGCAGAAGGCCCCGGAGCTTCGGCTCCGGGGCCTTCTGCGTGTCACGGGTCCGTGTCAATCACCCTTGACGTTGATGATCTGCCGGAGCGTGTGGCGGACGTCCACGAGGTCCCGCGCGTCCTGCAGAACGACGTCGATGTCCTTGTAGGCGGCGGGGATCTCGTCGAGGAACGCCGGCGTGTCCCTGAACTCGATACCGCGCATCGCTGCCCGGAGCTGATCCTGGGTGAAGGTCCTGCGGGCCCGGGTGCGGGAGTACTCGCGGCCCGCCCCGTGCGGTGCCGAGTCCATGGCCTCACGGTTGCCCTTCCCCGTGACGACGTAGGAGCGGGTGCCCATGGAGCCCGGGATGAGTCCTGGCCGCCCTGGGTCGGCTGCGATCGCTCCCTTGCGGGAGAGCCACACGTCCTTCCCGTAGTGCGTCTCGCGGTGCGTGTAGTTGTGATGACAGTTGATGCGCTCGCGTTCCCGGACCGGCCCGCCCACCCAGTCCGTGAACTGGCGCACCACGCGGTCCATCATCTCCTCGCGGTTGAGCAGGGCGAACTTCTGCGCCCACAGGAGCTCGCTGATGTAGCGGTCGAACTCCGGGGTGCCTTCCTCGAGGTACGCGAGGTCCCGGTGGGGGAGAGCGATGGAGCGCGAAGCACAGTAGTCCTGCGCCGCTCGGATGTGCCGCTGGGCGATCCGGTTCCCGATGCCCCGCGACCCCGAATGCAGGAACAGCCAGACGTCGTCCTCCTCGTCGAGGGACACCTCGATGAAGTGGTTCCCCGAGCCGAGGGTGCCGAGCTGCAACCGCCACTGCCTCACGTAGGTCGCCGGGTCGAAGCCGGCGGACCGGGCGTCCTGCTCGAGGGCGTCGATGCGGGGTTGCGCCGAGGCGCTCACGCGCCTGTTGTTGTTGCCGGCCGAGAGCGGTACGGCCCGTTCGATGGCCTCGCGGAGCGTGCGTCGGTCCAGCCGCACCAGGTCCCGTGCCGTGTGATCCGTGTGCACGGCGACCATGCCGCACCCGATGTCGACGCCGACCGCCGCGGGGATGATCGCGCCGAGAGTCGGCAGGACGGACCCGACGGCGCACCCCAGACCCAGGTGGGCATCGGGCATCGACGCGAGGTGCGGGTACACGAACGGCATGGAACTGGTCATCCTGTTCTGGGCCAGGGTGGCGTCATCGATGATGCTCGCGAAATTGACGTACCCGTCGCTGATCCACTCCATCCTCCGAGGCTACCGAGGAGCCCGCTGGCGGGTCGCGGGCGGTGCCGTGCGGTCCCGGCCTTGCGTCGGCCTCAGCGGAGCCGTACCGCCTGCAGGACGGCGTCCCTGATGGGAACGTCATGGCCGTCCGCGGTGCGCTGCGTCCTCGGCCGGGACTCGCAGGCCCGGATGTCCCAGGAGTCGTCGAGCAGGGCGGCGAGCTGCTCCGGGGTGTAGAACACCTCGGCGTGCGGTGGGCGTCCCACACCGGCGTGCCGGTCCGAGGGGTCGTGGCCGACGATCAGGAGCGTGCCGCCCACGCCGACGAGCGCCGCAAGCTGCCGGAAGATCCGTGAACGGTCCGGGTCGGGCAGGTGCATGAACTGCACCGAGACGAGGTCCTGTCCGCCCGGGAGCTCCGGCGAGGCCAGCAGGTCCACCTGCCGCCACCGAAGGCGGTCCGCGATCGTCCCCTCGTACTCCCCGGCGTGGGCCCGTGCGCGGGAGAGTGCCACCTCGGAGACATCGATGCCGAGGACGGTCCACCCCCGGGCGGCGAGCCACACGGCGTCGGCACCCTCCCCGCAGCCGACGTCGAGCGCCCTGCCCGGTGGCAGGTCCTCCGCTGCGGCGACGAGCTGCCGGTTCGGGTTGCCGCTCCAGATCCGCGCCGCATGCTGCCGGTAGCGGTCGTCCCAGAACTCCTGCGTGTACTCAGCCGACACGGTGTACCTCTTCCCGATGATTGGAGCCGCCGGATGCGGGGGCGCCCGTGGCCGGCTGGTCCAGTCCGTGGCGGCGGAGTCCAAGGATACGCTCCGAGACCCCGGCCTCGGACGACGCCGAGAAGGGGCCGCGGTACCCCTCGACGGCCCAGGCCGTCTCCTCCTGGACCAGATCGGCGTTGATCGCCGCACCCGCGGTGGTGCCCTCGGCGGCGGCGACCACGACCTGCGCGGACAGGTTCGAGACGTTGCCCGCCACGTACACGCCGGGCACCGCGGTGGCACCCATCGGTCCGGGCGCCATGGCGTGCCCCATGCCGGACGGGTGGGCCTCCGGCGCGATGCCCATCGTTTCGAGCAGGCTCCCGCGGGCCTCCATCCGTGTCCCGACCGCGAGGGCCTGCAGGGCGAAGGTCGCGCCGCCCCGCAGGGTCACCCCTGTCAGGGTGTCGTCCACCTGGTCGACGGAGGTGACGGCGCCGTCCGCGACGCGGATCGACCGGGCGGCCAGGCTGTCCCATTCCTCGTCCGTCGGGCTCACCGTGTCATTGAGGAACAGCGTGATGTGTTCCGACCACTGCCGGAACAGGAGCGCCTGGTGGATCGACATCGGGCCCGTGCCGAGGACTCCGATGCGCCGGCCGCGGATCTCGTACCCGTGACAGTACGGGCAGTGCACCACGCCGGCTCCCCACTGATCGCGGAGGCCGGGAAGGTCCGGCAGCCCGTCCGTGAGGCCCGTGGCGAGGAGCACGCGCCTCCCGAGCACGCTCCGTCCATCGGCCAGCACGACGTCGAATCCGTCGGCCCCCCGCTCGAGGCGGACGGCGTCGGCTTGGACGAGCGTCGCTCCATAGGATTCGGCTTCCGCGCGACCGGCCCCGAGCAGGGCCAGGGGGCTGATCCCTTCCCGGGTCAGGAAGCCGTGGACACCCTGCGCGGGTGCGTTTCGGGGCCTGCCGGCGTCGAGCACGAGGACGGAGCGCAGGGCACGGCTCAACGTCACGGCAGCGCTCAGGCCCGCGGGCCCACCGCCGATGACGACGACGTCGTACCGCTCCTGCAGGGTTGGATCGAGGGGCGACATGGTAATTCCTTCCCGGTTCGTGGATACCTCCAGCATCGGGCCGCATCCTCCGAAACAGCAAGATCCTTTGCTGTTGTGGCAAACTGGAGCCATGACTGCAGATCTCGATGCCGTGCTCGACGCCGTGGGGCCTCGCCTCCGAGCCCTGAGGGCGCAGCGCAGCCTCACGCTCGGGGACGTGTCCTCGGCGTCAGGGATCTCCGTGAGCACGCTGTCGCGGCTGGAATCCGGCCGACGGCGCCCCAACCTCGAGATCCTCCTGCCCATCGCCCGGGTGTACGGGGTGCCGCTCGACGACCTCGTCGGCGCTCCGCCCACCGGCGACCCCCGCATCCACCTCCGGCCCGTCGAGTACCACGGGATCACCGCCATCCCCCTCACGCGCCGTCCCGGCGGCATGCAGGCGTTCAAGATGGTGCTCGACGGCGATGCGCGCGGGAGCGAGCCGGATCCGCAGGTCCACGAGGGCTATGAGTGGCTGTACATCCTCAACGGCTCCCTCCGACTCGTCCTCGCGGACAAGGATTTCGTGCTCGGGCCCGGGGAGGCCGCCGAGTTCGACACCAGGACGCCCCACTGGTTCGCCAGCGCCGATGGCAGGCCCGTGGAGCTCATCAGCCTCTTCGGACGGCAGGGCGAGCGCATGCACGTCCGGGCCCGGCCGAAGCGGTCCTGATCCGGTCCCGGCGGTGTCCAGACGAATGCTCAGCTTGCTTATGATCCGGAGCATTCCTAGGCTGGAGGCGGTACGACAGCCACGCTCTACACAAGGGAGAACAGCATGTCCGAACACAACATCTCCGGCAAGAAGGTCGCGTTCCTGCTGACGGACGGAGTGGAGCAGATCGAGCTCACGAGTCCCTGGGACGCCGTCAAGGGCGCCGGTGGCATCCCCACCCTGGTCTCGCCGAAGACCGGGACCCTGCAGGGCTTCGACGGCATGGACAAGGGGGACACCTTCGACGTGGACCTCGCCGTGGCCGACGCGAAGGCCGACGACTACGACGCCCTCGTCCTGCCGGGTGGCGTCGTGAACGCCGACTTCCTGCGCGTCGACAAGGACGCCCAGGCCTTCGCCCGTGCGTTCTTCGAGCAGCACAAACCCGTCGCATCCATCTGCCACGGTGCCTGGCTGCTGATCGACGCCGGTGTGGTGAACGGCCGGGACCTGACGTCCTACCACACGCTCGCCACCGACCTGAAGAACGCCGGTGCCAACTGGAGCGACGAGGAGGTCGTGGTGGACCAGGGGCTGGTCACGAGCCGCAGCCCCGAGGATCTCGAGGCGTTCAACGACAAGCTCCTGGAGGAGATCGAGGAAGGCCCCCACGAGGGCCAGACCCCGTAGCGGGCGCTTCACCGACGACTCCTGGGTCGCAGGGTCCGCCGTGCGGCGGGCCCTGCGACCTTTTCGGCCGGGCCCGCCCTGTCCCTTTTCGGCCGGGCCCGCCCTGTCATGGCGCAGCCCGGCAGCATACGACAGGATCAGTGCATGACCGACCTCCCGTTCCCGATCCAGCCCATGCTCGCCAAGGCCGTTCCTGCTGTCCCCGAACCGGGCAGCGTGGCGGGCGGCCTCGTGTACGAGCCCAAGTGGGACGGCTTCCGGGCGATCGTGCGGATCGCGGACGGCACCTGCGAGATCGGCAGCCGGGGCTCGAAGACGCTCACCCGGTACTTCCCCGAACTCGTCGACGCACTGCTCGGGAGCCTCCCGGCGCGCTGTGTCGTCGACGGCGAGATCGTGGTGCGCAGGGGAGAGCCCGGTGCGGAGCGGCTCGACTGGGACGCCCTGTCGCAGCGCATCCACCCCGCGGAGAGCCGGGTGCGGCTCCTCGCCGAGAAGACGCCGTCGTCGTTCATCGCCTTCGACCTCCTCGCCCTGGACGGCGACGACCTCATGGATGCCCCCTTCGGCGAGCGGAGGAAAGCCCTCGAAGGTGTGGGGAGGTCCTTCGCCGCGCCTGTTCATCTGTCACAGGTCACGGCCGACGTCGACCTGGCGCGTCGCTGGCTCGTCGAGTTCGAGGGCGCCGGACTCGACGGCGTCGTCGCGAAGCCCCTGGCCGCCGGGTACGAGCCGAACAGGCGGCGCATGCTCAAGGTCAAGCACCATCGCAGCGCCGACACCGTGGTGCTCGGGTACCGGATCCACAAGTCGGGACAGGGCGTCGGATCGCTGCTGCTCGGTCTCTACGACGACGACGGGGACCTGCGGAACGTCGGCGGGATCTCCGCGTTCTCCGACACGCGCCGGCGGGAGCTGGTCGACGAGCTGGAGCACGACGTGATGCGTGACGACGACGGGGCGGCGGAACGGGGTGCGACCGAGCGGAGCCGGTTCGCCGCCGCGAAGGACGTCTCCTACATCCGGCTCCATCCGCGCCGCGTGGTCGAGGTGCGGTACGACCAGATGGAGGGCGACCGCTTCCGCCACACCGTCCAGTTCGAGCGCTGGCGGCCGGACCGGGAGGCACGCTCCTGTACGTTCGAGCAGCTCGACCTCCCGGCGGCCTACGACCTCAGCCGCGTGCTTCTGAACGAATCGGGGTCGTGACCACCGGCTGCCCTGTACCGCTCCAGCTCGTCAGTACCGCTCCGGCTCGTCGCCGAGTTCGAAGTGGCGGCCCTGGATGTACGTGGGCGTGATCTCCACATAGGTGTACTTCCGCGTCGGGATCCACGGCTTGAGCGGTAGCGTGTCCGCCGCGTCCACCTCGGACTGCGCCACGATGACCCGCGCCGTGCCCTTGAGCACCACGCTCCAGGCCTCGTCGCCGTTCACCTCGTCCACCTCGAAGGCGACGCGCTCGTTCACCGTGAGTTCGGCCAGCTTCGTGCCGGGATTCGTGCGCATGAACAGGGCCCCGTCGTGTGCGACGAAGTTGAGCGGGTAGATGTCCGGTTCACCCATGACACTCACGGCGAGGCGACCGTATTCGCAGTGCTTCAACCGGTCCCATGCCTCGGCCGCGGACAGGACCGTTCCGGGTCGTTCGTCGCTTTCCATGGCGGGATCCTCCTGGACGTCGGGGCGCCCGGTCGGGCGGGCGCGCGGGTGGTGCGGCACCAGTGTCCCCGACGTCCGGAGCGGGCGCCAGAGTCGCATGAACCCCGGTGTCCGGTGTGCGGTACCCGGATCTGATGTCCAGTGCGCGGCGGGCCCGGCCGGCCGACTGTCCCGGAACCCGCCTCCGCCGTCGTTGTCGGTGCGTGCCCATACG
The DNA here is from genome assembly GCF_002927275.1 of Arthrobacter pityocampae. Lineage (GTDB taxonomy): Bacteria > Actinomycetota > Actinomycetes > Actinomycetales > Micrococcaceae > Arthrobacter_D > Arthrobacter_D pityocampae. The sequence continues at coordinate 114,548 of NZ_PRKW01000004.1, read as the reverse complement.
CTGGTTCCGTGGAACCCACTTATCTTTGTAGCGGGGTGACCTGGCACGACGCAGGGCCGGCCCTGTCCCTGCACGAGGTCCAGGCGCTCCCTGCGGACTCCGTCGACCACGACGGGACGCGGCGTGAGCTGCTGCTCACCCCGGACACGAGACTGGCCTTCGAGGTCACCGCCGAGGAGAAGTACTGCCTCGGCTTCCATCGGGTCCATGGACGGGACGATCGCACCTGGATGCCCTGCGCCGAGCAGGCTCCGGCCGAGCGCGGCTCCCAGTGCGGCCGGTGCTTCGCGCAGGACGACCTCCGATTCATGCACGACATCCACCGCTCCGGCATCGCCCCGGCCGGGTTGAAACGCTACCTCGACCAGCCCCACTGGCTGTACGTGGCCACCTTCGCGGACGGGTCGACGAAGGTCGGGACGGCGTCGGACCTGCGGAAGCGGGCCCGCCTCGTGGAGCAGGGTGCCGTCGTGGCGCAGTACGTCGCGTATGCCCGCGACGGGCGGATCGTCCGGATCCTGGAGGACGAGGTCACCCGCACCGTCGGTCTTCAGCAGGCCGTGCGCTCCGCCACCAAGGCTGCAGCCCTGTGTGCGCCGCTGCCTCCGGTCGAGCTGGAGCACGTCAATGACGGCTTCGCGCTGGCGGTCCGCGGGCTGCTGGGTGGGGGCATGGGGATCGAGGGGTTCGAGGTGGTGCACGAGGAGTTCGAGCCGCCGTCGTCGTGGGCCAGGGTTCTGGGCTACCGGGGGCTGCAGCCGTATCCGGAGCCGCTGGGCCGCGGCCGGCACGGTGTCACCGTCCGTGAGGTGCTCGGTCCGTCGGCGCTGGTGTCGATCGACGGCGCGGACCTCGTGTTCGTGGCGGACCTCTCCCAGCTGAAGGGCCGGAGGCTGCGGCGCGGGGACTTCAGTACCGCGGTGCCTGCCGTCCAGGAAGCGCTCTTCTGATGAGCGGTGAGCGGGCGGCAGTAGAATCGGAACATGCTGAATACGCCCTGGGAGTCCGGCTCGGACCTGTACCGCAAGCTGGTGGTCTCAGCACTCGTGACCACGGGGCTCGGCATCCTCATCGCCGTGGTCGGAGCGGTCACGGACCAGAGGTCGCTCGTCCTCACCGGCATCCCGATCATCGTGGCCGGCATGGTGTGTCACCTCGCGGGTATGGTGGTGCGTTCGCGCGACACCCGTCGCCGCCTCAGGGACAAGCGCTGAGCCCGCACGACGCCCGTCGCCCCTTCTCTGTGCCTTCAGCCAGGATCTCCCACCCGCCCGACGCCGTTTCCATCGGAGGAACCATGACCATCGACCCAGACCTGCAGGGGCGCAGCTACCCCGCAGGAGAGACCTACTCCGTGGGCCGTGAGGCGATCCGTGACTTCGCCCGGGCCGTCAAGGCGACGCACCCGGCCCACTACGACGTCGAGGCCGCGGCAGCACTGGGGCATCGGGACCTCGTGGCTCCGCCGACCTTCGCGATCATCGTCGCGCAGCGGGCCGACGCGCAGCTCATCGCCGATCCGAGCGCGGGGATCGACTTCACGCGTGTCGTCCATGCGGATCAGCGTTTCGTCCACCACCGCCCCATCCTCGCCGGCGACCAGCTCGTCGCAGAGCTCCACGTGGACCAGGTGCGGGCGATGGGCGGCGGAGCGATGATCACCACGCGGGCGGAGATCTCGACCGTCGACGGCGAGCCGACGGCCACGACGACGTCGTCCCTCCTCGTCCGAGGGGAGGACCAGTAGCCATGGCAGTATCCATCAGCACGCTCGAGGTGGGCCAGGAGATCGGCTCCACCACCGTCGACATCACGCGCCAGGACCTCGTCCGGTACGCGGGCGCCTCGGGAGACCTCAACCCGATCCACTGGAACCAGGCCTTCGCCGAGGGGGTCGGGCTGCCGGGCGTGATCGCCCACGGCATGTTCACCATGGGCTCCGTCGTCCAACTCGTCACCGATTGGGCCGGTGACCCTGCCGCCGTCGTCGACTACCAGACCCGTTTCACCAAGCCCGTTCTCGTCGAGGACACCACGGCCGAACCCGGCAGGCCGGGGGCCGTGGTGGAGGTCACCGGCGTCGTCGGGGCGATCGACGCCGAGCGGTCGACGGCGAGGATCGACCTCACCGTGACGTTCAATGGACAGAAGGTGCTCGTGAAGGCGCAGGCCGTGGTGAAGCTGCCATGACCGTGCCACTGACCGGTACGCTGCTGGCCGACCTCACGACGGCGCGCGTCGGAGGGCCTGCACGCACGCTCGTGGAGGCCGCGACCGAACAGGAGATCGTCGAGGCCGTCCGGGCAGCCGATGCCGCGGGGGATCCGCTGCTCATCATCAGCGGCGGGTCGAACCTGCTGATCGGTGACGACGGTTTCGAGGGCACCGTCGTCCGCATCACCTCGAGTGGGTTCACCGTCAACGACGACGACGCCACCTGTGGCGGCGTCATGGTGAAGGTGCAGGCGGGCCATGACTGGGACGACCTCGTGAAGTACACCGTGCTGCACGCGTTCACCGGCCTGGAGGCCCTGTCGGGCATCCCGGGCTCGACGGGCGCAACCCCGGTCCAGAACGTCGGCGCCTACGGCTCGGACGTGTCCCACACCATCGCCACAGTGCGGACCTTCGACCGCGAGACGGACAGCATCAAGAGCTTCACCAACTTCGAGCTGCAGTTCGGCTACCGGGACTCCCTGCTCAAGCGCAGCACCGTCGACGGGTCGCCGAGATACGTGGTCCTGACGGTCGAGTTCCAGCTCGGCCTGGGGCGCATGAGCACGCCGATCCGGTATGCAGAGCTGGCCCGGGCACTCGGCGTCGAGGTCGGCGCGCGTGCCTATGCCAATGACGTACGCCGTGAGGTGCTCAGGCTGCGTGCCGGCAAGGGCATGGTGCTGGACGCACCGGACCCGGACACCTGGAGCACGGGCTCGTTCTTCACCAATCCGATCGTCCCGGAGGGCGTCGCCGACCGGCTGCCGGCCGATGCTCCCCGGTATCCGGCCGGTGAGGACGGTCTGGTGAAGCTGAGCGCGGCCTGGCTCATCGAGCACGCCGGATTCGCGAAGGGGTTCGGTCTCTCGGACGACGACGGTTTCGTTGCCGCCGGTGGTCGGGCATCCTTGTCGACGAAGCACACGCTGGCCCTGACCAACAGGGGTGGTGCCTCGACGTCGGACCTGCTGTCCGTCGCCCGCCTGGTGCGGGACGGGGTGGACCGGTCCTTCGGTATCCGCCTGGAGCCGGAGCCGTTGCTCATCAACTGCGTCCTCTAGCTGTTGCGCCTCCCGTCGGGCGTCCTGCCTGTCGGTGGGCCGGCCGCATGGGGGCTTTCGGTAGTGCCAGGATTCGGACAGCGTGAGCGGCCGACACCATCGGGGTGATGATCCGGGCTTCCGATGGCCGGTGATCCGCGCTGCGTGCGGTACCGGCCGTACTGGTCGGGGCCCTTCAGCGGGCGGGGGAGCGGCGAGCCTGTTCGGCGGCGGCACGGGTGAGCACGACGTCGTCCCAACTGTCCTCCCGCTGCACGAGCTGTCGTGAGCAGAGCCACTGGGCGAGGCGGGAGGCGACGCTGATCTGCGCGAGGCGGTCGTGGAAGTCGGGAAGAAGCTGTGGTGCTGCAAGGAACTCGGGCAGGGCGTGCAGCAGCTGTCGTGCACCCATGACGGTGGCGTAGGGTTCCTCGGTGCCGAACTGGCGTTCCAGTGCGAGTAGTTCCCGGTCGGTGCCCGTCAGTCTGGTCGCGGCAACATGCTCGAGGTAGCTGCGGAGATGGTGCTGGATCCGCTCGTACCGCAGCAGGCTCTCCGGGTGCCGCGTATGGCCGCTGGCCGCGAAGAAGCGCCGGAGGACGATATCGGCGTTCATGGGATCCATGGGCCTATCCTCCCGGCACCCTCCGACCTTTTCGCACGACCGTCAGGCAGGGCTGATCTCGGGACCGGCGACTGATCCATAGTCGGGGTCGTGGTGCGGGACTTTGTCGTCGTCGACTTATCAACATAGCGATCTTCAGCTCCCGAATAGTACGCATGTTCGACAAAATCAGGTATGGCTATCGCACCGTTGGAGACCTCAGGAGACCCGGACGTCTCCCTGGGATCCGTGTATGCCGCGCTGGTGCAGATGGCCGACTCGTTGACGGTTCAGGGCCGGATGCTGGCGCGGACCGAAGTGGTGCAGACGCTGGTCGACGTGGAGGATATCTCCCGGGTGGTCGACTACCTCCAGGTATTCGCCGCGGGCATGGCCGAGGAGAGGGACCTGGCGTCGGGTGACGAGCCTCGTGATGCGGGTTCTCTCCAGGCCCGGGCGGCACAGTCCCTCAGAACATCAGGAACAGTCGATGGGGCCCAATCGGAGACGTCCGGAGACGGTGCAGTGGATGATGCGGGCGGGACCCGATTCAGGTCGTGTGTGGACTACCTGCGTGCCAGATTGGGTATCAGCCGCGCTGAGGCGAAGCGCAGGCTGGATCTTGCACGTAGCGTATTGCCCGGCACCGCTCCTTCGGGGTCGTTCCTCGAGCCGCAGTCGGCGGCTGTGAGCGCTGCGTTCGCCTCGGGGACCCTGAGCGGGCGCGCGGCGACGGCCATCTGTTCTGCCGTGGAACGAGTCCGCTGCCTGGCCGCCCCAGAGCATCTCGTGTCGATGGAGCATCATCTCACCCGGCAGGCGCTGGAATCCGATGAGGACGTCCTGCGCGTCGTCGCCCGTCGCTGGGAGACCGTTCTGGACCAGGACGGTCAGGAACCCACGGAGAAGATTCTGCGCAGCCGTCAGGGCGTGTTCATCCGGGGCCGGCGCAACGGACTGCGCATTCTCGAGATCGGGGCTACCGACGAACAGTTCGAGCATCTGGTCACAGCCATGACCACCGTGACGAACCCGCGGACTCCCACTAACCGCACGCCGGACGAGCCGCATCGCCTGAGCAGCACTGAAGCGTTGGCGGAGCGTAGTGACGGCGAATCTTCACCCGCCGTGCAGGAACGTCCGACCCGGGCGCAAAGCCTACTCGACGGATTGGTCGGCGCGTGCAGGATCGCCCTGTCCTCCTCCGGCCTGCCCGCAACCGGTGGGCATCGGCCCCAGGTCATGGTCACCATCGATTACCGAGACCTCCTGGCCGACATCCGCGACGCTCGCGGCAGCGGCGACGTCCGCACCACTGGCGGTCGACGGACGAACCACCCAGAAGCCATCGCTCCAGGAATCATCGATCCGCGCGTCCGCGGCAGAGACATCGACGGTCGACGTGCCTTCGCTGATGCCTTCGCCGGTAGCCGGACGGTCGGAACCGGGTCCGGGCGTGCCGTCTTCGCCGAGCAGCTGAGCGCCCGGAGCATCCGGCGGATCGCCTGCGACGCGGACCTCATCCCACTGGTCCTCGGTGGTGAGGGGCAAATCCTCGATATCGGTCGCGCCGGCAGGCTCTTCCCGCCGCACATGCGTCGGGCGCTGGTTGCCCGGGACAGGGGTTGTGCGTTCCCGGACTGCACTATCCCGGCCACGTGGTGCGAAGCCCACCACATGATGCCCTGGTCCCGCGGGGATACCACCGGCATCACCAACGGAGTACTGCTGTGTGCCCACCACCACCACACCATCCATGACGGCCTCTGGACCGTCACATCGCACAACGGCATACCGTGGTTCACCCCACCGCCCCATCTGGGTCGACACGGAAACAGCACACGACGGAACAGGTACTGGCATGCCCAGCCCGGGACACCCGCCGGTGCGATGGGTCCAGCACCGTCAGGAGGCCGGTGACGCGATGGACCCTCAGATCTCACTGCCCTACGAGGCCACTCGTCAGAGGACGCCCATCGGTGGGATGGGTCCAGCACCGTCCGGAGGCCAGTGACGCGATGGACCCTCAGATCTCACTGCCCCACGGGGCCACTCGTCAGAGGTTGCCGGTCGCGATCATCAGCATCCGGCGGAGTGGCTCGGCCGCTCCCCACAGCAGCTGGTCGCCCACCGTGAACGCGCTGATGTACTCCGGGCCCATCTCGAGCTTGCGGATCCGCCCGACCGGGATCTCCAGCGAGCCGGTCGCCGCTACCGGCGTCAGTCCGGCGACGGTATCGGCCTTGGTGTTCGGGATGACGCGTACCCACTCGTTGTCCGCCGCCAGGATCGACTCGATTTCGCTGACCGGCAGGTCCTGCGTCAGCTTGAGGGTCAGCGCCTGCGAGTGCGAGCGCATGGCACCCACCCGGACGCAGAGGCCGTCGAAGGGGATCCGTGTCGCGGTACCGAGGATCTTGTTGGTCTCCGCTCCGGCCTTCCACTCCTCACGGGAGACACCGTTGCCGAGGTCGCTGTCGATCCAGGGGATCACCGACCCTGCCAGTGGCACACCGAACTGGCTCGCTTCGAGGCTCGGGTGCCGCTGCTTGGCGAGGATCGCCCGGTCGATGTCGAGGATCGCGGAGGCGGGGTCGTCGAGATTGACGGCGACGGTGCCGTGCAGCGCACCGAACTGGTTGAGCAGCTCCCGCATGTGCCGGGCACCGCCACCCGAGGCGGCCTGGTAGGTCATGGACGTGCCCCACTCCACGAGACCGTTGCGGAACAGCCCGCCGAGCCCCATGAGCATGCAGGACACCGTGCAGTTGCCGCCGATGAAATCGCGGACACCACGCGCAAGTCCGGCATCGATGGCCTCACGGTTGACCGGGTCGAGGACGATGATGCTGTCCTGTTCCATGCGCAGCGTCGAGGCGGCATCGAGCCAGAGGCCCTGCCACCCGGCATCGCGCAGCTTGGGATAGACCTCCGCTGTGTAGTCACCGCCCTGGGCGGTGACGATGATCGGCAGCTTGCCGAGCGTCTCGACGTCGTACGCGTCCTGCAGCGTACCGGTGCCCTCCGCGAACGTCGGCGCAGCTCCGCCGGCAGCCGACGTCGAGAAGAACACGGGGTTGATCCTGGCGAAGTCCCCCTCGTCCTGGAGGCGCTGCATGAGGACCGAGCCCACCATGCCGCGCCAGCCCACGAAACCGACGGAGGGCGTGGCGGAAGTCTCGGGTGTTGAAGTCATGCCGTCCAGTCTAGGCAGAGGCTCTGCACACGCGACGGTTTGTGACCGAGAAGCCTCCGACCTCAGCCCTGCTTCGTCCAGAGGCTGATGCGATAGCGGGTGCCCTTCGCGGACTCCAGCCAGCCCGCTTCGGGGGTCAGTGCCGCCAGCGACCACTCAGGTCCGAGCAGGGGTGCCAGGGTGTCGCCCTCCGCCGCTGATTCGACGACGGTGACGAGGGCCGCATTGGCGTGCTGCATGGCGTCGGCATACACGCGCCCCCCGCCGATGACCCAGATCTCGTCGGCTCCGGGACTGGTCCGGGCGGCGTCGAAGGCGGCCTCGAGCGAATCGACGACGACGGCACCGGGCAGGTCCACGCCGGATCCCGAGACGACGATGTTCGTGCGGTCCGGCAGTGGGCGGAACGTCGAGGGGAAGGACTCCCAGGTACGACGGCCCATGATCACGGGGTGTCCCGTCGTCGTCGCCTTGAAGTGCGCCAGATCCTCCGGCACGTGCCAAGGGATGCCGCCGTCCTTGCCGATCACGCCGTCCTCGGTCTGTGCCCAGATCATGCCAATCACGGGCCGGGCCCCGACGGCATCGGCGACGCTCAGGGTGCCGGGTGAGGAGACCGAGGTCATACTGCCACCGGTGCCTTGATGGTGGGGTGGTGCTGGTAGTCGATCACGTCGAAGTCCTCCAGGGCGTAGTCGAAGATGCTGTCCGGTGTCCGGTTCAGCTCGATGCGGGGGTACGGGTAGGGCTTCCGGGACAGTTGCTCGGTCACCTGCTCCACATGGTTGTCGTACACATGGACGTCACCGCCGGTCCAGATGAACTCGCCGGGTTCGAGGCCGGTCTGCTGGGCGACCATCAGGGTCAGCAGGGCGTAGGAGGCGATGTTGAAGGGGACCCCGAGGAAGGTGTCCGCGGACCGCTGGTACAGCTGGCAGGAGAGTCGGCCGGGGCCACCGTCGATGCCGGGACTCACATAGAACTGGAAGAACACGTGGCACGGCGGCAACGCCATGTTGTGCAGCTCGGAGACGTTCCAGGCCGAGACCAGGTGGCGGCGGGAGTCGGGGTTCGTCCTCAGTGCCTCGACCACCTGGGCGATCTGGTCGATGTGACCGCCGTCGGGCGTCGGCCACGACCGCCACTGGACACCGTAGACGGGGCCGAGTTCGCCGTCGTCGTCCGCCCACTCGTTCCAGATGGACACGCCGCGCTCCTGCAGCCAGCGCACGTTGGAATCCCCGCGGAGGAACCAGAGCAGTTCCAGCGCCACGGATTTGAAGTGCACGCGCTTGGTGGTGACGAGGGGGAAGGACTCGCTGAGGTCGAAGCGGAGCTGCCGGCCGAACACGCTCCGGGTACCGGTTCCGGTCCTGTCGCTCTTGGCCACACCGTTCGCCATGACGTCGCGCAGCAGGTCCTCGTAGGGGGTGGGGATGGGAGTGCTCACCCGGCAAGTCTAGGCCGAATGGGCTGTCCCGGACGGCGGCTGCGCCCGCGGGTAAACTATCCCCGGGCGGTGCGGGCGACGGCGCCGCCGCTCACCTGCTGTTCACTTCGTACCGGAAGAATCCAGCCGTGACCATCCCCTCGCCCGAGACCAGCACCCACGCCGCACCCGTCGCCGCACGGCTCACTGCATCCGGTCGGGCGCCGTCGCCCCGGACGCTCCTGGACGTCCTGCGGGCCACGGCCGCCGAACACCCCAGCGCCTCGGCCCTCGACGACGGCACCGAAGACCTTAGCTACACGGAGCTGGCAGCAGCAGCCGACCGGTTCGCCGCCACCCTCCGGGCCACCGGCGTGGGCCGGGGCGACACCGTCGGAGTACGCCTGCCCTCGGGCACCAACGAGCTGTACATCGCGATCCTCGGCGCCCTCGCGGCAGGTGCGGCCTACGTACCGGTCGACGCCGACGACCCGGACGAACGCGCCCGCGTCGTCTTCACGGAAGCCCGTGTCGGCGTCGTCGTCGGACACGGCCTGTCTGTGGTCACCGGGCCGGGCGCACGCCGGGGAATTCCCGGAGAGCCCACACCGGACGACGACGCCTGGATCATCTTCACGTCGGGCTCCACCGGCACGCCGAAGGGCGTCGCCGTCACGCACCGCTCGGCAGCCGCCTTCGTCGACGCGGAGGCGCGGCTGTTCCTGCGGGACGAGCCCCTCGGGCCCACCGACCGCGTCCTGGCCGGGCTCTCCGTCGCGTTCGACGCATCCTGCGAGGAGATGTGGCTGGCCTGGCGGCACGGTGCGTGCCTCGTCCCGGCGCCCCGCGCCCTCGTCCGCACCGGCGTGGACCTCGGGCCCTGGCTGATCGCCCGCGGCATCACCGCCGTGTCCACCGTGCCCACGCTGGCGGCGCTGTGGCCCGCCGACTCGCTCGAGAACGTCCGCCTCCTGATCTTCGGCGGGGAGGCCTGCCCGCCGGACCTCGCGCAGCGCCTGGCCGTCGACGACCGCGAGGTCTGGAACACCTACGGTCCGACCGAGGCGACCGTCGTCGCCTGCGCCGCACGTCTCGGTGACGAGGGTCCGGTGCGTATCGGCCTGCCCCTGGACGGTTGGGACCTCGCCGTCGTCGACGAGTCCGGCACACCCGTCCCGGAGGGAGGCACGGGTGAGCTCATCATCGGGGGAGTGGGCCTGGCCCGCTACCTCGACCCGGCCAAGGACGCCGAGAAGTACGCACCGATGCCCTCGCTGGGATGGCGGCGTGCCTACCGCTCCGGTGACCTCGTGCAGCTGCAGGCGGCCGGGCTGGTCTTCGTCGGCAGGGCCGACGACCAGGTCAAGCTCGGCGGACGCCGCATCGAGCTCGGCGAAGTGGATGCGGCACTCCAGGCCCTGCCCGGGATCGCCGGTGCCGCCGCCGCCGTCCGGTCGACGTCGTCGGGCAACCAGCTCCTCGTCGGCTACCTCGTCCCGGCCGGCGGAGAGCCCGATCTCACGGCCCTGCGCACACTGCTCGCCGAGGAGCTGCCCGCCGCACTCGTGCCGCTGCTCACCGTCGCCGACGCCCTGCCCACGAAGACCAGCGGCAAAGTGGATCGGAACGCCCTGCCCTGGCCGCTCGCCGGCGTCGGCGACCCGGGCGCACCCGGCAGCCTGGAGGACCTCGATCCCCGGGTCCGGTGGATCGCGGACCAGTGGGCAGCAGTCCTCGGGACCGTCCCGGCGGACGAGGACGCCGACTTCTTCCTGCACGGCGGCGGGTCGCTCGCCGCCGCCCGGCTCGTGTCGCTGATCCGCACCCGCTACCCGGTCGTCACCGTCGCCGACATCTACGCCCACCCACGGCTCGGCGCGCTCGCCGCCTTCGCCGCGGAGACGGGCGACGGCGACGCGCAGCCCCCCGCACCCGAGCGCGACGTCCTGCGCACGGCACGCAGGTCGCAGGTCTTCCAGACCATCATGGGCATTCCGCTGCAGTTCCTGGCCGGCATGCGCTGGCTCACGTACGCGATGATCGTGAGTAACGTCCTTGACGGGCTCGGGGTCCTCACCGCGGCGGCCACCCTGTCGTGGTGGTGGGTGGCGCTGTCCTGGCTCGTGTTCGTCAGCCCGTTCGGCCGGATGGGTCTGTCCGTCCTCGCAGCCCGCCTCCTGCTGGGAGGCGTGGAGCCCGGCGTCTACCCGCGGTCCGGGAGGGTGCACCTGAGGCTCTGGCTCGCCGAACAGATCTCGGACAGCGTCGGGGCAGTCAGTCTTGCGAGCGCGCCCTGGGTGCAGATGTATGCGCGCGCGCTGGGTGCACGCATCGGGTCCGACGTCGACCTCCACTCCGTCCCGCCCGTCACGGGCCTGCTCACGCTGGGCACCGGTGCGTCGGTGGAACCGGAGGTGGACCTCTCGGGCTGGTGGATCGACGGCGACCGCATCCATATCGGGGGAATCACCGTAGGCGCGGGAGCCGTGGTCGGGGCACGCAGCACGCTGATGCCGGGAGCGAGGATCGGAGACGGCGCCGAGGTGGCCCCCGGCTCGGCGGTGCAGGGCGTCGTCCGGCGCGGACAGCTCTTCTCGGGATCGCCCGCCACCCGGGCGGGCCGGGCCAAGCAGGAGTGGCCGGCCCCCCCACCCGCCCGCTCCAGGCTCCGCTCCCGCTTGTCGTTCGCGGCGTTCGCCGCGGCCTCGGGGGCGCTCGCACTCATCCCGTACGCTGCCGCCGTCGTCGCCGCCCTGCCCGTCGTGGCGGCACTACGCGGTACATCGTCCCTGTCCTCCGCGTGGCCGACCCTCGTGGGACCGGTGGCGCTCGCAGCCGTCCTCTGGCTCATCGTCACCGCGGCCCTCGTGCTCGCCACGGTCCGGCTGCTGGGTATCGGCCTGCGGGAGGGCCACTACCCGGCACGCAGCCGCATCGGCTGGCAGATCTGGGCCACGGAGCGCACCCTCGACATGGCACGGGACCTCCTCTTCCCGCTCTACGCGAGCCTGTTCACGCCCGTCTGGCTGAGGCTCCTCGGGGCACGGGTGGGCCGCAACGTCGAGGCATCCACGGTGCTCCTCATCCCGAAGATGACCACGATCGGCGAGGGCGCCTTCCTCGCGGACGACACCATGGTCGCCTCCTACGAGCTCGGCGGCGGGTATCTGCGCATCGCCCCCGCGAAGATCGGCCGGCGTGCCTTTCTCGGCAACTCGGGCATGACGTCGGCGGGTCGGCGGGTGCCGAAGAACGCGCTCGTCGCGGTGCTGTCGGCCACACCGGCGAAGGCCAAGGCCGGCAGTTCCTGGCTGGGCAGCCCGCCCTCCCGCCTGCGCCGGCTCGCCGTCACGGGGGACCAGAGCCGCACGTTCCAGCCGCCCGGGCGCCTGAAGATGGCGCGTGCGTTCTGGGAACTGTGTCGTGTGGTGCCGGTGGTCCTCACCGTCACGATCGCCGTCACCGCCTTCGTGATCTTCGATGCGCTGGCCCTCTGGGGCGGATACCTCGTAGCAGCCCTGCTGAGCGGGTTCGTGTTCACCCTGCTGGGCGCTGTCGCCGCCGCCAGCGCCGTCGTCGCGAAGTGGGTGCTGGTCGGCCGGATCACGGCGGGCGAGCACCCGCTGTGGAGCTCCTTCATCTGGCGCAACGAGGTGGTGGACACGTTCATCGAGAGCGTCAGCGCCCCATGGTTCGCGCGGGCCGCCAGTGGGACGCCGTCGCTGGTCTGGTGGCTGCGTGCCCTCGGCTCGAAGATCGGGCACGGGGTCTGGTGCGAGAGCTACTGGCTGCCCGAAGCGGATCTCGTGACCCTTGGCACCGGGTCCACTGTCAACCGCGGGTGCGTCGTGCAGACCCATCTCTTCCATGACAGGATCATGAGCATGGACACCGTGGAGCTCGCTGCAGGAGCGACCCTCGGGCCCCACAGCGTGATCCTCCCCGCCGCACGAATCGACCAGGGTGGCACCGTGGGGCCGGCGTCACTCGTGATGCGTGGCGAGACCGTCCCTGCAGGGACCTACTGGATGGGGAACCCGGTCAGCTCCTGGCCGGGTCCGGGAGACGGTGCGTGAGCACCAGTTCCGAGAGGTTCGCCCCTGACCCGTACACCCCGACCAACGGCAGCACCTCCTATCGTGTCGACCACTACGACCTCGCCCTGGACTACCGGCTCGCGAGCAATCGCCTGGCCGGTCGTGCCGCCCTCACGGTGACCGCGCACCGGGGACTGCACCACGTCGAACTCGATCTCGAGGGGCTCCGCACCACCCGGGTCACCTCCGACGTCGTCCGTATCCGGTCCTTCAAGGACCGTGGCGGCAAGCTGGTCATCACCTTCCGCGACCCGGTACCGGCCGGCGCCACGTTCCGGCTCGACATCCGCTACGAGGGCAACCCCCGGCCCCTGACCGGGATGTGGGGCGAGATCGGGTGGGAGGAACTGACCGACGGCGTCCTCGTGGCCGGTCAGCCCACCGGTGCTCCGTCCTGGTTCCCGTGCAACGACCACCCCTCGCAGAAGGCGGCCTACCGGATCGCGGTCACCACCGATGCCGGCTACCGGGCCGTCTGCAACGGGGTCCTCGTCTCCCGGGTCGACAGATCCAGCCGGACCACCTGGACCTACGAGCAGGCCGAACCCATGGCCACCTACCTCGCCACGGTGCAGATAGGACGCTACGCCCTCGTGGCACTGAACGACCCCGCAGGACCCGCCGTCGGCCTCCCTGCCGTGGGCGCACCGCGTGTGCAGCGCCCGGAGGGCGCCCCCGTCCCGGTATACGCCGCCGTGCCGCCGTCCCTCGCTCCGGCGGCCAAGGCGTCGCTGGTGCGTCAGCACCGGATGATGTCCGTGTTCGAGGAGTGCTTCGGGCCCTACCCCTTTGCGCAGTACCTCGTGGTCGTCGCCGACGACGACCTCGAGATCCCCCTCGAGGCGCAGACGCTCGCCATCATCGGGCGCAACCACCTCGATCTGGGCTGGGATGCGCAGCGGCTGATCGCCCACGAGCTCGCGCACCAGTGGTTCGGCAATTCCGTCACTGCCGCGCGCTGGCAGGACATCTGGCTGCACGAGGGCTTCGCCTGCTACGCCGAATGGATCTGGTCGGAGGCCAGCGGAGCGACGACGGCGGACGCGCACGCGCGGTCCGCCCACCAGCGTCTCGACCGCTTACCCCAGAACCTCGTCCTCGCCGACCCCGGTGCGGACGACATGTTCGACGACCGCGTCTACAAACGCGGCGCCCTGACGTTGCACGCACTCCGGAAGGCCGCAGGCGACGACGCCTTCTTCGCCCTCCTGCGCGCCTGGTCCACCGAGCAGCGCTACGGGACGACCACCACGGCCGACTTCATCGCCTTCGCGGTGCATACGCTCCCGGGTGCCGGCGTCGGGGACCTCCTGGTGCGATGGCTGCTCTCGAGGCGGCTGCCCGACCTCTGACGTGGGCGGCGCGGCGTGGGCGCAGGCTCTTGGCGTGTGCGGCGCGGCGTGGACGCAGGCTCTTGATGTGTGCGGCGCGGCGTGGGCGCAGCGTCTTGGCGTGGGCGGCGCGGCATCGGGAACGCATGCTGTCTCTTGACGTGTGCAGCGCGGCATCGGCGCGTGCAGGGCGTCTTACCGACCGACTGGGCTCGGAGTGCGATCCGTTCCTCACGGGCTGACGGCGACGACGGCGACGGCGGCGACGAGCCCCAGGGGTTCCAGCGACTCGTCCCCGACCGACGGTCGATCGGTGACCCTGTGGTCGCTCAACACCTCGACCGCGTCCGGGCCACGATCGCTGAAGCCTGTACCCAACGCTTTCACCAGGGCTTCCTTGCGGGCCCATAAGCGTGCGCGGGCCACTCTGCGATCGCCGGCTGGGAGCCCGTCGATCATCTGCCGTTCCCCGGGGGTCAGGGCCACATCGTCGAAACCCTTGAACTCCACTGGGGCGACGGCAGTGAGGTCCACACCGATTCCCGCCCGTGACGGTGACTGGACGTCGTGCGACACCGGCGACCCGTTCACGTCGCGTCCCCGGAGACTCCCGCGACTCTTGTGGCTTCTGCTCCTCCGGTGGCTCCCGTGACGCCCCTGACTCTCGGGCGCTCCGAGTGCTCCGAGCAGGACGAAGCCTTCCGCCCGCGACAGGCTGAGCGCCAGCGGCACGCGTCCGCCGTCGAGCAGGTAGGCCGGTCTGCCGTGATCAGTCACACCGGCCGGTCCGCAGACAGGACACTCGAAGCAGGACACGAACAGATCGGCCCGGGTGCCGAGCAGGTCGGCGGCAAGGACTCGCAGCAGGTACCGGCCCGCAATGAAGGAGGCGGACTGCGTGGCATCGACGGTCCGGGCCGCGCGCGCCCGTTCGGCATCGTCGAGGACCCGGAGCATGGCCGTGGTGGACGGGAGGTCGGCGCCGGGTCCGGTCCGCTGCAGACGGAGGACGGTGCCTGGCGGCAAGCCCGAGGAATCGGCGGCACCCGCAGGCAGTCGCGCGGGATCAGAGGCGCCGGGGAGCGGGCCCGACGACGCACCGGAGGCCGAGGTTCCGGAAAAGTGCTTCACACCACCATCGTCTCCGACACCGGGCGGCGGGGCCACCCCGCCTGGGGATCAGCAGCGAAATCCGGGGTGGAATCAGCGAAGGGGTCTGGAGGGGCCCTGCGAAACCGCACATCGGTCACCGACCAGGCCCCGTCACCGACCAGCCACGTCACCGATCCGTCGGGTCAACCCACCTGGCGACCGCCGAACAGTTCCGCACAGACGTCGTCACGCAGGACGAACGGTCGTGGCCGGTCCGGCTCCGCAGGCCGTCCATAGATGTAGTAGCCCCGGCCCTCGCCGGGGCCGCCGGCTGCACGATCGATGGCGTGCAGGAGCTTCGGGGTGAGCGGTCCGGTGGGTCCGATCCGGTGAATCTGCTCGATCTCGTGCGGTGCGAGCGCCCGTACGAGGCTCTTCACATCGGCCATGGGAGCATTCCTGTCCTCGGTGCCTGGTACTGCGTCAGGGCCCGACACTAGGCCTACCGGATGAATGGCGCATGAACGCGAGCGATCGGGCCCCTGACACGGTATGAACGGATCGCGACGCGCGACGGCCGTTGTCAGTCGTCGTACGCGCGGAACTGCTCCATGGACACGATGCGCCCCTGGTTGGCACTGCTCACCTGGCAGATCATCGCCTCGCCGGGTGCGAGGTGCGGGTCCTCGACGGGCAGGAGCTCGTGCAGGTGGTCCGGCATGTGGCCTCGCAGCACCGACAGGACGAGCGGGAGCACGGGGCGATGGGTGCAGATCGCCACGGGCCGGCGCTTGTCCAGCAGTCGTTCGATCGCAGCCCGCGTGCGTGCGGGCTTCCTCGTGGCGTCGCGCTCCGTCAGCGCGTCGACGAGTTTGAGCTTCGCACTGCGCTGGTTCACGTACGGCGAGATCGTCTGGACACACCGCACCCAGGGGCTGCTCACCACCCGTTCGGGGGTCCACGCCTGCAGCAGCCGGCTCACCGCGGTGGCCTGCCGGCGCCCGGTAGCGGCGAGGGGCCTCTCGCCTTCGGCCCTGCTCCACGACGACCGGGGCTTGGCTTTCGCATGGCGGACCACGATCAGGGGCCAGGTCTGGAGACTCCGGGCACGGTGCGCCTCGACGAGCGCATCGAGGGGCACGACGTCGGTCGGGTTGCTCATCAGGGTGCGCGCCTCCTCGGGGGACACCCAGCGCACGCCGTCGACCTCGCTGCCGTCCGGCACCGGGGTGGCCCGTTCGATCCTCGCCGCCCAGTAGAACACCGTCTTGTCGCCGGAGTTCACCGCATAGCGGATCGTGGGCAGCGGGATGCCGAGCCTGACCTTCAACCCCACTTCCTCGAACGTCTCCCGGACGGCGCACTCGGGGGTCGTCTCTCCGGGATCGAGCTTGCCCTTCGGCCAGGACCAGTCGTCGTACCGGGGGCGGTGGATGATCAGGACCTCGAGGGCGCCCCTCTCGACCCGCCAGCAGATCGTGCCGGCAGCGATGACGGCGGCACCGCCCGTCGCCACGGCGAGGGCGGCGTCCTTCGTGGGTGGTGCCATCAGCGGCGCGACACTGCCCGCTGGCGGGCACGGGAGGCGAGCAGCGACGACTGGATGTCCTCGAGCAGGGCGCCGTCGGCGTTCTTGTGGTGCCGGGTCCAGCAGCCGGTCTCGTCGAGGTGCCAGCTGGAGACCGTCGGGTCCATGTACCGGTCCATCAGGTTCATCAGGTAGGAGATGTCCTCGGCCGAGCTGAGCTGCACGAGCGCCTCGACGCGGCGGTCGAGGTTGCGGTGCATCATGTCGGCCGATCCGATGAACACCGCCGGCTCCCCGGCGTTGGCGAAGGCGAAGATCCGTGAGTGCTCGAGGAACCGGCCGAGCACGGAACGCACCGTGATGTTCTCGCTCAGTCCGGGCACACCGGGCCGGACGGAACAGATGCCCCGCACGATCACGTCCACCTGGACGCCCGCCTGCGACGCACGGTAGAGCGAGTCGATGATCGCCTCGTCGACCATGGAGTTGACCTTGATGACCACGCGCGCTGCGAGCCCGGCCTGCTTGTTCGCGATCTCCCGCTCGATGCGGTCGATCAGCCCCGAGCGGACGGAACGCGGCGCCACGAGCAGACGCTTGAAGGTCGACTTCGGGGCGTACCCGGAGAGCTGGTTGAACAGACGCGACAGGTCCTCGCCCACCTGCTCGTTGGAGGTCAGCAGGCCGAGGTCCTCGTAGTACCGGGCGGTGCGCGGGTGGTAGTTGCCGGTGCCGATGTGGCAGTAGCGTCGGAGGCCGTCGATCTCCTGCCGTACCACGAGCGAGAGCTTGCAGTGGGTCTTGAGGCCCACGATGCCGTACACCACGTGCACGCCGGCCTGTTCCAGCTTGCGCGCCCAGGAGATGTTGGCCTGCTCGTCGAAGCGCGCCTTGATCTCCACGAGCGCCAGCACCTGCTTGCCGGCTTCGGCGGCGTCGATCAGGGCGTCCACGATGGGGGAGTCGCCCGACGTCCGGTACAGGGTCTGCTTGATGGCCTGCACCTTGGGGTCCGCAGCAGCCTGCTCGAGGAACGCCTGCACGGAGGTGGAGAAGGAGTCGTACGGGTGGTGCAGCAGGATGTCCCGACGGCGCATCGCCGCGAAGACGTTCGCCGCCTTCGACGTCTCGCTCTCGTTGAGGTAGCGGCTCGTGTGCGGGACATGCTTGGGGAAGTGCAGGTCGCCGCGGTCGATGCCCGCGATCACGCTCAGGCCCCGCAGGTCCAGGGGCGCCGGGAGGTTGAAGACCTCGTCCTCCTCCACGCCGAGCTCCCGCGAGAGCAGGGCCCTGATGCTCGGGTTGATGTCCGTGGTGACCTCGAGGCGGACGGGCGGCCCGAACCGGCGGCGCAGCAGTTCCTTCTCGAGGGCCTGCAGCAGGTTCTCGGCGTCGTCCTCCTCCACCTCCAGGTCCTCGTTGCGTGTCACGCGGAAGAGGTGGTGCTCGAGCACCTCCATGCCGGGGAAGAGCTGGTCCAGGTGGACGGCGATGACTTCCTCGAGCGGGATGAATCGGGCCACGCGCCCGGCGACGTTCCCTGCACGCGGCCCGTCCACCGACATGAGCCGCGGCAGCTGGTCGGGCACCTTCACGCGGGCGAAGAGCTCCTTCTGGCTGACCGGGTTGCGGACCACGACGGCGAGATTGAGGGACAGCCCCGAGATGTAGGGAAAAGGGTGGGCCGGGTCGACGGCGAGCGGCGTGAGGATCGGGAAGACCTTCTCGGCGAAGACCTTGTGCAGTTCGGTGCGGGCGGCATCGTCGAGCTCCTCCCACGTGGTGAGGTGGATCTGCTCGCGGGCGAGGGCAGGCCGGATGTGATCGGCGAAGACCGCCGCGTGGCGCTGCTGCAGCTCGTAGCCGTCCTGCATGATCTTCTCGAGCTGCTCGATGGGGCTGAGGCCCGCAGCCGAGGGCACCGCGAGCCCTGTGGCGATCCTGCGCTTCAGGCCGGCGACCCGCACCATGAAGAACTCGTCGAGGTTGGACGCGAAGATCGACAGGAAGCCGACTCGCTCCAGGAGGAAGAGCTCCGGGTCCTCCGCGAGCTCGAGGACGCGCGCATTGAAGTCGAGCCAGCTGATCTCACGGTCGAGGAAGCGGTCCGCTCCGATATCGCCGGAGGGCAGGAGACTGGGAGCGAACTCCGGGATGTCGATGCGATCCTGTGTGGCCCGGGCCGGAGCCGTCTCGGCGGACCCGTACAGTGACGCACCCCGGCGTTTCGTTCCTGAATCCATTGCGTCTCCTGCAGCGTGGGTGGTCATGGGTGAGCCCTGATCCGACAAGCCGGAGGGACCCCGGAACAACCTTACAAGGTGGGCTGCGCCACGTTCGCCGCGTACATGACATCGACATCCCACCGCGAAAACCCGAGCGTGCGGTAGAGCGCCACGGCGGCGGCGTTGTCGGCGTCGACGTAGAGCATGATGGCCTGCAGGCCCCGGGTGTGGAGGTGCTCGATGCCGGCGACCGTCAGGGCCTTGCCGAGGCCCATGCCCTGCGCCTGGGGCGTCACACCGACCACGTACACCTCGCCGATCGCCGGGTGCCCTCCCACTGCGGGGTGGACCTTCGTCCAGTGGAAGCCGAGGAGGGCGCCGTCGCCCTCGCGGACGGCGAGCAGGAAGCCGTCGGCGTCGAACCAGTCCTCGTCCATCCGCGCCTCGAGGTCGGCCCGCGTGGTGGCTCCCTGCTCGGGGTGGTGCGCGAAGGCCGCCGCGTTGGCCGCGAGCCACGCCTCCTCGTCCTGTCCGCGGACGAACGCACGGAGCACGACGCCGTCGGGCAGGCGGAGGGCGGGAGTGGGTTCCGTGACGGCTGCGCGGGTCAGGCGCATCCTCCACAGCTCCCGTACCGGGGCGTAGCCGAAGCGCACCGCGAGGTCCGCCGCTGCGGAATGGTTGCCGTGGGACCACCCGCGGAGGTCGGGGATGCCCTCGGCGAGGACCGCCTGGATCAGGGCCGTCCCCGCACCCTCCCCGCGGCAGTCGGGCCGGACGACGAGCTCGAGGACAGCGCCGTCGTCGGAGCCGAGGGTGACGACGGCGACCCCGGCGAGTTCACCGTCCGCGTCCGAGCCGCGGGCGGTGAAGGTGAGCAGGCGGTCACCGGCGTCGTGGGCGCGGAGGGTGAGGAGGGTCTGTTCGGAGAGCGGCGGGTTGCCGTCCGCTTCGGCGGCGGACGCGGCGAGTGCGCGTACTTCGTCGACGACGTCCGTGGGTGGGATACCGGCGATCCTGTCGACGGACCAGGTGGGGGCATGCTGGGCGGCGGTCATGCGTTCAGCCTAGTCCTGCGCCTGCCGGCCGGTTTGGTGGTCGCCCGCAGCGTGCTGTAGTGTCGGGAACTGCTCGAGGGGGATGCGCCAGTGGGGCGCCCGCGATACGTTCGACCCGTATGTCCTCCACTCCTCCCAGCTCCGCCGTGAACACCGAAAGCCCCTTCCGCCCGCAGGCGGGAGGGGCTTTCGCGTGGGGTCAGGCGTCCTGGTCGACCGACGCGCGGTCCTCGGGCAGGCGGGTCAGGGTGAAGCGGTAGCCGACGTTCCGTACGGTGCCGATCAGCTGCTCGTGGTCCGAGCCGAGCTTCGCCCGGAGCCGACGCACGTGGACGTCCACGGTGCGCGTGCCCCCGTAGTAGTCGTAGCCCCAGACCTCGTGCAGGAGCTGATCGCGGGTGAAGACCCGCCCGGGGTGCTGTGCAAGGTACTTGAGGAGCTCGAACTCCTTGTACGTCAGGTTCAGGGGCTCGCCACCCACCCGCGCCGTGTAGCTGGCCTCGTCGATCACCACGCCGGACGCGTGGATCTCGGTGCTCGTCTCCTCGACGGCCGCCGTGGACCGCGCGATCACCAGTCGCAGTCGCGCCTCCACCTCCGCCGGACCCGCCGAGTCCAGGACGACGTCGTCCGCCAGCCAGTTCGCGGCGACCGCCGCCATGCCGCCCTCCGTGAGCACGAGGACGAGGGGCGCACTGAGG
Source organism: Arthrobacter pityocampae (assembly GCF_002927275.1). Lineage (GTDB taxonomy): Bacteria > Actinomycetota > Actinomycetes > Actinomycetales > Micrococcaceae > Arthrobacter_D > Arthrobacter_D pityocampae. The sequence goes on along the minus strand of NZ_PRKW01000004.1, from coordinate 94,030 downwards.
CCGGTGGCCTTCAGGAGCTGGGTGAGGGACCGCGCCCCGATGAGATCCTTGCGTGCATCGACGAGGACGACGTCGCAGGGTTCCGTCTCGAGCAGGGCCGTGGGTTCCGCCGCGAGGATGTGCACCTTGTGGTTGAGCAGTTCCAGGGCCGGCAGGATCTCGACGGACGAGCCGCTGGTATTGGTGAGCATCAGGATGTGCGGCATGTGTCCTCCACGGTCGGGAATGCGCATCATCGGGCACCGGCGTCCCCCGCCCGGACGGGAGGAGGACGTGGTAGAAATTTGGTCAAGTATAGCCTCCGCCGTGTGATGCACTGCACGCCGGCCTCCGGCGGCGGCGCGGCTTTTTCCCGCACCAGCACGGGTAGGGCAGTATTGCTCGGGTGAAGAGGACGAGTGTGGCCGCAGCGGCCGGAGCCGCGGCCATTGCGACCGGAGCGATCGTCGCGTCCTCCTACATCTCCGCCACGGCGGTCGCCATAGCCGTCGGCGCCCTCTGCCTCCTGACCGCCGTCGGCTGGCCCTACATCCTCCGCGTGCCGGCCCGGAAGAGCCTGTCGGCCGCGATCGGACTCCCGGCGCTGCTCGCCGTCGTCCTCGCCGCCACCGTCCCCGGGCCGTTCTTCCTGGCCTGGTTCCCGGTCTCCGTGGCGCTCGGCGTCGGCGCGGTGTTCATGATCCAGCTCCTGCGGGGGACCGGCCAGAGCCTCCGCCTGGAATCGACCCTCGGGGCGAGTTCCGGCGTCGTGGCCGTGGCCATGGGGTCGGGCTGGGTGGCCACCGATCGCCTGGCCGTCAACGCCGCCGATTCCGGCATGACGCTGGTGACCGGCGTCAGCATCCTCGTGGCGATCGCCGTGTGCCTGCTGCCCCTGCCGGACCGCCTCGTCGCCCCCACCGCCGTCGTCCTCGCCGCGCTCGCCGGCCCGCTCGGTGCGCTGCTCTTCACCGATGTGCCGGCCCTCCCCGCCGCGGTCGTAGGGCTCGCGTGCGGCGCCGTGATCGCCGGGACCCGCCGGCTGCTCGTCGCACGGGAGGCGTCGATGGACCGGATCGCGGCCATCGCGGCCGGCGTCGCCCCCGTCCTGGCGACCGGCGCCGTCGTGTACTTCCTCGACACCCTGTTCCTCGCCTGAGCCCAGCGGCGAGCCGGGTCGCCGGAGCCCGGACGGGGTCCTACCGGCGGTCGCCGGCCACGGGCATCCCTGCTCCGGAGCGGGCGTTAGGATGGGAGCATGTCCATCCTTGCCCTTGAAATCTTCTTCATCTCGCTGCTGGTCGTCGCCGGTCTCGGCATGGCCGGTTTCGCGGCCCTCGTCATCACGCGCCTGTACAAGGGCCAGAAGTAGCCGACTGACCCCGGAGGTCCTATGTCGATCGAACTGCCCACCGACCTGACACCCGAGCTCGTCCCGCTGTCGTGGCTCCTCGGAACCTGGGAGGGGACGGGGATGCTCGGCGAAGGCACCGCCGAATCGGAGCGCTTCTCGCAGCGCGTCGTGTTCTCGCAGAACGGTCTGCCGTACCTGCAGTACAGTGCCGAATCGTGGCTCATCGACGAGCAGGGCGCGCAGCTGCGCCCGCTGTCCGCCGAGAGCGGGTTCTGGGCGCTCGACCGCAAGCTGAACGACTCCGACGTCGGACCCGGCCTGAGTCCCGCGGACATCGTCCCGGCCCTCAAGACCGCCGACGAGGTGGAGCAGTTCCGCAACGACGCCGGCGGCTTCGACATCACGGCCACCGTGGTGCACCCCGGCGGTATCGCCGAGCTCTACTACGGGAGCATCAAGGGCCCGCAGATCCAGCTGAGCACGGACCTGGTGATGCGCGGCCAGCACTCCAAGGAGTACGTGGCGGCCACCCGGCTGTTCGGCCTCGTGGACGGCAACCTGTACTGGCGCTGGGACGTCGCGGCCCAGGGGAACTCCCTCGAGGCTCACGCCTCCGCGATCCTGAAGAAAGTCTCCTGACGCGTCCGCGAGACCCGGAACGACCCGCCTGGAAGGCGTTGTAGCAATGACCTCACGAAGCCCCCTGCTGAGCCGACCCGGTGCCGTCGAGGGCGGCGGAGCCGACGCCGGCGTGGCATCCCACTACGGCGATCCGTTCCGTGAGCAGCGGCTCCTCGCCGCCGGGGAGGCCGTCGTCGACCTGTCGCAGCGCGGCGTCGTCACCGTCTCCGGGCCCGACCGCCTGAGCTGGCTGAACACGCTCTCCTCCCAGCTGCTCCTGGGCCTCCGGCCCGGCCAGAGCTCCGAGACACTGCTCCTGACGGTGCAGGGCCGCATCGAGTACGCGTCCCACGTCATCGACGACGGCACCACCACCTGGCTCATCACCGAGGGCAGTGAGGCGGCGCCGCTGGCCGCGTGGCTCGAGCGCATGAAGTTCATGCTCCGCGTCGAGGTGGCCGACGCCACGACCGACTGGGCCGTCCTCGGAACGACGAAGGCCCTGCCGAGCGGTGACGGCGTCGTGTGGGAAGACCCCTGGCCCGCCGTCGTACCCGGCGGATACTCCTACGCGATCGTCGACGAGCGCGTTCACCCGGGCCGTGAACGGCCCTGGTTCGAGTACCTCGTGCCGCGTGACGGACTGGAGGCCGCGGTGTCCGCCACGGGACGCGCGCTGGCAGGGTCGCTGGCCGCCGAGGCGCTGCGCATCGCGGCCTGGCGGCCGCGGCCCGGGTTCGAGACCGACGAGAAGACCATCCCGCACGAGCTCGACCTCCTGCGTACCGCCGTCCACCTCGCGAAGGGCTGCTACAAGGGGCAGGAGACGATCGCGCGCGTGCACAACCTGGGGCACCCGCCGCGCCGGCTCACCTTCCTGCACCTCGACGGCAGCCAGCACACCCTCCCCGAACCCGGGAGCCCGGTCCTCAGCGACGGCCGCACGGTGGGCAGGGTGACATCCGTCGGCCACCACTACGAGATGGGCCCGATCGCCCTCGCCGTCCTCAAGCGATCCGTCGACGCCGCTGCGGATCTGGTGGTCCAGGACGGGGACGAGCCCTACGCCGCCGGCCAGGAGGTCATCGTGGCGCCGGATGCCGGGCAGGTCGTCGGCCGGGCCGCAGGGTTCCTGAAGGCGCCCCGATGAGCGCCGGTCAGGGTACTCCGGACGACGCCGCGGCCGCGATCGCTCTCGCACACTCCCTGTTCGATGCCGCGCGGGCCGGTGACAGCGCCACGCTGGTGCGGTACCTCGACGCCGGGGTGCCCTTCACCCTGACGAACACCGCGGGCGACAGCCTGCTCATGCTCGCCGCGTACAACGGCCACCCGGCGATCGTGCGCGACCTGCTGGCACGGGGAGCGGAAGCGGACCAGGTCAACGACCGCGGCCAGACACCCCTCGCCGGTGCCGTCTTCAAGGGGCACGACGACGTCGTGCGGCTGCTCGTCGACGCCGGAGCCGACCCCGACGCCGGAACGCCCTCGGCCCGGGCCGCGGCCGAGATGTTCGGGCGGACGGAGCTGCTGGAGCTGCTGGGCTAGTCCCTGCGGCGTATCCCTGCGCAGGGCTGGAGTTGTTGAGCCAGTCCCTGCGGCGCATGCCAGGCCACCCGGACCCGGTTGCCGTCCCCCTGCGGCGGATGCCCGGCCACCCGGACCGACTGCGGGGGCTTCGCCCGTCGGTCGCCGTCCTCCTGCGGCGTGTCCCGTGCTGACACGCCCTCGACGGCGTCGAAGCTTCCGCAGGACGTACGGGCGCAGCGCTCAGGCTCCGAGAAGGACCGAGGTCTGCGTCCCCGCGAAGGCGAACCCGGCACGGCGTGCGGTCCGCTGGGACGCCGTGTTGTCGGTCCGTGCACGCCACTGCGGCACGAGCCCGGCGGCCATGGCGTCCTCGACCGCGACGGCGGCCACCCGCCCCGCATAGCCCTTGTGTCGTTCCTCGGGCGGGGTGATGACGGTGACGTGCGCGAGGATGCCCTGCCAGATGTCGTAGCCGGCCCCGGCCAGGGGAGCGGCAGGATCGTCCCGGTCGACCAGAACGAACGGGTGCTCCACCGTACTGAGGCCGGCCTCGGCGACGTCGTCGGGCGGGCATCGGCGTTCGAGCTCACGGACGAGCGAGGCCTCACCGGACACCACGGCGGGCGGTCCCTCGAGCCGCGGCAGGTCGTCACAGAAGTACAGCTGCGCCTCACCGAGACCGCGGCCGCCGTGCTCCCGGCTGAGCGTGAGCAGCGTCGAGTGGCTGCGCAGCTCCGTCGAGGCCATCGCGCGTCCGGCATCCACCGCCCAGCCGGGTCCGCGCAACACCTCGCGGCCGAACAGGGTCACGAAGGTCAGGACCGAAGCGTCGTCGTCGACCGCGTAGAGGCGATCGGGGCCGCTCGCGAGGGCGTCGTCGTCGAGCCCGAGCAGTCGCGACCAGGCGAGCTGGATGATCGAGACCGTGCCGGGATCCAGTTCCACGGGTCAGCCGAAGAGGATGGAGGCTTCGTCGTAGCGGTGCTGGGGGACCCGCTTGAGGTTGCCGAGGGCGGCCTCGAAGCCCACATGGGCGATCTCCGTGCCGTTGAGCGCCACCATGGTGCCCCACAGTTCGTCCCGCACGGAGTCGACGGCGGCCATGCCGAGGCGCGTGGCGAGGACGCGGTCGAACGACGTCGGGACCCCGCCGCGCTGGATGTGTCCGAGGATCGTGGCACGGGTCTCGATGCCCGTGCGGGCCTCGAGCTCCGGCGCGAGCTGGTCGGCGATCCCGCCGAGCCGGGGACGGCCGAAGGTGTCGAGGCCACGCTCGGAGTGGGCCTGTTCCATGTGGGAGGGCACGAAGCCCTCGGCGACGACGACGAGGGGCGCGCGCCCGCGGGCGTTGGCCGTGGACACCCACTCGGCGATCTGCTCGACACTGGTCTGCTGCTCGGGGATCAGGATGGCGTGGGCACCGGAGGCCATGCCGGCGTGCAGGGCGATCCACCCGACGTGGCGGCCCATGACCTCGGCGATCATGCAGCGGCTGTGGGACTCGCCCGTGGTGCGCAGGCGGTCGATGGCCTCGGTGGCGATCTGCACGGCGGTGTCGAAGCCGAAGGTGTAATCGGTGGCGTCGAGGTCGTTGTCGACGGTCTTCGGGACGCCGACGATGTTCAGGCCGAGGTCCGTCAGCCGCTTCGCCGCAGCGAGCGTGCCCTCGCCGCCGATCGCGATCATCGCGTCGATGCCCAGGCGCTGCATGTTCGCCTTCACGACCTCCGCACCGCCGTTGCCCTCGAACGGGTTGGTGCGGGAGGTCCCGAGGATCGTGCCGCCCTGCTTGGAGATGCCGCGCACCGCGTGCCGGGGGAGGTCGATGACGTCGCCCTCGACGACGCCGCGCCAGCCGTCCCGGAATCCGACGAACTCCTGGTCGTGGACCTTGATGCCCTTGAGGACGGCGCCGCGGATCACGGCGTTGAGTCCGGGGCAGTCGCCGCCGCTGGTGAGGATTCCGATCTTCATATGGCGTGGGGTTCCTTCGAGGGAGGGTGGGGTTGTCCAACAGGAGCACGCCGTCGGGCCCGCCTATGATTCTAGACACACGTGGACCGCCCTCCTCACCGGCCGCCCCGCTGCTCCACGCCCTTGCGCCGGGCGGGTCGGCGACCCCGTAGGCTGGGACCATCCAGCGCAGGAGGGCTCCGCGTCCCCGCGAGCGCCCGTCCGTCCGAGGAGGACACCCGCAGTGCCCCAGGCAGGTTTTGCGCCAGCGGCGCTTCGCATGGTCCACATCTCCCGGCCGGTCCTCTGGATCAACACGCTCGGCACCGGCGTCGTCGGCATGTGGCTCACCGGGACGTTCTGGGAGGAGGAGGCCCTCGCCCTCCTTCTCTGGCTGACCCTGCCGTTCAACCTGCTGATCTACGGCGTGAACGACATCTTCGACCAGGACACCGACGCCCTGAATCCGCGGAAGGGATCGCTCGAGGGTGCCAGGATCAGAGCCTCCGAGGTCCGTGCCATCTGGATCGCCGTGCTCGTCACGAACCTGCCGTTCCTCGCCTGGTTCGCGGCCACCCTGCCGCCACCGGCCCTCGCCTGGATCGCGCTGTACGCCCTCGTCTTCGTGTTCTACTCGGCGCCACCGCTGCGCTTCAAGGCCAGGCCGTACCTCGACTCCCTCAGCAACGCGGCCTACGCCTTCCCGCTCGTCTTCGTCCCCTACGCCCTCGGCGGCACGCCGGTCTGGGCCGCCGCACTCGGCCTCATGGCCTGGAGCGCGGCCAAGCACACCTACGACGCCGTCCAGGACATCGACGAGGACCGCGGCGTGGGCATCACGACGACGGCCGTGCGGCTCGGACCCCGCGGTGTCGTCGCCTGGAGCGGCGCCTGGTGGGCGGTGTCGACGGTGTGCTTCGCGCTGGTCAACATCCCGGTCGCCGTCGTGAACACCCTGATCGCCGGCGGACTGCTCCTGGGCCTGTACCGGGATCCCCGGCCGGAGACGGGCCACCGGCTGTACCGGTATTCGATCGCCTTCCCGTACGTGGCCGGGACCGTCGCGGGCGTCCAGCTCGTCGTCGCCCTGACGTTCGGACTCCACCGATGAGCCGGGTCGTCGTCGTCGGGGGCGGGATCGGCGGCCTGACCGCCGCGGCCCTCCTCGGACGCGCAGGCCACAGCGTGACGCTGCTCGAAGCCTCGGACCACGTGGGGGGCAAGAGCCGCCGCGTCGAGGTCTCGGGGCAGCGCATGGACACGGGTCCGTCGCTCGTCACCTTCCCGGGCGTGTGGCAGGAACTCCTGGGCCTGCTCGACGCCGTCGCACCTTCCGGCGCGACGCCCGCCGCGGACATCGCCGGTGTCCGCCTCGAACGGCTGCCGGAGGTCGGGACCTACTACTACCGCGGTGAGGCGTGCGCCCTGCCCGTACCGGAGGGCCATCCGTGGCATCCGGCCTGGACGCGCTTCGCGGCGGAGCACGGCGTCCTCGGCGAGGACGTGTCGCGCCTGCTCACCACGGGCCCGCTCGAGAAGTCGTCCTACCCTGCACTGGCCCGGCTCGGGGCACTGTACGGTCGGAGGCTCACCACGCGCAGCTATCTCGACAGCCTGCCGTGGCTGCCCGAGGGGCTCCGCGAGGTCATCGCCATCCACACCCTCAACGCGGGCGTCAGCCCCACCCGGACACCCGCTCTCTACGCGAGCATGCCGGCCATCATGGCCGAGGACGGCGTCTGGATCCCCGAGGGCGGCGTCTACGAACTCGTGCTGGCACTCCAGCGTGTCGTCGAGGACGCCGGCGTGGAGATCCGCACGGGCGAGCCCGCGCAGGGCATCGGACGGCGGCGGGTCACCACGGCCGCCGGCAGCTACCCGGCCGACGCCGTCGTCAGCGGCCTCGACGCGCACCGCCTGGCCGGACTGTTGGGCGGACGCGCACCCCGGACGCCGCGGAAGCTCACCTGCTCCGCCGTCGGGATCTACGCCGTCCTCGACCGGCCGCTCCCCGACGGGACAGCCCGCCACGGTGTGGTCATGCCCGATGACCCGGCGGCGCTCTACCGGAGCCTCGAAGCGGGCGAGGAACCCCACCAGACCATGGCCTTCGCGAACTACTACCCGGCGCACGGGGTCTACCCCAACGGGTCCGCGACGCTCGCGCTGCTGCTCACCGCGCCCGCCAACGGGAGGACCTACTCGCTCGAGGACCCCTTCGTACGGCGCGAACTCGACCGCACGACGCACGTCCTCGGGCTGCCCGAGCCCCTCGAGGACTACTTCGGCAGCCACGAGATCCTCGACCCGGGATACTTCGGCGAGCGCGGCTCGGCCGGCGGGGCGCTCTACGGTGCGGTGCGTCCGGCGTGGATGAGCGGGCCGTTCCACCTGCCGCCCTACTCGGATCCGCTACGCCCGTGGTTGTGGCGCGTGGGGGCGTCCGTCCACCCCGGTGGCGGGCTGCCCGCGGTACTCGGTGGCGCGATGATGTCCACGCAGAAACTACTCGCGCGCCTGGGGCCCGTCGACTGACCCGTGCCCGCCGGCTCGGGTGAGCTGCCCGGCCGGAAGGGTCCGGTCTCGTTTGTGCCTGCCTGCTCGGGTGAGCTGCCCGGCCAGGCTGTGCGCAGATGCGCTAAGTCAGGTGCGGTAAGTCAGGCCTGCTGTGCGGCATCGACCGTCGCGCGGCCCGTGGCCGGCACGTCGGACGCAGCGGCTCGGGTGAGCTGCAGCCGCCGGCGTGCCACGAGGACGATCAGGGCGACGGCCAGTACCGCCGGGAACACGAGCCCCGAGAAGACGCAGACGCCGAGCCACAGGAACATGGAGATGAGCAGGCTGTCGAGCAGGCCCGGGCGGAGCGGAACATCGGTCAGGCGCCGTCCGCCGATCCAGGTCACCAGGGCGGAGGCGACGAGCCCGGAGATCAGCCAGCCGCCGTAGTTCGAGAGCGGGACCCCGTAGTAGGGGCCGCCGCCGGGCCAGATCCAGAAGCCCAGGGACACCGCACCGGGATCGAGGACGCCGTCGATGACCACCAGCAGCAGCCCGCCGAGCAGGATCCTCCGCAGGGCGGACCCACCACCGGACACGACGGCCACCGCGCCGATGACCAGCGGCACGTAGGAGAGCGGCAGCAGGTACGGGACGAGGCCGAGGATCGTGGGGCCCAGCGGGTCGCCGTAGTAGAACTCGCCGTAGGGCATGCCGGTGGCGACACCGAAGCCCTCGATCAGGTATCCGAAGACGGACACGGCCGCGAGGGCCGCCGTGCCCCGCGCAGCACCGAACTGGCGGACGAGCGCGATGAATGCCGGCAGGGCGATCAGGAGGTTGAAACCGTACGATGCGTAGCTCGCGCCCTCGACGTCCGGGAACCGCACCACGAAGTAGCCGGAGACGAAGAGGAAGGCGCAGGACGCGATCAGCAGGCGGGGGAAGCGGCGGGCAGCGGGAGTCTTCGGCACACCGACCATCCTCGCAGGTCATGCAGCAGCAAGGGGCACGCGCCGTGTGGCGCGTGCCCCTTGCTGCGTGAGCTGAGGTCCGGTCCTAGGCTCCGGCGAGGAGCCGCTCGAGGGCGATGGTGCCTTCCGTGGTGGGGAGCAGGAGCCAGAGGACGAGGTAGAGCGGGAGTCCGATGAAGGGGAGCAGGAAGCTCAGCAGGATCCCGATGCGGACGTAGGTGACGCGCCAGCCGTACTGCAGTGCGATCCCGGCGGCGATCCCGCCGAGGAGGCCACCGGGAGCGCGTTTGATGGGCGAGGAGCGGAGGAAGCGGTAGAAGGGTTGCATGGCGTGCCTTTCGGTTCTCGGGCGGGTGGGAATCAGTATCCGTCGGTCATCGGTATTCGGACAGGGGATCGTCGTCCTTCCGGTCGTCCGCCGTCAGCCTCTTCCGGAGCGACAGGATGCCGCCGGCGACGAGCGCCAGACCGACGCCCACGAGCAGCCCCAAGGCCACGATCACCGGGTCGATGGACAGGTCCACGACCTGGCTGACGAGGAGGAGGGAGGCGACGACGAGGATCACCGATCCCCAGACGATGGTCAGGAGGCGGGGGTGCCGCCTCGTTCCGTTCTTGATCGTGCTCATGGTGTGTCTCCGGTCGGGGTGGGGCTGCTGTTGGAGGGGGCGTCGCCGGTCCCGGGGTCGGTGACGACGCTGACGTCGCTCATCGCGCCGCGCAGGTCGAGGACGATCGCGGAGCCGGTGGCGTCGGGGTTGAGCCTCCCGTTCCGCAGTTGGAGCAGGCCGCCGTCGCTCCGGGGTTCCGTGGAGGACCCGCCCGGCCCCGCCAGGGTTCCGCGCGTCCCGGCGCTGCCGAGCGCCATCCGCGTACGGACCTCCACGGGGACGTCGTCCGGCACCACCACGGTCACGGCGCCGGCGAGCGAGGTGACCGGCACCACGACGTCCCCGGACAGCGGAGGCAGGCCGGTGAGGTCGATGGTGCTCTGCGCCGCCAGGACGCTGTACCCTCTGGACGCGGCGTCCAACGACGCCGGGGTGGTCCTCGACTCCTGGGCGACGATCCACGCTCCGCCGACCATCGTGAAGGATGCGACGAGGGCGCCGATGATCGAGAGTGTCGCCGCGAAGCCGACGAATCCGGAGGTGCGCCCCCGGACACCGAGCCCAATGATGCCGAGGGCGAGGACGATTGCTGCCGCTGCGAGGGCGACGACCGCCGGGGTGGCGAGCTCCAGCGTGCCGACGTAGTCGAGGGCGAGAAGGCCCGCCCCGACGACGACGGCCCCGCCCACGAGGAGTGCCGTGACGGGTCCCGACGGCTGCGGGGGCCGGTACCGGGTGACCGGGGGCCGGGTGGTCGGTTTCATGGAGGACGCCGGATAGACGGATCCCGACCAGGACGGCACTCCGGGATCGTAGGGCAACGACCCGGTGGGGTGCGTCTGCTCGGTCCACGGGTCGCCCGAGTAGGCACGGGGCTGGTACGGCAGGGGGACGGTGCGGTGTCCGGCGTCGGAGGCGTCGTCCGTCTCGTCGTCGATGTCGTCCACAGTATCGTCCGGTGTTCCGTCGCGGCCGGTGACGGAGGCACCGGATCCGGTGAAGGCGCTCGACGAGGCGGGTGAGGAGGGACCATGGGAGCCTGCGTCGGGCCCGTCGTCGGGCGAGCGCCCGGGATCCGGTGCCGGCCCCGCCGTGGGTCCCTCACCGTCCGGGAGCGGTCCGGCGGGGCCCGAATGCCCCGGGGCGTCCGGATCCGGGCCCGACGGCGGTACGGGTCCGCCGGCCGGGCCACCGGGGGTCGAGGGCCCGCCGTGGACGTTCCTGCGGGCCTGCCCGCCGGCGGAGCGGTTGATGATCCAGTACACGAAGAGGCCTACGGCACCGATCCAGAACAGCGTCCACAGCAGACCGCCTGTGCCGTCGCCGCCGAGAAGGGGGAGATTCGGCCGCCAGAGGCCGATCGCCACCAGTGCCGCGGCCCCGGTGAGGCCCGACGTCCAGGATCCACGGCCGGCCTGCTCCACGTGGATGCGTCCGTCCGGTTCGGGGAGCAGGGCCCAGGCGAGGCCGTACAGCAGCACGCCGATGCCGCCGAAGATCGCGAGGATCACGATCAGTCCGCGGACGAGGGCGATGTCCAGACCGGTGCGGCGGGCTACGCCGCCGGCGACTCCGCCGACCCAGCGGTCGGGAGCCCTGGTGATGTCGAGGCCCCGCAGCCAGCGGAAGAACGACGAGGAGGCGGGAGGTCCCGCGGGGTGCGATGCGGCCGGTTCTTGCTGCCAGGACGGCCCGCCTGGCGGTGGTTCGGAGGTCATGCATCCATCCTTCCGCCGCGGCACCGCCGGGCACATCGGGGCCTACCCTGATTGAACCCTGAGTGTGCCCTGAATCTGCTCCGGGACCGTCCCCGAGCGGCCCGCAGCGTGCTTTGATGAGGAGATGAGACCTCCGCTGCTGCGCACGTCCGACGGCGTCATCGCCGGCGTCTGCGCGGGCCTCGCGGCTCATCTGGGGATTCCCCGGTCCTGGGTGCGGGTCGGCATGGCGGTGCTGACCCTCGCCTCCGGCGCCGGGGTGTTCCTGTACGCCTGGCTCTGGATCTTCGTCCCGACGGCGTCCGACCAGGCCGCGATGCTGGGACGCCGGAGCGGTCCCGCGGCCTTCATGCACGACGTCGGGGCCACCGGTCACCGGAACGACGACGGCGGCCGCGCAGGCGTGGCGGGCCTGACGAGTCCGACCCCCGGGTCAGCTGCCGCGCCGTCGGGGCAGGGACCAGCAGCTCCCGGTGCGGCTCCCGAGGACCCGACCCCTGCAGCAGCGCTGCGCGCCACCGGCGACCGGCCCGGTCGGGGCCCGTCCGCCGGCGACGTCGGGCCCGACCGCACGGACCGCGCGGGCCGCCGGGAGATCCTGTTCGGGACCGCCCTGCTGGTCGCTGCGGCCGTCCTCGTGGTGCAGCTGCTCGGCGTCCAGGTGGACTGGGGGTTCCTCGTCCCCATCGCGGTCGTCGCGACGGGCGCGGCGCTCGCCTGGTCCCAGCTCGACGACGTGCGGCGCGCCCGCGTGATGAATCGCGCCGGCGCCGAACGGGCGGGCGGTGCCCTGCGCCTGTTCGCGGGCATCGTCCTCGTCATCGCGGGGGTCCTCGTCGCGCTCTCCAGCAGTGGTTCGTGGACCCTGACCATGGCCACGCTCGTCGCCGTCCTCGCCGTCCTCGTCGGCGTCGGACTGGTCCTCGCCCCGTGGGGTCTCAAGTTCTGGCGGGACCTCGAGAGCGAGCAGGCCGCCCGCGTGCGGGAGACGGAGCGCGCGGAAATCGCCGCCCACCTCCACGACTCGGTCCTGCAGACCCTGGCGCTCATCCAGAACCGGGCGGACTCGGAGACGGACGTGCTGCGCCTGGCCCGGGCGCAGGAGCGTGAGCTGCGCCAGTGGCTGTTCGCCGATCCCATACGGGACCCCGTCAGCCTCGCCGAGCGGCTCCGGAGCATGGCCGGGGAGATCGAGGACCTGTACGGGCACCCGGTCACCGTCGTCGCCGTCGGGGATGCCCCGCTGGAGCCCGCCGAGGACGCCCTCGCCCAGGCGGCACGGGAAGCGATGCTCAATGCGGCGAAGCACGCCGGCGTCGCCGTCTCGGTGTACCTCGAGGCAGGCCCGGAGGCCGTGGAGGTCTTCGTCCGGGATCGCGGCCCCGGCTTCGACCCGGCGGCGGTCCCGGCGGACCGCCTGGGCATCCGGGAATCGATCAACAGCAGGATGCAGCGCCACGGCGGGACGGCGGAACTCCGCAGCGACGCCGACGGCACCGAGGTGCGGCTCCGCCTGCCCCGCCCCACGGGGATCCCGGCATGAGGCTCCTGCCACGCGGCGGCGCCCCCGGGTCCGGTCTTACGGACAGCCAGTACCTCAGACACCGTCCCTCCGGCGGCTCCACACGCCGGAGGGACGACAGCTTCACCCGACGACAGGACGAACGGCCGACGGCCGGAAGGGAGATCCATGGACGCCGTGAATGAGCCGCCGGAGGGACCGGCGCCCGGAACGGTCTCCGTGGTGATCGTCGACGACCACGGGATCTTCCGCGCCGGGCTCCGTGCGGCGCTCGGGCCCGCGATCCGCGTCCTCGGCGAAGCGGCGACGGTGGAGGAGGCGGAGACCGTGATCGACGGCGTGCGGCCCGACGTCGTCCTCCTCGACGTGCACCTCCCGGGCGGCCGCGGTGGCGGTGGCGCGGAGGTCATCCACCGGTGCACCCGGCGCGGCGTCCCGTCCCGTTTCCTGGCCCTCAGCGTGTCCGACTCCGCGGAGGACGTCGTCGCCGTCATCCGCGCGGGAGCCCGCGGCTACGTCACGAAGACCATTTCCGGCCCGGAGATCACCGATGCCGTGCAGCGCATCGCCTCGGGCGACGCCGTCTTCTCGCCGCGGCTCGCCGGGTTCGTCCTCGACGCGTTCGGGACGGCGTCGGTCGCGGTCGACGACGAACTCGACCGCCTGTCGGCACGCGAACTCGAGGTCATGCGGCTGATCGCCCGCGGCTACAGCTACAAGGAGACGGCGAAGGAGCTGTTCATCTCCGTCAAGACCGTCGAGACCCACGTGTCCGCGGTGCTCCGGAAACTGCAGCTGTCATCGCGGCACGAACTCACGCGCTGGGCCACGGAGCGCCGGCTGCTCTGATCCGAGTGGCCGCCCGAGCCGGCCGCCTGGGGAGCCCGGCGCAGCGCGGACGGCAGTGCAGCGGGTGCGACCGGCAGGACGGTCAGCGGGCTGAGCCCAGGAACTCCTGCAGCCGACGCACGCCCGTGGCGAGGTCCTCGTCACCCAGGGCGTAGGACAGCCGCAGGAAGCCGCTGGGCCCGAAGGCCTCGCCTGGCACGACCGCGACCTCCACCTTCTCGAGGATCAGCGCGGCGAGTTCGGCCGACGTCGTCGGCGTGGCCCCGTCGAAGCTCCGGCCGAGCAGGGCCCGGACGTCCGCGTACGCGTAGAAGGCCCCGTGCGGAGTGGGGCACTCGACGCCCTTGATCGCGGAGAGCCCCGAGACCATGGCGCGGCGCCGTCGGTCGAACGCCACCTTCATCTCCTCGACGGCCGTCAGCGGACCGGAGACGGCGGCGAGGGCGGCCATCTGCGGCACGTTCGAGACGTTCGACGTCGCGTGGGACTGCAGGTTGGTCGCCGCCTTCACGAGGTCGGTGGGCCCGATCATCCAGCCCACCCGCCATCCGGTCATCGCGTACGTCTTCGCGACGCCGTTGAGGATGACCACCCTGTCGCCGAGCGCGGGAGCCGCCGTGGCGATCGAGGTGAAGGGGACGTCGTCGTACGTCAGGTGCTCGTAGATCTCGTCCGTGACGACCCACAGTCCGCGCGCCGCGGCCCACTCACCGATCTCCCGCACGGCATCGGGGCCGTACACCGCGCCGGTGGGGTTGGAGGGCGAGACGAAGAGGAGCACCTTGGTGCGCGGCGTGAGGGCGGCCGCCAGCTGGTCCACCGTGACCAGATAGCCCTGCTCGGGGCCGGCGAAGACCTCGACCGGGACACCGCCGGCAAGGCGGATGGCCTCGGGGTAGGTGGTCCAGAACGGGGTGGGCACGAGGACCTCGTCCCCGGGGTCGAGGAGCGCGGCGAAGGATTCGTACACGGCCTGCTTGCCGCCGTTGGTCACCAGCACCTGGGAGAGATCCACGCTGTAGCCGGAGTCACGCAGCGTCTTGGCGGCGATCGCCTGCTTCAGTTCCGGGAGGCCGCCGGCGGGGGAGTAGCGGTGGAACCGCGGCTGGCGGGCCGCCTCGATCGCCGCGTCGACGATGTAGTCCGGCGTCGGGAAGTCCGGCTCACCCGCACCGAAACCGATCACGGGACGTCCCGCCGCCTTCAGGGCCTTGGCCTTGGCGTCGACGGCGAGCGTCGCGGATTCCGCGATCGAGCCGATCCGCCGGGAGATCCGGGGGAGTGCTGCGCGGGCGGAGTCGTCGGTCGTCGCGTTCATCGGGTCCCGTTCCGTGGGGGGCAAGTGTCGTGTCCAAGCTTAGGCGCTGGCTCCGATACGGACCCGAGGACCAGGTACTGCGGGCCCGGATGTGGCGGGCGCCGTACTGCGGGCACCGGATGCGACGGGGCACAGTACGGCAGGCCCGGATGCGGCGGGGCACAGTACGGCAGGCCCCGGACGTGGCGGGGCCCCACGGCGGGCAATGCGCTGGAAGCGACAGGGCACGGTCCGGCGGCGCGCCCGGGTGCGGCGGTGTACCCGCGAGCACCGTCGTGGCATCCCCGGCGACCGCCATGCCGCGCCCGGGGAGGCGCCATGGCGGGGCGCGACACGGCCGGTTCGACGTTCCGGCGGTGAATGCGTAGACTTGTCCCTCGGTGTTGAAACACCATGCTGGTTCGTGCCCTCCCGGGCCGTCCGGAGTGGAGCTGAACAGGTTCAAGACCAAAGGGTAGTGGCGCAATTGGTAGCGCAGCGGTCTCCAAAACCGCAGGTTGCAGGTTCGAGTCCTGTCTGCCCTGCGCGTGGCCTTCGCAGAACGACGGCGAAGGCACGGCAGAAACAGATCACGAAGTCCCGTTGCAGGCATCGGTTCCGCGCGACGGTAAACATGATCAGCTGGACGCGCCACTGGTGGTCCGGTTGGAACACCACACAGATTGATGAGGTTGACGGTGACCGATACGGCTGCGAGCAGCTCCAAGGGAAGCCCCTCCGAGAAGAAGGCCCCCCAGCGCGGCTTCTTCGGACGCATCATGCTGTTCATCCGCCAGGTCCTCGCGGAACTCGGGAAGGTCGTCACGCCGACCCGCCGGGAACTGGTCCGGTTCACCATCACCGTGCTCGTCTTCGTGGTCATCATGATGCTCATCGTGACCGCACTGGACCTCGTGTTCGGCCGCGCCGCCCTGTGGGTGTTCGCCGGCTGACGCTGTCCCGGGAACACCCCGTCGGCGCTCCGCAGTCGGAGCGTCGGGTCGGGTGCAGGCAAGCAGAACAACCTTCGAAGAATGTCAGAAAGCAGGCGGCTAGGTGTCCGAGCAAGAACTCGAACGGCAGATCACTCCCGAAGATGGTCTGGAGAACGAGGAGTACGGGACGGAGGCGGAGGTCGACTCCACCACCGGCGACGTGCCTGCTGAGGGCTTCGACGCTGACGGCGACTCCACCGACTCCGACATCGAGGTCACGGCCGTCGACGCCGTCGACGAGGCTGCTGCCTCCGATGCCGACACTGCAGCCGACGACGACAGCGACGACGTAGAAGCCGACGAGGCCGTCGACGCTGATGACGCAGCCGACGTGGACGCTGACGTTTCGGAGGCCGACGGCGAGGAAGCCCCCGTCGAGGACCCGGTGGTCGCGTTCAAGGCGAAACTCCGCCGTCAGGAGGGCGACTGGTTCGTCATCCACTCCTACGCCGGCTACGAGAACCGTGTGAAGGCCAACCTCGAGACCCGCATCCAGACACTGGACATGGAAGATTACATCTTCGAGATCCAGGTTCCGATGGAAGAGGTCGTGGAGATCAAGAACACCACGCGGAAGATCGTCAACCGCGTGCGCATCCCGGGCTACGTCCTGGTCCGCATGGAACTGACCGACGAGTCGTGGGGCGCCGTACGGCACACCCCGGGCGTCACCGGCTTCGTGGGCAACGCTCACAACCCGGTCCCGCTGAGCCTCTCCGAGGTCTTCTCGATGCTCGAGCACACGATCGTGCACACGGATGCCGTCTCGGGCAAGCCCGTCCAGCCGCAGTTCACGCCGGCCACGGTCAACTTCGAGGTCGGCGAGTCCGTCACGGTCAACGAGGGCCCGTTCGAGACCCTCCCGGCGACGATCTCCGAGATCAAGCACGAGTCGCAGCAGCTCGTCGTGCTCGTCTCGATCTTCGAGCGCGAGACCCCGGTCACGCTCTCCTACAACCAGGTCACCAAGATCCAGTAAAGCTTCGGTGCCGCCCGGCGTGCTTGGCCGGGGGAGCATCGTCAGGCCGTCACGCCATGACGGCCACCACCCTGCGGGACGCTCCTGTCCCGCAGGAACGCAATGCAAGAGAAGGACCCTTTCATGGCCCCCAAGAAAAAGGTCACCGGCCTCATCAAGCTGCAGATCAATGCAGGTGCCGCCAACCCGGCTCCTCCCATCGGTCCTGCGCTTGGCCAGCACGGTGTCAACATCATGGAATTCTGCAAGGCGTACAACGCCGCCACGGAATCCCAGCGCGGCAACGTCATCCCCGTGGAGATCACGGTGTACGAGGACCGGTCGTTCACCTTCGTCACGAAGACTCCGCCGGCAGCCGAACTGATCAAGAAGGCAGCAGGAGTCGCCAAGGGCTCCGGAACGCCCCACACGGTCAAGGTCGCCAAGCTGACGAACGCCCAGGTCGAAGAGATCGCCACCATGAAGATGGAAGACCTCAACGCCAACGACGTCCAGGCAGCCGCGAAGATCATCGCCGGTACCGCCCGCTCCATGGGCATCACGGTCGAGGGATAACTACCCCACCCCGCCCGGCCGGATCCGACCGACAGGGCACACCACCATTTTCACGGCACGACGGAGACGCTCCCGCGGACGACGTCGTGAGTGGCAGGGCCGAGCGCGGTCCGCAGACCACGACTGCATAAGGAGAACAAGCAGATGGCACAGCGCAGCAAAGCATACAAGGGAGCTGCCGCGAAGATCGAGGCGGACAAGCAGTACGCCCCCCTCGAAGCGGTAGTCCTCGCCAAGGAGACCAACCCCTCCACGTTCGATGCCACGGTCGAGGTGTCCTTCCGTCTCGGAGTGGACCCCCGTAAGGCGGACCAGATGGTCCGCGGCACCGTGAACCTCCCCCACGGCACCGGCAAGACCGCCCGCGTCCTGGTCTTCGCGACCGGCGAGAAGGCAGAGGCTGCCATTGCAGCCGGCGCCGACTTCGTCGGCTCCGACGACATGATCGAGAAGGTCTCCGGCGGTTGGACCGACTTCGACGCCGCCGTCGCCACGCCTGACCTCATGGGCAAGGTGGGGCGCCTCGGAAAGATCCTCGGCCCCCGTAACCTGATGCCGAACCCGAAGACCGGAACGGTCACGGCCGACGTCGCGAAGGCTGTCACGGACATCAAGGGCGGCAAGATCGACTTCCGCGTCGACAAGCACTCCAACCTGCACTTCATCATCGGCAAGGTGTCCTTCGACGAGCAGAAGCTGGGCGAGAACTACGCCGCAGCGCTCGAGGAGATCCTCCGCCTCAAGCCCTCCGCGTCGAAGGGCCGCTACATCCAGAAGGCGACCGTCTCGACCACCTTCGGTCCCGGCATCTCCGTCGACCCGAACGTCACCAAGGTCTTCGCCGTCTAGGCATTGCCTCCAGGAAGCCCCGCGGCGTCTGCCGCGGGGCTTTTCCGTGTCCGGGGTGAGCAGGAACCGGCAGCGTCCTCACCAGAGCGCCTTCGCTGCCGTCAGTCCTGCCGTCATGACGTTCCTGTCCTGGGCCCAGCGCCGGGCCGGACGTGAGCTCGGCTCCCGCTCCGCCGTCGCGGATCCCAGGCGGACCGTGTTCTGCACCCACCTGTCCTGGGACCTGCTGGCGGGGCTGCTGCCCAACGGCACGCTCGGCTGGTCCAGGGCTGATCCGATCGCCGCCCTGGTCATCGCCGCCGTCGCCCTCAGGGAGTGTCGCGAGGCGTCGAAGGGGAGGAGGCGCACCGCCGAGACCGCCGATCCGCGATCGATCATTCCTCCTCCCGTGGACGGTGCTGCCCGCGCCGATTTGGAGAGCCCCCCGGCGTCCCGTAGGCTTGGAGTACCAAAGACCGTCGGTCGGTCCACCTCCGCTCCCCAGAAGCGCACTCGTGCGTGGCAGGGGAGAAGGATCAGGATCCGAAAGTTCCCGCAGGGGACGGCCTACGCAGGTGAACGAAGCTCCTCTCCACGGGCCCCGGTCCGTGTCGAGCACAGCCCCGTGCATCTGCGCGGGGCGTTTTTTATGGGAGCTGGAAGGCCGGCGCATATTCCCCCGGAAGGAGGGTTATGGCAACGCCAACAAAGGTTTCCGCAGTGGATGAGATCGCCACCGATTTCAAGGAGTCCACCGCTGCTGTCCTGACCGAATACCGCGGGCTCACTGTTGCTCAGCTGAAGAACCTGCGTCGTGCCCTCGGCAACGACAACAAGTTCTCCGTCGTCAAGAACACCCTGACCGGCATCGCGGCGAAGGAAGCAGGCATCGACGCGTTCGACGGCCAGCTCACCGGACCCACCGCGATCGCCTTCATCAAGGGCGACGCCGTTGCTGCAGCAAAGAGCCTCACGGATTTCGCGAAAGCCAACCCGAAGCTCGTCATCAAGACCGGAATCTTCGAGGGCAAGGCACTCAACGCCTCCGAGGTCGTCGCTCTGGCGGCCCTCGAGTCCCGTGAACTCCAGCTCGCCCGGGTGGCCGGTGTCCTCAAGGCGCCGATGTCCTCCCTGGCACGCACCGTCGATGCCCTGCGCATCAAGCTCGAGGAGGGAAGCGACGCTGCACCTGCAGCCGATGCCGACGCTCCTGCTGCCACCGAGGAAGCTGCTGCTCCCGCAGACGCTCCCACGGAAGCTCCCGTCGAGGAAGCCGCAGCACCCGAAGCGAACTAGCGTCGCTTCGCCCCCCACACTCCGGTGCACTGCACCACTACAGGAAGGACGCCTCCCATGGCGAAGCTCACCAACGAAGAGCTCATCGAAGCTTTCAAGGAACTGTCCATCATTGAACTCTCGGACTTCGTAAAGCTGTTCGAGGAGACCTTCGATGTCACCGCTGCTGCTGTTGCAGTCGCCGGCCCCGCCGGTGGCGGCGCAGACGCAGTCGAAGAGGAGCAGACCGCGTTCGACGTCGTCCTCGAGGCTGCCGGCGACAAGAAGATCGCAGTGATCAAGGAAGTTCGCGCGCTCACCTCGCTGGGCCTGAAGGAAGCCAAGGACGTCGTCGACAGCGCGCCCAAGGCCGTCCTCGAAGGCGCCACCAAGGAAGCCGCAGAGAAGGCCAAGGAGGCCCTCGAGGCCGCCGGCGCCACCGTTACCCTCAAGTAACACCTCCGGCCGGCGCACGCCGGTCGACTGCACGACGAAAGAGCCCCGCTTCGTACGAAGCGGGGCTCTTCTCGTCCTACCGGGAATTCCTGCGGGGCAGGCTCAGCGCCAGAGGAGGAGGGCTTCGCCCTGGCCGCCCCCGCCGCAGAGGCTGACGGCGGACCTCCCGGTCCCGCGGCGTGCCAGCTCCAGGGCTGCGTGCAGGGCGAGCCGGGCACCCGAGGCTCCGATGGGATGGCCGAGTGCGATCGCCCCGCCGTGGATGTTGCACTTCTCGAGCGGATAGTCGAGGTCCTTGAGCGACTGCACCGCGACCGAGCCGAACGCCTCGTTGATCTCGATGAAGTCGAGGTCGGCCGCGGACCAGCCCGCGCGGTCGAGTGCCTGGCTGATGGCGGCGGAGGGCTGCGAGTGCAGCGTGTTGTCCGGACCCGCCACCTGCCCGGGACGCCCGACGACCGCGAGGACCGTGAGCCCGTGCTCGTCGGCGTAGGCGCGGGTGGTGACGACCAGCGCTGCCGCGCCGTCGGACAGCGGGGAGGAGTTGCCCGCCGTGATCGCCCCGTCCGGGTTGAACGCCGGGCGCAGCTTCGCGAGCGACTCCACGCTCGTCGTCGGGCGGATGCCCTCGTCGGTCGTGACGACGACGTCGTCGCCCTTGCGCTGCCGAACCGTCACCGGGACGATCTCCTCCGCGAGGACCCCGCTGTCCGTCGCGGCGGCCGCCCGCCGGTGGGATGCCGCGGCAACGGTGTCCTGGGCCGTGCGGTCGATGACGAGCCGGACGTTGCCGCGTTCGGTGGAGGCACCCATCGACTCGTCGTCGAAGGCATCGGTCAGGCCGTCGTGGGCCACGGAGTCGAGGGCCTGGAGGGATCCGTAGGTCCATCCCTGGCGGGAGCCCGGGAGCAGGTGCGGTCCGCGCGTCATGGACTCCTGCCCGCCGGCGACGACGACGCTCGCCTCGCCGCTGCGGATCAGCCGGGCGGCGTCGATGACGGCCGAGAGGCCGGAGAGGCACACCTTGTTCAGGGTGACCGCGGGGACGTTCCAGGGGATACCCGCCTTGACCGCCGACTGCCGCGCGGGATTCTGTCCGCACCCGGCTTGCACGACGTGGCCCATGATGACGGCGTCCACGGCGGAGGGGTCCACTCCTGCCCGCTCCAGCGCGCCCGTGATGGCCAGGGCACCGAGGTCGACGGCGGTGAAGGAGGCGAGTTGTCCGTTGAGGCGCCCGAGGGGTGTTCGGGCTCCGCCGACGAGCACGACGTCGTCGGGGGTTGGCGTGGGTGTCGCCATGGCGAAACTCTCTTTCGTCGTTGAAATGGTGCCGCTACCAGATTAGGGCCTGGTCCCTCCGCCTCCGACCCGGTCAGCCCCGGTGCGGCCCCGGGCCGTCCGCACCCTGCGGGTAGAGCAGGGGCAGCTGCAGGGTCAGCCAGGGGCTGAACGCCCAGGGGGTGGCGGTGACGGCACGCACCAGGGCGGGGGCGTCGACCCACTGGTAGTCCATGACCTCCTCGGGCAGGGGAGCGACCGCGCTGTCGGCGACGGCGGTGTAGACGGGGCAGATCTCGTTCTCGACGATCCCGCCGGCGTCCACGGCCCGGTAGCGGAAGTCGGGCAGCGCCGCCCGGACATCCGTGACGGTGAAGCCCAGTTCCTGGGCGGCGCGCCGGTGCACCGCGTCCTCGAAATCCTCGCCCGGCGCAGGGTGCCCGCAGAAGGAGTTCGTCCATACGCCGGGCCAGGCCTTCTTGCCGAGGGCGCGCCGCGTCACGAGGATGCGCCCGTCGGCGTCGAACACGTGGGTCGAGAAGGCCAGGTGCAGGGGCGTGTCGAGGGTGTGCACGGTCGCCTTCTCCTGTGTCCCGAGCGGTGTGCCGTCCTCCGCGAGCAGTACGACGAGCTCTGCGTCCCGGCCCGTTCCGCCGTCGACGGCCTGCTGGATGGTTCCTGATTCGCTCGCCATGGTGGCTCTCTTTTCGCTGGTCGTCCGCACGTCCCGCCGGCCTCGAAGCGGCAGGGCGGCCCTGCCGGCCGCCCGACGCCGCCGCATTTAGTCAAGGGCGCACTTTCCGTTGTTTACTTTACCTATGGACATGGACACTCTGCTGGTCGAGCCCGCCGGGCTGGAGCAGGTCGAGGATGCCCTCCGGCGGTTCTTCGAGGAGTCCAAGAACCGTGCGGCGAAGATCGGCCCCGGATACCAGGCCCTGTGGGAGACCCTCGAGCGCTGCACCGCGGGAGGCAAGCGGTTCCGGCCCCGCCTCGTGATGTCCGCCTACCAGATGCTCGGTGGCCGCGACCTCGAGAACGCGGCCGAACTCGGGGCGGCCTTCGAGCTCCTCCACACCGCCCTGATCGTGCACGACGACGTGATCGACCGCGACTTCGTCCGCCGGGGCATCCCCAACGTGTCCGGCCGCTATCGCAGCCTGGCCGAGGCCGCCGGTCTGTCCCCGGACGGAGCACGACACGTCGGCCTCTCGGCGGGGGTCATCGCCGGCGACCTCGCGCTGTCCAACGCCTACCGCCTGCTCGAGCGGGTCGCCGCCCCGCCCGCCACACGACGCCGGCTGGGGGACATCCTCGACGAGGCGGTGTTCGCCTCCGCAGCCGGGGAGTTCCTCGACGTCGAGACCTCCCTCAGCTCCGACGTGCCCCCGCTCGAGGACATCGTCCAGATGGCACGTCTCAAGACCTCGGTGTACTCCTTCGAGGGGCCGCTCCAGGCGGGCGCAGTCCTCGCGGGTGCCGGGGAGGACGTGGTCGAACGGCTCGGCGACTTCGGGCGCGACGCCGGGATCGCCTACCAGATCGCCGACGACCTGCTCGGTGTCTTCGGCAGCGAGACCCGCACCGGGAAGACGAACTGGGGGGACCTGCGCGAGGGCAAGCGCACGGCGCTGCTGTCCTACGTGTCGGGCCGCCCCGAATGGGAGAGCATCTCATCGCTCGTCGGGAGCCCCGGCATGTCGGCGGCGGACGCCGACTTCGTCCGGCGGATCCTCGTCGACAGCGGGGCGAAGGACTACTCGGCGGGTCTCGCCGCCCAGTACGCCTCGCGAGCCCGCACACACCTCGAGTCCGACGCCGTGCCGTCCGCCCTGCGGTCCGCGCTCCAGCCGGTCGTGACGGCCGTCGTGGACCGGGTGCACTGAATGGGCGTGGACGATTCGCTCGCGCGCTACACCGACGCCGCGCTGAAGACCTCCGCCGAGGTCATCCGCTGTTACTCGACGTCCTTCGGGCTGGCCTCGCGGATCCTCGACCGCCCCACGCGCAGCGCCATCGAGGCCGTGTACGCCCTCGTGCGGGTGGCGGACGAGATCGTCGACGGCGCAGCGGCCGGGGCCGGCCTGTCCGACGCCGACGTGAAGCGACTCCTCGACGACCTCGAACGGGACACCGAGACGGCGATGGCCACGGGCTACAGCACCAACCTCGTCGTGCACGCGTTCGCGGTCACGGCTCGGAGCACCGGGATCGGCGTCGACCTCACCCGGCCCTTCTTCGCCTCGATGCGCGCCGACATCACCCGGCACGAACACACCCAGGAGTCCTTCGACCTGTATGTGTACGGCTCGGCGGAGGTCGTGGGGCTCATGTGCCTCAAGGCGTTCCTGGTGGGCCGGAACGTCACCCCCGAGGAGGACGCCGTGCTGGTGGACGGCGCGCGACACCTCGGCGCGGCCTTCCAGAAGATCAACTTCCTGCGCGACCTCGCCGAGGACTTCACGAGCCTCGGGCGCAGCTACTTCCCCGGTGTCCGGCCCGGCAGTTTCACGGAGGCGGACAAGCACCGCCTGCTGGACGACATCGACGAGGACCTGCGGATCTCGGCCGGCGCGCTCCCGGGGCTGCCCCCTACCCCGCGCCGCGCCGTCGCCCTCGCGCAGGCCCTCTTCACGGATCTGGCGGTGCGCCTCAGGCGCACACCCGCCGAGGAACTCCTGCGGGCACGGATCCGGGTTCCCAACCCGGTGAAGTTCCGCATCATGGTGCAAGCCTTCACCGGTCGCGCGGTACCGGAACCTCCCGCGCAGGAGAGGACGGCATGACCGCACAGCAGAGCAGGAGCCCCCGCGTGGGAGCGAAGGACGTCGTCGTGATCGGCGGCGGGATCGGCGGACTGGCGACGTCGGCCCTGCTGGCGCGGGAGGGTCACCGCGTCACCCTCCTGGAGAAGCGGAACGAGGTCGGTGGCCGGGCCGGGTCCTGGGAACAGGACGGCTTCCGGTTCGACACAGGCCCGTCCTGGTACCTGATGCCCGAGGTGATCGACCACTTCTTCAAGCTGATGGGCACCAGCGCCGCGGAGCAGCTCGAGCTGGTGAAGCTGGATCCCGGCTATCGCGTCATCTTCGAGGAGGGATTCGACACCGTCGACGTCCCGGCGGACCGCGAAGCCGTCACGAAACTCTTCGAATCCCTGGAGACCGGCGCCGGCGAGCAGCTCTCGAAGTACCTGGACTCCGCCGAGGACGCCTACGAGATCGCCAAGAAGCGCTTCCTCTACTCGACGTTCCAGTCCTTCCTGCCCTTCCTCCGGCCGGACGTCCTGAAGCGGCTGCCCCGCATCGGGGCGCTTCTGCTGCAGCCCCTGCAGTCGTTCGTCGAGAAGCGGTTCAAGGACCCCCGCATCCAGCAGATCCTCGGGTATCCGGCCGTCTTCCTCGGCAGCTCGCCCTTCGACGCCCCGAGCATGTACCACCTGATGAGCCACCTCGACCTCGACGACGGCGTCCTGTACCCGATGGGCGGCTTCACGACGCTCATCGCGGCCATGCGCCGCGTCGCGGAGTCCGCCGGTGTCGAGATCCGCACCGGCGCCGACGTCGTCTCGATCGACACGGACGCGCGCACGCCCGGCCGGTCGCCGCTGGACCGGCAGACCGCCGCGGTGCGGGCGGTCACCTACCGCACCGCAGGCACGACGATGTCGGTCGACGCCGACATCGTCGTCTCGGCGGCGGACCTCCACCACACGGAGACGACCCTCCTGCCCGCGGACCTGCAAACCTACCCCGAGAAGTACTGGCGGACGCGCGTCCCCGGACCGAGCGCGCTCCTGCTCTACCTCGGCGTGCGGGGCAGCCTCCCGCAGCTCGAACACCACACACTGCTGTTCAGCACGGACTGGCGGGACAACTTCGGACGGATCTTCGGCAAGGAGACCTCGGTGCCCTCGCCGGCGTCGCTCTACGTCTGCCGTCCCAGCGCAACGGACGATTCCGTCGCTCCCGAGGGCCACGAGAACGTGTTCGTCCTCGTGCCGATCCCGGCGGACGTCGGGATCGGCAAGGGCGGACTGGAGCGCGGGGGAGACCAGCGGGTCGAGGACCTCGCCGACGCCGTCATCGGCCAGATCTCCGAATGGGCGGGCATCCCCGATCTCGCCGAGCGCATCGTGGTCCGGCGCAGCTACGGGCCGCAGGACTTCGCGGAGGACCTCAACGCCTGGCGGGGAACGTCCCTCGGTCCGGCGCACATCCTGAAGCAGAGCGCCTTCTTCCGCGGCTCGAACCGCAGCCAGAAGGTCGGGAACCTGTTCTACGCGGGCAGCTCCACGGTCCCGGGCATCGGCATCCCGATGTGCCTGATCAGCGCCGAACTGATCGTGAAGCGACTGCGCGGCGACGTGAGCACGGGCCCCCTGCCGGAGCCGGCCGCCGGCTAGGGCCGGCTGCTTCCGGACGCCGGCCCCCGCCCGCCCGGCTCCCTCCGGCCGGGTCGACCAGTGGGCGGTGGGCTTGACGGAAAAGGGGGAAAGGGGCTATTGGACTTTGCCCTGCCCATCCCGTAGTGTAGGTCTTTGCGTCTTCCCTCTAACCTCAGCCTTCATATAGCGGTGGGCTTTGCTCTGCTCTCGTCGTTGAACCTGGCCACATGGTTGGGACGGATGGAAGCAGACTCGGGTGAGCACTGAGATCCCCGCAGCATCCTGCGGTGGCGGTGCAGAGGCGAAAGCGCTGACAAGCCTTACGGTCTGTGGAAGGATCCCTCTTGGTCGCCCCGAGCACCTCTAATAATGCAACCGCTACCAGCCAGGTCGACGCCGACGGCGCCGCTCCCCGGCTCTCATTCGCAAAGATTCACGAACCGCTTGACGTTCCCAATCTCCTCGCGCTCCAGACGGACAGTTTCGACTGGCTCGTCGGCAACGAGCGCTGGAAGGCCCGCGTAGAGGAAGCGCTGGAGAAGGGGCTGCAGGGCTTCGCCACCACCTCCGGCCTCGCGGACATCTTCGAGGAGATCTCCCCGATCGAGGACTTCCAGGGCACCATGTCCCTGAGCTTCTCCGAACCCGAGTTCGCCGACCCCAAGTACACGATGGCAGAGTGCAAGGATCGCGACGCGACCTACTCCGCCCCGCTGTACGTCAAGGCCGAGTTCATGAACAACAACACGGGCGAGATCAAGCAGCAGACCGTGTTCATGGGTGACTTCCCCCTCATGACCGACAAGGGCACCTTCGTCATCAACGGCACCGAGCGTGTCGTCGTGTCGCAGCTCGTCCGCTCCCCGGGCGCCTACTTCGAGCGCACCGCCGACAAGACCAGCGACAAGGACATCTTCAGCGCGAAGATCATCCCGTCGCGTGGTGCCTGGTTCGAGCTCGAGATCGACAAGCGCGACCAGGTCGGGGTCCGCCTCGACCGCAAGCGCAAGCAGTCCGTCACCGTGCTCCTCAAGGCGCTCGGCTGGACCGAGGGCCAGATCCTCGAGGAGTTCGGCCAGTACGACTCCATCCGCGCCACCATGGAGAAGGACGCCACGGAGACCCGCGAGGACGCCCTCCTGGACATCTACCGCAAGCTGCGACCGGGCGAGCCCCCCACGGTCGAGGCTGCCCAGACCCTCCTCGACAACCTGTACTTCAACCCGAAGCGTTACGACCTCGCGAAGGTCGGCCGGTACAAGATCAACCGGAAGCTCGGTATCGACAAGGACCTCACGGATTCCGACGCCTCGGTGCTGAACATCGACGACATCGTCGCGATGATCAAGTTCCTGGTCGCCCTGCACGCCGGCGAGAAGACCCTCGGCGGCAAGCGCGACGGCGGCGACGTCGAACTGCGCGTCGAGGTCGACGACATCGACCACTTCGGCAACCGCCGCATCCGTGCGGTGGGCGAGCTCATCGAGAACCAGGTCCGCACCGGCCTGTCCCGCATGGAGCGCGTCGTCCGCGAGCGGATGACCACGCAGGACGTCGAGGCGATCACGCCGCAGACCCTGATCAACATCCGCCCCGTCGTCGCCGCGATCAAGGAGTTCTTCGGAACCTCCCAGCTCTCGCAGTTCATGGACCAGAACAACCCGCTCGCCGGCCTGACGCACAAGCGTCGCCTGTCCGCGCTGGGCCCCGGTGGTCTGTCCCGTGACCGCGCAGGCATGGAGGTCCGTGACGTCCACCCCTCGCACTACGGCCGCATGTGCCCCATCGAGACCCCTGAAGGCCCGAACATCGGCCTCATCGGTTCACTCGCCTCCTACGGCCGCATCAACGCGTTCGGGTTCATCGAGACCCCGTACCGCAAGGTCGTCGACGGCCTCGTCACCGAGCAGATCGACTACCTGACCGCTGACGACGAGGTGGAGCGCCTCATCGCCCAGGCGAACGCCCCCCTCGCCGCGGACAACACGTTCGTCGAGGACATGGTCCTCGTGCGGACCCGCGGTGGTTCCGGCGAGCCCGTGCTCGTCGCGCCCGGCGAGGTCGAGTACATGGACGTCTCCCCGCGCCAGATGGTGTCCGTCGCAACCGCGATGATCCCGTTCCTGGAGCACGACGACGCCAACCGCGCCCTCATGGGCGCGAACATGCAGCGCCAGGCCGTGCCCCTGCTCCGTTCCGAGCGTCCCCTCGTGGGCACCGGCATGGAGAAGAACGCCGCCGTCGACGCCGGTGACGCCGTCACCGCGACGAAGGCCGGCGTCGTCAAGGAGGTGTCGGCGGATCTCGTCAGCATCCTCAACGACGACGGCACCGAGACGAACTACCCGATCATGAAGTTCGCCCGCTCCAACCAGGGCAACGCGTACAACCAGCGCGTCCTGGTCGCCGAGGGCGACCGCGTCGAGTACAACACGATCATCGCCGACGGTCCCTCCACGGACCAGGGCGAGCTCGCGCTCGGCAAGAACATGCTCGTCGCGTTCATGTCCTGGGAGGGTCACAACTTCGAGGACGCGATCATCCTGTCGCAGCGCATCGTCTCCGACGACGTCCTGACCTCGATCCACATCGAGGAGCACGAAGTCGACGCCCGCGACACCAAGCTCGGTGCCGAGGAGATCACGCGTGACATCCCGAACGTCTCCGAGGAGGTCCTCGGGGCCCTCGACGAGCGCGGCATCATCCACATCGGTGCCGAGGTCGAGGCCGGCGACATCCTGGTCGGCCGTGTCACCCCCAAGGGCGAGACGGAACTGACCCCGGAGGAGCGCCTGCTGCGTGCGATCTTCGGCGAGAAGAGCCGCGAAGTCCGCGACACCTCGCTGAAGGTGCCCCACGGCGAGTCGGGCACGGTCATCGGCGTGCGCATCTTCGACCGCGACAACGACGACGAGCTGCCCCCGGGCGTCAACCAGCTGGTCCGCGTGTACGTGGCGCAGAAGCGCAAGATCACCGACGGCGACAAGCTTGCCGGCCGCCACGGCAACAAGGGCGTCATCTCCAAGATCCTCCCGATCGAGGACATGCCGTTCCTGGAGGACGGCACGCCCGTCGACATCGTCCTGAACCCGCTGGGTGTCCCGGGCCGCATGAACGTGGGCCAGGTCCTCGAGATCCACCTCGGGTGGGCCGCCAAGCAGGGCTGGAAGATCGAGGGGGAGCCCGAGTGGCTCAAGAACCTCCCGAACCTCCCTCGGGAGATCTCCTCGACCACCGTCGCGACCCCCGTGTTCGACGGCGCCACCGAGGACGAGATCGTCGGCCTGCTCGGCTCCACGAACGTCACCCGCGACGGACAGCGCCTCATCGGCGAGTCCGGCAAGGCCCGACTGTTCGACGGCCGCTCCGGCGAGCCGTTCCCGGACCCGATCTCCGTCGGCTACATGTACATCCTGAAGCTCCACCACCTGGTGGACGACAAGATCCACGCGCGCTCCACCGGCCCGTACTCCATGATCACGCAGCAGCCGCTGGGTGGTAAGGCACAGTTCGGCGGCCAGCGCTTCG
Source organism: Arthrobacter pityocampae (assembly GCF_002927275.1). Lineage (GTDB taxonomy): Bacteria > Actinomycetota > Actinomycetes > Actinomycetales > Micrococcaceae > Arthrobacter_D > Arthrobacter_D pityocampae. The sequence continues at coordinate 64,842 of NZ_PRKW01000004.1, read as the reverse complement.
GCGAGATGGAAGTCTGGGCCCTCGAGGCCTATGGCGCGGCGTACACGCTGCAGGAACTCCTGACCATCAAGTCGGACGACATCCACGGACGCGTGAAGGTCTACGAGGCCATCGTGAAGGGCGAGAACATCCCCGAGCCGGGTGTCCCCGAGTCCTTCAAGGTCCTGATCAAGGAAATGCAGTCGCTCTGCCTGAACGTGGAAGTCCTCTCCACCGACGGCACGACGATCGAGATGCGTGACTCGGATGAAGAAGTCTTCCGGGCCGCGGAGGAACTGGGCATCGACCTGTCACGGGCCGAGCCGAGCTCTGTCGAGGAAGTCTAGGTTTCACCCGACCGGTCCAGTCCGGTACCCGGAACGGCGGCAACGAAATTTCTTCGGCCGCGGGCGGCCTTGAAATATTAAAGCCGCCTTCCTCCGGACACCTCCCTGGACCGGTGGGGGACTCCACTCCCCGCCGCACCCCATAAGACTTCAAGAATTTAGAGAACAAAGAGAGAACAGGGACCCTATGTCCAGCGAATCCTCCTTCGGCCTCATGCGAATCGGACTTGCCACCGCGGACGAAATCCGCGGCTGGTCCTACGGCGAGGTCAAGAAGCCGGAAACCATCAACTACCGCACGCTCAAGCCCGAGAAGGACGGCCTCTTCTGCGAGAAGATCTTCGGCCCTTCCCGCGATTGGGAGTGCTACTGCGGCAAGTACAAGCGCGTGCGCTTCAAGGGCATCATCTGCGAGCGCTGCGGCGTCGAGGTGACGCGTGCCAAGGTGCGCCGTGAGCGCATGGGGCACATCGAGCTCGCCGCCCCCGTCACGCATATCTGGTACTTCAAGGGCGTGCCCTCGCGCCTCGGCTACCTGCTCGACCTGGCACCGAAGGACCTCGAGAAGGTCATCTACTTCGCCGCCTACATGATCACCTCGGTCGACGAGGAGAACCGCCACGCCGAACTGCCGAACCTCCAGGCCGAACACGACCTCGAGAAGAAGCAGATGACGGACCAGCGCGACTCCGACATCGCCGCGATCGCCAAGGACCTCGAGGACGAGATCGCCCGCCTCGAGGGAGAGGGCGCCAAGGCCGCCGACAAGAAGAAGGCCCGCGACTCGGCCGACCGCCAGATGGCGAACGTCCGCAAGCGCGCCGACGCCGACATCGAGCGCCTCGTCCAGGTGTGGGAGCGCTTCAAGACCCTGAAGGTCGCCGACCTCGAGGGCGACGAAGGGCTCTACCGCGAGCTCCGTGACCGCTACGGTCTGTACTTCGAGGGTTCCATGGGTGCCGAGGCCATCAAGAAGCGCCTCGAGAACTTCGACATGCCGGCCGAGGCCGAGATGCTGCGCGACATCATCCAGAACGGCAAGGGACAGCGCAAGACCCGCGCCCTGAAGCGTCTCAAGGTGGTCAACGCGTTCCTGACGACGACGAACAGCCCGCTGGGCATGGTCCTCGACGCCGTCCCGGTGATCCCGCCGGAACTGCGCCCGATGGTGCAGCTCGACGGCGGCCGTTTCGCGACGTCCGACCTCAACGACCTGTACCGCCGCGTCATCAACCGCAACAACCGCCTGAAGCGCCTGCTCGACCTCGGGGCTCCCGAGATCATCGTGAACAACGAGAAGCGCATGCTCCAGGAGGCCGTCGACTCCCTGTTCGACAACGGTCGTCGCGGCCGTCCGGTCACCGGACCGGGCAACCGTCCCCTGAAGTCCCTCTCGGACATGCTCAAGGGCAAGCAGGGTCGGTTCCGCCAGAACCTCCTCGGCAAGCGCGTCGACTACTCGGGCCGTTCGGTCATCGTCGTCGGCCCGCAGCTGAAGCTGCACCAGTGCGGTCTGCCCAAGCAGATGGCACTGGAGCTCTTCAAGCCGTTCGTGATGAAGCGACTGGTGGACCTCAACCACGCGCAGAACATCAAGAGCGCCAAGCGCATGGTCGAGCGGTACCGCCCCCAGGTTTGGGACGTCCTCGAAGAGATCATCACCGAGCACCCGGTGCTGCTGAACCGTGCACCCACCCTGCACCGTCTCGGCATCCAGGCGTTCGAGCCGCAGCTCGTCGAAGGCAAGGCCCTCCAGCTGCACCCGCTGGTCTGCGGTGCCTTCAACGCGGACTTCGACGGCGACCAGATGGCAGTCCACCTGCCGCTGAGCCCCGAGGCCCAGGCCGAGGCACGCATCCTGATGCTCTCCTCGAACAACATCCTGAAGCCGTCCGACGGCCGTCCGGTCACCCTGCCCTCGCAGGACATGATCATCGGTCTGCACCACCTCACCACCAAGCGTGAGGGAAGCGCCGGCGAAGGCCGCGTCTTCACGAGCATGGCCGAGGCCGTCATGGCGTTCGACATGGGCTCGCTCCACCTCAACTCGGTGGTCCGGATCCGCGTCGACAACTTCGTGCCCAGTGCCGACATCGCCGCTCCCGAGGGCTGGGAGCCGGGGACGCCTGCGCTGATCGAGACGTCCCTCGGACAGGTCCTGTTCAACGAGACGCTTCCCCTCGACTACCCGTGGGTGGAGAAGGTCGCCGACAAGGGCCAGCTCTCGACCATCGTCAACGACCTCGCCGAGCGGTACCCGAAGGTGGTCACGGCGGCGACGCTGGACAACCTGAAGGACGCCGGTTTCTACTGGGCCACGCGCTCGGGCGTCACCGTCGCCATCTCGGACATCTCCGCGCCGATCAACAAGGCCGGCATCATGGAGGGCTACGAGACGCAGGCCGCCAAGGTCCAGTCGCAGTTCGACAAGGGCCTCATCGCCGACGAGGAGCGCCGTCAGGAGCTCATCGACATCTGGAACAAGGCCACGAACGAGGTCGCCGCATCCATGCGCGCCGCGATGCCGAAGGACAACACCATCAACCGCATGGTGTCCTCCGGTGCGCGAGGCAACTGGCTGCAGGTCCGTCAGATCGCGGGCATCCGTGGCCTGGTGGCGAACCCCAAGGGCGAGATCATCCCGCGTCCGATCAAGTCCTCGTACCGCGAGGGCCTGTCGGTCCTGGAGTACTTCATCGCCACCCACGGTGCCCGTAAGGGCCTCGCCGACACCGCCCTGCGTACCGCCAACTCGGGGTACCTGACGCGTCGCCTCGTCGACGTCTCGCAGGACGTCATCGTCCGCGAGGACGACTGCGGCACCGAGCGCGGGCTCAAGGTCACCATCGCCGTGCCGAACGCCGACGGTGAGCTGGTCCTGCACGAGGAGGTCGAGAACTCGGCGTACGCACGTACGCTGGCCACCGACGTCCTCGACGCCAAGGGCAAGGTGCTCGCTCCCGCGGGCTCCGACGTCGGAGACGTGCTCATCGGTGAACTGTTCGAGGCGGGCATCTCGGACATCAAGGTCCGCTCCGTGCTCACCTGCGAGTCCAGCGTCGGCACCTGTGCGCTCTGCTACGGCCGTTCGCTCGCGACCGGCAAGACCGTGGACATCGGAGAGGCCGTCGGCATCATCGCCGCGCAGTCAATCGGTGAGCCCGGCACCCAGCTGACGATGCGTACCTTCCACACCGGTGGTGTGGCGTCGGCCGAGGACATCACGCAGGGTCTGCCCCGTATCCAGGAGCTCTTCGAGGCGCGTACCCCCAAGGGTGTCGCCCCGATCTCCGAGGTCGCAGGGCGCGTCACCATCGAGGACGCCGAGAAGCAGCTTCGCCTGGTGGTCACGCCCGACGACGGCTCCGAGGAGATCGCGTACCCGGTCCTGCGCCGTGCACGCCTCCTGGTGGCCGACGGCGAGCACGTCGAGGTCGGGCAGCAGCTCGTCTTCGGCGCGGTCGACCCGAAGCAGATCCTCCGGATCCTCGGCCCCCGCAAGGCCCAGGAGTTCCTGGTCGACGAGGTCCAGCGCGTGTACCGCAGCCAGGGTGTAGGTATCCACGACAAGCACGTGGAGGTCATCGTCCGCCAGATGCTGCGTCGCGTCACCGTGATCGAGTCCGGCGAGTCGGACCTGCTCCCCGGTGAGCTGGCCGAGCGTCGCCGCTTCGAGGACGAGAACCGTCGCGTGGTGTCCGAGGGCAAGAAGCCGGCCTCCGGCCGTCCCGAGCTCATGGGCATCACCAAGGCGTCGCTCGCCACCGAGTCGTGGCTGTCGGCCGCTTCCTTCCAGGAGACCACGCGTGTTCTCACGCAGGCCGCCATGGAAGGCAAGAGCGACCCGCTGCTCGGCCTCAAGGAGAACGTCATCATCGGTAAGCTCATCCCGGCCGGTACCGGCCTGGACCGCTACACGAAGGTCACGGTCGAGCCCACCGAGGAAGCCAAGGCGAACCTCTTCACCGGTCCGAGCGCGTTCAGCGACTTCGACTACGCCGGTGTCGACGGTGGCCTCAGCCCCGAGTTCCACGCGATCCCGCTGGACGACTACGACATGGGGAACAGCGACTTCCGCTGATCTTCAGCCCATGGGGAAGGCCCCGGACCTGATGGTCCGGGGCCTTCCCGCATTCCGGCCCCCCGTGCCCCTACCATGTGGGGGAGGGTCCCTCGTCCGGGGTTCCCGCGGTCTCTGGTAGACTGGGTACCAATTGTTTGTGTGGCAGTGGATTGGCGTTGCGAAACGTATCTCCGTGTTGTACGTAAGTTGTACAGCGAATGCCACATTTTCGCACGCCTACAGTCGTTCTGCGGCAGCATGTCCGTCGGTGGTGCGCCAAACGACCGATCATCCCGACCCACGGACGGTACGACCCCGCAAGGGCGTCGCAGCCGCTGGGTAGGGCGTCACAGATCTCATCTTCAGACATTACGGAGAACACGAAAGTGCCTACGATTAACCAGCTGGTCCGTAAGGGCCGGACACCTAAGGTCTCCAAGACCAAGGCGCCCGCACTGAAGGGTAGCCCCATGAAGCGCGGCGTCTGCACCCGCGTCTACACCACCACCCCGAAGAAGCCGAACTCGGCTCTCCGCAAGGTCGCCCGTGTGCGCCTCAACGGTGGTATCGAAGTCACCGCCTACATCCCCGGGGTGGGTCACAACCTCCAGGAACACTCCATCGTGCTCGTGCGCGGCGGTCGTGTGAAGGACCTCCCGGGTGTCCGCTACAAGATCGTCCGTGGCGCACTGGATACCCAGGGCGTGAAGAACCGCAAGCAGGCTCGCAGCCGCTACGGCGCGAAGATGGAGAAGAAGTAATATGCCTCGTAAGGGCCCGGCCCCGAAGCGGCCGCTCGTTGTAGATCCCGTCTACGGTTCCCCCCTGGTCACCCAGCTGATCAACAAGGTGCTCGTCGACGGCAAGAAGTCCACCGCAGAGCGCATCGTGTATGGCGCACTCGAGGGCGCACGTGCCAAGTCCGGCGGCGACCCCGTCGCAGCGCTGAAGAAGGCCATGGACAACGTGAAGCCGACCCTCGAGGTCCGCTCACGCCGCGTCGGTGGAGCCACCTACCAGGTTCCCGTCGAGGTCAAGCCCGGTCGTTCGACCGCGCTGGCCCTCCGCTGGCTCGTGGGCTACTCCAAGGCCCGCCGCGAGAAGACGATGACCGAGCGCCTGCAGAACGAGATCCTGGACGCGTCCAACGGTCTCGGGGCAGCGGTCAAGCGCCGCGAGGACACGCACAAGATGGCCGAGTCGAACAAGGCCTTCGCACACTACCGCTGGTAGCAGCTCTACCGGCCGGACCGACACCCCGCCAGGGGCGGCCCGGCCGGTGGCCCAGCAGAACTCCATTTTCGTATTGAGGGAGACACCGTGGCACAGGACGTGCTTACCGACCTGAACAAGGTCCGCAACATCGGCATCATGGCCCACATCGATGCCGGCAAGACCACTACTACCGAGCGCATCCTGTTCTACACGGGTGTCAACCACAAGATCGGTGAGACGCACGACGGCGCCTCCACCACCGACTGGATGGAACAGGAGAAGGAGCGCGGCATCACCATCACGTCCGCCGCGGTCACCTGCTTCTGGGAGAACAACCAGATCAACATCATCGACACCCCCGGGCACGTCGACTTCACCGTCGAGGTGGAGCGCTCACTGCGCGTCCTCGACGGCGCCGTCGCCGTGTTCGACGGCAAGGAGGGCGTCGAGCCCCAGTCGGAGACCGTCTGGCGCCAGGCCGACAAGTACGAAGTGCCCCGCATCTGCTTCGTCAACAAGATGGACAAGCTGGGCGCCGACTTCTACTTCACGGTCGACACCATCATCAGCCGCCTGGGCGCCAAGCCCCTCGTGCTGCAGCTCCCCATCGGTGCCGAGAACGACTTCGTCGGCGTCGTCGACCTGCTCTACATGCGTGCCCTCGTCTGGCCCGGCGACTCCAAGGGTGACGTCACCATGGGTGCGAAGTACGAGATCCAGGAGATCCCGGCCGACCTCAAGGAGAAGGCCGAGGAGTACCGCGCGGCCCTCGTCGAGACCGTCGCCGAGTCCTCCGACGAACTCATGAACAAGTACCTCGAAGGCGAAGAGATCTCCGTCGACGAGCTCAAGGCCGGCATCCGCAAGATGACGATCAACTCCGAGCTCTACCCGATCCTCTGCGGCTCCGCGTTCAAGAACCGCGGTGTGCAGCCGATGCTCGACGCCGTCATCGACTACCTGCCCTCGCCCCTCGACGTCCCCCCGATGATCGGTCACGATCCCCGGAACGAAGAGGTCGAGCTCACGCGTGCACCGAGCACCGAGGAGCCCTTCTCGGCCCTCGCGTTCAAGGTGGCCACGCACCCGTTCTTCGGTCAGCTGACCTTCATCCGCGTGTACTCCGGTCACGTGACCGCCGGTACCCAGCTGGTGAACTCGACGAAGAGCAAGAAGGAGCGCATCGGCAAGCTGTTCCAGATGCACGCCAACAAGGAGATCCCCGTCGAAGAGGCTTCGGCCGGGCACATCTACGCCGCGATCGGCCTGAAGGACACCACCACCGGTGACACCCTCTCCGACTCCGCGAACCAGATCGTGCTCGAGTCCATGAGCTTCCCGGCGCCCGTGATCTCGGTGGCCATCGAGCCCAAGACCAAGGGTGACCAGGAGAAGCTGTCCACGGCCATCCAGAAGCTCTCGGCCGAGGACCCCACGTTCCAGGTCTCCCTGAACGAGGACACCGGACAGACGATCATCGCCGGCATGGGCGAGCTTCACCTGGACATCCTGGTGGACCGCATGCGCCGCGAGTTCCGCGTGGAAGCGAACGTGGGCAAGCCCCAGGTCGCCTACCGCGAGACGATCCGCAGCAAGGTCGCCAAGCACGACTACACCCACAAGAAGCAGACGGGTGGCTCCGGCCAGTTCGCGAAGATCCAGATCGCGATCGAGCCGATGGAGGTCGAGGAGGGTGTCCTGTACGCCTTCGACAACAAGGTCACCGGTGGCCGCGTGCCCCGCGAGTACATCCCGAGTGTCGACGCCGGCATCCAGGATGCACTGAACGACGGCGTGCTCGCCGGCTACCCGGTGGTCGGCATCAAGGCGACCCTGCTCGACGGCGCCTACCACGACGTCGACTCCTCGGAGATGGCGTTCAAGATCGCCGGCCGGATGGCTTTCAAGGAAGCCGCCCGCATGGCGAAGCCCGTGCTGCTCGAACCGCTCATGGAGGTGGAGGTCCGCACACCCGAGGAATACATGGGTGAAGTGATCGGTGACCTCAACTCCCGTCGCGGCCAGATGCAGTCCATGGAGGACGCCAGCGGCGTCAAGGTCATCACGGCGCACGTGCCCCTCTCGGGCATGTTCGGCTACATCGGTGACCTCCGATCCAAGACCCAGGGTCGTGCCGTGTACTCCATGAAGTTCGACAGCTACTCCGAGGTCCCGAAGGCAGTCGCCGACGAGATCATCCAGAAGACCCGCGGCGAGTAGCCCCTTCCCGGCAACGGGATCCCGGGGGAGCGGAGGCGGCCTGTCCCAGGGCCGGCCGCCCCGCGCTTCCTTCCGCTGGTCCACCCGGACCGGCGGTGCACAGCAATTTCATCAAAACCAAAAGCCCCCAGTAGACTTGCATGAGTTTCAGCCGCGATCAGCGTGGCTGGGAAGCAATTCTTCTCAAACGTTCTAGGAGGAACCCGTGGCGAAGGCAAAGTTCGAGCGGACTAAGCCGCACGTTAACATCGGCACCATTGGTCACGTTGACCATGGAAAGACCACGTTGACGGCTGCCATTTCCAAGGTGCTGTACGACAAGTACCCCACCCTCAACGAGCAGCGTGACTTCGCGTCGATCGACTCGGCTCCCGAGGAGAAGCAGCGCGGCATCACGATCAACATCTCGCACGTCGAGTACCAGACCGAGAAGCGCCACTACGCCCACGTGGACGCCCCCGGTCACGCTGACTACATCAAGAACATGATCACCGGTGCGGCCCAAATGGACGGGGCAATCCTCGTCGTCGCAGCCACCGATGGTCCGATGGCCCAGACCCGCGAGCACGTCCTGCTCGCCCGCCAGGTCGGCGTCCCCTACCTGCTGGTCGCGCTGAACAAGTCCGACATGGTCGATGACGAAGAGCTCCTCGACCTCGTGGAGATGGAAGTCCGTGAGCTGCTCAGCTCGCAGGGCTTCGACGGCGACGAGGCCCCCGTGGTCCGCGTCTCCGGTCTCAAGGCTCTCGAAGGCGACCCCGAGTGGGTCAAGTCCGTCGAGGACCTCATGGAAGCCGTCGATAACAACGTCCCGGATCCCATCCGCGACAAGGACAAGCCGTTCCTCATGCCCGTCGAGGACGTCTTCACGATCACCGGTCGTGGAACCGTCGTCACGGGCCGCGCCGAGCGCGGAACCCTCGCCATCAACTCCGAGGTCGAGATCGTCGGCATCCGTCCGGTCCAGAAGACCACGGTCACCGGTATCGAGATGTTCCACAAGCAGCTCGACGAGGCCTGGGCCGGCGAGAACTGTGGTCTGCTGCTCCGCGGCATCAAGCGCGAAGACGTAGAGCGTGGACAGGTCATCGTGAAGCCGGGTTCGATCACCCCTCACACCGACTTCGAGGCCAACGTCTACATCCTGGCCAAGGACGAGGGCGGGCGTCACAACCCGTTCTACTCGAACTACCGCCCGCAGTTCTACTTCCGTACCACGGACGTGACCGGCGTCATCACCCTCCCCGAGGGCACCGAGATGGTCATGCCCGGCGACAACACTGAGATGACCGTTGCGCTCATCCAGCCCATCGCCATGGAAGACGGCCTCGGCTTCGCCATCCGCGAAGGCGGCCGCACCGTTGGTTCGGGACGTGTCACCAAGATCCTGAAGTAGTCCTTCGGATCGTCCAGCCCTGCTGGAGCATCGAGGAACCCCTGCCGTCCGCGGCGGGGGTTCCTTCGTTAATGCGCCCTGATCATGCCGCGGCCGGTTCTCCACAGGGAGTTCCCGGGCGCGTCGGTCACGGGTGTGCCCTGCCTATACTGGCCCGGGGGCGGCATCCGGTTCCCATCATGGGGGAGTGGCATTGGGTCTGATTCTGACGATTCTTCTGGTGATCGTCCTGAGCATCTTCGGTGCCGGGTACCTGGCGGGATGGGCGGTCACACGGCGCCGCAGCGCACGTGCCGGGACCGCCGACCGTTACGTGGCGGCGGCGTACGAGCGGGGGTATCGCGAGGGCGCGTCCCTCGCAGCCAGGCCCGCGGATCCCGTGCCGGGCCTGGACCCCGTGCCGGACCTGGACCCCGTGCCGGGCCTGGACCCCGTGCCGGGTCTGGACCCCGAGGCGGATGCGGGCGCTACGACACCTCAGCCTGCGAGCCTGCACCACCCGGAGGCGCCAGGGCATGCGCGGACTCCGTCCAGAGGTGCCTCGGAGCCGCGGCCTTCTCCTGCCGGTGCCCAGGCTCCGACAGATCCTGCCGTTGCGCCGGCGGGGGCTGGCTCCGCGGGTGTGTCGTCTGCGACGGACCCTGCTGGCTCGTTTGCCGGGGCGGGGTCCGCTGGTGTGCCGGCCGGGACGCGTCCCACGGGCGGGCCTGCGGGGACGCGTCCCACGGGCGGGCCTGCGGGGACGCGCTCCACTGGCGGGCCTGCCGGGACGCGCCCCACTGGCGGGCCTGCCTGGACGGGGTCCGCGGGAATCAGCCTTCCGCCCGACCGTCCCTCAGAGGTCGGCGACCCCGTTCCGCCGACCGCGGAGGAACGCGCGGCCCGGCGGGCCGCCCGCGAACTCCGCAGCATCAACATCGCCCTGTACTCCGCCAGTCTGTTGCTCGTTGCGGCCGGCGGTCTCTTCATCGGTGCGGCCGTACCCGGCGCCGCCCGCGCGGCGACGATCAGCGTCGTCGTCGCCCTGTTCTACGTCAGCGGTCTCGTCCTGCATACGCGGTTGCCGCACCTCCGGCCGGCAGCGGTCGCCTTCACGGGTACCGGACTCGCCCTGCTACCGGTGGCCGGATTGTTCTTCGGGTTCCTCACCGGTCAGGTGGCTCTCGCCTGGTTCGCCACGGCAGTCGTCGGCACCGTCGCGTACGTCCTGGCTGCCGTCCGGCTGCACAGTCGTGTCGTCGCGTTCCTCACGCTGCCGTTCTTCCTCTCGATCGCGCTGTCCTCCGTGTCACTGCTCGGAGGCGCGCTCGTCTGGTACTTCACCTGCTCGATCGGCGTGGCCGCCATCCTGGCCGGGCTCCTGCGCCTCGCCCCGGGGTGGCTCCCCGAGGTCATCTCTTGGGCCGTCGTGGACACCCATCGGCTACTGGCGCCGTCCGCCCTCGTCGCCTCCGTGCTGCTCGGTCCTGTGCTGACCGAGGCGGACCGCGCTCAGCTATGGGTGGTTGCCACCCTGTACTACGCGGCGCTGCTGGCGTTCTACGACGCCCAGAGGATCCAGCACTTCTATGCCGTGAGGCTCGTGGGCACGATCACCGTCGTCCTCACCGCGGGGGCTGCCGGCAGCTCGGCAGGATGGATCTCCTTCCTCCTCGCCGTGTGCCTCGCCCTTCAGATCACGGCTCTGCTCGCTGTGCCGGGCAGGGCCAGGACGTTCCTCGACGCGGCGCGCTCGGCCGGCCGGGACAACCCGGACGTTGTTACGCGGCGCACCTCCCTGTACGCCGTCGACGTCGTCCTGACCTTCGTGACGCTGGGCCTGGCCGCAGCTGCCTCCATCTTCTCCTCGGGGTGGGGGATCCTCGCCGGTCCGGGGGATGGCCCGGACGCCCTGCTGCCTGTACTCCTGGTGCTGATCACCGGTATGGCGATCGCCGTGCGGAGCGGCGGAGCACTCGAATTGCTCGTCCTCCCGGGAGCACTCCTCAGCACGATGACCCGGTGGGACAACCCCTGGCGGGCGGAGACGGTCCTCGCGCTGACGGCCGTCTACCTGGTCCTGCGGGCAGGGCGCTCGACCGGCCGGTACCGGGAACGCTTCATGCTGGCTGCGCGAGGGGCGGTGACCGTCCTGGCGCCGATCGCCGTGCTCGTCCACCTGCAACCACCACTGCCCCCGCCCTGGCAGGTCGGGGAGGTCGCAGGCCTCGCCCTCCTGGTGGCCTTCGCGGTGAACCAGCTCGTCGAGGTCCGCCGATGGCGCCGACGGTCGGCGAGCGTGTACAGCCCGTGGGTGATCTGCACCGCGAGTGGGGCATCGCTCGTCACGGCCGTCGCCCTGGCCTCCGGGACGGAGACCTTCGCCATCGTGGCGTCCGGCCTCTGGATCTGCGTCCTGGCCGGTTGCCTGACCTCCCTTCTCCTACCCCTCGGCGAGGCAGGTGGTCGCGGCCTGTCGCCTGCCGCGCCGCACGACATTGAGGGCATCGAGGCAAGCGGTCACGTCCTGTCGGCTGCTGCGCCGCACGACCCCACGGGCGATGCGGCGGGTGGCCGCGTCCTGTCCGCTGCTGCGCCGCACGACTCCACGGGCGATGGAGCGGGCAAGGCGCACGTGCGGAATATCCCGGGCGCCCTGACGGAGGCCATCGGCCCCGTCTCCCTCGTGGTGGCGGCCCTCGCAGGGATCGGAGCCGGATTCGGCATCCGCTCCTACGAGGTGCTGCTGGTCGTCGCCATCGGCTACGGAGCCCTCATGGCGCGGCGCGCAGGCGACCGTCTGCGCCGTGGCGCGTACCTCCTGGCGGCACAGTTGTCCTTCACCGCCCTCGTCGCGACGGTCTCCGCTGACCTGGACCTCTCGGTGCACGAGGTGTTCGCGGTGACGGCCGTGAGCATCGCCGTGCAGGAACTGGTGCGGGTCCTCCTGCGCTCGAGGTTCCGCCAGGCGGGGCTGCAGGGATCGTCGGCATGGCTGAGCATCGGCCTCCTCGCCACCGTTCCCCTGGCCTACCTGGCGGTCAGCAACCCCGACGCACGGCTCGATGTGATCGTCCTGCATCTCGTCCTGCTCGGCACCGTGTCCGCCGTCCTGTTCCTCGTCCAGCACAAGGGCGCCACCGCATACCCTGCCCTGTACGCCGGTGCTGCGCTCATCGCGGTCCTCTCGAAGGACTTCGGCCTGGCACCGGCAGGACTACTGCCCGAGGCGCCGCTGTCCGTGCCGGTCGGTGCGCTCGTCGCGGTCGCCTGCGCGGTCGCTCTCGCGATGGTGCGCGTCCGCGCCTCGGCCTCCCGCCTCCGGATGCCGAGCCGCATCGGCGCCGGATTGTTCGCCACCGAGGCGGTCCTCTTCGCCTTCGCGGACGGAGCCGGTTGGGACCGGGTGGTCGTCGCCGCCGCCGTGGCCGGTATCGGCTTCACCCTGGCGCAGCGCGAGGCGTTCTCCGGACTCGACGCCGGGGGAGCGGCAGCCGTCATCGTCGCCGCCCCCGCCTTCGTGGACCAGGTGGACCGGACCACCGGCGGGACGCTCGGCTCCGACGCGATCCGCCTTCTGGGCGGTGCGGTGCTGGCTGCCGCTTTCCTGCACCTCGCCCGGGTGTTCCTGCCGGGTGAGGATGCGGCCGGGCATCGGTACCGGATCCTCGGCGGCCTGGCCCTCGGCTGGACCGCCGTCGCCGCGGTCCTCGCCATGCCCGCGGACGACTCGGCCGTCGCAGGCTCCCTGCTCCTCGCCGTCGTCGCCGTGCTCGGGGCATGGGAGGTTCCGGCTCGTATCCGCTCCGTGTACTGCGAGGTGGCCTTCCTCGTGGTCGTGCTCTCCGTGCAGCGCGTGGCCTGGCTCCTCCTCGACGGGATCGACTTCTTCTGGGCGGCGCAGTGGTGGGTGCTCGCCCTCGCGCTGCTCGCCGCCTGGTCCTTCACCCGGGGCGTGCCGGGCCGGGGGCTTCTCTGGCTCCCGGGATCCGCGACCATCCTCTCGGCGACAGGTCTCCTGACCGTGGCCGGAGGCACAACGGGCGCGCAGGTCTGGTCGCTCTGTGGCCACGTGGTGCTCCTGGCAGCCGGCGTCGCCCTGTCACGACGACTGTTCAGCCTCTGGGGTGCCGTCGGTATCGCACTCGCACTGCTCTGGTTCCTCCGCGGCTTCACGTTCCTGCTCCTGACGGTCGCGGCGCTTCTGCTGCTGGCCTTCGCTGTCTGGAAGCTCAACCGCCAGGGGCAGGGTCCACCGCCCGGCGCTCAGACCGGTACCGGCACCCCCGACGACGGGCCCGGACCGGCGCCCGGCGCTCAGGCCGGTACCGGAGCCTCCGACGACGGGACCGGACCGGCGCCCGGCGCTCAGGCCGGTACCGGTGCCCCCGACGACGGGTCCGGACCGGCGCCCGGCGCTCAGGCCGGTACCGGTGCCCCCGACGACGGGTCCGGACCGGCGCCCGGTGAGGGCAGCGGGTCGCACCCCGGCCCGGAGGTGGCCCGGGACCTGTCGCCCCAGTCGTGAGGTGGCCCGGGACCTGTCGCCCCGGTCGTGAGGTGGCCCGGGGCCTGACGCCCCGGTCGTGAGGTCGACCATGGCCCGTCTAGCGCTATTAGCAGAAGGGCCCCGCTGCCGGTGCAGCGGGGCCCTTCCTGCCGTCCTTCCTGCCGTCTCTTCCGTGCCGGAGGAGAGGGCGATCGTGCCTCGGCACGGTCAGGCGGTGATCTGGTGGAGGCAGAGGATGTTCCCCTCCGAGTCGGTGAACCACGCCGAACGCAGATGGTCGTTCTCGGCGATGTGGTCCACGGTCTTCAACCCGGGGAGGTCGTAATCCTCGAGGGTCACTCCATGCTGTTCGAGGACTGCTATCTCCGCTTCGAGGTCCTCCACCTCGAAGCTGAGCTCGGTATTGCCGGACGGCGCGCTATCGGGCTTGAGCTGCAGCTCGATGCCGTTGTGCCCGTCCTCGCTGAAGAGGAAGGTCCCTTCCTCCCAGGCCCTGTCGGCGTGGAGGCCGAGGTTCGTCTCGTAGAAGTTCCGGGCCCGGTCCAGGTCCCGCACAGGCAGGATGGTCGTGGTCCTGTTGGCGCTGATCATGGCTGATCTCCTTCGCGATGGGGGACCAATATTCTAGTTCTCGGGGCTCCGGATGGACCGGGACGGCCGTGAAGTCGAGTAGCACACATCACCCGGGTGACGCCCGGCCCGGTTCGCAATCATGCAGGGGATCTGCGACACTGGATAAGTTGTTCAAGCGCTGACGCGCGCGGTCCGAGACCTCATCCCGGTCGGGATAATGCCCGATGCAGGGATCAGGTCCGCCGATATGCGCAGCCCAAATGAAGTCCACCCCCTCCGGTCCGTCCGGAACCAGCGGGTCGTGTATGTCCAGAGATGGCGACACGCCCGAGCGCGGGGGTCGGAGCCCGGCAGGGTGAGGAACCCGGAGTTCTCCGGATTCAGTCTGTTCGGGAGGCGTCACACAACGGACGCAGGAAATGTACGTACGTACCGGAACTGCCCAGGCAGTTATGTAGAGAGAGAGTCGAGACGCCATGGCGGGACAAAAAATCCGCATCCGGCTGAAGTCATATGACCACGAGGTCATCGATGTTTCAGCCCGGAAGATCGTTGAGACGGTGACGCGCGCAGGCGCAACGGTAGTGGGCCCCGTGCCCCTGCCCACGGAGAAGAACGTTTTCGTTGTCATCCGGTCCCCGCACAAGTACAAGGACAGCCGTGAGCACTTCGAAATGCGTACTCACAAGCGTCTGATCGACATCATTGACCCCACGCCCAAGGCCGTCGATTCGCTGATGCGTCTCGACCTGCCTGCGGACGTGAACATCGAAATCAAGCTGTAAGGGAGAGCGGATACACATGTCTACTTCACTTACGCGCCAGGTCAAGGGCCTGCTGGGCATCAAGCTCGGCATGACCCAGGTCTGGGACGAGAACAACATCCTCATCCCCGTCACCGTCGTCCAGGCAGACTCGAACGTCATCACGCAGCTCCTCAGCGAGGACAAGGACGGCTACACCGCCGTGCAGATCGGCTTCGGCCAGATCGATCCCCGCAAGGTCACCAAGCCGCTCGCCGGCCACTTCGAGAAGGCCGGCGTCACGCCGCGCCGTCACGTCGTCGAACTGCGTACCTCCGATGCCGACTCCTACTCGCTGGGCCAGGAACTCTCCGTCGAGATGTTCGAAGCCGGCCAGACGGTCGACGTCATCGGCACCACCAAGGGCAAGGGCTTCGCCGGCGTCATGAAGCGCCACGGCTTCCACGGTGTGGGAGCCTCACACGGTGCCCACAAGAACCACCGCAAGCCCGGTTCCATCGGTGGAGCATCCACCCCCAGCCGCGTCTTCCGTGGAATGAAAATGGCAGGCCGCATGGGCGCCGTTCGTCAGACCACGCTGAACCTCCGGGTTCACGCTGTCGACGCCGAGAAGTCGCTGCTGCTGATCAAGGGCGCCGTTCCGGGCGCCCGCGGCCAGGTCGTCCTCGTACGCACCGCCGTGAAGGGAGCATAGCCAAATGGCTGCCAACACTGTAAAGGTCGATCTCCCCGCGGAGATCTTCGACGCACAGACCAACGTGCCGTTGCTGCACCAGGTCGTCGTCGCCCAGCTTGCTGCTGCCCGCCAGGGTACGCACAAGACCAAGACCCGCGCCGAGGTCAGCGGCGCAGGCCGCAAGCCGTTCAAGCAGAAGGGAACCGGTCGTGCCCGTCAGGGTTCGATCCGCGCCCCCCACATGACCGGTGGCGGTGTCGTCCACGGACCGACCCCCCGCGACTACAGCCAGCGCACCCCCAAGAAGATGAAGGCCGCCGCCCTGCGCGGAGCCCTCTCGGACCGGGCACGCAACGGCCGTATCCACGTCCTCGAATCCCTGGTCACCGGCGACAAGCCCTCGACCAAGGGTGCGATCGACACCCTGCGCGCGATCTCCGAGCGGCCCCGCCTGCTCGTGATCATCGAGCGTGCCAACGACGTCGCAGCACTCTCGGTGCGCAACGTGCCCGAGGTACACGTCCTCTACGTAGACCAGCTCAACACGTACGACGTGCTGGTCTCCGACGACGTGATCTTCACCAAGGCCGCCTACGACCAGTTCGTCGGCACGGCTGATGTCATCACCGAGGAGGATGCCAAGTGAGCGGCACCATCGCAAAGGATCCGCGCGACGTCGTCATTGCACCCGTCGTCTCGGAGAAGAGCTACGGACTGATCGACGAAGGCAAGTACACCTTCCTGGTCGACCCGCGCTCGAACAAGGAAGAAATCAAGCTGGCGGTCGAGAAGATCTTCTCCGTGAAGGTCGACTCCATCAACACCATCAACCGGGTTGGCAAGCGCAAGCGCACCAAGTTCGGCTGGGGCCAGCGCAAGGGCACCAAGCGTGCCATCGTGTCCCTCAAAGAGGGCTCGATCGACATCTTCGGCGGTCCGCTCTCCTAGAGCGGAGACCACTTTAACGAGGAATTGAGTTATGGGAATCCGTAAATACAAGCCGACAACCCCGGGCCGTCGTGGCTCGAGCGTTGCCGACTTCGCTGAAATCACACGGTCGACGCCGGAAAAGTCGTTGGTCCGTCCCCTTCCCAAGAAGGGTGGACGTAACAACACCGGTAAGATCACGACCCGCCACAAGGGCGGTGGACACAAGCGTCAGTACCGTCTGATCGACTTCCGCCGCCACGACAAGGACGGCGTCGACGCACGCGTTGCCGAGATCGAATACGATCCGAACCGCACCGCGCGCATCGCCCTCCTGCACTACGTCGACGGCACCAAGCGCTACATCATCGCGCCGAACAAGCTCAAGCAGGGCGACTTCGTCGAGGCCGGCGCCGGGGCTGACATCAAGCCCGGCAACAACCTGCCGCTGCGCAACATCCCCGTGGGTACCGTCATCCACGCCGTCGAGCTCCGCCCAGGCGGCGGCGCGAAGATGGCACGCTCCGCCGGTGCGTCGGTGCAGCTCGTCGCCAAGGAAGGCCGCTTCGCCCAGCTGCGCCTGCCCTCCGGCGAGATCCGCAACGTCGACGTCCGCTGCCGCGCGACGGTCGGCGAGGTCGGCAACGCCGAGCAGTCGAACATCAACTGGGGCAAGGCCGGTCGCAACCGCTGGAAGGGCATCCGCCCGACCGTCCGTGGTGTCGCCATGAACCCGGTCGACCACCCGCACGGTGGTGGCGAGGGCAAGACCTCCGGTGGACGCCACCCGGTCAACCCCAACGGCAAGGCCGAAGGCCGCACCCGTCGCCCCAACAAAGAGAGCGACTCACTCATCGTGCGTCGCCGTCGTTCCGGCAAGAACAAGCGATAGGAGCCTGGAGACATGCCACGCAGCCTGAAGAAAGGCCCCTTCGTCGACCAGCACCTTTTTGTGAAGGTCGCTCGCGAGAACGAAACGGGCACGAAGAACGTCATCAAGACCTGGTCACGACGCTCCATGATCATCCCCGACATGCTCGGGCACACGATCGCGGTGCACGACGGCCGTAAGCACATCCCGGTGTTCGTCACCGAGTCGATGGTCGGGCACAAGCTCGGCGAATTCGCTCCGACGCGGACTTTCCGCGGACACGTGAAGGACGACCGCAAGGGCAAGCGCCGCTAGGCGCTGCTCTTCGACGAGAGAAGGAAAGCAATGGAAGCCAAGGCTATTGCGCGGCACATCCGCGTAACGCCCATGAAGGCCCGGCGCGTCGTCAACCTTGTTCGTGGGAAGCAGGCGAGCGAGGCCCTGGCCATTCTGAAGTTTGCCCCACAGGTTGCTTCGGAGCCGGTATTCAAGGTGGTCCAGTCAGCGATGGCCAACGCCCGCGTCCTCGCGGACCGTGACGGCGTCGCCTTCGACGAGGACAACCTCATCATCAGCGAAGCATTCGTCGATGAAGGCCCCACGATGAAGCGGTTCCGTCCGCGTGCCCAGGGCCGCGCGTTCCGCATCAACAAGCGGACCAGCCACATCACGGTTGTCGTCGCTACCCCTGAGAAAGTGGAGGTCCGCTAAGTGGGACAGAAAGTAAACCCGCACGGGTTCCGACTCGGCATCACCACCGATCACCGGTCACACTGGTTCGCCGACAGCAACAAGCCCGGTCAGCGCTACCGTGACTTCGTCCGCGAGGACATCAAGATCCGCCAGCTGATGTCGACCGGCATGGACCGCGCCGGCATCGCCAAGGTCGAGATCGAGCGCACCCGGGACCGCGTCCGCGTGGACATCCACACGGCACGTCCCGGCATCGTCATCGGTCGCCGTGGAGCAGAAGCGGACCGCATCCGCGGCGAGCTCGAGAAGCTGACCGGCAAGCAGGTCCAGCTGAACATCCTCGAGGTCAAGAACCCCGAGATCGAGGCACAGCTTGTCGCTCAGGGCATCGCCGAGCAGCTCTCCTCCCGCGTGGCGTTCCGCCGTGCGATGAAGAAGGCCATGCAGTCCGCACAGCGTGCCGGCGCGAAGGGCATCCGTGTCCAGTGCTCCGGTCGCCTGGGTGGCGCCGAAATGAGCCGCTCGGAGTTCTACCGCGAGGGACGCGTTCCCCTGCACACACTCCGCGCCAACATCGACTACGGCTTCTTCGAAGCGAAGACCACCTTCGGCCGCATCGGCGTGAAGGTCTGGATCTACAAGGGTGACGTCACGGCGAAGGAACTCGCAGCCCAGGCTGCGGCAGCTCCCTCCCGTGGCCGTGGCGGAGACCGTCCGGGCCGTGGGCCCGCCGGACCCGACCGCGGAGGCGACCGTCGTCGTCGTGCGCCCGAGCGCTCCGAGGGCCAGGGTGCGTCAGCACCCGCCGAGACCGCCGCAGCCCCCGCTGCGACTGAAGGAGGACAGGCCTAAATGCTTATCCCACGTCGAGTCAGGTTCCGTAAGCAGCACCACCCGGGTCGTTCGGGCGCTGCTACGGGCGGCACCGAGGTCAGCTTCGGCGAGTGGGGTATCCAGGCTCTGAGCCCGGCATACGTCACCAACCGGCAGATCGAGTCCGCTCGTATCGCCATGACCCGCCACATCAAGCGTGGCGGCAAGGTCTGGATCAACATCTATCCGGACCGCCCGTTGACCAAGAAGCCCGCCGAAACCCGCATGGGTTCCGGTAAGGGTTCGCCCGAGTGGTGGGTGGCCAACGTCAAGCCGGGACGGGTTCTCTTCGAACTGTCCGGCGTTTCCGAAGAGGTAGCCCGCGAAGCCCTGCGCCTCGCGATCCACAAGCTGCCGTTGAAGGCACGCATCGTGCGTCGTGAGGGTGGTGAATAGTTATGGCTCTGGGTTCAAAGGAACTGGCAACAGACCAGCTGGACGGCTTCGATAAGGAGCGTCTGGTGGAAGAACTGCGCAAGGCCAAGGAGGAGCTGTTCAACCTCCGTTTCCAGTCGGCCACCGGTCAGCTCGAAAGCCACGGCCGCCTTCGGTCGGTCAAGCGCGACATCGCACGCATCTACACGGTGCTGCGTGAGCGCGAACTGGGCATTCGTCCCGAGGTCGTCGCTCCCGTCGAGGAAGCGAAGCCCGCGAAGGCGGACAAGCCCAAGAAAGCCAAGAAGGCTGCCGCGGAGGACGCTCCTCCCGCGGACATCGAACCTCGTGAGGAGGACGCCAAATGAGTGAGCAGCAGAACGAGACGACCGTAGGTACCGAGAAGGCCGTCCACGACGCCACCTCGCGCGGGTACCGCAAGGTACGCCGTGGCTACGTCGTCTCCGACAAGATGGAGAAGACGATCGTCGTCGAGGTCGAGGACCGCGTGAAGCACGCCCTGTACGGCAAGGTGCTTCGCCGCAGCTCCAAGGTCAAGGCGCACGACGAGGAGAACACCGCCGGCATCGGCGACATGGTCCTCATCAGCGAGACCCGCCCGCTGTCCGCCACCAAGCGGTGGCGCCTGGTGGAGATCATCGAGAAGGCCAAGTAACACCCGCACCACCCAGGTGCCGGCCCTGCCGGTACCGCCCCGGATGCCCCGGACGCGATTTCGCGTCCGGGGCATCCTCGCGATACGATAAGAATCTTGTCTGTCTGGTGGGCTGGCGCATGCCCTCACAAGGTCTCCTCACGGGATCACCCCGGGGGTTGCCTTCACACCGGGCAAATAGGCAAAAGCCCGATAATCTTGTTCGCCACGGTCCGCCATGCTGAAGTCCCGGCAGGGCCGCGCGCCCCGGGCGCGCACGCGGCGAGTACCAGTATTACGGGGCCAACCCATATCCGTTCCGCAAGGCTCGATGAGAGAACCGGCGCGACGACAGGAGTAATCAGTGATTCAGCAGGAATCGCGGCTAAAGATCGCCGACAACACGGGGGCCAAGGAAATCTTGACCATCCGCGTGCTCGGTGGATCCGGGCGCCGCTACGCAGGCATCGGCGACGTCATCGTCGCCACCGTGAAGGACGCCATCCCCGGCGGAAACGTGAAGAAGGGCGACGTCGTCAAGGCTGTCATCGTCCGCACCAAGAAGGAACGCCGCCGCGCGGACGGTTCCTACATCAAGTTCGATGAGAACGCAGCAGTGATCCTGAAGAACGACGGCGACCCCCGCGGTACCCGTATCTTCGGCCCTGTCGGTCGCGAGCTCCGCGACAAGCGTTTCATGAAGATCATCTCGCTGGCGCCGGAGGTGCTGTAGTCCATGGCACAGAAGACAAAGCTCAAGATCAAGAAGGGTGACCTCGTCCAGGTCATCACCGGGGGCAAGCAGGAACGCGGCGGAGACCGCGGCAAGCAGGGCAAGGTCCTCAAGGTGTTCCCGGAGTCCAACCGCGTCCTCGTGGAAGGCATCAACCGGGTCACCAAGCACACCAAGGTCGGGCAGTCGCAGCGCGGCACCACGACCGGTGGCATCGAAGTCGTCGAGGCACCCGTGCACATCAGCAACGTGGCCGTCGTCGATCCCGAGACCAAGAAGCCGACCCGCGTCGGATACCGCACCGAGACCGTCGAGCGCGACGGCCGCGAGCGTGTGGTCCGCATCCGCGTCGCCAAGTCATCAGGGAAGGATCTGTAATGACTGTCGAATCCACAGAAGCCAAGGTTCTTCCCCGCCTGAAGGCGCGCTACGCGTCCGAGATCAAGGGTGCCCTGCAGGAAGAGTTCAGCTACGCGAACGTCAACCAGGTCCCGCGCCTGGTGAAGGTCGTCGTGAACATGGGTGTCGGTGACGCCGCCAAGGACTCCAAGCTGATCGACGGGGCCGTCAAGGACCTCACCGCGATCACCGGCCAGAAGCCCCAGGTCACCAAGGCCCGCAAGTCCATCGCGCAGTTCAAGCTCCGCGAGGCCATGCCCATCGGTGCCCACGCCACCCTGCGTGGCGACCGCATGTGGGAATTCACGGACCGCCTGGTCTCCCTCGCACTGCCCCGTATCCGCGACTTCCGCGGCCTCAACGGCAAGCAGTTCGACGGCAACGGCAACTACACCTTCGGTCTCACGGAGCAGTCCATGTTCCACGAGATCGATCAGGACCGCATCGACCGTGTCCGCGGTATGGACATCACCGTCGTCACCACCGCCAAGACCGACGCCGAGGGCCGCGCGCTCCTCAAGGCGCTTGGCTTCCCGTTCAAATCCGAAGATTAATCTAACTACGTTGCAGGTCCGCTCCCGCCGGCACCCCGTGTGCCGACCGGAATCCGGAAACCGTTTCGAGGAAGGGCAAGAGCCCACATGACAATGACAGATCCTGTCGCAGACATGCTCACGCGTCTGCGCAATGCAAACTCGGCTTACCACGATTCCGTGTCCATGCCGTACAGCAAGCTGAAGGCCCGCGTCGCGGACATCCTGAAGGCCGAGGGCTACATCGCCGGCTGGAAGGAAGAGGAAGCGGAGGTCGGCAAGAAGCTGACCATCGACCTCAAGTTCGGTCCGGACCGCCAGCGCTCGATCGCCGGCATCCGCCGCATCTCCAAGCCGGGTCTGCGCGTGTACGCGAAGTCCACGAACCTGCCCCACGTGCTCGGCGGCCTCGGTATCGCCATCCTGTCCACGTCCTCCGGTCTGCTCACCGACCGCCAGGCCTCCAAGAAGGGTGTAGGTGGGGAAGTCCTCGCCTACGTCTGGTAACGGGAAAGGGAAAGAAACATGTCACGTATTGGACGTCTCCCCATCACCGTTCCCGCTGGTGTCGAGGTCAAGGTCACCGGTCAGGAAGTCGCAGTGAAGGGCCCGAAGGGCGAGCTGAGCCACACGGTTCCCAGCCCCATCGAGGTCTCCCTCTCCGAGGGGACCCTCACGGTCGCCCGCCCGAACGACGAGCGCGAATCGCGTTCGCTGCACGGCCTGACCCGCACCCTGGTCTCCAACATGATCGTCGGGGTCACCGAGGGCTACAAGAAGAACCTCGAGATCGTGGGCACGGGTTACCGTGTCCAGGCCAAGGGCAGTGACCTGGAGTTCGCTCTGGGCTACAGCCACCCGGTCGCCGTCAAGGCTCCCGAGGGCATCACGCTCACCGTCGACAGCCCCACCAAGCTCTCGGTCGCAGGCATCAACAAGCAGCAGGTCGGCGAGGTCGCTGCAACCATCCGCAAGCTGCGCAAGCCCGACCCGTACAAGGGCAAGGGCATCCGCTACGCAGGCGAGATCATCCGCCGCAAGGTCGGAAAGGCTGGTAAGTAACCATGGGTCTGAGCATCAACAAGAAGCGCAGCTCGAAGAGCAAGGCCGCCTCGCGCGGACGCCGCCACCTCCGGATTCGCAAGCGCGTCTCGGGTACGGCTGTCCGTCCCCGCCTGGTCGTCAACCGTTCGGCCCGCCACGTGTTCGTGCAGGTCGTCGACGACACCCGCGGGGTGACCGTTGCATCGGCCTCCACCCTCGAGGCGGACCTCCGTGCATTCGACGGTGACAAGACCGCCAAGGCCAAGCGCGTCGGCGAGCTCGTCGCCGAGCGCGCCAAGGCTGTCGGGGTCGAGTCTGTCGTGTTCGACCGCGGTGGCAACAAGTACCACGGTCGCGTTGCAGCAATCGCAGACGGCGCACGTGAAGGTGGGCTGGCACTGTGACCGAGGAGAACAAGGCAAAGGAAGCCCCATTGAATACGGCTACAGAGCAGCCCGCGGCCGAAGCTCCGGCCACCGGCGCAACGGAGACCGCGTCGGCTGACGCGACCCGCGGCAACGCCCGCAGCGGTGAGCGTGGCGGCAACGCCCGCGGCGGCGAGCGTGGTGGCAACACCCGCGGCGGCGAGCGTGGCGGTCGTGGCGGTCGCGACGGCGGACGCAACGACGACAAGGACAAGTTCATCGAACGCGTCGTCACCATCAACCGTGTCGCGAAGGTCGTCAAGGGCGGCCGTCGCTTCAGCTTCACCGCCCTCGTGGTGGTCGGCGACGGCAACGGCATGGTCGGCGTCGGCTACGGAAAGGCGAAGGAAGTCCCTTCGGCGATCCAGAAGGCCGTCGAGGAAGCCAAGAAGACGATGTTCCGCGTTCCGCGCATCGGTGGCACCGTCCCGCACCTCGTGCAGGGTGAGGCAGCCGCAGGCGTCGTCCTTCTCCGTCCCGCCTCCCCGGGTACCGGCGTCATCGCCGGTGGTCCGGTGCGTGCGGTCCTGGAATGCGTCGGCATCCACGACGTCCTCTCCAAGTCGCTCGGTTCCGCGAACGCCATCAACATCGTTCACGCGACCGTTGACGCGCTCAAGCGCCTCGAGGAGCCCCAGGCAGTCGCGGCACGCCGTGGCCTGCCCCTCGACGAGGTCGCTTCCCACCAGATGCTGCGCGCAATCGCAGCTCAGAAGGCAGGTGCGTGATGACCGCGATCACCCCGAAGAAAGTGCGCGTGAGCTCGGTGCAGCTCTCGATCACCCAGATCAAGTCCGCCATCGGCGGCAAGCAGAACCAGCGCGACACGCTGCGGTCGCTCGGTCTGAAGCGGATCGGCCACACCGTGGTCCGTGAAGCCGATGCCGTCACCGTCGGCATGGTCAACACGGTTCCGCACCTCTTGAAGGTTGAGGAGGCCAACTAATGGCAGACCAGAACATCGCAGCCCCGACCGAGGCCAAGGCAGAGCGCGTCCACGCCCTGAAGGTCCACCACCTGCGTCCCGCACCCGGCGCCAAGACGGCGAAGACCCGTGTCGGCCGTGGTGAGGGTTCGAAGGGTAAGACCGCAGGCCGTGGTACCAAGGGAACCGCAGCGCGCTACCAGGTGAAGGCAGGATTTGCCGGCGGCCAGCTGCCGCTGCACATGCGCCTTCCCAAGCTGCGCGGCTTCAAGAACCCGTTCCGCGTCGAGTTCCAGGTCGTGAACCTGGACAAGCTCTCCGAGCTCTACCCCGATGGCGGCGACGTCACGGTGGAGAGCCTGGTGGCGAACGGTGCCGTCCGCAAGAACCAGCCCGTCAAGGTGCTGGGAACCGGCGACATCACCGTGGCCGTGAACGTCTCGGCCGACGCCTTCTCCGCCTCCGCGGCAGAGAAGATCGTCGCCGCAGGCGGGACCGTCACCGAGCTGTAGGTCCTCCGCCGACCCCTCCGCCCGCACCGCCGGGGGAGGGGTTGGCTGTGATCCACGGCATCAAGGAACTAGACTTCTGGTGGGCAGGGCTGAATCAGCCCACCAGGAGTCTTTTTTCGGCTTACGCCACTCACCACCAGCGGGAACTCCCGCGCCCATGACCAACCGATAGACTCGGTTGTTGTGTACGGTCCGCGACAGGGCCAACAGACCTTCAGGAGGACGCTTGCTAAGCGCTATTGGCCGGGCATTCCGGACGCCAGACTTGCGGCGCAAGCTGTTGTTCACGCTGGGAATCATCACCATCTTCCGCCTCGGGGCTTTCATCCCCGCCCCGGGCGTCGACTACGGCAACGTGCAGGAGTGCCTGGCCCTCGGGAACACCGAAGGCGGGCTCTACCAGTTCGTGAACCTCTTCAGCGGTGGGGCGCTGCTCCAGGTGTCGATCTTCGCCCTGGGCATCATGCCGTACATCACAGCGAGCATCATCACGCAGCTCCTCCGCGTGGTCATCCCCCGCTTCCAGGAGCTGCACCAGGAAGGCGCACAGGGCCAGTCACAGCTGACCCAGTACACCCGCTACCTGACGATCGCACTCGGGCTCCTCAACGCGACCACCCTCGTCTCGCTCGCACGCTCGGGCGCCCTGCTCGGCAACTGCCCTGTGCCGATCATCCCGGACGACTCCCTCATCACCATCCTGCTGCTCATCATCACGCTGACCGCCGGAACCGGCCTCATCATGTGGATGGGTGAGCTCATCACCGAGCGCGGCGTCGGCAACGGAATGTCGCTGCTCATCTTCACGGCGATCGCCGCCGGCTTCCCGACCTCGCTCGGCGAGATCCTCCGCACCCAGGGCGCCATGGTCTTCACCTTCGTCCTGCTGATGGGCGTCGTCGTCGTGGCCCTCGTGATCTTCGTGGAGCAGTCGCAGCGCCGCATCCCCGTCCAGTACGCCAAGCGCATGGTCGGGCGCCGCACCCTCGGCGGCAGCAGCACGTACATCCCCATCAAGGTCAACATGGCCGGCGTCATCCCCGTCATCTTCGCGTCCTCGATGCTGTACCTGCCCAGCCTGATCGCCCAGTTCAACACGCCGCAGGACGGCACCGCGCCTGCCGGCTGGGTCAACTGGATCTCCACCTACCTGACCAGCGGCGACCACCCCCTGTACATGCTGATGTACTTCCTGCTGATCGTCTTCTTCACCTACTTCTACGTCGCCATCACGTTCAACCCGGACGAGGTGTCGGAGAACATGAAGAAGTACGGCGGGTTCATCCCGGGCATCAGGGCAGGGCGTCCGACGGCGGAATACCTGCAGTACGTGCTCTCGCGCATCACCCTCCCGGGTGCCATCTACCTCGGACTCGTCGCGCTGATTCCGCTGATCGCCCTCGTGGCCATCGGCGCCAACCAGAACTTCCCGTTCGGCGGCACCTCGATCCTGATCATGGTGGGCGTGGGCCTCGAGACGGTGAAGCAGATCGACGCTCAGCTCCAGCAGCGTCACTACGAAGGGTTGTTGCGATGACGAGAATGCTGATCATCGGTCCCCCCGGGTCCGGCAAGGGAACGCAGGCCGCGCGGATCTCCGAGCGCCTCGGAGTGGTGGCCATCTCGACCGGCGACATCTTCCGGGACAACGTCCGGCGCGAGACGCCCCTGGGCGTCGAGGCGAAGACGTTCATGGACGCCGGCGACTTCGTCCCGGACAGCGTGACGAACAGCATGGTGCGCGACAGGCTCGCGGCCGGCGACGTCCAGGAGGGATTCCTCCTCGACGGCTACCCGCGGACGGCCGCCCAGGTCGCCGAGCTGGACGACATCCTCCGCGAGAACGACCTCGCTCTCGACGTGGTCCTCCAGCTCACCGCCGACGACGAGGAGCTCGTGAAGCGCCTCCTCGGCCGAGCGAAGCTGGACGGCCGGTCGGACGACAACGAGCGGGTCATCCGCCACCGCCTCGGCCTGTACCAGGACCAGACCGCGCCGGTCGTCTCCCGGTACGACGAGCGTGGGATCGTCACCCGGGTGGACGGTCTCGGGTCCATCGACGAGGTCACCGATCGCGTCATGACAGCCCTCAAAGTCGCAAGCTAGGACGCCCCGATGTTCCGTCAGCCCAAGGTCGAGTACAAGACCACCGAGCAGATGCTCGTCATGCGTGACGCGGGGCGGGTGCTGGCGACGGCGCTCGACCGCACCGTCGCGGCCGCTGCGGTCGGTGTGACCACCGCAGAGCTGAATGCGGTGTTCGAGGGAGTGCTTCGCGAGGAGGGCGCCACCTCCAATTTCCTCGGGTATCACGGCTTCCCCGCGAGCATCTGCACCTCGGTGAATGCGGAGGTGGTCCACGGCATCCCCGGGTCCTACGTCCTCCAGGACGGTGACATCCTCTCGATCGACGGCGGGGCGGTCGTCCGCGGGTGGCACTCGGATTCCGCCCGGACCGTCATCGTCGGAACGCCCCGCCCGGAGGACGTGCGCCTCTCCGAGGTGACCGAGGAGGCGATGTGGCGGGGTATCGCCGCCCTGGCCTCCGGCCGGTTCGTGGGAGACATCGGTGCGGCGATCGACGACTACGTCTCATCCGTCCCCGGCCCCTCCCTGGGGATCCTCGAGGACTACGTGGGCCACGGCATCGGCACGCAGATGCACCAGGCCCCCGACGTCCTCAACTACCGCAGCTCCAATCGCGGCCCGAAGGTGCGTCCCGGGCTGTGCCTGGCCATCGAGCCGATGCTCGTGCAGGGCTCGCTGGAGACCGCGGTGCTCGACGACGAGTGGACGGTGGTCACGACCGACGGCAAGCGCGCGTCGCAGTGGGAGCACAGCGTGGCCGTCCACGACGGTGGCATCTGGGTCCTCACGGCACCCGATGGCGGAGCGTCCCGGCTCGGGCCGCTCGGCGTGACACCGGCACCCCTGGACGGATGACCCCGGTCCCACCGGAAGCGCACCAGCCATATCGAAGGCCCCGTACGCCGTGCGGGGCCTCCGCCCGTTCCGGGGCGATTTAACTATCGCCGGGCGTTAGCGTATCGTTGTCTGTTGGTTGTCCCTGTTCTTCATGCCCAATGGGCCGTGGAGGCTTGCCCGTCGGCGGAGTTCCGTCTCCCGTGGGGTCGGACGATCAAAACCCTGAACCCGCCCGCCGCGCAAGTGGCGGGCACAGACGTTAGCGGAGGATATGGCCAAGAAAGACGGTGTCATTGAGATTGAAGGCACTGTGAACGAGGCGCTGCCCAACGCGATGTTCCGCGTTGAGTTAGCCAACGGTCACATTGTTCTCGCCCACATCTCGGGAAAGATGCGCCAGCACTACATTCGAATCCTTCCTGAGGACCGGGTCGTAGTGGAACTCAGCCCGTACGACCTCACCCGGGGCCGTATTGTCTACCGCTACAAATAAGAATCAACTCGAAGGAAACCCATGAAGGTCAACCCGAGCGTGAAGCGGATTTGCGAGAAGTGCCAGGTGGTTCGCCGCAAGGGCAACGTCCTCGTTATCTGCGAGAACCCGCGCCACAAGCAGCGCCAGGGCTAAAGAACCTCTCCCGAGGCTCTTCCCGCGCGTAGAAGTACATTCAACGGCAGAACAGCACCCCTCACGGGGTGTACACCCCCGGCTCGGAGGCCGGGGACCGGAGCATCGGTTCCGCGGACGTTCTGCTCCACACCTCCGGTACCACCAAAGGAGAACCGCCACTATGGCACGTCTCGCCGGCGTAGACATCCCCCGCGAAAAGCGGGTAGTCATTGCGCTCACCTATATCTACGGCGTGGGTAAGACCCGTGCAGAGAAGACGATCGTGGACACGGGCATCTCCCCGAACACGCGCGTCAAGGACCTCTCCGACGTCGAGCTGGTCCAGCTCCGCGACTACATCGAGGGCAACTTCAAGGTCGAGGGTGACCTCCGCCGTGAGGTCGCAGCCGATATCCGCCGCAAGGTCGAGATCGGCAGCTACGAAGGCATCCGGCACCGCCGCGGCCTTCCCGTACGTGGACAGCGTACGAAGACGAACGCCCGTACCCGCAAGGGCCCGAAGCGTACGGTCGCCGGCAAGAAGAAGGTCGGACGCTAGTTCCCCACTGGCTCCCTAACTCGGCTCGCAGAGCTCGCCGAGCCAGGGGACCCTCGCCAGCGGAGGCCCCTTCAGGGGGTCGACGCAAAGGCACGTCCGATCAGCTGATCACATGCTTTACCCAATACCTTCGTAGGAGAAGTAATGCCCCCCAAGACTCGTGGAGCGGTTCGTAAGCCGCGTCGCAAGGACAAGAAGAACATCACCCTCGGCCAGGCGCACATCAAGAGCACCTTCAACAACACCATCGTGTCCATCACGGACCCCAGCGGAGCAGTCATCTCCTGGGCCTCCGCTGGTGAGGTCGGCTTCAAGGGTTCACGCAAGTCGACGCCCTTCGCCGCGCAGATGGCCGCCGAAGCCGCTGCCAAGCGTGCACAGGAGCACGGCGTCAAGAAGGTCGACGTCTTCGTGAAGGGCCCCGGATCGGGCCGCGAGACCGCGATCCGCTCGCTGCAGGCCACCGGCCTCGAGGTCGGTTCCATCTCGGACGTCACCCCGAGCGCACACAACGGCTGCCGCCCGCCCAAGCGCCGCCGCGTCTAGTCAGCCTTCCGGTCGCCGTGCCGCCTTGCAGGAGCCCTGGTTCCCGCAGGGCGGTTCGGTGCCGTCCCAGCTGCTATTGAGCCGGTCGACCAGCAGTCCCGCCCATTTGGAAGCGTCATATAGCGGATGCTTCCCGAAAGGAAATGTAAGTGCTCATTGCACAGCGCCCCACCCTGACTGAAGAAGTAGTCGCCGACAACCGCTCGCGGTTCGTCATCGAGCCGCTCGAACCGGGCTTCGGCTACACCCTCGGCAACTCGCTCCGCCGCACGCTCCTGTCCTCGATCCCGGGTGCCGCCGTCACCAGCATCCGCATCGACGGCGTCCTGCACGAATTCACCACGGTTCCCGGGGTGAAGGAGGACGTCACCGAGATCATCCTGAACATCAAGAACCTCGCCGTCTCCTCGGAGCACGACGAGCCCGTCGTCGCCTACCTGCGCAAGCAGGGACCCGGCGTCGTCACCGCAGCGGACATCGCACCCCCCGCCGGCGTCGAGTTCCACAACCCGGACCTCCACATCGCGACCCTCAACTCGAAGGGCAAGTTCGAGCTCGAACTGACCATCGAGCGTGGACGCGGCTACGTCTCGGCCTCCCAGAACAAGTCCGGCGACTCGGAGATCGGTCGCATCCCGGTCGACTCCATCTACTCGCCGGTCCTCAAGGTGACCTTCCGCGTTGAAGCCACCCGTGTGGAGCAGCGCACCGACTTCGACAAGCTCATCGTCGACGTCGAGACGAAGGACGCCATCGCCCCCCGCGATGCCGTCGCCTCCGCCGGCACCACCCTGGTGGAGCTGTTCGGTCTCGCCCGCGAGCTGAACACCGCCGCCGAGGGCATCGAGATCGGCCCGTCGCCGACGGACGCAGCGCTTGCTGCGGACATGGCGCTGCCGATCGAGGACCTCGAACTGACGGTCCGCTCGTACAACTGCCTCAAGCGCGAGGGCATCCACTCCGTGGGTGAACTCGTTGCACGCTCCGAGGCCGATCTCATGGACATCCGCAACTTCGGTGCGAAGTCCATCGACGAGGTCAAGGCGAAGCTCGTGGAGCTCGGTCTGTCCCTGAAGGATTCCCCTCCAGGGTTCGACCTCGCCGCCCGCGCCGCAGCCATCGAAGAGGACGACGTCCCCTTCAGCGACGACGAGGTCTAACACGCTATCCGTCCGCCCGCCGTTCATCCGAGCGGCGGGACGGACACTGAATGAGGAGAAAGAAAAATGCCCACACCTACAAAGGGCCCACGCCTCGGTGGCGGTCCGGCGCACGAACGCCTGATGCTCGCCAACCTGGCCGCCTCACTGTTCGAGCACAAGCGGATCACCACCACGGTGACCAAGGCCAAGCGTCTTCGCCCCTACGCCGAGCGTCTCATCACGTTTGCGAAGAAGGGTGACCTCGCATCGCGTCGTCGCGTCCTCGGCGTCATCAGCAGCAAGAGCATCGTCCACGAGCTGTTCACGGACATCGCACCTGCCGTCGCCAACCGCGAGGGTGGCTACACCCGCATCACGAAGATCGGCAACCGCAAGGGCGACAACGCCCCCATGGCGGTCATCGAACTCGTGCTGGAGCCGATGTCCGCGAAGCAGTCCGTCGTCGCCGAGGCCGAGCAGGCAGCATCGGTTCTCGCTGCAGCGCCCGTCGCGTCGTCGGCGTCCGCCGACTCGGTCGACTCGGTGGATTCTGTGGACTCGCCCGAGTCCGCTGACTCCGTGAATTCCGCTGCTTCCGCGGATTCGGTCGAGCCCGCCGAGGTGGTCCCCGCCGAGGACACGACCGTCGATGCCGAGGCCGGCACCGACGAGGTCGTCGTCGTCGAAGGTACCGTGGAGGACGAGAAGAAGTAATTCTTCCCGCCCGACACGCCATGACACCGGAAGAGCCCGCCGCCCCCTCGAGGGACGGCGGGCTCTTCCGCGTCCGGCTCGATCTCGCCTACGACGGCGCCCTGTTCTCCGGCTGGGCCCTCCAGCCCGGACTCACGACCGTCCAGGGAGTGCTCGAGGACGCCCTCTTCACGCTCCTGCGCCGCCAGGCGCGCCTCACGGTGGGCGGGCGGACCGACGCCGGTGTCCATGCCCGTGGCCAGGTGGCCCATGTGGACCTGACGCAGACCGAATGGGAGTCGATGGCGCGCGGCCGGGTCATGGACCCGTCCGAGGCCTTCCTCCGGCGCCTGACCGGCACGGTCAACCGCGTACTGACGGAGGGGATCACCGGGCGCGGGCGCTCGGTGCGGAATTCGGTGCCCGCCGTCGTCGTCCGGTCCGCCAGACCCGCGCCCGCTGGATTCGACGCCCGGTTCTCGGCGCTCTGGCGCCGCTACAGCTACGCCATCGCGGACGCGGCCACCGGGCAGGACCCGCTGCGCCGCCACACCACGCTCTGGTATCCCGGGTCCCTCGACGTCGCGCTGCTCAACGAAGGGGCCGCGCACCTGCTCGGGATGCAGGACTTCGCCGCGTTCTGCAAGCCGCGCGAGGGCGCCACGACCATCCGTGAGTTGCAGCGCTACGAGTTCGTGCGCGGACACGACGGCGTCATCACGGCGACCGTGCAGGCCGACGCGTTCTGCCACAACATGGTGCGCGCGCTCATCGGCTCCACACTGCGCGTCGGTTCCGGCGAGATGCCGCCCGTGTGGCTGGCCGAACGGCTGGCCGCCCGCCTCAAGGACGCGCGGTCCATCCTCGCCGCGCCGCACCCGCTGGTGCTGGAGGAGATCGCCTACCCGGGCAGTGACGAGCTCGCGGAGCGGGCCGGGCTCACCCGCGCGCGGCGGAACGCCGGCCACCTCACCGGACCGGCAGCGCCAGGGGCCGACGCCGCGATCGCCGGCGAGGACACACTGCCCGATTAGGCGAGCAGGACGAAGCTCGTGAAGGCGGCGAGCAGCATGCCGGGACCGAAGGGGAAGGTGGAGCCGCGCGAGCCGCGGCGGAACAGCAGCACCCCGATCCCGGCCAGGCCCCCGAGCAGGAACCCGCCGAGGAGTGTGCCCACCCAGGCGGAGGCGCCGGCCCAACCCCCGAACAGACCGAGCACGGCGGCGAGCTTCACGTCCCCCATCCCCATGCCGGCCGGGTTGATGAGGGCCAGGACGAAGTAGACCGCGAACAGGGCTGCCGCTCCTGCCGCGGCACCGAGCAGGCCACCCCAGCGGCCGCTCGCTCCCGCCGCGAGGAGCAGCAGGGGGACGGCCACTGCGGTGAAGCGCACGAGGACGGCGTTCGGCAGCAGCTTCGTGCGGGCGTCGATGATGCCGAGGAGGACCCCGAACGCCGCGAGGCATCCCACGAGCGGGAGGGTCCACCAGTCGGCCGTGACGGCGCTGCCCGCACCGGCGAGCACACCGGAGAGGAGGGCGAGCGGCAGCCGCGCCCGGCCGGGCAGGACGGTCCGCGGGTCCCTGCCGGCAAGCGCGAAGAGGGCGTACGCCAGCGCGGCCGTGCACACGCCGGTGATCAGGGCAGCGGCCACCTAGACGGAATCCTCGAGGCTGTCGTGCAGCGACCGGCTCACGTCCCCGTTGACCGGCAGCGTCACCGTGAAACGGCTTCCCTTGCCGGGAGAGCTGATGCAGTGGATCGAGCCGCCGTGGCTCTCGACGATCGACTTCGTGATGGCCAGTCCGAGTCCCGCACCGTCGATGTCCGCCCGACGGGCAGCGGGCGTCCGGTAGAAGCGGGAGAAGACCTGGCGGGCCTCCTGCTCGGTCATGCCCATGCCGCGATCGTCGACGTGGAGGTTGATCTCCGACTCGGTCTCCTCCGCACGGACGATCACCAGGCCGCCCATGGGGGAGTACTTGATGGCGTTGGACAGCAGGTTGTCGAGGACCTGGGAGATCCGCAGCGGATCGATGAGCGTCCACAGCGGAGTGTGGACGTCGGCCCGGAGCCGCACCCCGTTCTTCTGCGCGCGCAGTCGGTTGGAGCGGACGCTCATCTCGATCACCGCGGCGAGGTCCACGGGGCGCGGGTGCACCCGGACGCGGTCGCCCGCGGTGGACAGCAGGTCCGCGACGAGGTGCAGCACGCGTTCGGCATTGCGGCCCGCGACGTCGACGTAACCCGCCAGGTGGGCGGGCAGGGGGTGGTCGTCCTCCAGCACGAGCTCGAGGTAGCCCAGCACCGAGGTCAGCGGGGCGTGGAATTCGTGGGAGATGTTCGAGATGAACGTGTCCTTGGCGGCCACCGCCTCCACCAGTTCGGTGACGTCGCTGCAGGCGACCAGGGCGCCGGTGATACCGCCGTCCGCGTTCTTGATGGGCCGGGCCGCGGTCGAGAGCGCGCGCTGCGCGTCCCCGCCGCCGACCCAGATCAGCTCGTCCGTGAACGTCTCACCCGCGAGGGCCCGATGCACGGGCCGCCGGTCCGGAGGCAGCAGCGTGACGCGGTCCTGGCCGTAGACGTGGGTGTCACGGTCGCCGTCGTCGGCCGCGAGGCGGTTGAACAGCTCCTGCTGCCGGTTCGTCAGGGTGGTGGTGCCGTGGGCGTCGACGGCGGTGAGGCCGACGTCGACCGTGTTGAGGATTGCGGTGAGCACACGCTCGCGGTCGATGGCGGCGGTCAGGAGGTCCTTGAGCTCGCGGTCCTTGCGCTCGATCTCGGCCTCGCGGGCCTGGGCGTCGGCGCTCAGGAAGTGGATGACGACGCCGATGCAGAGCATCAGGACGGGCAGCAGCAGGGCGCCCGCGTAGGAGGTCAGCCGTGACGGTTCGAACGAGCCCAGGAGCGGCCACGCGGTGATGATGAGGGAACCGGCCCCGGTGCAGAGTAGAGCCACCCAGGTGGGCAGCGGGGAGAGCATGAGCCAGAGGACGGGGAAGGCGGCGAGGACGCCGAGCGCCGGCTGGATGTCCATCGCACCGGTGCGGAGCAGGGCGATCGCGACGAAGTCGAGGAGGGGGATCGCGAGCACGGTAGCGCGGGGCAGTTCGTCCCACGGGACGACGACGCACAGGGCCAGCAGGACCAGGATCAGCGAGAAGCCCACCTCGTACGTGGGGTCGGACATCAGTCCGGGCCGGAGGACCGGCGCCGTGACGGAGAGGACGACGACGATCAGCGTGAGGGGGACCTGGCAGAGGATCCCCGCGCGGCCGATGGACATTCTCTCCGCCGCCGCACTCAACCAGGACACGCTGGGGCCCCTAGCCATGCACGATCCAGGGGATGGGAGAACTCCACATTCTGAATGACTTTCCGACGCTGAGACCTACCTACTGTCCTCATTATGTCGTCATCCCCGCGTTTTGCACGTCCATCGGACGCATTTCCTGCCGAAGAACGGCAGAATAGTTGCCAGGACGAATTGGCATGGTTGCCACGACGAATTGGCCGGGCGTCATCGCGGGTCGGACGGGGGTTGGGACGCAAATGAGCGATCCAGGAGTGGCAGTCGTCATCGAGGACGATGCCGATGTGCGGAATCTGGTCGGGGCCGTGCTGCGGCAGTCGGGCTTCGACGTCAAGATCGCGCCGAACGGGAAGGACGGCGTCGAGCTGGTGCGTCTGCACGACGCCACGGTGGTGACGGTCGACGTCGGGCTGCCGGACATCGACGGGTACGAGGTGCTGCGGCGCATCCGTGCCTTCAGTACCTGCTACGTGGTGATGCTGACCTCGAGGGGTGACGAACTGGACACCCTCACCGCGCTGCAGTCGGGCGCGGACGACTACCTGACGAAGCCGTTCCGGCCGCGGGAGCTGCGCGCGCGGATCGCGGCGATGCTGCGGCGCCCGCGGACGGTCCCGGACCCTGCCGCCGACATCGCCGGAGTCGCTGCGCCGGCGCCGTCGGATGCCGCGCCCGCATCGACGGGCGGAGCGCCACCGGCGGTCGGGGCGCCTCTGGTGGTCGAACACAACGGGCTGGCCCTGAACGCCTCGGCCCGCACCGTGGTGCTCGACGGACGTGACCTCCCGCTGACACGCAGCGAGTTCGATCTCCTCAACGAGATGCTGAAGAGCAGCGGCGCGGTGCGGACGAAGGCCGATCTCGTGCGGGTGGTCCGGGGTGACTACTACGGCGAGGACACGTACATCAGCGACTCCGACGAGCGGGCGATCGAGGTGCACATCGGCAACCTCCGCCGCAAGCTCGAGGAGGACCCGAAGAACCCGCGCTGGCTGCAGACGGTGCGCGGCGTCGGCTACCGCCTGACCCCCGTGCGCGCCTGACTGGTGCTCAGACGGGGTGCTCAGACGGGATCGAGGTAGAGGGTCTCGAGTTTCCCGATCGTGGCCAGGCCGCAGCGTTCGAGCTCGGGGAGCGCGCGGCGTGCGCTCCCCGGACTGGCAGAGGAGACGGCCGTCCCGAGTGCCGAGGCGAGGGCCGCCAACCGCTCTGCACCGACCATGATCGATGAACTGCGAAGGCTCAGCACGGCCTCGAGGGCCGCGGCAGGATCCTGGTCGGTGATCGAGCGTTCCAGCCGCAGGTAGCGGTCCCCGAAGGCGGCGATGTAGTCGCGGACGAAGGCCCGGGCCGGGCCGGGCTCGCCCAGCTGACGCTCGAGGTCGCCGAGGACCGTGAGGTCCAGGAGCGGCAGGTCGGGGTCGGCGTTCGGAGGCACGGGGACAGCTTACGACCGCGCCCTGACGGTCAGCCGGGAGCCGGGACATGGCTCCTGTCTCGCGGCAGTCGTCCTCACTGCCCGGCGAACGTGGCCATGACGTTGAGCGCCGCCGGCCCGAGGATCACGATGAACAGCACCGGGAAGATGAACAGCAGGAGCGGGAAGAGCACCGCGACAGGGAGCTTCATCGCCTTCTCCTCCGCACGCTGACGGCGCTTGACGCGCATGACCTTCGCCTGGGTCCGCAGCACGCCCGACAGGGCGATGCCGTAGGCGTCCGCCTGCACGATGGCCTTCACGAAGCTGCGCAGTTCCGGGATGCTGCTGCGGTCCGCCATGGCGAGGTACGCCTCACGCCGGCTGCGCCCCACCTGCATGTCCTGCAGTGTCCGGACGAGCTCGTCCGCCAGCGGCCCTTTCCCGGTCTCGCCCGCGCGCTGCATGGCGCTCTCGAAGCCCAGGCCTGCCTCCACGGAGATCAGCATCTGATCCAGGGTGTTGGCCAGTTCCAGGGCCATGGCCTTCTGGCGTTCCTGCCCCCTGCTGTAGAGGAGGAGGTCGGGCACGAAGTAGCCGAGGAGCGTGACGAAGAGCGCGAGCAGCACGAAGAGCCTGCTGAGGTTCGACTGCAGGAGCAGCAGACCGGCCAGCCCGCCGGCCAGGCCGAGCAGGGGTTTGGCGGTGAGGACCTTGGCCAGCGGCATCGAGGCCGGCCGGCCCGCGAGGGCCAGCAGGTGGTCCAGTTTCAGGACGTACGCCTGCGGGGTGAGGCGTCGACCCAGCCGGAGGAGGGGATTCGGCCGGTCCGCCACGGCGGCTGCCCCGGCCATCCCTTGGGAGAGGTTGTGCTGCACGGTCCGGCGCATCCGTGCGTCCGAGGTGAGCAGGGACCACGTGAAGTAGCCGATGGGTGCCGAGGTGAGCAGGAGCGAGGCGAGCAGGGTCGGGTCCATGGCGGTGTCCTCAGAATCTCAGGTCGATGATCTTGCGCAGCCAGAGCCCACCGATCGCCATCATGACCGCGGCGGCTCCGAGCATCACCCAGCCCAGCGGTTCGGTGAACAGGGGGTCGACGTATCCGGGGCTGACCACGGTGAGGATCAGCGCGATCCCGAAGGGCAGAGCCGCAAGGATGTACGCGGAGAACTTGCCCTCCGCCGCGAGGGCCCGGATGTGTCCCTTGATCTCGGTGCGCTCGCGGATGGTGTGTCCCACCTGATCGAGCACTTCCGCGAGGTCCCCGCCCACCTCGCGGTTGATCTGGATGGCCTGCGCGATCCACGCGAAGTCCTCGTTCTCCATGCGGCGCGAGGTGTCGATGAGCGCGGCGAGGAGATCCTTGCCGAGGCTCGTCTCGGCGACGATCCGGCGCATCTCCTCCGACGTCGGGCTGTCCGCCTCCGTGGCCGCGGCATCGATGGCGCGCAGGATGCTGTGCCCGGCCCGCAGGCCCCCGGTGAGCAGCTGCAGGGTGTCACCGAGCTGCGTGTCGAACCGGCGGCGTCGTCGTCCGGTCCTGAAGGACACGAGAAGGTGCGCGACGGCGGGGGAGAGCAGGAACAGGAGGACGCCGACGACGGGGGCGAGCAGCACCCAGCCCAGCAGGAGTCCGGTGATGCCGCCGAGGCCCACGAGCAGGTAGACCTCGGCCTGGCTGATCCGGATGCCCGCCGTCTCGAGGGCGTTCTGGTCGAGGAAGCGCATCGGGTGCCGGCGCAGGTACCCATCCATGGCGCGCCCCACGGCGCCCGCGAAGCGCGAGAGCTGCGAGTTCTGCTGCTGGACGGGCGGGCGGCGCCGGTCCGGCGGGACGGGCGACTGGGCAGGCTGGAACGCGATCAGCAGGAGGACGATCGCACTGACCACCAGGACGGCGCCCCCGGCGAGAAGGAGGGGCATGCGCCTACCGCCCGCGGACCGGAACGGACCCGAAGACGGCGGGCGAGACCGTGATCCCCATGTCCTCGAAGCGCTCCATGAAGCGCGGGCGGATGCCGGTGGGGACGGGCCGTCCCAGGAAGCGGCCCTTGTGGTCCATTCCGGCCGAGTAGTCGAACACGAAGGCGTCCTGCAGCGTGACGACGTCGCCCTCCATGCCCTGCACCTCGGTGACGTGCGTGATGCGCCGGCTGCCGTCGCGGAGGCGCGAGATCTGCACCACGAGGTTGACGGCGGACGCCAGCTGCTCGCGGATGGCCCGCAGCGGCAGGTCCATCCCGGCCATGAGGACCAGCGTCTCGAGACGGGCCACCGCGTCCCTCGGCGAGTTGGCGTGGACCGTGGACAGCGAGCCGTCGTGACCGGTGTTCATGGCCTGCAGCATGTCGAGGGACTCCCCGCCGCGCACCTCGCCGATCACGATACGGTCGGGCCGCATGCGAAGGGAGTTGCGAACGAGGTCGCGGATGGTCACGGCGCCCTTGCCCTCGGTGTTCGGCGGGCGGCTCTCGAGGCGCACCACGTGCTGCTGCTGGATCTGGAGTTCGACGGCGTCCTCGATGGTGACGATGCGGTCGCCTTCGGGGAGGAACGAGGACAGCACGTTGAGCAGGGTGGTCTTCCCGGTACCCGTGCCGCCCGAGACGATGATGTTGAGCTTCGCCTTCACGCACGCGTCGAGCAGTTCGGCCATCTCCGGCGTGAGCGTCCCGAAGTCGATGAGGTTCTGGACCGTCAGGGGTATCTTGCTGAACTTGCGGATGGTCAGCGACGAACCGTTGACGGCGAGCGGGGGGATCACGGCGTTGACGCGGGAGCCGTCCTCGAGGCGGGCGTCGACGAAGGGGGAGGACTCGTCGATGCGGCGCCCCACCTTCGAGACGATGCGCTCGATGACGCGCCGCAGGTGCTCCTCGGAGCTGAACCGGGAATCGCTGAGCGTCAGCTTGCCCTCCTGCTCCACGTAGATCTGGTCCATCCGGTTGACCATGATCTCCGTGACCGAGGCGTCGTCGAGGAGCCGCTGGAGCGGGCCGAACCCGAGGACGTCGTCAGCCACGTCCTGGATCAGGCGGCGCCGTTCGTCGGGGCTGAGCGGCACCTGCTCGGCGTCGATGATCTGGCTCAGCTCCTCCCGCGCGACGACCTTCAGGTCCTCCTCGCTGATGGAGGTGTCGCTCGCGCGGGTGCCCATGCGCTCGAACAAAGCCTCGGCCGCACGCTGCTTGAGGCCGGCGAAGACGTCCACCTTCGCAGTGCCGGGCTTCTCCGGTGCGTTGTGGACGATCGCCGGCGCGAGGGTCGCGGGGCGTGGCGGGTTCGGCCCGGCATCGGGGGTCACGGGCTCGACGGCGACGGGCGCGGGGGAGAGGCCCGCCGCCTGGATACGCGCCGACAGTGTCATCGGACCACCACGCGGCGGTGCAGCTTCCGCTGCGATTTGGCGCGCCACTCGTGGTCGAACCGCTGCACGAGCTCGGTGAGGCTCTTCGTCGCCGGATCGCGGACCCTGTCCTGCAGGAGGGGGACGCCCCGGTTCGTGGCGAGGGTGATGGCCCGCGAGCGGGGGACGGACACGTCCACGGGCACATTGAGGGTCGCCTCGATGTCCGCGACCGAGAGCCCCGTCCTCGAGTCGGCGAAGTTCAGGACCACGTGGCGGGTCTCGGGCATGAGGTTGAGCTGCTGGAGTACGTCGAGGCCCGTGCGCAGCCCGCGGACGCTCGGCACGTCCATGCCGGTCACCCAGACGGCGTCGGTGCACTGCTCGAGGGCGGCGAGGCTGGGCTCGGTGAGGCCGGGACCGGTATCGACGACGACGTACTGGAACTCCAGCGCGAGCTGCTGGATGAGGCGGGTCACCTGGGCCGAGGTGACGCGGTCGGCGTCGGCGGGGTTCCGGGGACCGCAGAGGGCATAGATGCCGGAGGGGTGCGGGGTCAGGAAGGCCTTGAGGACCATCGAGTCCTGGGTGGCAGCGCCCGAGACGGCGTCGAGTACCGAGTACTCGGGGGTCAGGTAGAGGCCGGTGCCGACGTCGCCGAACTGGAGGTCGAGGTCCACGATGACCACGCCCATCGGGGCGAGCCTGCCCAGGCCGACGGCGAGGTTGGTGGCGACCGTCGTCTTGCCGACGCCGCCCTTCGGGGAGAAGACGCCGATGACGAGGCCGTTCTGCTGCTCGCGGGGCGCCTGCCTACCGGTGCGTTGGCGTGTCGCGAAGGCCTGGCAGGCGCGCTCGAGCTGGGCGCGGATGCTCGCGATGTCCGCGAGCGGGGAGAGGATGTCGCGGACGCCGGCGCGCATGGCCTGCAGGGCGATGTCCGGGTGGTCGTCGTGGACGAGCACCACGCTGATCTCCGGGAAGGTCACGTCCACCACCAGGGCGAGGCGCAGCGCGTCCTCGATGGCGATGCCCGGTCCGAAGACCAGGACCTCCGGCCGTTCCAGCCCCAGCTGGTCGAGGACGGACGCCGGGTCCCCGGTCAGGACGCTCGCGGGCAGGCTCTTCACGTGTCCCTGGAGTCCGCCGGCGACGGCCTGGCGGAGTTTCTGTTCGAAGTCCGAACTGGGGGTGATCAGGACGAATCTGCTCATCGGTACAGGACCTTGTCGTGGATGGTGATGGGGTCGGGGCTTTCGGTGGCCGTGGCGGGTTCCCTGCTGAGCCAGATGGTCCCGAACTCGTTCCCGAAGACCACCTTCGTCGCCTGCTCCTCGGTGACGGCCACGGTCAGCATGAGTGAGCCACTCGGCAGGGCTTCCGCTTCTGCTCGGGCCTGTTCCTCGGGCGTTGCGTCAGCATCGGGAGCAGCCTCGGTGGGGGCTCGCTGGACCGACGTGACCAGGACCTTGTGCAGCACCAGCTGGGTCATCCGCGGCTCGAGTCCTTCCGGCGCGGGGTCCACCTCCGTGGAGATGAAGACGCCGACCGTATCTCCCGGCGTGACGTTGCCGCCGACCGCGCGCCCGGGATCGAGTGCGAAGGAAACCTCTTGAAGACCCTCCGGCACATTGGGACGATCCGTCAGCTCTGCGTCCTGCGGATTCACGAGGCGTTCCGCCAGCAATTGTTCGCCGGGCAGGAGATCGTCCGACGTGATCTTCCCACCTGCCGCATCGAGGTCTTCCAGCGCTAAGGGATTCACGGCAGTGGCTGGAAGAGTCTCCGTAGTGAGGAAGGGGAGCAGGTCCTCGGCCGGTGTTCCTGCGGGGATCTCCGTTGTCACCACCAGGACCTCCACGGGGTCGAGGCTTTGAACCGCTCGGGCCTCTGCTCCCTGCGCGTACCCGAAGAGCATCATCGCTCCGAGGAGCCCGAGGACAACGGCTGCGACGCCGGCGAGGAGACGGGATTTCATGGCGTTGCTTTCTCGAGGGTGAGGCGGACGACGGCGGTGCCCATCGTCGGGTTGAAGGCGCCCAGCGTGTAGGCGTCATCGAGGGACACCATCTTCACGAACCGGCCGATGATGCCGACGCACTTCACGGAACTGCACTTGTAGCCGGGGTAGTAGTTGTCACGGAACGAGTCCGGGAACCCGGAGCTGCCCTCCTGCTTCAACTTCCAGCCGTGCACTTCGAACGCGGCGAAGCCGATGAGGTGGTACACACCGTTCGAGCCGCTGTCAGTGACCTTGTCGTAAATGGGGAACAGGCCGATCGGAGGTGTTCCCGCTTCGATCTTGGTGCGCCATTCGGTGAGCAGGGATGTGCAGTACAAGGGAGCGCCGTTATTGCCGGTGTTGCTTCCCGACGCAGCCTTGCTGATGTCGATGATGGCTTCGCACTTGCCCGAGACGTGGTCCAGGCTTCCGAAGCCGCCGGGTGGGCCACCGGCGCAGGCCGGCGTGCCGTCGGATTTCTTACGGTATTCGACAACCTGCCAGCCTGGCCCGTCCTTGAGTTCGCACTCCGAGAAAGTGATGGGGAAGGGGGCCGGCCCCGAGACGGGGCTGCCCCATTCGGCGGTGGAGGACGCGTTCACCTCTGTCGATGTAATCCCGAATGTTTTCGCGAAGATTAGAGAAACGTGGTTGGGTGCCTGCCCATTCTTGAGGGCTCCGGTGATCACGGTGACTTTCCGGGTGGATCTGTTAATCACGAAATCCTTGATGTTGCTTCTGTCGTCGAGGGCGTTGCTGTTCACGAGACTCCGCGCGATTACGGGAATCCCGGTGCAGTCGACGTCCGTCGCCATCAGTGCACATTCTTGGGCCGTTGCGATAGAAGCGGCGTCGGCTCCGTTCTGCAGTTGCGCTCTCTCGGCGTAAACCATGCCAACATCGATGGCCACAGCTGCGAAGCCAAGGAGGACCACCATGGTGAGGGCCACAATGACGCTGATGGCCCCTCGTTCGTCTCGTCTTTGGCGCGCGATATCTTGCTTCATCCGCCGCACAGCATGACTCCTTTACCGCGAAGAGTGAACGGGGCCGCGATCCCGGTGAGGGTGGTCATCGTGTAGGTGATGGTCACGGTCACGGTGCTGCCCACGGGGCAGGTGTTCACCGCCCCGGCCGGGGAGCGGGTGATTGATACTGTTGATGCGTTCACCTGAGGGATGGAAGCGTTGGCCGCGAGGACAGCTCTGTTGGTCGCCGCTGCGTCATTCTTTGCGATTGCAACAACGCGCACACCTTCACGGGCGGCGCTGGTGAGTGTCACCTGGGCGTTGTAGGCCCGGCTCACCTCGATGATCCCAAACAGCAGCAGGATCAGGACCGGGAGAACCAGTGCGAGTTCGACGGCGACGGCACCGCGGTCACTCCGTCTCGACTGCATGGGGGTCTCCTCATTAGCGCCGGGTGGCAACCTTGTGGTTGCCACCCGGCTTTGAAGTCGGCTCGGTAGACGAGGGATTTAAATCGTCAGCTGGGCAAACAGGCCTCTAAAGAACGTATCGAGGGCGCCGCCGAAAAGGGTGACGCCTCCAACGAGGACGACGGCGATGAGCGCGACCATGATGCCGTACTCGACGGCAGTGGCTCCGGTCTCTTCACGGCGGAGGCGGGACTGGACGGTGAATCCGAGGGTGTGCAGGCTCGCTGCGAGATAGTTGATCATGAGGTAACTCCTGAGGGGGACGGCGGCTGACCCAGCGCCAGCGCTGCCAGAAAGCTAGCAACGCGGACGCGTGAGAAACCGGGTTTGCCCTGATGCTGCCCGAACATTCGCAAATCCGTATCCGGCTCTGCGGGCGACCTGCGGAGAACCTGCGCTTGCCCTGCCTCGGCACCCGCCGCTCCGCGGGAATCCGGCGTGTACCACTACTACTCGAAGCGCCCGTCCTACACTGTCGGCATGCCCTCTCTCCCCGGCCGGTCCGGCTCCGCGCCGTCCGCGCTGCCCGTCGCGCGCGCGATGCCGGAGGGGCACCCGGACAGCCGCTCCTGGGAGATCCTCGACGCCCTGCCGCTGCCCGTTGCGGTGCTGGACGGCGAGGGCGTGGTCCTCGCCGTCAACAACCACTGGATCGATCAGCCGGCGGAGCACGTCGGCGTCGGCGACTCGTGCCTCGAACTGTGGAGGAGCGCTGCGGCGAGTGCCCCGGTACCGGGAGACGCGGCGCGGCTCCTGAACGGACTCCGGCAGGTCATCGACGGTGAGGTGGAGCAATGCCGGGTGCAGCACCGGGACGCCGACGTCCTGACCCATATCCGGCGGCACGGGGGCGTCGTCGTCCTCTCTCGGCTCCGGACTACGGAGCCCGCGGACCTCGTATCCCTGCGGCGGCTCGCCTGCCTGGTGGATGCGTCGGGGGACGCCATCATTGGGGTCGATACCGATCGCATTATCACCAGTTGGAATATCGGAGCCGAGACGATGTACGGCCACAGCGCCGGGCAGGCCGTCGGCCGCAGCGTGGAGATCCTGGCTCCGAAGGACGCTCCCGGGATCAGGAAAGAGTTCCTCGAGGCGCTCGCGGAGGGGAGGGGCGTCTCCGCCGCGCAGGCTCTGGCGCGACGCCGGGACGGATCCCACATCGAGGTGTCCGTGACGCTGTCTCCGGTCCTCGACAGCTCAGGTCGGGTCGCAGGGACGTCCGCGATCACGCGCAACATCACCGAATCCCAGCAGCAGCGCGCCGCCGCGGAGCATGAGAGGGACCGGCTCACTTTCGCGCAGGAGATCGCCCATGTGGGATCGGTCGAGGTCAACATGGTGACGGGGCGGCGGTGGTGGTCGGACGAATACTTCCGGATCCACGGACTGCCGGTGACCGAGGAGCCGACCGAGGAGCTCTGGCACTCGGTGCTGCACCCCGAGGACCGCGAGCGGGTGCGGCAG
Organism: Arthrobacter pityocampae; assembly: GCF_002927275.1. GTDB lineage: Bacteria > Actinomycetota > Actinomycetes > Actinomycetales > Micrococcaceae > Arthrobacter_D > Arthrobacter_D pityocampae. Next base: position 20,694 of record NZ_PRKW01000004.1, on the reverse strand, counting down.
GCCTGGCACGACCTCGAAACCGGAGGGCCCCCACTGAAACTCGTCCACCGGATCCTGCGTCCCAGCGGCGAGGTCCGCTGGGTGCATACGAGGGCCACGGCTGAACACCGTGACGGGGTACTGGTGCGCCTGCTCGAGACCGCCGTGGACATCACGGAGCGCAAGCTCGCCGAGGAGGCTCTCCAACGGCTGGCGTTCCACGACCCGCTGACCGGACTCGCGAACCGCGCGCTCCTGGCGCACCGCATCGAGGAGGAACTCCACGACGGCGAGCGGGCCGGGACGCAGGTGGGCGTGCTCTTCCTCGACGTGAACCGCTTCAAGGTGGTCAACGACGGGCTGGGCCACGCCGCCGGAGACAGCCTCCTCATCCAGCTCGCCGCGCGTCTGCGGAGTGCAGTGCGCCCCACGGACACCTTGGCCCGCTTCGCCGGCGACGAGTTCGTGATCGTGTGCGCCGACCTCACCCTCGCGGCAGCCCACGATCTCGCCGGGCGCATCGGCGCCGAGGTGCAGGTCCCCTTCGACCTCCTGGGCCAGGAACTCTTCGTCAGCGTCAGTATCGGCATCGCGCTCTCCTCACCGAACGCCACCGCGGAGTCGCTCCTGCACCAGGCGGATGCGGCCATGTACTTCGCGAAAGAGGCGGGCCGGATCGACGGCGTCGTCTTCGACGAGTCGATGCACCGACAGGCCGAGACGCGCCTCGATATCGGCTCCTACCTTCCGCGTGCTGCCGAACGGGGCGAACTCGAGCTCCATTACCAACCGATCCTCCGCATCGACGGCCGAACGCCCACCGGCTTCGAAGCCCTCCTGCGCTGGAGGCACCCGAAGTACGGCCTCGTCCCGCCGGCCGAGTTCATCCCGGTCGCCGAGGAGACCGGGCTGATCGTCGAACTCGGCCGATGGGTGCTCGAGAACGCGCTCACCCAGGCGCAGGCATGGCGCGCCCAGGTGCCTGGGGCGTCCGGGCTCCGAATCGCCGTGAACCTCTCCGCCCGCCAACTGCAGGATCACGGTCTGGTCGCGACAGTTGCGGAAGCCATGGAGAACGCGGGGATCGACCCCTCGGCGGTCGAACTGGAGATCACCGAATCCGCCGTGATGAAAGACGTCGAACGGTCCATGACCACACTCACGCGGCTCCGCAGCATGGGGATCGGGCTGTCGGTCGATGACTTCGGCACCGGCTACTCCTCCCTGAGCTACCTGAGCCGACTGCCCGTCACCACCCTCAAGATCGACCGGTCGTTCGTGGAGGGGCTGGACGGCAGTGACGCCCACGCACGTCCGATCGTCGCTGCGGTGACGATGATGGCGGGCGCCCTCGGACTCGACGTCGTCGCCGAAGGCGTCGAGTCCGAGGACCACCTTCGGGAGCTCGAGACCCTCGGCGTCGGGCTTGCACAGGGCTTCCTCTGGGCGGAGCCGATGCCTGGCCATCAGGTGGCGCCGTGGCTGGCAGCCAGCGCGGCCGGGGCCCCTTTTGACCCACGGTAGAGCGGCAGGCTATCCTTGGGAGTCGTTGTGCGTGTCCCTTCTCGATACGTCTGCGCCCTTCGGAGCGGTTCAGTTGCAGAACCACCTGGCCCGGGGGCGGAGCCGAGATTCACGGGATGACTGGTCGTATTTCAGCCCTCACCTGAAGTTCCGGTAACGCATGAATAAGCTGAGCCCGCGGGTACGGACGCTTCCGTAGTCACGGGCGACACCGAAATAGAAACGAAGGCCATAACCGTGCGTACGTACACCCCGAAGCCAGGCGACATCAACCGCCAGTGGCACGTAATCGATGCAACCGACGTCGTCCTCGGCCGTCTTGCCAGCCAGACCGCAATCCTGCTCCGCGGTAAGCACAAGCCGACCTTCGCTCCCCACATGGACATGGGCGATTTCGTCATCATCATCAACGCTGAAAAGGTGGCCCTGACCGGCTCCAAGCTCGAGCAGAAGCGGGCCTACCGCCACTCGGGCTACCCGGGCGGCCTGAAGTCCACCAACTACGTGGAACTCCTGGACAAGAACCCGGAGCGCGCAGTCGAGAAGGCCATCCGTGGCATGCTCCCCAAGAACTCGCTGGCTGCACAGCAGATCGGCAAGCTGAAGGTCTACCGCGGCGCCGAGCACCCTCACGCCGCACAGCAGCCCAAGACATACGAAATCACTCAGGTCGCCCAGTAGTCCTGGCCACCAGTACTAAGAAATCACTTCAAGGAGAACCGTGGCTGAGAACACTGAAGAGCTGAACGAACCGACCGAGGAGCTCACGAGCTACACCTCGGAGTCCACCGAAGGCGGCGAGACCGCCGTCAAGGAGCGTCCCGCGCTGACCGTCGGCGGCGGAGCCGTCGGACGCCGCAAGGAAGCCGTCGCCCGCGTGCGCCTCGTCCCCGGCACCGGCAAGTGGATCGTCAACGGGCGCGAGCTCGCCGACTACTTCCCGAACAAGCTGCACCAGCAGGAAGTCAATGACCCGTTCAAGCTCCTCGAGCTCGACGGTGCCTACGACGTCATCGCCCGCATCCACGGCGGTGGACCCTCCGGCCAGGCCGGCGCACTCCGCCTCGGAGTCGCTCGCACGCTGAATGAGATCGACCGCGAGAACAACCGCCCCGCCCTCAAGAAGGCAGGCTTCCTGACTCGTGACGCCCGCGTCATCGAGCGCAAGAAGGCCGGTCTCAAGAAGGCACGCAAGGCACCCCAGTACTCCAAGCGCTGATCCTTCCGGGACACGCGCAGATGCCCGTCCGGGCTATCCGGACGGGCATCGTGCTTTAACCTGTTGGGGGACCCGCCCGAGCGGTCCCATTCTCTGCCCCTAGGATGATCACGATGAGCAAGTTATTCGGAACCGACGGCGTCCGCGGCCTGGCCAACGGCCTGATCACGGCTGAACTCTCCCTTCAGCTGGCCCAGGCGGCCGCCGTGGTCCTCGGCCACAACGCGTCGGACGGTCGTCGGCCCACCGCGGTCATCGCCCGTGACCCCCGCATCAGCGGCGAGTTCATCGCAGCCGCCGTCGAGGCCGGGCTCGCCAGCTCCGGCGTCGACGTCTACGACGCCGGGGTCCTGCCGACGCCGGCAGCGGCGTTCCTCGTGGCTGACCTCGGTGCCGACTTCGGCGTCATGATCTCCGCCTCCCACAACGCAGCCCCCGACAACGGCATCAAGTTCCTCGCCCGCGGCGGCAACAAGCTCAGCGACGCCCTCGAGGACGCCATCGAGGAAGAGATGGCGCGGCCTCGCCTCCGCCCCGTCGCGGGCGACGTCGGGCGCATCCAGCGCTTCGCCGACGCCGAGGACCGCTACGTGGTCCACCTCCTCAAGACCCTCCCGCACCGCCTCGAAGGACTCAAGGTGGTGCTCGACTGCGCCCATGGGGCAGCGAGCGGCTGCTCGCCCGAGGTCTTCCGGGACGCCGGCGCGGACATCGTCGTCATAGGCGCGGATCCCGACGGCGTGAATATCAACGACGGCTACGGCTCCACGCACCTCGAGAAGTTGCAGGCCGCCGTCCTCGAGCACGGCGCCCACCTCGGCATCGCGCACGACGGCGACGCCGACCGCTGCCTGGCCGTCGACCACGAGGGGACCGTCGTGGACGGCGACCAGATCATGGCCGTGATGGCCCTCGCGATGAAGGACGCCGGCAAGCTCAAGGACGACACCCTCGTGGCGACCGTGATGAGCAACCTGGGCCTGAAGATCGCCCTGCGCGCATCGGGCATCACCATCAGGGAGACCGGGGTCGGGGACCGCTACGTCCTCGAGGCGATGCGCGACGGCGGGTACAGCCTGGGCGGCGAGCAGTCCGGCCACGTCATCTTCGCCGAGTACGCCACCACGGGCGACGGCGTCCTCACCGGACTCCAGCTGGCCTCGCGCATGGCGGGGACCGGCCAGAGCCTCAAGGAGCTCGCCGCCGTCATGACGAAGCTCCCGCAGGTGCTCATCAACGTCAAGGGCGTGGACCGCACCGCCGCGAACACGGACGAGGGCGTTCAGGACGCCGTCCGTGAGGCCGAGGCAGTCCTCGGCGAGACCGGACGGGTGCTGCTACGCCCCTCGGGCACCGAGCCGGTGGTGCGCGTCATGGTGGAAGCCGCCGATGTCGCGACCGCCCAGAGCATCGCGGAAGGGCTCGCCGCGACAGTGGAGAAGCGACTCTCCCTGGAAGCGGTCGCCTGATCCAAGGGTTGCCGGCCCTTTCGCCGGCGCGGCCTACCCGGAAGCACCGGCCCCCGTCCTCGGGACGACGACGAGCTGCGACTCGGCCGGGAGTTCCGTGCCCCCGAGGGTCCTGAACGCGATCGGCAGTCCCCGGGCGGTCGCCCAGTCGGTGCTGTCCGTGACCTGGACGTGGACGTGCGGCTGGGTGCTGTTCCCCGAGTTCCCGCACTCGCCGATCTGCCGGCCGGCCCGGACGCGGCTGCCCGCCTCGACGCAGAGCGATCCCCTGCGCAGGTGGGCGACCAGCACGAAGGGCCCTCCGTCGCCCAGATCGATGACCACGTGGTTGCCGGCGACAGCCCCCGGTCCGTGCCGGAGGCGCTCAGCCTGCCCGGCCATGTACGGCACGAGCGCCAGCTGCGACCGTCGCGCCGCGTGGTCCCCCTCGCCGTCGTGGGCGACGACGACCACCCCTGCGGCCGGGGCGAGCACGGGCGCGCCGAATCCGACGAAGCCTTCCGCCGGTTCCGTGGCGAAGAGGCTCCGCCAGGTCCTCGGGGCCGGACGGCCACCGGCGCCCACGGGGACGAGGTCGATCGCATACGTGGTGCCCATGAGGTCGGTGCCGTGGCTCGGGACCCGACGCGCAGGACTGTTGCGTGCGCGGAACCGTCCCTGCAGCGGGTAATGCAGCAGTACAGGGTTGCCGTCGGCCGCGGACGCTCTCATCTGCCCATTGTCATCCTCGCCGCGACCGGGAGCGAGCCCCGGATGGCGCAGGCTCCCGGGAGTTCGAGGCCCCTTGCGGTCCGGCGCCGGGAGCGGCACGCTGGACGTCATCGTGCCGGCGGAGCGGCCGGCATGCCGAGGTCATGGGAGCGCTTCATGAACGGTACGAGGCAGGTCCGGGTGGAGGTACCACGATGAGGGTGCTGGTCACAGGGTCGGTCGAAGGGCTCGGACGGGCCGCGGCCGAGGCGCTCCTGGGGGAGGGGCACGACGTCGTCGTGCACGCCCGTAACGAGGACCGCGCCGGCGCCCTGGCCCCGCTCACCGGACAGGGCGCAGGGCTCGTGGTGGGGGACTTCGGGGACCGCAGGGCGGTCCTCCGGATCGCCGCCGAGTTGAACGAGGGCGAGCCGCCCGACGCCGTCATCCACAACGCGGGAGTCTGGAGCGGACCGGCGGTCATGCCCGTCAATGTGATCGCCCCCTACCTCCTGACCGCCCTGCTCGAGGGCCCGCGACGCCATGTGTACCTGAGCAGCGGCTCGCACTACAGCGGGCGTCCGTCCCTGCACGGCGTGGACTGGCGGGGCCGCACGCCGGGACGCTACGGGGACAGCAAGCTCTTCCTCACCACCTTCTCCGCGGCACTGGCCCGCCTGCGCCCCGACGTCCTGAGCTATGCGGTGGATCCCGGCTGGGTGCCGACGAGGATGGGCGGGCCCGGTGCGCCGGACGATCTCGACCAGGGCCACCGGACCCAGGTGTGGCTCGCGACGAGCGAGGACCCCGACGCGCTCAGCACCGGCGCGTACTGGTTCCACCGGCAGCGGCGGCAGCCCCACGATGCCGTCCAGGACACCGCGTTCCAGGACCGGCTGCTCGACGCCCTGGCCAAGGAGACGGGCGTCCCGCTCCCCGGGAGCCGCTGACAGCTCGAGCCGCTCAGGACGACGGGAGCGCTTCAGTAGGACGGCGCCGGCGGGAGGCCGAAGTGCTCCTCGAGGGTCTTCGTCCCGGCCGCCTTCATGGCCAGGGAGACGTCCTTGCCGACGTAGCGGAAGTGCCAGGATTCCGCCGAGAAGCCCGTGATCTCGTGCAACCCCAGCGGGTACCTGAGGACGAACCCGAACTCGGCCGCGTTCTTCGCCGCCCACTGCCCGGCCGGCGTGTCCTTGAAGCAGAGCACGAGGGTGCAGGCGCCGTCGGCCTGGGCGATGTCGAAGGCGAGGCCGGTCTGGTGTTCCGAGTAGCCCGGACGGGCCGACACCGTGTCCGCACCGGCCGGGCCGCCGTACTGGCCCACCCAGTACGCGTAGGTCGATTCCTGGTCCGCGAAGGAACGGTATCCGCTGACCATGGTCAGGTCCACGTCGTCCGCCGCGGCCGCCGCGAACATGTCCTCCACGGCGTCGGCGACGTCGGGGCGGAGGAGGTCGAAGTCCGTGGGCGTGGCGACGCCGGGCCGGCGCAGATCGGCGGGCGCGTAGTCCAGGGGCGTCAGGGGCCGGCGTTTGTTCACGACGACGTCGATGGCGCCCGGGTCCCTGTGTGCATCCGCGGCAGGGGAGGGGGTGGCGCTCGCGGCAGGGGCGGGGGAAGCAGTGGGTGCAGTGGGCACCGCCGTCGCGCTGGGCGCCGCTTCCGGGCCGCTCGCGGCGGGACCGGGTTCGCGCTGGGGCGGGGCGGGGAGGTCCCCCGGGGTCACGGCGCTCAGGGAGGCATCGGGTGCAGGACCCGGCCCGGAACACGCCGTCAGCGTCACGGCGAGGACCACCAGCGCCGCCACCGGCAGGACGCGCACGCTCAGGTCTTCCGCAGGAGCATGCGGCGCACCGAATGGTCGGCGTCCTTGGTCAGCACCAGCTGGGCCCGGCCGCGCGTGGGCAGGACGTTCGCCACGAGGTTGGGTTCGTTGATGCGCTCCCAGATGCCCGTCGCCGTCCGGCGTGCTTCCTCGTCGCTGAGGCCGGCGTACCGGTGGAAGTAGGACTCCGGCTTCGCGAACGCACTGGAGCGCAGCGACTGGAAGCGGTGGACGTACCACTCCTTGATGTGGGCGGTCTTCGCGTCGACGTAGATGGAGAAGTCGAAGAAGTCGCTCAGGGCGAGTCCCGTGATGCCGTCGGTCCGCGGGCGCGCCGGGGCGAGGACGTTGAGGCCCTCCACGATGAGGACATCGGGACGGCGCACCACCACCTCGCGGCCCGGCACGATGTCGTAGGTGAGGTGCGAGTACGAGGGGGCGCGCACCTCGGCGGCACCGCTCTTGACCTCGCTGACGAACCGCAGGAGCCGTCGGCGGTCGTAGGACTCGGGGAAGCCCTTGCGCTGCATGAGCCCCCGACGCTCGAGCTCCGCGTTCGGGTACAGGAACCCGTCCGTGGTGACCAGTGCGACGTCGGGGGTGTCCGGCCAGCGGCGCAGCAGCTCGCGCAGCACCCTCGCCGTCGTCGACTTGCCCACCGCCACCGAACCCGCGACGCCGATCACGAACGGTGTGCGGGTGGTGCGCTCACCGAGGAACGTGTTCGTGGCCGCATGGAGCTGGCCGGCCGCCTCGGTGTAGAGATTCAGCAGGCGGGAGAGGGGGAGGTAGACCTCCCGCACCTCGTCGAGGTTCAGGGCGTCACCCAGGCCGCGCAGGCGCTGGATGTCCTCGACGTTCAGGGGGCTCCTGATCTCGTTGGACAGACGGGACCACATCTGGCGGTCGAGTTCCACGAAGGGGGTGAAGGATTCGGCGCTGGTGGCCTGCTGGGTACCCGTGCCGGTGTCGTTCACCTGACGATTCTGCCCGGTGGCCTGCGCATTAACAAACACGGCCACCGGTACGCTAGGTGTCATGTGTGGAATCGTTGGATATGTGGGCCGGGACAACGGCCAGAGATCGTCGGCGCTGGAGACTGTCGCCCCGGCGTTCGACCAGGAATCGTCCGAAGCGCAGCATGGCGCGCTGGACGTCGTCATGGAGGGCCTCAGGCGCCTCGAGTACCGCGGGTACGATTCCGCGGGGGTTGCGGTGATCACCCCCGACGGCATCGAGTCGCGCAAGAAGGCCGGCAAGCTGACGAACCTCGTCGCGGAGCTCGTGGCGGACCCGCTGCCGCGCTCGCTGACCGGGATCGGGCACACGCGGTGGGCCACCCACGGCGGACCGACCGACCAGAATGCGCACCCCCACCTCGCCGACGACGGCAGGCTCGCGCTCATCCACAACGGCATCATCGAGAACTATGCCGAACTCAAGGCCGAGCTCACGGGTGAGGGACTGACCTTCATCTCGGACACCGACACCGAGGTCGCCGCCGGTCTCGTCGGCCTGCTGTACCGCGGGCTCGTCGAGAGCGGCGTCGAGGGCGACCACCTGACCCTCGCCCTGCAGCAGGCGTGCCAGCGCCTGGAAGGCGCCTTCACGCTCCTCGCCATCCACCAGGACCAGCCCGGCGTCGTCGCCGCCGGCCGCCGCAACTCGCCCCTCGTGGTGGGGCTCGGCGACGGGGAGAACTTCCTCGGGTCCGACGTCTCCGGCTTCATCGACTTCACGCGCCGCGCCGTCGAGCTCGGCCAGGACCAGATCGTCACCATCACGCCCGACGACGTCACCATCACCGATTTCTTCGGCGCACCCGCCGGGGGCCGGGAGTTCCACGTCAGCTGGGACGCCGCCGCCGCCGAGAAGGGCGGCTTCGACTCCTTTATGGAGAAGGAGATCCACGACCAGCCCGACGCCGTCGGCCAGACCCTCCTGGGCCGGTCCGACGTCGACGGCAACCTGATCCTCGACGAACTGCGCATCGACGAGACGATCCTGCGCTCGGTCGACAAGATCGTGGTCCTGGCCTGCGGTACGTCGGCCTACGCCGGGCAGGTCGCCAAGTACGCGATCGAGCACTGGTGCCGCATCCCCACCGAGGTGGAGCTGTCCCACGAGTTCCGGTACCGCGACCCGATCGTGAACGAGAAGACGCTCGTGGTCGCCATCTCCCAGTCCGGCGAGACCATGGACACCCTCATGGCGGTCCGTTACGCCCGCGAGCAGGGCGCCAAGGTGGTCGCGATCTGCAACACCAACGGCTCCACCATCCCGCGGGAGTCGGACGCCGTGCTCTACACGCACGCCGGACCGGAGATCGCCGTCGCGTCGACGAAGGCCTTCCTCGCGCAGATCACCGCCGCCTACCTGCTGGGCCTGTACCTCGCGCAGCTGCGCGGCAACAAGTACCGCGACGAGATCGCCGACGTCCTCGCGGACCTCTCGACCATCCCGGCCAAGATCCAGGCCGTCCTCGACGACGCCGACAAGATCAAGCAGCTCGGCGCGGACATGGCCAACGCCAAGTCCGTCCTGTTCCTCGGCCGCCACGTGGGCTTCCCCGTGGCGATGGAGGGGGCGCTGAAGCTCAAGGAGCTCGCCTACATCCACGCAGAGGGCTTCGCTGCCGGGGAACTCAAGCACGGGCCGATCGCCCTGATCGAGGAGGGCCAGCCCGTCGTCGTCGTCATGCCGTCGCCGAGCGCCCGCGACTCGCTGCACGCCAAGGTGGTGTCCAACGTCCAGGAGATCCGCGCCCGCGGCGCCGTGACCATCGTCATCGCCGAGGCGGGCGACACCACCGTCGAGGCGTACTCGGAGCACGTGTTCTACGTGCCGGAGACCCCGACGCTGCTCGCGCCGCTGCTGACCACGGTGCCGCTGCAGATCTTCGCGCTCGCCCTGGCCAGCGCCAAGGGCTACGACGTCGACCAGCCCCGCAACCTGGCGAAGTCGGTCACGGTTGAGTAGTCCCCTCCCCGTGCCGCCGCGGATCTCCGCGGCGGCACCCGGACGGGTGCGCGCGTGATCGTCGGCATCGGCGTCGACGTCGTGGACGTCGACCGCTTCCGGCAGCAGCTCGAACGCACCCCGGCGCTCCTCGAGCGCCTCTTCGTGCCCGCCGAACGCCACCTCAACACGCGGTCCCTCGCCGCACGGTTCGCGGCCAAGGAGGCCGTCGCGAAGGCGGTCGGCGCCCCGGTGGGCATGAACTGGCAGCACTGCACCATCGCCGTCGACGAGACCGGCGCACCGTCCGTCGTCGTGGACGGCACCGTGGCGGACGCTGCGCGAGCGCGGGGCGTCGAGACCTGGCACCTGTCCATCAGCCACGACGGAGGCCTCGCCACCGCCATGGTGGTCGCCGAGGGCAGCACACCGGCGGGCCGCCGATAGTAACCGTGCTGATGATCGCCCGGCTTACCGCTAAGCTCGACCGTATGCTCACAGCATTTTCCGGTGGTGACATCCGCTCCGCGGAGGCACCACTCCTCGACGCCGGGCAGGGTGACGCCCTGATGCAGCGGGCTGCCCACGGCCTGTTCGGCGTCGCCCTCGGCCTCCTGCGCGAGGCCGGCCGCGGCACCTACGGGGCCACCGCCGTCGTCCTCGCCGGGAGCGGCAACAACGGCGCCGACGCCCTGTACGCGGGGGAGCGGCTGCTGCGCCGGGGCGTCGGGGCCACGGCGATCCTCACGGGGGACCGCGTCCACGCCGCCGCACTCGAGGCCTTCACGCAGGCCGGCGGGACGAGCGTCCGCCTGGCCGACGCACCGGACATCGCAGCGTTGGCAGCCCATGCGGCCTCCGCCGACGTCCTCCTGGACGGGATCCTGGGCACCGGGGCCAGCGGCGGCCTGCGTGGTCCCTCCGCGGACTTCGTCCGGGCCTTCGACGCGGCGGCCGGTCCGCGCGCCGCCCGGTCCACGCTCGTCGTCGCCTGCGACCTGCCCAGCGGCATCGGCGTGGACACCGGACGCGTGGACGGACCCGTCCTCGCCGCGGACGCCACCGTCACCTTCGGAGCCGCGAAGCCCGGCCTGCTGATCGGCGACGGCGCGGTGGCCGCCGGCGAACTGAACGTCGTGGACATCGGCCTCGACCTCTCCGGCTTCCCGCCGGCGGCACGGACCCTCGAGGGCTCCGACGCCGCAGCCCTCCTCCGCCTTCCCGGCACCCACGACCAGAAGTACTCCCGCGGCGTCCTCGGCGTCGCCGCAGGCTCCGCGCGCTACCCGGGGGCCGCCGCCCTCGCCGTGGGCGCCGCACTGGCCACCGGCGTCGGGATGGTGCGCTACCTCGGCCCCGAGGCCGTTGCGGCTCTCGTGCACCAGCGGAACCCCGAGGTGGTGGCGTCGACGGGGCCGATCGCGGAGGCTCAGTCGCAGGCCTGGCTCGTGGGCCCCGGCGCCGTGGACGACGACGACCAGCGCCTGCGGGCGGTCGACGCCATGGCGTCGGGACTGCCCGTCGTCGTCGACGCCGGCGCGCTGGCCGCCGTGCCCGCCCGCGTGGGCCCGCAGGTCGTCCTCACCCCGCACGCCGGAGAGCTGCGCGAGCTGCTGGCGGCCCGCGGGGTCGACACCGAACGCTCCGAGATCGAGGCCGACCCCGCGCACTTCGCGCGGCAGGCTGCCGACATCACCGGAGCGACGGTGCTGCTCAAGGGGTACACGAGCGTCGTCGCCGCCCCCTCCGGCGCCCTGTTCGTCCAGGCCGACGCCACGCCCTGGCTCTCCACTGCGGGATCCGGGGACACGCTCTCCGGCATCATCGGGGCCCTGGCTGCCACGCTGGCCGAGGACGACGGCGCCGCCGGGCGCGTGGGCGTGGCCCCCGCAGACCTCTGGGCGGCGATCGCCGCGGCGGGAGCCCTCATCCACGGACGGGCCGGGCGGCGCGCCGCCCGGTCCGGGCCCGTGGTGGTCTCCGACCTGCCCGGCCCCATCCGCGCGGTGGTCGCGGACCTCGTGGAGGAGCGTCGCCTGGCCGCAAGCCCCTGAGGCGACCGACGCAATTAACCGCTCGAACAGATCAATGCGCTATGCATGGAACAGGCACCCGGGCCACCAGGACCCCGACGCGTGCGAGCAACACCGTGACGCCCATGGAGGCGGCCACGGCAGAAGATACAAGGAGAACTCATGGAACTATGGCCAGGCGACGCTTACCCCCTGGGAGCCACCTACGATGGCACCGGCACGAACTTCGCGCTCTACAGTGAGGTCGCGGACCTCGTGGTCCTCTGCCTCTTCGACGACGACGGCACCGAGACGCGCATCGAACTCAAGGAGGTCGACGGCTACGTCTGGCACGGGTACCTCCCGCAGGTCTCCCCCGGGCAGAAGTACGGCTACCGGGTCCACGGTCCGAACAACCCGGCCGAGGGACACCGCTGCAACCCGAACAAGCTCCTCCTCGACCCCTACGCGAAGGCCATCTCCGGCGACCTCGACTGGGACCAGGCGCTGTTCGGCTACAACTTCGGCGACGAGCACTCCGTCAACAACGAGGACTCCGCCGCGCACATGATGCTCGGCGTCGTCGTCAACCCCTTCTTCAACTGGGACGGCGACCGCATGCCGCGGACGCCCTACCACCAGTCCGTCATCTACGAGGCGCACGTCAAGGGCCTCACGCAGCTGCACCCGGACATCCCGGAGGAGCAGCGCGGCACCTACGCCGGCATCGCGCACCCGTCCGTGATCGCCCACCTGCAGAAGCTCGGCGTCACCGCGATCGAACTCATGCCCGTGCACCAGTTCGTCAACGACAGCACGCTCCAGGAGAAGGGCCTCTCGAACTACTGGGGCTACAACACGATCGGTTTCTTCGCCCCGCACAACAAGTACAACTCCTCGGGGGACCAGGGCGAGCAGGTCCAGGAGTTCAAGGCCATGGTGCGCGAGCTGCACCTGGCCGGCATCGAGGTCATCCTCGACGTGGTGTACAACCACACCGCCGAGGGCAACCACATGGGCCCCACCATCTCCATGCGAGGCATCGACAACGCGTCCTACTACCGCCTGGTGGAGGACGACAAGCAGTACTACATGGACACCACGGGCACCGGCAACTCCCTGAACGTCGGGAACCCGCACTCCCTCCAGCTGCTCATGGACTCCCTGCGCTACTGGGTCACGGAGATGCACGTCGACGGCTTCCGCTTCGACCTCGCCTCCGCCCTGGCCCGCGAGTTCTACGAGGTGGACCGCCTGTCCGCCTTCTTCGAACTCGTGCAGCAGGACCCCATCGTCTCGCAGGTGAAGCTCATCGCCGAGCCCTGGGACGTGGGACCCGGCGGTTACCAGGTGGGCAACTTCCCGCCGCAGTGGACGGAGTGGAACGGCAAGTACCGCGACACGGTCCGTGACTTCTGGCGCGGTGAGCCCTCGAGCATCGGCGAGTTCGCCTCCCGCCTGACGGGATCCGCTGACCTGTACGAGCACAGCATGCGGCGCCCCGTTGCATCGATCAACTTCGTCACCGCCCACGACGGCTTCACGATGCGCGACCTCGTGTCCTACAACGAGAAGCACAACGAGGCCAACGGCGAGGACAACAACGACGGCGAATCGCACAACCGGTCGTGGAACGGCGGAGTCGAGGGCCCTACGGACGACCCCGAGATCCTCGCCATCCGTGCCCGCCAGCAGCGGAACTACATCGCGACGCTCCTGCTCTCGCAGGGCGTGCCGATGCTGCTCCACGGCGACGAGGTCGGCCGCACGCAGGACGGCAACAACAACACCTACTGCCAGGACTCCGAGATCAGCTGGGTGCACTGGGACAAGGTGGACCAGCCGCTGCTCGAGTTCACCGCGGCCGTCAACCGCCTGCGCTCGGAACACCCCACCTTCCGCCGTCGCCGGTTCTTCGACGGGCGGCCCGTACGCCGCGGCGAGGGCGAGGCGCTGCCCGACATCGTATGGCTGGACACCACGGGCGAGCTCATGGCGCCCGAGGACTGGAACAGCGGTTTCGGCCGATCGATCGGCGTGTTCCTCAACGGCCAGGGCATCCAGGGACGTGACGCCCGCGGACAGCGGATCGTGGACGCGAACTTCCTGCTGTACTTCAACGCGCACGACGAGGCCGTCGACTTCACGATCCCGTCCGACGAGTACGGCACGTCCTGGGACGAAGTGATCGACACGGCCGGCAAGTACGCCGACACCGCCGCCATCCCGGCCGGCGCGACGATCTCGGTCGAGGGGAAGTCCATGGTGGTCCTGAGGGCCCACGCGGAGGTCGAGGACCTGGACCACTCGGTCGCGGCATCGCTGGCGATCCTCGCCAACGAGGTCACCGCCAAGACCGGCACCCCCTAGCACCACCCGCCCCGACAGGTACATCCCACCCACCGTCCCCAGGAGGACCCCCACGTGTTGACACCGAAATCGACCTACCGGCTTCAGATCCGGAGCGAGTTCGACCTGCATCGGGCCGCGGCCCTGGTGCCGTATCTGCACGACCTGGGGGTGGACTGGGTGTACCTGTCGCCGATCCTCACAGCGGAGAAGGGGTCCGGGCACGGCTACGACGTCACGGACCCCACCACCGTGGACCCCGACCGCGGCGGTCCGGACGGCCTCGCTGCCCTCAGTGAGGCCGCCCGGGCCGCGGGCCTGGGCGTGCTCGTGGACATCGTCCCCAACCACATGGGCATCGAGACCCCTGCCGACAATGCGTGGTGGTGGCAGCTCCTGAAGGAGGGCCGCGGTTCGCGCATGGCGGAGGCGTTCGACGTCGACTGGGACGCCAACGACGGGCGCCTGCGCGTCCCCGTCCTCGGCGACGGCGACACCGAGCTCGAGCAGCTCGCCGTCGTCGACGGCGAACTGCGCTACTACGACAACCGGTTCCCGATCGCGGACGGCACCGCCCATCCCGGCGACACGGGGGCGCAGGTCCACGCCCGCCAGCACTACGAACTCGTGAACTGGCGCCGCGCCGATGCCGAACTCAACTACCGGCGGTTCTTCGGCGTCAACACCCTCGCGGGCCTGCGCGTCGAGGTCCCGTGGGTGTTCCAGGAGAGCCACAGCGAGGTGAAGCGCTGGTTCGACGAGGGGCTCGTCGACGGACTGCGCATCGACCACCCCGACGGACTCGCGGACCCCAAGGGCTACCTCGAGGACCTCCGCACCCTGACCGGTGGCGCGTACGTGCTCGTCGAGAAGATCCTCGAGCCGGGCGAGAAGCTCCCGACCGACTGGGCGACCGAGGGGACCACCGGGTACGACGCCCTCGCGGACATCGACCGGCTGTTCACCGACCCGGCGGGGGAGCACGAGCTCACGCAGTCCGTGCCCGTGGCGCCGTTCCACGAGATGATCCACGGGACCAAGCGCGGCATCACCGACGGCATCCTCCGCTCCGAGGTCCTGCGGCTCGCGCGGCTCGTACCCTCCGACGCAGGGCTCGACGCCGACGCAGCAGCCGACGCGATCGCCGAACTCCTGACCTGCTTCCCGGTCTACCGCAGCTACCTCCCCGGCGGCGCCGAGTACCTCGCCGACGCGGTGCGGGACGCCCAGGTGCGCCGGCCCGACCTCGCGGACACCCTCACCGCGCTCCACCCCCTCCTGAACCCGTTCCTCGAGGGCGAGGGCCAGCTCACCGAACTTGCCCAGCGCTTCCAGCAGACCTCCGGCATGGTCATGGCGAAGGGCGTCGAGGACACCGCGTTCTACCGGTACTCCCGCCTCGTGTCACTGAACGAGGTCGGCGCGGACCCCTCCATCTTCTCGATCGACCCGCTGGAGCTGCACCGCCGCCTGCTCGAACGGCAGGCCGGGAGCCCGCTGGCCATGACGACGCTGAGCACGCACGACACCAAGCGCAGTGAGGACACGCGGTCGCGGATCTCCGTCCTGTCGGAACTCGCCGGCGAGTGGACGGGGTTGCTCGACCAGCTCGAGGACCTGGCCCCCATCAAGGACCGCACGTTCGCGCCGCTGCTGTGGCAGTCGCTCATCGGAGCCTGGCCGCTCAGCCGGGAACGCGCCCACGCCTACGCCGAGAAGGCCTCGCGTGAAGCCGATGCCAGCACGCACTGGACCGCACCGGACGAGGGGTTCGAGCGCGGCATGCACGCCGCCGTCGACGCCGCGTTCGACGACGACGCCGTGGCTTCGCTGATCTCCGGCCTCGTCGCGCGGATCCGGCAGGCCGGCTGGTCCAACTCGATCGGCCTGAAGCTGCTCCAGCTCACCATGCCGGGAGTGCCGGACGTCTACCAGGGCACCGAGTTCTGGGACACGTCCCTCGTGGACCCCGACAACCGCCGCGAGGTGGACTACGACGCCCGCCGGCAGGTGCTGACGGACATCGACTTCGGCGCGCTGCCCCCGGTGGGTGAGGACGCGCACGCGAAGCTGCTCGTCGTCTCCCGCGCCCTCAGGCTGCGCCGCGACCGCCCCGAACTGTTCACCGGGTACACCGCGATCACGCCCTCCGGAGCGGCCGCCGACCACGTCTTCGCGTTCGACCGCGGAGGGGCCATCACCCTCATCACGCGCCTGCCCTATGGGCTCGCGCAGGGCGAGGGCTGGGGCGACACCACGCTCGAGCTGCCCGCGGGCCGCTACACCTGCGCCCTCACCGGCGCGTCGGTGAGCGGCGGGACCGTCCGGGCCGCCGATCTCTTCTCCACCTTCCCCGCAGCACTACTGATCCAGGAGGACGCAGCATGAGTTCGCTCTTCGAGGTCTGGGCGCCCCGCGCCGCCTCCCTCACCCTCGTCGCCGACGGCGCCCGTTACCCCATGACCCAGGGTGGAGGCGGCTGGTGGCATGCCCCGGACGCTCCCACCGACACGGGGGACGTGTCCTACGGCTACCTCGTCGACGGCTCCGAGACCCCCGTCCCCGACCCCCGGTCGCGGCGCCAGCCCGACGGCGTGCACCAGCTCTCCCAGACGTTCGACCCCGCCGCCCACCAGTGGCAGGACAGCGCGTGGCAGTCCCCGGGCATGAACGGCGGCGTCATCTACGAGATGCACCTCGGCACGTTCACCCCCGAGGGAACCCTCGACGCCGCCATCGGCAAGCTCGGCCACCTGGTGGAGCTCGGTGTGCAGTACGTGGAACTGCTGCCCGTCAACGCGTTCAACGGCACGCACAACTGGGGCTACGACGGCGTCCTCTGGTACGCGGTGCAGGAGACCTACGGCGGCCCCGCCGCCTACCAGCGCTTCGTCGACGCGGCCCACCAGGCGGGCCTGGGCGTCATCCAGGACGTCGTCCACAATCACCTCGGCCCCAGCGGCAACTACCTCGGGATGTTCGGCCCCTACCTCACCGAGGGCCTGTCGAACACCTGGGGCGACTCCCTGAACCTCGACGGCCCGCAGTCGGACGAGGTCCGCAACTACGTCCTCGAGAACCTGCTGATGTGGTTCAGGGACTACCACGTGGACGGACTCCGCCTCGACGCCGTGCACGCCCTGCACGACGAGCGCGCCGTGCACATCCTCGAGGAGTTCGCCGCCCGCACGGACGAGTGCGCGGCGGAGCTCGGCAAGGACCTGTTCCTCATCGCGGAGTCGGACCTCAACAACCCGCGTCTCATCCAGGGCCGTGACGCCGGCGGCTACGGCCTCGCGGGCCAGTGGAGCGACGACTTCCACCATGCGGTGCACGTCAACCTGACGAGGGAGACCGAGGGGTACTACCTGGACTTCGACTCCGTGGGCGCGCTCGCCAAGGTCCTCGAGAAGGGGTTCTTCCACAACGGCACCTATTCCTCCTTCAGGGAACGCCACCACGGTCGCGAGATCGACCCGGACAGGGTCAGCCCCCTGCAGCTCGTCGTCGCGACCCAGAACCACGACCAGATCGGCAACCGGGCCGCCGGTGACCGCATCAGCGCCACCCTGAACCCGGCGCAGCTCGCGCAGGCTGCGGTGCTGAACATCCTCGGCCCGTTCACGCCGATGCTGTTCATGGGCGAGGAGTACGGGGCGTCGACGCCATGGCCGTTCTTCACCTCCCACCCCGAGCCGGAGCTCGGCAAGGCCACCGCGGAGGGGCGCCTCAGGGAATTCGAGCGCATGGGCTGGCGTCCGGAGGACGTCCCCAACCCGCAGGACCCGGCGACCTTCGCCTCGGCGAAGCTGGACTGGGCCGAAGCGGAGCAGGGACACCACGCCGAACTCCTGGCCACCTACCGCGAGCTCATCCGCCTGCGCCGGTCGCGCCCCGAACTGCGGGACCCCGATTTCCGCAGCATCTCCGTGGACTACGACGAGGACAGCCGCTGGCTCGTCCTGCATCGGGGTACCACCGCCGTCCTCCTGAACCTGAGCGACGCGATGGTGACCGTGCCGGTGGGCGGCAGCACCGCGGAGGTCCTGCTGTCCACGGTCGAGGGTGTCGGGCTGCTCGCCGACACGGTGCAGCTGCCCGCGCACGCCTCCCTGGTCCTCGACCTGGGCTGAGCGTAGGGCAGGACTCTGCAAGGGTTTCGACAGGAGCAGGAGTCCACCGGCCGAAGGGTCGGTGGACTCCTGCATACTGTCTGAGGATTCCTCCACCCCGGAGGTAACCCTGGCATCCGGAGACCGGACCGGGAAGAACGAGGCGGCAGGACAACATGACCCTGGACATCACCACCCTGCGGGTTGCCTTCGGAGCCGTCGCAATCACCCTGCTGGTGCTGTTCTACACCGTTGCGTTCCGTCAGACCCGCTCTGCCTACAGTGCCTGGTGGTGCGCGGCCATCCTGTTCTTCTGTGCCGGGTCCTCCCTGTACCTGTTCGACGGCACCCAGCACCAGATCTGGGCCAATCCCGCCGCCAACACGCTGTCGGTCCTAGGGACGGTCAGCGTCTGGGCGGGGGCGCGGACCCTCCGGGCAGGGAGGCCCGGCCGGCTGCAACTGGCAGCCGGGCCG
Source organism: Arthrobacter pityocampae (assembly GCF_002927275.1). Lineage (GTDB taxonomy): Bacteria > Actinomycetota > Actinomycetes > Actinomycetales > Micrococcaceae > Arthrobacter_D > Arthrobacter_D pityocampae. Next base: position 2,081 of record NZ_PRKW01000004.1, on the reverse strand, counting down.
CTGCTGACGCTGCTGGCCTCGGCGCTCGACAGCCCGGCGACCAACACGTGGTCCGGCGGCGCGGTGTTCCTCGGCATGATGTCCCTGGCCATCGGTCTCGCCTCCTGGGAGCTGTGGCGCCTGCCCAGCAGCTACAGCAGGGTGCAGGCACCGCTCGCCACCGCGTCCGGGGTGGTCGCGGTGCTGTATCTCGTCCGCTGCATCGCGTTCGTCGCAGGCGGCCCCGACGGCTCCGTGTTCAGCACCTTCTTCGATTCGAGCATCACGGTCCTGGTCACCCTGGTCCTCCTCGTCATCGTCTCCTTCAGCGCGGCGGCGCTCAGCGCCGAGCAGATCGCCGCCGACCTGCGGATGCGTGCCGACCGCGACGCCCTGACCGGGCTGCTCAACCGGGCAGGCTTCCTGGATCTCGCACATCTGCATGTGGACCGGCTGGCGCGGACGGAACGGCCCGGGGCGCTCGTCCTCGCCGACCTCGACTTCTTCAAGACGATCAACGACACCCATGGTCACGCGGCCGGCGACAGCGTGCTGAGGGCGTTCGCGCGGTCCTGCTCGGAGACCGTCCGGGCCACGGACCTCGTGGGACGCTACGGAGGCGAGGAGTTCATCTTCCTGCTGCCCGGGGCCTCCGTCTCCCGGGCCGAGGACATCACCCGCGACATCAGCCTGGCGCTGCGGGTGCATCCCGCACCGGGTGGTTTCGTGATGCCGACGGTGAGTTACGGCATCTCCTCGATCGAGGCCTCCGGCTACGACCTCGACGCGGCGATCGCCGCGGCGGACCGCGCGCTGTACGAGGCGAAGGCCGGGGGACGGGACAGGTCGGTCCGCGCCCTCGGCCCGACGCACGGGACGCTCGACGGAAGTCCCTGAGGGCACTATCAGGGCCTGGCGCCGGGGGCCAGCAGACGGACACGACGCGTTGCGGATCCGCGCCGGAGGATGCGTGTCCTACAGTTGACGAGACGAATGAGGGGGCACTCCGTATGGCGTGTAACGGCTGCGCGACATCATCAGGACTCGATGTCGAGTTCAGCATGGCTTTCCAGCCGATCTACGACGCCGTCGAGGACCGCGTGTGGGGCTACGAGGCGTTGGTGCGGGGACTATCGGGCCAGGGAGCTTTCGAGGTCCTGTCGAGGGTCTTGCCGGAGCAGAAGTACCGCTTCGACCAGGACTGCCGCATCAAGGCGATCGAGTTGGCCGCGCGACTGTTCCCTGCCGACGAAGAGTTGAAGCTGTCCATCAACTTCATGCCGAACGCCGTCTACGAACCGGCGGCCTGCCTGCGTGCGACGCTGCTGGCAGCGGCGCGCTGCGATTTCCCGCTGTCGTCGATCATGTTCGAGTTCACGGAGAACGAGGAGGTCACGGACACCGGCCACCTCATGAACATCATCACCGAATACCGCAGGCACGGGTTCACCACGGCCATCGACGACTTCGGCGCCGGCCACGCGGGGCTGGGGCTCCTGGTCCAGTTCCAGCCGGATCTGATCAAGATCGACATGTTGCTCGTCCGGGGAGTCGATGCGAGTCCGGCCCGCCAGGCCGTCGTGTCGGGCGTCGTCGGGATCGCCCGGGAACTCGGCATCACGGTACTCGCGGAAGGCATCGAGACCGAGGCGGAGTTCTTGTTCCTGAAGGGGATCGGCATCCGACTGTTCCAGGGCTACTGGTTCGCGAAACCGGCCTTCGAGGAACTCCCGGAGGTGCGTATCGGTGCCGTGGCGGCGGACAGCGCCACCGCTTAGCGGGCCCCGCAGGAGGCGGCCGTCATCCTCCCTGTTGTCCACCGGTGGTGCCCCTCGGTGTTCGAGTGGGCTACCCGCCTAGGATGATGTCATGACTTTTCTGCCTGCTGATGATCGTTATGACGCGATGCCGTATCGGCGGGTGGGGGTGAGCGGGTTGCGGTTGCCGGCGGTGTCTTTGGGGTTGTGGCACAACTTCGGTGATGATCGGGCGTTCGGGGTGCAGCGGGAGATCCTGCGGCGGGCCTTCGATCTGGGTGTGACGCATTTCGATCTGGCGAACAATTACGGTCCGCCGTACGGGAGTGCGGAGACGAACTTCGG
>NZ_PRKW01000043.1 GCF_002927275.1 Arthrobacter pityocampae | reverse complement strand
CTCGGCCTGGTACCGCATGCCGCCATCCTCGGCGTGCAGCCGCTGGACGACTGGCACAAGGTGGCCGACGCAGCCTTGCAGAACCCGGCGGTGATGGCGGCTGCGCCGATTACCGAAATGGAGGGCATGCTGTCGTACAAGGGTGCGATGCAGCCGATCCAGGTGGGCGGTATCGACCCGGCCGAAGAGGGCAAGGTCTCGATCGTTGGCCAGCACATTGTCCAGGGCCGCCTGCAGGACCTGCAGCCGGGTGAGTTCGGTGTGGTCATTGGTGAATTGACCGCACGGCGCTTCCGCCTGAACACCGGCGACAACCTGACTCTGATCGTGCCGGAAATCAGCAAGGAGCCGGGTGGCATTACCCCGCGCATGCAGCGCCTGACCGTGGTCGGTATCTTCAAGGTCGGTGCCGAGCTGGATGGTTCGCAAGCCTACATCCACGTCGCCGATGCCGGCGAGATGCAACGTTGGGCACCGGGCCAGGTGCAGGGCGTGCGCCTGAAGCTGCATGACCTGTATGCCGCGCCGCAGGTGTCCAAGGCGATTGCAGCCGGGCTGGGTGACGCCTACCGCGCCGATGACTGGTCGCACACCCAGGGCAGCCTGTTCAGCGCCATGAAGATGGAAAAGACCATGATCGGCCTGCTGTTGATGATGATCATCGCCGTGGCGGCCTTCAATATCATTGCCACCTTGGTAATGGTGGTGAACGACAAGGGGCCGGACATTGCCATTCTGCGGACCTTGGGCGCCACGCCCGCGCAGATCATGGGCACGTTCATGGTCCAGGGCAGCCTGATTGGTGTTGTCGGGACGCTGATCGGCGGCGTGCTGGGCATGGCCCTCAAGGCACGTCAACGGGCACTGGTCAGCGGTGACGCCGGCCTTGTCGGCAGCCTGGTTCCCGTCACCCAGGTGATGGCAGGCAACCCGCTGCGTGGCGTCGTGCTGGCCCAAGGCGAGCAATGGCAAGTGCAGTGCGCAACGCCGCTGCAAGCTGGCCAGAACGTGCGGGTGACCGCACGCCATGGCGT
>NZ_PRKW01000042.1 GCF_002927275.1 Arthrobacter pityocampae | reverse complement strand
GAGAAGCCGAGCGCTTGCGCCAGATCGCAGAATCACAGTTCCAGGCTGTGAACGAATATCAGCTCAAGGCCTTGGGCAGCGTCAGTCGAAGAGCCCACTAATAGGATCGCGACCTTATCGAGGGTAGGAGCTATTGTAGGAGCTTGCTTCTCTCGACCAATACCTCTCGGTTAGTGAAAATGCTTTCAAGGGTTGCTGGTTCTGAGATCACGTCGGTTTTCCGAGAGATCTCCTCCAGGGCCAGTTCGAGCCGATAGTCTTGAAAATACTCATAGAGCTTTTCAAGGGTTTCAGAAATCTCCTCCCCCCCATTTTTTGCAAACAGAATGTGGACGATTGCGGCAAGCGGGAGGGCCATGTCGACACCCTCATCCTCCTCATCAGGGGTAAGCGTCCGCCCAACGCACCTTGCGTAAGTCAGGCCGATACCCACTGATGCGGCAGCAGTTGCCCGATCTCACTCGCCCGCTGTGTCGGCAACCGCGTCAGCACATCTTTGAGATAGGCATACGGATCATGCCCGTTCATGCGCGCCGACTGGATCAAACTCATGATCGCAGCGGCGCGTTTGCCACTCCGTAGCGACCCAGCAAAGAGCCAGTTCTTGCGCCCCAGCGCCCAGGGCCGTATCTGGTTCTCACACCAATTATTATCAATGGGTACTGCCCCGTCATCAAGGTAGCGCGACAGCGCCGCCCAGCGTTTCAGGCTGTAATCCAGGGCTTTGCCAATGGCCGAACCGTTGTGCACGATATCGCGTTGGGCGACCATCCAAGCATGCAACGTATCCATCACCGGTACCGCCTTTTCTTGCCGTATCCGGCGGCGCATGTCCGGTTCCAGATCCTTGATTTCCCCCTCGATCTCGTACAGCGCCTGCATGTAACGCAAGGCCTGCTCAGCCAGCGTGCTCTTGTGGGTCGCATGCAGTTCGAAGAACTTACGCCGTGCATGAGCCATACAGCCGATTTCCGTCACGCCGAGTTCGAAGCTGGCCTTGTAACCGCCGAAATCATCGCAGACCAGCTTGCCCTT
>NZ_PRKW01000041.1 GCF_002927275.1 Arthrobacter pityocampae | reverse complement strand
TCCGATCTACGCGTGATCAGCAAAAGCAGGTACTGATCCAAAATGGAAGACTTTGTGCGACAATGCTTCAATCCAATGATCGTCGAGCTTGCGGAAAAGGCAATGAAAGAATATGGGGAAGATCCGAAAATCGAAACAAACAAATTCGCATCAATATGCACACACTTAGAAGTCTGCTTCATGTACTCTGATTTCCACTTCATCGACGAACGAGGCGAATCAACTATTATAGAATCTGGCGATCCAAATGCGTTGTTGAAACATCGATTTGAAATAATCGAAGGGAGAGACCGAACAATGGCCTGGACAGTGGTGAATAGTATCTGCAACACCACGGGAGTTGAGAAACCCAAATTTCTCCCAGATCTGTATGACTACAAGGAAAATCGATTCATTGAAATTGGAGTGACGAGGAGGGAAGTCCACATATATTACCTAGAAAAGGCCAATAAAATAAAATCCGAGAAGACACACATCCACATTTTCTCATTCACTGGAGAAGAGATGGCCACCAAGGCAGATTACACTCTTGACGAAGAGAGCAGGGCAAGAATCAAAACCAGGTTGTTCACCATAAGGCAGGAAATGGCCAGCAGGGGTCTATGGGATTCCTTTCGTCAGTCCGAAAGAGGCGAAGAGACAATTGAAGAAAGATTTGAAATCACAGGAACCATGCGCAGGCTTGCCGACCAAAGTCTCCCACCGAACTTCTCCAGCCTTGAAAACTTTAGAGCCTATGTGGATGGATTCGAACCGAACGGCTGCATTGAGGGCAAGCTTTCTCAAATGTCAAAAGAAGTGAACGCCAGAATCGAGCCATTTCTAAAGACAACACCACGCCCTCTCAGATTGCCTAATGGGCCTCCCTGTTCTCAGCGGTCGAAATTCTTGCTGATGGATGCTCTGAAATTAAGCATTGAGGACCCGAGCCACGAAGGGGAGGGGATACCGCTGTATGATGCGATCAAATGCATGAAGACATT
>NZ_PRKW01000040.1 GCF_002927275.1 Arthrobacter pityocampae | reverse complement strand
CAATGAAAACCAATCACGCCAGTCAATGACGTTGAGGTGTTAGTTTCATGAACAATCAATTCTTGGCCGACCGTATCGACGGGAAAGGCTTTGCAGCCAATCTCGTGGACAAACTTACGGAAGAAGTAACCGAGATTAAAGAGCAAACAGGACTCATTCCTGGCCTGGCTGTTGTACTTGTTGGCGAGGATCCAGCAAGTGGCGTTTATGTAAGTGCCAAACACCGCCAGACATTGGCCATCGGTATGCAGTCGTTCGTTCATAGGCTGCCCGCTGATACAACCCAAGCTGAGCTAATGGGTCTCTTGGACGAGCTGAATGCCGCTCCGGAAGTTAATGGCATTCTCGTGCAACTACCTCTTCCTGCACACCTTGATACCAACGCGGTTATCAATGCCATTGATGCAGACAAAGATGTGGATGGTTTTCACATCCTGAACGCTGGCCGTTTGGCCACAGGCCAAGACGCCTTGGTTCCCTGCACCCCGCTGGGCTGCTTGATGATGCTGAAAGACCGTTTGGGCAGCTTGGCCGGAATGAATGCTGTAGTTGTCGGCAAATCAAACATTGTTGGTAAGCCAATGGCCCAGCTGCTGATGGCCGAGAACTGCACCGTGACCGTCGCGCACTCCAAAACGCGAGATGTCCCTGCGTTGTGCCGAACTGCCGACATTTTGGTGGTAGCGGTAGGGCGGCCTGAGATGGTGAAAGGCGATTGGATCAAGCCAGGCGCTGTCGTTATCGACGTAGGTATCAACCGCATTGAACGTGATGGCCGGTCGCGCATCGTCGGCGATGTTGCATATGACGAAGCAGGGCATGCATCGGCGATTACACCAGTACCAGGCGGTGTTGGCCCGATGACCATTGCGTGCCTGCTGGCCAACACTGTGACCGCGTTCAAGCGTCAGCACAAAATCGTAACCAAAAAAGAAGCTGTTGCTGTTTAAGGTGATCCCAAATGACCAAGACTAAAAATAATTATGTACTGCGAGTAACTTGCCCTTCGATCCGTGGCGTCACAGCTGACATCACCAGCTTC
>NZ_PRKW01000039.1 GCF_002927275.1 Arthrobacter pityocampae | reverse complement strand
CAGTCTGCTGCGTGGCATGAGCCAGCGCGCCATTGCCCGAATGCTCAACCGCAGCCCCTCAACGATCAGTCGCGAGATCCGTCGCAATCGTGATGCCCGGGGTGAGTACACCACCCAGCATGCCCAACAAGCCATGCGCGATCGTCGATTGCCCTGCCGGCCCCGGCAAAAGCTGGTGCCCGGCAACGAATTGTTCGAGCTGGTCGCCCACCTGCTGCGACAGCGCTTTTCTCCCGAGCAGATTGCCGGCAAGCTGCGAACCATGAAATCCCCAAGCTTCGAAGACGCCTACGTCTGCCGCGAGACGATCTACAACGCGATCTATGCCCTGCCGGTCGGCGAACTGCGCAAGGAGCTGATCATCTGCCTGCGGCAAGGCAAAACCTCCCGCCGTCCGCGTTCTGGCGGCGTAGATCGCCGTGGCCAGATCCCGGACATGGTCAGCATCCATGTGCGTCCGCCGGAGATCGAGGATCGCGTGATGCCGGGACATTGGGAGGGCGACTTGATCAAGGGCAAAGCCAACGCATCGGCCGTGGGTACGCTAGTCGAACGCACCAGCGGCTACCTGGTGAAGATGCAAGACGCGACGGCGACCTCGGCCGTGGAAGGCTTCAGTTCGGCGCTGAACCATATGCCGCTGGCGGCCCGCAAGAGCATGACCTACGACCAAGGGCGGGAGATGGCGCGTCACGCGGAAATCACCCAGAAGACCGGGGTGGCAATTTACTTCTGCGACCCGCACAGCCCCTGGCAGCGCGGCAGCAATGAGAACATCAACGGACTGATCCGCCAGTACCTGCCCAAGGGCACGGATCTGTCGGTGTGCAGCCAAGAGCAGTTGGATGCGATTGCCTACGAGTTGAACATCCGACCGCGTAAGCGCTTCGGTTTCAAGTGCCCCATCGAGGTCATGACCGAGCTGATGGCCAAGCATCACGAGGCTCCCGCCTCAATCCAGTAACTGTGTTGCACTCAGCTCCTGCAACCGCCCACCCTTTGGTCTTTTTATTGGGCAACAGCACCACTGCCAGATGTTAAGCGGACTCTGCAA
>NZ_PRKW01000038.1 GCF_002927275.1 Arthrobacter pityocampae | reverse complement strand
CACGGCGAGATGCTGATGCTCGGCGCCTACAGCACCTACATGGTCCAGGTGCTGGTGCAGCGCTACGCCCCGGGCGCTATCGAGTTCTACCCGCTGATTGCCCTGCCGGTAGCCTTCGCGGTCAGTGCCGGCGTGGGCATGGCGCTGGAGCGCACGGTCATTCGCCACCTTTACGGCCGCCCATTGGAAACCTTGCTGGCCACCTGGGGCATCAGCCTGATCCTGATTCAGGCCATCCGCCTGCTGTTCGGCGCGCAAAACGTCGAGGTCAGCAACCCGGCGTGGCTGTCGGGCGGTATCCAGCTGCTGCCTAACCTGGTACTGCCCTACAACCGCCTGGTCATCATCGGCTTCGCCCTCGCCGTGGTGCTGCTCACCTGGCTGCTGCTCAACCGTACGCGGCTGGGCCTGAACGTGCGCGCGGTCACCCAGAACCGCAACATGGCCGCCTGCTGCGGCGTGTCCACCGGGCGCGTCGACATGCTCGCCTTCGGCTTGGGCTCTGGCATCGCCGGGCTCGGCGGCGTGGCACTGAGCCAGGTCGGCAACGTCGGCCCGGACCTGGGCCAGAGCTACATCATCGACTCGTTCCTGGTGGTGGTGCTGGGTGGCGTCGGGCAACTGGCCGGGAGCCTCTGGGCCGCATTCGGCCTTGGCATCGCCAACAAATTGCTGGAGCCGCAGATCGGTGCCGTGCTCGGCAAGATCCTCATCCTTGCGTTGATCATTCTGTTCATCCAGAAGCGCCCGCAAGGCCTGTTCGCCCTCAAGGGACGGGTAATCGACTGATGAACCAGCCACTGCTTGTCACCTCTACGCAAAAGGCCGGGCCATGCCTGACCCTGGCCATCGGCGCCATCGGCGCCATCGTCGTCCTGTTGTTGCTGGCCCTGCCGCTGCTGTCCCTGCTGCCGGCGGATCACGTGCTACAGGTATCGGCCTACACCCTGACCCTGGTCGGCAAGATCCTCTGCTACGCCATCGTCGCCCTGGCCCTGGACCTGGTCTGGGGCTATGCCGGCCTGCTGTCGCTGGGTCACGGCCTGTTCTTCGCCTTGGGCGGCTACG
>NZ_PRKW01000037.1 GCF_002927275.1 Arthrobacter pityocampae | reverse complement strand
GCAACGGACGTCGGTGGTCGTCGGTGGAACCGGAGGTCTTACGAGCCTCAGATGGCTGGAAACTACCTTTGGCTCGTTCCTTTACACGAACGATCCCGGCCAGCCTCAGCGCTTTGGCAAAGGTATCGGGATGAGCGGTAATACCCGTTTCAGCATGGAATGCCTGCGCCAGTTCGGATTGGCTGGAATAGGGTTGCGCATGAGCGAGCCTGGTCAGCAGAGGGTAATGCTCCGCAGCGATTACGGGCGGGCGTCCAGTTTTAGGCATGGCTCAAGGCTGCGTAGGCAAGGGACAAGCAGCTTACTTTATTTTGTCTACACCCTCCTAGGGATGGTCTGAAGTAGTCAGGTATTTCTGGCTGACTCCAGCCCTTGCCGATTTCAAAACGGTGATTCGGCTAAAAAACGATCAAATCATCCCCTCTTTCCGGATTTATAGCCGGCGCGAGCACCTCGCGCCGGCCATTTCCCGCATTACAGACGCACCTCTCCTGCATTCGTCAGCAAATGTCGGCGCGCCATCCACAGGTTCGACAGCGCGAACAGTGTCACCAACTGCGCGGTGTTCTTCGCCAGGCCACGCAAGCGTGTCTTCACGTAGCCGAATTGGCGCTTGATCACCCGGATCGGGTGCTCGACTTTGGCGCGCACCTGGGCCTTGGATTTCTCGATCTTGCGCTTGGCTTTGTACAGCGCACTGCGCTTACTCAGCTTCTTGTACGTACTGCGGCGGGCCGCAATCTGCCAGATCACCTCCCGGCCTTCATGTTCCGGGCGTTTCTCTACGCCGGTGTAACCCGCGTCGGCGCCGACCATGTTTTCCTTCCATGCAGCAGTTTGTCGACCTGGGTAACGTCAGCAACGTTGGCTGCCGTCCCCACCACGCTGTGCACCAGACCTGACTAGGCATCCGCGCCGATGTGAGCCTTCATGCCGAAGTAATACTGATTGCCCTTCTTGGTCTGGTGCATTTGCGGGTCACGCTTACCGTCCTTGTTCTTGGTCGAACTCGGCGCATGGATCAGCGTGGCAACGACGATGGTGCCCTGGCGCAGCGACAGGCCCCGATCGCCCAGGT
>NZ_PRKW01000036.1 GCF_002927275.1 Arthrobacter pityocampae | reverse complement strand
GCGTAGAGAATGCAGATGACGTTACCGGGGCCAACTCTGTGCCATGGCAAGCCCAGTATCAAGGCGTGTAGCTGTTCGGTACTCAGCTCCATTTGTGAGCCGTGGCGCATGCCAGGCCAAGCGAATTTGCCTTGATGGAGCCGACGTGCCGCCAACCAGATGCCCAACCCGTCGTGCACCAGGACTTTCATGCGGGTGGCGCGGCGGTTGGCGAAAAGATAAGCACAGTGCGGCTGCGCCGCACCGAACACTGAAATCACGCGGGCCATGGCGGTGTCGGTGCCAGCGCGCATATCCATCGGCTCGGTGGCGAGCCAGATGGTATCGATGCGGATCATCGCAACAGCTCTCGAAGAAAACTTGCGCAGGCGGCTGCGCTGTCCACTGGCCAAGTCATGTTGACGGGCGTGCGCGGGTGCTGGATTTCAAGGCAAATACTGGAGGGCTGAGCCTGCGATCCAGCGCCGAGCATCTGAGGATGCAGCGGGATGAACGCAGGCTTAAGCGCCACGGCTTTTTGATTGTGCAGCCGAATCCATTTATGGACGAGGTTAGCATTGAGGCTGTGGCCCAAGGCGATGTTTGCGATGGAGGCGCCGGGCTCGGAACATTCCTGGATGACCTGGGCTTTGAAAGATTTGCTGTAGGTTCGGCGCTGAGGGTGCATGGGAAATCCGCTTGATGGGCCAGAAATGGTGTCCACTTAAATTAGGTGGACACCATGGCCTTCGGCGGTTGCGTCAGGAAGATGTGTTGGCCGGACGGATACCAATGTCATCCGCAAATGGATGCCGCTCTATCGAAATCAGCCCGCAGCGACTTCACTACCAGCCTTCGTCCCGCTTAAGGCCGCACCTAAACGGCCAGCCGAAGCGTCAGTAATCATCGAGTTGCCCATGGCCGGGCAAGTGATCACGGTGAAATGGCCAACCTCAGATCCTGAGGGCTGCGCGCAATTTATCCGGGCTGTCTCTCAATGATCCGCATCGATGCGATCTGGCTGGCCACCGAGCCGATGGACATGCGCGCCGGTACCGAAACCGCTTTAGCCCGAGTAATCGCGGTGGTTGGTGCGGCGAAGCCGCA